>CAWFNB010000011.1:0-343092 GCA_963817125.1 uncultured Actinomycetota bacterium
CCGGACCTGGCGCTGCACGCCAAGGAGATCGTCCGGCTGCGCTCCCAGATGGAGCAGATCCTGGCCAGGCACACCGCCCGCGACACCGAGTCCATCCGTGAGGACACCGAGCGCGACCTCGTGCTGTCCGCCGAGGAGGCCGTGGACTACGGACTGGCCGACGGCGTGCTCGACAGCCGGAAGGCTGTCAGCTGAGCCGATTCGCCAGGTCGGCGGTGGCCAGCGCCATCTCTGTGCTGTCCTCGACGACGCGGCACTCCGACAGCCAGGCGCCGAGCTCGGAGGCCGGCATCGGGCGGGCGATGTGGAAGCCCTGTGCGAGGTCGCAGGCCAGCGCACCCAGACGGCTTTGGGTGTCCGCGTCCTCGACGCCCTCGGCCACCACCGACAGCCCCAGGTTGTGGGCCAGCTCGACGGTGGCGCCGACCAGGATCGAGTCCCGGGAGCCTTCCTCGGTGAGGTGCCGGACGAAGCTCCGGTCGATCTTGAGCTCGTCGATCGGCAGGTTCTTGAGGTAGGAGAGCGACGAGTAGCCGGTCCCGAAGTCGTCCAGGGACACCCTGACCCCCAGCCGGCGGAGCTCGCGAAGGATCTGGCCCGCCACCTCGGGCTCGCTGACGATCGTCATCTCGGTGATCTCGAGGACCAGCATGCTCGGCGAGACACGGTGCTCGGCGAGAAGGGTCTCCACCGAGCGGGGCAGCGTCGGGTCGAGGAGGCTCCGACGGGAGAGGTTGACCGCGACCGGCACCTCCAGCCCCTGCTCGGCCCAACGCCGGTTCTGGGCCAGCGCCATGGACAGCACCTCGTTGGTGAACTGGAGGCTCAGGTTGGTCCGCTCCACCATCTCGATGAAGGCGCTGGGCTGGAGCAGGCCACGCTCAGGGTGCTGCCAGCGCGCGAGCGCCTCTACGCCGACCATCTTGCCGCAGGTGAGGTCGATCTTCGGCTGGTAGTGGAGCACGATCTCGTGCTCGTTCAGCGCCCGACGGAGGTCACCGAGCAGGTCGAGTCGGTTGCCCGTCACCGCCCCTGCGGCGAGCATCGGGTTGTCCGCGCTGAAGTGGGCCCGGCCGAGCCGCTGCTCCTTCGCGTGGTACATCGCGGTGTCGGCCTTGCGCATCACCGTGGTGGCGTCGTCGCCGGGTCCGCCGGTGGCGATCCCGATGCTGACCTCCAGATCCACGTGGACACCGCCGAGGTCGAAGGGCCGGGCCAGCGCGTCGGCGACCCTCCTGGAGGTCTCCTCGGCCTGCTCGCCGTCCATGCCCACGAGCAGCACGGCGTACTCGTCGCCGCCAAGACGGGTGACGGTGTCGTGGGACCGGATGCGGGCGGCCAGGCGGCGTGCGACCTCGACGAGGACGAGATCCCCGTTGCCGTGGCCGAACATGTCGTTGACCTCTTTGAAGCCGTCCATGTCCAGCATCAGCACGCTGGTGGACCGGTCCTCGCGTGCGCCGAGCAGCATCGCCTGCTCCAACCTGTCCATGAACAGGGTGCGGCTCGGTAGCCCCGTGAGCGGATCGTGGTTGGCCTGGTGGACCAGCTGCCTGGCCATGTCGGCTTCTGCCGCCCGTAGCCGCTCTTGCGCCTTCCAGTTCACCACCGCGCCCAGGCACGCCGCGAAGATCGCGAGTGCGTGGATCCCGGCCCACACCCAGGGGTGGGCCAGGGCCGCCGGGTGGTTGTAGATCTCGGACGGGTTCAGGGAACCCGCGATGCCGTGGTGGAAGAGCACCAGTCCCACCGAGAGCGCGAACGGAAGCCAGCTCTCGTACAGCGCGACGATCGGGAGCATCACGAAGAAGTGGAAGTGCGCCTCGATGTAGCCGCCCGAGATGTGGACCAGGCTGGTGGAGATGACCATGAGCCCGATGGCGGCCAGTGCGCTGCGCCCCGTCTTGCCGAACTTCGGCGACGTGGCCAGCACTGCCATCAGCCCCGGCGGGAGGGCTTCGAAGAGAGCCTTCTCGACCGCGTAGCCCTGTGTCAGCGCGAACACCACGATCCCGGCGCACTGGGCGACGAGGATCCGCACCACCCAGCGGTGCCGGGACACCCAGGTGTCGTGCGGGAGTGCGCCGCCGCGCGGCAACCAGTCCAGCAGGGGGGTGGGGGATGTCGACATCACACCGTTGGCTCTCGATGCGCGGTGGGGTGCACCAGGGGGTGGGGGGACCTGACGCCCCCACGATGTCACCGGCAAGGGTGTCGTGAGTGTGAAATCGCGAATCTCTTGACTTCAACTAATCTTCAAGTTTCATGCTGGAGTCATGACTGAACAACAGCCTGTCGCTGTCATCACGGGCGCCTCTCACGGCCTCGGCCGCGCCTTCGCGCACGAGCTGGCGCGCCGGGGGTGGAACCTGGTCGTCGACGCACGGCATGAGCGCGACCTGCGCGACGCCGTCCGCGCGCTGCCCGGCGGCCCGTACCCGGCGATCGCCGGCGACGTCGCCGACCCCGCGCATCGGCGGGACCTGGTCGACGTCGCCGCCGAGCTGGGCGGCGCGAGCGCCCTGGTCAACAACGCAAGCACCCTGGGCGCCAGTCCGTTGCCTGCGCTGGCCGACCTCGACACCGCGACGTACCTGCGCATCCTTCAGGTCAACCTGGTCGCCCCCGTCGCGCTCACGGCGGCCCTGCTGCCGCAGCTGCGCCTCCGCAGTGGCGTGGTGATCAACGTGACCTCGGACGCGTCGGTCGAGCCCTACGAGACCTGGGGTGGCTACGGCTCGTCGAAGGCCGGCCTCGACCACGCCACCCGCGTGCTGGCCGCCGAGGAGCCGGCCCTGCGGGTGTACGCCGTCGACCCCGGCGACATGCGCACCCGGATGCACCAGGACGCGTTCCCGGGCGAGGACATCTCCGACCGGCCGGAGCCGACGGTCGCGGTCCCGGCCCTGCTGCGGCTGCTCGAGGGGCAGCTGCCCAGCGGTCGCTACCGGGCCACCGAGCTCCTCGCCGAGCTGGCCGTGGTGACCGGATGAGCGCGGCCGCCACCGAGACCCGGTTCGTGCTGCCTCCGGGCAGCGAGGCCACCAGTCCGCCGGAGGCCCGGGGTCTGGCGCGCGACGAGGTGCGGATGGCCGTGGTGACCGCCGACCGCACCCTGCACCGGCAGGCTCGCGAGCTCCCGCTGTGGCTCGAGCCGGGCGACCTGCTGGTGGTCAACACCAGCGCGACGCTGCCGTCAGCCCTCGAGGTGCAGCGGCACGGCTGCCCCTGGGGGCTGCACGTCTCCGCCGAGCTTGACGACGGTTCCTGGGTCGTCGAGCTGCGCCGGCCCGACGGCCGCGGCCCCGGCGTACCGGAGCCCGGCGAGGTGCTGCGGCTGCCGGGCGGCGTCCGGTTGCGCATCGCCGCACCGCACCCTGCGGGGCAGAGGCGGCTGTGGCGGGCGACGACGCTGCCGATCGCGGACCGGGTGGCCTACCTGCGCCGGCACGGCGCCCCGATCCGCTATCCCTACGTCCAGGGCGACTGGCCCATCGACGACCTGCAGAACGTGTATGCCGCCGTGCCCGGCAGCGCCGAGATGCCCAGCGCGGGCCGGCCGCTGTCCCGCGAGCTGCTGGTCGAGCTGATGGCCTCGGGCGTCGTGGTCGCTTCGCTGGTGCTGCACACCGGCGTGGCCAGCCAGGAGTCACACGAGCCGCCGCAGCCCGAGTGGGCGTCGGTGCCCGAGACGACCGCACGGCTGGTCGAGCTCACCCGCTCGAGCGGTGGCCGTGTGGTCGCGGTCGGGACCACGGTCGTCCGCGCGCTGGAGACCGCCGCCTCGACGGATGGCCGGGTGGCGGCGTACGACGGGTGGACGTCGCTGGTGCTCGGCCCCGGCCGACCGGCACGGGTGGTGACCGGGCTGCTCACCGGTCTGCACGAGCCGCAGGCGAGCCACCTCGACCTGCTCGAGGCGGTCGCGGGCGCAGAGCTGGTGGACCGGGCCTATGCCGACGTCACCGCTCCGGACTCGCCGCACTACCTCTGGCACGAGTTCGGCGACTCGATGCTGCTGCTGCCCTGAGCTGGTCGGGGCTAGGCGGCCAGGCAGACCGGTCCGCGGACCTCGGTGAGCCTGCGGGCGACCCGGATGGTCAGGTCGACCAGCCGCAGCCCCAGGGCACCGGCGACGGCCTGCAGCACCTCCGAGCTGGGTTCCTTGCGGCCGCGCTCGATCTCGGAGAGGTACTGCGTCGAGACGCCCGCCTCGTGGGCGACGTCGGCGAGCGTGCGCCCCGCGTCCTGGCGCTCGTCGCGGAGCTCCTGCCCGACCGCCTCGCGCCACAGCGGCTCGCGCTCGGGCGCCTCGGGCTCGAGGTCCGGCGCCGGGAACGGGATCAGCTCACCCATGTCGTGAGGCTACTTCACTGGCGCAGCCACTCGCCGAGCTCGGCGTCGGTCAGCAGCTGCCGCGCTTCGGACTCCCGGTCGTCTGGGACGAGCACGCGCACCTGCAGGAAGTTCAGCGAGCCCTCGAGCGCACTGGTGTGGCGGTCCGCCACGTGGCAGGGGATCTCGGCTTCCTGGAGCAGTCCTTCGACCACCGAGATCAGGGCAACGTCGTTGGTGCGGATCAGCTCGGCCATGTCTCTCCCAACGGACGACGAATACCTAGGGTGCCCAGCTGAGTCAGTTCGAGGGCTTCTCCGCGCCGACCACCCACATCGCGAAGAACTGTGAGCCGCCGCCGTAGGCGTGGCCAAGCGCCTTGCGGGCGCCGTCCACCTGGTGCTCCCCGGCGGCGCCGCGGACCTGGAGGGCCGCCTCGCCGAAGCGGAGCATGCCGGAGGCGCCGATCGGGTTCGAGGACAGGACGCCGCCGGAGCAGTTGACCGGGAGCTTGCCGTCCATCGCGGTCGCGCCGGACTCGGTGAGCCGCCAGCCGCCGCCGTTGGCCTCGGCGAAGCCGAGCGACTCCAGCCACATCGGCTCGAACCAGGAGAACGGCACGTAGATCTCGGCCGCGTCGATCTCCTCGATCGGGTTGGTGATGCCTGCCTGCTTCCAGAGCGCGGCCGCCGCGTCGCGGGACGCCTGCGGGTTGACCTGGTCGCGCTCGGCGGCCGAGGTGGCCTCCGAGCGCATCACGGTGCCGTGGATCCACGCCGGGTTCGGCGAGGCGGAGGCGACGTCCTCGGCCCCGATGACCAGCGCGCAGGCGCCGTCGGAGGACGGGCAGGTCTCGTCGTAGCGGATCGGGTCCCACAGCATCTGCGAGGCCAGCACCGACTCGACGGTGGTGTCCGGGTTGCGCAGGTGCGCGAACGGGTTCTTCAGCGCGTTCTGCCGGTCCTTGGCCGCCACGATCGCCCCGATGTGGGTGGGGGCCTGCGAACGGCGGATGTAGGAGCGCACGTGCGGGGCGAAGTAGCCGCCCGCACCGGCGTGCACGGGCATGTTGAACGGGATCGGCACCGAGAGCGCCCACATGGCGTTCGACTCGGACTGCTTCTCGTAGGCGACGGTGAGCACCTTCCGGTGCACGCCGGCCTGGACGAGCAGCGCGGCGACGATCGCGGTCGAGCCGCCGACCGAGCCGGCCGTGTGCACCCGGAGCAGCGGCTTGCCGGCGGCGCCGATCGAGTCGGCCAGGAACAGCTCGGGCATCATCACGCCCTCGAACAGGTCAGGCGCCTTGCCGACGACGATCGCGTCGATCTCGTCGAGCGTCATCTGGGCGTCCTCGAGGGCGCGGTCGATCGCCTCGCGGAGCAGTCCCGGCATCGAGACGTCCTCGCGCTTGGCGCGGTGATGGGTCTGGCCCACACCGATCACGGCGGCCGGCTGCTTGCCCATCAGGACTGTCCTTCCATCACACAGACCAGGTTCTGCTGGAGGGCCGGTCCTGAGGTGGCGTGGGCCAGCGTCTTCGACGCCTCGCCGGACCAGATCCGCTTCGCGGCCTCGCCGATCCGGATCCCGCCTGCGGAGAACATCGGGTTGCTCGTGAGGGCACCACCCGACGGGTTGACCCGGACGTCGTCGGCCAGGCCGAGCTCACGCCGCAGGATCAGCTCCTGGTGGCTGAACGGCGCGCACAGCTCGGCCACCTCGACGCCGTCCACGTCGCTGGCCTCGGCGGCCCGCGCCGCACTGGGGGAGCGGGTCAGGTCACGAGCGCCCAGGCTCATCGGGTCCACGTAGTGCGCGACGCTGCGGATCCAGGCCGGCCGGTCGCACACGTTGCGCGCCCGGTCGCCGGCGGCGATCACGAGCGCCGCCGCGCCGTCGGTCACCGGTGCGCAGTCGTGCTTGCGCAATGGGTCGGCGTACACCGGCCGGGCGAGCAGCTCCTCCACCGACGAGCCGCCCTTGCGGATCGCGTACTCGTTCTTCTCCGCGTCGATCAGGGACCGGTTGGCCACCTCGGCCATCGCCCGCTCGTCCCAGAGACCGGCGTCGATGCCCGCGCGGGCCTGCAGCCCGGCCAGCGACACGGTGTCCGGCCACAGCGGCGTCATCGTGTATGGGTCGAGCTGCAGCGCGAGGGTACGGCGCAGCACGCCGGCGGAGCTCTTGCCGAAGGCGTAGACCAGCGCGGTGTCCACTTCGCCGGTCTGGATCTTGAGCCAGGCCTCGTACATCGCCCACGCCAGGTCCATCTCGACGTGCGACTCGTTGACCGGCGGGATCACGCCGATCGCGTCCACCGCCTGCACGAACGAGAAGGACCGGCCGGCCAGGTAGTCCGAGGACCCCGAGCACCAGAACCCGACGTCCTTGCGGGTCCACCCGGTCTGCTCGTAGCACTCCGCGAACAGCGGCACCAGCAGCTCGACACAGGTCGGGGAGCCGTCGAACTGCGGCATCTGCCGTTGGGCGAAGCCGACGACTGCAACGTCCCTCACAAGTGCACCTTGTAGCTCTCGTAGTCCGCGTCCGGCTCGCCGGTCGGCGCGAAGTGGCTGATGTTCTCGATCGTGGTGCCCCACTCGTCACGTGGCTTCCAGACCGCCTTGACCCGCATCCCCATCCGGACCTCGTCGGCCGGGATGTCGAGGATCAGGTGCAGGAAGGCGATGTCCGCGCCGTCGAGGAGGATGTAGGCCGAGACGTACGGCGGCGTGATCCGCTGCCCGAGGAACGGCACGTTGACGATGCAGAACGTCGTCACCGTGCCGGTGTCCGGCAGCTCGACCTCTTCCACCGTCGGCGTCCCGTCGGCGGGGCAGGCGCTCCGTGGCGGGATGTAGACCTTGCCGCAGGTCGGGCACCGCTGGCCGACGAGCTTGCCCTCGGACAGCGAGGTGTAGAACAACGACTCCTCCGGCGAGGCGGCGTAGAGGTAGTCGAGCTCGATCGGAACCACGATCCCGGTGACGGGATCGACGGTCTCGCGCGGCTCGGGGTTTCGAGACGGTTGCTGCCCAACCTCCTCAACCACCGAGGCTGGTTCGAAGCACTCGATGTCGGTGATGGCTCCCACCCGCTCGTCGCGCCAGCGGATGCGCACCCGCATCCCGGTCGCGACGTCGTCGAGGGAGGCGACGTCGAGCGCGTGCAGCAGCGGAGCATCGGCGCCGTCGAGGGTCACCAGCGCGAAGGCGAACGGCCGGTCGAACGGCTGGCCGCTGACCGGCTCCGGCACCCACGACCACGACGTGACCACGCCGGTGTCGGCCACGTCGACGAAGTCGGTGAGCGCGTCGTGGGTGACCGGGTCGTACTCCGGCGGCGGTACGACGACCCGCCCCTCCGACGTACGGCCGCCGACCACCTGACCGTCGCGCAGCCCGGTCAGGAACCGCCCCAGGACCGGACCGGTCGAGCGGGTGTAGTCGAACGCTACGGTGACGGGCGCGGACAGCGTGCGTGCCATGGCGCAAAACTAGAACACGTTCTAGAGATGGGGCAAGTACGAGAGAAACAGAACACGTTCTACCCTTGCTACCCGAAAGCAGATCTACGATCCACGCGGCTTGACAAGGTGGTTCAGGAGTGCGGATGAAACTGGGGTTGCAGCTGGGCTACTGGGGTGCCGGGATGCCGGCCCACCACGCCGAGCTCGTGGCCGCGGCCGAGGAGTCCGGCTTCGACGCGATCTTCACAGCCGAGGCCTGGGGCTCCGACGCGTTCACGCCGCTGGCGTGGTGGGGCCGGGAGACGGCGCGGCTCCGGCTCGGCACCTCGATCGTCCAGATGTCCGGTCGGTCGCCGACGTCGATCGCCATGCACGCGCTCACCCTCGACCACCTCAGCGGCGGCCGGATGGTGCTCGGCATGGGGGTGAGCGGCCCGCAGGTGGTCGAGGGCTGGTACGGCCAGCCGTTCGGCAAGCCGCTGGCCCGGACCCGCGAGGTCGTCGACATCATCCGCAAGGTGCTGGCCCGCGAGGCGCCGGTGACCAACGACGGCCCGCACTACCCGCTGCCCTACCGCGGGGACAACGCGGTCGGTCTCGGCAAGCCGCTGAAGTCGATCGTGCACCCGCTACGGGCCGACATCCCGATCTGGCTCGGCGCCGAGGGACCCAAGAACGTGGCACAGACCGCCGAGATCGCCGACGGCTGGATCCCGATCTTCTACACACCCAAGTCTGCAGGGATGTACGGCCCGTGGCTGGACGAGGGTTTCGCGCGGCCCGGCGCCCGGCGTACCCGTTCCGACTTCGAGATCGCAGCCACCTGCCACGTGCAGATCACCCAGGACGCCGACGAGAAGGCGGCCGTGATCAACGGCATGAAGCCGGTCGTCGCGCTCTACATGGGCGGCATGGGCGCCAAGGACCAGAACTTCCACAAGCAGGTCTTCGAGCGGATGGGCTACGCCGATGTCGCCGACCAGGTGCAGGAGCTCTACCTGGAGGGCAAGAAGGACGAGGCAACCGCGCTCATCCCCGACGAGCTGGTGGACGACATGCACATCATCGGCACCGCCGCGGAGGTGAAGGACACCGTGGCCGCCTGGGAGGACACCGGCGTCACGACCCTGATGCTCAGCTGCGGCTCGGCCGACGAGGTACGGACCCTCGCGGAGCTCCTGGCGTAGCCGAGGATCGACGACTTGCGGTCATGACCACTAGCGCGACTCGCAGAAGGTCTTGAACGAGTTGAGTTGCTTGGGGAAGTCGCGACGAACGCTCGGCGCAATGAGTGGCAGCACCAGCTTCATGAAGCCCAGTGGCTGCAACTCGAAACTCGCCCGTACGAGAGTGTTCTCGCCGCTGTCAGCGAACTTGAAGCGACCGACGATCTTGAGCGTCTTGCCCACGACGTCGAAGACGATCTCGTTCGGAATGTCGTACGTCGTGATGGTGGCGTCATATGACTGCCCACGATTCACGGTCACGAACTGCGTTCCCTGGCCGATGGGCTCTCCGGAAACCAGATCGCTGCGGGTCACCTGGGAGTTCCACGCAGTCTCGTTGCGCGCGTCTGCCATCAGGTCGAAGACCTCTGAGCGTGGGCGGGCTACCGGTACCTCGACTTCGACGTGCATGACCCGACGCTACTACCGGACGAGTCGCAGCCGTCGCTGTGCGTCATGTCGCCGCGACTGTCGCTGCGACCCGCCATCCGAGCGCAACGCAGAGCAGCCCGAGCAGCGCAGCGCCGACTGCGGCGTTCGGGTCCCTGAGGAGGATCCCGACGGTCACGGCCGCTAACGGAACCGTTGCCAGCCAGAGCCACGGCCGACTCACCGCCGGCGGTCGATCGACGACTGGGAGCCTGCTCAGCCGCAGCATGCCGTACGTCGCGACCACGACAGCGCCGACGACGGTGGACGCGTGCTGGATCCAGCTGTAGCCCCGCAACGGGCCGTGCTCTTCTCGCAGGAAGGCAATCTCCTGCACGACGAACCCCCAGTCGTGGGTGCAGGAGTCCCACAGGACGTGCGTCGCCGAGCCGATCGCGACGGCGAGCGGAGCGAGCAGCCAGGCCCGCCCAGCGAGCCGCGCCCGTGTCGGTGCGCGTCTGCGCAGCGGTGGCGCCAGATCCACGACGGCGTCGCGGAGCAAGGCGAACCAGAGCCACAGCACGGACAGACCGATGACGACGTCGACGGCGAGCCCCCCGCCGCTGTGCGTCGTCCCGTAGCCCACCCCGACCGGCAGGTACACCGGCGCGTCCGGGGCCACGGCGCCCACCACCAGCGCACTCAGCGGCAGGCCTAGCCGCTGGAGCGGCAGCACGACTGCCGGGTGCGCGGGGGCTAGCGGCATCTCGCGGGCGCGTGCCTAGTCCCCAGCGCTCAGAAGACCTGGCCGAGGATGATGAACGCGGCTCCGGCGCCGAGCATGGCGCCGCCGTAGCAGACCACCGCGATCTGCCACTTCCACTTGAGCTGCAGGCCGTCGTAGAGCGTGTAGCGGAACCGGTGTGCGGCGTGCACGAGCATCACGGTGAACATCCCGACCAGTGCCAGGAACGTCACCGGATGGCGCAGGATGCCGAGCAGGTGGTCGTGCGAGGGCGGGGTGATCCAGCCGAGCGGGAACGCCAGCGCGAACAGGAACGCCAGCACCGGCAGGAACATGGCGGCGGTCACCCCACCAGCGCTGAACGTCATCCACACCAGTGGTGTGACGCGCCGCTTGGTCATCGGGTCACCAGCCACCAGACGAAGGCGGACACGACCGCTAGGCCGGCGTACTGCGCGCCGATGACGATCGGCGCCGGCACCGGCTTGCCGCGGACCTGCAGTGCCATGGCCTGTGGCGTGACGCCGAACCAGGTCACCGTGTGCAGGACGATGAACGCGAATGCGACCACGTTGATCACGACGACCACGGGCGACGCGGCCCAGTCCAGGAAGTTCTCGTAGGCGGCGTCCCCCTGGCTGACGGCCCGGATCAGCAAGAGAAGGAAGAGCACGTACCAACCCACGAACAGCGAGCTGAGCTCGCGCATCACGAAGACGAAGTAGGTGCGCTTCCGCAGCCACCACCAGGTGGAGATCGGCCGGGTCCAGGTGAGGTCGTCGCTCATTGCATGCTCCGAGGCAGGAGGAACGCCTTCACCGACTGCTGGGCCGCCTTGAGCTTGTAGCGCTGGATGGCACCGGCTGGGTCCACGTGCTTGGGGCAGACGCGCGTGCACTCGCCGACGAACGTGCACCCCCACACGCCCTCGTGCTCGATGAGTACGTCGAGGCGCTCGCGGGCGCCCTGGTCGCGGGAGTCGAGGTCATAGCGCTCGGCCAGCGCGATCGCTGCCGGTCCGATGAAGGTCGGGTCGAGCCCGTAGACCGGGCACGCGGAGTAGCAGAGCATGCAGTTGATGCACATGCTGAACTGCTTGTACGCGTCGAGCTCCTCGGGCGTCTGGAGGTACTCCCCGTCGATCTCGGTCACGTCGTCGTCGCGGATGATCCACGGCTTCACGCGGGGAAGCTTCTCCATGAAGTCGGACATGTCGACGACCAGGTCGCGCGCGATGGGGAAGTTGGCCAGCGGCTCCACCTGGACAGGACCTGGTGCGTAGTCGGTCAGGAACGCGCCACACGACAGCACCGGCTCGCCGTTGACGTTCATTCCGCAGCTGCCGCAGATCCCCATCCGGCACGACCAGCGGAAGGCGAGGGTCTGGTCGAGCTCGTCCTTGATGTAGTTGAGACCGTCGAGGACCGTCCACTCCTTGCGCAGCGGGACGTCGTACTCGTCCGCGCCGGGGGGCGTGTTCTTGTCGGGCCGCCACCTGGTCACCCTCAGGGTGATCGAGCCGGTGATGCTGTCCGCCATCGCTACCTCCCGTAGGTTCGCTCGCCCGGGGGCCAGCGGGTGATCGTCACCGGTAGCTCGGAGACCTGCGGTGAGCCGTCTGGGTCGCGCTCGACCATGTGGTGGGTGAGGAACCTCTCGTCGTCCCGAGCAGGGAAGTCGGTGCGCTGGTGGGCGCCGCGCGACTCCTCCCGGCGCAGGCCGGAGGCGAGCATGCACTCGGCGACGTCGAGCAGGTTGGCGAGCTCCAGCGCAGTGACCAGCTCGGTGTTGAAGCTACGAGCCGTGTCCCAGATCCCGACCCTGAGCGCGCGTTCTTGCAGCTCCTTGAGCCGGTCGACTCCCGCGGCCATCTCGGGCCCGGTCCGGTAGATGCCGGCAGCATCCTCCATCGTCGTCTGCATCTCGGTCCGGATGGGGGCGACAGCGTCGTCGCCGGGCGGGGTCCCGAGGAGCCGTTCGAGGCGTCGTACCTCGTCAGACGCCTGGGCGGCGATGGAGGCCGGGGGAGGACCGGCGCTCATGGCGTACGTCGCGGCCGCCCGGCCGGCGCGGGCACCGAACACCAGGCACTCGGGCAGGGAGTTGGAGCCGAGACGGTTGGCGCCGTTGATGCTCACGCACGCGGTCTCGCCCGCGGCGTACAGGCCGGCCAGTGGCGTAGCGCCGTCGATGTCGGTGTGGACCCCGCCCATCATGTAGTGCACGACCGGGCGGACCGGGATCAGCTCGGTCACCGGATCGATCCGCTCGTACTTGAGGCACAGCTCGCGCACGAACGGCAGCTTGGTGTCGATCAGCTTCTCGCCGAGGTGGCGCAGGTCGAGGTGGACGATCGGGCCCCACTCCGAGTCCAGCGTGCGGCCCTTCTCGGCCTCGTGCACGAACGCCTGCGAGAGCCGGTCGCGCGGACCCAGCTCCATGCTGCGCAGCGTCGGCTCCGGTGTCGGAGTGCCGAGGTCGTAGTCCTGGAGGTAGCGGTAGCCGTCCTTGTTGAGCAGCCAACCGCCCTCGGCCCGCGTGGCCTCGGTGATGAGGATGCCGCTGAACGGGAGCCCCGTCGGGTGGTACTGGACGAACTCCATGTCCTTGAGCGGGGCACCGGCCCGGTAGGCGAGCGCCATGCCGTCGCCGGTGTTGATGGCGGCGTTGGTGGTGAACGGGAAGACCTTGCCGCATCCGCCCGTGGCGAGCACGACCGCGCGGGCAGTGATCGCCTTGATCCGGCCGGTGTTCAGCTCCACGGCGACGACACCGTGCACCCGCCCCTCGTCGACGAGCAGCCGGGTGACGAACCACTCGTCGTACCTCGCCAGCCGCTGGTACTTCAGGGAGGTCTGGAACAACGCGTGCAGCATGTGGAAGCCGGTCTTGTCGGCCGCGAACCAGGTGCGCATGTTCTTCATGCCGCCGAACGCACGCACCGCGACCCGGCCGTCCGGCTGGCGGCTCCACGGGCACCCCCAGTGCTCCAGCTGCAGGAGCTCGCGCGGCGCCTCGTTGACGAACGCCTCGATGGCGTCCTGGTCGCCCAGCCAGTCGCTGCCGGAGATCGTGTCGTAGATGTGCTCCTCGATGGTGTCGTCCTCGGCGATCACCCCCGCGGCGCCGCCCTCGGCCGACACGGTGTGGCTGCGCATGGGATAGACCTTCGACACGACGGCCACGTCGAGTCCCGGCTCGGTCTCGGCGATTGCGATCGCAGCCCGCAGGCCGGCCCCGCCACCGCCGACCAGGAGCACGTCGTGGTCGGCGACCACGGGGTCATCACTCACCCCTGAGCTCCTCGTCCACGAGCACGATGCCGTGGTGGTCCACGATCTGACGGTGGACGCTGCCGTCGTGGTACTCCTCGCGATGGCTCTGGCAACCGCATGAGAACGTCACGTCCTCGGTCATCAGCCCCTGCTGATCCTCGGTCGTCGTCCGCTCACCGTCGTGCATGGATCGGCACGGCGCGAGCGCGGAGTCAAAAGCGCGTGACAAGGACCGTCACGGAGTACCTCCTCAGGGTCGGTAGCTCCACCCTGCCCGTTCTGACCCGGGGTTGGGAAGCCCTGCTTTTCGTAGGTGGCCGGCGGTCTGAATAGCCTCGGCCCATGACGGCGACATCGACGACGTACGGCGTGCTGGGCGTCGGCGCCCTGGCTTCTGCGATCGTCACCGGGCTCTGCGACGGTGTCGACGACCCGCCTGACGTTCTTCTCTCGCCGCGGAACTCGGCGACCGCGACCGGGCTGGCAGCGCGCTTCCCGACCGTCACCGTCGCGGCCGACAACCAGGGGGTCGTGGACGGCTCGCAGACGGTGGTGGTCTGCCTGCGGCAGGTGCACACCGACCTGCTCGGCGACCTGGTCTGGCGCGCCGACCACGCCGTGGTCAGTGCCGTCGCCGGCCTCCCGCTGGTCCGCCTGGCGGAGCTCGTGTCCCCGGCCGGGCAGGTCGCGCGTGCCGTTCCGATGCCCGAGGTGGCGACCCGCGCAAGCGTGACGCCGGTGCACCCGCCGCTGCCGTCCGTGGTCGAGCTGTTCGACCGGCTGGGCGGAACGCTGTCCATCGAGGACGTCGACCAGTTCGAGGCCGTCTTCACGGCGCTGGGGACCGTGGCGCCGTTCTTCGAGTACCTCGGCGTGCTCGCCGGGTTCCTGACCGACCGCGGTCTGCCTGCCCAGGCTGCTCAGCGGCTGGTCGCGGACAGCTTCGCCGGCGTCGCCACCACGCTGGCGGGGGCCGAGGACCCCGACTTCACAGAGCTGGTGAAGGAGTACGCCCCACCCGGTGGCGGCAACGCCCAGTTCACCGCAGCGCTGCACGAGGCCGGTGTCTTCGAGGCGATGCGCCGGGCGCTCGACACCGTGCACGAGCGGCTGACCGCGGACTCCGGTGGTTGAGCCGCGAGCGCAGCGAGCGTGTCGAAACCACGCAACTCGGGGCTGGGACTCAAGCACCGTTCATCGAGGTTGTCGAGATGACCCGCAGGGTGGCTCCCGGCCTTCGTTGCGGGTGATCTCGACAGGCTCGATCAGCGCAGGTTGAGTGCCCCAAGGCCACGAAGTCCCCACAGAGGTACGAATCCGGTCCCCCTTCCACAGGTTGGTGTGCACCAGCATCCAACTGTCGGTCCTCGTCCGCAGCGTCGTGCGCACACGATCTGAGGAGGACTGACGATGGCAGCCAAGAACCAGAAGCGGAGTCTGAGCGGCAACCCGGGCCGCCGCGCAGCGCAGCTAGATGAGGCGGCACTCCTGCGCGCGCCCAAGTGTCAGTGCGAGCACGCGGCCGGCCGGTGCCGGCGTCCAGCCGCGTATCGCGTGAGCTTGCTGTGCGCCGAGAAGGGCTGCAACAGCGCGGTGCATGTGACGCTCTTCTGCGAGTCGTGCAAGGAGAAGGCGATGGCCTACCACGTCTCGAACTGTCGAACGCCACATCGGCTGCGTGTCACCACGCTCTGATCCTCGACCGAAGCGCCTCGTTGCTGGAAACTGAAACACGTTCTAGTCTCGGCGCATGAGCGGTGTACCTGCGACTCCTGACGACCAGATGGGCATCGGCACCCACAACGGGCATCTGATGCTCGCGGCGCTGCGCCGCCACCACGACAAGCCGGTCATCCACCTGGGTGAGACCACGCTGACCGGCGGCGAGGTGGCGCGGCGGATCAGCCAGTACGTCCAGGCGTTCGAGGAGCTCGGCGCCGGGCAGGGCGCCGCGGGCGCGCTGCTCGCACTCAACCGTCCCGAGGTGCTGTTCATCCTCGGCGCCAGCCAGACCCAGGGCTACCGGCGTACCTCCCTGCACCCCTTGGGAAGCCTCGACGACCACGCCTACGTCATCAACGACGCCGAGATCACCGTCCTGGTGGTCGACCCGGTGTTCACCGAGCGCGCGCTCGGGCTGCTCGAGAAGTGCCCCGGACTCAAGCAGGTGCTCACGATCGGGCCCGTGCCCGAGGCGCTCGGCCACGTCGGCAAGGACTTGGTCGAGGCGGCCGCGGGCTTCGAGCCGCAGCCGCTCGAAGCGGCCGTCCTGCCGCCCGACCACATGACCTCGATCACCTACACCGGCGGCACGACGGGCAAGCCGAAGGGCGTCATCGGTCGGGTCCAGTCGTTCACGACGATGACCCAGATCCAGCTCGCCGAGTGGGAGTGGCCAGAGAACCCGCGGTTCCTCATGTGTACGCCGCTGTCGCACGCTGGCGCCGCGTTCTTCGCGCCGACCGTCATCAAGGGCGGCTCGCTCTACGTGCTCTCCAGGTTCGACCCGGCCGAGGTGCTGGAGTTCATCGAGAAGGAGCAGATCACCGCGACGATGCTGGTCCCGTCGATGCTCTACGCGCTGATGGACCACCCCGACTCGCACACCCGCGACCTGTCCTCGCTCGAGACCGTCTACTACGGCGCGTCCGCGATCAACCCGGTGCGGCTCAAGGAGGCGATCGACCGGTTCGGGCCGATCTTCGCCCAGTACTACGGGCAGTCCGAGGCGCCGATGGTGATCACCTACCTGGCCAAGGAGGACCACATCTGCGGCGACGAACGTCGGCTGTCGTCGTGCGGCCGCCCCTCGGCGTTCCTCCGCACCGCCCTGCTGGACGACGACGGCAAGCCGGTGCCGGTGGGGGAGCCAGGCGAGATCTGCGTGGCCGGCCCGCTGCTGGCGGGCGGCTACTGGAAGCTGCCCGACGAGACCGCCGAGACCTTCCGCGACGGCTGGATGCACACCGGCGACGTGGCGCGGGAGGACGAGGACGGCTTCTGGTACATCGTCGACCGCACCAAGGACATGATCGTCACCGGCGGCTTCAACGTGTTCCCGCGCGAGGTCGAGGACGTCGTTGCCGAACACCCGGCGATCGCCCAGGTCGGCGTGATCGGGACGCCCGACGAGAAGTGGGGCGAGGCGGTCACCGCCATCGTCGTACTGCGTGAGGGCCACGAGCTCACCGACGACGTGGTCGCGGAGATCCAGCAGCTGGTCAAGGACCGCAAGGGGTCGGTCCAGGCGCCCAAGCAGATCATCGCCACCGAGACGCTGCCGCTGACCGGGCTCGGCAAGCCTGACAAGAAGGCGCTGCGGGCGCAGTACTGGACGGGCGAGCGCTCCGTTGGATAGAGGCCGTGTTGGCTAGCCGGTACGCCATCCTCCCTCGGGACCAGCTGGCGACGCTGGTCCCCGAGCTGCTGCTGATCGGGCAATTGATCGACCGTTCCGGGATGGCCTGGTGCATCTCGGCGTTCGGCCGCGAGGAGATGGCGCAGATCGCCGTCGAGGAGTGGGCGTCGTCCTCGCCGGTCTACACGCGGCGGATGCAGCGGGCGCTGGGCTACGCGCCACCCGTCGAGGGCGGCGGCGACGTGGTCACGATCTTCAAGGGGCTGCAGCTCGACATCGGCGCACCTCCGCAGTTCATGGACTTCCGCTACACGGTGCACGACCCGCGGCACGGCGAGTTCCAGCTCGACCACTGCGGCGCGCTCATGGACGTCGAGCCGATGGGGCCTGACTACGTGCGCTCGATGTGCCACGACATCGAGGACCCGACGTTCGACGCCACCGCGGTCGCGTCGAACCCGAAGGCACAGGTGCGGCCGATCCACCGGCCCCCGCGCTCGCCGTCCACCATCGCCGGCGACCCCCGGCCGCACTGCGCGTGGACGGTGACCATCGACGAGTCCCACCCCGAGGTGGCGCCGATCCCGGCACTCGCCGAGGTGGCGGCCTCGAACGCCGCGGCTCTGTCACTGGACCCGATCGACGCGGCCCAGGCCGGGCACGCGGACTACGCGGGACCGCTGGTCTCCGACCTGGACTTCTCGGCGTTCTCGCACTCGGCGCTGGTCCGGATCGCCGACGAGGTCTGCGTCCAGATGCACCTGCTCAACCTGGGCTTCCTGATCGCGGTCCGCGCCCGCGCCGAGTCGGAGGTGCAGGCCATCGAGATTGCCACCCGCCAGCTGGTCGGCATCGCCGGCGTCGCGGCCGAGCGGATCCACCAGGCCCTCGGCACGGACGCGCTCGAGACGCTCCGGTTCCACCCGATGCTCAACCCGGCGGCGTACGTCGCCGCGACGTTCACCGACTCGTCCGTCACGGTCTCCGCCTCGGCCGCCCACGACGACGGCGGCTGGATCACACTCTGCGGGCCCACGGCCCTCCGACCGCTCCAGGCCGCAGTGCGCGGCGTCGACCCGCACCTCGACGTGGAGGTCTCCGGCGGCGCGTCCGACTGGACCGCCACCGTCGTACGCCGCGACGAGCCGGCCCCCGACTTCGACGAGGTCGCGGTCACCCGGATCAGCACCGGCGCGTCGTTCACCTTCGAGCCGCGCAGGTCGCTGCCGATCACGCCGGTCTGAGGCGGGCGGTCAGGCGGCGTTCAGGGTGCCTTCAGCGGTAGGCGCCCAGCATCGGGACACCACACACCGATGGAGGCAGTCGTGAACACCACCTTGAACGTCGCACTGGCGGGGCTTCTGTCGCTCGGCGGCCTGACTGCCTTCGACGCCGTCGCTGCGTCGTCGCCGACCGCGGCGACCGCGGAGTGCGAGCGCGTCGCGCAGCCTGACACCGGCGACCTGGAGGTGGCGCCTGACTCGCGGCGCGTGGACCTGTGCATGCCGACCTTCTCCCACCCCACGCAGATCACCAACCCACTCTTCCCGGTCTCGTCGCAGCAGTCCGGGCTGCTGGTGGGTCAGGTGGACGGTCGTGCCTTTCGGACCGAGGTCACCCTGCTCGATCACACCCGCGTGATCCCGTGGGCGGGGCGGCAGGTCGAGGTGGCGGTTTCCCAGTACGTCGCCTTTCTGGGCGGCCGGATCCACGAGGTGGCCTACGACCTCTACGCCCAGGACGACGCGGGCAACGTCTGGTACTTCGGCGAGGACGTCTACAACTTCCGCGGCGGCGCCATCGGCGACACCCACGGAACCTGGATCGCCGGCATCGACGGGCCGGCGGCGATGATCATGCCGGCTGCCCCCCGGCCGGGCGACGTCTACCGGCCCGAGAACATCCCGGGTCTGGTGTTCGAGGAGGTCACCGTCAAGGAGACCGGCCTCCCGTTCCGAGGTCCGCTCGCGAACGGGACGGGGGCGCTACTGATCTCGGAGCTGCACATGGACGGGGCCAAGGAGCTCAAGACCTTCGCGCCGGGCTATGGCGAGTTCTTCACCTCCGGCGGCGGTGACACGGAGGCGTTGGCTCTCGCCGTCCCGGCGGACGCGGCCGCGGCCCCCCTGACCCGATCGGTACGCCGGCTTAACAACGCCGCCATGAGGGCCTACGCCGCCGCGATGCACCGCAGTCCGGCCGCCGTCGGCCACGCGGCGACCGCGGCCCGCAGGGCCTGGCAGGAAATCGACCGCCGCGAGGTGCCGCGCCTGCTGCGTCCGCTGGTCGCGAGGGGGATCGCCCGCCTCGCCGCGGCGCGCGAGACGGTGGGCGCGGCCCAGGCAGCGCTCGGCCTCGCCCGGCTGGCTCAGGACCTGCGGCTGCGCTACGAGTCGGCAGACCGGGTCGACCGCCTGCGCTTCGACACCTGGCTCGCCCAGATGCTGCTCGACGCTCGGCGCGGCCGGCTCGGCGCGGTGAGCGGCGACTTCTTCGCCATCGACTACGTGCGCGACCGGGTGCGGGACTCCTTCGACGAGGGACTCCGTGCCGACGTGGACCTAGCGCTCGAGGAGCTGCTCGACGCGATCAACGAGGGCGACCTCGGTTCGGTCCGTGAGGTCGCGAGCGAGCTGCGCCGGATGCTCTGACCCCGATTCGTCTGCGACCCGCCGCAGGAGAACCGAAGTCAAACCGCAGACGAATCGTTCAGACGGTCGGTCAGCTCGAAGAAGTCCCGGGCGCGGAACTTGAACACCGAGGCCACCAGGTTGGAGGGGAAGGTCCGAACGCGCGTGTTGTAGGAGCGCACGTTGCCGTTGTAGAAGCGCCGCGCGGCGGCGATCCGGTCCTCGGTGAGGGTCAGCTCGCGCTGGAGCGAGAGGAAGTTGGTGCTGGCCTTGAGGTCCGGGTAGGCCTCGACCCGGGCCAGCACCTCGTGCAGCGCCCGAGTGACGGTGTCCTCGAAGCCTTCCCGGGCGTGCGGCCGGTCGTCGCGGTGCGCGGTGGCGTCCTCGCGGGCCTGGACCAGCAGCTCCAGCACCTCGCGCTCGTGGGTGGCGTACCCCTGCACGGTCTCCACGAGGTTCGGGATCAGGTCGTGGCGGCGCGACAGCTCGACGTCGATGCCGCCCCATGACTCGTCGACCAGCGTCCGCTGCCGGACGAACCGGTTGTAGCTGAAGACCACGCTGATCACCAGCAGTACGCCGATCGCGACGAGCGTCCATCCCAGCGGGGTCATCCCTGCCCTCTCAGCCGCAGCCACACGAACTCCGGCACCCGGTCGGTGATCGCGTCCATGACAGCGAGGGTGGCATCGATCTGTTCCGGCGCGCGCCTCCCGTCGGCGATCACCAGCATCGAGTCCTGCTCGAACCGCCAGCCCAGCTGCCGGTGCGCGAGCAGGAACTCCATCATCTGCGGATGCAGGACGTCCGAGGCGAACTTCCGGTCCGGGCAGCTGACCGTGAAGGCCCGGTTGAACTCCTCGGACTCCAGGTCGATGTCGTTGCCGCCGAGCCGGCCGACGAACCGGTCCAGGAAGTTCTCCGGGTCCACGCGCAGCGGAGGCATCACGACACCGCCCATCGAGAGCCCGAGCACCGAGAAGCGGTGCACCGTGGTCGTGGTCTGCTTCCCGTTGCTGGTCTGGGTCTTGTACTCGTAGTCGAAGGAGACCAGGTCGCGCCCGTCATGGCTCCCGTACAGCACGTTGTACGCGCGCTGCCCGAACCCGAGTCCGAACGGTGGCCCGGTGAACCGGTCCACCAGCAGCGGCTGCTCCTCCTCGAACCGCCACCCACGGGCGGCCGCGAAACCGGCCAGCGCCTCGCGACGCTTCTTCGCGGCCAGGTAGCTGAGCACGACCACCACGACGGCGATCGCCAGGAAGGCGGCGAACACGAGCACGACAGTGGACGCCACGCGGACAGGTTAGGGGGAGTCAGCGGCCCTTGAACTCGGCGGGCCGCTTCTCGATGAAGGCGCGGGGGCCCTCCTTGGCGTCCTCGGAGGCGAACACCGCCGCTCCGACCCGGGCGTCCTCGGCCCAGCACTCGTCCTCGTGCTTGCCCTCGGAGTCGCGCATCGTCTTGAGGACCGCCTGGACGGCGAGCGGGCCGTTCGCGGCGATCAGGTCGGCGATCTCGTGGGCCTTGGCCAGCGCCTGGCCGTCGGGGACGACGTGGCCGATCAGGCCGAGCTCCTTGGCCTCGGGGGCCAGGATGTGGCGGCCGGTGAGCAGCAGGTCGGCGGCGACCGTGTAGGGGATCTGGCGGACCAGCCGGACCGCGGAGCCGCCCATCGGGTAGAGGCCCCACCGGGGCTCGGAGACGCCGAACTTGGCTGACTCGCCGGCCACCCGGATGTCGGTGCCCTGCAGGATCTCGGTGCCGCCGGCGATCGCCGGCCCCTCGACCGCGGCGATCAGCGGCTTGGTGAGCCGGAACCCCTTGAGCAGCGACTTGATCACCGACGGGTCGAACGCCCCGGACTCGAAGCTCTCCGTGGGCGGCCTCGCACTCATCGCCTTGAGGTCCGCGCCGGCACAGAAGTAGCCGCCGGCCCCGGTGAGGATGCAGACCCGGATCTCGGGGTCGTCGTTCACCCGGTCCCAGGCCTCGGACATGATCGCGAGCATCTCGCCCGACAGCGCGTTGCGCGCCTCGGGCCGGTTCATCGTGACGACCAGCTTGTGGCCGTCCTGCTCGACCAGACAATGAGGCGCGTCGACATCGGTGCTGGTCACAGGGGGATCGTAGACCGAAACGAGAACGTGTTCTAGTCTTGCCGCGTGGCTCTGAACATCGCTGACCTCTTCGAGCACGCGGTCGACGCCGCCCCGGACAACCTTGCCCTCAAGGTCGGGGACCGGGTCGCGACGTACGCCGACCTCGAGCGCGACGCCAACCGTCTGGCTCACTACCTGGCCGCCAGCGGGGTGAAGGCGGGCGACCACGTGGCGATCTACTCCAAGAACAGCATCGAGCACGTCGTGGCGGTGCTCGCCACCGTCAAGCTGCGCGCCACGACCATCAACGTCAACTACCGGTACGTCGAGGGCGAGCTCAACTACCTCTTCGACAACGCCGACGTCGTGGCCGTGCTCTTCGAGCGGACCTACGCCGAGCTGGTCGGCAGGTGCGCGCCCAAGCACGCCCTCCTCAAGACGTTCGTGGCGCTGCCCGACGTCACAGACCCGGACAACAAGGACGACATCGCCGGGTTCGGCGGCGTGACGCTCGACGAGGCGATGGCGGGGCAGAGCGCCGAGCGGGACTTCGAGGAGCGCAGCCCCGACGACATCCACATCATCTACACCGGCGGGACCACCGGGTTCCCGAAGGGCGTGATGTGGCGCCACGAGGACTTCTGGCGGGTGCTCGGGGGCGGCATCGACTTCTACACCGGCGAGCCCCTCGAGGAGCTCGACCAGTCGAAGCAGGCCACCGAGCCGCGGATGGTCACCTTCCCGCTGAGCCCGCTCATGCACGGCGGCGCCCAGGCCGGTCTGCTCATGCACCTCTTCGGCGGCCACCTCACGGTTCTCGAGCCGAAGTTCGACCCGAGGCGGACCTGGGAGATCATCGACAAGGAGGGCGTCCAGCTGATCTTCATGACCGGCGACGCGATGGCCCGCCCGCTCATCGAGGAGTACGAGCGCCAGGCCGCCACCGGGACGCCGTACGACGGCTCGAGCCTGTTCGCGATCTCCAGCAGCGCCGCGATCTTCAGCCCCGACGTCAAGAAGCGCTGGATGGACGTGTTCACCAACGCGATCTTCACCGACTCGGTGGGCGCCACCGAGACGGGCTTCCAGGGCATGGGGATGCAGGACAAGGACGCGATCAGCACCGACGGACCGGTGGTCGGCCTCGGCCCCGCCAGTGTCGTCCTCGACGACGACAACCGGCTCCTCGACCCGGCCACCGACGTCGGCAAGGTCGGCCGGCTCGGTCGCGGCGGCAACGTGCCGGTCGGTTACTACAAGGACCCGGAGAAGTCCGCGGCGACGTTCCTCGTGATCGACGGGCAGCGCTACTCGGTGCCCGGTGACTTCGCCCGGATCGAGGAGGGCAACCGGGTCACCCTGCTCGGCCGCGGCTCCAACTGCGTCAACACCGGCGGCGAGAAGGTCTACCCCGAGGAGGTCGAGATGGCGGTCAAGTCGCACCCGGCCGTCTACGACTGCCTCGTGGTGGGCGTACCCGACGAGAAGTACGGCCAGGCGGTCGCTGCCGTCGTCGAGCTCCGCGAGGGCGCCACCCTCGACCTCGAGGAGCTGCGCACCTTCCTGCGCGAGCACCTGTCGGGCTACAAGCTGCCGCGCTCGCTGACCGTCGTACCGCAGATCCCGCGCAACGCGACCGGCAAGGCCCAGTACCCCCGCGCCAAGGAGATGGCGCTCGGAGTGGCTGGGGTCATGGGCTGATGCGCACCGCACTCTGCGACGAGTTCGGGATCGACTACCCGATCTTCGCGTTCACGCCGTCCGAGCACGTCGCGGCGGCGGTGTCCCGGGCCGGTGGGCTCGGGGTGCTGGGCTGTGTGCGGTTCAACGACACCGACGAGCTCGAGCGGGTCCTCACCTGGCTGGACGACAACACCGAGGGCAAGCCGTACGGCGTCGACATCGTGATGCCGATGAAGATCCCCACCGAGGGCACCTCGATCGACCTCGGCGCGATGATCCCCGAGGAGCACAGGAAGTTCGTCGACGAGACCCTGCTCAAGCTCGGAGTGCCGCCGCTGCCCGAGGGCGAGGGCCGTGAGGGCGTGCTCGGCTGGCTGCACTCGGTGGCCCGCTCGCACCTCGACGTCGCGCTCCAGCACCGGCCGGTGCTGATCGCCAACGCGCTGGGCTCCCCGCCTGTCGACGTGATCGAGAACTGCCACGAGCACGGCATCAAGGTGGCCGCGCTGGCAGGGGCCGCCAAGCACGCGCTCAGCCACGTCGAGAACGGCGTCGACATCATCGTCGCGCAGGGCTACGAGGCGGGTGGCCACACCGGCGAGGTGGCGTCGATGGTGCTGACGCCTGACATCGTGGACGCGGTCGGCCCCGACGTACCTGTGCTCGGTGCCGGCGGCATCGGCTCGGGCCGGCAGGTCGCCGCGTCGCTGGCGCTCGGCGCACAGGGCGTGTGGACCGGATCGATCTGGCTCGGCACCGAGGAGTACCGCAACCTGGCCAGCAACCGGGGCTGGGAGACGGCCTTCACGCGGGCCACCTCGAGCGACACCGTCCGCACCCGGATCTACACCGGCAAGCCGGCCCGGCTGCTCAAGACGAAGTGGACCGAGGCGTGGGCGGAGGAGGGCGCCCCGGAGCCGCTGCCGATGCCGCTGCAGAACCTGCTGGTCGCCGAGGCCCACAACCGGATCAACGCCTCGCACGACCCCGACGTGATCTCGATGCCGGTCGGTCAGATCGTGGGCCGGATGAACGAGGTCCGCCCGGTGGCCGAGGTGATGGCCTCGCTGGTCTCCGAGTACGAGGAGGCCGTCGACCGGCTGGAGTCGTACCGGAAGTGAGCGAGAGCCGGAACGGAGCGCTCCGCCGTCTGGTGATGGCGGTGGCGATGCTGCTCGCCGTTCCGCTCGGGCTGTCGCTGTCGGGCCTGGTCTCGGCGAGCGGGGACTCCTTCCCCGCCGCGACGCCGCCCGCGATTTCGTGCAGCCGCAGCAGCCTCCCGGAGACCGGAGTCCAGGGCCGGGTGTCGACCGCGGACCACGAGAACGGCCGGGCCGCCAAGGGCTTCGAGTGCAACGCCAAGCTGGTCTCGCAGGTGAAGAGCACGGGCGGGTTCAAGGTGCTGCGCTACAAGGACGACGCCGGCCACGTCTGCGCCTTCTACGACTCGACCCGGCTGTTCCCGAGCGACGTGCTCATGCAGGTGCGCGACGGGTTCGGCGTGATCGTCGTGGACATGACCCACCCGGGTCACCCGGCGAAGACCACGACCCTGGTCAGCCCGGCGATGCTGAGCCCGCACGAGTCCCTGCTGGTGCACCAGGGCCGGGGTCTGCTCGCCGCGGTGACAGGCAACGCGTTCACGCTCCCCGGACTGCTCGACATCTACGACGTACGGCAGGACTGCCGGCACCCCCGGCTGGTCTCCTCGACGCCCTCGGCCCTGCTCGGGCACGAGTCGGGCTGGTCGCCTGACGGGAAGACGTTCTACGCGAGCAGCACGGGCGGGCAGACCCTCACCGCTGTCGACGTGACCGACCCGGCGAACCCGCGGAAGATCTTCGAGCAGTACAACGTGAACTACCACGGGCTGCGCCTCTCCGCCGACGGGCGGACCATGTACGTCGCCCACATCGGCAACGACCTCTCGGGCGGGACGCTGCCGGGGCAGGGCCTGCGCATCCTCGACGTCAGCCAGATCCAGGACCGGCTGCCCAACCCGAGCATCACCGTGCTGTCTGACCTCACCTGGCCCGAGGGGTCGATCCCGCAGGTCAACCAGCCGTTCACCCGCAACAAGCACCGCTACCTCCTCGAGGTCGACGAGTTCGCCAAGATCGGGGTGGCCGGCAGTCCGGCCGACGCCCCGGTCGGCGCGGCGCGCATCATCAAGGTGGACGACCCGCGCCATCCGCGCGTGATCTCGAACCTGCGGCTGGCCGTACAGCAGCCGGCCGCACGCAAGGCGTCGTACGACGACCCGGGCGCCGACAACCCGCTCGGCGGCTACACGGCGCACTACTGCTCGGTGCCCTACGAGAAGAACCCGCGCATCGTCGCCTGCTCGATGATCAACTCCGGGCTCCGGGTCTTCGACATCCGCAATCTGCGCCGCCCGGTCGAGGTCGCGTACTTCAACCACCCGGTTGCCGGCGTCGGTTCCAGCGCCATGGCGCAGCCCGCCTGGGACGTGCGCCGCCGGATGATCTGGTTCACCGACACCGCGAGGGGCTTCTTCGCGATCCGGCTCACCCACGGCGCCAAGGAGCTGCTCCGCAGGCACAGCTGAGGTCAGCCTCGGTACGCCGTCAGCCGTGGCCACCAGCCCGGGACCGCGCGGCGGTAGCGCTCGTAGGACTCGCCGAACTGCTCGGTCAGGCGCGGCTCCTCGTAGCCCTTGACGAAGGCCACCACGGCGGCCAGGAACGCGACCAGCCACAAAGCCACGCCGGCGCTCTGGAACAGCAGCGCCTGGCCGGCGATGACCGACGCGACCGCGAGGTACATCGGGTTGCGGACGAACCGGTACAGCCCACCGACCACCAGCTCCTCGGTGGGTGCGACCGGCGCCGGCGTACCGCGTCCCTCCGTCACGAACCGGACGAAACAGGTCACCACAGCCACCACCCCGAGGGCCACCAGCAGCCCGCCCGCCACGGTGGAGGGGCCGAAACCGTCGCCCGGCCGATCCCAGCCGGTGATCAACCAGGGCACCAAGCCCGCCGTCGCGCCCGGCGCGAGCACGAAGAAGACCGCAGTGAAGACGGCCGAGCGGACCACGCCGGCGACCCTAGTCTGACCATTCCCAACCAGCGCGGCTCGCGCCATCCTGATCCCATGGGGGACATCACGTCACAGACCAGCCCACCCAAGAGCATGGCGATCCCGCTGACGGGTTTTGCGGCGGGGGCGGTCGTCGCCGTCCTCGTCGGCGTCTTCGGCCGGCTGCACGATCCCTCGCTCGACGGCACCACCACCCTGGGCTTCAAGACCGTCATCGCCATGAAGGTCGTGGTGGCGACGGTCGTCGGCGTTCTCGCCGTGCTCCAGCTGATCGGCGCGCTGTGGATGTACGGGAAGCTCGGGATCTCCGCGCCGTCCTGGCTGGGCAACGCGCACCGGGCTTCCGGGGTCATCGCGCTCGCGCTGGGTCTGTTCGTCGCCTACCACTGCCTGTTCGCACTGGGCCTGGAGTACGGGACCATCCACGGCGGCGAGAAGGTCTCCACCCGGACCTTCGTCCACGGTCTCCTCGGCTGCGCGGTGATGGGGGCGATCGTGGTGAAGGTCGTCGCGGTCCGGTCCAAGAGAGCCCCCGGGTGGTTCCTGCCGGTCGCCGGTGGCCTGCTCTTCACCCTTCTCATCGTGGCCGTGCTGACCTCGGCCCTCTGGTACGTCAATGAGAGGGGCTGGCCGACCGCGAGCGGCTAGTGACGGGGAAGAGCGAGCCCGTACTGGTTGCGTCAATCCGCCGCAAATGACTGTCAAGTCTTGAGGCGCCGAAGATGCTCCGTCGCTCAGGTGACGGCGATCTCGCGCTGTGCCCTCCCTGCCCGACCAACAAGGGAAATGTGCAACTTCACGCCTAGACCGCGGGGGGTAGGAATCGCCCGCCAACACACAGTAGGGAGGGTGCAGCGTCCGGGATCCTGCGAGCGTCGTCAGACCAGCTGTCAGACCAGCTGTCAGGCCTGCGTCCTAGCGCCCAGGACGATCCGAGCACACGCGTCTGGTATCGCCGCTGGCACCGGATGGGTCCCCTTCGTCGAAAGCCTCCGCAGTGTTGCTGACGCCGGTCGCTAGAGGCCGACGAGGAGCATTCCGGCCTATTGGTTGGGGAACGCCGGTGTGATCACGTCGTCGACGAGTGGAAGAAGCTGTGCCGGGGAGATGTCCTGGTACGACGGGCTCGCGAGGTCGAACTCGGTAGCGATGACGACAACCAGGTCCCTGGCCGGCACGACCACCAGGAGCTGTCCGCCGTACCCGGCGGCGAAGTAGGCCCGCTCTGCGTCGGCGGTCCCCGCCCACCACAGGTACCCGTACCCGGTCCCGCCGGCCCCGAAGTCGTCCTCACCGACGGTGACCTGGGCTGTGGTTGAGCTGCGGACCCACTCCTCGGAGACGACCTGCTTGCCCTTCCACCGACCCTGGTCGGCCATCAGGACACCGATTTTCGCGAGGTCGGCAGGGGTGAGCTTGAGCAACCCCCAACCCAGATGGATGCCAGCAGGGTCGACCGGCCACGCGAACCCCGCCTCCAGGTACGCCTTCACGTACTCGGGCGGCATGGCCCAGAGCGGATTCAGGGGCTCGTCCGCCCCGACGCCGACGCCGAGAGGTTCGTGAGCGGGTTCGGAGCTGATCCCCAGGGGCTCGAACAGCCGGGACCGGGCGTACTCGAGGACCGACATCCCGGTCGCCTCCCGCAGGATTGCCGACACCAGGTGACCGCCGCCGTTGGAGTAGTCGAACCCCGCCGGGTTCTCCTGAGCCGTCCCCAGGATCCGCCCGACCGGATCGTTCGCGCTCATGTACTGCGGCGTCCGGTCGATGAAGGCGCCCTGGTCGTCAACTATCCCGGAGAAGCCGGCCGTCATGGTGAGCAGCTGATGTAGGGTCACCCCGGCGACCTGGGAGCTCATCTGGGCAGTGTGTGAGGGGAGGAGCTCCGCGAGTGTCTGGTCCGTGCCGGCGAGGTGTCCCTCGTCTAGGGCGATGCCGACCAGGATCGAGATCACGCTCTTGGTCACCGACTCGACATCCCAATAGTCCTCCGGGTCGGCGTCCCGGTAAATCTCGACGACCGTCTCCCCACCGGCCGAAACAGAGACGGCCCGCACCTCGTCCCGGGAGTCCAGGTAGGTGTCGATCTGTTTCGTCAGCCGGTCGGTGTCGACCGCATCCTCGGTGGGTTCGCCCGAGCTCGAGCAGGCAGTCAGGAACAGGGCCACCAGCAACACAGCCACGCCGGCGGCCGAAGGCCGCAGCCGGCCGCGCTGGTCGGGTACGTTCCCGATTGCCCTCACGACACTCCCGTTCGTCAGGCTACCGCGATTCGTCCTAGCCTGAGCGTGCGTCTTTTCGCCGCCTATGACTGTCAAGATGCGAAGGATGCGAAGGATGCGTCGGCGCTCCGCGGTCGTTGTGGACGGAGTCCCAAGCGGTAGCGATCTTTGAGGTGATCCTCGGCGCACGAGGCGTGGACCAGCTCGGCGATCTTCCAACGGTCGGCGGTGTTGGGTAACGGTAGGTAGGCAGCACAGAGATGGAAGAACTACAGCCATGTCGCGGTCGATTCGCGCTAGCTGCTTGGTGGTCGGGCGTCACAGTTCGCAGTCGGTTTCGCGTTCGGCGCAGCACGCGTCGGTGTCGTCCCGGCCGTCGGCGGTGTCCCTGCCCAGGCCGCCGGCCAGCCGATCGTCCCCAAAACCTCCAAACGGGCGATCTGGTCCCGCGCCACCTGCCGCGACTGCGCCACAGCGCTTCTCCAAGGAGGTGGATGCTTTTGTACGGTCGGCGCCGTCCCCACCGCGCACCCGAACATGGCAGCCGAAGGCGGACAGCCGATTCCCCTCAGGTCCGCCCCGCACGAAAACCCGAGCGGCACTTGCTTGGCCCGTTCCACGCCGAGAAGGGCCAGTCTCC
Source organism: uncultured Actinomycetota bacterium (assembly GCA_963817125.1). Classification (GTDB taxonomy): domain Bacteria; phylum Actinomycetota; class Actinomycetes; order Propionibacteriales; family Nocardioidaceae; genus Nocardioides. The sequence continues at coordinate 29,124 of CAWFNB010000011.1, forward strand.
CCTGGGCCAAGGTCGATGACACCGGCCACGGAGAGCACCGACTCGTAGGCGCCCGTCGAGATGTTGTCGGAGCCGGGCGAGAGATCGTCGAGTCCGACGATGTCCCACGCCGGGCCTCCGACATACCGGTCATCGGCGGCGCCCAGATTGGCATAGACCCCGTGCTTGGGGTTCGTCCCGGTTACTAGGACTGAATCGTCGCCGTCCCAGCCGTGACGTCCCCAGAGTGAGGCAGATGAGGTCGTTCCCGGCGAGCGCATCGATCGTGACGTTCTTGTGTCCCACGATGACGTCACTGCCCTCGGTGCCGGTCGTTTGACTGTCTGGTTGGGCCAAAATAGTCGCCGATGTCCCTGGCACGTCTCCGCGACACCGGCCGCGCTCGTCGGAGCTACGAAGAGACCGGTCAAGGTCGCCGCGGCCAACAAGCCAGCCCGGGGGGACGCGACCGCAGCCGTATCAGAACCAGGACGCGACCTAGCCTGTGGCGGGCACGTCCAGCGTGACTTGGTTTCGCCAGGCTCGTTGGTCCTGGAGGCGAAAAACTCGTCTCGGCATACGCAGCCCGCCTCACCTCACACAGGGAGATCTGATGATCTACCGGTCACGCCGCTTTTGCGCGGCAGTTGCCGCGGCGCTCACCACAGCGCTGCTCGGTCTAACGCCCTCGGTTATCACCGGGTCAGCTCAGGCCATCGACATCGGCACCGACACCGCCTTCGCCCCCAAGCTCGTCACGGTGGACACTCCGACCCGTGCGGACAAGGAGCTGCTCCAGACCCTGGGCCTGGACCTCACCGAGCACGCCGGACACGGCTACATCGAGGTCGTACTGCACACCGGGTCCGACGCAGCAGCCCTCGAGGAGTCGGGGCTCACCTACGACGTACGCATCGGCAACCTCCTCGAGCGCGAGGCACGCAACAACCAGGCCAACGCGGCGTACGCTGCCGCGACACTCGTGTCGCCGCTCCCGTCGGGACGCGACAGCTACCGCACGCTCGACGACTACAACGACGACATGCGCCAGCTCGCGAACATCCGGCCGAGCATCGCCAAAGAGTTCGATCTGCCGCACCCGTCGCTCGACGGCAAGACGGTCCAGGGGATCGAGATCGGCGCCAACGTCCAAGCGGCCGAGGACGGCCGTCCCGTGTTCCTGCTGATGGGTCTGCACCACGCCCGCGAGTGGCCTTCGGGTGAGCTCGCGATGGAGTTCGCCTACGACCTCGTGAAGAACTACGGACAGGACCCACGGATCACCGGGCTGCTCGACAAGGCGCGCGTGATCATCGTGCCCGTGGTCAACGTCGACGGGTTCGACCTCTCCCGCACCGACGGCGGCCTGGTCGACCTGCGCGAGGCGGACAACGGCGGCACCGCGTCGATCCTCGGCACTCCCGGGAACGCGTACAAACGGAAGAACTGCCGCGTCCTCGACGGGCAGGACACCCCCGACGGCACCTGCCGCGCCTTCTCGGCCACCAGCCCCGGAGGTTACGGCATCGGCATCGACCCGAACCGCAACTACGGCGGCTTCTGGGGAGGTCCGGGTGCCTCGGCGACGTTCGCCGACCCGACATACCGCGGGGCCGGCCCGTTCTCCGAGCCGGAGACCCAGAACATTCGTGAGCTGATCAGTCGCCGACAGGTCACCACCATGATCTCCAACCACACGTTCTCCAACCTGGTGCTGCGACCCAACGGCGTGCACCCCGACACGATCGGCCCGGACGGCAACCCCGTCGGGAACGCACCCGACGAGGAGGGCCTGAAGGCGCTCGGCGCGGAGATGACCGCCGCCAACGGCTACCGAAACATCCACGGCTGGGAGCTCTACGACACCACCGGCACCACCGAGGACTGGTCCTACAACGCCACCGGCGGGTACGGCTACACCTTCGAGATCGGCCCCAACGAGTTCCACCCGCCGTTCCCGCAGGTCATCGACGAGTACCTCGGCGCCGGGGAGTACGCCGGCAAGGGGAACCGCGAGGCGTACCTCGACGCACTGGAGAACACCGTCGACACCGCAACGCACTCCGTGATCAAAGGCAGCGCCCCGAAAGGCGCCACGCTGAGGCTGCGCAAGCAGTTCGCCACCCCCACATGGGAGGGCTCGTTCACCGACACGCTCGAAACCACGATGCAGGTGGGCAACACGGGCAAGTTCGCCTGGCACATCAACCAGTCGACGCGACCGGTCGTGCAGGAGAAGCTGATCGAGATCACCGAGGACAACCCGGTCCGCTCCCAGACCTACCACGGTGGTCCGACCACCGTTGGTCAGGAGGTCGACCACGACTTCACCATCACCGAGACCGGCATCGACGTGCTCCAGGTGGACCTCGACTGGCCGTCCCCGGACGACCTCGACCTCGAGGTCTATAAGAAGAACGCGGACGGCTCGCTGACCCAGGTCGGATCGTCGGGTGGGTTCCTCGGTGAGAAGGAGCGCGCCGAGATCGGCGCCCCCGAGACCGGCGACTACGTGCTGCGGGTGATCAACTTCGCCTCGACCACCCCGACGTACGACCTGACGGCAACACTGTTCAACTCGACCGTCGTGTCCTCGGAAGAGGTGCCGGGCCTGATCGAGAACTGGACGCTGACGTGCGAGAAGGACGGCAGGGTCCTCCAGCAGGTGCCAGTGATCATCGACCGGGGTGAGCAGTCCAAGATCGACCTGAGCACATGCATCAACAGGTCGAAGAACCTGAGCTGACCATCGCGGGTTGAGCTGTCACAACCAGACGCCCCGGCCGGGGCTGCACCCCCCGGGCCGGGGCGTCTGTGCGATCTGATCCTCCTGCGAGGGGACCATCGTGAGCGGCCGGCTGTCCGCGACCGAGGTGATCGACCTCTTCGTCCACGACGGCGGGTCCCTTCGTCTGCTCTCGTTGGCCTCAAAGGTGTACAGCTGTCGGCCCCCGCTCGGGCGCGTCTTTCCGCCGCGAATGCCGCAGTCGCCCGAGACGGGCTCATCGCAACAGCCACGCAGGTAGTCGATAGCCGTTGCGTCGGAGGATCCGTGCGCCACGCAGCCGGTCTCGATCGGACCGGTAGCCGAAGTCCAGGGCGTCCGCGATGCGGTTGATGACATTGAAGACGTAGGCCACGTAGAGGGCGTCCGTCAGAGCCGCATCGTCGAGTCCGGCGCTTCGGACCGCTGTGAGCTGGCTGTGGGGGATGGACCCCGGGTCGCGGGTGAGCGCCTCCAGGAGGTACGCCGTGGCTGTCGCCTGCACGCCGTACCGGCCGTCCTTCCAGCTGTCATCGGTCACCGGCCCCAGGGTCAGCCGCGCGATCTCTGCGTGCGTGCCGACACAGAACGCGCATCGGTTGGCCCCGGAGACGACCGAGGCGAAGAGCTCACGTTCACCGACCGACCAGACCGATTCGCCCCGGAGCACCTCTTGGGCGAGCGCGAGGAACGGCCGTCCGAAGAAGGTCGGTCTCCGCATCGACACCTTGACCACGTCGTCGAGCTCCGCGCCGGCGCGGCGACTGACCCACAACGCCATCCGCTGCAACCGTGATCGACCTCGGGAGTACTCGGACAGTCGCATCATGAGTCCGTTTCCAACAGCGCGACGCCTGCCTCCAGTGCTCGCTGTGCCGCACCCAACGCCGCCGCCACGGTGAGCTCGAAGATGCCATCGTCCGACATTCCCAGGTCCCGTAGTGCCGTCACCTGGGCGTCGCTGACTCGGTCGGCATGCCGCTCAACGAGCATGGCGTAGTCGGCAAGGGCTGCGTCGGCGGACGAACCGGCGAACGCGGCGCGACGCACCTCCACCGGTGTTGCCGCCGATGAGTCCAACACCGCCTGCTTGAGGGCCAGTGCACTACTCGAAAGTCGATCGATTCGCGCAGCCACTCCCATGCGATCCACTAGACCACCCGAAGTACGTGCCCACCAGGCGCGACGACGAGGCGTCGGCCGTGGGGTGAGTGCCAGGTGTAGGTCCCGTCGGTGTGGCGTTGGTATCGCCAGCCGCTGTGGGTCTTGGCTCGGTGATGGCCTCGGCAGAGCGGCGCGAGGTTGTCGGGCCTGGTCTGGCCGGGTGGTCCGCCGTCGCCGGGGTCGACGTAGGGGTCGATGTGGTCGAGGTCGCAGCCGCGGGAGTCGCGTTCGCAGTAGGGGTAGACACACGACCGGGCTGCCGAACGCTTGCCCTGGGTACCGGTCGGAGGTGAACCCGTCCTACCCCTTCGACCCCGATCTGCACAGCCCCGGATCTGTCGCTGCCCGTGGCCGCTGGCAGTCCGGCTGCCAGCGGGCTCTGGAGGATCTCGTCGCGCGCGAGGAGATCGAGCCACTGGGCCAGAGCGCATGAGCGGGCCCACCCACGGGGCGTGAACCCCGATCAGGGGCCGCCCTTCCAATGCTCGATGCGGTCGTGGTCGGGATCGAAGCCGTGCCGTATTCCCCAGAGCACGGCTTGGGTCCGGCTGGCCACGTCGATCTTCCGATACAGGTTGCGGACGTACGACTTGATCGTGTTCGGGCTGAGGTAGGTCAACGCGACTATCTCGGCGTTGCTCTTGCCCTGCGTGATCAGGGCGAGGATCTCCGCCTCCCGGTCCGAGAGTCCCTCGGCTCGTCCGGGCCAGTCGTGACCGGAGGCGCTGCGCGCACGCCCTGGAGGGTCGCTGATGACGACCTCACCCGCGTGCAGGGCCTCGATCGCGGTCACGAGCTCTCGAGCAGGCAGGGCCTTGGACAGGTAGCCGCTGGCACCTAGCCTTTGGGCCTCCCGGACCAGGCGGGCATGGAAGTTCCAGGTGTAGACCGCCACGCGACCGGCGTGCGGGTTCTTGACCAGTACCTCGATCTCGGCCTCGTCGGACTCCGGCTGAGCGAACGTGTCGTAGAGGACGACGTCCACGTCATCCTCGACAGCACGGCCGGCGTCCAGCTCTGCGATGAGTACCCGGTCGCGGTACGGCTCCAGCATGTGCGCGATGCCGATCACCACGACGTCGTAGTCATTGACCAGGGCAACGAGCACAGGATCCTTCGACGTCGACATCGGGGTGCACTCTAACCCACCGAGGGGTGTAGTACACCCGCCTACGGAATGCTGCACTACCTCTCCATGCGCGGACTGGGCGTGCCAATCAGAAAGAAGGTTCAACGATGGACACGTGGTCATACCGTGACATCACCTGGGTCCAGGCAGGCGGGCTCATGGGCTACGACGTCGAGGCAACCGACGGCTCGATCGGCAACGTGGACGATGCGACCGACCTCATCTCCGGGTCGTACCTCGTGGTCGACGTCGGCTTCTGGATCTTCGGCCAGCAGCGCTTGATCCCGGCCGGGGCAGTGACCGGGGTCGACCACGACTCCAAGACGGTCAGGCTTTCGATGACCAAGGACCAGATCAAGAACGCCCCCGACTATGACGGCGACACGTGGGGCGTCGAGTCGCGAGTCGCGCACGAGGACTACTACTCCCCGTACAGCCAGTAGCCCTGGCGATCTCTCCTACAGATCGGCGAGCACCTCACCCACGACGTCGATCGACTCGGCAGTGATGGGGTCCAGCACGAGCTGCAAGTGCGTCGCGCCGGCGTCCGCCAGTCCCGCCACGTGGTCGCCGAGGCCGTCGGGGGTGACCGTCGTGACCTTCGCGTCGTACCCGTCACCCATGAGTCGGCCCGTACCACCCGGCAACGTGACCAGGACGGCAGCCGTCGCCTCGACGTTCCGCCCCTCCGGCATGGCCGCGTCGACCTCGGCCTTCACCTCCGCGAACCGCTCGACCGAGTTGTCGTAGATGCTCCACCACACGTTCCACGCGTCCACGACGGGTAGCCCGATGCTCAGCATCCGCGGGCTGTTGGAGCCCAGCATGATGGGCGGGCCGCCCTCTCGGACCGGCCGCGGGTCCAGCAGGCAGTCATCGACGTCGTAGAACTGCCCGTGGAACGTCGTCCGGCCTTCCCGCAGAAGCGGCACGATGATCGCCAGCGCCTCCTCGAAGCGCGACACGCGTCGGTCGTAGGGGTAGCCGAACGCGTCGAACTCCCGCCGGTTCCAGCCCGCCCCGAGCGCTACGATCAGCCTTCCCTGTGAGATCGCGTCGACGGTCGCGGCCTGTTTGGCCAACATCGCCGGGGCATGGAAGCTGGTCGACGCGACGAGCGGGCCGATCTCCACCCGCTCGGTCACCGCCGCGATGGCCGCGAGGGTCGTCCACGCCTCGTACGGCCCGCGCGTCGACCCGTCGGGCAGGTCATAGATCAGGTGGTCGCCCACCCAGACCGAGTCGTAGCCGGCCGCCTCTGCCCGCCGCGCCAGGTCGAGGTACTCCGGCCACGGCACGAACCGCTCCACCTCGGGCAGCTGGACACCGATCTTGCCTGGACGCGTCATGAGGCGACCTTATGGAACCGGCCCGCGCGGCAACCTTTCGCCGTGGGTGTCGTCCCACCGGTGTGCGACGAGGCTGGGTGGTGCTGCTGCTAACGACGACCGTCCTGTCCGCATGCACAAGTACGCCCGAGTCCCCTGCGGCGCCGACGCCCACCCCGACGACCGGTGCCTCGCCGTCGGCCGCCCCGGCAACCACGGTAGAGGCAGTTCCTGTCTGCGCGGCCGGGCAGCTGTCAGCGGTCTCCGTCATCGCGGACGGCACGCGCGGCGAGTTGGTGAGGGGGACGTGGACGGTGCCGTTCGCCGTGGTGAACCTCGGCCCGGACTGCACGCTGGCGAGCAGGGGGATCTTCGTCCGGGTGAGGGGCCGGTTGGTGCGCACCGCCCATCGGCACGGGGAGGTGCGGATCCCCGTCGGCGCGTACATCGAGCTCAGACTGCGGCTGATCCCGGGGAGCGGTTCATGCGCATCGTCGACCGGTGAGGACGCGGCGCTCATCTTCGGGCGGCGAGTACCGTCCCGGGCGCGGGCCGTGGACCTCCAGCTCGTGCAGGTGCCCGGCGTGGTCGTCCCGACCGAGGCTCTCGCTTGCGTGAGGGCCCGTCTCGGGACTGCGTCGGCACCGCTCCCGGCGCCGCCGGAGCTGCTCAGTCGGGCGCGCCAAGCCAGGCCGGAGACGAAGATCCGGCTGCCCGCGGGCTTGCCACCCAGCCGGATGGCCGCGCCCCTGTTCCTCCACGCCCGCGGCGTCCCGCTGCCGTCGTTGTGCGGCGATGTCCGTGGTCGCTTCGATGCGGGTGTCGCCTCCTCCCGGCTGCTCTTCTCGATCGATCCGCGCCGGAGCTCGCAGGAGCTGCGCGAGCTGGACGCCTGGCCCAGCGTGCGGCAGGCCGAGTCGGCGTATCGACTGCTCTTCGACTCCGTGCGTGTCTGCCCGCAGCACGGAGAGACCGGCACGACCAGCGAGCTCCACGAGGAATACCTGGGCCCGGGTTCGTTCGAGGTCGTGGCGAGCGACGTCGCCACAGGCGCTGGAGAGTCCTGGTCGCGCTGGGTCGTGGCCCGGCGTGGCCGGTACGTCCTCATCGCGTTGGTCTCGTCCTTCGACCGGCGTTCGCCCTCGGCCGTGGTCGCATCCGTCGTGAGTGAGATGGGCCAGCTCGGTTGATCAACCGGGCGGCGGTAGGACCACTCCGAACCCGGCGACCGCCAGCCGCAGCAGCACCTGCCCGGGTGCGAGCAGGTCCGCGATCTTCGCGGCGCTCAGGAGCTCGAGCTCGGCGAGCCGCTCGGCGTACACGTCCGGACCGTCCAGGCGAGCCTGCTGCAGCTCGGTGGTGTTGTGCCACACCTTCTGCCGGGCCTCACGGAGGAACCGCTTGGAGGCCCTCTGGTTGAGCGGTTGCAGGACCCGGTCGAGCAGGCTTCGCGCCGACCGTGCCGCGAGCTCGCTGTCCTCGGCGGCGACCCGACCGGACAGCACTCCGTCGATGCGTTCGTGGTCGCGACGCCGCCGGTCCAGCACCGAGGGGTCGGCGAAGTCGGCGTCGCTGATCACCGCGAGCAGGGCCTGGGGCAGGTCGTAGTTGATGTGGGCGTTGATGCCGAGCAGCACCTGCTGGAGCGGCGGCAGCCCGGGGCGCGCCTCGAAGGCGAGCCGCCACGGGCGCGGCACACGGGTGCCGGCCAGGTCGGCGTCCAGCGCGTCCAGGTAGAGGTCGGCGAACACGACGTCCCAGTCCTCGACCCAGGCTCCGTCCTCGAAGACGCCGTCCTGCACCGCCTTGCCGACGGCGACCGTGGTGCGCTGGTAGGTGCCGAGGAACTCGCGCCGCTGCTCCTGCTCGGGGGTCAGCGCATCCAGCCGGTCCTGCATCGCTGCGACCACCGCGTCGATGGACCGGCGTGTGTGCGGCTCTGACATGAAGCCTCACGCTAGCGGGCGGCGTACGACGTCCCGCGTTCCTCGCGCACCCAGAGCACCCCGTCGCCAGCCACCGGGCCCTGCGCGATCAGCTCCCGCTTGAGCACCTTGTTGGTGGCGGTGAGGGGCAGGTCGGGGGCGACGCGGACGAACTGCGGCCAGCCCTTGGTCGGGAGGTCGGGCTGGGCCGAGAGGAACGAGGAGAGCTCGTCGGGGGAGAGGCTTGCGTCGTCCTGCAGGACGATCGCGGCCATCACCTGGTCGCCGACGTTGGGGTCCGGCACGGCATACACCGCGACCAGGGCCACCTGCGGGAGCCGCTGAATGATCCGCTCGATGGGCGCGGCGGCGAGGTTCTCGCCGTCCACGCGCATCCAGTCCGCGGTGCGGCCGGCCAGGTAGATCCAGCCGTCGGCGTCGCGGTAGGCCAGGTCGCCGGACCAGTACATGCCGTGCCGCATCCGCTCCTCGTTGGCGGTGCTGTCGTTGTAGTAGCCCTGGAAGTAGCCGGCGCCCTCGGTGTTCACGAGCTCACCGATCGCCTCGTCCGCGTTGGCGAGGGCCCCGGACTCGTCGAAGCGCGCCACGGCGCACTCGGTCACCGTCTCGGGGTCGTAGATCGCCACCGCGCCGACGCCCTGGCCGATCGAGCCGCGGGGCGTCCCGGGCGCGCGGGTGATGATGATCGCCAGCTCGGTCGACCCGAAGCCGTCCATCACCTCGCAGTCGAAGCGCCGCGCGAACTCCTCGATGTCGCGGTCGCTGGCCTCGTTGCCGAACGCCACCCGCAACGTGTTGTCGGCGTCGTCGGGCCGCTCGGGTGTCGCGAGGATGTAGGCCAGCGGCTTGCCGACGTAGTTCATGTACGTCGCGCCGTAGTGGCGCACGTCGGACAGGAACCGCGAGGCCGAGAACCGCGCCGGCACCATCGCCGCACCCGAGCCCAGCGCGACCGCCCAGCCCGCGACCACGGCGTTCGAGTGGAACAGCGGCATCGCGATGTAGCAGACGTCGTCGGCGGTGACCGAGAACCGCTCGACCAGGTTCAGCCCGGAGAAGAGCACCATCAGGTGCGCCACCTGGACCGCCTTGGGGTCGCCGCTGGTCCCGGACGTGAAGATCATCATCAGCGTGTCCATCGCGCCGACCTCCCGGTACGGCGTCAGGGGATCCGCCTTCGCGAGCCGCCCGGCCCAGTCCGGGGCGGTCACGTCGATGACGGTCACCCCGGACAGGTCCAGCCCCGCCAGGAGCGGCAGGTGCTCCTCGTCGGTGAGGAGGAACTGGCAGTCCGCTCGGCGTACGTCGGCCAGCAGCCCGGCACCGCGCCGGGTGGTGTTGATCCCGCAGAGCACGTAGCCCCCGAGCCCCGCTGCCGCCATCGCGCGCAGCATCTCGGGGGTGTTGCCGAGCAGCGTGCCGACGTGCAGCGGACGGTCCGGGTCGTGGGCGGCGACCAGCACCGACGCCTCGGCCGCGGCGTCGGCGAGGTGCTCGCGCCACGTCCAGGTGCGGTCGCCGTACCTCAGCCCGACCCGGTCGTCCTCGGCGCGCTCGCGCAGCAGCTGTTGAACGGTCTCAGCCATGGATGTGCCCGAGTCAAGCGGGCTCGGCCGCGAGCGTCCGGCCGATGCGCAGCGCCTGCTCGGTGGAGCCGCCGTGGAGGAACTCGTAGCGCTTGGCCGAGGTGAAGTAGCGGTGCGGCTCGCCGTCGAGATCGATCCCGACCCCGCCGTGCACGTGCACCGTCGTGTGCGCGATCCGGTGGCCGGCGTCGGCCGCCCACAGCTTGGCGATCGCGACCTCGGTGTCGGCAGGCAGCCCCTCCTCGAGTCGCCACGCGGCCTGCCAGAGCGTGAGCCGCTGCCCGAGGGTGTCGATGTAGCCGTCGGCCAGTCGTTGCGAGACCGCCTGGAAGGTCCCGATCGGGCGGCCGAACTGCTCCCGGGTCTTGGCGTACGACGCGGTCAGCTTCAGCGCGCCCTCGCAGATGCCCAGCTGCTCGGCGGAGGCCGCGAGGAGCAGCAGGTGCCGCAGCCGCTCGTTCACGGAGCCGTCTGCGGGTCCGACCAGCGCGTCGGGGCCGACCCGCACCCCTTCCAGGTCGAGCCGCCCCACGGCGTCCCGGTCGGAGAACTGCTGGACGGTGATCGTGAGCCCGTCGGTCTCGGGCTCCACGATGAAGACGCCGACTCCGGTCGGGGTCTCGGCGGGCACCAGGAAGAGGTTGGCGTCGGGCGCGGCCGGCACGATCGACTTGCTCCCCGTGAGCCGGTACCCGTCGCCGTCGGGAGTCGCGACCGTGGTGGGCCGCTCGGGTGCGAACGCGCGCTCCTCGGCCACCGCGGCGGTCAGCACCCGCTCGCCGGTCGAGGCGCCGGTCAGCCACAGCTGCTTCTGCTCGTCGGAGCCGTGCTCCTCCAGCAGTCTTGCCACCGGGCCGTGCACCGCCAGCGGCACCGGAGCCACGGTCCGGCCGATCTCGACCAGCACCCGGCACAGCTCGATGAGGCCGAGCCCGGCGCCGCCGTACTCCTCGGGGATGGTCAGCGACAGCAGGCCGGCGTCGCCGAGGTCCTGCCACAGGTCGTGGTCGAACCGGTCGCCGTCGGCCTCGACGGCCTTCATCCGCTCGTTGGTGGCCCGGTCCTTGAGGATCTTGGCCGCCAGCTCGGCGGCCTCGTCCTGCTCGGGCGTGAAGGTGAAGTCCATCCCGTTATCTCTTCGCTGCCGGAAGGCCGAGGGCGACGTAGCCGATGATGTCCCGCTGGATCTCGTTGGTGCCGCCGCCGAAGGTCATGACGAGCGCGCTGCGGTAGTAGCGCTCGATCCGGCCGGCGAGCACCGCGCCGGCGGAGGCGCCGGTGATGCCGGCGTTCGGCCCGATCACCTCCATCAGCGAGCGGTAGACCTCGGTGGCCAGCTCGGAGCCGTAGATCTTGGTCGCCGACGCCTCGGCGGGGGAGAGGTCGACGCCGGCGTCCGCGTCGGAGGCGAGCTTCCAGTTGATCAGCGTGAGCGCCTCGATCCTGGCGTGCGCGCGGCCGAGGGCCAGCTGCACCCACTCGGTGTCGATGACGCGGTTGCCGTCCGGGTTCTTGGTCTCCTGCGCCCACTGGCGCACCAGCTTGAGCGACATCGTGAGCGGTGCCGACGACGTGAGCGAGACCCGCTCGTGGTTGAGCTGGTTGGTGATCAGCGGCCAGCCGCCGTTGAGCTCGCCGACGAGGTTGCTGACCGGGACCCGGACGTCTCCGTAGTACGTCGCACTCGTCGACACCCCGGCCACGGTGTGCACCGGCGTGTAGGAGAACCCGTCGGCGTCGGTCGGCACCAGGATCATCGACAGGCCCTTGTGCCGGGGCAGGTCTGGATCGGTGCGGCAGGCCAGCCAGATCCAGTCGGCGTACTGGATCAGCGAGGTCCACATCTTCTGGCCGTTGATCACCCACTCATCGCCCTCCCGGACCGCCCTGGTCTTGAGCGAGGCCAGGTCGGTGCCGGAGTCGGGCTCGGAGTAGCCGATCGAGAAGTGCAGGTCACCGGCGAGGATCTTCGGGAGGAAGTACTCCTTCTGCTCGTCGGTGCCGTAGCGCATGATCGTCGGCCCGACCGTGTTGAGCGTCAGGTAGGGGACCGGCACTCCGAAGTCCGCGGCCACGTCGGTGAAGATCAGCTGGTCGACCATCGACCGGTTCTGGCCGCCCCACTCCTCGGGCCACCCGATGCCGAGCCACCCGTCGGTGCCGAGCTGCCGGATCACCTTCTTGTAGACACCGGCCTCCCCGAACTCGCCCGTCGCCGACGCCAGCCCGGCCTTGACCTCGGGGGTGACCAGCGCCCCGAAGTAGTCCTGCAGCTCCTCGCGGAGGGCGACCTGCTCGGGATCTAGGGCGATGCGCATAGCGCAAAACTGTAACGTGTTCTAGTCTGGCAGTCGAGAGCTCTGCACCCGAGCGGGAGGCGAGATGAGCGAGAGCAGCAGCACACGGATGCTCGACCGCGGTACGCCGCCGCAGCGGTTCGCCCGCGGCTGGCACTGCCTGGGTCTGGCGACCACCTTCGCCGACGGCAAGCCGCACGGCATCGAGGCGTTCGGCGGCAAGGTCGTGGTCTGGCAGGACTCGAAGGGCGAGATCAACGTCCTCGACGGCTACTGCCGGCACATGGGCGGCGACCTCACCCAGGGCACCGTCAAGGGCGACGAGGTCGCCTGCCCCTTCCACGACTGGCGCTGGGGCGGCGACGGGAAGTGCAAGCAGATCCCCTACGCCCGCCGGGTGCCGCTGCGGGCCCGGACCCAGCGCTACCCCGTCGTGGTCCGCAACGACCAGGTCATGGTCTGGCACGACCCCGAGGGCTCGGAGCCGGACCACGACATCCTCCCGCCGCAGCTGCCCGGTGTCGGCACCGACGAATACACCGACTGGACCTGGGAGATCGTGCCGATCGAGGGCTCCAACTGCCGTGAGCTGATCGACAACGTCGTGGACATGGCGCACTTCTACTACGTGCACTTCTCGTTCCCGACCAGCTTCCGCAACGTCTTCGAGGGCCACATCGCCACCCAGTTCATGGAGTCGAAGGGGCGGCCGGACAAGAGCGGCGGGTACGGCGACGCCGAGCTGTTCCTCAAGTCCGAGGCGACCTACTACGGACCGGCGTACATGATCAACTGGCTCGAGGTCGACTACAAGGGCTTCGAGACCGAGGTCATCCTCATCAACTGCCACATCCCGACCGGGCCCGACTCCTTCACCCTGCAGTACGGCATCACGGTGAAGAAGCCCGAGGGGATAGACGAGAGGACCGCCCAGTACATCAGCAAGAAGTACGCCGAGATGTTCGGTGGCGGCTTCCTCCAGGACGTGCACATCTGGAAGAACAAGGTGCCCGTCCAGAACCCGCTGCTGTGCGAGGAGGACGGCCCGGTCTACCAGCTGCGCCGCTGGTACGAGCAGTTCTACGTCGACAAGGCCGACATCGCGCCGGAGATGGTGGACCGGTTCGAGTTCGAGGTGGACACCACCAAGGCCAACGAGTTCTGGCAGGAGGAGGTCGCCGAGAACCTCCGCAAGAAGGCCGAGGACGAGGCCGCGCAGGACCAGACAGACCAGCAGGACTCGCCCCAGATCATGACCGGCACCTGAGGCTGGACGTCATGCCCTCCTTCGTCCCCACGAGTGCGGACACGCTCGAGGACCAGCGCCTCTACACCTCGGCCCGGCTGGTCGAGGTCGCCTGCCTCGACTGCCTGGCCCGGGTCGGGGTGAAGAAGAACAGCGAGCACCACACCTCGATCCAGTGGAACGCCGAGGCGCGGCAGCACTGCCCGGAGCTGAACCGCCGCGCCGGCGGCCGAGACAACTTCTGGGCCTGTCCGCGGCTGGTGGCCAGCATCGAGTCGGCCGCCCGCGAGGGGGACATCCCGATCGGCGCCGAGGACGGCTACTGAGGTGGACGCTTAGGTGACCGAGTCGTCGTACGACCTCCGCGTGGTGGGGGTCGTGGAGGAGACCGCCGACGCGCACTCGGTGTCGTTCGCGGTGCCCGAGGGGGCCGAGGCCGAGTTCGACTACAAGCCCGGCCAGTTCCTCACCCTCGCCGTGCCGAGCGACCAGACCGGGGTCGCCGCGCGCTGCTACTCCCTCTCGTCGAGCCCGCACGACGGTGGCCCGCTGACCGTGACGGTGAAACGCACGGTGGACGGCTACGCCTCCAACTGGGTCTGCGACAACCTGCGCGAGGGCTCCACGATCCGGGTGCTGCCGCCGTCCGGGATCTTCACGCCGGCCTCGCTGGACGCCGACCTGCTGCTGTTCGCCGGCGGCAGCGGGATCACCCCGATCATGTCGATCACCCGCACCGCGCTGGCGCACGGCAGCGGCCGGATCGTGCTCTTCTACGCCAACCGTGACGAGACGTCGGTGATCTTCGCGGGTGAGCTGTCCGCCCTGGCCGCCGCGCACCCCGACCGGCTCGTCGTCGTGCACTGGCTGGAGTCGGTGCAGGGGCTGCCCACCCAGGAGCAGATGAAGACGTTCACCGAGCCGTTCACGAGCTACGACGCGTTCGTGTGCGGGCCGGCGCCGTTCATGAAGCTGACGATCGCGGCGCTGCGCGAGCTGGAGTTCCCGCGCGAGCGACGCCACCAGGAGAAGTTCATCTCGCTGGGCGGCAACCCGTTCGGCGACCCGGAGGAGCAGGCCGAGGCCGAGCACGAGCTGGAGGAGGCCGACTCCGACGCCGACTTCACCGAAGGTGGTCCCGAGCCGGAGCACCACGAGCCGGCCGAGGGAGCTCCCGAGGGCAACGTCCGGCTCGAGGTCGAGCTCGACGGCGAGACCTACGCGTACGACGACTGGGCGCCGACCACCAAGATGCTCGAGCACCTCGAGGCCAAGGGCGTGAAGGCGCCGTACTCCTGCCGGGAGGGGGAGTGCTCCGCGTGCGCGGTCCGGCTGCTCGAGGGCGAGGTCAAGTTGCTGCACAACGACGTCCTCGAGGAGGAGGACCTCGCCGAAGGCATCCGGCTGGCCTGCCAGGCGCTACCGGTGACCGACGTGGTCCGCGCGACGTACCACTGACGGCTCGGCCTCGGCACGACGCCGCTCCCACCAGGTGCACCCGGCCATCGCGAGCACGGCGATGACGGCGCCCATGATCGCGTCGATGACGTAGTGCTCGGCCGAGTAGACGAGCACGGTGGACATGGCGACCGGATAGAGCAGCACGAGGAACCGCCAGGCGCCGCGCAGCCTCGCGATCGCGTAGAAGGCGATCAGGAACGAGATCCCGGCGTGCAGCGACGGCATGGCGGCGGTCTTGTTGGCCAGCCCGCCGAAGACCATCGTGGTGCGCTCGATCCCCAGCTCGTGGAAGCCGCGGCTGGAGATCCGCGCGAGCGGCGGCAGGTACCCGTCGCGAGCGGCCATCCACGGCGGCGCCATCGGGTAGACGATGTAGCCGACCAGCGCGAGGTAGGTGATCGTCAGGTAGCGGCGCATCCACTCCAGCCAGAGCGCCCTGTTGCGCATCCAGAGCACCCCGGCGATGGTCAGCGCCGCAAGGAAGTGCGAGGCGTAGACGGCGCTGGTCGCGACGTCGTACCAGCGGACGTCACCGTCCGGGAGGCAGGGGTCCCCGCACCATTCGCGCTGGAGGGTCAGCGTCGGCACGGTGCCGCTGCCCCAGAGGTCGGCCAGCCACTCGTCGATCCGGATCGGGGCGGTCACGTGAGGCGCGAAGCCGAGGTCGTCGGTCAGTCCGCGGGCCAGCCCGTAGACGGCCAGCGCCAGCAGCCACGGCCACCAGTCACGGGCGAACTCGAGGTGGCTGCGCGCCGGCTGGTCCATCCGCCAGCAGACCGTGAACAGCCAGATCCAGAGCGCGATCCCGGTCGGGTCGTTGGGGATGCCGATCACGGCAGACCAGGCGAGGAGGAGGACGACGTACGCCGTCACGAGGACCGGTCGCGGGATGCTGGTCATGGCTCGTCGCGACGGTAGATGGTGAACTTGCCGGCGTCGGCGACCTGGTCGTAGTCGGCGTCGAGCCGGGCGCGCGCGGTCGTGAAGTCGAGTCCCCAGACGGCGACCGACCGGTGCGCCACCACCACCCACCGCGGCGGCTCGGGGCCGGTCAGCACGCCGTTGAGGGTCGCCAGGTCGGCGTCGCGGATCCGGGCCGGCAGGCTCCAGAGGTAGGGGTACGGCGCCCGCAGGTCGGCGTCGTGGACCACGTTGGCGGCGCCCAGCACGACCACCGCGCTGTCACCGGGCTCGGCGTGGCTGTCGAGGTAGTCGATCGCCTGCTCCTCGGGCCGGTCGATCGGGTGCAGCCCGACCCAGCCGATCACCGCCAGCGTGCTCAGTCCGGCCAGGGCGAAGGCCGCACCGATGCTGCGGGTCACCGGCGCCGGCCGCTGGGCGAAGGCGGCGGCGACCAGCACCGCCCCCGGCACCACGCCCATCAGGTAGTGCAGCCAGTAGCTGCCGCCGAGCACGGCCACGGCGAGCTCGACCATGAGCACCACCCAGGCCGCCACCCGGAGGTCGGGCGCGGTCCAGGGGCCCTGGACCGACGGCTCGCCGCGGCCCTTCCAGACGAACGCCGCCACCAACAGGGGCAGCCCGCTGCCGGCCAGCGCACCCAGCAGAGCGCCGAGCCGCGCGGGGGCGTCGCCGCTGTCCTCGGCCAGCTCGCGCGCGGCGTCGATGCGGAAGGTCACCACGGCCTCCCACAGGTCGGCGGGGATGGTCCCGCGCAGCCAGGCCGCGCCGACCACGAGCGCCACGGTGACGAGCGCACCGGTGAGCAGGCCGGGCAGCCGCCGTCGGGCCGCACCGCTGGTCAGCATGAGCACCGCAGCCAGCACGAAGACTTCCACCTGGCTCTGCTTGATCAGGACGCCGAGCGCACCCGCCACCCCCGCCGCGAAGGCGAGGGCGAGGGCCCGGCGCGAGGACCGGCTGGCCGCGGCTGCCACGAAGAGGGCCGCGCCGGCGACGAGGAAGGGCAGCGCGAGGAGCTCGCCGTTGACGACGCTGCCGCCGAACAGCGGGGTCGCGACGCACACCGCGGCCGTCCCGGCGGTGAGCAGGGGGGCGGAGCGGCGCTCGGGGGCCGCGAGGCGCCCCAGGACGCCCGAGAGGACGACGGTCAGCACGGCCGCGAGGGCGCCGAGCATCCGCAGCGGGACTGCGCCGCCCAGGTTGTCGGCGACCTCGAAGATCGCGATCAGGGCCGGTGGCCGGTCGACCCAGTAGTCGCCGTACAGCGAGCTGCCTTCACTCCACTGCCCGCCGACGATCAGGTAGCCGGCCTCGTCGGGGCTGAGCGGCCGGGCGGCGAACGGGAGCCAGCCGAGGCAAACGCCGGCCGCCATGACGAGGACCCAGGTCTTCGGAGCGGTCCCGATCCGGCGCCGCCACGGTGTGGGCGGCGTCGTGGGAGCGTCAGCCATCCCGCCTCCCACCCAGCACGGCGGAAGGCTACCGAGAACTCAGCCGACGGCCGCCACCAGCGCGGCGTAGGCACCGTCGACGTCACCACTGCGGGTCGGAATCCGGATCGCGTCGGGCCGCGTCTCCGCCAGCGCGTCCAGCCGGGCGGCGTAGCTGATCACAAGGTCGGCCGGAGCCCTCTCGACGAGCTCGTGCACCGCCTCGAGCCAGGGCAGAGTGCGCTCCCGAGCCGCGAACCGCTCCGCCAGGTCCTCGGCCTCCAGGAACACCTCGACGAACCGCCCACCCGCATGGATCGTCGCCCGCTCGAATGTCGCGAGCTCGTCCGGGTCGGCCAGGAGCTGCGGGAGGACGGCATTGCCACCGTTCGCGACGTGCGCGGCGAGCATCGCCAGCGCTAGCGGGCGGATGACCACTCCGGTTGCCGCGAAGTCCTCATGCCAACCGGACACCCAGGTGCGAAGCGCGTCGATGTCGAGCAACAGCGTGCCGCTGTGCGCGTCGGCCCACAGCTTGGCCAGCGTCGACTTCCCGACGCCGGGTGGGCCGTTGAGATGCAGGACCAGGGGTGCTTCCGGGCTCACCAGCCGCGCGACCGCCACTCGGCGAGCGAGGGGCGCTCGGCGCCGATGGTCGAGTCGTTGCCGTGGCCTGGGTAGAACCAGGTGTCGTCGGGGAGCCGCTGGAAGACCTTGGTCTCGACCTCGTCGATGAGCTGGGCGAACGCTGCCTTGTCGCCGAAGGTGTTGCCGACGCCGCCGGGGAACAGGGAGTCGCCGGTGAACAGGTGCGGGTGGCCGCCATCCGAAGCAGAGTCGTCGTACAGCAGCGCGATCGAGCCGGGGGTGTGGCCGGCGATCGAGATCACCTCGAGCGTGCAGACGCCGACCCGCACGGTGTCGCCCTGCTTCACCTCGGTGGTGATCGGAACGCCGGTCTGCTCGGTGATCGCGGAGGCGTCGGGGATGCCGGCCACCGTGGCGGCCGAGGTCGCGCCGACGACATCCGCGAGCGCGCGGTGGTGGTCCCAGTGCTGGTGGGTGGTGATCACCGTGGTGAGCCCGGCGTCGCCGATCAGCGGCAGCAGGACATCGGGCTCGGCGGCAGCATCGATCAGGACCTGCTCTCCGGTGTTGCGACAGGTCAGCAGGTAGCAGTTGTTGGACATCTTCTCGTCGACGGCCACCTTGGTGATGGTCAGCGAGTCGAGCTCGCGCACGTCGGGCTCCCCGCCGGGGGAGACCTCTCCGGAGTAGCTCACCACGGCTCCATCCTCGGCACCCGGCCGTCGTCGCTGGTCAGTCCGTCGCCGGTGCCCCGGCCCGTCACCCACCATGCCAGAGCGCTCCCGACCCCCGACACGGTGGGACCGCCGGACCCGAACGTCCACGACTGGTCGAGGTCAGTCGCGTGGGCGACGAAGCCCGCGCCGTCGTGGTGGGTGGACCGCGAGGACAGGAGGAGTGCGACGAACTCGGCCGGCCAGTCGGCCGCGGTGTAGTCGAGGCCGAGGTCGGCGTGGTGGATCTCCACCTCGCGCAGGCGCATCAGCCCGACCTCGCCGGCGAGGAACGACCGGCCGCCGGGCGTGCGCTCGATGACGGCCTCGGCCAGGTTGTCGGCCAGCTCCTCGATCCAGTCGCCGATCACCGTGGTCGAGCCCAGGAACCGGTCCCGCAACCCGCTCGGCGACGCCGAGCCTGCGAGCGCGGCGATGTCGCGGTCCCGGTCCTCGGGGGAGGCGTACATCGGCACCGGCCGCCGCTCGTGCACCCCTTCCAGCGCTCCCGAGAGCCCCTCGGCGTTCAGGGTCAGGTGGGCGACGACGTGGGCGCGGCTCCAGCCGGGCAGCAGGCTCGGCTGCGCCCACTCCTCGTCGGGAAGCGCGTCGACGGTCCGGACCACCCGTCGGGTACCGGCCTCGAGCATGGCCAAGAGCTGGGCATCAGGCATGGCAGCACCGTAACGCTGTCGTAGACCCGTGATTGACACCGTTGTCGGTGGCGCGTGAGAGGCTTCGAATGCTGCCTTTCGGCGGGGCGTCCGCGGTGTGGTGCCTTGCGTCGGGGCAGTAGTCTTGCGAACGTTTGTTCGAACGCCGAGCCGACCGACAGAGCTGAGAGATCGAGGACTCGCAGGTGCAGGAGAAGCTCATCATCCGGGGCGCCCGGGAGCACAACCTCAAGGACATCTCGCTCGACCTGCCGCGCGACTCGCTCATCGTCTTCACCGGCCTCTCCGGGTCCGGCAAGTCCTCGCTGGCCTTCGACACGATCTTCGCCGAGGGACAGCGTCGCTACGTCGAGTCGCTGTCGGCGTACGCGCGGCAGTTCCTCGGCCAGATGGACAAGCCCGACGTCGACTTCATCGAGGGGCTCTCGCCGGCGGTCTCGATCGACCAGAAGTCCACGTCCAAGAACCCGCGCTCCACCGTCGGCACGATCACCGAGGTCTACGACTACCTGCGGCTGCTCTACGCGCGCGCCGGGCGACCGCACTGCCCGGTCTGCGGCTCCCCGATCGAGCGACAGACGCCCCAGCAGATCGTCGACCGGGTGATGGCCCTCGAGGAGGGCACCCGGTTCCAGGTCCTGGCGCCGGTGATCCGGGGTCGCAAGGGCGAATACATCGAGCTGTTCCGCCAGCTCCAGACCCAAGGGTTCTCCAGGGCGCGCGTGGACGGCGAGATCCACACGCTCGACTCGCTGTCCTCCGACGGGCCCCGGCTCGACAAGCAGAAGAAGCACACCATCGAGGTGGTCGTCGACCGGCTCGCGGTCAAAGCCTCCTCCAAGCGCCGGCTCACCGACTCGGTCGAGACCGCCCTCAACCTCGCCTCCGGGCTGGTGTTCTTCGACATGGTCGACGCGTGCCGGACGGGGGGTCGAGACCCGGGCCGCGAGCTGAAGTTCAGCGAGAAGATGGCCTGCCCCAACGACCACCCGATCGACACTGACGAGCTCGAGCCACGGTCGTTCTCGTTCAACAGCCCGTTCGGCGCCTGCCCGGAGTGCAGCGGGCTCGGCACCCGCATGGAGGTGGACCCCGAGCTCGTCGTACCCGACGACCAGGCCACCCTGGGCGAGGGCGCGATCCAGCCGTGGAGCCAGGCACACGTCGCCGACTACTTCCTGCGACTGATGAACGCGCTCGGCGAGGAGCTCGGCTTCGACCTCAACACCCCGTGGGCCGACCTGCCCGCCAAGGCCCAGCAGTCGATCCTCGACGGCCACTCCACCAAGGTCCATGTGGTCACCCGCAACCGCTACGGCCGCGAGCGCGCCTACTGGGCCGAGTTCGAGGGGGTCCGCACCTACATCGAACGCCGGCACCGCGAGGCCGAGTCCGACACCAGCCGGGAGCGGTTCGAGGGATTCATGCGCGAGGTGCCCTGTCCTGCCTGTCAGGGCAGCCGGCTCAAGCCGGTCTCGATGGCGGTCACCCTCGGCGACGCCAAGCGCGGGGGCAAGAACATCGCCCAGGTCTGTGAGCTGCCGATCAACGAGACCGCTCAGTTCCTGAGCGAGGTCGAGCTCTCGGCCCGTGAGCGTCAGATCGGCGAGCGGGTGCTGAAGGAGATCCAGGAGCGGCTCAACTTCCTGCTCGACGTCGGCCTCGACTACCTGTCCCTCGACCGGCCGTCCGGATCACTCTCCGGCGGGGAGGCGCAGCGGATCCGGCTCGCCACCCAGATCGGCGCCGGACTGGTGGGCGTGCTCTACGTCCTCGACGAGCCCTCCATCGGCCTCCACCAGCGCGACAACCACCGGCTGATCGAGACGCTGGTCCGGCTCAAGGACCTCGGCAACACCCTGATCATCGTCGAGCACGACGAGGACACCATCGAGACCGCCGACTGGGTGGTCGACATCGGTCCCGGCGCCGGCGAGCACGGCGGCCAGATCGTGCACAGCGGCACGGTCGGCGACCTCCTCAGACACCCCGACTCGATCACCGGCCAATACCTCTCCGGCCGGCGCGAGATCCCGGTCCCGCCGATTCGGCGCCCACGGACCACCGGTCGAGAGCTGACCGTCGTCGGCGCCCGCGAGCACAACCTCCAAAACATCGACGTGACGTTCCCGCTGGGGCTCTTCGTCGCGATCACCGGCGTCTCCGGCTCGGGCAAGTCCACGCTGGTCAACGACATCCTCTACACGTCGCTGGCCAAGCAGATCTACCACGCCCGCGCCATCCCGGGGCGGCACCAGCGGATCACCGGTCTCGACCACGTCGACAAGGTGATCCATGTCGACCAGTCACCGATCGGCCGCACCCCGCGGTCCAACCCGGCGACCTACACCGGCGTCTTCGACCACGTCCGCAAGCTGTTCGCCTCGACGCCCGAGGCGAAGATGCGCGGCTACCAGCAGGGCCGCTTCTCGTTCAACGTCAAGGGCGGCCGGTGCGAGGCGTGCGCCGGCGACGGCACCATCAAGATCGAGATGAACTTCCTCCCCGACGTCTATGTGCCGTGCGAGGTCTGCCACGGGGCCCGCTACAACCGCGAGACGCTCGAGGTCCACTACAAGGGCAAGACCATCGCCGAGGTGCTCGACATGCCGATCGAGGAGGCGGTCGACTTCTTCGCCGCCGTCCCCGCGATCTCACGGCACATGAAGACCCTGGTCGAGGTCGGCCTCGGCTACGTCCGGCTCGGGCAGCCGGCCACCACGCTGTCCGGTGGCGAGGCGCAGCGGGTCAAGCTCTCCTCCGAGCTGCAGAAGCGATCGACCGGGCGCACCGTCTATGTGCTCGACGAGCCGACCACCGGCCTGCACTTCGAGGACATCCGCAAGCTGCTGCTCGTCCTCGGGCGGCTGGTCGACCAGGGCAACACCGTGCTCGTCATCGAGCACAACCTCGACGTGATCAAGACCGCCGACTGGCTGGTCGACATGGGGCCTGAGGGTGGCTCCCGGGGTGGGTTCGTGGTCGCGGAGGGCACCCCGGAGCAGGTCGCGGACCACCCGGACAGCTTCACCGGAGCCTTCCTCAAGCCACTCCTGGACGGACGCGAGGCCAAGCAGCCGGCCCGCAAGAGGCCGGCCGCCAAGGCTCCGGCCGCCAGGGGTCCGGCGAAGGCCTCGGCCAAGGCTTCGGTCGCCAAGAAGGCGCCGGCTCGCAAGACGACGAAGAGGACCACGCGCAAGAGCGCCTAAGACATCTCTCATCCAACTCACATCACTGCCTCAGGAACTGTGGGGGCGCCGTGGGTAGTGTCGTTTTCAACGACCCGTGCATCTCGACACACTGCGCCGAGAGGACCCGCCGCCTTGACCGACCCCGCCAAGACCACCGCCTTCTCCCGAAGGACCCTGACCGGACTGGCGGCAGCCGGTGTCGGCGTACCGCTGCTCGCCGCATGCAGCAGCGACGACCCCCAGTCCGCGACCGACACGAGCTCCGGCTCCACGACGGCCGGCGGCAGCACGGCCAGCACGCCGAGCACGCCCAGCACGCCCAGCGACTCCGCCACCGCGGCACCCAGCGAGTCCTCCGGCGGCGCGGCCCCCAAGGGGCTCACCTCCACCAGGGACATCGAGGTCGGCGGGGGCTCGATCTTCGCCGACGCCGAGGTCGTGATCACCCAGCCGGCCAAGGGGGAGTTCAGGGCGTTCTCGGCCGTCTGCACCCATCAGGGCTGCATCGTCGCGAGCGTTTCTGACGGCACCATCAACTGCGACTGCCACGGCAGCCAGTTCTCGATCGAGACGGGTGAGCCTGAGTCAGGCCCGGCCAGCGCCCCGCTCGAGGAGGTCCGGGTGACGGTGACGGGGGACCAGATCAGCCTGGCTTGAACCCTTCACCGTGCTCCGCCGTACTTCTCCTAGTCTGACCCCGCCCGCCCGTGACCAGAGGACAAGACGTGACCATCTCCCGCAGGACCATGACCGGTCTGGCCGCCGCCGGCGTCGGGCTTCCGCTCGTCGCCGCCTGCGGCGGCTCTTCCGACGCCGAGCCGTCCGGCGGGGACGGCGGGGGCGGCGGTGACCTCGGCAAGACCTCCGACATCGACGTGGGCGGGGGCTCGATCTTCGCCGACGACGAGGTCGTGGTCACCCAGCCGACCGAGGGGGAGTTCAAGGCGTTCTCGGCGGTCTGCACCCATCAGGGCTGCGTCGTGGCGAGTGTCTCCGACGGCACCATCAACTGCACCTGCCACGGCAGCAAGTTCTCGATCGAGACGGGTGAGCCGGTGGCGGGTCCGGCGCCGTCACCCCTGGACGAGGTGAAGGTCACCGTCTCGGGCGACACGATCACCCTCGCCTGAGACCAGGCACTCCTCGCGCCACCGACGGTCCTGCGGGGAGTGACGCCGGTCCAGCCGCGCGTCCAGCATCTGACGCCCACCACGCGCTGGATGGCTCCAGCACCTCCCGGCCCGCCAGTGCCGCCACCTGCCACGCCTCCTCGGGCACCTCCGTGACGCCGGAGAAGGCGATCGTCGCCACGGCTGTGGACAGCAGCAGCTGGACTTAGGCTCCGAGTGACGGTTGCCTGGTGTGTCCCCGCCCGACCGTAGGGTTGAGGCGTGCCCGCTGCGTCGTTCCGCCCCGCCCCGGGGTCGATCCCGACCCAGCCCGGGGTCTACCGGTTCCGTGACGGGCGCGGCCGGGTCATCTACGTGGGCAAGGCCAAACACTTGCGCTCGCGGCTGTCGTCGTACTTCCAGGACGTCGGCAACCTGCACGCGCGCACCGCGACGATGGTCAGCACCGCCGCGAGCGTGGAGTGGACGGTGGTGAACACCGAGGTCGAGGCGCTGCAGCTGGAGTACTCCTGGATCAAGGAGTTCGACCCGCGGTTCAACGTCAAGTATCGCGACGACAAGTCCTATCCATGGCTCGCCGTGACGGTGGGCGAGGAGTTCCCGAGGGTGATGGTCGGCCGCGGCGCCAAGCGCAGGGGCACCAGATACTTCGGCCCCTACAGCCATGCATGGGCGATCCGGGAGACCGTCGACATCCTGCTCCGGGTGTTCCCGATGCGCAGCTGCTCCAACGGAGTGTTCAAGCGCTCCGGCCAGATCGGCCGACCCTGCCTGCTGGGCTACATCGACAAGTGCTCAGCACCGTGCGTCGGCAACATCAGCGCCGAGGACCATCGCGCGATCGTCGACGACTTCTGCGACTTCATGGCCGGTCAGACGCGGCCGTTCATCAGACGCATCGAGCGGGAGATGTTCGCCGCCTCCGAGCGTCAGGACTACGAGAAGGCGGCCCGGCTCCGCGACGACCTGGGCGCGATGGAGCGGGCGCTGGAGAAGCAGGCGGTCGTCCTCGGTGACGGCTCCGACGTCGACGTGATCGCACTGGCCGAGGATCCGCTCGAGGTGGCCGTCCAGATCTTCTACGTCCGCGGTGGCCGGATCCGCGGCCAGCGCGGCTGGGTCGCCGATCGGGTCGAGGAGGGCGGCACCCCCGAGCTGGTCGAGGACTTCCTGCTCCAGCTCTACGCCGGAGACTCGGAGTCCATCCCCCGCGAGATCCTGGTGCCCGCGCTGCCGCCGGACGTGGAGACCTTCGAGCAGCTCTTCGGCGGCCTGCGGGGGAGCAAGGTGCAGATCCGGGTGCCGCAGCGCGGCGACAAGAAGACGCTGCAGGAGACCGTGGCCAGCAACGCGCGGCAGTCGCTGGCACTCCACAAGACCAAGCGCGCCAGCGACCTGACCACCCGCAACCGCGCGCTCGAGGAGATCCAGGTGGGGCTCGGCCTCGACGAGGTGCCGCTGCGGATCGAGTGCTACGACGTCTCCAACCTGCAGGGCACCGAGGTGGTCGCGTCGATGGTGGTGTTCGAGGACGGCCTGGCCCGCAAGGGCGAGTACCGCCGCTTCGTGATCAAGGGCGTCGACGGGCAGAACGACGTGGCGTCGATGCACGAGGTGATCACCCGGCGGTTCCGGCGGCTGCTGGACGAGCAGGCCAGGTCCGAGTTCAAGCCCGGTGACGGCGAAACCGGTCCCATGCTGGTCGACCCCGAGACCGGTCGGCCCCGGAAGTTCGCCTACGCACCGGGTCTCGTCGTCGTCGACGGTGGTCCGCCACAGGTGGCCGCCGCACAGCGGGCGCTCGACGAGCTCGGCATCGACGACATCCCGATCTGCGGGCTGGCCAAGCGGCTCGAGGAGGTCTGGCTGCCCGGGCAGGAGGACCCGGTCATCCTCGCTCGGGCGTCGGAGGGTCTCTACCTGCTGCAGCGGGTCCGCGACGAGGCGCACCGGTTCGCGATCACCCATCACCGGTCGCGCCGGTCCAAGTCGATGGTCGAGAGCCTGCTCGACGACGTACCCGGGCTCGGAGAAGTGCGCCGCAAGACCCTGCTCAAGCACTTCGGCTCGCTCAAGAAGCTGCGCGAGGCAGGGGTCGAGGACATCGCCCAGGTGCCCGGCATCGGCACGCGCACAGCGACCGCGATCAAGGACGCGGTGGCCGCGAGCGCAGCCAGCCGCAAGACTGACGCCATGGCTGGCATGACAGTCAACACCGCCACCGGCGAGATCGACGAGGCATGAGCACCGGCGAGGACGCGACGGCCAGACCCGGTGAGCTGGTCGTGGTCACCGGCATGACCGGCGCCGGACGCAGCACAGCCGCCAAGGAGCTCGAGGACCTCGGCTACTTCGTCGTCGACAACCTCCCGCCCGGGCTGCTCAAGGACGTCGTCCGGCTGGTCGGCGAGAGCCGCGGCGCGGCTCAGCCCATCGCCGTCGTCATCGACGTCCGCTCCGGCGCGTTCTTCGAGTCGCTGGCCGAGAACCTGGCCCACCAGAGCGCCACCGGGCGGCACGCGACGCTGATCTTCCTCGAGGCCAGCGACGAGGTCCTGGTGCGCCGCCAGGAGGCCGCCCGCCGTCCGCACCCGCTGCAGGGCGACGGCCGGCTGCTCGACGGGCTCCAGCGCGAGCGTTCGGTGCTGGCCGGGCTGCGCGGTGACGCCGACCTGGTCATCGACACCTCGGCCCTCAACGTGCACCAGCTCACCGACCGGATCGCCGAGGAGTTCGGTACGCCGGAGACGGTGCGGCTCAAGGTCAGCGTGGTCAGCTTCGGGTTCAAGTACGGCATCCCGGTCGACACCGACTTCCTGGCCGACATGCGGTTCCTGCCCAACCCGCACTGGATCCCGGAGCTGCGGCCGCACACCGGCCTCGACTCGGAGGTCGCCGACTACGTCCTCCAGCAGGACGGCGCCGCCGAGTTCGTGGAGCGGTGGGTCGACCTGATCGCCGGCGTCGCGGACGGCTACCTCGGGCAGGGGAAGCGGTTCGCGCAGGTCGCGATCGGCTGCACGGGTGGCAAGCACCGAAGCGTGACCGTGGCCGCGGAGGTGGCCCGCCGCCTCAAGCAGCGCGACATCGAGGCCAAGGCCTATCACCGCGACCTGGGGCGGGAGTGAGCTCGATGCCCGATGAGCTGGTGCCTGACCGGGCCGTCGCGGTGGTCGCGTTCGGCGGTGGCCACGGCCTGCACGCGTCGCTGTCCGCCCTGCGGTTGCTCGTCGACGAGCTCGTCGTGGACGAGCTGACCGCGGTGGTGACCGTCGCCGACAACGGCGGCTCGTCCGGGCGGCTGCGCGGCGAGTTCGGCGTACTCCCGCCGGGCGACCTGAGAATGGCGCTGGCCGCGCTCTGTGGCCGCAACGAGTGGGGCGTGACCTGGTCGCGGGTGCTGCAGCACCGCTTCGAGGGGCATGGCGAGATGCGCGACCACGTGGTCGGCAACCTGCTGATCGTCGGGCTCTGGGAGCTCCTGGGCGACCACGTCGACGCCCTGGACTACGTCGGCCGGCTGCTCGGCGCGACCGGCCGGGTCCTGCCGATGGCGCTGGTCCCGATGGACATCACCGCCGACGTCCGGGGGCTCGTGCCCGGGGAGCCCGACGCGCTCGTGGGCGTGCGCGGCCAGGTCGAGGTGGCGACCACCGACGGGATCATCGACTCGATCGCGCTGGTGCCGCCGGACCCGCCGGCCGCGCCCGAGGCGCTCAAGGCCATCGAGGCCGCTGACTGGGTGGTGCTCGGGCCGGGCTCCTGGTTCACCTCGGTGATCCCACACCTGCTGGTCCCGGCGCTGCGCCACGCGCTCGTGAGCACCGACGCAAAGGTGGTCGTGGTGCTCAACCTGGTCGACGAGGTGGGCGAGACAGACGGGTTCGGACCGGCCGACCACCTCGCGGTCCTGGCCGAGCACGCTCCGGACCTGCGGGTCCACACCGTGCTGGCGGACGCGCACCTGGGCGAGGAGGAGCTGGCCGAGCTCGCGCACCTGGTCGCCGCGTACGGCGCCAGGCTGGTCGTCGAGGACGTCGCGGAGGCGCCCGGGACCCCCCGTCACGACCCGGTCAAGCTGGCTGCGGCGTACTCCAAGATCGTCTCCGGAACAGCCTGACTCCGACGCAAATCCCCGTCGCCACAAGGGTTCCGAGGGTTGTTGACGCGCGTGCGAGGATCGGTTCATGGCGATGACGGCACAGGTGAAGTCCGAGCTGGCCAGCACCCAGATCACCAAGACCTGCTGCCGCAAGGCCGAGGTTGCCTCGATGCTCCGGTTCGCAGGCGGACTTCACATCGTCAACGGAAAGATCGTCGTCGAGGCCGAGCTCGACACCGGCGCCGCGGCCCGCCGACTGCGGACGGACGTGTCCGAGGTCTACGGCCACGAGTCGGACGTCGTGATGGTGCAGGGCAACGGCATCCGGAAGGGCAGCCGGTACATCGTCCGGATCAGCAAGCAGGGTGAGGCGCTGGCCCGCCAGACCGGCTTGCTGGACCAGCGCGGCAGGCCGGTGCGCGGCCTGCCCCCGGCCGTCGTCTCCGGCGGTGGGTGCGACGCGGTGGCCGCATGGCGTGGCGCGTTCCTGGCCCACGGGTCGCTCACCGAGCCGGGCCGGTCGTCGTCGCTGGAGGTCACCTGCCCCGGTCCCGAGGCGGCGCTGGCCCTCGTCGGCGTCGCTCGCCGGCTCGGCATCCCGGCCAAGGCGCGCGAGGTCCGCGGGGTCGACCGGGTCGTGATGCGTGACGGTGACGCCATCGGCCAGCTCCTGACCCGGCTCGGCGCGCACGAGTCGCTGATGGCCTGGGAGGAGCGCCGGATGCGGCGCGAGGTGCGGGCCACTGCCAACCGGCTGGCCAACTTCGACGACGCCAACCTGCGCAGGTCTGCCCGCGCTGCGGTCGCTGCCGGAGCCCGCGTCGAGCGGGCGCTGGAGATCCTCGGCGACGAGATCCCCGACCACCTGAAGATGGCCGGCCACCTGCGCCTCGAGCACAAGCAGGCCTCGCTCGAGGAGCTGGGCCAGCTGCATGAGCCGGTGCTCACCAAGGACGCGATCGCCGGCCGGATCCGCCGGCTGCTGGCGATGGCCGACAAGCGCGCCGAGGACCTCGGCATCCCCGACACCGAGGCCTCGCTGACCCCCGAGATGCTGGCTGACGAGTAAGTCTGACCCGGTGCAGCTCCGGCCACTGCCGCCTCAGGCAGTCTGGCGACACCACACCGCCCGGGAGGCGGTCGAGGTGGTGTCGCCGGAGACCACGACCGAGGCCGTTCTGCTCCGCGGGGCCGTCACCGGTGTCGAGGAGGGCGTCGTGTTCGCGATCGCCTACGAGATCCAGGTCGACCCGGAATGGCGCACCCGGGCCGCCGTCGTACGTTCGCTGATGTCCGGGGACGACGCCGAGGTGGTGTTGGCCCGCGCCGCGGATGGCAGGTGGTCGGTCGACGGTCGGCATCGCCCGGCCCTGGACGGGGTGGTGGACGTCGACCTCGAGGCGTCGGCCATGACCAACACCCTGCCGGCCCACCGCCTGGCGCTGGCCGAGCCCACGCCCGCCCCAGCGGCGTACGTGCGCCTGGACCTGAGCGTCGAGCGACTCGAGCAGTGGTACGGCCCCGCCCTGCCGCTGCCCGACGGTGGTTGCCGGGTGGGCTATCTGGTCCCGCGGTTCAAGGTTGACTTCGACCTCACCTACGACGCATCCGGGCTGGTGCTCGACTACCCGTTCCTTGCTACGCGTCTGCTCTGAGTCGACGGCGGGCCCGGTTACTCGCACGTACGCCGGACGCGACCCTGACGTCGGCGTACCGCCCCGATAGGGTCGGTTTGATCGTTCCATCCGACTCACCAGGAGCATTGCAGTGACCGTTCGCGTCGGCATCAACGGCTTCGGCCGGATCGGCCGCAACTTCTATCGCGCCGTCCGTGTCCTCCAGCAGAACGAAGGCCTCGACCTCGAGATCGTCGCGGTCAACGACCTGACCGACCCTTCGGCGCTCGCGCCGCTGCTGAAGTTCGACTCCATCCTCGGGCGCCTCGACGTGGACGTGCAGGCCAGCGAACGCCAGATCGCGGTGGGCGACAAGATCGTCAAGGTCTTCGCCGAGCGTGACCCGGGCAACCTCAAGTGGGCCGACGAGGGCGTCGACGTGGTCGTCGAGTCCACCGGCTTCTTCACCGACGCCACCAAGGCCCGAGCGCACGTCGACAACGGCGGTGCCAAGAAGGTGATCATCTCCGCGCCGGCGTCCAACGAGGACTTCACCGTGGTCATGGGCGTCAACCACGAGGACTACGACCCCGCCGCGCACACCGTCATCTCCAACGCGTCTTGCACGACCAACTGCCTGGCGCCGATGGCGAAGGCTCTCCACGACGAGTTCACGATCGTCAAGGGGCTGATGACCACGGTGCACGCCTACACCGCGGACCAGAACCTCCAGGACAACATCCACAAGGATCTCCGCCGCGCCCGCGCCGCCGCGATCAACGTCGTCCCGACCTCGACCGGCGCCGCCAAGGCGATCGGCCTGGTCCTGCCCGAGCTGAAGGGCAAGCTCGACGGCTACGCGCTCCGCGTGCCCGTCCCGACCGGCTCCGCGACCGACCTCACGTTCGAGGCGGGCCGCGACACCTCGGTCGACGAGGTCAACGAGGCCGTCAAGGCGGTGGCCGACGGCCGCTACCTCCGGTACTCCACCGACCCGCTGGTCTCCAGCGACATCGTCACCGACCCGGCGTCGTGCATCTTCGACGCGCCGCTGACCAAGGTCATCGGCAACCAGGTCAAGGTCGTGGGCTGGTACGACAACGAGTGGGGCTACTCCAACCGGCTGGCCGACCTGATCAAGTACGTCGGCGAGACGCTCTAGCTGTGGGGGAGTACCCCGGGCTTGGCCAAGATTTCCTGCAGAGTGTCTCCGGCAAGAGAGTCCTCGTCCGCTCGGACCTCAACGTGCCCCTGGACGGGAGTCGCATCACCGACGACGGCCGGATCCGCGCCAGCGTCCCGACCATCAAGGCGCTGGCCGATGCCGGTGCCCGGGTGGTGGTGATCGCCCACCTCGGCCGGCCCAAGGGCGAGCCGGAGGAGCGCTACTCGCTGCGGCCGGTGGCGGAGCGGCTCGGTGAGCTGCTCGGGCAGAAGGTCGCCTTCGCCGACGACACGGTCGGCGAGTCCGCGCGCTCCACCGTGGCCGAGCTGTCCGACGGCGAGGTCGCCGTACTCGAGAACGTGCGGTTCAACCCCGGCGAGACCAGCAAGGACGACGCGGAACGGGACGAGTTCGCCGACCAGCTGGCCGAGCTGGCGGACGCCTACGTTTCTGACGGGTTCGGAGCCGTGCACCGCAAGCACGCGTCCGTGTACGACGTCGCCCAGCGGCTCCCGCACGCGATGGGCGGCCTCGTCGCCAACGAGCTCGACGTGATGAAGCGCCTCACCGAGGACCCCGAGCGGCCCTACGTGGTCGTGTTGGGCGGGTCCAAGGTCTCCGACAAGCTCGGCGTGATCGACAGCCTTCTCGACAAGGCCGACAGCCTGCTGATCGGCGGCGGGATGGTCTTCACCTTCCTGAAGGCGCAGGGCCACGAGGTCGGCAAGAGCCTGCTGGAGGAGGACCAGGTCGAAACCTGCCGCGACTACCTCAGCCGGGCCGAGGAGAGTGGCGTGCAGATCCTGCTGCCCACCGACATCGTGGTCGACACCGAGTTTCCCTCCGACGACCGGGAGCCGCAGCCGAAGGTCGTGGCCGCCGACGCCATTCCCGCCGACTCCCTGGGTCTCGACATCGGCCCGGAGTCGGCCCGGGCGTTCGCGGAGGCCGTCACGGGTGCCCGCACCGTCTTCTGGAACGGCCCGATGGGCGTCTTCGAGACGCCCGAGTTCGCCGAGGCCACCCGCGTCGTCGCGCAGGCCCTGACCGAGGTTGCCGATCAGGGGGGCCTGTCGGTGGTCGGCGGCGGCGACTCGGCGGCCGCCGTACGCACGCTCGGCTTCGACGAGGAAGCGTTCGGCCACATCTCGACGGGCGGCGGAGCCAGCCTGGAGTACCTCGAGGGCAAGACCCTCCCCGGCATCGACGTCTTGGAGAACTAGACATGGCCACGACCCGCACCCCCCTGATGGCCGGCAACTGGAAGTCGAACCTCACGCACCAGGAAGCCGTGGTCCTCGTCCAGAAGCTGGCCTGGACGCTGGACGACAAGAAGCACGACTACAGCCGGGTCGAGGTGGTCGTCGTGCCGCCGTACACCGATATCCGCTCGGTGCAGACGCTGGTGGACGGCGACCGGCTGCAGATCCGCTACGGCGCCCAGGACGTCTCCGAGCACGACGGTGGCGCCTACACCGGGGAGATCTCGGCGGCGATGCTGGCCAAGCTCGGCTGCTCCTACGTCGTGGTGGGGCACAGCGAGCGGCGTGAGCACCACGCCGAGACCGACGAGCTGGTCAATGCCAAGGCGCACAAGACGCTCGCGGCCGACATGACGCCCATCGTCTGCGTCGGCGAGGGACTCGAGGTGCGGCAGGCCGGCGAGCACGTCCCTTACACGATGAGCCAGGTCGAGGGCTCGCTCGCCGGGTTCACCTCAGAGCAGGTCGCCGAGCTGGTGGTCGCCTACGAGCCGGTCTGGGCGATCGGGACCGGCGAGGTGGCGACGCCAGCCGACGCGCAGGAGGTCTGTCAGGCGATCCGCGGGCAGGTGCGCGAGGCCCACGGCGAGGCCGCCGCGGACGGCGTACGCATCCTCTACGGCGGGTCGGTCAAGGCGGCCAACGTGGCCGGAATCATGGCCGAGGAGGACGTGGACGGGTGCCTGGTCGGGGGCGCGAGTCTGGAGGCCGACGAGTTCGGCGGCATCTGTCGCTACTACGACATGCCTGTGCTGTGATCACCCTTTCGGGGGATGCACATTCGTGACGTAGGATCGCGGCCGTGGATCTCCTCTTCACGATCATGCTCGTGGCAAGCAGCCTGGTGATGATCATGCTCGTCCTCTTGCACAAGGGCCGCGGTGGCGGTCTCTCCGACATGTTCGGTGGGGGTGTCTCCAGCTCTCTGGGCGGTTCGTCCGTGGCCGAGAAGAACCTCGATCGGCTCACCGTGGGCATCGGCGTCATCTGGTTCGCCTGTGTGATCGCCCTCGGCCTTCTGTTGGCCTACCAGTGAGGAGGGCGCGTCGTGGCTGGTGGAGGTAACGCCATCCGCGGGAGCAGAGTCGGCGCCGGCCCCATGGGAGAGGCGGAGCGTGGCGAAGCCGCCCCCCGCCAGGCGGTCACCTACTTCTGCTCCCATAGCCACCGCTCGGTGGTCACCTTCGCCGTCGAGGCCGCGGTCCCCGACACCTGGGACTGCCCCAAGTGCGGCCTCCCGGCGTCCGTCGACTCGGACAACCCGCCCCCCGCGCCCAAGATCGAGCCGTACAAGACCCACCTGGCCTACGTGAAGGAGCGCCGCTCCGATGCCGAGGCCGCCAGCATCCTCGACGAAGCCCTCGAGCTGCTGCGTTCGCGCCGCAAGTCCGGCGACATCATCTTCTGACTCCTCCCGACGCTGACCCGTCACTTCTGGTCGCCTGAATGCAGGTGACCCGTCACTTCTGGCCGCGAAGATCTGGCTGACCCGTCGATTTTGGCCTGTGGAAAACGCGCTCGGCCGCCTCCGATCCGGGAAGTGTCGTCGACATGAAGACCTGGATGACCCCTGGGACAGTGCTTCTCGGCCACGACTGTCCGCTCCCACTTGACGCACCGTTCACACTGGCCGTCTCCGAAACCCTCGGTGTGTCACGTCGCGTCCTGCGCGCTCTGGTGTCGCGTGGCTTTGTCCGCCGCGTCGGGCAGGGCGTGTACGCCGCCGCACAGGCACCGAACACGATCGAGTTCCGCGCTGCCTCCCTGAAGCTGGTCGTGTCGCCGCATGCGGTGATCACTGACCGGACCGCCGCCTGGCTGCATGGGATAGACCTGCTGCCACGATCGCGGCAGAGCGTGATGCCACCCATCCAGGCGTACTTGAAACCGGGTCATCGATCTCGAAGACCCGAGGCGGAGAGTGGTGAGCGAATGCTCTCGAAGCGGGATGTCGTGGAACTCCATGGCCTGACGGTCACTACGCCATTGCGGACGGCGTGCGACCTGGGCCGCATGCTCTGGCGGTACGACGCTCTGGCGGCTCTGGACCAGTTCCTGCGGATCGGCGTATCTCACGACGAACTGCTCGAGGAGGTCAGTCGCTTCAAGGGCTACCGCGGTGTGATCCAGCTGCGCTATCTCGCTCCGATCGCCGACCCCCGGGCCGAGTCAGTCGCGGAGTCGGCGCTGCGACTGCACTGGTACGACGCTTGCCTGCCACCGCCCGAGGTCCAGTGGTGGGTCTTCAACGACCTGGGGGTGGGCGTCTACCGGCTGGACCTGGCGCTGCCCGAGGCGATGTTCGGGGCCGAGTACAACGGCGAGCAGTTCCACTCTTCCGACGAGGACCGAGAGGACGACGAGGTCCGGCTGGCCTGGCTCGCTGAGCAGCGCAGTTGGCACATCGAGGTCTTCGACAAGTCCCATGTCTACGCCCAGGACGGCAATGCCGTGCCCAAGCTGCAGGAGGGCCTCGTCGTGGCACGTCGCAGGCTCGCGATGCCCACCTCCTACCCCACCTTGGGGTGACACGAAAGTGGCGGGTCAGGGCCGCGGGAGGGAGGGCCAGAACTGGCGGGTCAGCGCCGTAAGGAGGGCCAGAACTGACGGGTCAGCGTCAGAGGTGGGAGGCAGAGTCGCGGTCGAGGAACCAGATGGTCTCGTCGGTGCCGGTGACGCCGGAGGCGGGGCAGTCGTGTACGTCGGTGCCCTCGGCGAGGGCGCGAGCCACGGCGTCCGACTTCTCGGCGCCGCTGACCAGGAACCACACCGCGCGGGACCGGTTGAGGGCCGGGAAGGTGAGGCTGATGCGTTCCGGAGGGGGCTTGGGGGAGTCCGTGACCGCGACGGCGATGCGGTCGGCGATGTCGAGCTGGGGGAAGCCCGGGAACAGCGACGCCACGTGCCCGTCGGGGCCGACGCCCAGCATCAGTACGTCGAACTCGCCGGTGCCGTGCTCACGCAGCTCGTCGGAGTAGGCCCCGGCCGCCGCCTCCACGTCGGCGGCGTCAGCGGTCGAGGGCATGTCGTGGACGTTCGCGGGGTCCGTGCCGACCACCGAGAGGAACGCCGCCCGCGCCTGGCCGGCGTTGCGGTCGGGGGAGTCGGGTGCCACGAAGCGCTCGTCACCCCACCAGACCACGACCCGTGACCAGTCCGCCTCCGAGGTCCCCGACAGCCGGGCCAGCTCGTGGTGGACGGCCTCGGCGATGCTGCCGCCCGTCAGGCCGATCTGGGGTATGGCGCCGCCGGCCTGCGCATCGGCCAGCCGGGTCAGCAGCTCGCCGGCCACCGCCGTCGCGAGCGCCCCGGCAGAGTCATGGACCTCGATCCGTGGCGCGGTCACAGCGACCTGCTCTTCACCACGGTGCGCGCCACCGCGGCATACACGTCGTCCTCGTCGAGCCGGCGCAGCTCCTCGGCCAGCAGCTCGTGCACGTCGCGGCGACGCAGCGCGATCGGCCGGTCCGGGTGGCCGGGGGAGGAGTAGGTGGCCAGCCGGCCGTCGGGCCGCGAGATCCGGATCGGCCCGGAGCTGGTCTTCATCTCGACGGAGGTGATCCCTGGTCCACGGGAGGTCTTGCGGGTCACCTCGACCTTGAGCCCGTTGCGCAGCCAGGCCGTCAGCAGATCGGCGCTCGGGTTCACCCGCTCCGCGGTCACGATTGCCGAGGTGACCTTGAGCGGGTGCTGATCCAGGGCGGCGGCGAGCAGCGCCCGCCACGGGGTGAGCCGGGTCCAGGACAGGTCGGTGTTCCCGGGCGTGTAGGCCTTGCACTGTCCCCGCAGCGCCTGGGTCTTGCCCCGGGACACGCTGGCCGAGTCGGTGATCCGTCGCTGTGCGAGTACGCCGAGCGGGTCGCTGGCCGGGTCGGCAGGCGGGTCGGTGGGCCACCAGACCGCCACGGGGGAGTCCGGGAGCAGCAACGGCAGTACGACGGAGTCCGGGTGCCGAGCCACCTCACCGGTGAGCCGGATGAGGGCGGTCTCCCCACTCCAGCCCGAGCCGGTGCCGACCTGGGCGTCGACCTGCGAGTCGCCGCGCGTGTTGCCGATGATCACGCCGAGGACGCGCGCGGGGTGCTCGTGCGAGGCCTCGCGAGCCATCTCCATCGCGGTGTCGGCCTGGTCCTCGCCGGCCACGATCACCATGGTCAGCACCATGCCCATCGCCGGGCTGCCGGCGCGGGTGCGGGCCCGCACGAACTCCGCGGCGATGGCGGAGGAGTCGGTGTCACTGAGCGCGATCATCATGACTACGGACGCCTCCAGACGCGGCCGTCACGGGCCAGCATCCGGACCGCGGACTCGGGGCCCCACGTGCCGGACGGGTAGGACTCGGGCCGGCCCTTGCGGGACCAGAAGTCGAGCACCGGATCGAGGATCCGCCAGGACAGCTCGACCTCCTCGTGGCGAGGAAACAGCGGTGGGTCGCCGAGCAGGACGTCGAGGATCAGCCGTTCGTAGGCCTCCGGCGAGGTCTCGGTGAACGAGCCGCCGTAGACGAAGTCCATGTTGACGTCGCGGATCTCCATGCCGGCCCCAGGCACCTTGCTCCCGAACCGGATCGTGACGCCCTCGTCGGGCTGGATCCGGATCACCACCGCGTTGTGGGTGAGCTCCTCGACCGACGTCGCCGTGAACGGCTGGTGCGGCGCCCGTTTGAAGACGACCGCCACCTCGGTGACGCGTCGACCCAGGCGCTTGCCGGTGCGCAGGTAGAACGGCACGCCCGCCCAGCGCCGGTTGTCGACGTGCAGCGTCACGGCGGCGAACGTCTCGGTGGCCGAGGTCTTGCGGACGCCGTCCTCCTCGAGGAAGCCGCGGACCTTCCGGCCGCCCGACCAGCCCGCGGTGTACTGCCCGCGGGCGGTGGTGAGGTCCAGCCGCCGGGGCAGGCTCACGCTGGCCAGCAGCTTCTGCTTCTCGTTGCGCAGCGCGAGGGCATCGAACGACGTCGGCTCCTCCATCGCGACCAGGGCCATCAGCTGGAGCAGGTGGTTCTGGATCACGTCGCGGGCCGCGCCGATGCCGTCGTAGTAGCCGGCCCGCCCCTCGATGCCGACGTCCTCCGCCATGGTGATCTGCACGTGGTCCACGTAGTTGCTGTTCCAGAGCGGCTCGAACATCTCGTTGGCGAACCGCATCGCCAGGATGTTCTGGACGGTCTCCTTGCCGAGGTAGTGGTCGATCCGGAAGATCGTGTCGCTGGGGAACGCCGTCGCCAGCGCCTTGTTGAGCGCCCGGGCCGACTCGAGGTCGTGGCCGAACGGCTTCTCGATCACGACCCGTCGCCAGGCCTGGCCTCGCGGCTCGGCGAGCCCGTGCTCCTTCAGCTGGTCGGCCACGACGCCGAAGAACGACGGCGGGATGGCCAGGTAGAACGCGTGGTTGCCGTCGGTGCCCCGATCGCGGTCGAGCTCCTCGATGGTCCTGTGCAGGTTGTCGAAGGCGACGTCGTCACTGAAGTCGCCCGGCACGAACCGGAACCCCTCGGCCAGTTGTTTCCAGGTCTCCTCGCGGAACTCGGTGCGGGCGTACTGCTTCACCGAGTCGTGCACGATGTCGGCGAAGTCCTGGTCGGCCCATTCACGACGCGCGAAGCCAGTGAGGCTGAATCCGGGCGGCAGCAGCCCGCGGTTCGCAAGGTCATAGATCGCCGGCATCACCTTCTTGCGCGACAGGTCGCCGGTGACGCCGAAGAGCACCATCCCGCACGGCCCGGCGATCCGGGGGAGACGCCGGTCCTGCGGATCCCGCAGCGGGTTGGCGTGCGAAGGGCTCACGCCAGGGCCTTGCGTACGACGTCCAGCTGGTCCGGTCCGGTCACGTGCAACCGCAGCACCGGCCGGCCGCGGTCGGCCAGGACCTTCCCGTCGCCGACCGCCTGGGCGGTGAGGAACTCGTGGAACGTGAACGGTCGGTCCGGCACCGCCAGGTCGGCCACGGGGTCACTGCTGAGCTGCAGGTAGACGCCGGTCTCCGGACCGCCCTTGTGGTACTGGCCGGTCGAGTGCAGGAACCGCGGCCCCCACCCGAACGTGACCGGACGCCCGGTGCGCCGGGCCAGCTGGCCGCGCGCCTCGGCCGTCGACGCGTCCCGGATCCGGTCGAGGTAGGCCTGCACCGCGACGTACCCGTGATCGGGGTCGAGCCGCCCGAGCAGTGCCTCGACCGCGGCATCAAGGGTGGACGTGCCGTCCGGCAGCAGCCCCTCGCTGGCGTAGACGGTCACCGGGCCGTCCACGAACACCGGCGTCGGCGAGCTGCCGCCCCCGTCGAGCATCGCGCGGGCAGCCTCCTTGGCGCTCTCGACGTCGGGCTGGTCGAAGGGGTTGATCCCGATCAGCCGGCCGGCCACCACCGTGGCGTACTCCCACAGGAGCATCTGGGCGCCCAGCGGAGCGTCGACCGTGGCGCCCCACGACGACGCGGGCCGGACCGTGTCGAACACGAAGTCTGGACCGAACGTCGTCAGCACCTCGTCGGGCGTGCTGGGGTCGAAGTTGGGCGCGTCGAGGGACTCGACGACCACCGGCAGGATGCCCTTGCCGTCCTTGCCGGTGGACTCCGCGATCAGCTGCTCGGCCCAGTCGCCGAACCCCGGGAACGTCGAGCCGGCGTTCGCGAGCACCACCTTGTCGACGCCCGCGCGGTTGGCTGCACCGAGCAGGCCGCCGAGCCGCAGCCCGGGGTTGTCGGCGTCGTCGGCCTCCAGAGCCGGCCGGATCTCCTCGGCCTGGTCGAGCAGCGCGGCGATGTCGGCGCCCGCCAGCCCGCTCGGCACCAGTCCGTACGCCGACAGCGCGGAGTAGCGCCCGCCCACGTCGGGGTCGGCCAGGTAGACCCGGTAGCCCGCGTCGCGCGCGGACTGCTCCAGCGGCGAGCCCGGGTCGGTGACCACCACGATCCGCTCGGCCGGCTCGATCGCGGCGTCGCGGAACGCCTTCTCGAAGGCGCGCCGCTGGCTGTCGGTCTCGACGGTGCCCCCGGACTTGCTGGACACCACCACGATGGTCTCGGACAACCGGTCCTCGAGCGCCGTGCGCACGAAGTCCGGGTCGGAGGAGTCCACGACGACCAGCTCGACCCCGGCGGCGGCACAGATCACCTCCGGCGCCAACGAGGAGCCGCCCATCCCGCACAGCACGACCCGGCTCAGCCCGCGCTCGCGGGCCTCGACCTCCAACGCAGCGATGTCGCTGACCAGGTCCCGGGAGGCCTCGGAGAATCCGACCCACGACAGCCGCTTGGCCGCCTCGGACTCCGCCTCTGGGCCCCACAGGCTGGCGTCCTGGCGGGCGATCCCGCTGGCCGCCCCGTCGGCGACCAGCTCCTCGACGGCGGAGGAGAACGCCTGCTCGTCCGGATACCCGAAGAAGAGCTCGTACGACGAGCCGCGGACCGTGTTCCAGGCCGTCACTTGCCGGCCTGCTCCATCTGCTTCTCCACCGTCTCGACCAGCTCCTGCCACGACTTCTTGAACTTGTCCACGCCTTCCTCCTCCAGCACGCGGAAGACGTCAGGCAGGTCGATCCCGACGGAGTCGAGCTGGTCGAACAGCTCCTGAGCCTCGGCTGACCTGCCGGTGACGACGTCGCCCTTGACCTCGCCGTGGTCGGCGAACGCATCGAGCGTCTTCTCCGGCATCGTGTTCACGGTGTCGGCGACCACGAGGTCTGTGACGTAGAGCGTGTCGGGGTAGTCGGGGTTCTTCACTCCCGTCGAGGCCCACAGCGGCCGCTGCGGGTTGGCGCCGGCGCCCGCCAGCGCCTTCCAGCGGTCACTGGCGAGGACTTCTTCGTACGCCGCGTACGCCAGCACCGCGTTGGCGACCGCCGCCTTGCCGCGCAGGGCCTTCGCCTCGTCCGAGCCGATCTTGTCGAGCCGCTTGTCGATCTCGGTGTCGACCCGGGAGACGAAGAACGAGGCGACCGAGAAGATGGTGCCGAGGTCGTGTCCCGCGTCGCGGGCCTGCTCGAGCCCGCTCAGGTAGGCGTCCATGACGCCGCGGTAGCGCTCCACGCTGAATATCAGGGTCACGTTGACGTTGATCGCCGACGCGATGGTCGCGGTGATCGCCGCCAGCCCTTCCTCGGTGGCGGGGATCTTGATGTAGGCGTTGGGCCGGTCCACGGCGTGCCACAGCTTTTGGGCGGACGCGATGGTCTTGTCGGTGTCGTTGGCGAGGTCGGGTTCGACCTCGATCGACACCCGTCCGTCGGCCTTGGTCGACTCGTAGACCGGCGACATGATCTCGCAGCCGTTGCGGACGTCCTCGGTGGTGAGCTCGAAGATCACCCGGGTGGTGTCGGCACCCTCCGCGACGAGCTTGCGCACCTGCTCGTCGTACCGCTCGCCGTCGGAGATGGCTCCGGCGAAGATCGTCGGGTTCGTGGTCACGCCGACGACGTGCTTGTCCTTGATCAGGTCGGCGAGGCTGCCGGACTCGATCCGCTCCCGCGAGAGGTCGTCGAGCCAGATGGAGACGCCCGCGTCGGAGAGCGTCTGGAGACGGTCGGTCATGGTTCCTCCTGCGGTGGTGGGGTCAGCTGGTGGCCACGTGGATGCTGTCCCGCGCGGCGTCGGCCACCGCGGTCGCGGTGACCCCGAACTCGGTGTAGATCCGCTGGTAGTCCGCGGAGGCGCCGTAGTGCTCGATCGAGACGATCCGGCCGTGGTCGCCCACGACCTCGCGCCAACCCTGGGCCACGCCGGCCTCCACCGAGACCCGGGCCTTGACCGTGGGTGGGATGACCGCCTCGCGGTACGACGCCTCCTGCGCGTCGAACCACTCGCGGCACGGCATCGAGACCACCCGGGCGGCCACCCCCTCGTCGGCCAGGATGGCGCGCGCCTCGACGGCCAGCTGCACCTCGGAGCCGGTGCCGATGAGCACGACGTCGGGGGTGTCGCCGGTGTCCAGAAGCACGTAGCCGCCGCGGTGCACGTTCGACGTGTCACTGAACCCGTCCTCGCCGCGCGGGAAGACCGGCACGTTCTGCCGACTCAGGGCCAGGCCGGCCGGTCGGTCCGTGTGCTCGAGGATCGCCTTCCAGCAGGCGGTGACCTCGTTGGCGTCTGCGGGCCGGACGAAGTCCAGACCGGGGATGGCACGCAGCGCAGCGAAGTGCTCGATCGGCTGGTGGGTCGGGCCGTCCTCGCCCAGGCCGATCGAGTCGTGGGTCCACACGTAGGTGACCGGCAGCCCCATGATCGCGGCCAGCCGGACAGAGGGCCTCATGTAGTCGGAGAACGTGAGGAACGTGCCGCCGAAGACGCGGGTGCCGCCGTGGACGGCGATGCCGTTGAGGATCGCGCCCATCCCGTGCTCGCGGATGCCGAAGTGCAGCACCCGGCCGGCAAGGGGATCGGCCTGCCACATCTTGGTGCCCCGGTCGCTGGGCAAGAACGACGGCGCGCCCTCGATGGTGGTGTTGTTGGACTCGGCAAGGTCGGCTGAGCCACCCCAGAACTCCGGGACCGTCTCGGCGATGGCGTTGATGGCCGCCCCGGACGCCTTGCGCGTGGCCACACCCTTGGGATCGGCGTCGAAGGTCGGCAGGTCGTCGGCCCAGCCGGCCGGCAGGGCCCGGGTCTGCAGCCGGTTGTAGAGGTCGACGTCGGCAGACGGCTTGGTCGTCCAGTGCTTGAACTCCGCGTCCCACGCCTCCTGGGCCTGCTTGCCTCGGCCCACCAGCTCGCGGGTGTGCTCGAGCACGCCGGGCGGGATCTCGAAGGCCTGGCCAGGGTCGAAGCCGAGCACCTTCTTGGTGGCTGCCACCTCCTCCTCGCCCAGTGCCGAGCCGTGCGCCTTTCCGGTGTTCTGAGCGTCGGGTGCCGGCCACGCGATGATCGTGCGCAGCACGATGAAGCTGGGCCGGTCGGTGACCGCGTCAGCCTTCCGGATCGCCTCGTGCAGTGCGGGAACGTCCTCGGCGTACGTCGTCTCGTCGTGCGTCCAGTCGACCGTCTGCACGTGCCAGCCGTACGCCTCGTAGCGGGCCCCGACGTCCTCGGCCAGCGCGATGTCGGTGTTGTCCTCGATCGAGATCCGGTTGGCGTCGTAGATCACAGTCAGGTTCCCGAGCCGCTGGACACCCGCGATCGCGGAGACCTCCGCGGAGACGCCCTCCTCGATGTCGCCGTCGCTGCAGATCGCGAAGATGCGATGGTCGAACGGCGAGGCACCCTCTCCGGCGTTCGGGTCGAGCAGCCCGCGCTCGCGACGGGCAGCCATCGCCATGCCGACGGCGTTGCCGATGCCCTGGCCGAGCGGTCCGGTCGTGGTCTCGACGCCGGCGGTGTGTCCGTACTCCGGGTGACCGGGTGTCTTGCTGCCCCAGGTGCGCAGCGACTTGATGTCTTCGAGCTCGAGTCCCCAGCCCCCGAGGAACAGCTGGAGGTAGAGCGTCAGCGAGGAGTGGCCGGCGGACAGCACGAACCGGTCGCGACCGGGCCAATGCGGGTCGGCGGGGTTGTGTCGCATCACCTTCTGGAAGAGGAGGTACGCCGCCGGCGCCAGGCTCATCGCGGTGCCGGGATGGCCGTTGCCGACCTTCTGTACGGCGTCCATGGCGAGCACCCGGACCGTGTCCACCGCCTTGTCGTCGAGCTCGTTCCAGTCCAGGTCCGGTGTGGTGCTCACTGCGCTCCTCTCGATGGGCTGCTGGCCAAGCAGACGGCGCGACCGAGACTACTCACGCGCACAGTTAGACTCACACCCGCTCAGTGCCCAATCCGTTGAACACACTCACCCGCGAGGCTTCGTGACCTACGTCGGCCAGTCGGTCCCGCGCACGACGCGCCCCGACAGCGTGCCGGCCCGGGACGAGCGGGCCACGCTCCGAGACGTGCTCGTGGCCTACGTCGGACTGACGAAGCCGCGCGTCATCGAGCTGCTGCTGCTCACCACGGTCCCGGTCATGTTCTTCGCCGCTCGCGGCGTCCCGCCGCTGGGCCTGGTCGCGGCCACCGTCGTCGGCGGCACGTTCTCGGCCGGGTCGGCCTCGGTGTTCAACTGCGTCTACGACCGCGACATCGACGAGCAGATGCGGCGTACTCGCCGGCGCGCGCTGCCGCGCCACCTGGCGTCGCCCCGGGCCGCGCTTGTCTTCGGTGTGGTGCTTGCGGTGCTCTCGACCGTGGTGCTGGCCCTCTGGGTCAACCCGCTCTCGGCCGTGCTGGCGCTGACTGCCAACGCGTTCTACGTCTTCGGCTACACCATGCTCCTCAAGCGGCGGACCACCCAGAACATCGTCTGGGGTGGGCTGGCCGGCTGCTTCCCTGCCCTGATCGGCTGGACCGCGGTGACCGGTGAGGTGTCGTGGGTGCCGATCGTGCTGTTCGCCGTGGTGTTCTTCTGGACGCCACCTCACACCTGGGCGCTGGCCCTTCGTTATCGCGAGGACTACGCGAACGTCGACGTGCCGATGCTGCCGGTCGTGGCGCCGGCCCGCGAGGTCGGCCGCCAGGTCGTGGTCTACAGCTGGGTGATGGTCGCTGTCTCGCTCGCGCTCTGGCCGGTGGCCGGCACCGGCCCCGTCTACCCGGTCGCCGCGGCTGTCCTGGGCGCCGGGTTCTTGGTGGAGGCCCACCGGATGTGGGCTCGGACGCGGGGCACCGAGGACCTCAGCGTGATCCAGCCGATGCGGCTCTTCCACGCCTCGAACCTCTACCTCTCCCTGCTGTTCGTCTCGGTCGCGCTCGACCCGCTGCTCAAGCTCTGAACACCCCGGGGCGCATCTTGTGTAACGCAAACGGGTAAATCTCGGTTAGGTAGTTACTGACTGGGGGGTCTGGCCGATTGGCTCGGCGGCTGCAGCGCCCCTGTGGACGGGGGGGCATGCATGGCCAGCAGGCCATGGGAGACGATCGGCACCGATGCCGCGCCCGACCTGCGCAGCACCGGGTCAGACGCTGAGCCCGCTCGCCCGCGCCAGCGGTCCCGCCAGCCGCGGATCAGCCTGGTCGTGCCGGCGCTCAACGAGGCCCAGAACCTGCGCGTGGTGCTGCCGACGCTTCCCGACGTCCACGAGGTGGTCCTGGTCGACGGCGGGTCGGTCGACGACACCGTCGAGACGGCCCGCGAGTTGCTCCCTGGAGTCATCACGGTCACCCAGACGCGCCGCGGCAAGGGCAACGCCCTCGCGGCCGGGTTTGCGAGGGTGACCGGCGACGTGATCGTGATGTTCGACGCAGACGGCTCGGCCGACGCGGACGAGATCCCTGTCTTCGTCGAGGCGCTGGTCGAGGGGGCCGACTTCGCGAAGGGCTCCAGGTTCCGGCCCGGTGGGGGCAGCGCCGACATCACCGGCGTACGCCGGCTCGGCAACCAGTTCCTGCACACCGTGATGAACCTGGCGTTCCAGACCCGGTTCACCGACCTCTGCTACGGCTACAACGCGTTCTGGGCCGACCTGATCCCGCTCCTCGACCTGCCCGACCCTGAGCTCGTGACGCCGTCCGGCTCCCCGATGCTGTGGGGTGACGGCTTCGAGATCGAGACCGTGATCAACTGCCGCTTCGCCAGTGCCGGGCTGACCATCACTGAGGTCCCGAGCGTCGAGAAGGCACGCCTCTACGGCGAGTCCAACCTGCGCGTCGTCAGCGACGGCCTGCGAGTGCTGCGGACCCTGCGCACCGAGCGGGCCCGGGTCCGGCGCAACCGCGCCCTCGACGTGGCCCTGCTCGAAAGTCCCGACCCGGCGTAGAAGGCTCTGCGAGACTTTCCAGGTGGTGCGTGTTGGGATGATCGCGGCCCGGTGCCAGCCGGAGATCGGCGGCATCGAGTCCCACGTGGCCGAGGTGGCCGGCCGGCTCGCCGAGCGCGGCTACGACCTCGAGATCCTCACGACCGACGTGACCGGGAGGCTGCCGCGGACCGAGCGGGTCGACGGCTACGTGATCCGTCGGTTCCGCGCGTTTCCGGCCGGCCGGGACTGGTACCTGAGTCCAGGGCTGTTCTGGGCAGCGCTCCGCGCCAACTACGACCTCGTGCACGTGCAGGGCGTCCACACCCTGGTCCCCCCGCTGGCGATGATCGCCGCGATCCTGCGGCGAAGGCCGTTCCTGCTGACCTTCCACACGGGGGGCAACAGCAGTGCCTTTCGAGAGAAGGCCCGGCGAACCCAGTTCAGGGCGCTCTCG
Organism: uncultured Actinomycetota bacterium; assembly: GCA_963817125.1. Taxonomy (GTDB): domain Bacteria; phylum Actinomycetota; class Actinomycetes; order Propionibacteriales; family Nocardioidaceae; genus Nocardioides. The sequence goes on from CAWFNB010000011.1 coordinate 73,968, forward strand.
CCCCTTCTGCGACGGGCCCGCTCACTGGTGGGTGTCTCGCACTTCGAGGCGCGGCGGTTCGAGGAGGTCATGGGGCTGCCGGAGGGCGACATCACGGTGATCCGGAACGGCGGTGCCTTGCCGCCGGTGCGCGCCGCGGTCACGCCCGAGCCCGGCCTGGTCGTGAGCGTCGGCCGGATCGAGCGGTACAAGGGACACCACAAGGCGATCGAGGCGCTGCCGTACCTGCTGAAGACGCGTCCCGAGGCCCGGGTCGAGATCCTGGGTGCCGGGCCCTACGAGCCCGAGCTCCGCGCGCTCGCCGAGGAGCTCGGCGTCGCCGACAAGGTGACGATCCGGCTCATCCCGCCGACGGACCGTGCGCAGATGGGGGAGTGCATCGCGCGAGCGGGCGTCGTGACGTTGCTGAGCGACTACGAGGCCCACCCGGTGGCGGTCATGGAGGCCCTGACCGCGGGGCGACCGGCCGTGGTCAGCCGGACCTCCGGCCTGACCGAGCTCGCCGACCTCGGCTGGGTGGTGGGCGTCGACCAGCACGCGAAGCCCGAGGAGACGGCGCGGGCGATCGAGCGCCAGCTGTCGGACCCGCTGCTCCCGGACCCCTCCCTTTTGCCCACATGGGAGACGTGTGTTGCTGGTGTGGTCGATACTTATGACTCGATCATGGCGAGCCGGGGCGGACCGAGGCAGGTCACCCGCACTCGCTGACCCCTGTCCAGGAGACGGCATGGCTACCGCAGTCGACGCGCGTACTGCCGTATCCGAGAGCAGGCCCTCCAGTCCGCGTCGGCTCGAGGCAGTGGCCATCCTGCTCTCATGCCTGGGGCTGCTGATCCAGGTCGCCGGCTACGCCATGGGCTGGCGCGGGGACGAGGGCGCCGCCATCGGGCTCTGGTACATGGGCTTCGTCGCCATCGTGGTGCCGTTCGCGTGGTTGCTCCTGGCCCCGAGCCGGACCGGGCACCAGCGGCTCGGCGCCGCGCTCGCCTTCGGCCTGATCATGTATGCCTCGTGGTTCCTCACCGATCCGGTGCTGGCCACCAGGTTCGACGAGAACCTGCACGTCACCACGCTGGTCGACATGGTCGACCAGCACCGGTTCTTCTACCCGAACACGATGCTGCCGGTCTCGCCGCACTACCCGGGGCTGGAGTTCGCCACCGCAGGCGTGCACTGGCTGACCGGCCTGCCGCTGATGGCCTGCCAGGTGCTCGTGGTCCTGACCGCGCGGTCGACGTTCATCCTCGCGCTGTTCCTGCTCGCGAGCCGGATCGGCCGCTCGACCCAGGTCGGCGCGGCGACCGTGCTGCTGTATGCGGGCAGCGCGCAGTTCTACTTCTTCAACTCCCAGTTCAGCTACCAGACCGTCGCCATCGCCATGTTGATGGCCGCGCTCTACCTGCTGATCCGGGCCTTCGACTCCGACCAGGAGCGGCCCTGGAAGGAGCTGATCGCGGCCCAGGTCTGCCTGGCCGGGCTTGCCATCACCCACCACCTCACCAGCTGGCTGATGCTCGTCGTCCTCTGGGTGCTCGCGTTCTTCTTCTGGCGCGGCGGCGAGCAGCGGCGGACCAGGCTCACCGTGATCACCGCCGAGCTCGCCACGGTCGTCGTCCTGGCCTGGACAGCGGTCATCGCGCCGCTCCTCATCTCCTACCTCGGCCCGATCTTCGATGTCGCCAGCAGCGAGCTCCTCACCGCCCTTGACGGCGGCGGCGGACGCGAGATCGGCGCCGCCGGCGACGGGACCAAGCCGCCGACCTGGGAGATCATGGTCATGGCCGGGTCGATCCTGCTCTGGGTCGCCATGCTGGTGCCGGCGGCATGGCGCGCGTGGCGACACGGCAGCCTCGGCCCGACCCGGGCCCGGTACGTGCCGCTCGTCATCGCGGTGGTCTATCCGTGCCTGCAGCTGTCGCGGTTCGCGCCCTCCGCCGCCGAGGTGGCCGACCGGGCATCGACGTTCGTGACGATGGCGATGGCCCTGGTCGTGGCCGCCTGGCTGGCTCCGAGGATCCAGACCTTCGGCGTGCTGATCGTCCCGGGGCTGGTCATGCTCATCCTCGGGGGCACCCTGATCGGCAGCGGGCCGGACTGGCAGCGAGTCCCCGGTCCCTATCTCGCGGGCGCCGAGCAGCGGTCGGTCGACGCCGAGACCGTCGCGGTCGCGCAGTGGGCGGGCACCTACCTGCCCGAGGACTCCCGGGTGGCTGCGGACACGGTGTTCAGCCGGGTCCTGCCGAACTTCGGGCCGGTCACGACGATCACCCAGCCGGCCGGATACGACAGCATGACGCCGCTGTTCATCGCGCACTCCGTGGACGAGCAGGTGCTGAGGCTGATCCTGCACAACGACGTCGACTTCATCGTCGTGGACACTCGTCAGATCGGGCAGACCGCGCGCTCGGGCGCGTTCTTCGAGGGTGGCACCGGCTACGGCCCCGACGCGCAGACGGTCAAGAGGGACCAGGTCGCGAAGTTCGAGAACCAGCCGGGCTTCGACCTCGTCCTCGACGGGCCGGTCAGGGTGTACGACGTGCGGCCGCTGCGCCATGCCCCGCAGACCTTCGACGACCGCGACCCGCCAGGGCTGCCGGGGGGCTGGACGCCGTGGCAGGTGGCCGCCACGGGGGTCCTGCTGCTGATCGGACTTGCCCTGCGCGGTCGCCTCCTCGACCCGCGCCGGTTCCGGGCGCGCGACGTCTGGCGTCCGGCGGTCACGCTGCCGGCTGCCATGGTGGCCGGGGCCGTCGGGGTGCTGGCCGACTTCAACCCGATCGGTGGCACGATCGTGGCGTCCGTGGTGCTCTACGCGTTGATCCAGCTCAGCCGGCGTCCCGAGGCAATCGGTCGTGGCCAGCGGGGCAGCTGGGTGTGGGGCATCCCGATCGCGGCCATCGTCGCCTTCACGATCGGCCTCGCGGTGTGGTCGGCCTGGCACGGGTTGCTCGACCACGCGGTGCTGCCGCCCCCCGAGGTCGGTGGCAGCGCATGAGGGCGCTGAAGGGCGGCGCCCCGGCCCTGCGCGGCGGACCGGGCCTCGACCACGGCATCTGGTCGCCGTTCCGCTCCCTGCTCCTCGCCCAGGTGCTCGCAGCGCTGCTCGGGCTGGTCTTCTGGATCCTGGTCGCGCGGCTGGTCGATGCGCACGAGATCGGCGTCGCCGCAGCGGCGATCAGTGCCCAGACGCTGCTCGGCATCGTCACCGTGCTCGGCTTCAGCACCATGCTCATCTCCGAGCTGCCTCTGCACGCGCCCGCCCGCCAGCGGACCCTCGTCCTCCGGTCCCTGTTGGTGGTGGCGCTCTCGTCCCTCGTGGCGGGGAGTGTGCTGGTGGCGGCGCACCCGCTCCTGCCCGGCAGTCTCGACGACGCCCTCGCGAGCCCGGTCGGCGCGGTGACGTTCGTGGTCGGCATCGCTGGCGCCTGCTGGGCACTGGTCATCGACGACGCCTGTCTCGCGCTCAAGCGGTCCGGGGTACAGGTCGCGCGCAACCTGGTCGCGTCGAGCCTGCGGTTCCCGGTCACCGCCGGTCTGCTCGCCTTCGGGTTCACCGACGCCCACGTGATCCAGCTGTGCTGGGTCCTGCCCCTGGTCGTCTCCATCCCGTTTGCGTGGTGGCGGCTCCGGCTGCCCCGTGGTGACCGGACCCGCCCGCCGTTGCTCACCGGTGTGCGTGGGATGAGCGGACTGGCTCTGCGCAACCACGCGCTCAGCCTGTCGTTGGCCTCCGCGTCGCAGATGGTGCCCGTGGTCGCGGGGCTCACCCTCGCCTCGGTGGACAACGCCGAGTTCGCGATCGCCTGGCTGATCGCGAGCTTTGTCTTCCTGCCGCCGTACCTGCTCGCCACCGCGCTGTTCGCGCACGGCGCCAACGTCTCCACCGAGGAGTTCCGCACCAGCATGCAGCGCACCATCCCGGCCGCGCTCACGCTCAGCGGCCTGCTGTGCGTCGGCGCGTGGGTGCTGGGGGAGCCGCTGCTGCTGATCTTCGGTGGCGACTACTCGCGTCACTCCTGGGCGATCCTGGCGTTGTTGGTACCAGCGGGGCTGTGGATGGTGTTCAAGGACCACCTCGTCGTGCTCTGGCGGTCCCAACGGCGGTTCGCGCTGGCGACTCGCCTGGCGGGCGCAGCACTGGTGTTGGAGGTCGCCGGGGCCACGACGGGTGCGATCATCGGCGGGGCTCGTGGGCTGTGTGTGGGGTGGTTGGTGGCGATGGGAGTCGAGATGGTGCTGGGCATCCCCTGGCTGCGCCAGGCCTTCGGCGGCCTGCACTGGCAGTCGCCGCTGCCCACGCGTCGAGGCACCCACGCCGCGCGCCGGGAGTCGGGCCGGGTCGCGCCGCACGTCATCGGCGCCACCGTGCTGGTGATCGCGATCGTCGGAGTCGGCGTGTGGTCCGCCACGCGCAACGACACCCCCAAGGACGTGACCGAGGACGCGTCCGGGCTGCCCCCGATCGGTGAGGTGGTGGACACCTGCCAGCCGAGCGCCACCCGCCCGGGACCGAAGATCGACCTCAACGTGCAGTCGGCCACCGGAGACGCGGACATCCCCCTCCACAGCTACGACGACGTGCGCGAGCTGGTCCGGCTGGCCAAGCAGGCCGGCGCCGAAGTCATCTCCACGACCGTCTCGTTCCGGACCATGCAGCCCGCCGAGGGCGGACCCGTCCACTGGGAGGCGCTGGACCGCACCATCGGGGCGGCGCGGTCGGCGGGCTTGCAGGTCAAGATCCAGCTCGTCGGCATGCCGGACTGGGCCCTCGACGACCCGCAGTACACGCGGCAGGCGCCTCGATCGGCGGCCGAGCTGGACGCGTGGGCAGACTTCGTCCGGACGGTGATGCAGCATGTTGGCGGCAAGGTCGACTACTTCGAGGTCTGGAACGAGCCCAACGACCCCAAGTGGTGGCCGACCGGCCCGGACCCGGTCGAGTTCACCCGGCTCATGGCGTTGAGCTACGAAGCCGTGCACACCGTCTCGCCCGGCACGCTGGTCATCAGCGGTGGACTGAACGGCAACGACGTCGGCTTCCTCTCCCACATGTACGACGCCCGCAAGGACCTGGACCTGAAGGCCAGCCCGTTCGACATGGTCGGGGCCCATCCCTTCAGCGGCGCCGCGGCCCCTGACGTCGTCGACCCGGCCAAGCGCTACCAACGCGACCCCTACGGGCTCATCGACGAGAACTTCACCGGGTTCGCGGGCCTGCACCACGTCGTCGTCGACCGGGGCGACGACCTGCCCATCTACATCACCCAGTTCGGCTACAGCGTCCGCGCAGCCAAGGAGCGGGACGCCGTCCCCGACCCGATCCGGGCGACCTACCTGACCCGGGCGTTCGAGCAGACGACCTGCAAGACCTTCGTGCCCGTCTTCTCGTGGTACGCGCTGCACCCGACGCCGTGGGACCCGCAGGAGTGGACCCTGCTGGACCGGCAGGACCGGCCCAACCTGACCTACGCCGCGCTCCAGGAGTGGAGTCGACGGGTCGCGGAGGTCCGTGGGTGACCGCCGTGTCGAGGGGGATGACCGATCCAGCGAAAACGCCCGCGCAGGCCAGACGGCGGTGCCAGTATGGAACGGAGTGTCTCGGCAGGACAGCAGGTGAGGAGGCCACCGGTGCAGCTGCCACCCGTGCTCTCGCTGCTTCACTTCCGGCGCGCCAGCGACCCCAAGCCGTGCCGGTGCGGCCACGTGCGGCGGGCGCACGAGCACTACCGCAGCGGGACCGACTGCGCGCTCTGCCCGTGCCAGCGGTTTCGGAACGCGGCCCGTCCGGTGAGGGACCCGACGGGTGGGCCCGGTCCCCAGGACTCCACCGGTGAGCCGCGACTCGTCGCTTGAGGTCAGCGTCGTCGTCTGCGCCTACACCCTGGACCGGTGGGCCGACATCGTTGCCGGCGTCGAGGCGCTCGCGGTCCAGTCAGTGCCGCCCCTGGAGATCCTGCTGGTGATCGACGGCAACCCCGACCTCCTGTCGCGGGCACAGGATGCCTTCCCCCACGTCCGGGTGGTGGCCAACAGCCGCGGCAAGGGCATCTCGGGTGCCCGCAACTCCGGGATCGCCGAGGCCAAGGGGGCCGTTGTCGCGTTCCTCGACGACGACGCGCGGCCCGAGCCCGACTGGGTGGAGCGGCTGCTCGCGCCGTACGCCGACCCGTCGGTGATGGCTGTCGGTGGCAAGGCAGTCCCGGCGTGGCCGGACCGCCGCCCCGACCACCTGGTCGCCGAGCTCGACTGGGTGGTGGGCTGCACCTACCAGGGGATGCCGGTCGAGCAGGCGGACGTGCGCAACGTGACCGGCTGCAACATGTCGATGCGACGCTCCGTTTTCGATGTCGTGGGCACCTTCGACGAGCGGATCGGCCGGATCGGCCGGGTACCGCTCGGGTGCGACGAGACCGAGCTCTGCATCCGGCTGACCCAGACGATCCCCGGCGCGCGAGTCGTGTTCGAGCCGAGCGCCCTCGTGCACCACCGGGTCACCGAGGCGCGCACCACCTGGCGCTACCTGCGGTCGCGTTCCTATGCCGAGGGGCTGTCCAAGGCGTTGATCGGACAGCTGATCGGCAACAGCGACGCCACCTCGGTGGAGCGCAGGTACGTGTCGCAGACTCTCCCTTCGGCCGTACGCCGGGAGCTCGGACGCGGTCTGCGCGGCCGGGTCTCCGGGTGGCGGGGGGCGGCCGGGATCGTGCTGGCCCTGTCGGTCACCGGCTGGGGCTACCTGATGGGGCGCACCTCCCGTCGCCGGCTACCGGGGAGCGGCGTCGGGTGATGAGGATCCTCCACCTGGCGCAGTTCTACCCGCCGGTGGTCGGAGGCGAGGAGCGGCACGTCCGCAACCTGGCGGTCGAGCTGGCCGGCCGCGGCCACGACGTACACGTCGCCTGCCTCGACGTCGGCCAGCCCCCGCAGCGCGACCCGGGCGTGACAGTGCACGTGCTGCCGAACGTCGGCGTGAAGGTGCCGGCGCTCTACCCGACCGCGGACCGCCCGCTGGCGCTGCCCGTCCCGGACCCGGTGGTCGCTCGGGCGCTCTCCCGGCTGGTCGCCTCGGTGGTCCCGGACGTCGTGCACGCGCACAACTGGCTGATCAACTCCTATCTGCCGCTGACCGCGGCCCGTCAGCTCCCGCTGGTCTACTCGTTGCACGACTACAGCCACGTGTGTCCGACCAAGCGGCTCATGTTCGAGGGGGAGCCCTGCTCGGGCCCGGGCCTCCGGAAGTGCTTCACCTGCACGTCGGACTGGTACGGCGCCGCCCGGGGTCCGGTGATCCAGTCGATGGTGCGCAGCGGCAGACCGCTGCGGAACCGCGTCGTCGACGTGTTCACGCCGGTCAGCACCTTCGTCGGCCACGCCAGCCAGCTCGACGAGCAGGGAGTCCGTTGGCAGGTGGTGCCGAACTTCGTCCCCGATGCCCTGCTGTCGGCCGGCGACGTACCGCGTGATCCCGGGCTGCCCGGCGGCGACTACTTCTTCTTCGCCGGCGACCTCAGCGACCAGAAGGGGGTGACCACCCTGCTGGCCGCCTACGACCGCCTCGACCCGGCCACCCGCCCCGCACTGCTCATGGTCGGCCGCGACGAGATGGACCTGGCCACGCTGCCCGCGGGGGCGCGGGCCGAGCAGAAGTGGGCGCACGAGCGGGTGGTCTCGGGGTTCCGCCACGCCCGTGCCGCCGTGCTGCCGAGCAAGTGGCCGGACCCGTGCCCGACCACGGTGCTCGAGGCGATGGCGCTCCGCGCGCCGCTGGTCACCACACACATGGGCGGCATCGCGGACATGGTCCGGGACGGTGAGTCGGCGCTCGTCGTACCCCCGGGCGACGTGGCCGCCACCGCCGCCGCGCTGGACGGGCTGGCTCACGACGAGGCACTCGGGCTCCGACTGGCGGCGCAGGCGTCGATCGAGGTGCGGCGCTACCTGCAGAGTCGGGTCGCGGCCGACCTCGAGGACCTGTACGGGTCCTTGGTGGACAGGTCGGCGGCGAACTCCTCGGCGTAGTGGGCGAGGGCCTCGCGCCAGGGCCGCATCGGACCGAGACCGCGAGCACGGAGCCGGTCGTTGCTGAGCTGTTCCGAGCGCGGTCGGTCGGCGAAGTAGTCGTCGGCGAAGAACTCGGAGGACGTCGGCACCACCTCGACGACGTCGGCCAGGCCGAGCAGCCGCACCAGCTCGACGGCGACGTCGAAGCGGCTGGCCGGACCCTCGCCGACCATGTTGTAGGTGCCGTACTGGCCGCTCGCGACCACCTGCAGGAGGCCGCGGGCGAAGTCGTGCGTGTACGTCGGGCTGCCCAGCTTGTCCGACACCGCGTGCAGCGTGCGGGCCCCTGCCGCCAGCTGCCGGTAGAGCAGGTTGACGAACTTCTTGTCGAGCGCAGGGCCCCCGCCCATCATCCAGCCTGCGCGGAGGATGAAGTGCTCCGACAGGGTCGCGCGGGCCGCTTCCTCGCCCGCCAGCTTGGTCGCCCCGTAGACGGTCAGGGGATGAGCGGGATCATCGTCGGAGTACACGTCCTGGCGGCCGTCGAAGATCCCCGCGGTCGAGATGCACACGTACGGCACTGCCGAGCCGGGCCGCGATCGTCGCGCCGTTGGCGGTGCCGTCGGTGTTGGCCGCCCGGGCCAGGTCGGGCCGGCGCTCGCAGAGCTCGAGGTCGGTCAGAGCGGCGAGGTTGACCACCAGGTCTGGGCGAAAGGCGTCGACGGCTGCCCAGAAGCGGTCGAAGTCCGCCACGTCGAGCTGCTCCAGCCAGGCCGCCCGCGGGGCGAGATCGCTGGCGGCAACCTCGGCCACCGAGGTGCAGGCGGCGTGCACGGCCTGGCCCAGCATGCCGCCGCAGCCAGCAACGTAGATCCGGTCGAGGGCCACGCCCTCAGGGTATGGGTACCGTCAGGCCCCACATGACCGAACGCAGCGAACCATCCGGTGAGCAGTCCGCCACCGTGATCGTGTGCACCCACTCGTCGGACCGCTGGGACGACCTCCTGGCCGGCATCTCCGCACTCGAGACCCAGACCGTGGCCCCGGCGCGAGTGCTCGTGGTCGTCGACCGCAATCCGGACCTGATGGCCAGGCTGAGAGCCGCACGGCCAGACATCGAGGTCGTGGAGAACACGGAGTCGGGCGGGGTGTCGGGCGCGCGAAACACCGGGATCGCGATCGCCGACGGTGAGGTGGTCGTCTTCCTCGACGACGACGCGCGGCCCGAGCCGAGATGGCTCGAGCTGATGCTGGCGCCGTTCGAGGACCCTCGGGTGCAGATCGTCGGCGGCAGAGCCGAGCCGGTGTGGCCGCAGGACCGCCCAGACCACGTGGTGCCCGAGCTGGACTGGCTCGTGGGCTGCACCCACCGCGGCGTACCGACCCACCGAAGCGTGGTCCGCAACCCCATCGGCGCCTCCATGGCCCTGCGCCGCGACCTGGTGGACGAGGTGGGCGGCTTCCACGACGGCGTCAGCCGGACCGGGTCGCTCCCGCTGGGCTGTGACGACACCGAGTTCGCGATCCGGGTGGTGCAGGCCCGACCCGACAGCCTCGTCGTCTTCGAGCCGGCGGCCGTGGTCCACCACCGCGTCGGCCCGGAGCGCATCACGTGGTCCTACCTGCGGCGGCGGGCTCGCGCCGAGGGTCTCTCGAAGGCCACGGTGGCTGCGTTGGCCGGTCATAGGGACGCCACGTCGGTGGAGCGTGCCTACGTCTGGCGCGTGCTGCCGGGCGCGATGGTGCGCGAGCTCGGCCGCGGGCTGCGGGGAGACGCTGCCGGGTGGGCGGGGATGGCCGGGGTGGTGGTGTCGTTGCTGTTCACCACGTACGGCTACGTGACGGGGTCGATGACCCGACGGGTCAGGGCGCTGCGGCGGGGTGCCTGACGCGCACCAGCACCCACGTGACGCAGGCCGAGACCAGGGCCGCACCGAGCATGTGGAAGCCGACCAGCAGGACGGGCAGGTCGGTGAAGTACTGGACGAAGCCGATCGAGCCCTGGGCCAGCTCGACGCCCAGCAGCACGACGATCGCGCGGCGGGAGGCAGGATCGGCGCCGGTGGCCAGCAGGGTGAAGAGCAGGCCCACGGTGAGCCCGACGAAGAGGAACACCAGGTCCGCGTGGAGCTGGCTCACCTGCAGCGGGTCGATCCCGTTGCGCTCGGTGTCGACGTCGCCAGCGTGGGGCCCCGAGCCGGTGACCACCGTGCCGACGTACATGACCACCCAGGCGGCAGCGAACGTCGTCCAGGCCAGGGCCGTCGCCGGGCCGCGCCGTGGTGGCGGCAGCGGGGCGTCGACGCTGAGGAGGAGGCGTACGGCGACGCCGATGATCGCCAGCGAGCAGAGCAGGTGGAACGACACGACCCACGGGTTCAGGTCGGTCAGCACCGTGATCCCGCCGATCACCGCCTGGGCCGGGATCCCGAGCGCCACGACGAGCGCCATCGCTCGCAGGTCCCGCCGACCGGTCCGCCACATCACCACGAACGTCGCGATCGCGATCGCGACCAGGACGAACGTGAGGCTCCGGTTGCCGAACTCGATCGCCTCGTGCAGGTCGAGGGCGCCGTGCGGCCGGAACGACTCGTCTGTGCAGCGAGGCCAGGTCGGACAGCCGAGCCCGGAGCCGGTCAGCCGGACCGCGCCGCCGGTGACGACCAGGACGACGTTGGACACCAGCGTGGCCCAGGCGAGGGGTCGCACCCAGCGGTCGGTCACTCCCACGAGAACGTCCGGGCCGTCGCGGCGGTACCGACCGCGGCCCAGCCGAGCAGCACCAGCAGGTCGCGCCAGGCGACGGTGCCGTCGAGGCACGCCTCGCGCATCGCCTCGCCCAGGGCACCGCTCGGCAGCCACGCCGCCAGGTCGCCGAAGGAGCCGTACGCCGAGGCGGGCAGGATCACCGCACCCGCGGCCAGCAGCAGCAGGTAGACCAGGTTGGCGCCGGCCAGCGTGGCCTCCGCCCGCAGCGCGCCCGCCATCAGGAGCCCGAGCGATGCGAAAGCGGCGGTGCCCAGCAGCACCGCCAGCACCACCCCGAGGATGCCGGCGCCGCTGGTGTGCGGGTCCCAGCCGAGCAGCTGACCGACGAGGGAGAGGACGAGCAGCTGAAGCACCTCGATCAGCACCAGCGCGCCGACCTTGCCGGCCAGCAGGCCGGAGCGGGGGAGTGGGGAGGCGCCCAGCCGCTTGAGCACGCCGTAGCGCCGCTCGAACGCGGTCGCGATCGCCAGCGAGGCGAACGACGTCGACAGCACCGCGAGTGCCAGCACGCCGGGAGTGACCACGTCGACGACGGGGCGGTCGTAGTCGAGTCCGAGCCGCCCGGCGCCGCGGACCATGCCCACCAGCACGATCACGGGGATGACCACGGCCAGCAGCAGCTGCTCGCCGTTGCGGAGCATCAGCCGCGACTCCATCCGGGCCTGGGCGAGCACCATCCTCGGCAGCGGCGCGGCGCCGGGTCGCGGGGTGAAGGTGGTCATGTCGCGAGCTCGCGGCCGGTCAGCTCGAGGAAGACGTCCTCGAGCGTGCGCTGCCCCAGCGTCAGCGACTCGGGCAGGACGTCGTTCTCGTCGCACCACCGCGACACCTTGGCCAGGGTCGAGGCGTCGGCCGGGCCGGTGACGAGCAGGCTCAGCTCGTCGAGGAGCACCACCTCGGTCTCGGGGCCGAGCGCGGCCTTGAGCGACTCCGGTGCCCCGGGCGGGAACGGACGGGTCACCACCAGCCGGATCGTCGACACGGTGCCGCCCCGGGTCAGCTCCAGCGGCGTCCCGGACGCGATCAGGCGGCCGTGGTCGATGATGTGGATCTGGTCGGCCAGCCGCTCCGCCTCGTCCATGTAGTGCGTGGTCAGGACCACGGTCACCCCGTCGGTGCGCAGCTCCTCGAGCAGCTCCCACACTGTGCGGCGCACGGCCGGGTCGAGCCCGGCGGTCGGCTCGTCGACGAAGACGACCTCAGGCCGCCCGATCAGGGCCATCGCCAGCCCGAGCCGCTGCTTCTGGCCGCCCGACAGCCGGCGGTACGGCGTCCGGCCACACTCAAGGAGACCAAGTCGCTCCTCGAGCAGCGACGGGTCCTGCGGGTGGGCGTGCAGGGCCGCGATGTGGCGCAACATCTCCGGCGCGCGGACCCCGCTCCAGGCGCCGCCGTCCTGCAGCATCACGCCGATCCGGGGGAGCAGCTCACGAGCCTGGCGCCGCGGGTCGAGGCCGAGCACCCGGACCGTGCCCGACTGCGGTGCGCGGTAGCCCTCGCAGGTCTCGAGGGTGGTGGTCTTGCCGGCCCCGTTGGGGCCTAGAACCGCGGTGATCGAGCCCGTGGCGACCGTGAGCGAGAGGCCGTCGACGGCGGTGGTGGCGCCGTACCGCATGATGAGCCCGTCGACGACGACCGCGGGCTCCGACACGGCGGTCAGTCTAGGTTTGGGCGCTTGCGCCGCGAGGTAAGGGTTGCCTTCCTTGAAGCCCTCACCGCATTAACGGCACACTGGTGTTGTGATATTCGAGGACGACCAGTCGACGCGGCATCGCGTGGCCCGGTCCATCCTCGTGGACGGGCCCTCGACCGCGGCGGCTCTCGGCGAGCGACTGGACCTGACGCCGGCCGCCGTACGCCGTCACCTCGACCAGCTCGTCGAAGAGGGTTCGGTCGAGGCGCGTGAGCCGCGTCGCCAGGCCCACCGCGGCCGCGGCCGCCCGGCCAAGGTGTTCGCGCTCACCGAGCACGGCCGCGACGGTTTCGACCAGCAGTACGACGAGCTCGCGGTCCAGGCGCTCCGATTCGTCGCCGAGACCGGCGGCGAGGACGCTGTCCGGGCGTTCGCCCAGCGGCGGGTCGCGTTCATCGAGGACCGGTTCGGCGACGTCGCCAAGGCGCGGCCCGAGCTGAGCCCGGCCGAGGTGCTGGCCATTGTCCTCACCGACGAGGGCTACGCGGCCAGCGTCAAGGCGCTGCCCATGGCGGGCGAGCAGCTGTGCCAGCAGCACTGCCCGGTCGCCCACGTCGCCCACGAGTTCCCGCAGCTGTGCGAGGCCGAGACCGAGGCGATCAGCCGGGTCCTCGGTCGCCACGTCCAGCGACTGGCCACCATCGCTCACGGCGACGGTGTCTGCACCACCTGCATTCCCGCCCCCCTGAACAGGCAGAACCCCAACACCGAGAAGGAGAAGGTCACCTCATGACCTCCATCGAGGAGCGCAACCCCGAGCTCGAGGGCCTGGGTCGCTACCAGTTCGGCTGGGCCGACAGCGACGTCGCAGGCGCGGCCGCCAAGCGCGGCCTGAGCGAAGCGGTCGTACGCGACATCTCGGCCAAGAAGAGCGAGCCGCAGTGGATGCTCGACCTGCGCCTGAAGGGCCTCAAGCTCTTCCACCGCAAGCCGATGCCCACCTGGGGCTCGGACCTGTCGGGGATCGACTTCGAGAACATCAAGTACTTCGTCCGCTCCAGCGAGAAGCAGGCGGCGACGTGGGACGACCTTCCCGAGGACATCAAGAACACCTACGACAAGCTCGGCATCCCCGAGGCGGAGAAGCAGCGCCTCGTCTCCGGTGTCGCGGCCCAGTACGAGTCCGAGGTCGTCTACCACTCGATCCGCGAGGACCTCGAGGCGGAGGGCGTGCTCTTCCTCGACACCGACACCGCGCTGCGCGAGCAGCCGGAGCTGTTCAAGGAGTACTTCGGCACCGTCATCCCCGTCGGTGACAACAAGTTCGCCGCGCTCAACACCTCGGTGTGGTCGGGTGGCTCGTTCATCTACGTGCCGAAGGGCGTGCACGTCGACATCCCGCTGCAGGCCTACTTCCGGATCAACACCGAGAACATGGGCCAGTTCGAGCGGACCCTGATCATCGTCGACGAGGACGCCTACGTGCACTACGTCGAGGGCTGCACCGCGCCGATCTACTCCTCCGACTCGCTGCACTCGGCGGTCGTCGAGATCATCGTCAAGAAGGGCGGACGCTGCCGCTACACGACCATCCAGAACTGGTCGAACAACGTCTACAACCTGGTGACCAAGCGGGCCACCTGTGAGGCCGGCGCGACCATGGAGTGGGTCGACGGCAACATCGGCTCGAAGGTCACGATGAAGTACCCCGCCATCTACCTCATGGGCGAGCACGCCAAGGGCGAGACCCTGTCGGTGGCGTTCGCCGGCGAGGGCCAGCACCAGGACGCCGGCGCCAAGATGGTGCACGCGGCGCCCAACACCTCGAGCTCGATCCTGAGCAAGTCGGTTGCGCGGGGAGGCGGCCGGACGTCGTACCGCGGGCTGATCCAGATCAACGAGGGCGCGCACGGGTCGAAGTCCAACGTGCTGTGCGACGCGCTGCTCGTCGACCAGATCAGCCGCTCCGACACCTACCCCTACGTGGACATCCGCGAGGACGACGTCTCCATGGGGCACGAGGCGAGCGTGTCGAAGGTCTCCGACGACCAGCTCTTCTACCTCATGTCGCGTGGCATGGAGCAGGACGAGGCGATGGCCATGATCGTGCGCGGCTTCATCGAGCCGATCGCCAAGGAGCTCCCGATGGAGTACGCCCTCGAGCTCAACCGGCTGATCGAGCTCCAGATGGAAGGCGCCGTCGGCTGATGGGACTCGATGTTTCCTCCCACCTTCATCCGGTGGGCTCCTTCGACCTGTCCGACCACCCGGTCCCGACCGGGCGCGAGGAGGTATGGCGGTTCACGCCGCTCAAGCGACTGCGCGGGCTGCAGGCCGACGCCGCGCTCGACGGTGACGACTACGACACCAAGCTCGAGGTGCCCGCTGGAGTCACCGCCGGCAACGTCGAGGTCGCCGACTCCGAGCGCGGCCTGTCCGGCTTCGTGCCGACCGACCGGGTCGCGGCCCGGGTCTGGGCGGCCTCGCCGCGGGTGTTCACCGTCGACGTAGCCGCCGAGACCGAGCTCGCCGAGCCCGTGCTGGTCACCGTCACCGGCCGTGGCGGCGACGAGGCGATCGCCCGGCAGCTGCTGGTCAAGGTCGGCGCACACGCCAAGGCGACGGTCGTGGTCCGGTTCGAGGGCACCGCCACCTGGGCCGACACCACCGAGATCGTGGTCGGCGACGGCGCCCAGCTCACCTACGTCACCATCCAGGACTGGGCCGACGACGCCGTGCACCACAGCACCCAGGCGGCGCGGGTCGGCCGCGATGCCTCGCTCAAGCACGTCGCCGTCACCTTCGGTGGCAGCGTCGTCCGCCACGACACCACGGCGTCGTACTCCGGCCCTGGCGGCGAGATCGAGATGCTCGGCCTCTACTTCGCCGACGAGGGCCAGCACATCGAGCACCGGCTCTTCGTCGACCACACCGCCCCCAAGACCAAGAGCCACGTGGTCTACAAGGGCGCACTGCAGGGCGAGGGTGCGCACACGGTCTGGATCGGCAACGTGCTGATTCGCAAGGAGGCCGAGGGCATCGAGACCTTCGAGGAGAACCGCAACCTCGTGCTCACCGACGGCTGCCATGCCGACTCGGTCCCCAACCTCGAGATCGAGACCGGCGAGATCGTGGGTGCCGGCCACGCGTCGGCGACCGGGCGATTCGACGACGAGCAGCTGTTCTACCTGCGCTCGCGCGGTGTCGCCGAGGCCGAGGCGCGGCGGCTGGTCGTGCACGGGTTCTTCAACGACCTGATCCGCAAGATCGCGGTCCCGGCCATCGAGGAGTCGCTGAAGGCGACCGTCGAGGCCGAGCTCGAGAAGAACGTCCTCAAGGACCTCGTATGAGCTTCGAACGAGCCTGCGCCCTGACCGACGTCCTCGAGGACGAGGCCCTCGCTGTGACGCTCGGCGACCAGGACGTGGCGGTCGCCCGGAACGGCGACGAGGTGTTCGCGGTCGAGGACGTCTGCTCACACGCCAACGTCGCGCTCAGCGAGGGCGAGGTCGACGAGTGCACGGTCGAGTGCTGGCTGCACGGCTCGCGGTTCGACCTGCGCACCGGGAAGCCGACCGGCCTGCCCGCCACCGAGCCGGTGGCGACGTTCCCGGTCGAGGTCCGCGGCCTCGACATCTACGTAGACATCACCACCACCCTGAACGGAGTCACACCGCAATGACCACCCTCGACATCAAGGACCTCAAGGTCTCCGTCGCCACCGAGGACGGGCCCAAGGAGATCCTCAAGGGCGTCACGCTCACCATCAACAGCGGTGAGACGCACGCGATCATGGGTCCCAACGGCTCGGGCAAGTCGACGCTCGCCTACTCGATCGCCGGCCACCCGAAGTACGACGTGACCGGCGGCACGGTGACCCTCGACGGCGAGGACGTGCTGGCGATGTCGGTCGACGAGCGCGCCCGGGCCGGGCTGTTCCTCGCGATGCAGTACCCCGTCGAGGTGCCCGGCGTCTCGGTCTCCAACTTCCTGCGTACCGCGAAGACCGCGCTCGACGGTGAGGCGCCGAAGCTGCGCACCTGGGTCAAGGACGTCAACACCGCGCTCGAGAACTTCAACCTCGACCCGTCGTTCGGCACCCGGAACGTCAACGAGGGGTTCTCCGGTGGCGAGAAGAAGCGTCACGAGATCGCCCAGCTCGAGCTGCTGAACCCACGCATCGCGGTGCTCGACGAGACTGACTCCGGGCTCGACATCGACGCGCTCAAGATCGTCGCCGCCGGGGTCAACCGGTTCCGTGAGCAGGACGGCAAGGGCGTCCTGCTGATCACCCACTACACGCGGATCCTGCGCTACATCGAGCCTGACTTCGTGCACGTCTTCGTCGACGGCAAGATCGCCGAGCAGGGCGGGCCGGAGCTGGCCGAGGCGCTGGAAGCCGAGGGCTACGACAAGTACCTGAGGGCGGCGGTCTGACCATGACCGCCCTCACCGGGCTGCTCCCTGAGCTGGAGGTGGTCCGCAAGGACTTCCCGATCCTCGAGCGCACGCTCGCAGGTGGGTCGCCGCTGGTCTACCTCGACAGCGCGAACACCAGTCAGAAGCCCCAGGTCGTCATCGACACGATGGTCGACCACCTCGAGCGTCACAACGCCAACATCGCCCGAGCGATGCACCAGCTGGGCGCCGAGTCGACCGAGGCGTTCGAGGCCGCGCGCGACACGGTGGCGACGTTCCTCCATGCGCCGAGCCGCGACGAGGTGATCTTCACCAAGAACGCCACCGAGGCGCTCAACCTGGCCGCCAACACCCTGGCCTGGCCGGGACCCCTCCAGGTCGGGGAAGGCGACGAGGTCCTCATCACTCAGATGGAGCACCACTCCAACATCGTCCCGTGGCACCTGCTCACCGAGCGGACCGGAGCGACGCTGCGCTGGTTCGGGCTCACCGATGACGGCCGGCTGGACCTGTCGAACATCGACGAGCTGATCACCGACCGGACCAAGGTGGTCTCCCTGACCTGGGTCTCCAACATGCTCGGCACCATCAACCCGGTCGCGCAGATCGCGGCGCGGGCGCACGAGGTCGGTGCGCTGGTCGTGGTGGACGCCTCGCAGGCGGTGCCGCAGCTGCCGGTCGACGTGGTGGCCTCGGGCGCCGACCTGCTCGCGTTCACCGGCCACAAGTGCGTCGGCCCGACCGGCATCGGCGTGCTCTGGGGCAGGCGCGAGGTCCTCGACCAGCTGCCGCCGTTCCTCGGCGGTGGCGAGATGATCGAGACGGTCACGATGGAGCGGTCGACGTACGCTCCGCTGCCGCACAAGTTCGAGGCAGGCACGCCGCCGATCGTCGAGGCGGTCGGCCTCGGCGCGGCGCTCGACTACCTCGGCCACCTCGGCATGGACGCCGTGCACGCGCACGAGCAGGCGGTCACCGCGTACGCGCTCGAGGGGCTCGCGACCGTCCCGGGCCTGACGATCCTCGGCCCACTGGACGCGACCCAGCGGGGTGGCGCGATCGCCTTCGAGCTGGCCGGGGCGCATCCACACGACGTGGCGACGGTGCTCGACACCCGCGGCATCGCGGTCCGGGCCGGCCACCACTGCGCCAAGCCCGCGCACCTGCGCTTCGGCGTGCAGAGCTCGACCCGCATGTCGTCGTACCTCTACACGACCCCGGCCGAGATCGACTCGCTGGTCGAGGGGCTGGAATACACCCGCTCGTACTTCAAGTTGAGTTGATGATGGACCTCGACTCGCTGTACCAGGAGATCATCCTGGACCACTACAAACACCCCCACCACAAGGGGCTCCGGGAGCCCTTCGAGGCGGAGGTGCACCACGTCAACCCCACCTGCGGAGACGAGGTGACCCTGCGCGTCCACCTCTCCGAAGGTGTGGTCGAGGACGTGTCGTACGACGCCGTCGGCTGCTCGATCTCGCAGGCCGCCGCCTCGGTGATGACCGACCTGGTCATCGGCAAGACCATCGACGAAGCGATGGAGATCCACGGCGAGTTCCTCGCCCTGATGCAGGGCCGCGGCGCCGTCGAGCCCGACGAGGACGTCCTCGAGGACGGCATCGCGTTCGCGGGGGTCGCGAAGTTCCCGGCGCGAGTCAAGTGCGCACTACTGTCGTGGATGGCCTGGAAAGACGCCACCGCACAAGCGACGAAGGAGAGGCTGTCCCATGGTTGATCACGGCGAGCTGCCCGAGGTCCCGGAGGCCACGTCAGCAGGGGCGGGCGGCGGGACGGCGACGGTGACCGTCGACGACGTCACCGAGGCGATGAAGGACGTCGTCGACCCCGAGCTCGGCATCAACGTGGTCGACCTCGGCCTGGTCTACGGCGTGCACCTCGACGAGGGCTCCAACGTCGTCCTGGACATGACCCTCACCTCGGCGGCCTGCCCGCTGACCGACGTGATCATGGACCAGACCAACACCGCCCTCGAGGGTCTGGTCAACGACGTGGCCATCAACTGGGTCTGGATGCCGCCGTGGGGCCCGGACAAGATCACCGATGACGGCCGCGAGATGCTGCGGGCGCTCGGCTTCAACGTCTGAGACTCAGCCCTCGTACGCCGGCAGCGCCGGCGTCCAGGTGAGTGGCACGTGCGGGGCGGTGTCCTCGGTCTCGCCGGTGGGCCAGGTGCCGAGTCCGTGGTACGTCGTACCGTTCAGGGTCAGGGCCACGTCGTAGGTGAACGGGCCCATACCCAGCTGGGTGGCCCTGCGACCCTCGTCGTCGGGGGCGATGAAGCTGAGGGACCCCTGGTCGTAGCAGTCGCGCTGCCAACGCGGCGTCAGCGTCACCGACCGTCCCTGCTCGCTGGTGACCGTGACGGTCGCCGACGCCTGCCGCGGCTGGTCGGCCAGGTCCTGGACGAAGACCTCGACGCCGTAGCTGTCCAGGTCCCCGTCGTGGTCTGCGAGCACCGCGGCCGAGCCCGTGGCCGGACCCGGCAGCGCGCCGTCCCGGCTGGTTGTCCACGCGAACGTGGTGATCACGTCCCCGCCCGGTCCGGCTCCCGATAGATCGACCAGCCAGCGTCCGGCCGGCCCTGCCGGGGTCACTTCGAACGTCCGGTCGCTGGTGCGTCGCACCGGCACGGTGATCGATCGAGGACAGTCGGTGTGCTCGCCGTTGCGGAAGGTCGCCGTGAACTCCCACTCCGGCTCCGGGAAAGAGAACGGCACCGTGTCGCGGTCGCCCACGTCGACGTACGGCGCCCGGGGTGCGCCGTCCCAGCAGCCGTTGCCGTAGCAGGTGGTCCAGGGGTCGAGGTCCACCCGGTGCCCGTCGAGGTCGAGGGTGATAGGCGGCGCGACACCGTCGCCGTCCCACTCGACAACCTCCGGCAAGGCTGCGGTGACCTGCCAGCGGAACCACGCCGACGTGTCGCCCTGGGGACCGGTCCCGAACAAGATGACCTGGAAGTCGCCGTTCGTCGCGGGCGCTTCGACGACGAACCGGCCGGGCGTCGGCTGCTCGAGTGGGACGGACTGTGAGGGCTTGGCTGAAGGATCGTCCGGGAAGTCGGTGAACGTCGCGGTGAACTCCCAGTCCGCGATCGGGAAGTCGAACGTCGCGGAGCCGGCACTCGTCAGCACCGGCAGCTTCGCTGGGTCGGGCGCGCTGAAGTCGGCGCACTTGCCGACGGTGTCGGTGTGCCAGCAGTAGGAACCAGGCTGCGGGGTGACGTCGGCGCTGGCGCCGTGCACGACGATCTCGGGAGGGCCGTTGGGCACCTTGTCGAGCAGGACCGGATCGACGCTCGCCGTGGCCGTGGGCGCGCCGGTGCGCGTCGAGGTGGTGCCGTCCTCAGCGCCGCAACCGGCGAGCGCACAGGCGACCGCGAGCAGGCAGACGAGCGCAGCGGCGCGGACGCGCATGCTCGTCTGACGTGGGTCGCGCCGAACTGGTTCCGTTAGCGTCGGCACGTGCCCATGGTCCTCGTCCCGCGCGAGCGGTTCGAGCGGTGGGTGCACAACTTCCGGGGCCGACATGGCGAGACCAGCCTGCAGGTGGTCGGGGGAGCGCTGGCGGGTGCCGCCTCGGACCGCTCGACCTTCGAGGCGAGGCTCCCGTTCGACGCGGCGTACGACGGGCTGCCCAATCCGGCTGCCTTCGGCCTGGCCTTCTCGTGTCCTGAGGACTGGGGCGTGCTGCTGGTGCGCAAGGGCGGGTTCGCCGTGGCGCGGCTGGCGGGGGAGCGGCTGGTCGAGTCGAAGGTCGGCCAGCGGCACGTGCAGGGCCGCACGAAGGCGGGCGGCCAGAGCCAACAGAGGTTCGCGCGACGCCGCGACAACCAGGCCCGGCAGGCCTACGAGGCGGCCGCCGACCACGCCGCCCGGATCCTGGTCGCTGACGCGGTCGGCATGGAGCTGCCCGTGGTGACCGGCGGCGACCATGCTGCCGTGGACGAGGTGCTGAGGGACGTTCGGCTGCGGCACTTGACGGTCGTCGGGCCCCTTCTCGAAGTACCGGACCCGAAGCGGGGAGTGCTCGAGCTGGCGGTCGCCGACGCCTGCTCGGCGCGGGTCGAGGTCGTCAACGCCTGACCACCGGCCGAGCGGCGGGGCAGACC
Organism: uncultured Actinomycetota bacterium; assembly: GCA_963817125.1. Lineage (GTDB taxonomy): Bacteria > Actinomycetota > Actinomycetes > Propionibacteriales > Nocardioidaceae > Nocardioides. The sequence continues at coordinate 94,922 of CAWFNB010000011.1, forward strand.
GGCTGAGCGTGAGGTTTGGGCTAGGTTCCGAGCCATGTGGCAGCCCGAGTCCGGCTGGCTCGCCCTGCGCAGCGGCACCGGGACCTCGACCGTCGGCGTGTGGCGGACCGTGCTCGGTGGTCGACCCGTGGCGGTCAAGCGACTCGCGGCGCCGACCGAGCACGATCCTCCGGAGCTGAGCGACCCGCGACACTTCGCCTACTGGCGCCGGCCCGCCGACGTCGTCTCGGCGCGGCTCGCCCTCGCGACGCCGGGCCTCAAGGCGCCCAGCCTCACCTCGGTCGAGGAGGACGACGAGGGGATCACCCTGGTCCAGGACTGGGTCGAGGACGCCGCGAACAGCGGGCTGTTCTGCGCGCATGCGCTGGCCCGGTTCGCCGCCGCCGACCTGGGCGGACACCGGTGGCTGGCTCGCGACCTGCTGCGAGACCGGGTGGCCCGCGTCGAGCGTCGCGGCGGCTGGCCGACCCTGGCCCGGACCACGGTCGCCGACGTGGCCGACCACTTGTGGCGGCGCCGGGACGTGCTTCTCGACGAGCTGGACCTGCTCACCCAGGTCGCCCAGCACGGCGACTCGATCCCGGCCAACCTGCTCGGCCGCACCGGCGACGACGTACTGGCGATCGACTGGGCGACCGTGGGCCACGGCCCGATCGGCGCCGACCTCGGCTACTACATGCTGAGCGCGCGCGAGGAGTTCGAACCACTGCTCGACGCCTACGCGCTCGGCCTCCCCGAGGGGCTGGGCTCGCGCGACGAGGCGGCCCAGGGCGCCCGGGTGACCGCCGTCTTCACCGCCCTGAGCCGAGCCGAGTGGGCGCTGGCCCGGGTGGCGGGCGGCGAGGGGGCGCTCGCGGGCAAGTACCGACACCCCGCCGTCGCCCCGCACCTACGGGCGCTGCAACGGCAGTTCCCGCAGATCGAGGAGCTCGTCGGCCGGTAGAGCCGACGACCGGTCAGAGGCTGGACGCCGAGAAGGTGTCACAGTCCTTGATGCTGGTGGCGTTGTAGCCGGTGGTGAACCAGCGCGCCCGCTCCTCGGAGGAGCCATGGGTCCACTGCTCGGGGTTCACGTCCCCGCCGCCCTGCTTCTGGATCCGGTCGTCGCCGACGGCTTTGGCGGAGTCCAGCGCCTCCCGGATGTCGGCGTCGTCGATCGACTCGAAGATCCGTACGCCGCTGTCGTCGGTCGTGCCGGTCGCGCCGCGGGTCCACATGCCCGCGTAGCAGTCGGCCTGCAGCTCGAGCCGGACCGAGTCGCTGGTGGGGCCGGTCTGGCTGCGGACCTGGCCCAGGGTGCCGAGCAGGTTCTGGAGGTGGTGGCCGAACTCGTGCCCGATGACGTAGGGCTCGACGAAGTCGCCGCCCTTGCCGCCGAGCTGTCCCTCGAGCACGTCCTCGAAGAAGGTCGTGTCCAGGTAGATGGTCTGGTCGGTCGGGCAGTAGAAGGGCCCGACGTCCGCGCTCGCATTGCCGCAGCCGGTCGACACCCCGCCGGTGAAGGTGACGATCTGGGTCGGCTGGAACCGGGTGCCGGTCTGCTTGGGCAGGTTCTCGGCCCAGTAGTTCTCCAGTGACAGCGCGACGGCCTTGCGTGCGCAGTCGGCGTTGTCGTTGGCGTCCGCCCCGGTCTGGCACTGCTCGTAGCGGTCGGTCGTCTCCGCCGGCCCGCCCCCACCGCCGGAGAGCCCTCCGCCGCCACCGACGACCTGGACGATCACGTAGATGATGATCACCACGATCGTCGTCCCGATGCCGCCGCCGGTGATGCCGCCGATCGGGATGTTGCCCATCCCTCCGCCGCCACCCCCGCCACGCACGTCGGTGACCCGGCCGCCGCCGATGTTCGCCTTCGGGTTGAAGCGCATGAGGCAGCATAACGACGGGCCGGCCGGGACCGGAGGTGTGCGTGACGCCCTACACTGGAGACGCGGGAGGCCCCCTGTCGGCGCGGCCCCCGCCATCCACGTTCGTCCCCCGGTCCTCGCGAAGGCTTGTCATGCTCACCGCCCATCAGCTGGAAGTCCGTGCTGGGGCAAGGCTCCTGATGGCCGACCTCAGCCTCCGCGTCGCCGCGGGTGACAAGGTCGGGCTGGTCGGACGCAACGGTGCCGGGAAGACCACCCTGACCAAGATCCTCGCGGGCGAAGGGCTGCCCGCGGCCGGTCGGGTCGAGTCCACGGGCGCGGTGGGATACCTGCCGCAGGACCCACGCACCGGTGACCTGGACGTCCCCGTCCGCGAGCGGATCCTCTCCGCGCGCGGCCTCGACGACGTCGTACGCCGACTCCGCTCGGCCGAGGAGGAGATGGCCAGCCACGACCTCGCGGTGCGGGATCGGGCGATGCGCCGCTACGAGCGCGCGGACGCCGAGCTGCACGCCGGCGGTGGGTACGCCGCCGAGGCCGAGGCCGCGCAGATCGCGTCGTCGCTCGGCATCGAGGACCGGGTGATGACCCAGCCGCTGTACACCCTGTCGGGCGGTCAGCGGCGACGCGTGGAGCTGGCCCGGATCCTGTTCTCCGGCGCCGAGACCCTGCTGCTGGACGAGCCGACCAACCACCTCGATGCGGACTCGATCGGGTGGCTGCGCGAGTTCCTGCGGGCGTTCCGGGGCGGGCTGATCGTGATCAGCCACGACACCGAGCTGCTCGAGGCCACGGTGAACCGGGTGCTGCACCTGGACGCGAACCGGGCTGAGGTCGACGTCTACAACATGGGCTGGAGGCAGTACCTGCTCCAGCGCGAGACCGACGAGCGGCGGCGCAAGCGCGAGCGGATCAACACCGAGAACAAGGCCAAGACCCTCACCGACCAGGCCAACAGGATGCGCGCCAAGGCCACCAAGGCACAGGCGGCTCAGTCGATGCTCAAGCGGGCCGAGAAGATGATGTCGGGCCTCGAGAGCGAGCGGCGGAGCGACAAGGTGGCCCGGATCAAGTTCCCGGCTCCCGCGCCCTGTGGCAAGACCCCGCTCACCGCCGCCGAGCTGTCCAAGTCCTACGGCTCCCTGGAGGTCTTCACCGACGTCGACCTGGCGATCGACAAGGGCAGCCGGGTGGTGGTCCTGGGACTGAACGGTGCTGGCAAGACCACCATGCTGCGGATCCTGGCCGGGGTCGACCGTCCAGACACCGGCGAGGTCGTGCCCGGACACGGCCTCAAGATCGGCTACTACGCACAGGAGCACGAGACGCTCGACACCAGCCGCACGGTCCTCGAGAACATGCAGAGCGCCGCGCCACAGCTCACCGACAGCGAGGCGCGCAGCGTCCTCGGGTCGTTCCTGTTCTCGGGCGACGACGCCCACAAGCCGGCGAGCGTGCTGTCGGGCGGCGAGAAGACGCGCCTGGCGCTGGCCTCGCTGGTGGTGTCGAGTGCGAACGTCCTGCTCCTCGACGAGCCCACCAACAACCTCGACCCGGCCTCCCGCGAGGAGGTGCTCGCGGCGATCCGGAGCTACGAGGGCGCCATCATCCTGGTGACCCACGACGAGGGAGCCGTACGCGCCCTCGAGCCGGACAGGGTGCTGCTGCTCCCGGACGGCGACGAGGACCTCTGGAGCGACGACTACGCCGACCTGGTTGCGCTGGCTTGATCACGTCGGTGGTTGAGGAGGTTGCGCAGCAACCGCCTCGAAACCCCGTTGAGTCGGTGCCACGACCTACGCTCGGCGCATGACCCTCACCTCCGACGAGATGACCGCGGCCGGGCTGCACCTCGACCTCGCCGACGAGATCGCCACGGTGACGCTGGACCGTCCCGACGTGCGCAACGCGCAGACCCCGGCGATGTGGCACGCGCTGGCGGCGATCGGCGAACAGCTGCCCGAGCACGTGCGCGTGGTCGTGGTCAGGGGAGCGGGACACAGCTTCAGCGCCGGGCTCGACCGGGCGATGCTCGATCGCGGCAGCGGCGACGTCGCCAACCTCATGGAGCTCGACGACGAGGCGATCAGCAAGGCGATCGACGGCTACCAGCAGGGCTTCACCTGGCTGCGCGACCCGCGGTTCGTCAGCATCGCCGCGGTGCAGGGCTACGCGATCGGGGCCGGGTTCCAGCTCGCACTCAGCTGCGACCTGCGGGTGGTCGCGGAGGGCGCCCAGTTCTGCATGAAGGAGCCGGCGCTCGGCCTGGTCCCGGACCTGACGGGAACAAAACCGCTGGTCGAGGCGGTTGGATACCAACGAGCGCTGGAGATCTGCGCCACCGCCCGGATGGTCGGCGCCGACGAGGCCGTCGACATCGGGCTGGCGCTGACCGCCGTACCCGCCGACCAGCTGGAGTCGGCGGTCGCCGACCTCGCCCAGGCGCTCACCGCGCCCATCGCGGGCGCGGTCACCGAGACCAAGAGGCTGCTGCAGTCAGCGGCCGAGCAGGACCTCGAGACGCAACGGCGGCTCGAGCGGGAGGCGCAGATACGCCGGTTCCGTGAGCTGGCCCAGCTGATGCAGGGTGGCGCACAGGACTAGGAGACCAGATGTCGATGATGAGCGCGGGAGGACCGCCCTGGCGGCACCTCCGCTCCGATCGCGCCGTGGTCAACACCCACATCGAGCGCGAGACGCTCCGCCGGGTGCTCAGCTTTGCGCGGCCGCACCGTCGGCTGATCATCGCGTTCCTGGCTTTCACCGTCGTCGACGCGGGGCTGGTCGTGGTGCCGCCGCTGCTCATGCAGCGGCTGGTCGACCAGGGCATCCTCGGTCAGCGCACCGGTCTTGTCGTCGGGCTCGCGATCGCGATCGCCGGGGTCGCCGTCGCCAGCGCGGGCCTGGGCCTCGTCGGCGGCTACCTGTCGTCGCGCATCGGGGAGGGGCTGATCTTCGACCTGCGCACCCGAGTCTTCGGCCACGTGCAGCGCCAGTCGCTCGCGTTCTTCACCCGCACCCAGACCGGTGCCCTGGTCTCGCGGCTCAACAACGACGTCATCGGGGCCCAGCGCGCCTTCACCTCGACCCTCTCGGGGACGGTCGCGAACATCATCTCCGTCGTGGTCGTGGGCGCGACCATGCTGCTGCTGAGCTGGAAGGTCACCCTGCTGTGCCTGCTGCTGCCGCCGATCCTGGTGGTGACCTCACGCTGGGTCGGGATCCGTCTCGCCGGCCTGACCCGCGACCAGATGGACGGCAACGCCGACCTCGGCAACATGATGACCGAGCGGTTCAACGTCGGCGGAGCGATGCTGCTCAAGCTGTTCGGGAACCGCGAGACCGAGGACGCGCAGTTCGCGGTGCGAGCCGCCCGCGTGCGCGACCTCGGCGTACGCATCTCCCTGCTCACCCGCATCTTCTTCGCCGCGATGACGCTGCTCCCGTCGCTGGCCACCGCGCTGGTGTACGGCGTGGGCGGCTACCTCGCCATCCAGGGCGACCTCTCGGTCGGCACCCTGATCGCCCTCGCCACCCTGCTGATCCGGCTCCTGGGACCGCTCCAGGCGCTGTCCAACGTCCGCATCGACGTGATGACCGCGTTGGTCAGCTTCGACCGGGTCTTCGAGGTGCTCGACCTGCCCTCCCTGATCCAGGAGAAGGCCGACGCCGTCGCGTTGCCGAAGGACGCCTCGCGTCTCGAGTTCGACCACGTCGCGTTCACCTACCCACGTGCCGACGAGGTGTCCCTCGCATCCCTCGAGACGGTGGCGCGCGCCGAGTCCCGCGACCACATCCAGGTGCTCCACGACGTGTCCCTGGTCGCCGAGCCCGGCCAGATGGTGGCGCTGGTCGGGCCCTCCGGCGCAGGCAAGACCACGATGACCCACCTGGTGGCCAGGCTCTATGACGTCGACGCCGGTGCCGTCCGCGTCGGCGGTCACGACGTCCGCGACGTCACCCTCCAGTCCCTGGAGGACGTCGTCGGCTACGTCACCCAGGACGCCCACATGTTCCACGACACGATCCGGACCAACCTCCTCTACGCCAAGCCCGACGCCGGCGACCCCGACATCTGGGCCGCCCTCGAGGCCGCGCAGATCGCCACGCTGGTCCGGGGCCTGCCCGACGGGCTCGACACGGTGGTGGGTGACCGTGGCTACCGGCTCTCCGGCGGCGAGCGGCAGCGGCTGGCCATCGCCCGACTCCTGCTCAAGGCACCCGCGATCGTCGTCCTCGACGAGGCCACCGCCCACCTCGACTCCGAGTCCGAGGCGGCCGTCCAGCGGGCTCTCGACGCCGCGCTCGAGGGCCGTACGTCGCTCGTAATTGCTCACCGGCTGTCCACCGTCCGCCACGCCGACCTGATCCTGGTCGTCGACGACGGCCGGATCGTCCAGTCCGGCACCCACACCGAGCTGCTCCGCGAGGGGGGCCTCTACGCCGATCTCTACCGCACCCAGCTCGTCGAGGACGTGCCGGCGTAGGACTTGGGAGACACGCCCTAGGGTCAGTGCCATGGACCTCCAGCTTGCCGACCGGGTGTACATCGTCACCGGCGGGGCGCGCGGCCTGGGCCGTGCGACTGCCGACGTACTGGTGGCCGAGGGTGCCCGGGTGGTGCTGTCCGGGCGGTCGCAGGAGTCACTCGACGCCGCCGCGCGCGAGCTCGGGGACGCCGTGGTGACCGTTGCCGCCGACAACGCAGACCCGGCCACGCCCGCCCGGCTGATCACTGCCGCGCACGACCGCTGGGGGCGGCTCGACGGCGTGCTGGTCAGCGTCGGCGGGCCGCCCACCGGGCCGGCGATGGACGTGTCCGACGAGCAGTGGACCGCGGCGTTCGAGTCGGTCTTCCTCGGCGGCGTGCGGGTCGCGCGCGCGGTGGCGCGTGAGCTCTCGGACGGCGGGGCGATCGCCTTCGTGCTCTCCTCCAGCGTGCGCGAACCCTTGGCCAACCTGGCCATCTCCAACGGGCTCCGACCCGGTCTGGCCATGCTCGCCAAGACGCTGGCCGACGAGCTGGGGCCGCGCGGCATCCGCGTCAACGGGCTGATGCCCGGCCGGGTCGGCACCGAGCGGGTGGCCGAGCTCGACCAGGCCAGCGGCGACGCGGAGGCGGCCCGCGCCAGGGCGATCGCCTCGATCCCGCTGGGCCGCTACGGCGGTCCGGAGGAGTTCGGCCGGGCAGCGGCGTTCATGCTCTCGCCGGCGGCGTCCTTCGTCACCGGCGTGATGCTGCCGGTCGACGGCGGAATGCTGCGGGCGCTCTGATCCTTCGCCGCTCGCTCACGTTCGATCTGTGCGCGGGCCGCCTCCGCCTGCAGTCGGGCCTTGGACTTCGGCCGCCGCTGGCGGGTCAGTCGCTCCCCGCGCGGTCCATTGCGCCACTCGTCGTACAGCAGGTAGCAGAAGCCGAAGACCGCCAGCAGTCCGAAGAACCACCACTGCAGGCCGTAGAAGAAGTGCGGGCCGTTGTCGAGCTCGGGGAGCTCGACCGGTTCCAGCGGCGTGGCCGCTTCGGGGTCCTCCGAGCGCAGCTCCACGAAGCCGCCGTAGACCGGACGACCGATCGCAGCACCGATCTCGTCGCTGTTGATCGCGCGAGTCGACAGGTCATCCACTCGGGTGCTGTCTCCGCGGCCGTTGTCTCGGACGTAGCCGGTCACGGCCACCTCGCCGTCGGGCGGGGCGGGGATTTCGCCCCGGTCGGTGCCGCTCGGATCGGTCTCCAGCCACCCGCGGTCCACGAGCAGCGCGGTGCCGTCCGCTGTGACCAGCGGAACCACCACGTCGACGCCCTGAGCGCCGTCGCGGTTGCGGTAGCGCACCACGACGGTCTCCCCGGGCTCGTAGGTCCCGCGCGCGCTCACCACCCGCCATTCGTCGCTCGCCGAGGGGTCCGCACCCGGTCGCAGCACATCGCCGACGGGGGCCACTGCCCGGTGCTCGTTGGCGCGGACCACGGCGTTCTCGGCCTTGCGGTCTTCCAGGCGGCGGAACTGCCACTCGCCGAGCCACCAGGTCGCGTACGCCAGAGCCACCACAATGAGCGCAAACAGGATCCAGCGCCGGCTCAGCAGGAAGCGGAACGAGGGCACGTCGCGAGGCTACCCAGCCGCGGCCCAGCCGCGTGCCCACCCATGGAAACGTAGAGTGGGCCACATGCAGCCGCTCGCCGACGCCTATGGCCGGGTCGCCACCGACCTGCGCGTCAGCCTGACCGACCGCTGCAACCTGCGCTGCACCTATTGCATGCCCGAGGAGGGGCTCGACTGGCTGCCGCTCGACGAGCAGCTCAACGACGACGAGGTGGTCCGGCTCGTAAGCGTTGCCGTGGAACAGCTGGGCGTGCGCGAGGTCCGTTTCACCGGCGGAGAGCCGCTGGTCCGTCGCGGCCTGGTCGACATCGTCCGTCGTACGGCGGCCCTCGACCCGCGTCCCGAGATCTCGCTCACCACCAACGCGCTCGGCCTCGCGAAGACCGCGGCTGCGCTCGCGGAGGCAGGGCTGGACCGGGTCAATGTCAGCCTCGACACGGTGCGGTCGGAGACGTTCCACGAGATCACGCGGCGCGACCGGTTCGCCGACGTGGTGGCTGGGCTCGAGGCCGCCCAGGCTGCCGGGCTGGGGCCGGTCAAGGTCAACGCGGTCCTGCTGCGCGGCGTCAACGACGACGAGGCACCGGAGCTGCTCGCGTGGTGCCTCGAGCGGGGCTACTCGCTGCGCTTCATCGAGCAGATGCCGCTCGACGCCCAGCACGGCTGGAGCCGCGAGGAGATGGTCACCGCTGACGAGATCGTGGCGGCGCTGGAGGAGCACCACGTGCTCGTGCCCGCGGTCGAGCCGCGAGGCAGCGCCCCGGCCGAGCTGTTCCTGGTGGACGGCGGCCCGGCGACGGTCGGGATCATCGCGTCGGTGACCCGCCCCTTCTGCGGCAGCTGCGACCGGGTCCGGTTGACCGCCGACGGACAGGTGCGCAACTGCCTGTTCGCCCGCGAGGAGTCCGATCTGCGGACGGCGCTCCGCGCCGGCGCGACCGACGAGGAGCTCGCGCAGCGGTGGGTGGTCGCGATGGCCGGCAAGAAGCCCGGCCACGGGATCGACGACCCGACGTTCCTCCAGCCCGATCGGCCGATGTCGGCCATCGGAGGCTAGACGCTCTCGTCGCCCCCCTCGACGTGCTCGACGACCTCCTTGAGGAAGTTGCGCGCACCGAGGAAGTCCGAGAGCGACTCCCGGTGGTCGTCGCAGGCCAGCCACACCTTGCGGCGCTCGGGGGTGTGCAGCTTGGGGTTGTTCCAGCGCAGCGCCCATACGGCGGGGTGCTGGCATCCCTTGGCGGAGCAGGTGTCGCTCACGCCTCAGTGCCTTCCGTGTGGCCCGAAAATGTGAAGTGGTGCCGGCCAACCACGGGGAGAGCTGTCCGGCACCACACCGAGACGAACATAGTCCGGTCGGCCCCTGAAGTGTTCCACGCCGGGGCTCGGATTCAAACTGGTTCAGGGAGGAATTGTCAGTGGTTGTCGCCGGTCTGGCCCAGCTGTGGGCGGCCCGGGCTCTGGTCCAGCAAGGCGAATTTGTCATCCTTGGTGTGGGCGGCGTTGGCCATCACGACGGCGACGTAGGGCAGCACCAGCGCGGCAACCATGAGGATCGGCCACAGCCACTGGATCCCGGCCAGCGCGGCGACGATCGCGCCCACGAAGCAGGCCGTGCGAATGCCCATCGAGAAGATGTAGCGCTTCTGGCGCGCTGAGATGTCTGCGTTGCGACTGGCCGCCGCCGAGGTGATGCGGACCGCCTCGGGCTCACGGTTGTCCCGGGCCATACCGTCACTGTACGTCGCTACAGTCGACCCAACGACCGCCTGGGAGGCTTCACATGACCAACCGCACCTACCGCGTCACCGAGATCGTCGGAACTTCGCCCGAGGGACTCGAGAAGGCGATCCACAACGGCGTGGAGCGGGCCGCCAAGACGCTGCGGCACTGCGACTGGTTCGAGCTCACCGAAGTGCGCGGCCAGATCAAGGACGGCAAGGTCGAGCACTTCCAGGTGGGCATCAAGGTCGGCTTCCGGCTCGAGGACGATGAGTAGGGAGGCCAAGCCGGGCTGGTGGACCCGCTTTCGGCGTACTCCCCGGTAGTCGCTAGCGTCGCTCGGGTGACTGAGGAGAGCGGAGCTCGGGGCCGGTCGGTGCTGGTCACCGGCGGCAATCGCGGGATCGGACGAGCGATCGCAGAGGCGTTCGTGGCGCAGGGCGACCGGGTGGCGGTGACCACCCGCAGCGGCGGAGCGCCCGACGGCACGCTCGACGTGCGCTGCGACGTGACCGATGCCGAGCAGGTGGAGGCGGCGTTCGCCCAGGTCGAGGAGGCGCACGGCCCCGTGGAAGTGCTCGTGGCCAACGCCGGGATCACCAAGGACACCCTGTTGCTTCGGATGTCGGAGGACGACTGGGCCAGCGTCCTCGACACCAACCTGAGCGGGTCCTTCCGGCTCGCAAAGCGCGCGGCCAAGGGGATGCTGCGGATGAAGCGGGGCCGGATCGTCTTCGTGTCCTCCGTGGTCGGGCTGCTCGGCTCGGCCGGCCAGGTCAACTACGCCGCCTCGAAGGCCGGGCTGGTGGGCATGGCGCGCTCGATCGCGCGCGAGCTCGGCTCCCGGTCGATCACCGCCAACGTGGTCGCACCCGGCTTCGTGGAGACCGACATGACCGGCGTACTGACCGATGAGCAGAAGTCAGCGATCAAGGCACAGGTACCGCTCCAGCGGTACGCGACGACCGACGAAGTGGCGGCCGCGGTGACATGGCTCGCGAGCGACGGGGCCGCATACGTGACCGGCGCGGTCATCCCCGTGGACGGCGGACTGGGAATGGGGCATTGAGATGAGCGGCATCCTGGACGGCAAGCGGATCCTCGTCGCCGGCGTGACGATGGACAGCTCGATCGGCTTCGCGACGGCAAAGGTGGCCCAGGAGCAGGGCGCCACCGTGCTGATCTCGAACTTCGGGCGGGCACTCGGCATCACCCGGCGGATCGCCAAACGGCTGCCGACCGAGCCGGCGGTGCTCGAGCTCGACGTGACCGACGACGACCACCTCGCCGGACTCGCCGACGCGGTCCGCGAGCACGTCGACGGGCTGGACGGCGTCGTGCACTCGATCGCCTACGGCAACCCGCAGACGCTGCTGGGCGGCAAGTTCCTGGAGGGGCCGTGGCCGGACGTCGCGCAGGCGGTGCAGGTCTCGGCGTACTCCCTGATGTCGCTGACCGAGGCCTGTCGGCCGCTGATGGCTGACGGCGGCTCGGTGGTGGGGCTGACCTTCGACGCCACGGTCGCCTGGCCGGCCTACGACTGGATGGGGGTGGCCAAGGCGGCGCTGGAGTCGTGCTCGCGCTACCTGGCGCGCGACCTCGGACCACACGGGATCCGGGTCAACCTGGTGTCCGCCGGCCCCCTCAAGACGCTCGCGGCCAAGGCGATCCCCGGCTTCGAGGACCTCGAGACGATGTGGAGCGAGCGCGCCCCGCTGGGCTGGGACAACACCGACCAGGAGCCGACCGCCAACGCGGTCTGCGCGCTGATGTCGGACTTCTTCACGGCCACCACCGGCGAGATCGTCCACGTCGACGGCGGCCTCCACGCGATGGGTGCCTGACCGGGACCGCCCGGTAACGTCCCGCGCGTGGCTGCCGAACCCGGGTCCCTGGTTGAGCTGCGGGTCCTCGAGGGCCCCAACCTCTACTTCCCGCGCGCCGCGATCAAGCTGACCCTCGACATCGGGGGGCTGTCGGCAGTCCCGGAGGACACGGCCCGACGGTTCGCGCAGCGGATCGGCCTGCGCAACGTGCGACCCGGTGCGCCCGACTCCGGGTTCCGGCAGCGGTTCGCGCTGCGTGCGGTGGGCCGGCTGGTGCGGGCGATCGCGGGGGAGTCCGGCTCGACCCGGCTGGCAGTCCGGGTCCGGCCGACCAGCGACCCGCACCGGATCGTGGTGGCGTTCCCGTGGGCGCACCGGCGCCGCGCGGAAGTCATGGGGCAGGCCGTCGCCGAGGTGCTCGACGCCGTCCCTGGTGGGGAGGTCGACGAGGTGGTCGGTACGGCGGCCGCGCGGGTCGCCGCGTCCGAGCCCGGAGCGGCGCCGCACACGATCACGCCGAAGGTGCCGGTGGTCGCGGTGACCGGCACCAACGGCAAGACCACGACCTCACGGATGATCGCGCACATCGCCCGCACCGAGGGCAAGCTCGTCGGCTGGTCGAACACCGACGGCATCTACATCGACGGCGAGCTGGTCGAGGCCGGCGACTACTCCGGGCCGTCGGGTGCCGGACGCGTGCTCGCCCACCCGGAGGTGCAGCTCGCGGTCACCGAGACCGCCCGCGGCGGCATCCTGCTCAAGGGGATCGGCCTGACCCGCAACGACGTCTCGGTGGTCACCAACGTGTCGGCGGACCATCTCGGTCTGCAGGGCATCGACACCCTCGACCAGCTCGCCGAGGTCAAGGGCGTGGTCCCGAAGATCACCCGCAAGGGCGGCTGGGCCGTCCTCAACGCCGACGACCCACGGGTCTTCGCCATGCACTCGACGATCAAGGCACAGCCCTGGGTGTTCTCCCGCGACCCGGACTCGCCGGCGATCCGGGAGGTGCTGTCCGCGGGCGGTCGGGCCACCACGGTCATCGACGGCTGGCTCTCGGTGCTCAGGCCGAACGCCGACCCCGACCCGCTGGTCGAGCTGGTCGACGTACCGATGACACTCGCGGGACTGTCCCGGTTCAACGTCGAGAACGCGCTGGCCGCGGCCTCGGCCGCGCTGGCCATCGGCATCCCACGCGAGGCGGTCGTGGGGGGCCTGAAGACCTTTCTCCCCGACGCAGAGCACAACCCGGGACGAATGAACCTCTTCACCGTCCAGGGGGTGTCGGTCGTCGTAGACCTCGCCCACAACGAGGCCGGGCTCGAGGCGCTGCTCGAGATCATGAACGGCGTGCGTCCGCCTGGGCGACGGCTCCTCCTGGGGCTGAGCGCCGTCGGCGACCGCACCGACGAGCTCATCGCAAAGCTGGGGGAGATCGCTGCGCGAGACAGCGACGTGCTCGCGATCGCGCACAAGCTCAACTACCTGCGTGGTCGCACGGTCGAGGAGCTCGAGGGACTGATGCGGGAGGGCGCCGAGCGCGTCGGCGTCACCGACGTCCCCGCCTACGACACCGAGGTCGAGTGCCTGGCCACGCTGGTTGAGCGGGCCGCGCCGGGCGACGTGGTGGGCCTGATGTGTCACGCGCAGCGCGAGGAGGTCTACGAGTGGCTCGCCGGACGGGGGGCGACTCCCGACTCCCCGGAGCGGTTGCGCGAGAAGGTGCGTGCCGCGTCTGGTTGAGCCCGCCGGGTCCAGGGCCAGGTCATCAGCGCCCACACGCCCGCGATCAGGGCGACCTCCACGATGACGTACACCGGCCACGGCCCCAACAGGTCCAGAATCGTCCCGCTGCTGGGCTTCTCGACGAGGAAGCCGTAGTTGGTGTCGGTGAGCACGTCGAAGACATACACGACAACCGCCCACGCGGCGGTCGTCGCCACCGTCCGCACGTAGTCGCGCCACCTAGGCGTGAGCCTCAGGCCCCAGGCCAGGTAGATCGCGCTCCAGACGATCAGCCAGTGCATGCCCCAGTAGCCGAAGAACTTGGGGCTCGGGACGTCCGCGTTCAGCCACGGCGTGATGAGTGCCTGACTCGTCAGCACCAGGCCCCAGTAGTAGGTGAGTGCCGCTGCGAAACGGGAGTGCGTCCACAGCGCGACCACCGCAGCAATCCATGCGAAGTCGCACAGCTGCAGGGGGAGCGTGGTGTCGAAGTCGTACTGGCCGGGGAGGAAGTCGATCACCTGCATCGGGATGGTGAACGCCGGTATCGCCATGGCGAACCACCGGCTGAACGTACGGGCAGCGGGGGTGCCTCGGTGAGCGCGACCGAGCCGGACGACCGGCCAGATCCCGGCGACGAAGAGCGCCAGCATCACCCAGTGAGCGATGCTGAAGTTCTCGAAGCCGGTCACGTCCCCAGTCTGCGCCGAAGCCACCGGTGGAGTAACCCGCCCGGGTACTCAGGCGGCTGCGCTGGCCCCGGGGGTTGGGGCTGCGGATTGGCCCAGATGGCACACCCGGAATCGGCCGTCTGGTGAGGCCAAGCGCTGACTAGGGTCGAGTCATGACCACCTCTACGATCGACACCGACGTCCGCCACCACATCCCCCCGCGGCTCGACGTCGACGCCGCCGTGCCGGCGTTCAGCAAGGCGATGGCGCACCTGGACACCACGGCCACGCGAGAGCTCGACCGGGTCGACTTCCCAGCGGGGCTCCGCGACCTGGTGCGCCTGCGCGCCTCGCAGATCAACGGCTGCGCCTACTGCGTGGACACCCACAGCACGGACGCGGCCTCCGCCGGTGAGAGCACCCAGCGGATCAACGCCGTGGCCGTGTGGGCCGAGTCGCCGTTCTTCACCGACAAGGAGCGTGCCGCGTTCGCGTTCACCGAGTCCGTGACCCGGGTGGCCGACACCCGCGTTCCGGCAGCCGACTACGAGGCGGTGGCTGCGCACTGGTCGCCGGACGAGGTCGGCGCCCTGCTCGCCCTCGTGGTCGCGATCAACGCCTGGAACATGATCGCGGTCGCCACCCGCGCCTGGGAGCCGACCCTCGCCGACTAGGCGCTGACCCTCGGCCGGCTTGCGGGATGGTCGACGCCTGCGAACAGCGGGTGCAGTCCGAACCACTTCGGAAAGGAACGAACCAGGTGCGACGGGCCGTCCAGTTCGATAGTGCGCTGCCTGAGGGCGGCGGCGAGCGCGAGATCTCCCACCCACACGGCGGTCAGAGTCTTCGGATCGCTCCGGACGGTGACGTCGACGCCGAAACCCGGATCGGTCAGGCACAGGTCGGCCTCAGGGCACACGAGCCAGAAGTAGCGCAGCTTCTCGGGAGCGCCGCGGAAGCTGAAGTGGATCACCGTGCGAGCGGCGGGCAGCTCGTCGGACTTGACGGTCCCTCGCAGCCACCACATGAGCAACCCGGTGTCGGGTGTCTCCTCGAAAATGGGGCGCCTCAGCCAGCGCTCGCTCCAAAGGCCCATCTGGGCGACGACCGGCCCGAGCTCCTCCCCGGCGGGGGTCAGGTGGTACTCGCTGCCGGTGCTGCCTGGGCGCTGCCGGCGCTCGATGATCCCCGCGCGCTCGAGCTGGCGCAGGCGCTTGCTGAGCAGCGAGGAGGACATCAAGGGAACCCCCCGCTGGATGTCGTTGAAGCGTCGGCTCCCGGTGAGGGCGATCTCGCGGATCACCAGCGGCGTCCACCGCGCGGTGAGCACCTCTGCCGCTTGGGCGATGGGGCAGAACTGGCCGTATCCGGGCATGGCCCGAGGTTACGCGCGGTTGGGGGGTTGGGCGCCGGTCACTGCAGATCTTGCAGTTGATCGCGAGCTCCCATCGGGATGAGGTGCAGGCACACGGCAGCTCGGCAAACGAAGCCGAGGCCCAACCAGAGGAGAAAGTCATGTACGTCTTCACGATCCACTCTGTTTCCGACCCGGCTGCGTTCTGGGCCGGGCAGCTGGACCTGCCGAAGGGGACCGAGCTGCCCCTCGTGGTGCCGAGCACCGACGGCACCCGAGGTGTGTGCGTGTTCAAGTCCGACTCCGTCGACACGGTGCGGAGCATCGTGGACGGCGCCACGGGCCAGATCAGCACCAACGAGTACTACGCCATCAACGAAGGGAACGCCCTGGGTCTGCCCGCCTAGGACTGTCGGGATCAGACCTCCGCCGGCGCGGCCGGCTGGTAGTCCGGGTCGGCGGCCGGCGCCTCCGCGGTGACGCCGGCGCCGGGCTGGGCCTGGGGCGACCAGTTCTCCAGCTCGGTCATGACCTCGGCGTGCTTGTCCACGCAGATGACCACCAGGTCACCCTTGTTGGCGCGGCTCATGGCGTGCCGGACCGCCTCGATCTCTTCGAGGTCCTGCTCGACCTGCTTGCACCGGGAGCCCTCGGCCATCGCGGCTCGGACGCCCTCGATCACCAGTCCCGCGACGTCACCGCGTTCGCGACCCCGCAACGCCACGTCCTCGCGCACGATCACCACGTCGAAGTGCTGGGCGGCGATGTGCCCGAGCTCGCGCATGTCCTCGTCGCGGCGATCGCCCGCGGTGGCGATCACCCCGATCCGGGACGGCCGAGCCAGCTCGTGGGACGACTCGATCGAGTCGCCGATCCGGTCGACGAAGTCGCCGAGCGCCTTCATGCCCGGTGCGTTGTGGCAGTAGTCGACGATCACGTTGACGCCGTTGACCTCGACCTCGTTGAGGCGACCGGGGGAGAGGTAGTAGTTCGTCGAGAACGACCGCAAGCCCTGCCGGATGTCGTGGAGCGGGGCGCCGGCCGCGAAGGCCGCCGCGGCGGCGCCCAGGGCGTTCTGGACGTTCATCCGGGCCCGGCCGCCGAACGTCGCCGGGAGCAGGTGGGTCCAGGCCAGCTGCATCTCGCGGGGACCGTGCTTCACCACGATCATCTCGCCCCGCTCGGACGGGTTCAGGACCAGAGCCTTGCCACCGCGGCGGCAGTGCGCATCGATCATGTCCCGGGTCTCCGAACCTGGCTCCTCCATCGAGAACCACACCACCTGGCCCGAGCACCGCCGCCGCATCTCGCGAACCAGGGGGTCGTCGGCGTTGAGCACGGCGTGCCCGTCGCGGGGCACCGCCTCGACCAGCACCGCCTTCACGTCGGCCAGCTGCTCGACGGTGTCGATGCCGCGCAGCCCCAGGTGGTCCGGCTGCACGTTGAGCACGACGGCCACGTCGTTGCGCTCGTAGCCGAGCCCCTCGCGCAGGATGCCGCCGCGGGCGACCTCGAAGACCGCGAAGTCCACGCGCGGGTTCTGCAGGACCATCCGCGCCGACCGTGGTCCGGAGGCGTCAGCGCGGATCACCAGGCGCTCGTCGATGACAACCCCGTCGGTCGAGGTCATGCCGACCTTGAGGCCCATGCCCTTGAAGATGTGGCCGATCATCCGCGACGTGGTGGTCTTGCCGTTGGTGCCCGTCACGGCCACGATCGGGATCCGCGACGTGGCTCCGGGCGGGAACAGCATGTCCACGACCGGCTTCGCGATGAACTGCGGCTCACCGATGGTGGGGTGGGTGTGCATCCGGAAGCCAGGGGCCGCGTTGATCTCGCAGATCGCGCCGCCCGTCTCGCGGACGGGCTCGGTGATGTCGGGGCAGATGAAGTCGATCCCCGCGATGTCGAGTCCGACCATGCGGGCGGCCTCCTCGGCGATCTCGACGTTCTCCGGGTGTGCCTCGAAGGTGCGGTCGATCGAGATGCCGCCGGTGGACATGTTGCCGGTGAGCGCGAGCTTCACCATCTGGCCCTCGGGAGGCACGTCGGTCATCGCGTAGCCCTGCTCGCGCACCAGCTCCACTGCGGCGTCGTCGACCTTGATGCGGGTCAGCACCTTCTCGTGGCCGACGCCGCGCCGCGGATCGGCGTTCTCGGTGTCCACGAGCTGTTCGATCGTCGAGGTGCCGTCACCGGTGACCGATGCGGGCACCCGCTCGGCGATCGCAGCGACCTTGCCGTCGATGATCAGGCAGCGGTAGTCCTTGCCGAGGATCAGCGACTCCACGACGATCACCCCGCGCCGGGACTGCTCCTGGGCGATCGGGAACGCCGCCCGGACATCGGCCTCGTCCTGGAGGTCGAGGCACACCCCGCGACCGTGGTTGCCGTCGAGCGGCTTGACCACGACCGGGAAACCGATCCGCTCCGCGGCCCGCACTGCCTGGTCCGCGGTGCGCACCGTGTCCTGCTTCGGGACCGGCAGGCCGGCAGCCCCGAGCAGCCGGGTGGTCAGGTCCTTGTCGGAAGCGATGTCGACAGCGATCGCCGACGTGGCGGAGGTCATCGTGGCCCTGATCCGCTTGGCGTGGACGCCCTGCCCGAGCTGGACCAGCGAGTACTGGTTGAGACGGATCCAGGGGATGTCCCGCGAGACCGCCTCGTCGAGGATCGCCTGAGTCGAGGGGCCGAACGCGGTCCGCTCGGCCCTGAGGATGTACGACTCGAGCTCCTGGTCCCAGTCGAACTCCGGGTCGGCCTGCACGAGGTGGTTGACCAGCCGGACGGCCAGCTTGGCGGCGGCCAGCCCGACCTGTTCGTCGATGTAGCCGAAGACGACGTTGTAGTGCCCCAGCTCGCCCTTCACCGCGCGCGTCTTCCCGCGACGTACGTCGTGACCGACCACCTGCTGAAGGGCCAGCGCGGTGTGCTCGGCCACGTGGCCCAGCCAGGTGCCTTCGTTGAGCCGCTCGACGAAGCCACCCCGCCGGCCACGGGAGCAGGCGTGCTCGCGCAGCCCCGGAACCATCTCGAGCAGGTTGTCGGTGAACCCAGGGATGGTGTTGGTCGGGTACTTCTCCAGCGAGCCAAGGTCGACCACCAGGTGGATGGCCCGCTCGTAGGACCACACGTTGGCGCCTCTGTAGACCCTGGTCTCGAGAATCGCGAGGTCAGGGCTGGGCCGTTCGGTCATGTGGGGTCTCCGTCCGAGTCGGTGGCCGGGATCGGCGCGGCGCGCCGGCGGCTTCGGCGCAGCCGACGGCGCAGCACGCTGGGGGAGACGTCGCCGGCCGCGATGTCCCGCGCCATCTGGCGCAGGTCGTGACCCGCCGCCTCCAGCTCGGCCGCCTCGAGGGGGTCCACGTGCCTGTCGCGGGGGAGCAGGCGCCGCGCGGTCAGGTCGAAGAGCGCCCCGTGGGGCAGCACGTGGAGGACGATGCCGCTGGCCAGGAGCGGCGTCGAGCGCTTGGCCTCGTGCGCGTTGGTGGTGACGTGGGCTGGGTCGAGGATCGTCACGGCGCCGCGGCCGCTGACCTGGAGATGCTCGTGCGTCTCACCCTCGACCTCGACGAACCTGACGATGGCCGCAGTGTCCTCGTCGATGCCGAGTCCGAGCAGCTGGGGCGACTGGGACACGATCATCAGCAGCCGACCGTAGCGGTTGCGCTGGTCGAAGTGCTGGTCGATCACGGTGGAGCTCAGCAGCCCGAGGCCGGCAGCCATCTGGGTCATCCGCTGCTTGGGAGTCGTGCCGCCCACCCCGAAGGCCAGCATGTGGCTGGACTGGATGCTGGCGCCGGCCGACGTCCCGGCCACCACCGCCCCGCGGCGGTGCGCGGCCACGATCGCGTCCCCGACCGGCGTGCCACAGACGATCGCGCTGAGCTTGAGCTGGTTGCCACCGGTCATGAAGATGCCGGTCGCCTTCTCGAGGATGCCGACCAGATCCGGGTTGCGCGCCTCGTCGCGGCTCTCCGGCCGCACCGTGGTGACCTCGGCGGCGCCCTCGGCACGGAACAGAGCGTCGTACAGGTCGACGATCTCGTCGCCGAGACTGGACGCCGTCGGGATCACCGCGATCCGAGCCTCGGGGCCACCGCTGGCCGCAACGAACTCCTTGAGGATCCGGCGGCGACGGAGCTTGTCCTCCGCGCCGCCGATGATCATCAGGGGACCGGCGGGCATGACAGCCACCCTAGGGGCTTGCAACACTCCGGACGTGAGTGACTCGAGGACCCTGGTCGTGATGCGGCACTCGAAGGCCGAGCAGTCCGGCCCGAGCGATTACGAGCGACAGCTCAGCGACCGCGGAATGGGCGACGCGGCCGCCGCGGGGTCGTGGCTCGCCGACCGCGACGTCGTACCGGATCAGGCGCTGGTCTCCGCCTCGATCCGCACGCAGCAGACCTGGGAGGCGCTCGCCAACGGCGCCGGCTGGGATCTCGAGGGCACGCTCGAGGAGGCCCTCTACGAGGCCGGCACCGAGAGCGCTCTGGACCTGGTGCGGCAGACCGAGGGCCACGTCCGCACCCTGATCCTGGTGGGCCACAACCCGACCATCGCCTCGCTCGCGGCGCTGCTCGACGACGGCGAAGGGGACGACGAGGCAGCGACCGCGATGGCCCTTGACTTCCCGACCAGCGCGATGGCCGTCTTCGCCTACGACGGCGACTGGACCGACCTCGACGAGGCGTCGGCGACGCTGGTCGCCTTCCACGTGGGACGTGGTTGAGCGGCTGATCCCAGCTGCCCCATGTGTCCCAGGAATCCCCGGGTGCCCGGGGAAACTGGCCCTGGGTGGCCGTTGCAACGCCCGTCCGGGTCATGAATCCCCGGGCAGCCGGGGAAACCTGCAGCTCGCCGGCTCGGTCGCAGGTAACTCACCGTTCGGTCAGCTTCCATGGTGTTCGAACGCCATAGAAGCTAACCGAACGGTGAGTTACCTGTCCGAGCGAGCCGGCCGCCTTGTCTCACACAGGCGGGGCAGGCGTCACAATGCCGGCGTCGAGGTCGGCGGCCTCGATCTCCTCGCGGGAGATGCCGAGCAGGTAGAGGATCGTGTCGAGATAGGGCACGTTGACGGCGGTGTCCGCCGCGTCCTGGACGATCGGCTTGGCGTTGTAGGCGATGCCCAGTCCGGCGGCGTTGAGCATGTCGAGGTCGTTGGCGCCGTCGCCGATCGCGATCACCGCGGACTCGTCGAGACCGAGCTCGGCGGCGAACTCGCGTAGCGCCCTGGCCTTGCCCGCCCGGTCAACGACATCCCCGACGATCTGCCCGGTGAGCTTGCCGTCGACCACCTCGAGCTCGTTGGCGCGGGAGAAGTGGATGCCGAGGTCGGCGGCGAGCCGTTCGGTGATCTGGCTGAACCCGCCCGAGACCAGGGCGAACCGGTACCCGAGCCGACGCAGGATCCGGACGAGGGTCCGAGCGCCCGGGGCCAGCTCGATCGCGTCGTAGACGGCGTCGAACGCCGATGCGTCGACGCCCTTCAGCAGCCCGGCCCGCTCGCGGAGCGACTTCTCGAAGTCGAGGTCGCCTCGCATCGCGGCCTCGGTCAGCTCGGCGACCTGGTTGCCGTGGCCGGAGTGCTCGGCAAGCATCTCGATCACCTCGCCCTGAATGAGCGTGGAGTCGACGTCCATGACGATCAGCCGCATCCCGCGGCGCTGCAGGTTGGCCGGCTGGACCGCGATGTCGAGGCTCTGGGCGGCGGCCTCGGCGGCGAGCGTGGTGCGCAACGTGTCGGTGTCGATTCCGGAGACGTGCAGGTCGATCGCCGTCACCGGGTAGCGCGCCATCCGCTCGATCCGGTCGATGTTCGCGCCGGTGTCGGCGATCCGGCCGGCCACCGCTGCCATCGCCGCGGCCTTGAGGGGGGTCCCGATGACCGTCACGTGCGACCGGCCACCCCGGCGCGGCTTGTTGTCACCGGTGCCGCGGTCGATGTCGACGTTCATGCCGAGGTCGCGGGCAGCCGCCTCGACGGCGTCGCGGAGCCCTTTCCAGTCCCGGGGGATCGTCACCAGTACGCCGAGGATGAGCCGGCGGCGGAGCACGATCTGCTCGATGTCGACCACCTCGACTCCGGCGCGCGACAAGGTCGCGAAGATCGCCGACGTGACGCCGGGGCGGTCCTTGCCGGTCAGCGTGATGAGCAGCGTCTCCGGACGCGCCCCGCGGTGGTCCTTCATCGCGCGCCACGCTATCCGTTGCGGAGCCGCTGTCGGTGGTCGAGTCCATGGTGGTCACATGAAGCAGAGCCATCACGCGATCAGCTACGTCGAGATCAACGTCACCGACCTGGCCCGCGCCCGCGCGTTCTACGAGCAGGCGTTCGGCTGGCGGTTCAACGACTATGGCCCGGACTACGCCGGGATCCAGGCACCCGACGGCGACGGCGAGGTCGGCGGCCTCGGTGTTGGCCGTGAGCCCGGCCCGGGCGGTCCACTCGTGCTGGTCGGCTCCGACGACCTGCCGACCAGCCTCGAGGCGGTCCGCAGCGCCGGCGGTGAGGTCACCGAGGGTCCCTACGACTACCCGGGCGGGAGCCGCTTCCACTTCAGCGACCCCGACGGCAACGTGCTCGGGGTCTACCAGTCCTCCGAGGCATGAGGACCACAAGGACTCAGTCCGGTGGCCAGACCTCGGGCGATGCGGCGGCGACGATGGCCCGGCGGCCGGCCCGACCGAGCGGAGTCAGCGCGGTCCGGCGGGTCTGGGCGTCGTGGGCGGTCAGGGCGCCGCCGTCGTCCTCCAGTGCCAGGTCGACGATCTCGAGGGCCTGGAGGCCGCGGGCGGCGAGCTCCACGCAGCGTGTCGGCACGCCGGGCGGCGCCGCGAGCGCGGCCCGGTGACGCAGGTTCATCAGCCGGTCTGCGACGTCGGGACGCCACCGGGCCACGTCGAGGGCCGCCAGCGCCTCGGCCGCCTCGATCAGGGCCGCGCGCAGCGCCCGATCGGCCTCGCCGACGTCGGGGAGCTGGCGGCGCTCGGCGCGGAGCGCCCGCCACGTCACGGCCGCCCCCACGCGTGCGGGGACGAGCCCGCGGAGGACGAACCCGGCTGCGTCGAGGGCGACCACCGCCTCCCCGACCTCGAGCGCCGCCGCGTTGAAGGCGGCCGGTCCGCCCAGGCCGACCGGGTCACCCTCGGCCGGCATCGCCGCGCCCAGCGCGTCGGCACCCTCCGAGCGCAGCCCGCCGAGTCCGGTCATCAGCGGCTCGGCGGTCCCATCGAGGGCCACCAGATGGGTCGCGTCGTGGTCCACCACAGCGTCGATCAAGTGGTCGGCGACGACGTGCCCGCGCAGCCACGAGGTGCCCCACCACGCCAGCCGGACGGACGCGGGAAGTGCGCTCGGCCGGTCGCTCACGCCCGGTCACGTTACGCCGGGAATCGGGTCGCCACGGCCTAAGGTGGCGGCCATGGCCGCCGTCCTCGAGTTCGCCGGCGTGACGCTGCGCCGGGGCCGGGCCACCTTGCTCGACAGCATCGACTGGACGGTCGAGGAGGACGAGCGCTGGGTGATCCTCGGCCCGAACGGCGCCGGCAAGACCACGCTGCTCCAGGTCGCCGCGGCCCAGCTGCACCCGACCGACGGGGTCGCCGGGATCCTCGAAGAGGTGCTCGGCACGGTCGACGTCTTCGAGCTGCGGCCGCGGATCGGCCTGACGAGTGCTGCCCTGGCCGAGCGGATCCCGCGCGGCGAGACCGTCCGGGACGTCGTCGTCTCGGCGTCGTACGGCGTGGTGGGCCGCTGGCGAGAGCACTACGACGAGCTCGACCACGAGCGCGCCGACAGCCTGCTCGAGGAGCTGGGCGTCAAGCCGCTCGCCGAGCGGACCTTCGGCACCCTCAGCGAGGGCGAGCGCAAGCGGGTGCAGATCGCCCGTGCGCTGATGACCGACCCGGAGCTGCTGCTGCTCGACGAGCCGGCCGCGGGGCTCGACCTCGGTGGGCGCGAGGACCTGGTCTCGACGCTCAGCGTGCTCGCCATGGATCCGGACGCCCCGGCCACCGTCCTGGTGTCCCACCACGTCGAGGAGATCCCGCCCGGGTTCACCCACGCGTTGCTGCTCCGTGACGGCAGCGTGGTGGCCGCCGGCCTCCTCGACCACGTGCTCAATGAGCAGAACCTGTCCGCGACGTTCGCGATGCCGCTCGTCCTGCAGCACACCGCCGGGCGCTGGACTGCGAGGCGGCGGCAGCGCCGCGCCCCCGGTACTGACGGCATCCACTAAGGTCGCCGCCATGGACTGGCTCAGCGACCACCTCGCCGGCGTCTTTCTGGGCCTGGCGATCATGCTCGGGATCGCCGAGATGTTCAGCCTCGACCTGATCCTGCTGATGCTCGCGCTCGGAGCCCTGGTCGGCATGGTTGCCGCGCTCCTCGGCGCGGGCTTCGCCGTCGCCGCGATCGCAGCCGCCCTTGCGTCCGTGGCCTGCCTGGCGGTGGTTCGGCCGCCGCTGGTGAAACGGTTCCACAGCGGGCCGGATCTCTCGCTCGGGCACGGCAAGCTCGTGGGGCAGCAGGGCGTCGTCACCGAGCGGATCACCGGCCTCGAGTCCGGGAGAATCAAGCTGGCCGGCGAGATCTGGACGGCCAAGCCCTACGACGACACGATCTCGATCGACCCGGGCAGCACCGTGGAGGTTCTGGAAATCCGCGGAGCCACGGCGTACGTCCATCCTGTAGAACGCCTCGAGTCCTAGTCGGACACGACCCCGAAGGAGCTACTCCATGGGCGCCATCATCCTCCTCGTCCTCCTCGTCCTGCTGTTCCTGTTCGTCATCACGCTGCTGGCCAAGACGGTGCGCATCGTGCCGCAGGCGCGGGCGGGGATCGTGGAGCGGTTCGGCAAGTACAAGAACACCCTGTCGGCCGGCCTCAACATCGTGGTCCCGTTCATCGACCGGGTCCGCTACCTGATCGACCTGCGCGAGCAGGTGGTGAGCTTCCCGCCGCAGCCGGTGATCACCGAGGACAACCTGGTGGTCTCGATCGACACCGTGATCTGGTTCCAGGTCACCGATCCGATCGCGGCGACCTACGAGATCGCCAACTACATCCAGGCCGTCGAGCAGCTCACGATGACCACGCTGCGAAACATCGTCGGTGGCATGGACCTCGAGCAGACGCTGACCAGCCGCGAGGAGATCAACTCCAGCCTGCGCGGGGTCCTCGACGAGGCGACCGGCAAGTGGGGCATCCGCGTGAACCGCGTGGAGATCAAGGGCATCGACCCGCCGCCCTCCATCAAGGACTCGATGGAGAAGCAGATGCGCGCCGACCGGGACAAGCGCGCCGCGATCCTCACCGCGGAGGGCCAGCGCCAGTCGTCGATCCTCACGGCCGAGGGCACCAAGCAGTCCTCGATCCTGGTCGCCGAGGGCGACCGCGAGTCCCAGATCCTGCGTGCCCAGGCCGACCGCGAGTCGGCGATCCTGCGGGCCCAGGGCGAGGGGCAGGCCATCCAGACGGTGTTCCAGGCCATCCACGACGGGCAGCCGGACCAGTCGCTGCTGGCCTACCAGTACCTCCAGATGATGCCGAAGATCGCCGAGGGTGACGCCAACAAGGTCTGGATCGTGCCCAGCGAGATCGGCAAGGCCCTCGAGGGCCTCGGCTCCACGATGACCGACCTGGCAGGCATCCCCAAGGAACCACGTGGCCCGATCAAGCGCGTCGACACCGGGAGCATGGAGCCGGCCAAGCTGGCGGGAAGCGGAGCGCTGGCCGACGCCGAGGTCAGCAAGGCGAACGAGGCTGTGAAGGCCGCGATCGCCGAGGCGGCCAGCGCGGCCAACCAGAGTGCCGGCCTCGGAGAGGCTGCGCCCGCGGCTGACGAGCCGCCGCCCCCACCCCCAGCGCCGCCGAGCTCCTAAAGGGTCAGTGTCGCTCCTCGAGGCCATCGCCATCGGCCTGGCCGGGCTGGCCGCCGGCACCATCAACACCGTGGTGGGGTCGGGAACGCTGATCACGTTCCCGACCCTGCTGGCGTTCGGGGTCCCGCCGGTGACGGCGAACGTCTCCAACACCATCGGCCTCGTGCCCGGTTCGGTCTCCGGCGTGGTCGGCTACCGCCGTGAGCTCGAGGGGCAGCGGAGCCGGGTGCTGCGGATCGGCGTCGCCTCCCTCGTCGGCGGCCTGGTGGGCGGCGTACTTCTCCTCGTGCTGCCCGAGGGCGCCTTCTCGGCGATCGTGCCGGTGCTGGTGGGGCTCGGGATCCTGCTCGTGGTCTTCCAGCCGCGGATCTCGCGCTGGGTCGCGGCCCGGCACGACGCCACGGGGGCGGCACCTCGTGACCCGGTCATGGGGGCGTGGTGGGTGTGGCCGGCGGTCGCGGTGGCGGGCGTGTACGGCGGCTACTTCGGCGCCGCGCAGGGCGTCCTGCTCATGGGCATCATGGGTGTCGGCATCCCCGAGACCCTGCAGCGGCTCAATGCGCTGAAGAACGTGCTCGCCGCCATCGTGAACGCCGTGGCCGGTCTGCTGTTCGCGGTGGTGGCCGACGTCGACTGGCGGATCGTGCTGCTCATCGGGATCGGCTCGGTGATCGGCGGTCAGCTCGGTGCCACCGTGGGCCGGCGGCTGCCGAGCGCCGTGCTCCGTGCAGTCATCGTCGTGGTCGGCGTGACCGCGCTGGTGGTGTTCCTGGCGAGCTGATCAGTCGCGCGAGCGCAGGCCGGCGATGCCGGAAAGGACCGCACCCACGGCGGGCGCGGCGAGCATCGCGCCGGTCCGGGCCGGCACGGTCTTGTCCCGGATCCCGAGCACGCCGGTGACTGCGTCCGCGAGGTCGACACCGATGCCGGCCAGCACGAGGTTGCGCCGGGTGGTGCCCGTGGCCAGGAGGGTGAGCGTCCCGATCGCGATCTCGCGCGAGCCGAACAGGCGGGCTACGTACGCGCTCTGCGGGTTTTTCGCGAGGTCCAGGCCGAGCATGCCGGCAGCCAATTCGGGCCGGGCGAACGAGACGACGCCGACCGCGATACGGCCGAGGGAGAGTCCGGTGACTGGGTTCACCTGCGGAAGACTAGGACACTGGATGCATGGAGCTGTACGACGTCATGCGGACCACGGCAGCGATCCGGGAGTTCACCGGCGACGGGCTGCCCGACGACGTGCTGGCGCGGATCCTCGACAACGCGAGGTTCGCCCCCAGCGGCGGCAACCGGCAGGGCGCGCACCTGGTCCTGGTCACCGAGCGGGCTACCCGGGAGGCGCTCGCCGAGCTCAACAAGCCGGCCGTACGCCGCTACGTCGCCCAGGCCGCGGCCGGCGAGACGCCGTGGAACCCGCTCGCGCCGCCCGGCCCCTCGGCCGAGCAGATCGCGGCGACCGAGGTGCCGGCGTACTTCGTGAACCCGCTGCTCACCGCCGCAGTGGTCGTCGTGGTCTGCGTGGACCTCGGCATGGTGGCCGCGACCGACCAGGACCTGGACCGGGTCGGGGTGGTCAGCGGTGCGTCGGTCTACCCGCTGGTCTGGAACCTCCTTCTCGCAGCGCGCCACGAGGGCTTCGGCGGCACCATCACCACGATGGCGGTCGCCCAGGAGCCGGCCGTCCGCGAGCTGCTCGGCATCCCGGATCAGTACGCCGTCGCCGCCGTGGTGCCGCTCGGAAAGCCGGTCAAGCAGCCGACCAGGCTGCGTCGTCAGCCGGTCGAGGAGTTCGTGACCCTGGAGCGGTTCGACGGCGCACCGTACGGGACGCGCTGAGGTGGAGACCCAGGAGGTCCTGACCCTGCTCCAGGAGGTTGCCGCGGAGGTGATCACGCCACGGTTCCGGGCCATGTCGGAGGGCGACGTCGAGGAGAAGAACCCGGGGGACCTCGTCACGGTCGCCGACCGAGAGGCGGAGGCGCTGATCACCGAAGCGCTGCGCCGCGCCTACCCGGACGCGCTCGTGCTGGGGGAGGAGGCCACGACGGCGGACCACGAGGTGGAGGACAGGTTCCGTCGGGCCGAGCACGCGTTCACCGTCGACCCGGTGGACGGCACCAAGAACTTCGTGCACGGCTCGCCCCTGCACGCGGTGATGGCGGCGGAGCTGCGCGGCGGCATCGTCGTACGCAGCTGGATCTGGCAGCCGCAGCTCGACGCGGCCTACGTCGCGGAGCGCGGCGCCGGCGCGTGGTGCAACGGCGAGCGGCTGGTCCGTCCGCCGGTCGGCGACGAGCTGCGCGGCGTCACCTCCCGGCGCCGGTGGATCGGGCGGGCCCTCGGCGACCTGCCGGCGCTCGAGCTGACCTGGGTCTGCTGCGGCGTCGACTACCCGAAGCTGGTCGAGGGGGAGGCGGACTACCTGCTCTACCGCGGCACCAAGCCGTGGGACCACGCTCCGGGGTCGCTCCTGCTCTCCGAGGCTGGTGGCTATGTCGGCACGTTCGACGGGAGTCCCTACCGCCCCCAGGACGACCCGCCCCGCGGGCTGGTCGCAGCCGCCGACCGGGCGACGTACGACCGCGTGCAGGCGCTGCTGGGCGAGCTGCCCTAGCTGTGAATGCGGTCTAGAGCAGCGACCGCTTCGGCGGGTCGACCCAGGCCGTCACCCAGGTGCTGATCGCGTGGTACGCCGCCCGGCGTGGCTCCTCGCGGGACAGGACCACGTCGTGGCGGGCACCCTCGATCGCGAGGTAGGTGACATGCGGTCCGAAGCAGGTGGCCCAGCGGCGGATCTGGACGACGTCGAGGACGATGTCGGTCCCGTGCACCTCCTCGCTCATCTCCTCGGGCATCGCAGAGCGACCCGACGACAGGACGAGCACCGGGCAGCGGACGTTGAGCCCGCGGTGCAGGCGGGCGTGGCCCTCCCGGACGGCGCGCAACCAGCCGGCGTACACGGTGAACGACTCGATCGGCTTCCAGACCAGGTTGAAGTCCCACTCACCTTCGTGGTCACGGTGCAGGCTTCGCGCGTAGAAACCGGTGACGTGACGCTTGATCTCGCGCATCGGTTGGCGGCGGCCGAGCTGCTTGAGCACGGGGGTGCCGAGCACGCGCACGACCGGATTGCCCTGGAGGTCGAGCCAGGGCGAGTTCAGCACTGCACCCACCAGCTCGGCCGGGCGCCGGTCATCGGCCCACAGACCGACGATGAGGCCGCCGGTCGAGTGCGCCGAGATCATCACGTCGGTGTGGCCGTCGCGTGAGGTCACGCGGTCCCAGGCTTCGTCGATCTCGGGGAAGTAGTCGGCCAGGTCGGTGACGAAGTTGGGAGTCTGGTGGGGGCGCAGCGACCTGCCGTACTTGCGCAGGTCGAGTGCGTAGAAGTCGTAGCCGCGCTCGTTCCACCACTCGGCGTACGCGGTCTGGAAGAAGTAGTCCGCGAAGCCGTGGAGGTGCAGCACGGCTTTCGTGGTCGGGCCGGCGGCGGTACGCCGCACCAGCGTCGCGACGACCGCACCCTCGTCGTCAGGCGGCAGCTGGAGCGTCTCGGCAAGGTAGGGCTCGCCGAGCACGTCGGTCACGGCGTCGAGATCCGAGTCCGTGGTCATGGCTGCATCTTGGCAGGAGTTTCCGCAACGTCTTTACAGGGGCACCACCAGCCGAGAGGGTCTGTCCCGACCCGGATCGGCAGTCGGGACCCTCGGCTGCCCTGTCGAAAGAGCGAACCCATGAAGAAGCTCGTCGCACTGTTCACCATGTTGGTCGTCCTAGCGGCCTGCGGTGGCGGAGGCCGCCCGTCCACCGACCAGATCGCTGACGCCATGAAGGACAAGGACAACCCGTTGAGCGCGACGGCCTCCGGCGCCACCGACGAGCAGATCGACTGCATCGCCGAGGCCCTGCACGACTCCGACCTCTCCGACGAAGCGCTCCAGGCGCTGGTCGACGGTGACGAGGACTACAAGGCCGACAGCGACGACGAGAAAGCAGCCGAAGAGGCCTTCGGCGACATCGCCAAGTGCATCACCCCCTGACGCCGTCCCTGACCCGCATCGCCAGGGCGGGCTGGTTGGTCGTGACCAGCCAGGCCCGGCCCGGCCGCAGCCAGTAGTTCAGCCCGCGCGGGGTGTCGACGGTCCAGACCAGTAGTGGCAGCTCGCGTCGCCTGGCGAACGCCGCCACGCCGAGCCGGGCGAGCTTGTGGTGGGCCACGACCAGGTTCGCCCGCGACTCCCGGATCCGAACCGCAGGGAGCAGCTCCGAGCGGCGTACCTGGATCCGCCGGAGCAGCGAGAGGCGACGCACGGAGCGGCCGAGGGACAGACCGACGCGCAGGTCCAACCCCCGCGCGTCACCCCAGTCCCGCACCGCGCGCACGCCGCGATCGTGGCCCGTGGTGACGATCAATCGCTCGTGGCCGAGCGACTCGACGGCGCGACGCGCGGCGTCCACCTCCCACGCCCGGCCGGCGTCGTATGCCTCGCCGGGCGAGACGAACTTGAGGTCGACGTGGGCAAGGACGCGCGTCCCGATCGCCGACAGGACCATGTCGTAGGAGAGGCCCACGTCGTGCGCGGGATCGTGGGCGACGACGTACGAGCCGTCGTCGCGACGCCACACGTCGAACTCGACGTAGTCGACCCCGAGCGCGACGGCGTCCTCGAGCGCGGCCAACGAGTTCTCCCGCGAGCGGTCTGCTCCGGCCCCCATCCGGTGGGCGCTGATCAGCACCGCCGACGGGTTCCGGCGCGGCTTCACGTGCGGTACGCCGCGGCCGCCCGCACCAGGCCGGCCAGCAGCCCGACGTCCGCGGCGGTCTCGGGGTGCCACTGGACGGCCACGCAGAACCGGTCGCCGGTCGCCTCCATCGCCTCCAGGGTCCCGTCGGCGGCGTGCGCGGCGGCTGCGAAGCCGGGGTGGTCGGCCACGGACTGGTGGTGGTGGCAATTGACCGTGATCGAGTCGCCGACCAGCTCAGCGACCCGGCTTCCGGCCTCGGTGCGCACCGGCACAGCGCCGAACTGGTCGCCGCCCGGGCTGTGCTCCTCGTGACCGACCAGGTCCGGCGTGTGCTGATCGAGCCGACCGCCGGCGTGCACAGCCATCACCTGCATGCCGCGGCAGACGCCCAGCACCGGCAACGCCACCGCGCCGGCGGCGTCGAGCAGTGCGAGCTCCCACGAGTCGCGGTCCGGCCGCCAGTTGGCTGTCCGGGGGTGCGGGTCGGCACCGTAGCGCGTGGGATCGACGTCGGCGCCGCCGGAGATCACCAGCCCGTCAAGGCGGGCCACTACCGCGTCGGCGGCCCCCGGGGTGTCGACCGGCGGCAGCAGGACGGGTACGCCGCCGCAGGAGACCACCGCGGCGGCGTACTGCGCCGGCAGCAGGTCGGCGCGCTGGTCCCAGACCCCCCAGGCGGCGTCCTCCCGGTAGGTGGTCAGGCCGATGAGGGGGGTGCTCACAGTGGCGTGACGTACGCGCCGGAGATCCCGCCGTCGACCAGGAAGGTGCTGGCGGTCATGAACGATGAGTCGTCCGAGGCCAGGAAGAGCACCGCCGAGGCCATCTCGTCGGGCTCCCCGAACCGTCCCATCGGGATGTGCACCAGGCGGCGCGCGGCGCGCTCCGGATCCTTGGCGAAGAGCTCCCGGAGCAGTGGCGTGTTCACCGGGCCAGGGCAGAGCGCGTTGACGCGCACGCCCTGTCGGGCGAACTGCACGCCCAGCTCCCGCGTCATCGCGAGCACCCCGCCCTTCGACGCGGAGTAGGAGATCTGCGAGGTGGCCGCGCCCATGACCGCCACGAACGACGCGGTGTTGATGATCGAGCCCCGGCCCTGCTCGAGCATGTGCGGGAGCACCGCCTTGCAGCACAGGTAGACAGACGTCAGGTTGACCTCCTGCACCTTGCGCCAGGCGTCGAGGTCGGTGTCCAGGATGGAGTCGTCCTCCGGTGGGCTGATGCCGGCGTTGTTGAAGGCGATGTCGACGGCGCCATAGGTGTCCTTGGCGGTCTGGAAGAGCGCGTCCACCTCGTTCTTGCTCGTCACGTCGACGTGGACGTACGTCGCCACGTCGGCGCCGCCCAGGTCCTCGACGATCTCGTGGCCCCGGTCGTCGGACAGGTCGCCGATGACGACCTTCGCGCCCTCGTCGACGAACCGCTGCACGGTGGCCAGCCCGATGCCCGAGCAGCCACCGGTGACGACCGCCACCCGGTCCTGGATCCTTCCCGCCAACTCAGTTTCCTTTCCGTGGCCGGGGTTTCGAGACGGTCGCAGAGCGACCTCCTCAACCACCGGCTAGTGAGCGATGAACACGTTCTTCTCCTCGGTGAACGCGAGGGGGGCGTCCGGGCCGAGCTCGCGGCCGAGGCCGGACTGCTTGTAGCCGCCGAACGGCGTCCAGTAGCGCACCGAGGCGTGCGAGTTGACGCTCAGGTTGCCTGCCTCGACCGCTCGCGCCACTCGCAGCCCCCGACCGAGGTCGCTGGTGAAGATCGAGCCCGACAGCCCGTACTCGGTGTCGTTGGCCTTGGCGACGGCGTCCGCCTCGTCGTCGAACGGCATCACCGCCACGACCGGCCCGAACACTTCCTCGCGCCAGATCCGGGTCCCGGGGTCGTCGACGGCGACCACGCTCGGCGCGACCCACCACCCCGCGCCCTCGGGCCTCGAGCCGGCGAAGGCCACCTCGACCTCGTCGAGATAGCCCTGGACCGAGGCCCTCTGGCCGGACGAGACCAACGGCCCCATCTCCGAGGACTCGTCGGCGGGGTCGAGCACCCGCAGCCCCCGGACGGCCTTCTCGAGCCCGGCCAGGAACTCGTCGTAGGCCGACCGCTCGACCAGGATCCGCGACCTGGCGCAGCAGTCCTGCCCCGCGTTGTCGAAGACGGCGTACGGCGCCGAGGCTGCTGCCGCCGCGATGTCGGCGTCGGCGAAGACGATGTTGGAGCTCTTGCCGCCGAGCTCGAGCGTCACCGGCTTCACCTGCTCGGCGCAGCCGGCCATCACCCGCTTGCCGACCTCGGTCGACCCGGTGAACACGACCTTGTGGACCAGCTCGTGGGTGACGAACCGTTCGCCGACCACCGAGCCCTTCCCCGGCAGGACCGTGAGCACGTGCTCGGGGAGCCCTGCCTCCCGCGCCAGCTCGGCGATCCGGACGAGCCGTGAGCGGGGTGATCTCGGCAGGCTTCAGCACGACCGTGTTGCCGGCAGCGAGCGCCGGGGCGAAGCCCCACCCGGCGATGGGCATCGGGAAGTTCCAGGGCACGATGATCCCGACCACGCCGAGCGGTTCGTAGAACGTGATGTCGGTGCCTCCGGCGACCGGGATCTGCTTGCCGAACATCCGCTCCGGAGCGCCGGCGTAGTAGTTCAGGCAGTCGCGGACGTTGCCCGCCTCCCAGCGCGCGTTGCCCCAGGTGTGGCCGGAGTTGCGGACCTCGAGCTCGGCCAGCTCCTCGACGTGCGCGTCGACAACCGCTGCGAACCGGCGCAGGAGCGCGGCGCGTTCGCCCGGGGCCACGTCCCGCCAGGACTGGAAGGCGTCGTAGGACGCGGCGATCGCGGCATCGGTGCCGGCCAGGTCGGTGAGTGGTACGTCGACGACCGGCTGCTCGGTCGCCGGGTTCACCACGGTGAACATTGCTTGACCCAGTGCAGTCACAGGCGCTCGAACCCCCGCCTCAGCTCCCAGTCGGTCACCGCCGCGCCGTACGCGGCCAGCTCGACGTCCGCCATGTTCACGTAGTGGTCGACGACCTCGTCACCGAACGCCGCGCGGGCCAGGTCGGAGGCGGCGAACCGCTCGCGGGCCTCGGCCATCGTGTGCGGTACCTGCGGCAGGTCAGAGGCGTAGGCGTTGCCGACCAGCTCGTCCTCCAGCGTGAGCTCCTGCTCGATTCCGTGCAGGCCGCCGGCCAGCATCGCGGCCAAGGCGAGGTAGGGGTTCACGTCCGCACCCGGGACGCGGTTCTCCATCCGCGCGCCGGCGCCGTGGCCGACCAGCCGCACCGCGCAGGTGCGGTTGTCGAGCCCCCAGGCGATCGTGGTCGGCGCGAAAGAGCCCGCCGCGAACCGCTTGTAGGAGTTGATGTTCGGCGCGTAGAGCAGGGTGAAGTCGGCGATCGTCGCCAGCACGCCGGCGATGAACTGGTCGTAGAGCGGCGTCCGCGACTTCTGCTCCTCGTCCCAGAACACCAGCGACCCGTCGGTGCCGCGGAGCGAGAGGTGGATGTGGCAGGAGCTGCCCTCGCGCTCGTTGTACTTGGCCATGAAGGTGATCGACTTGCCCTGCTGGGAGGCGATCTCCTTGGCCACGGTCTTGTAGACGCTGTGGTTGTCCGCGGTGGTGAGGGCGTCGGCGTAGAGGAAACCGATCTCGTGCTGGCCGAAGTTGCACTCGCCCTTGGCGCCCTCGACGTCCAGCCCGGCGTCGAACATGGTGTTGCGGATGGCGCGGAGCAGCGGCTCGGCCCGGGTGGTGCCCAGGATCGAGTAGTCGACGTTGTACTGGTTCACCGGGACCAGGTCGCGGTACGCCGCGTCCGCGGCCGCCTCGTAGGTCGTGTCGAAGGCGATGAACTCCAGCTCGGTCCCCGCCAGCGCGGACCAGCCGTGCTCGGCGCACCGGTCCAGCTGGGTCTGCAGGATGGTCCGCGGCGACTGGGTGACGGGGGAGTGGTCGAGCCAGACCAGGTCGCACTGCACCATCGCGGTGGCCGGCAGGTGGGTGAGCAGGCGGACGGTCCGCTCGTCGAGTACGAACTCCATGTCGCCGTACCCGCGCTCCCACGAGGAGATCGCGTAGCCGCCCACGGTGTTCATGTCCACGTCGACGGCGAGCAGGTAGTTGCACCCCTCGGTGCCGTGCCCGACGACATGGTCGGCGAAGTAGCGGCCGTGCAGCCGCTTGCCCTGCAGCCGCCCCTGCATGTCGGTGAAGGCAACGACCACCGTGTCGACGTCGCCGGTGTCGATGAGCGCCACCAGGTCGTGCATGCTCAGGTGCCGCTCGTTGCGTCGCCCGGTCTCTGCCATCGCGCTCTCCCTCTCAGCCCACGAGGCCGCGCAGCAGCGCGGCCGTGTCGTCGCAGTGCTCCTGCATGACCCGGCGTGCCCGGTCCGCCGAGCCGGCCAGGATCGCCCGGACCAGCCGGGCGTGCTGGCGGTCGGAGTGGGCGATGTTGGTCTCGAGCACGGGGATGGCCAGCAGCATCTCGTGGAGCGTGGCCTGCACCGAGGTGACCGCCTCGACGGTCCGGGGTGAATCGGTCAGCGAGGCCACCGTGAGGTGGAACCGGGAGTCGGCCTGCCGGTGCTCGGCCGGCTTGCGCGCCGACGCGACCTCCTCGTGTGCCTGCTCGAGCTGCCGGATCCGTACGCCGTCGAGGGTGCGTGCCGCCGCCAGCGCTGCGGCACCCGGCTCGACGATCCGCCGATAGTCGAGCGCGTCCAGCCAGTCCCGGCGCCGGGTCGGCGTGAGCCTCGCGGCGGCCCGTCCCGAGGGCGTGCCGGGCTTGGTCGTGACCACGGTCCCGCCGCCGCGGCCGCGGGTGGTCTGGACCAGGCCGGCCTGCCGCAGCGCGGCCATCGCCTCGCGCAAGGTCGCCCGGGAGACCTGGAGCCGCGACGCCAGCTCGCGCTCGGCCGGCAGCGTGCTCCCGCGCGGGTAGACGCCCAGCCGGATCGCGGTGGCCAGCTGTTCCACGCACGACTCGAACGCGTGGTGAGCGCGCACCGGCCGAAGCACCGCCGCTGGCAGGTGCTGGTCCGGCGTCGCGGTCATGGCGGTCATGCTCAGGGCCGTTTCACGTGGCTGTCAATCGCTGGGGCCAACAAAGGTCTGACTTCAGACCTTTTCGCACAAGAGTGTTTACACCCCGACGGGCGCGGGTCTAGTTTCTGGCCAGCACGGGACACCCGGGATTCAGCACCGAGGGGGCGGCATGGCAACGGTCGAAGAGCCACAGATCCACAACGAGGACGAGGCCGAACTGGCCCGACTCGGCTACAAGCAGGAGCTCGCTCGGACGTGGTCCGGCTTCTCGAACTTCGCGATCTCGTTCTCGATCATCTCGATCCTGGCCGGCTGCTTCACGACGTTCGGCCAGGCCTGGGGCAACGGCGGCCCGATCGCGATCTCGTGGGGCTGGCCGATCATCTCGATCTTCATCCTGATCATCGGCTTCACGATGTCCGAGCTGGTCTCGGCGTACCCGACCTCCGGCGGCATCTACTGGTGGTCCTCCAAGCTCGGGGGGCCGGCCGCCGGCTTCTTCACAGGCTGGCTCAACCTCATCGGCCTGATCGCGGTGACCGCGTCGGTGGCCTACGGCGCCGCGAACTTCGTCGACATCTTCTTCAGCCTGCTCAGCGACGACTGGGCGGCGAACTACAGCCTCAAGCGTGTCTTCATCGAGTTCCTGATCATCCTGGGGCTTGCCGCACTGGCGAACATCTTCTCCAGCCACCTGCTCGCCATCGTCAACAACATCTCGGTGTGGTGGCACGTCGCCGGTGCCGCGATCATCATCGGCATCCTGATCGTCGTTCCTGACAACCACCAGAGCATCGGCTGGGTCTTCAGCGAGCGGATCAACAACTCCGGCTACGACGACGGGTCCACCAGCAGCGTGATGTTCTGGTTCCTGGTCATGCCGCTGGGCTTCCTGCTCACGCAGTACACGATCACTGGCTTCGATGCTTCGGCCCACCTCTCGGAAGAGACCGAGACGGCGTCGAAGGCTGCTGCCAAGGGCCTCTGGCGCTCGATCTTCTACTCCGCCGTCGGCGGCTGGATCCTGCTGCTCGCCCTGCTGTTCGCCGTCCAGGACAAGCAGGGGGTCACCGATGGCCTCAACGTCGGCTACTACGCGTCCGACGTGATCCTGGGCCAGGCACTGGGGTCGGGGACGGCACATACGCTGGTGATCGCCATCTCGGCGTTCGGGCAGCTGTTCTGCACCACGGCCTGCCTGACCAGCGCCTCGCGGATGACGTACGCGTTCAGCCGTGACGGCGCCATCCCGGGCTCGTCCCTGTGGTCGAAGGTCAACGCCAAGAAGGTGCCGGCCAACGCGGTGATGTTCGTCTCCGTGATCGCCGCCCTCATCACCCTGCCCGCCCTGATCGAGGTCAACTTCGGTACCGAGGAGGCGCCGATCATCCTGCCGACGGCGTTCTACGCGGTGGTGTCGGTCGCCGTGATCGGGCTGTACTCGTCCTTCGCGATCCCGATCTACCTACGCTGGAAGGCGAGGGACACCTTCGAACCGGGCAGCTGGACCAACGGGTCGAAATACAAGTGGATGAACCTGGTGGCGGTGATCGAGATCGTCATCATCTCGATCTACTTCATCCTGCCGCTCTACCCGTCGGGCTGGATCACGAGCGACGACTTCCAGTGGAAGTTCGTGAACTACGCACCGATCCTCACCGGCGGCACGATCCTGCTGGTCGCGATCTGGTGGCACTTGTCGGCCAAGAAGTGGTTCACCGGCCCGAAGATGACCATCGACCCTGCCGTCGTCGAGGCCTTCGAGGACCCCAAGCACTGACGACAACTGTCGACCTGGACCGCCTCGCCGTGCTGGCGGGGCGGTCCTGGCACGAGACCGACCTGCCGGGCGGTCTGACGAACCACAACGTGCGGGTCACCACCACCGACGGCGGACCGCCGCTGGACCTGGTGGTGCGCTGCTCGGACAACGACGCGGGATTGCTCGGCATCGACCGGGACGCCGAGCACGCCAACACCCGGGCCGCGGCCGAGGCTGGGGTCGCTGCGCCGGTGGTCGAGTACCGGCCCGACCTGGCGATGCTGGTCATCGGCTATCTGCCGGGCCGCTCGCTCGAGGACGCGGACTTCGCCGATGCCGGCGTGATGACCCGGGCGGCGGACGCCTGCCGGCGGCTGCACGCAGGGCCTCGCTTCGTCGGTGACTTCGACATGTTCCAGCGGCAGGCAACCTACCTGGCAACGGTGCGCGAGCGAGGCTTCCCGCTGCCTGCGACCTACGACGACCACGCGGACAGGTGGGCCGACGTACGGCGGGCACTGGCGCTCGCGCCCCGACCGAGCGTGCCCTGCAACAACGACCTGCTGGCCGCCAACTTCATCGACGACGGAGCGCAGGTCTGGCTGATCGACTACGAGTACAGCGGCAACAACGACGCCTGCTTCGAGCTCGGCAACACCACCACCGAGTGCAACTTCACGCCGGAGATGACCGATGCCTGGACGGAGGCGTACTTCGGAGCGCCGGCCCCCGCGGATCTGGCCCGGGTCCGGCTCCAGGCGCTCTGCAGCGAGTACGGCTGGTCGCTGTGGGGGTTCATCCAGGCGGCGACCAGCCCGCTCGACTTCGACTTCCACGGCTGGGGCATGGAGCGCTTCGAGAAGGCCGAGGCCACCTTCCGCGGCACTGAGCTGAGCAGGCTTCTGGAAGAGGTAGCCCTCGGTGGTTGAGCCGCGAGCGCCAGCGAGCGTGTCGAAACCACGCACGATGGTGCTGGAACAGGACCACCGTGGAAGCGTCCCAGCGCGGGCTTCGGAGGTTTCGAGACGGTCGCTGCGCGACCTCCTCAACCACCGGCGTGGGGGCATCTCATGAGTGACCTCCCTACCCGCGCCGAGATCGTGGTCATCGGCGGCGGCGTCATCGGCGCGTCCGTGGCGTACCACCTCACCAAGCTCGGCAAGACCGACGTGCTGCTGCTCGAGCAGGGCCACCTCTCCGGTGGGTCGACCTGGCACGCGGCCGGTCTGGTGGGCCCGCTCCGGGCGTCGGAGAGCGGGACCCGGTTGGTGCAGTACTCCGCCGAGCTGTACGCCGCCCTCGAAGCCGAGACCGGGCTCTCGACCGGCTACCGCAACGTCGGCGGCGTGATCGTCGCGCGCACCGCGGACCGGATGGTCCAGCTGCGGCGTACCGCTGCCAACGCGGCGGCGTACGACATGGAGTGCGAGCTGGTCTCGCCGGAACGGGCCCGGGAGCTCTGGCCGGTGATGCAGGTCGACGACCTGCTCGGCGCCCTGTGGCTGCCCGGCGACGGCAAGGTCAACCCGACCGACCTCACCCAGTCGCTGGCCAAGGGGGCGCGGCAGAGCGGAGCTCGCGTGGCCGAGCAGGTCCGGGTGACCGGTTTCGTCCGGGACGGTCGGCGCGTCATCGGCGTCGAGACCGACCAGGGGAGTGTCGAGTGCGACGTGGTCGTGAACTGCGCTGGGCAGTGGGCCAAGGCCCTGGGGGACCTGGTCGGCGTGACCGTCCCGCTGCACTCCTGCGAGCACTTCTACGTGGTCACCGAGGCGGTCGAGGGCACGCACCCGGACCTGCCGATCATGAGGGACCCGGACGGCTGGACCTACTTCAAGGAGGAGGTCGGGGGCCTGGTCGTCGGCGGCTTCGAGCCGGAGGCCAAGCCCTGGCGGTCGCCGGACGACCTGCCCCACCCCTTCGAGTTCCAGCTGCTCGAGGAGGACTGGGAGCACTTCTCGGTGCTCATGGACGAGGCGGTGCGCCGGATCCCGGTGCT
Source organism: uncultured Actinomycetota bacterium (assembly GCA_963817125.1). Lineage (GTDB taxonomy): Bacteria > Actinomycetota > Actinomycetes > Propionibacteriales > Nocardioidaceae > Nocardioides. The sequence goes on from CAWFNB010000011.1 coordinate 133,633, forward strand.
CGCCGAGACCGGCATCCGCAAGTTCTACAACGGTCCGGAGTCGTTCACGCCGGACAACCAGTTCCTGCTGGGGCGGGCTCCAGAGGTGGACAACTGCTTCGTCGGCGCCGGCTTCAACTCGGTCGGCATCGCCTCCGCCGGGGGAGCTGGGCGGGCGCTGGCCGAGTGGGTCGTGGCCGGTGAGCCGACGAGTGACCTGACAGGGGTCGACGTACGTCGGTTCGCACCGTTCTCGGCCGAGCCGGCGCACTTGCGAGAGCGGGTCGTCGAGACCCTGGGGCTGCACTACGCGCTGCCGTGGCCCAACCGCGAGCCGGTCACCGCGCGCGACCTACGACGATCGCCACTGCACGAGCGGGTGGCCGCGGCGGGCGCCGTCTTCGGCACCAAGATGGGCTGGGAGCGACCGAATGTCTTCGCCCCGGCGGCGGGCCGATCGCTGGACTACTCGTGGGGCAAGCCCGACTGGCTGCCGTGGTCGGCCGAGGAGCAGCGCGCGGCGCGTGAGGCAGTGGCGATCTTCGACCAGACGTCGTTCTCCAAGTACGTCGTCGCCGGGCCGTCCGCCCTTGAGGCGCTGCAGTGGGTGTGCGCCGCGGACATCGACGTGCCGGTGGGCGAGTGCGTCTACACGCCGTGGCTCAACGAGCGCGGCACCTACGAGGCCGACCTCACCGTCACCCGCGACAGCCCGGACACCTTCTGGCTGGTCTCGTCCTCCGCGACGACGGTGCGCGACCTCGACTGGCTGTGCCGCAAGGGCGGGATCGAGGGGGGCGACGTCACCGACGCGTTCGCCGTGCTGGGCGTGATGGGCCCCACCTCCCGCGAGCTGCTGACCCGGCTGTCGGCCGACGACTGGTCGGAGAGCGGCTTCGCGTTCGCGACCAGCCGCGGCGTCTCCGTCGCCGACGTCCGGCTGCGGGCCACCCGGATGACCTACGTCGGCGAGCTCGGCTGGGAGCTGACCATCCCGGTGGCCTCGGCAAGCTCGGTGTACGACGCGTTGTCCGAGGCGGGCGCGGACCTCGGGGTGAGCGACGCCGGCTACTACGCGATCGACTCGCTGCGGCTGGAGAAGGGCTTCCGCGCCTTCCCGCGCGAGCTGTCGCCCGACTACACCCCGGTAGAAGCCGGCCTGACGTTCGCGACCGCGCTCAAGGGCGACAAGCCGTTCCTCGGCCGCGAGGCGCTCGAGGCGTTCCGCGACCGTATGGCCGAGGGTGGACCGCGGCGGCGGCTGGTGTCGTTCGTCGTCGACTCGCCCGAGCCGATGCTCTGGGGCGGTGAGCTGCTCCTGCGCGACGGCGTACCGGCCGGTCAGGTGACCAGCGCTGCCTGGGGCGAGACGGTCGGCTCCTGCGTGGGGCTGGCCTACCTGCGCTCCGACGGGCCGGTGACGTCGGATGTACTGGCCGCCGGCCGCTTCGACGTGGACGTGGCGGGCGAGCGGTACGCCGTCCGGGCATCGCTCAAGGCCCCCCTGGCCTGACCCTCTGCCTAGGGTGTGCGGGTGCCGATCCCTGAGTTCATCGTCGACCTGCGCGCCAAGATCGGACACGACCTGCTCTGGCTCCCGGCCGTCACCGCGGTCGTTCGCCGGGATGACCAGGCGCTCCTCGTGCAGCGTGCCGACAACCGCCAGTGGTCGCCGGTGACCGGAGTCCTCGACCCTGGCGAGGAGCCCGCCGTGGGCGCGGTGCGCGAGGTGCTGGAGGAGACGGGCATCGAGGCTCGTGTGGACCGCCTGGTGTCAGTCAGTGGGGACAACTGGGTCACCCACGTCAACGACGACCTCGGCGTCTACCTGGACGTCACGTTCGCGTGCACCTGGGTGTCCGGCGAGCCATTCGTCGCCGACGACGAGTCCGTGGACGTGCGCTGGTGGCCGATCGACGGGCTGCCAGAGATGCGCCCGGCCCTGCGTGAGCGGATCGAGGCGGCCCTGTCCGACGAGGCCGAGGCGCGGTTCCGGACCTGAGGCACACCGTCGACGGCTAGCCTTGCAAGGTGGCTCTCCGCGCGGCTGAGTACATGCGCACGCGCGTCGAGGCGTGGCGCAGCGGTTCGCGCGAGGGCCAGTGGTTCGTCGCCGCGCTGATGCTCGTCGGCGTGGCCGCGTCGTTCCTCGTCTCGTGGTCCAGACCAGCGTGGATGCCGCTGGCGGCGTACTTCGTGTGGCTGCTGCTGGCGATGATGCTGCTGCGCTTCGGGCCGCTGCTGGTGGTCGCAGCTGCGGACGCGGTCCTCGGAGTCACTGCCCTGGCCATCAACGGGCCGGTCAACACCCAGCAGGTCGTAGCGATGGGGTTGTTCGTGGTCGCCGCCGCACTGGTCGTGTTCGTTGCGAGCCTGCACCGCAGCGGCCTGCCGGCGCCGCTGACCTCGGCGCTGCTGGTGGACCTCAAGGAGCGGCTCCAGGCCCAGGGCCAGATCCCGCCGCTGCCCGCGGGCTGGGAGTCGCAGAGCGCCATGATCGCCTCGCGAGGGGTCAGCTATGCCGGTGACTTCCTGGTCGCGGACCTCGCCGACGACGGCCGGACCCTCGAGGTGATCCTCGTCGACGTCTGTGGCAAGGGGACGACCGCAGGCCCGGCCGCGCTGCAGTTCGCCGGGGCTCTCGGCGGGCTGATCGGCGCGATGCCGCCCGAGCAGCTCTTCGAGGCGGCCAACGCCTTCCTGCTCCGACAGGGCGACGACGAGGCGTTCGCGACCGCCGTGCACCTGCTCGTCGACCTCGAGAATGGGTCCTACCAGGTCACCAGCGCCGGGCACCCGCCCGCGCTGCGCTGGGACCTGCCCTCGCAGGAGTGGGTCATCGACAACGCACGTGGCACCGCCCTCGGGGTGCTGCGCAGACCCGAGCTGCACGTCAGCAAGGGCCGACTGTTCCCCGGCGAAGCCCTGCTCTTCTACACGGACGGCGTCGTCGAGTCCCGCAGCACCCACATCGACGCTGGCATCGCGTGGCTGCAGGGCGCCGCCAACGAGGCGGTCGGAAGCGGTTTCGGTGGCGCTGCGACGCGAATCATCGGCCAGGTCGAGAGCGGCGAGGACGACCGCGCGGTACTGATCCTGAACCGGGGGCCGGTGGCCAGCCCGGTGTCCGAGGCCAGCGTCGGCTGACCTGCGGGTTGCTCGCTCACCGGCGAGCGGCCACCCGCGCCACCACAAGGGCGGCCAGGAAGGCGCCGAAGGAGCCAAGGGTCATGTCGGCGAGCGTGTCCTCGTACGCCGTGTCCAGCTCGGTGCCGTGCCGGATGAACGTGTACCACTCGCCGAGCTCCCAGCCGAGCGCGAGCAGGCAGCCCAGCCCGGTGACGAGCAGCAGCTGCGCCCACAAGGGCCTGAGGTTCATGGCGATGATCAGCCCGATGCCGGAGAGCAGGAAGAACCAGTTGGTGAAGTGGTTCAGGTCGTCCCACCACACCAACCTGTCGTAGAAGTCGAGGCTGTTGCCGGTCGTGTCGACCAGGAAGCCCAGCATGATCAGCGCGAACGCGATGTAGGGCGGCTGGACCTTCTGCTGGGCGTCCGGGTGCCGACGCTTCACCGTCAGCCACCAGATCGCCGGCACCAGCAGCATCATCGCCGGGTAGCCGACCAACCGCGCCCCGAACGCCTTGTCCTCGAACCGCTCGATGCCGGGCACGAACGTCGCGAAGGCGAGCTGTCCGACCGTGGCCGCCAGCACGAGTGCCGGGACCCAGATCAATGAGCGGCCGGGCCGGGTTCGGCGGGTGGGCTGCTCAGCGGGGAGGGTCGTGGACACGCACGCATCATGCCGGACCAGCGCGCAATCGGTCTCAGTGTTGGTAGGTGCCGTGGATGATCGCCCGGGCAGCGGTCTTGAAGGCCAGGTTGAAGGAGACGACCGCGGGTGAGGCGTCGGAGTCCACGCCCAGGGCGTCCTCCTTCACGGCATGGACGACGAAGTAGTAGCGGTGCACCTGGTCGCCCTCCGGTGGGGCCGCGCCCATGAATGCCTTCGAGCCGCCGTCGTTGCGGCACATGAACGCGTGACCCGGCAGGTCGGCTCCCTCGGCACCCGCGCCGGCCGCCAGCGAGGTGGAGTCGGCCGGCAGGTCGACCAGGACCCAGTGCCAGAAGCCGCTCGGGGTCGGGGCGTCGGGGTCGAAGCAGGTGACCGTGTAGCTCTTGGTGTCCTCAGGAGCCCCCGACCACGACAGCTGGGGCGACTGGTCGCCGAACTCGTTGACCTGGTCGTCCTTGAGCGGCTGGCCGTCGCTGACGTCGTCGCTGGTCACGGTGAACGAGGGCACCGCGGGCAGCAGGTCGTAGGGGTCGGGGCTCACCGGGCGGTCCAGGGTCATGCTCGCTCCTTCGCAGGTTGGTCGGGTCGTCCCCGAAGTTAGTCCGCGCACTGGTCGCGCGTCACGGGCCCGGTACCCGGTGCCGCGATGATGGTCGGGTGGACGGCTCAGCTGACGAGGGGGCGACGTACCCCTCAGGCCTGCGGTTGGCCGGGCGCCGGGTGCTGGTGGTCGGCGGAGGCCACGTGGCCCAGCGCCGGGTGCCGCAGCTGATCGCCGCGGGCGCGGACGTCGTCCTGGTCTCGCCCGAGGTGACGCCGGCGGTCGAAGGGCTGGCCACCGCCGGCGAGATCACCTGGCACCCGCGCGGGTTCGAGGACGCCGACGTCGAGGGTGCGTGGTACGTCATCGCGGCCACCGACGACACCGCCGTCAACGAGGCGGTGAGCGACGGTGCGGAGCGACGGCGGGTCTTCTGCGTCAGGGCTGATGACGCCACCCGGGCCACCGCCTGGACGCCGGCGGTCGGCCGGCACGCCGGGGTGACCGTCGCCGTCCTGGGCAACCGCGAGCCTCGGCGCAGTGCGGCGGTCCGCGACGAGATCGTCGAGGGGTTGCGCGAGGGCACCATCGTCGCCCGGCACCAGCGTGACCGCTCGCCAGGCGTGGTGCTGGTCGGAGGTGGTCCCGGCGACCCCGAGCTGATCTCGGTGGCCGGCCGCAAGGCCCTGATGGAGGCCGACGTCGTCGTTGCCGACCGGCTGGCGCCCCGTGAGCTGCTCGGCGAGCTGCCGGCCGATGTCGAGCTCATCGACGTCGCCAAGCTGCCCCGGGGCCGGGCCGCCCAGCAGGAGGAGATCAACCGGATCCTCGTCGACCGCGCCCGGGCCGGAAAGCTGGTCGTCCGGTTCAAGGGCGGCGACAGCTTCGTCTTCGGCCGTGGGTTCGAGGAGGTCGCGGCCTGCCGGGCCGCAGGCGTGCCGGTGACCGTCATACCGGGGCTGACCAGCGCGATCTCCGTGCCGGCGCTGGCCGGAATCCCGGTCACCCACCGTGGCGTGGCGCACGAGTTCACGGTGATCTCCGGACACCTGCCGCCCGGCCACCCGGACTCGCTCACCGACTGGGGCGCCGTCAGCCGGTTGCGGGGCACGCTGCTCCTGATGATGGCCGTCGAGAACGCCTCGGCCATCGCCGGGGCGCTGAGGGCCGGCGGCCGCGGGCCGGACACTCCGGTCGCCGTGGTCTCCGACGGCAGCATGCCGGGCGAACGGACCGTGCTGACCACCCTGGGCGGGCTCGCCACCGACCTGGCCGACGCGGGCGTGAAGCCGCCGGCCATCATCGTGGTCGGCGAGGTGGTCGCCGTGGCTCGGCCCGAGCACTACGGGTGACCGTCCGCTGATGGCCGAGCTGGTCGAGATCCACGACGCCGACGACCCGCGGCTGGCCGACTACCGCGACCTGCGCGACGTCGAGCTGCGCAAGCACCTGGAGGCCGAGCACGGACTGTTCCTCGCCGAGGGCGAGAAGGTGGTCCGCCGCGCGGTCGAGGGCGGCTACCGACCGCGCTCGTTCCTCATGGCGCCGCGCTGGCTGGACGGCCTGTCCGACGTACTCTTCGCGACCGACGCGCCCTGCTTCGTGGTCACGGAGGCGCTCGCCGAGGAGGTGACCGGCTTCCACGTGCACCGCGGCGCGCTGGCCTCGCTCGAACGGCGGCCGCTGCCCTCGCTCGACGACGTTCTCGCCGACGCGCGGTCGGTGCTGGTCCTCGAGGAGGTCGTCGACCACACAAATGTGGGGGCGATCTTCCGCTCCGGCGCGGCGCTCGGCTTCGACGCCGTCCTCCTGGCGCCGCGCTGCGCGGACCCGCTGTACCGCCGCTCGATCAAGGTCGCGATGGGCGCGGTCTTCGCGCTGCCGTGGACCCGGCTGCCGGACTGGTACGACGCCCTCCCGGACCTGACCGCCCGTGGCTTCACGACGGTCGCGCTCACCCTGACCGCCGACGCGGTCCCGGTCGAGGACGCCGTCGCAGGCGTGGACCGGCTCGCACTGGTGCTCGGCTCGGAGGGTCACGGCCTCTCGCCGCACTGGGAGCAGTCCGCCGACCGCCGCGCGATCATCCCGATGGCCGCCGGCATCGACTCCCTCAACGTCGCCGCCGCCACGGCCGTCGCCTGCTACGTGGCCGCCCGGCGCTGACCCGTCGTAACGTGCGGGACATGACCGACCAGCAGTACCGCACTCGGGAGGCCGACTCGCCGTACCACCGCACCCTCCCGATCGGGGACCGACTGTCGGGCCAGCCGCTGGTGGACGACCGGATGTCCTGCTTCGACGAGGTGACGCTGAAGCCGCTCGAGCCGATGCTGGTCCCCGAGGAGCCGCGCGGCGGCGAGCTGGACCACGCCGAGTGCGCGCACTGCAGGCCGTCCGAGCACACCATCTGGTCCGACGACCTGTGGCACGTGAACGCCGGCTTCGACCCGATGTCCATCCCGTACGTCGGCGGGCTGGCGCCCAACCAGCACTGCACCCTCGACACCGCGCCGCTGGACGTGCTGGCCACGCTGGGAGTGCTGATGCAGAGGATCAACATCGCGGTGAAGCAGATCCCGGGGGTGGCCCGGACCCACTTCGCTCGCTGGGGCGACGGCAGCGAGCACTTCCACATGTGGGCGCTGGCGCGTCCCGAAGGGATGATGCAGGGCCGCGGGCCGATGCTGGCTTTCTGGGACGACGTACTGCCCGAGATGCCGTCGGACCTGCAGGACCGGCACCTGCGAATCGTGGCGGAGGCCCTGGCAGCGGGCGGCGGCACCGCTTTCCCGAACTCCTGAGCGGTCAGGTCACGCTGGCCAGTCGGGCGGGAACTCGTCGGCGGCCTTCTCCATCGCCTTCTGGAGCCGCTTGCGGAGCTTGGTGGGCAGGCGGTCGCCGAAGACCGTGCCGTGGGTGTGGTCAGTCTCGTGCTGGAGACACCGCGCCAGCATGCCGTCGCCGCTGAACTCCACCGGCGCTCCGTCCAAACCGGTCCCGGTGACGGTGGCGAAGTCCGGCCGCGCGCACTCCACGAACGCGCCCGGGTAGGACAGGCACCCCTCGTCACTCTCGTCGAGGCGGCGGTCCTTGCCCTCGGGCAACGTGAGCTCGGGGTTGCAGACCACGCCGACCGTGTGTCGCCCGCTCTCGTCGGGGCAGTCGAAGACGAAGACGGCCCGGTCCATGCCGATCTGGCAGGCCGCCAGGCCGACGCCGTCGGCGGCGTACATCGTCTCGACCATGTCGGTGACCAGCGCCCGGAGCTCGTCGTCGTATGCGGTCACCGGCTGCTGTGGCCGGTGCATCCCCGGCTCGCCCCACCGGGTGATCGGCCGGATGATGCCGCCGCGAGGGAGTGGTCCGTAGGGCGCGTGCACCGCCTCGGCAGACACATCGGACATGGCGCAGATCCTAGGTTCTTGCTCCAGCGCAGGCCGGTGCGGGCCGGTGCGGGCCGGTGTGAGGCGGCCCACGGCGCCATGTTGTAGCCCAGTGTGTAACTCAGAGTTACATTGTCTCCATGTCCCTCCTTCCCAACCTCCGGCCCGGCGGCAGGCACGGGGTGGCGTCCACCGAGACCCGCGACCCGATCGGCTACCTCGTCGCCGGTCTGAGCAGGCTCGCCCAGACCGACCTCCTGGACCGGCTCGGGCTGCGCAGGCAGGCGGAGCAGGCCGTCTTCACGGTCACCCGCGGCGGGTTCGGCACGGTGACCAGGGCCAGCCGGACCTTCAAGAGGAGCGGCTCGCGCAGCAAGGCAGGCGTCCGGCCGCCCGCTGCCAAGCCGAGCAACCAGTTCGACCTGACGCCGACCGACGACGAGCAGATGCTCGTCGACGTGGTGACCGAGTTCGCTACCGAGCTGGTGCGTCCCGCCGCGGCGGCGGCGGACGAGGCGTGCGCCGCACCCGACGAGCTGCTCGAGGCCAGCCTCGAGATCGGGCTGCCGATCCTGGGTCTGCCCGAGTCGCTGGGCGGCGTGTCCGAGGAGCGGTCCGCGATGGCCGGCACGCTGGTCGCGGAAGCGCTCGCCAAGGGCGACATGGGGCTGGCGGTCGCCACGTTGGCGCCCGGCTCGGTGGCCACCGCGATCGGGCTGTGGGGGAGTGACGAGCAGCAGCAGACCTACCTCCCGGCGTTCTCCGGCAAGGACGTGCCCGCCGCCGCCCTGGCCCTCACCGAGCCGCAGGTCCTCTTCGACGTGCTGAGGCCGCGCACCACCGCGGTCCGCACGGGCGACGGGTTCGTCCTCAACGGCGTCAAGTCGCTGGTGCCCCGCGGGGCTGAGGCCGAGCTGTTCGTGGTCGGCGCCGAGCTCGACGGCCACCCGGTGCTGTTCCTCGTCGAGTCCTCCACCGACGGACTGACCATCGAGGGTGACCCGTCGATGGGCGTCCGGGCCGCCTCCCTGACCAAGCTCACCCTCGAGAACGTCGCCGTGCCCGAGAGCGCCATGCTCGGCGCGACCGACGGTACGACGTACACCGAGTGCGTGCGGCTGTCCCGACTGGCCTGGTGCGCCCTCGCGGTCGGCACGGGCCAAGCGGTGCTCGACTACGTCACGCCGTACGTCAAGGAGCGCGAGGCGTTCGGAGAGCCGATCGCGCACCGCCAGTCCGTGGCGTTCATGGTCGCCAACATCGCGATCGAGCTGCAGGCCATGCGGCTGCTGACCTACAAGGCGGCCGCCCGGGCCGCCGCGGGCAAGGACTTCGCCAAGGAGGTCGCGCTGGCCCGCAAGGCCTGCGGCGACAAGGGCATGCAGATCGGCCTCGACGGCGTCCAGCTGCTCGGCGGCCACGGGTTCGTGAAGGAGCACCCGGTGGAGCGGTGGTACCGCGACCTCCGGGCGATCGGTCTCATGGAAGGCGCGGTGCTGGTCTGATGCCCATCAATCTCGACGACCCCAAGAAGTTCCGGACCCTGACCGGGCAGGCCCACCAGGTCGCGATGAACATGCTGCGGCCGATCTCGCGCAAGTACGACCTCGCCGAGCACGAGTACCCCAAGGAGCTCGACATGCTCGCGGCCATGATCGACGGGCTGGCGGAGTCCGGCGCGTCCGAGGGCGCGGGAGCCGGCGGCGTACGTCGAGGCGCCGAGGACGACGACTCTGTGCAGAACGGCACCAACCTGGCGTCCGTGATGTCGATCCAGGAGATGTGCTGGGGCGACGTCGGACTGCTGCTGTCGCTGCCCCGGCAAGGGCTCGGCAACTCCGCCATCGCCTCCGTGGCCGACGACGAGCAGCTCGCCCGGTTCGACGGGGTCTGGGCCGGGATGGCCATCACCGAGCCCGACACCGGGTCGGACTCGGCGAACATCAAGACCACCGCGGTCCTGGACGGCGACGAGTACGTCCTCAACGGCGAGAAGATCTTCGTCACCTCCGGCGACCGTGCCGACCACATCGTCGTCTGGGCCACCCTCGACAAGGAGCTCGGTCGCACCGCGATCAAGTCGTTCGTGGTGCCCAAGGACACCCCCGGCATGCGGGTCGAGCGGCTCGAGCACAAGCTCGGCATCCGGGCCTCCGACACGGCGACGATCATCTTCGAGAACTGCCGGGTGCCTACGGAGAACCTCCTCGGCTCGGCAGAGGTCGACGCTGGACCCTCGTCGGGGGGGCAGGGGTTCGCCGGCGCGATGGCGACCTTCGACAACACCCGTCCGCTGGTCGCCTCGATGGCGGTCGGCTGTGCTTCGGCGGCGCTCGACCTGACCCGTGAGCTGCTTGCCGGGGCCGGCGTCGAGGTCGACTACGACCGCCCGGCGTACACCCAGTCCGCGGCGGCCGCGAAGTTCCTCCAGATGGAGTCCGACCTCGAGGGCGCCCGGTTGCTGATGCTCCAGGCGGCGTGGATGGCCGACAACGGCCAGCCCAACTCGCTCGAGGCCTCGATGGCCAAGGCCAAGGCCGGCCGGGTCGGGTCCGACGTCACGCTCTCGTGTGTGGAGCTGTGTGGGGCGGTCGGCTACAGCGAGAGCGAGCTGCTGGAGAAGTGGGCGCGCGACTCCAAGATCCTCGACATCTTCGAGGGCACCCAGCAGATCCAGCAGCTCATCGTCGCCCGGCGGATCCTGGGGCTGTCGAGCACGGAGCTTAAGTAGCGAGCCCAGCGACCCGCTCGACGTCTTCCGGCCCCTCCAGGTCGGCGAGGCCGAGGAACACCGTGTCCACGCCGAGGTCGGCCAGCCCGCCCCAGCGGTCGCGCTGGTCGGCGGCAGTCCCGGCGTGCGTGCGCTGGGCGTACGCCGCGGCGGCGGTACGGCCGCGGAGCCGCTCGACCCGATCCCACGCGTCGTCGCGGTCCCAGCCCACGGTCGGCAGGTCGAGGACGGTGATCCGCACCGTCTCGGAGTGCCGCCGCAGCGTGGCCACGTGCTCGTCCAGCGCCGGGCGCGCAGACGGGACGTTGGCCGCGTCCCCGAGGGTGGCGGCGATGCGGAGCGTGCGACGGCCGGTGCCGCCGACGATCACCGGGATCGCGCCGGCCGGTCGCGGGTAGCACGTGGTCTCCGGCAGGCTCACCCTCGCGCCGTCGTACGCCTTGGTGCCGGCGGACCAGAGCGCCCGCATCGTCTCGATGCCGCGCTCGAGCTCGTCGAGCCGCTCCCGAGCCGGGGGGAACGCCAGGCCGTACGCCGCATGCTCCCGCTCCCACCAGCCGGCCCCGACGCCGACGAACGCCCGGCCCCCGGTCAGCACGTCGAGGGTGGCCGCTGCCTTGGCGGTGATGCCCGGAGCGCGAAACGTCACCGGCGTGACCAACGTGCCGAGCTCGAGGCCGGTGCCCAGCCCGGCGAGTGCGCCCAGGGTGACCCACGGCTCCGGGATCGGCGCCCAGGCCCGGTCCACCTGCGGGATCTGGATCAGGTGGTCCATCACGGAGAGGCCGGCGAACCCGGCCTCGTCGGCGGCCCGGGCTACACCTGACAGCCACGCCAACGGCTCTTGGCCCCAGGGGAACCGGCTGACCTGGAGCACCACCTTGAGTCCCTGGGAGTTGCGGCGCTCCGGGCTCTGGGTCGTGTGCCCCACGACGCTCCCTGGCGCGTTCTCGGGCACACGACCCTCCTCCGAGGGGCTCACTACGTGCATGACGTCCCAGCCCTCCGACTCGAGCCGCGGGACGAGGTCGCGGTGCCGAGCCAGCTGCCCGGCGAGCGCCGGAGCCGGCACCGGCCGGTCACGCATGCCGTTGCGTCGTCGGCACTCGGCGTCGGGGGTGTCCATGACGACGACCACTGCGGGCAGCCCGACCTCACGAGCCCGGGCCAGCCAGGCCAGCCGCCGCGTCTCGTCGGCGCCGAGGGTGTCGATGACCGTGGTCAGCCCGCGACCGGTGCGCGCAGCGACGACCTGTTCGAGAAGCGAGAAGGCGTCGGCGGAGGCGTCGAGGTCGTGCGGGCCGCTGCCTACCACTCCGCGCAACGCGTCGGAGGAGACGATCTCCTCGCGACGGTAGTGAGCGGCGGCCCAGACGGACTTGCCCGAGCCGGACGGCCCGACGAGGACGATGACAGCCGGGTCGGGGAGCCTCACATGGGAACTATGTCGTGCTGGGCCTGCGTGGTGGGAGCTTCGCGCCCGGGACGCTCTTGGGTGCGGGGCGCTTGCGGGCCGGCGCGGCCGCGGGACGCGGCGGGCCGATGTTGCGGGCCACGCTGGCCGGGGAGGGCCCCGCGTCCTTGGCCGGCGCCGGCTCCGAGGCTGGTGTGGCGGGGCGCTTGGACGGCGTGAAGGTCGTCGGGCCGGGCGGTTCGGACCGGCGTACACGGGCGATCACAGTCTCGGTGACCTTGCCGAGCGTCGGGCCGGCCAGCCGGACCACCCGGTCGGCGGTACCGCGACCCAGGCGCAGTCCGGTGCTCACGCTGCGGTTCAGGGCAGCGCGCGCATCCATCAGGTCGCCTTCTTGGCGGTCGCCTTCTTCGCTGATGCCTTCTTGGCGCGGCCGCCTTCTTGGCCGGCGTCTTCTTCGCCGGAGCCTTCTTGGCCGGAGCCTTCTTCGCCGGAGCCTTCTTCGCTGATGCCTTCTTGGCCGGCACCGTGACCGCGGCCGGCTTCACCGGGTCGCCCTCGGACTTGCGCGGCTCGTCCTGCGGCACTGCGGCCGGTGCCGGCGGGTGCTGCTTGTGCCGCGAGCCCTTGCGCCCACCGACCCGGGAGCTGACGGCGCCGACCGCGGCGGCTGCCTGGCCGACCGCGGTGCCGACGACCTTCTGGCCGGTCCCGATCGGGTCCTTGACCGTCTCGCTGACCGTGCCGACCACGGTCAGCACGGCGACGTCGGCGGCGTCCTTGATCTTGCCGAGCGGGTTCTTCCGGGCCACGGGAGGGGTCCTTCCGGAGTGGGGGCGAGGTGCTGACCAGAGTCAACCACGCAGAGGAAGAGCCTCAGGAGACCGTCCGGAACGGGTCGTGGTCGGCCAGGATCTTGTCGACCCTGGCCTGGTCGAGGCGGGTGACCACCGACTGCGTGTCCTGGGCGTCGCGGATGCACTTGGCCAGGGTGAATGCGGAGGTGGTCAGGTAGAGGGTCCCGAGTCCGAGGAAGGCCCGGACCCACGGGTCGACGGGCAGGTAGAGGACCGCGAAGAGCATCGCGAGCAGCGCGATGGCGAACGAGATGCCGGCCTGAGCGAAGAAGGCGGCGGTGTTGCGGCTGGAGTTGGGTGTGTTTGTCATGCCGAGAACCTTCACAGTGGTCGCCGGGTGCTGAAACCGACCGGCGTACCCGATTCCTGGTGAGTACGCCGACTCAGCTTCGGGCACAGTGCGGTATGCCGACCCGAGGGAGCACCCGACGCGAACGCGACCGCGAAGGCCTCATCGTCTCCACACTGGAGGACGCCTTCGCGCCCCTCATGGAGGCAGACCCCGCGTCGTTCCGGGGCAAGTTCCGCACCATGGCCTCCGACCCGCACGCCTTCTACCGCGGCAGTGCCTGCGTCTTCTACGCCGACGTGACCGGCGCCGAGGATCCGTTCGCGGACGAGGAGAGCGGGCGGATCTGGGTGCACGGCGACCTGCACGTCGAGAACTTCGGCACCTATCTGAACTCCGAAGGGATCCTGGTCTTCGACGTCAACGACTTCGACGAGGCCTACCTCGGCCACTTCACGTGGGACCTGCAGCGCTTCGCTGCGTCGCTGGCCCTCGTCGGGTGGCAGAAGGCGCTGCCCGAAAAGGACGTACGCCGGCTGATCGGGCGCTACGTGCGGGCCTACCTGTCCCAGGTCGACGAGTACGAGGACAGCGAGGACGACGACGACTTCGCCCTGCACCTGGCGAACACCGACGGTCCGATCCATGCCGCGCTCGTCGCCGCACGGCGGATGCGACGGTCGGACCTGCTGTCGGAGTGGACGCTGCGCGAAGGCGGTGATCGCTGGCTCCGGGAGGACGAGACCACTCGTCGCCTCGGGAAGCGGGAGCAGGCGTTGGTGGAGGCGGCCTACGCGGCCTACCTGGAGACCATCCCGCGCTCGAAGCGGTCGCAGCGCGCGATCTTCTACGACCTGCGTGATCTGGTCGGCAAGACCGGATTCGGCATCGGCTCGGCCGGGCTGCCGGCGTACAACCTGCTGATCGAGGGAGTCAGCCAGGCCCTCGACAACGATGTCGTGCTGTCGATGAAGCAGGCCAACGTGCCTGCAGTGAGCCGCTTCGTCGACCGCGGCGCCGTGGAGCGGTACTTCGAGCACGAGGGTCACCGCACCGCCGTGAGCCAGCGTGCGCTCCAGAAGCACACCGACCCGCTGCTGGGCCACACCGAGCTGGACGGTGTGGGGTACGTCGTCGACGAGATCTCGCCGTACGAGGTGGACCTCGACTGGGGCTACCTCACCGAGCCCGCCGAGATCGCCGCCGTGGTCGAGCTGCTCGGCCGCGCCACGGCCAAGGTTCATTGCGCCTCCGACGAGGACAGCGACGAAGACCTCGTGGACTTCCAGGTCGAGTCGGCGATCCGGAGGTCGCTGCACCGGCGGCGCAAGGAGTTCACGGCCTGGGTGACCGACTTCGCCCTGGAGTACGCCGGGCGGGTGCGCGCCGACCACGCCCTGTTCGTGGAGGCGTTCCGCGACGGCCGGGTGGGGGTGTCTGCGACGCGCTAGTCGTGGGGCTCGACGCTCGCCCCGCGGGACGGCGTGGCCACCAGGTGCACGGGGGAGCGGAACCCCTCGAGCACGAACGCCGCGTCGACGGCGCGCGTCACCGCCTCGACCCGGTCGTCGGGTACGACCGCCACGGTGGAGCCGCCGAAGCCGCCGCCGGTCATCCGGGCCGCCACCGCGCCGGCCTGGACAGACACCTCGACCGCTGCGTCGAGCTCGGGGCAGGAGATCTCGAAGTCGTCGCGCATCGAGCGGTGCGACGCCTCGAAGAGCTGGCCGACGGCGGCCCAGTCCTGCTGCCCCAGCGCCGCCACCGTCTCGGTGACGCGCTCGATCTCGGTGACGATGTGCGTCGCCCGGCGGCGGACGCGCTCGTCGTCGAGCCGGCCGACGGCGGCCAGGGTGGCCTCGCGCAGGGTCGGTACGCCGAGCGCCCGGGCGGCGCTCTCGCAGTCGGCGCGCCGGGACCCGTACCCGCCGTCCGTCAGCGCGTGCGAGACCCGGGTGTCGGTGACCAGCAGCGTGTGGCCGGACAGGTCCAGCGGCACTGGCGTGCTCTCGTGGGACGCGAAGTCGATGAGCAGCGCGGAGCCGGCCTCGCCCAGGACGGCCACGGTCTGGTCCATGCCGCCGGTCGGCGCACCCACGACCTCGGTCTCCGCGCGGATGCAGGCCGCGATCAGCTCGCGGCGCAGGTCGTCGGTCAGCTCCAGCCCGAGCAGGTCGGCGAGCGCGACCGCGACGGAGCACTCGAGCGCAGCGGACGAGGACAGCCCGGCGCCGACCGGCACCCGGCTGTCCACCAGCACGTCGACGCCCGGAACGTGGTGACCGGCCTCCCGAAGGGCCCAGATGACGCCCGCGGCGTACCCAGCCCAGCCCTCGACGCTGCGGGGGCCGAGCTCGCCGAGGGTGCCCTCCCAGGTCTCGCGCTGCTGCCCGCTGGTGATCCGGACCAGCTCGTCGGCGCGGGCCCGGACGGCGGCGTACGTCGCGTGCGGGAGCGCGACAGGGAGCACCAGCCCGGCGTTGTAGTCGGTGTGCTCGCCGATCAGGTTGACCCGGCCGGGCGCTCGGCCGAGGGTCACCGGCGGCTCGCCGTAGTGGTCCGCGAACGCGGCGCGCACCCCTGCGGCCAGGGCGGCCGGCTCACCCGGCTCGACGACGGACACGCCAGCCACCGTAGAGGGTGTCGCCGGGCCGTAGGATCCGGCCACGTGCGCTTCCTCGACGACCGGGCCCCCGACCACGACCTCACCTACGACGACGTGTTCATGGTGCCGCGGCACTCCACGGTCAGCAGCCGGTACGACGTCGACCTGACCACCCCGGACGGGACCGGGGCCACGATCCCGGTCGTGGTCGCGAACATGACCGCGATCGCCGGCAGGCGGATGGCGGAGACCGTCGCCCGCCGCGGTGGCCTCGCCGTGATCCCGCAGGACATCCCGATCCCGGTCGTCGCCGACGTGGTGGCGTGGGTCAAGCAGCGACACCTGGTCTTCGACACCCCGATCGAGCTGGCCCCGACGCAGACGGTGGCCGAGGCGCTGGCGCTGATGCCGAAGCGCGCGCACCGGTGCGCGGTGGTGGTGAATGACGGACGCCCGCTCGGCGTCGTGACCGCGGAGGACTGTGCCGAGGTGGACCGGTTCGCCCAGGCCAAGGACGTCATGCGTCCCGCCGAGGTGACCATCCCGTCCGACGCCGACCCCCGAACGGCGTTCGATGCGCTGGATGCCGCACACGCCCCGGTCGCGGTGGGCGTGGACGAGGACGGCCGGCTGGTCGGCGTCCTCACCCGCAACGGGGCGCTCCGGGCGAAGCTGTACCAGCCCGCGGTGGACGGCTCCGGTGCGCTGCGGGTCGCCGCCGCGGTCGGTGTCAGCGGCGAGGTGGCCGAGAACGCCGGCCGGCTGCTGGACGCCGGGGTGGACTGCCTCGTCGTCGACACCGCGCACGGACACCAGGACCGGATGATCGAAGCGCTCGGCGCGATCCGGTCGCTGTCGCCCGCGGTGCCGGTGGTGGCGGGCAACGTGGTCTCGGCCGAGGGCACCCGTGACCTCATCGAGGCAGGCGCCGACATCGTCAAGGTGGGTGTCGGGCCCGGGGCGATGTGCACGACCCGGATGATGACCGGGGTCGGGCGGCCGCAGTTCTCCGCGGTCGTCGAGTGCGCCGCGGCCGCTCGCGAGCTGGGCAAGCACGTCTGGGCCGACGGCGGCATCCGGCACCCGCGAGACGTCTCGCTCGCCCTGGCCGCGGGTGCGTCGGCTGTGATGATCGGGTCCTGGTTCGCCGGCACCCACGAGTCGCCCGGCGACCTGCTCGAGGACTCCTCGGGCCGTGCGTACAAGGTCTCCTTCGGCATGGCCTCGGCCCGCGCGGTCGCCAACCGGACCGCCGGCGAGTCGGCGTACGACCGGGCCCGGAAGGGGCTCTACGAGGAGGGCATCTCGTCGTCGCGGATGTACCTCGATCCCACCCGACCCGGGGTGGAGGACCTGATCGACGAGGTCTGCTCAGGCGTCCGCTCGGCCTGCACGTACGCCGGCGCCGCCACCCTCGACGAGTTTCACGAGCGGGCGGTGGTGGGCGTCCAGTCAGCCGCGGGGTTCACCGAGGGCCGTCCGCTGTCCACCAGCTGGTAACGACGATTCGTCTGCGGTCTGACGCCGGTTCTTGCGCTCGGCGAGATCAGACGAATCGGGGTGGTCAAGCACAGTCAGTCGCGCGAGCTCCGGTCGGTCCGGCCGCGCACGATCCCGATGAACGTCTGGACCCGGGGGTCGTCGTTGTCGACCAACCAGGCCAGCCCGACCGTGGTCGGCGGCAGGTCGGTCACGGTGCGGTAGGCGACCTCCCTGCGATGGTGCAGCCTGGCCACCGACATCGGCACCACCCACACGCCAGTGCCGGCGGCTACCGTCTCGACCGCCTCGCGGGCGGTCAGCCCGGTCCAGTCCTGGTGCTCGTCGGCCAGGTCGTCGGTGGTGACCTCGTCGAGGAGGGTGAGCGCGTTGTCGACGTTCATCACGGCGACGGGCAGCTCCTCATAGAGCGGGATGAGGTGCAGCCCGTCGCGATCCACCGGCAGCCGGACCAGCGCCGCGTCGAGCACGCCGGTCCGGATGCCGTGCTCCTGGACGTCCTCGGCGACCGGCACCAGCTCGATCGGCTCGCGTTGCCGCTCGCGCCAGGTGCCGGCCCACTTGTCCGGCGTCGCGCCGGTGACGAAGCCGAGGTGGAAGGTCACGCTGTGGTCAGACGTCGAACCGGTCGAGCTCCATGACCTTGGTCCAGGCCGCGATGAAGTCACCGACGAACTTCGAGGACGCGTTCTCGCTGGCGTAGACCTCGGCGAGAGCACGCAGCTGGCTGTTCGAGCCGAAGACCAGGTCGGCGGCGGTCGCGGTCCACCTGACCTCGCCGCTGCCGAGGTCGCGGATCTCGTAGAGGTTCTCGACCGACCCGGAGTCCTTCCACTCGGTGCCCGGCGCCAGGAGGTTGACGAAGAAGTCGTTCGTCAGGGTCCCGGGCCGGTCCGTGAGGATCCCGTGCTTCGTCGCGCCGTGGTTGGCGCCCAGCGCCCGCAGGCCGCCGACGAGGACCGTCATCTCCGGAGCCGAGAGCTCGAGCATGTACGCGCGGTCGACCAGCAGGATCTCCGGCTGGAGCTTCTCGCCCTCGTGGAGGTAGTTGCGGAAGCCGTCGGCCCGCGGTTCGAGGACCGCGAACGACTCAACGTCGGTCTGCTCCTGGGTGGCGTCGGTCCGCCCGGGGGTGAACGGCACGGTCACGTCGTGGCCGGCGTCCCTCGCCGCCTGCTCCACCGCGGCCGAACCGGCGAGCACGATCAGGTCGGCCAGGGAGATCTGCGCGGTCCCACCGCCGTTGAAGTCCTGCTGGACCTTGTCGAGCGCCGCCAGGACGCTGGCCAGCTCGGCCGGGTCGTTGACGGCCCAGCTGCGCTGGGGCTCGAGCCGGATGCGGGCGCCGTTCGCGCCGCCCCGCTTGTCGGTGGTGCGGAACGTGGCCGCCGAGGCCCACGCCGTACGCACGAGCTGGTCGATCGGCAGTCCGCTGTCGAGGACCTTGGCCTTCAGGTCGGCCACGTCGGCGTCGGAGACCAGCTCGTGGTCGACGGCGGGGACCGGGTCCTGCCACAGCTGCGGCTCTGCGACGTCGGACCCGAGGAACCGTGCCACCGGACCCATGTCGCGGTGCAGCAGCTTGTACCAGGCCTTGGCGAAGGCGAGCCGGAACTCGTCGAGGTCCGCGTGGAAGCGCCGCGAGATCCTCTCGTACTCCGGGTCGATGCGGAGCGCGAGGTCGGTGGTGAGCATCGTCGGGCGGTGCTTCCGCGACGGGTCGTGAGCGTCGGGAACCGTCTCCTCGGCGTCCTTGGCCACCCACTGGTGGGCATCGGCCGGGCTCTTTGTCAGCTCCCACTCGTGGCCGAACAGCGTGTCGAAGAAGCTGTTGTCCCACTGGGTCGGGGTCGGCGTCCACGTCACCTCGAGACCGCTGGTGATGGTGTCGGCGCCCTTGCCGGTGCCGTAGGTGTTCTGCCAGCCGAGACCCTGGCCGATCACCGGGCAGCCTTCCGGCTCGAGGCCGACGTAGTCGCCGGACGCGGCACCGTGGGTCTTGCCGAAGGTGTGGCCGCCGGCGATCAGGGCGACGGTCTCCTCGTCGTTCATCGCCATCCGCCGGAACGTCTCGCGGATGTCGTGGGCCGCCTTGAGGGGGTCGGGCTCGCCGTTGGGGCCTTCGGGGTTGACGTAGATGAGCCCCATCTGCACGGCGCCGAGCTTGGGGGCCAGCTCGCGGTCGCCGCTGTAGCGCTCGTCGCCCAGCCAGGCGTCCTCGGGCCCCCAGAAGATCTCCTCTGGCTCCCAGACGTCGGCACGACCGAAGCCGAAGCCGAAGGTCTCGAAGCCCATGTCCTCCAGCGCCACGTTGCCGGCGAAGACCAGCAGGTCGGCCCACGAGATCTTCTGGCCGTGCTTCTGCTTGACCGGCCAGAGCAGCCGGCGAGCCTTGTCGAGGTTCGCGTTGTCCGGCCAGCTGTTGAGCGGCGCGAACCGCTGGCCGCCATCGCCGGCGCCACCGCGACCGTCCTCGATCCGGTACGTCCCGGCCGCGTGCCAGCTCATCCGGATGAACAGGCCGCCATAGTGGCCGAAGTCGGCCGGCCACCAGTCCTGGGAGGTGGTGAGCACCTCCTTGATGTCCCGCGTGAGCTCATCCACGTCAAGCTTCGCGAACTCCGCCGCGTAGTCGAAGTCCGCTCCGAGCGGGTTGCCGGCGGGCGAGTGCTGGTGCAGCACTTTCAGGTCGAGCTGGTTGGGCCACCAGTCCTGGTTGCTCCGGGGACGGTGTCCCTTGGGCTCGGGGGAGTCGATGACGGGGTTTTCGCTCTCAGACACGGTCGGTCCTTCTCCTGTCGCGGTGTGCATTCGTTGGCTGGTTCACAAGCGTGCGGTGCAGTCGGGGCAGCTGCCCCAGTAGATGACCTCGGCCTCGTCGATCACGAAGCCTCCGGGGTCGGACGCGGTCAGGCACGGGGTGTCGCCGACGGCGCAGTCCACGTCGGCGATCGCGCCGCACGACCGGCACACGACGTGGTGATGGTTGTCGCCGACCCGCGACTCGTAGCGCGCCACGGTCCCGAGCGGCTGGATCTTGCGGACCAGCCGGGCCTCGGTGAGGGCCTTGAGGACGTCGTACACGGCCTGGTGGGACACCTCGCCGTATTGCGCGCGTACGGCGCCGATGAGGGACTCGGTGTCGGCGTGGGGGAGCCGGCGTACGGCGTCCAGGACGGCCACCCGCTGCTGGGTCACCCGCAGCCCGGCCTCACGAAGCGACTGCTCGTGGTGCGCGGAGGAGGTCACCCTCGGCAGTCAACCGCACTTTCTTGAATCACTCAAGACAGGTCGCTCGCGGGAGTCAATCTGCGTGTCCGAGGGGGGACTTGAACCCCCACGCCCTAATACGGGCACTAGCACCTCAAGCTAGCGCGTCTGCCAATTCCGCCACCCGGACGAGTGCCCCGGCACGATAGCAAAGAAGGACCCCCGCTCCCGCATCGCCAAGGGGCCTCCGTGACATGCTCGGGACATGGCCGAGGACGCCCAAGAGACGGCACCGGAGGTGCAGCCGGAGACCGAGGTCGTGGAGCTGTGTCGCGACCTGATCCGGATCGACACGACCAACTTCGGCGACGACTCCGGACCGGGGGAGCGGAAGGCCGCGGAGTACGTCGCGGGGCTGCTCGAGGACGTGGGGATCGAGACCCGTCTCTACGAGTCCGAGCCCGGCCGCGCGTCGGTCATGGCGCGCTGGGGCGGTGACCAGGGGGAGGGCCTGCTGCTGCACGGCCACCTCGACGTCGTGCCTGCCGCGGCCGAGGACTGGCAGATGGAACCGTTCTCCGGGGAGATCGAGGACGGCTATCTCTGGGGCCGCGGCGCGGTCGACATGAAGGACTTCGACGCGATGCTGCTGACCGTCGTCCGGCAGCGCCAGCGCGAGGGTCGGGTGCCGACCCGGCCGGTCGTGCTGTGCTTCACCGCCGACGAGGAGGCGGGCGGTCACCGCGGCGCCGAGGTGCTGGTGAACGACTACCCCGAGGAGTTCGAGGGGGTCACCGAGGCGGTCGGCGAGGTGGGCGGCTTCAGCACCACGGTCCGCGACCGCCGGATCTACCTGATCGAGACCGCCGAGAAGGGCATGGCCTGGATGAAGCTGACCGCGCGCGGCCGCGCCGGTCACGGGTCGATGGTCAACGACGACAACGCGGTGGCTCGCCTGACGGCCGCGGTGGCGCGGCTGGGCGCCCACCAGTGGCCGATCCGGCTCACGCCGACCATGGAGGTGCTGCTGGGCACCGTCGCTGAGCTCTCCGGCACCGAGGTGACACCGGACAACGCCCGCGCCCTCGTTGACGAGTTCGGCGGCGCCACCCGGATGCTCGGCGCCGTCATCAGCAACACCGTCAACCCGACCATGCTCTCCGCCGGCTACAAGGTGAACGTCATCCCGACCGAGGCCACCGCGCACGTCGACGGCCGGTCCCTACCCGGCTACGAGGACGAGTTCTTCGACACCATGAGCGAGCTGATCGGCGAGGGCATCGACGTCGAGTACCTCTCCAACCAGGCGCCCTGGGAGACGCCGTACGACGGCGCTCTGGTCGACGCCATGCACCGCAGCCTGCTCGCCGAGGACCCGGACGCGATCGTGGCGCCGTACCTGATGAGCGGCGGCACCGACGCCAAGCACTTCCGCAAGCTCGGCATGCGCTCCTACGGGTTCGCGCCGCTCCGGCTGCCGGCCGACCTCGACTTCACCGCGCTCTTCCACGGCGTCGACGAGCGGGTGCCGACCGACGCGCTCGAGTTCGGAGTGCGGGTGCTGGACCGGTTCCTGGACGACGTCTGAGCTCAGCGCAGCATGCGGGAGCTAGGCAGTCCGCACTGCCTTGATGATCCGGCGCCGCAGGATGATGCGGCGGGTGCCGTCGGCCGCGATCCGGACCCGGTCGAGCTCCCAGCCACCGTGCTCGGCGCGCTCGACGAGCAGCTTGGTGACCACGGTGCGCGGGTACTCGCGGGAGAACGTCACCTTGTCGAACTCCCATTCGACCCCGCGGGTCAGCAGTGGAGCGTCGCCCCGGCTCCCGAACTGGCTGGTGTTCATGATCGCTCCCCGGAGACGTCGTCGAGGGCTGCGGTGAGCTCGGCGGGGAGGGTGCGCTCCTCCACGGCGAGGGCCTGGCGAAGCTGGGCGGCGGTGCGGGCGCCGACGATCGGGGCAGTCACGCCGGGTCGATCGCGGACCCACGCGAGAGCCACCTCGAGGGGAGACCAGCCGAGCCCGTCGGCGGCGCGGACGACGGCCTCGACCACCTGGGAGGACGACTCGTCGCGGTAGGCGTCCACGAACTTCGAGTTGTCGGAGGCGCCGCGGGAGTCGGCGGGCGTGCCGGTGCGGTACTTCCCGGTCAGCACCCCGCGCCCGAGCGGCGAGTACGGCAGGATGCCGAGCCCGAGCTCCTGCGCGGCGGGCACGACCTCGTGCTCGATGCCGCGGTTGAGCAGCGAGTACTCCATCTGCGTCGAGACCAGGGGCGCCCGGCCGGGTACGGAACGCTGCCAGGTCGCGCCCTGCGCGGTGCGCCAGCCGGACCAGTTCGAGATCCCGACGTACGCCGCCCGCCCGGTGCTCACCGCGGTGTCGAGCGCCGCGAGCGTCTCCTCGATCGGGGTCGCCTCGGACCAGACGTGGACCTGCCAGAGGTCGACGTGGTCCACGCCGAGCCGACGCAGGGACAGGTCGAGGCAGCTCAGCAGGTAACCGCGCGAGGAGTCCAGCACCCGGGTGCCGCGGCGGGTGCCTAGACCGGCCTTGGTCGCGATCACCACGTCGGTGCGGGGGACCACATCGCCCAGCAGCCGGCCCAGCAGCTCCTCCGACGCGCCGCCGCCGTACGCGTGCGCGGTGTCGAGCAGGGTGCCGCCCGCCTCGACGAAGGCGGCGAGCTGCTCGCGAGCCTCGTGCTCGTCGGTGGCGCTGCCCCAGGTCATCAACCCCAGGCCGAGCCGCGAGACCGCGAGGCCGGATCGACCCAGGGACCTGTGGTGCATGGGCCAAACCGTAGCCGCACGCGCGCGGCACTTCCCGCAACGACCCGGCCAGGCTGCGTGCAGGCGGCAGTCCGTAGTCTCCCGTGCCGTGGACTACTTCGACGCGGTCGTACTGGGCGTGGTGGAGGGGCTCACCGAGTTCTTGCCGGTCTCCAGCACCGGCCACCTCACGATCGCGGAGAAGCTGCTCGGCCTCAAGGTCGACGACCCAGCGGTCACTGGCTACACGGCCGTGATCCAGATGGGTGCGATCGCCGCGGTGATCGTCTACTTCGCCAGAGACATCTGGAACATCGTGCGGGCCTGGAGCCTGGGCCTGGTGAAGTCGGAGTACCGCGGCCAGCTCGACCACCGGATGGGCTGGTACGTCATCGTCGCCTCGATCCCGGTCGGGGTCGCCGGGCTGCTCGGGAAGGACATCATCACCGGCGACCTGCGCTCGCTGTGGGTGGTCGCGGTGGCGCTGATCGGCTGGAGCCTGGTCATGTGGCTGGCCGAACTGGTGGCCCGCCAGGACCGCACCGACCGCGACCTCGGCATGACCGACGCCATCCTGATCGGCCTCGCCCAGGCGGTTGCCCTGATCCCGGGCGTCTCCCGCTCGGGTGCGACCATCTCGGTCGGACTGTTCCGCGGCCTCGATCGGGTGACCGCGACCAAGCTCAGCTTCTTCATGTCGATCCCGGCGCTGCTCGCGGCCGGCATCTTCGAGCTCAACGAAGCGTTCTCCGGCGACATCGGGGTCGGTCAGGCCGCGGTCGGCGTGCTGGTCGCGTTCGTGGTGGCCTATGCCTCGATCGCGTGGCTGCTCCGGTTCGTGGCCCACCACACGATCGCCTGGTTCGTGCCGTACCGGGTCGGGCTCGGCGTGCTGCTGCTCGTGCTGCTCGGCAGCGGGGTGTTGTCGCCGACGTGAGCTCCTAGAGCCAGCCGGACCTCTTGAACCAGGCCCACAGGCCCCCCGAGACCACGATCATCAGGGCCAGCGCGAACGGGTAGCCAAGCGACCACTCCAGCTCGGGCATGTGGTCGAAGTTCATGCCGTAGACGCCGGCGATCAGGGTCGGCACGACGATCAGGGCGACCCCGGCAGTGATCTTGCGCATGTCGTTGTTCTGCTGGACGGTGATCCTCGCCAGGTGGGCGTCGAAGGCGGTCGAGAGCAGCGAGTCGAGGGCGTCGACCACCTCGGCGGCCTGGTTGAGGTGGTCCAGGACGTCGCGGAAGAACGGCCCGGCGTCCCGCTCGACGCCGGGCACCAGCCCCTCGGCGAACTTGCGCATCGGCTCCCGCAAGGGCAACACCGCCCGGCGTACTTCGGAGATCTCACGCTTGAGCACGTAGATCCGCGTCGAGTCGTTGGTGCGGGCCGGCGAGAAGACCGATGCCTCGATCTCGTCCACGTCGACCTCGAGCTCGGCGACCACGTCGGTGTACCCGTCGACCACGGAGTCGCAGACGGCGTAGATGACGGCAGACGGTCCGTGGGTGAGGACGGCGGTATCGGACTCCAGGCGAGCCCGGGCCGAGTGCAGCTCCGAGCCGCGGCCGTGCCGCACGGTGATCACGAAGTCGCGGCCGGCGAACAGGTTGATCTCTCCGGTCTCGACGGCGTCCTCGCTGTCGACGTACCACAGCGTCTTGAGGGTGAGGAAGAGACTGTCGTCGTAGCGCTCGAGCTTGGGCCGCTGGTGGGCCTTGAGGGCGTCCTCGACCGCCAGTGGGTGCAGCCCGAACGACTCCGCAACGTCGTCGAGCTCGCCGGCGCTCGGCTTGTAGAGACCGACCCACACGAAGTCGCCGTCCTCGGTCGCCTGGTCGCGCAGCTTGTCGAACTCGTGCGGGAAGCAGTCGACCTCGACGCGCTGGCCCTTGCGGTAGAGGGCGCTGTCGACGATCACAACCATGAAGGTAGCCCCAGTAGGGTCTCCGGCGTGGCAACGGTGATCCTGGTGCGGCACGGTCGCACCACGGCCAACACCTCCGGAGTTCTCGCCGGCCGGACCGCTGGCATCCGGCTCGACGACACCGGCCTCGACGAGGCACGACGGACCGCGGAGCGGCTCGCGGTGGTCCCCCTCGTCGCGGTGGTCAGCAGCCCGCTGGAGCGGTGCCGGCAGACCGCGCGAGCCATCCTCAAGGCGCAGGCGGGTACGCCGGCCACCGCTACCGAGCGCGGCATCACCGAGTGCGACTACGGGTCGTGGCAAGGCCGCTCGCTCAAGGAACTGGCCAAGGAGCCGCTCTGGCGCACCGTGCAGACCCAGCCCTCGGCCGCGGCGTTCCCCGACGGCGAGTCGATGGCCACCATGCAGGCCCGCTCGGTCTCCGCCGTGCGTCGACTCGACGCGCTCTACGAGGCCGAGCACGGCCCGGGCGCGGTGTGGGTGGCGGTCAGCCACGGCGACGTCATCAAGTCGGTGCTCGCGGACGCGCTCGGGATGCACCTCGACCTCTTCCAGCGGATCCACGTCGACCCGGCGTCGGTGTCGATCGTCCGCTACACCGGCACCCGGCCCTACGTGCTGGCCACCAACACCCACGCCGGCGACCTGTCGTGGCTGAAGCCCTCCGCCAAGAAGGGTCGCGGCGGTAGACGGAAGCCCTCAACGAGGGACGCAGCGAGGGACGCAGCGGTCGGGGGCGGCGCCGGCCCTTCTGCGGCCTCCTAGGGTTGATACATGCCGCTGATCCACGGGTTCGATCCGCCGGAGCGCTTCGTCACCGGCACCGTCGGCGAGCCGGGCGAGCGCACCTTCTTCCTCCAGGCGCGCAGCGGCGCCCGGCTGACCAGCGTCTCGCTGGAGAAGCAGCAGGTGGCCGCCCTCACCGAGCGGATCGACCAGCTGCTCGACGAGGTGATGGCCAGTGACACGACGGAGTCGCTGATCCCGGCGGTGGCGCCGCTCGGGCTGGAGGACTCCGAGCCCCTGGAGCAGCCGATCGAGGAGGAGTTCCGGGCCGGCACCATGACGCTGTCGTGGGACCCGCAGGACGAGCGCGTGGTCATCGAGGTGTTCCCCTACACCGAGGCGGCAGTGGTGAGCCCCGATCAGCTCGACGAGGAGCTCACCGAGCCGGAGCCCGACGAGGTGTTCCTCGTCCGGATCGACGCCGGCAGCGCCCGGGCGTTCGTGAAGCGGGCCGAGCAGGTGCTGGAGGCCGGTCGCCCCACCTGCCCGTTCTGCGGCAACCCGATCGACCCCGACGGACATCTCTGCGTGCGTGCGAACGGCTTCCGAAGACGGGACCCGTGAGCGCGGCACCTTCGCAGGAGCTCGACGAGGGCGAGCTGGTCCTCCACGGCCGGATCATGCCCGCGTCCAACGCCACCTTCCTCGGGCAGATCGGCGCGGACCGGGTCGTCTACAAGCCGATCTCCGGCGAGCGACCGCTCTGGGACTTCCCGGTGGGGACACTGGCCGACCGAGAGGTGGCGGCCTACCTGGTCTCGGAGGCGCTGGGCTGGAACGTCGTCCCGCCGACCTGGCTCCGGGACGGCCCGCACGGGCCGGGCATGGTCCAGCTCTGGCGGGAACCCGACGCCGACCAGGAAGCGGTGACACTGGTCGAGGAGGGGGACGTGCCCCCCGGCTGGAAGCACGTCTTCGACGGGATCGACGGCCGAGACATCCCGGTCTCACTGGTGCACGAGAACAGCGAGCCGCTGCGCCGCATGGCGGTCTTCGACGTCATCATCAACAACGCCGACCGCAAGGGCGGCCACGTCCTGGAGATGGGCGACGGCCACCGGTACGGCATCGACCACGGCGTCACCTTCCACGTCGAGCACAAGCTCCGCACGGTGCTGTGGGGCTGGCTCGGGGACCCGGTCCCCGACGCGGACCTGGCGGTGGTGCACCGCGTGGGCGTCGAGCTCTCCGAGGCGCTCGGCGAGAGGCTCGCCGTACACCTCACCGACCCGGAGATCGAGGCCGCTGCCACCCGCTGCCGGCGGCTCTCGGAGCGGGCGGTCATGCCGGCACCGCGGGGGTCCTACCCCGCGATCCCGTGGCCGCCCTTCTGATCCGGGCCGTCTAGGCTTCCCGCATGCGTGCGTGGCCAGCCCCCGAGGTTCCCGACCTGCCCGAGGTCGGTCCTCCGGTCGCGCTCCACGACACCGCGTCGGGTGGCAAGGTCATCACGTCGCCCGAGGGGCCGGCCCGGCTCTACGTCTGCGGGATCACCCCCTACGACGCCACGCACATCGGGCACGCGGCGACCTACGTGGGGTTCGACCTGCTCAACCGCGCGTGGCGCAACGCCGGCCACGACGTCGTCTACGTGCAGAACGTCACCGACGTCGACGACCCACTGCTGGAGCGCGCCGCCAAGGTGAATGTCGCCTGGACCGAGCTCGCCGAGCGCGAGACCGAGCTGTTCCGGCAGGACATGGCCGCGCTGCGGGTGCTCCCGCCCGAGCACTTCGTCGGTGCCGTGGAGTCCATCCCGCTCGCGGTCGCGCTGATCGAGAGGTTGCAGGAGGTCGGCTCGATCTACCGCGTCGAGGACGACCTCTACTTCTCGGTGACCGCCGATCCCGCGTTCGGGGACGAGTCGAACTACGACCGCGACACGATGCTGGGGATCTACGCCGACCGCGGTGGCGACCCCGACCGGCCGGGCAAGAAGGACCCGCTCGACTGCGTGGTGTGGCGGGGGCCGCGCGACCAAGAGCCGTCCTGGGACAGCCCGCTCGGCCCCGGGCGTCCGGGGTGGCACATCGAGTGTGCGGCCATTGCCCGCGAACACCTCGGTGTGGCTTTCGACGTCCAGGGCGGTGGCAGCGACCTCGTCTTCCCGCATCACGAGATGTGCGCCGGTCACGCCCACGTGGCCGACCCGTCCGGGCCGTTCGCCCGCCTCTACAGCCACGCCGGGATGGTGGGCTACGACGGCGAGAAGATGTCGAAGTCGAAGGGCAACCTGGTCTTCATCTCGGCGCTGCGCAACAGCGAAGTCGACCCGATGGCGATCCGACTGGTGCTGCTGCGCCACCACTTCCGTTCCGACTGGGAGTGGCTTGACTCCGAGCTGTGGGATGCCGTCGACACGGTCACCGACTGGCGCCGCGCCCTGTCCCTCGGCGCCGGTGCCCCTGCCGCGCCGGTCGTGACCGAGGTGCTGGCCGCGATGGCCGATGATCTGGACGCCCCACGCGCGGTGGCCGCCGTACAGGCGTGGGTCGACGCCACGCTCGGCAGTCCCGGCCACCTGGCCGAGACCAGCGACCGCGACGCTGCGCTGACCGTGCATGCGCTGCTGGATGCGGCGCTGGGTCTGGCGCTGTAGCGGTTCTGGTGAGTTTCACCGGGTACCCGGTGAAACTCACGCTGGCCCGCTGAAACTTCAGCGGGGAAGCACCAGATTCAGCGGGTACCCGGTGAATCTGGACGGCCGACCCGGCCCGATCAGTCGCCGCCCTGGCGGCGCTTGAGGTACCGCTCGAACTCGCGCGCGATCGCCTCGCCCGACGCCTCGGGGAGCTCGGTGGTGTCGCGGGTCTCCTCGAGCGAGCGTACGTAGTCGGCGACGTCCTCGTCCTCCTCGGCGAGCTCGTCGACCCCGCGCTCCCAGGCGCGGGCGTCCTCGGGCAGGTCGCCGAGCGGGATGCTGATCTCCAGCAGGTCCTCGAGCTGGCCGAGCAGCGCCAGCGTGGCCTTCGGGCACGGCGGCTGGGCCACGTAGTGGGGGACGGCGGCCCAGTAGGACACCGCCGGGATGTCCAGCCGGACGCACGCATCCTGGAGGACGCCGACGATGCCGGTCGGCCCTTCGTACGTCGACGGCTCCAGCTTGAGCCGGTCGACGAGCTCGGGCTCGGTGGCGGTGCCCGAGACCGGGATCGGGCGGGTGTGCGGGGTGTCGGCGAGCAGCGCGCCGAGCGTGACCACCAGCTGGCCGCCTAGGTCGTCGCAGGCCGCCAGCAGCTCGGCGCAGAACAGCCGCCACTTCATGTTCGGCTCGATGCCCCGCAGCAGGATGATGTCGCGGTCGAGGTCGGGCGGGGAGGCGATCGCGAGCTGGGTGCCGGGCCAGCTGACCCGCCGATGGCCGGTCGGGTCGGAGCCGACCACCGGCCGGTTCACCTGGAAGTCGTAGTACTCGTCCGGATCGATGGCCCCGACCACCCGCGCGTTCCACACCTGCATCAGGTGGTCCACGGCGGAGGAGGCGGCGTCGGCGGCGTCGTTCCAGCCCTCGAACGCGGCGATGACGACCGGATCCACCAGACCGTCAGTCTCCTCCAGTTCGATCACAAACCGAGTCTAGGTGCGGCCCGGGGATTTCTTCGGCGGTCCGGGCCGGTGCCACCATGCGGGAATGGTGTCCGGTGCGTGGACGCTGTTCTTAGGCTTGTGACCTGGCGCGAGAGGAGGCCCTGTGAACGACCCGTCGACGACCGACGTCCAGCAGTGGCGTCCCGACGCCACCGAGGCGCTGACAGCCGCGCTCGAGGAGCGGATCCTGGTCATCGACGGCGCCATGGGGACCGCGATCCAGCGGGACCGCCCGTCCGAGGCCGGCTACCGCGGCGAGCGCTTCAAGGACTGGCCGAGCGACCTCCAGGGCAACAACGACCTGCTCACCCTGACCCAGCCCGAGATCATCGCCGGCATCCACCGCGAGTACCTCGAGGCCGGCGCCGACATCATCGAGACGAACACATTCAACGCCACCGCGATCTCGCTGGCCGACTACGGCATGGAAGAGCTCGCCTACGAGCTGAACCTCGAAGCCGCCCGGCTGGCCCGCCGGGTCGCCGACGAGGTCATTGCGGAGACGCCCGACAAGCCGCGGTACGTCGCCGGGGCACTCGGCCCGACCACGCGGACGGCGTCGATCTCGCCGGACGTCAACGACCCCGCCGCCCGCAACGTGACGTTCGACCAGCTGGTCGCGGCGTACGCCGACTCCGCCCGCGGACTGCTCGACGGCGGCTCGGACCTGCTGTTCGTGGAGACGATCTTCGACACGCTCAACGCCAAGGCCGCGATCTTCGCGCTCGAGACGGTCTTCGAGGAGTACGGCCGCCGCTGGCCGGTCATCGTGTCCGGCACCATCACCGACGCTTCGGGCCGGACCCTCTCCGGGCAGGTCACGGAGGCCTTCTGGGACTCGATCCGGCACGTGCAGCCGATCGCGGTCGGGCTCAACTGCGCGCTCGGTGCCAAGGAGATGCGCCCCTACATCGCGGAGATGTCGCGGATCGCCGACTCGTTCGTCTCCTGCTACCCGAACGCCGGCCTGCCCAACGCCTTCGGTGAGTACGACGAGGCGCCCGAGGAGACCGCCGCGATCATCGGTGAGTTCGCCGAGGCCGGCTACGTGAACCTGGTCGGCGGGTGCTGCGGCACCACCCCTGCCCACATCGCCGCCATCGCGGCTGCGGTCGCGGGCAAGCAGCGCCGCGAGACCCACGAGCTGACACCGGCCATGCGGCTCTCCGGGCTCGAGCCCTTCACGATCAACGAGGACAGCCTCTTCGTGAACGTGGGGGAGCGGACCAACATCACCGGCTCGGCGAAGTTCCGCAACCTGATCAAGGCCGGCGACTACGACACCGCGCTCTCGGTTGCCGCGCAGCAGGTCGAGAACGGCGCCCAGGTCATCGACGTCAACATGGACGAGGGGATGATCGACGGCGTCGCCGCCATGGACCGCTTCCTCAAGCTGGTCGCCTCCGAGCCGGACATCAGCAGGGTCCCCGTCATGGTCGACTCCTCCAAGTGGGAGGTGATCGAGGCTGGGCTCAAGAACGTGCAGGGCAAGCCGATCGTCAACTCGATCTCCATGAAGGAGGGCGAGGAGAAGTTCCGCGAGCAGGCCCGGCTGTGTCGCAAGTACGGCGCCGCCGCGGTCGTCATGGCCTTCGACGAGGACGGCCAGGCCGACAACCTCGAGCGCCGCAAGGCGATCTGTGAGCGGGCCTACCGAATCCTGGTCGACGAGGTCGGCTTCCCGCCCGAGGACATCATCTTCGATCCCAACGTGTTCGCCGTCGCAACCGGCATCGAGGAGCACGCGTCATACGGTCTCGACTTCATCGAGGCAACCCGGTGGATCAAGCAGAACCTGCCCGGGGCCAAGGTCTCCGGCGGCATCTCCAACGTCAGCTTCTCGTTCCGGGGCAACAACCCGGTCCGCGAGGCGATCCACGCAGTGTTCCTCTACCACGCGATCGAGGCCGGGCTCGACATGGGCATCGTCAATGCCGGCGCGCTGGTCGTCTACGACCAGGTGGAGCCGGAGTTGCGCGAGCGCATCGAGGACGTCGTGCTCAACCGCCGGCCGGATGCGGCCGAGCGGCTGCTCGAGATCGCGGAGGAGCACAACAGGCAGGGTCAGGTGGTCGAGGCCGAGGCCGCGGAGTGGAGGAGCCTGCCGGTCGGGGAGCGGATCACTCACGCGCTGGTCAAGGGCATCGACGCGTACGCCGAGAGCGACACCGAGGAGCTTCGTCAGCTGATCGCCGATCGCGGCGGCCGCCCGATCGAGGTGATCGAGGGCCCACTCATGGACGGCATGAACGTCGTAGGCGACCTGTTCGGGGCCGGAAAGATGTTCCTGCCTCAGGTGGTCAAGTCGGCCCGGGTGATGAAGAAGGCCGTCGCCTACCTGATCCCCTACATCGAGCAGGAGAAGCTCGACAACCCCGAGTACGCCACCGCCAAGGACACGAACGGCACGATCGTGATGGCCACTGTCAAGGGCGACGTCCATGACATCGGCAAGAACATCGTCGGCGTCGTGCTGCAGTGCAACAACTACGAGGTCATCGACCTCGGCGTGATGGTGCCGGCCCAGAAGATCCTCGACACCGCTGTGGAGATCGGGGCCGACGCCGTCGGTCTCTCCGGCCTGATCACCCCCTCCCTCGACGAGATGGTCACCGTGGCCGGCGAGATGCAGAGGCGTGGCTTCGAGATCCCGCTGATGATCGGTGGCGCCACCACCTCCCGGGCGCACACCGCGGTCAAGGTGGACGGGAAGTACGACGGACCGGTGGTGTGGGTGAAGGATGCCTCGCGCTCGGTCCCCACGCTCGCAGCCCTGCTGAGCGACGCGCAGCGGGCGAAGCTCATGGCCGACGTCAAGGCGGACTACGACTCACTGCGCCAGCGGCACGCCGCCAAGCACGACCGACCGATGGTCACGCTGCAGCAGGCGCGGGACAACCGGACGCCGATCGTCTGGGACGGCTACGAGCCGGTCGCGCCCAAGGAGCCGGGCATCCACGTGCTCGAGGCCTACGACCTGGCCGACCTGCGTGACTACATCGACTGGCAGCCCTTCTTCAACGCCTGGGAGATGAAGGGCAAGTTCCCCGACATCCTCAACAACCCGACGACGGGCGAGACCGCGCGGGCGCTCTACGACGACGCCCAGGCCATGCTCGACACGGTGATCGCCGAGAAGTGGCTGACCGCCAACGCGGTGTTCGGCTTCTTCCCGGCCAACGCCGCCGGCGACGACATCGAGGTCTACACCGACGCGTCCCGCTCCGAGGTCCTCACCACCCTCCACAACCTGCGCCAGCAGGGGGAGCACCGCGACGGCGTCCCCAACCGCTCGCTGGGCGACTTCGTCGCCCCACGCGAGACCGGGCTGCCCGACCACGTCGGCGCCTTCGCCGTGACGGCGGGCCTGGGCGCCCAGGACCGGATCGACGCGTTCAAGAAGGAGAACGACGACTACTCCGCCATCCTGCTGGAGTCGCTCGCCGATCGGCTCGCCGAGGCGTTCGCAGAACGACTTCACCAGCGGGTCCGCACCGAGTTCTGGGGCCACGTCCCCGACGAGGACCTCGACAACGAGGCCCTGATCGCGGAGAAGTACCAGGGCATCCGCCCCGCGCCGGGCTACCCCGCCTGCCCGGAGCACACCGAGAAGCGCACCCTGTGGGAGCTGCTCGACGTGCACGCCAACACGGGGATCGAGCTCACCGAGAGCATGGCGATGTGGCCTGGGGCCGCGGTGTCCGGCTGGTACTTCAGCCACCCGCAGTCGCAGTACTTCGTCGTCGGCCGGCTCGGCCGCGACCAGGTGCAGGACTACGCCGGGCGCAAGGGCTGGACCCTCACCGAGGCCGAGCGCTGGCTGTCGCCGAACCTCGGCTACGACCCCGACGACTGAGCGGTGAGCCTCGAGGCCGTCCTGTGGGACATGGACGGGACGCTGGTCGACACCGAGCCCTACTGGATCGGCACCGAGTTCGCGATGGCCGAGAAGTACGGCGCACCGTGGAGCAAGGCGCACGCGCTGGAGCTGGTCGGCAGCGACCTGGTCGATTCAGCGCGCTACATCAAGCGCGTCATGGGCCTCGACGCCTCGCCCGAGGACCTCGTCGAGGAGCTGCTCGACGGTGTGGTCGCCCGGGTCGAGCGGGAGGTGCCCTGGCGGCCGGGGGCGGTCGATCTGCTCACCGGGCTGCACGACGCGGGCGTTCGCTGCGGGCTGGTGACGATGTCCTACCAGCGCTTCGTGGCTCCGATCCTGGCCCAGCTGCCGCCGGAGACCTTCCGGGTCGTCGTCACTGGCGACCAGGTGGCGAGGGGCAAGCCGCACCCCGAGCCCTACCTGACCGCGGCCGCCGCGCTCGGCGTTGCGCCGACGGAGTGCGTGGCGATCGAGGACTCCAACACCGGCGCCAAGTCGGCCGAGCAGGCGGGGTGCGTGGTGCTTGTCGTGGAGAACCACGTGCCGGTGCTGGACGGGCCGCGCCGGGTCTTCCGGGACTCGCTGGTCGGTCTGACCGTCGCGGACCTGGTGGCGCTCAGCTCTCCATGAGGCGGGTCACGATGATCTGGACGTCGCGGTCCAGGTGGTCGATCCGCGTTCCCAGGACTGCGATCTCGGCCCTCACCACGCGCAACGTCATCCCGATCATCGTCACCATGAGCGCGAAGACGCCCGCGATGAGCGTCCACGTCTGCGCGTCGCTCATGCTGGCTCCCGTCCTACGCTCCCGGCCACGTTCACTGTACGCCGGAGGGGCGCGCCAGCAGCCGCGTCATCCACAGGTCAGCGGCGGGCTCGGAGCCAGCGCCTGCGCACGGCCCGCTTGCGCCGCGCAATACGTCCTTGTACGAACACCAGTCGCACTGTCGGCCGGTGGTTGAGCCCGGAGGAGCGCCAGCGACGACGGTGTCGAAACCGCGCAAGCCGAGGCTGGGACGCAAGTGCCGCTCATCGAGCTTGTCGAGATGTCCGCAGGGTTGGCTCCCAGCCTTCCCTGCGGTGGTTTCGACACGCTCGGTCGCAGAGCGACACTCGCGGCTCAACCACCGAGAGCTAGCGGGCTCGGAACCGCCGTCGGACCCGACGCCAACGGCGGCGGACGTGCCGCTTGAGCCGGGCCCAGCGCGACCGCGGCTTGGGCATCGGCAACAGCTCGCCGCCCCATGCCGGGCAGTGCGGCTTGAACGAGCACCAGTCGCACTGCCTGCCGCGGCTGGGCAGGAACTCGCCGGTCGCCTTGGCGAGCTCGATGGCCTCCCAGACCGCGTCCACCTTGCGCTCGGTGGCGAGCAGGTCGGTCTGGTCGGGCTCGTAGCGGACGATCTGGCCGTCGCCGAGGTAGACGAGCTGGAGCATCGTCGGCACCACGCCGCGGCTGCGCCAGATGATCAGCGCATAGATGCGCAGCTGGAACAGAGAGCGCGCCTCGAACCCCTCGGCGGGGGAATTTCCGCTCTTGTAATCCACCACTCGTAGGGCGCCGTCAGGAGCGCGGTCCAGCCGGTCGATGATGCCGCGCAGCTGCAGGCCGGAGTCGAGGACGACCTCGACGTAGGCCTCCCGCTCGGCGGGCTCGAGCCGGGTCGGGTCCTCCAGAGTGAACCAGCGCTCGAGCACGTCGTGCGCCGAGACCAGCCAGGACGGCTCATCGAGGGTGGCTGCCACCTCGCGCGCTTCGGGCGAGCGGGCCCGCAGCTCGGCCCAGGCCGGCTCCAGCAAGGCGTGCGCCCGCGCCGGGGTCCGCTCGGCGGCCGGCAGGTCGAAGATGTCCTCCAGGACCTGGTGGACCAGGGTGCCGCGGGCCGCGTCGGGCGAGGAGCTCTCCGGCAGCCGGTCGATGGTGCGGTAGCGGAACAGCAGCGGGCAGGACATGAAGTCGCCGGCGCGGCTGGGAGAGAGCGCGCCACGCACCTTGCGGGACACGGGTGCCGCGCTCATCGAGCCCATGCCACGCACCTTAGGTCCGAGCGCCGACGGTGCCGACCAAGCGCGGTCAAGACCGCCGGTCCCCGGGGGGTGGTCGGCTAGCGTTGGTGCGTGTCCGGACCGCAAGCGAGCCCACCGAGGTCGCGCGCGCCCGGCACCATCAGGATCGGCTCGATCGCGGGCAGCGACGTCCTGGTCTCGTCCACGTGGTTCGTGGTCGCCGCCCTGATCGCGGTCGTGGTCGCTCCGCGAGCCGAGGCGGTGCACCCCGGCCTCGGTGCCTGGAAGTACGTCGCCGGGCTCGCTTTCGCGATCGTGCTCTACCTCTCCGTGCTGCTCCACGAGGCGTCGCACGCGTGGATGGCACGGCACTACGGCTTCCCCGTCTCCTCGATCACCCTGCACTTCCTGGGCGGCGTCACCCAGATCGACAGGGAGGCGCAGAAGCCACGCCAGGAGTTCTGGATCGCCGTGGTGGGCCCGCTCACCTCGCTGGCGGTCGGCCTGGGCGCCCTCGGCGTCTGGTCCGTCGCCCCGGACGGGCTGATCCGCATGGTCCTCGAGGGCCTGGCCTTCGGGAACCTGCTGGTCGGGGCGATCAACCTCGTGCCCGGCCTGCCGCTGGACGGCGGACGGGTGCTCAAGTCCGCGGTCTGGAAGGCGACCGGCAACAGGCACCGAGGCACGGTGGTGGCGGCATGGGGCGGCCGGGTCACGGCGATCGCCGTGCTGCTGTGGCCGCTCGCACAGCGCGCGTTGTTCGGTATCGAGCCCGACCTCTTCGACTTCCTCCTGGCCTTCATCATCGGCTTCTTCCTCTGGAACGGCGCATCGGCATCGCTCGCATCGGCGAGGATACGGCGCCGGCTTCCGAACCTGGTGGCGCGCAACCTGGCCCGTCGTACCCTCTCCGTCCCCCAGGACCTGCCATTGGCGGAGGCGGTACGCCAGGCCCGCGAGGCGCACGCCGGAGCCATCGTGACCGTGACCAGCAGCGGCCGGCCCGTCGGCGTCGTGAACGAGGCAGCCCTCATGGCCACCCCCGAGGATCGCCGGCCGTGGCTGGCCGTCTCGACGGTCGCGCGTGGCATTGAGGACGGGTTGTCGCTGCCGGTGAGCATCTCCGGCGAGGACCTGGTCCGGGCGATCACCTTCTCCCCGGCCAGCGAATACCTCCTCGTCGAGGACGACGGCTCGGTGTACGGCGTGCTGACCACAGCCGACGTCGACCGCGCCTTCCGGGCAGTTCCCGACTGACCCACGAGGGGAGGTACGGTCCCGACGTGGCTGACCAGGCGATCGACTCCCCGGACTGGTCGGGCGTCCATCGCGGCCCGCTGCGTCCCGGTGAGTGGGTCCGGCTCGTCGACACCAAGGGCCGGCGGCACAACTTCTGCCTCGAGCCCGGCAAGCGCTTCTTCTCCAACAAGGGGCACCTCGAGCACGACGAGCTGATCGGCCGGGAAGAGGGGTTCACGGTCACCTCGTCTGCGGGCGGTGAGTACCTGGTCTTCCGGCCGCTGCTCTCGGAGTACGTCATCTCGATGCCGCGCGGGGCCGCGGTGGTCTACCCGAAGGACGCTGCCCAGATCATCGCGATGGCCGACGTGTTCCCGGGTGCCCATGTGATCGAGGCCGGGGCGGGATCGGGGGCACTCACCTGCAGCCTGCTGCGTGCCGTCGGTCCCGGCGGGCGAGTGACGTCCTACGAGCGGCGGGAGGAGTTCGCCGAGGTCGCGCGCCGCAACGTCACCCAGTTCTTCGGTGCCAGCGAGGGGAAGAGCCATCCGGCCTGGTCGCTGCGGCTGGGTGACCTGGCAGAGCTGCTACCGGGCTCCGGCGAGCGGTGCGACCGCATCATCCTGGACATGCTCGCGCCGTGGGAGTGCCTCGACGCCGCCGCGGAGGCGCTGCGACCCGGCGGGATCCTCTGCGCCTACGTCGCCACCACCACCCAGCTGTCCCGGTTCGTGGAGACCGTACGCGTGCACGGCGGCTTCACCGACCCTGCCGCCTGGGAGTCTCTGGTCCGCGACTGGCACGTCGAGGGACTTGCGGTCCGGCCCGCCCACTCGATGATCGGGCACACCGCATTCATCGTCACCGCGCGACGGATGGCACCGGGGGAGCGGCCCCCGTTGAAGCGGCGCCGGCCGGCCCCAGGCGCCTACGGACCCGACTACCAGGGTCCCCGGCCGCCGGGGGTCCCGGTCGAGCCCGCTGAGGACTGACCCCATTTCGTGACCAACACCGCGCGGATATCGCCTTTGGTGCGGCTGCTTCCCGAGTAGGGTCGTCAAGCACAGGAGGTGACGCGAATGACTTCGGACAGCCCAGAGCAGTCGAGGTCGGGCGGGAGCAGGTCTCCCGACGAGCTCGCGAGCCAGGTGCGCTTCCTCGAGGCCGAGG
Organism: uncultured Actinomycetota bacterium; assembly: GCA_963817125.1. Lineage (GTDB taxonomy): Bacteria > Actinomycetota > Actinomycetes > Propionibacteriales > Nocardioidaceae > Nocardioides. The sequence goes on from CAWFNB010000011.1 coordinate 171,311, forward strand.
TCACCGACCTCCGTCGCCGCCTCAACGACGCCCCGACCGGCTCCCGGGGCATCGAGCTCCGGCTCGCCGACGCGCAGCGTTCGCTGTCCGCGGTGACCTCTCAGAACGAACGGCTCGCCGAGACCCTGCGCGAGGCCCGCGACCAGATCATGAAGCTCAAGGAAGAAGTCGACCGGCTCGCCCAGCCGCCAGCCGGCTTCGGCACCTTCCTGACCCGCAACGAGGACGACTCGATCGACGTCTTCACCGGTGGCCGCAAGCTCCGGGTCAACGTCAGCCCGAGTGTCGACCTCGACCACCTCTTCCGTGGTCAGGAAGTCATGCTCAACGAGGCGCTCAACGTCGTCGCCGCGCTCGACTACGAGCAGGTCGGCGAGGTCGTGATGTTCAAGGAGCTGCTCGCCGACGGCGACCGCGCCCTGGTGATCGCGAGCGCCGACGAGGAGCGCGTCGTACGCCTCGCCGAGCCGCTGCGCAACGACACCATCCGGGCCGGCGACTCGCTGCTGTTGGACACGCGGGCCGGCTACGTCTACGAGAAGGTGCCGAAGTCGGAGGTCGAGGAGCTGGTCCTCGAGGAGGTCCCCGACATCGCCTACGAGTCGATCGGTGGCCTGCGCGGCCAGATCGAGGCGATCCAGGACGCCGTCGAGCTGCCCTACCTGCACCCCGAGCTGTTCAAGGAGCACCAGCTCCGTCCTCCCAAGGGCGTGCTCCTCTACGGCCCGCCCGGTTGTGGCAAGACCCTGATCGCCAAGGCGGTCGCCAACTCGCTGGCCAAGAAGGTGGCGGCCAGGACGGGCCAGGAGGGCCTGGGTCCCGAGAGCAGGGCGTACTTCCTCAACATCAAGGGTCCCGAGCTGCTCAACAAGTACGTCGGCGAGACCGAGCGGCACATCCGGCTGGTCTTCCAGCGGGCGCGGGAGAAGGCCAGCGCGGGCACTCCCGTCATCGTCTTCTTCGACGAGATGGACTCGCTGTTCCGCACCCGCGGCTCCGGCGTGTCCTCCGACGTGGAAAACACGATCGTCCCCCAGCTCCTCAGCGAGATCGACGGCGTCGAGACGCTCGAGAACGTGCTGGTCATCGGTGCCTCCAACCGCGAGGACATGATCGACCCGGCGATCCTGCGCCCGGGTCGGCTGGACGTGAAGATCAAGATCGAGCGCCCCGATGCCGAGTCCGCCCGCGACATCTTCTCGAAGTACCTCACCGCCGACCTTCCCCTCCACGGAGACGACCTCGGCGAGTTCGGCGGCGACCGCGACGCCTGCGTGGCCGCGATGATCCAGGCCACCGTCGAGCGGATGTACACCGAGACCGAGGAGAACCGCTTCCTCGAGGTGACCTATGCCAACGGCGACAAGGAAGTCCTCTACTTCAAGGACTTCAACTCCGGCGCGATGATCCAGAACATCGTCGACCGTGCCAAGAAGATGGCGATCAAGGACTTCCTCGACCTCCAGCAGCACGGGCTGCGCGTCTCGCACTTCCTGCAGGCGTGCCTCGACGAGTTCAAGGAGAACGAGGACCTGCCCAACACCACCAACCCCGACGACTGGGCGCGCATCTCCGGGAAGAAGGGCGAGCGGATCGTCTTCATCCGCACGCTCATCACCGGCAAGCAGGGCACCGAGCCGGGCCGATCGATCGACACGGTCCCCAACACCGGGCAGTATCTGTAGTCCGGGGTCGGGAACTCCCTGACTCCGCCGTATGTCTTCTTGTCACCATCTCGGAGTGCTGGAGGTTCACATGGGGTTCTGGATCGGCGTCGGCGCCCTTTGCGTCGTTCTCTTCGCGCTGACCTGGTGGGCCGACCGGCGCTCCAAGGGTCGCGGGTTCAGGACGACCAGTGACCACGAGGTCGCCAAAGGCATGGGCACGTTGCAGGGCGGGACCCACAATTCCCCCGGTGATCAGGGACATCACTTCTAGGAAGGTGACGACATGACTGTTCTGGTGATCGTCCTGGTCGTCGCGGCCGCGGTCGCGCTCCTCGCGCTGGCTTGGTGGTGGAGCGGGCGCTCGCGCGGCACTGAATACAACCCGCTGGCCGCGGCGGAGCGCGGGGAGGCGGAGTACAAGGCGATGAAGGAGTACAACCCCGCCAGCGGATTCGGCGGCGGTCCGGGCGCCTAGGTTATGTCGGCGTGAGGCCCGCTCACGTCCGCATGGCGGTGGCCATGGTGCCGAACGCCCACGGCCTGGCGACGGCCGGACCGGGCAGGTAGGCCTGCTCGAGTCGCTCCAGTCGCAGCCCCGACTCCCTCAGCAGCGCCGGTATGTCGCGGGTCAGGTGGCAGCCGCCGGCGACGAAGCCCTGCAGCGGGTCGAGACGGCGCTGCCACCTGGCCATTCGCGGGTCCGGGGACACGCCGTGCTCGAGGACGTGCAGCGTCCCGCCCGGCTTCAGGGTCCGGCGTACCTCCGAGAGGGCAGCGCGGACATCGGGAATGGTGCACAGCGTGAAGGTGGACAGCACCGCGTCGTAGGTCGCGTCCTCGGCCTCCAGCCGCTCCCCGGTGAGGCCGACGCGCTCCACGGGCACCGGGGCGCGCTCCCGGCGCGGACCGGACAGCTTCCAGGCCAGGTCGGCGGGCTCGACCGCGTCGACGGCGACCACTGCGTCTGGGTAGAGCCCGACGTTCAGGCCGCTGCCGAAGCCGATCTCCAGCACCCGCCCGGACAGCCCCGCGCAGACCTCCCGGCGCACCTCCATGACGGGCCTGGTCGACAGCGCTCGGTCCACACAACGGGGGAGAACGCGCTCCGTCCACCAGCCCATGCGCCCGAACGTACCCGTCCGTTACCCGTACGCTGGACGCATGTCTGTGCGACGTGTCATGGGCACCGAGGTGGAGTACGGCATCTCGGTGGTTGGCCAGCCCCTGGCCAACCCCATGGTCGCGTCCTCGCAGGTGGTCAACGCCTACGCGTCGGCGACCGTGAAGGCCCGACGCGCGCGCTGGGACTTCGAGGAGGAGTCGCCGCTGCGTGATGCTCGCGGGTTCGACATGTCCCGGCAGCTCGCCGATCCCACCCAGCTCACCGATGAGGACCTCGGGCTGGCCAACGTCATCCTCACCAACGGGGCCCGGCTCTACGTCGACCACGCGCACCCCGAGTACTCCACACCCGAGGTGACCACACCGCTCGACATCGTGCGCTGGGACAAGGCGGGGGAGCTGGTCATGCTCGACGCCTCCCGGCGGGCGGGGCTGCTCCCCGGCGGGTCGCCGATCGTCTGCTACAAGAACAACACCGACAACAAAGGTGCGTCGTACGGCGCCCACGAGAACTACCTGATGCGCCGGTCCACGCCCTTCGCGGACATCGTGCGCCACCTGACTCCGTTCTTCGTCAGCCGCCAGGTGTACTGCGGTGCCGGTCGGGTCGGATTAGGCCAGGACGGCCGCGAGCACGGCTTCCAGGTCAGCCAGCGGGCCGACTTCTTCGAGGTCGAGGTCGGTCTCGAGACCACGCTGAAGCGCCCGATCATCAACACCCGCGACGAGCCGCACGCCGACCCGGAGAAGTACCGCCGGCTGCACGTGATCATCGGCGACGCCAACCTGGCCGAGGTGTCGACGTACCTCAAGGTCGGCACCACGGCGCTGGTGCTCTCGATGATCGAGGACCGGTTCATCACCCGAGAGCTCACCATCGACGGGCCGGTCTCGGCGCTGCGAGCGATTTCGCACGACCCCACCCTCAAGCAGACGTTGACCCTCACCGACGGCCGGACGCTGACCGGGGTACAGCTGCAGCTGGAGTACCTCGACCTGGCCCGCAAGTTCGTCGAGGACCGGATGGGCAGCGATGCCGACGAGCAGACCGTCGACGTGCTGGCCCGCTGGGAGTCGGTGCTCGACCGGCTCGAGCGCGACCCCATGCTGTGCGCCACCGAGCTGGACTGGGTGGCCAAGCTCAAGCTCCTCGAGCAGTACCGCCAACGCGACGGACTCGAGTGGAACGACGCAAAGCTGCAGCTCATCGACTACCAGTACTCCGACATCCGTCCCGAGAAGGGGCTCTACCACCGACTGGCCCAGGCCGGCCGAATCGAGCGGCTGCTCGACGGGGCCTCGATCGAGGCAGCCATGCACGACCCACCCGAAGACACCCGCGCCTACTTCCGGGGCCGCTGCCTGGAGAAGTTCTCCTCAGCCGTCGCCGCCGCGTCGTGGGACTCGGTGATCTTCGACCTGCCGGGGCGCGAGTCGCTGCAACGGGTGCCGACCATCGACCCCTTGCGTGGGAGCAAGGCGCACGTGGGGGAGCTGCTCGATCGCTCCGAGACCGCTGAGGCGCTGGTGGCGGAGCTGACCCGGTAGTCGGCTCCCAGCGCAGGCTGCGGGGGTTTCGAGACGGTTGCTGCGCAACCTCCTCAACCACCGGTGGTTGAGGAGGTCGCTCTGCGACCGTCTCGAAACCGAGGCGACCCGGGGCTGCGACTGCCCACGCCGCCACCGCTGACTGGATAGGGTCGAGGCATGGCCCAGGAGCAGAAGCAGCCGCGCAAGGCGTCCGAGGTGGAGGAGACCACCGAAGCCGTCACGGAGAGCGACGTCGCCGAGCGCAAGGAAGCGCTTGACGACGACATCGACGCCATCCTCGACGAGATCGACGACGTGCTCGAGACGAACGCCGAGGACTTCGTGAAGTCGTTCATCCAAAAGGGCGGGGAGTGACCCACAATCCACGCCTCCCGGCTGCGTTCCTGCAGCCGGGCGTCTCGTCCTTCGCCGACTTCCTCGCCGACCAGGCTCCCGATCTGCTGCCGTCTCGCCGCGTCGTACCACAGGGGAACGCCGGCGACCTGGCGCCGCACGGCACCACGATCGTGGCCGCGACCTTCCCCGGCGGTGTGGTCATGGCCGGCGACCGGCGGGCGACGATGGGCAACATCATCGCCCAGCGCGACATCCAGAAGGTCTTCCCGGCTGACGAGTTCTCCGCGGTGGGCATCGCCGGCACCGCCGGGGTCGCGGTCGAGATGGTGCGCCTGTTCCAGACCGAGCTCGAGCACTACGAGAAGATCGAGGGCACCACGCTTTCGATGGACGGCAAGGCCAACCGGCTGGCCGCCCTGATCCGCGGCAACCTCGCGATGGCGATGCAGGGCCTGGCCGTCGTACCACTCTTCGCCGGCTACGACCTCGAGATCGGCCACGGCAGGATCTTCAGCTACGACGTCACCGGTGGCCGCTACGAGGAGACCGCCTTCCACTCCGTGGGCTCGGGCTCGCTGTTCGCCCGGGGCGCGCTCAAGAAGCTCTACCGCGAGGACCTCGACCCCGAAGGGTGCTTCGAGGTGGTCGTGCAGGCCCTCTACGACGCTGCAGACGACGACTCCGCCACCGGCGGTCCCGACCTGACCCGCCGGATCTTCCCGGTCCTGCAGGTGATCACCGTCGAGGGCGGCCGCCGGCTTCCCGACGACGAGGTCGCCCGGATCGCCGACCGGGTCATCGCCGCCCGGATGTCGCGCCCCGACGGTCCCGCCGCCGAGCTGACCGGAGGCGACCACTCATGAGCATGCCGTTCTACGTCTCGCCCGAGCAGCTGATGAAGGACCGGGCCGACTTCGCGCGCAAGGGCATCTCCCGCGGCAGGTCGATGGTGGCCGTCCAGTACGACGACGGCATCCTGCTCGCCTCCGAGAACGTCTCCCAGGCGCTGCACAAGGTCTCCGAGATCTACGACCGGATCGCGTTTGCAGCGGTGGGTCGCTACAACGAGTTCGAGAACCTCCGCATCGCCGGCGTACGCCTGGCAGACATGCGTGGCTACGCCTACGACCGCCGGGACGTCACAGCGCGGGGACTGGCCAACGCCTACGCCCAGACCCTCGGCACCATCTTCTCCAGCGGCGGTGAGAAGCCCTACGAGGTCGAGATCTTCGTGGCCGAGATCGGGGACTCGGCGTCCGAGGACCAGCTCTACCGGCTCACCTACGACGGTCAGGTCGCCGACGAACAGGGGTACGCCGTGATCGGCGGTGCCGCGGACGTCGTGGCCGGCTACCTGTCCGAGCACTACCAGGAAGGTGCGACGCTCGCCGACGCGCTGGCGTTGGCGGTGGCCGCGCTCGGCCGTTCCACCAACGAGCGCGGCGAGACTGACGACCGGGTGATCCCCGTCAAGGACCTCGAGGTCGCGGTCCTCGACCGCACGCGCGCCCAGCCGCGCAAGTTCAGCCGGATCGGGCCGTTCCGGCTCGAGGCGTTGCTCGGCGACCGCGGCCCGACCGAGTCGGCCCCGGCGCACGCCGAGCACCCGCCCGGCACCGCCGCGACCGATGCGACACCGGACGACCCGAAGGATCCGACCGACCAGGCCAGCGGCGACGTACCACCACTCCAGGACCCGGTTGCCCCACCGGTGGCCCCGCCAACCCCGCCACCTGACAGCGGGTCCGACGACTCCGGCACCGACAACGGCCCGATCTGACCACCGCACCACGGCACGATCACCACCCCGGACCCCCTGCCGACCCGTAGGGTTGCCTCGTGGACCGGCGGATCTTCGGCATCGAGAACGAGTACGGAGTCACGTGCACGTTCAAGGGCCAGCGCCGGCTCAGCCCCGACGAGGTCGCCCGGTACCTCTTCCGCAAGGTGGTCAGCTGGGGCCGCAGCAGCAACGTCTTCCTGCGCAACGGTGCCCGGCTCTACCTCGACGTCGGAAGTCACCCGGAGTACGCCACCCCCGAGTGCGACGACATCGTCGAGCTGGTCACCCACGACAAGGCGGGGGAGCGGGTCCTCGAGGGGCTGCTCCTCGACGCCGAGCAGCGGCTGCACGACGAGGGCATTGCCGGCGAGATCTACCTGTTCAAGAACAACACCGACTCGGCCGGCAACTCCTACGGCTGCCACGAGAACTACCTGGTCGGCCGCGCCGGTGAGTTCAGCCGACTGGCCGACATCCTGATCCCGTTCCTCGTGACCCGACAGATCGTGGTCGGCGCCGGCAAGATCACCCAGACGCCGCGCGGCGCCAGCTACAGCGTCAGCCAGCGCGCAGAGCACATCTGGGAGGGCGTCTCGAGCGCGACGACCCGGAGCCGGCCGATCATCAACACCCGAGACGAGCCACACGCCGACGCCGAGAAGTACCGCCGGTTGCACGTGATCGTCGGCGACTCCAACATGAGCGAGACGACCACCCTTCTCAAGGTGGCCAGCTGCGACCTGGTGCTGCGCATGATCGAGGAGGGCGTGGTCATGCGCGACCTCACCATGGAGAACCCGATCCGGGCCATCCGGGAGATCTCGCACGACGTCACCGGGCGCCGGAAGGTGCGCCTGGCCAACGGTCGCGAGGCCAGCGCGCTCGAGATCCAGGCCGAATACCTCGGCAAGGCTCGCGACTTCGTCGACCGCCGCGGCATCAGCACCCCGACCATCGAGCAGGCCCTCGACCTGTGGGAGCGCGGCCTCAAGGCGGTGGAGTCCGACGACCTCGGCCTGGTCGACCGCGAGATCGACTGGGTGATCAAGTGGAAGCTGATCGATCGCTACCGCGCCAAGCACGGACTGCCTCTCGGCCACCCGCGGATCGCGCAGCTCGATCTCGCCTACCACGACATCCACCGTGGTCGCGGCCTCTACTACCTGCTCGAACGACGCGGCGCCGTCGCCCGGGTCACCAGCGACCTGAAGATCTTCGAGGCCAAGTCGGTCCCGCCCCAGAACACCCGGGCCCGCCTCCGCGGTGAGTTCATCCGCCGCGCTCAGGAGCGCCGCCGCGACTTCACCGTCGACTGGGTCCACCTCAAGCTGAACGACCAGGCGCAGCGGACCGTGCTGTGCAAGGACCCGTTCCGGGCCTACGACGAGCGGGTGCAGAGGCTGATCGACGGCATGTGAGCGCAGTCGGTGGCGATGTGAGGACTCTCAGGCACGCCCGTTAGGGTTCCGCCGTGCTCCCAGTCCGTCGTCTTGTCGTGATCCCTGTGCTGCTGTCCGTCTGCGCGCTCGCGCTCACCGGCTGCGGCGACGACGGCGGTGGCGACGGCTTCCCCGGTGCGGGCAAGACCCTGGACCGGCTGGACGCGGTCACGATCTCCGGGGAGGTGGGCAGCTCGCCGGAGGTGGAGTGGAAGGCGGCGATGGACGCCGGCAAGGTCGAGACCGAGACCATCACCGAGGGCGACGGCGACCCGCTGAAGGGTCAGGACGACGTCCTGGCGCACCTGTGGATCGGGAATGGCTTCTCCAAGCAGCAGGCCTTCAGCACCTACGACGACAAGCGCGCCGAGCTGATGACCGTCAACAACCAGCTCCCGGAGTTCCTCGCCGGCATCCGTGACGCCAAGATCGGCTCCCGGCTCGCGATCACCGCCTCCGCGGAGGAGGCGTTCGGCCCGACTGGCAACTCCCAGCTCGGCATCGGCAACAAGGACACGGTCCTGGTCATCGTCGACCTGGTGTCCCAGGTGCTCGACAAGCCCGAGGGCGAGCGGTCGCCGTACCCCGAATGGATGCCGATCCCGCAGTTCAAGGGCGGCGTGCCGACCGGTTTCAGCTTCGACGGGGTGCCCGCGCCCACCGAAGACCTGCGCCGCGTCCAGCTGCTCAAGGGCACCGGCCCACGGGTCGAGAAGGACCAGACCATCGCGGTCCGCTACCTCGGTCAGGTCTTCGGCGGCGACAAGCCGTTCGACGAGAACTTCAGCGGCGAGGGCGCGCCGACCACCTTCGGGATCGGCTCCGGCCAGGTCATCAAAGGTTGGGACGAAGCTTTGATCGGAGTGCCGGTGGGTTCCCGGGTCGTGCTCTCGATCCCGCCGGAGCTCGGGTACGGCGAGGCCGGCAACGAGCAGGCCGGCATCACGGGCACCGACACGCTGATCTTCATGATCGACATCCTTGCGGCCGCCTGACCCGTGGGTGTGATGATCAGGGAGTGAGTGCCGGCAAGAGCGAGCGCCTGCTCAACCTGCTGATCATGCTCCTCGTGCAGCGGCACTACGTCGCCAAGGAGCGGATCCGGCAGATCCTCTACGCCGACTCCACACCCGACGCGTTCGAGAAGATGTTCGAGCGCGACAAGGACGAGCTGCGCAGCCTCGGCGTCCCGATCGAGGTCGGGCAGATGGACGCCTTCTTCGACGACGAGCCGGGCTACCGCATCCGCCCCGACGAGTTCGCGCTGCCCGACATCAGCCTCACCTCCGACGAGGCGGCCGTGATCGGACTGGCCACCAAGGTCTGGCAGCACGCGCGGCTGGCCGAGGCCACCACCGAGGCGGTCCGGAAGCTCACGGCGCTGGGTGTGGACGTCGACCTCACTGCCCTGGACATCATCGAGCCCCGGCTGAGCGCGGACGAGCCCTCCTTCGACGTGTTCTGGGAGGCCACGCAGGAGCGCACGCCGATCACCTTCGACTACGTGCGCTCGGGCGAGACCGAGGTCGTCACCCGCCACCTTCAGCCGTGGGGTGTGGCGCGCTACTCCGGGCGCTGGTACGTCGTCGGCTTCGACATGGACCGGCAGGCCGAGCGGATCTTCCGGCTCTCTCGCGTCCAGGGCAAGGCCACAAAGACCGGCCAGCCTGGCTCGTACGACGTACCGCCTGGCACCGACGTGAGCGAGGTGGCGCGCAGGCTGGCTCCCGAGCCGTCGACCGAGCGCATCGTGCTCCTCGTCCGCAAGGGAACCGGGCACACCCTGCGCCGCGGTGCCGACCGGGTCGAGGAGGGCGTGCCCGGCCCGGACAGCGACTCCGTCTGGGACCGGCTGGTCCTCGAGCGGGGTCAGCTGGGGCTGGCCGACGAGGTGCTGGGCTACGGCGCCGACGCGTACGTCGAGGAGCCGCAGGCGCTGCGCGACCGGGTCGTGCAACGGCTCAGCGCCGCCGTCGGCCAGGCGCGACCGTGAGCACGCAGATCGCCAGCGCGAAGGACCAGGTCGCCCGGCTGCTCACCCTGGTGCCCTACCTGCACGCCCACGGGGAGGTCCGGCTCGACGAGGCCGCCGCGGCACTGGGTGTGGACCCCGACCAGCTGCTGCGCGACCTCAAGGTGCTGTTCATGTGCGGCATGCCCGGCGGCTACCCGGACGACCTCATCGACGTCGACCTCGACGCCCTCGAAGGCCCGGACGGCGTCCAGGCGGACGGCGTCATCCGCGTGTCGAACGCGGACTACCTCAAGCGACCGCTGCGGCTGAGCCCGACCGAGGCCTCCGCGGTCATCGTTGCGCTACGGGCGCTGCGCAACGGGGCCCGCGACGACACTCGTGAGGTCGTCGACCGGGCTCTGGCCAAGCTCGAGGCGGCAGCGGCGCAAGGATCTGCGGAGAGCGCCGCAGCGCAGATCGACCCGGGCGAGAACGCCGCCGACACCGACCTCGCGCTGCTGGCCAGCCAGCTGCAGAGCGCCGCGGACCGGGGTCGCCAGGTCCGGCTGAGCTACTACGTCCCGAGCCGCGACGAGCAGTCCGAGCGGGTGGTCGACCCGCGCGGCGTGGTCACCGCGCAAGGGCAGGCGCAGGGGCACCTCTACCTCGACGCGTGGTGCCACAGCGCCGAGGCCCCACGGCTGTTCCGGCTGGACCGGATCAACCGCGCCGAGGTCCTCGACGACCCCATCGAGACGGCCCAGGAGGGTCCGCGCGACCTCGGCGACGGCATCTTCTCCCAGTCCTCGGACGTCACGCCGGTCACCCTGCTGCTGGACCCCGAGGCCCGCTGGATGACCGAGTACTACCCGGTGGAGGAAATCCGGGACGCGGGGCAGGACCGAACACAGGTCGTCCTGCTCGTCGCCGACGAGCGCTGGCTGACCCGGCTGATGCTGCGGTTGGCGCCGCACGCGACCGTGATCGCGCCCCCGACCTACGCCGACGCATTCACGGCCGCGGCACAGCGGACACTCAGCCTGTACGGCTGACGGGGCGAGTACGCTGAAGACGAACCAAACCACCACGTGAGGACACCCATGACCGCCCTTGTAGCCGGGCTCGGCCCCACCGAGCTGCTCATCATCCTGGCCGTCCTGGTCCTCTTGTTCGGTGCCGCAAAGCTCCCCGAGCTCGCCCGTGGCAGCGGTCGCGCCCTGCGTATCTTCAAGGCGGAGACCAAGGGGCTGATGGACGGCGACGACGACGAGTCCGATGCCACCAAGACCCAGGAGCAGCTCGAGCTGGAGGCCCGCCAACGTGAACTGGCCAAGCGCCAGGCCGAGCTCGACGACGAGGCCGAGCGGCTCAACCGCGGCGACACCGCCTGAGCTGCCCCCTCGTTGATCAATCGACTCTTCGGCCTCCTGCGGGGCCAACCCCACCATCCTGTCGGCGCCGATGGCCGGATGGCGCTCTCGGACCACCTACGGGAGCTCCGGGCCCGGCTGATCCGCTCGGTCCTCGTGGTGGTCGTGGTCTTCGGCATCTCGCTGTTCTTCTACGACCAGCTCTCCGACCTGATCCGGGTGCCCTACGACGACGCGGTCGAGCGGCTGGAGGGCAGGGTCAAGACCGAGGTCGTCGTCAACGACGTCACCGGCCCCCTGCTGCTGCAGCTCAAGCTGTGCGGGGTCTTCGCGGTGATCGCCTCCAGCCCCTACTGGCTCTACCAGCTCTGGGCGTTCATCCTGCCCGGGCTGCACCCGAGCGAGCGGAAGTGGTCGCGGGTCTTCGCCGCAATAGCGGGACCGCTGTTCTTCGCCGGCGTGGCCACCGCCTACTTCGTGCTGCCGAGGGCCATCGAGGTGCTGATCGGGTTCACTCCGGCGGACGCCACCAACCTGGTCGACTTCGGCCGGTTCTTCTCGTTCATCACCCGCATGTTCCTGGTCTTCGGTATCGCCTTCGAGATCCCCTTGTTCGTGATCATGCTCAACCTGGCGGGGGTGGTCTCCGGGAAGGCCCTGGGCCGGTACCGGCCGTGGATCGTCATCGGCACCTTCGTCTTCGCCGCCGTCGCCACGCCGTCGACCGACCCGTTCTCGATGCTCATGCTGGCCCTCCCGATGCTCGTCCTGTTCCTCATCGCCGAAGTGATTGCACGCCTGATCGACCGGGCGCGGGACCCGGGCCGGGACTCCACCGACCAGTGGGCCGACGACGAGACGTCGACGCTGTGACCTCGCTCGAGCTCGATCCGTTCGACCTGCCGGACTGGGTGGGCGAGGGGGTGGTGGCCTGGGCCACCGACGAAGGGCTGGGCGGTCATCTCGTGCGCGGCTGCCTGACCGGTACGTCGGGCCAGCGGCTGCCGTGCGACCTGCTCGCCGTCGATCAGGCCTTCCCGGCCCCGGTGGTCGACGAGGAGATCCGCACTCGGGTTCACCAGGCCTGGCGGCACGGCCAGGTGCTGCTCCTGGACCGCGACGACCGGGCCACGGTCGCGACGCCAGGGACGTCGTACTCCGCGGACCGCGTGCTCGAGGTGTTCACCCGGGTCGCCCGCGCGGCCGGGGCCGACCCTGCGCGGTGGTCGGTGCGGTTGGGGCTCAGCTAGCGAGGGTCACCCCGTCCGGGCCAGCCTCGTCGAGCTGTCGTGCGACGTAGTCGCGCAGGATGGCGGACGCGACTGACCACGTCAGGTCGGGAGCGGGGTCAGCCAGGCCAAGGCGCAAGCCGCTGACCAGCGCCATCGTTGCGGTGACAGCAAGCTCGTTGGGCGGACGGGAGGCCTGACGGGCAGCCAGTTGTTCTAGGCGGTGCCGAAGCAGCTCCTTCTCCGCCATGCGGAGTCGTTCGAGATGAGCAGCTGGCGCCCGGTTGTCGCGAAGCCGCTCAGATTCGGCGAGCTGCTGCAGGGCGAGGTGCACGCGAACGCCGAGATGTTCGTCCTCGGTGGCCGGTAGTCGCAGCGGGATGTCGGTCGGTGAGGGTCCGTACATGGACTCGGAGCCCGACCAGGACAACCACCGCCTTTCGAACGAGATGATGACAATCTCGAGCAGCTGGGCGCGGCTGTACTCACCGAGCACGGTTGGCGGGGCCACCTTCATCCAGCGGGCGATCGCCCGTGCGCTGAACCGATCAATGCCATGAGCGCCGAGGATGTGGATCGTGGCGTCGGCAAAGACCTCTGGGTATCTGGGGTCGTTCGGGCGGAGAAACGGTGAGTCCATGGTTCGACGATTCCCCGGCAGCGTGAGTCTCAGCAGGTTTCCACAGCCCAGTCTGACCAGGGCTCCGCCCGGCCTTCCGATCGATCGATTGGGTCGCGGCGCTACCAACCGATCGATCTGGTCGCCGCCCTACCGATCGATCGGTACCGTCCCAGCCCTACCGACCGATCGGTAGGGCTCGCGGGAAGCCATCGACCTGCCATCTGGTGCCGTTCTGGCCCTAGTGTTCGGCGCGTGAGTCGCGAGATCGCCTTGTTGACCAACCCGACCGCGGGCAAGGGCCGCGGGGGGCGGGCGCGTGGTGCCGTTCTCGAGCGGCTGCGCGGCGCCGGACTGCTCGTGCGTGACCTGAGCGGGCGAGACGCCGACGAGGCGCTGGACCTGGCCCGGGCGGCGGTGGCCGACGGGGTCGAGGCGCTCGTCGTGCTGGGTGGCGACGGGATGGTCCATCTCGGCGTACAGGCGGTGGCGAACACGCCCACTCCGCTGGGGATCATCCCGGCCGGGACCGGCAACGACGTGGCCCGCTACTTCGACCTGCCTCGGAAGGACGCCGTCGCCGCCGCGGACCGCGTGATCGCGGGCAAGACCCGCCGGGTCGACCTGGCCCGGTGCGGCAGCAAGTACTTCGCCACCGTGCTCTGCGCCGGCTTCGATGCACTGGTCAACGAACGGGGCAACCGGATGAGCTGGCCCAAGGGCCAGATGCGCTACAACCTGGCCACGCTCGCCGAGCTGCGGGTGTTCCGCCCGCTGCACTACACCCTGGACCTCGACGGGGAGCAGGTGAGCCTTGACGCGATGATGGTCTCCGTCGGCAACGGCCCGTCGTTCGGCGGCGGCCTGCGGATCACCGAGGGCGCGCTGCTCGACGACGGCATGCTCGACGTGGTCGTGATCAGGCCGATGAGCCGCCGCAGCCTGGTCCGGACCTACCCCAAGCTGTTCAAGGGGACCCACGTCACCCACCCGCAGTACGAGCACCACCTGGTCCGCACCGTCACGATTGCCTGCCCCGGGATCACCACCTACGCCGACGGCGAGCGGTTCGGGGACCTGCCACTCACCGCGGAGTGCGCGCCAGGAGCCTTGACGGTCTACGTGTGAGGGCGCGACCTAGGCTGGACCGGTGAGCGCCGACGAGCTGTCCCCGTCGGAGCGGTACGCCGACTACACGAAGCACCGCGGCTATCCGGTGGTCCGCGACTTCTCCGCGCTCTACGACTTCCCGCTCGACGACTTCCAGGTGCGTGCCTGCCGCGAGATCGAGGAGGGACACGGCGTCCTCGTCGCGGCCCCCACCGGGTCGGGCAAGACCGTCGTGGGGGAGTTCGCCATCCACCTGGCACTCGCCACGGGCCGCAAGTGCTTCTACACGACGCCGATCAAGGCGCTGTCGAACCAGAAGTACCACGACCTGGTCGAGCGCTACGGCCCCGACGAGGTCGGGCTCCTCACCGGCGACAACGTGGTCAACGGCGAGGCGCCGGTGGTCGTGATGACCACCGAGGTGCTCCGCAACATGCTGTACGCCGGCTCGCGCACCCTGCTCGGCCTCGGCTACGTGGTCATGGACGAGGTGCACTACCTGGCCGACCGGTCGCGCGGGGCGGTCTGGGAGGAGGTCATCATCCACCTGCCGGAGTCGGTGACGGTCGTGAGCCTGTCCGCCACCGTGTCCAACGCTGAGGAGTTCGGCGAGTGGCTGGCCACGGTCCGCGGTGAGACCACCACGATCGTCGAGGAACGGCGCCCGGTCCCGCTCTACCAGCACGTCATGGTCGGCAAGCGGTTGTTCGACCTGTTCGCCTCCTCCGACGTCGACGCGGCCGCCGGGTTCGTCAAGGAGGGTGCCCCAGTCAACGGCGAGCTGATGAAGATCGCCCGCGACGACTGGGCCAGCACCCGGCTGATGCGGGACCGCCGTTCCCCTCGCAAAGGTCGGCCCGGCTCGTCGAAAAACCCTCGCAGCGTCGGGAACGGCCGCCGGGTCTGGATCCCGAGCCGCGCCGACGTGGTCGACCGGCTGGACCGCGAGGCGCTGCTGCCGGCGATCGTGTTCATCTTCAGCCGGATCGGCTGTGACGCCGCCGTCCAGCAGTGCCTCAGCGCCGGTGTGCGGCTCACCTCGCCCGAAGAGCGCGACACGATCTTCGAGTACGTCGAAGCGGCCTGCCGCGACCTCCCGGAGGAGGACCTGCACGTCCTGGGCTACCACGTCTTCCTCGACGGGCTGACCCGCGGCATCGCGGCGCACCACGCCGGGATGCTGCCGGCCTTCAAGCACGTCGTCGAGGAGCTGTTCGTCCGCGGGCTGTGCAAAGTGGTCTTCGCGACCGAGACCCTGGCTCTGGGCATCAACATGCCAGCCCGCACGGTGGTCATCGAGAAGCTCACCAAGTGGAACGGCGAGACCCACGCCGACATCACGCCGGGGGAGTACACCCAGCTGACCGGCCGGGCCGGCCGCCGTGGCCTCGACGTCGAGGGCCACGCCGTGGTGCTTTGGCAGCCTGGCATGGAGCCACGCGAGGTCGCCGGCCTCGCTTCGACTCGTACCTACCCGCTGCGCTCGTCGTTCCGGCCGTCGTACAACATGGCCGTCAACCTCGTGCACCAGTACGGCCGGGAGACGTCGCGCGAGCTGCTCGAGCAGTCCTTCGCGCAGTTCCAGGCCGACAAGGCCGTGGTCGGGCTGGCCCGGCAGCTGCGCAAGGCCGACGAAGCGCTGGAGGGGTATGCCGAGGCGGCGCGCTGCGAGCTGGGCGAGTTCATGGAGTACGCGCGGCTGCGCCGTCGCGTCTCCGAGGTCGAGAAGGGTGCCGGCAAGAGCCGGCGGGCGGATCGTCGCGAGGAGGTCATCGAGTCGCTGCGTGGGCTGCGCCGAGGGGACGTGATCCAGGTGCCGACCGGCAAGTTCGCCGGGTACGCCGTCGTGGTCGACCCCGGCTTCGATGCGGCCACCCCGCGTCCCTACGTCGTCACCGCGGACCGGCAGGCGCGGCGGCTGGCGCTCGTCGACTTCCCGGTGCCGGTGTCCTCGGTGGGGACCGTGAAGGTGCCGAAGTCGTTCAACGGGCGCAACCCGCAGATGCGTCGTGACCTCGCGTCAGCGCTCCGCTCGCGAACCCACGGCCTGGCGCCGCCACCTCCGGGGAAGCGTCGCCCCGAGCGCCGCGGGGCGCTGCACTCCGACGCGGACCGCGAGATCGCGGGCCTGCGCGAACAGCTTCGCGACCACCCCTGCCATGTCTGCCCCGACCGCGAGGACCACGACCGGTGGGCCCAGCGGTGGTTCAAGCTGGAGCGCGACGCCGCGACGCTGCGCCGCCGGGTCGAGACTCGCACCAACACCGTGGCGCGCCAGTTCGACCGGGTCTGCGATGTGCTGACCGCGCTCGGCTACCTGGCCGAGGAGGACGGCGAGATCCGGGTCACCGATCAGGGCCGGCACCTGATGCGGCTCTACTCCGAGCTGGACCTGGTCGCGGCGGAGTCCCTGCGCCTGGGCCTTTGGGAGGACCTCTCGGTCCCCGAGCTGGCGGCGGCACTGTCCGTCCTGGTCTTCGAGGCCCGCCGTCCCGACGACGCCTCGCCGCCGCGGGTGCCGGGTGGCCGGGTTCGCGAGGTCATCACCGAGATGGTCAAGCTGTGGGGCCAGCTCGACGCGCTCGAGCGCGATCACCACCTCGACTTCCTGCGGCAGCCCGACGCCGGGTTCGCCTGGGCCGCGCACCGTTGGGCCGACGGCGACGAGCTCGACGACGTGCTGCGTGTGATCGAGCTGGCCGCTGGCGACTTCGTCCGCTGGATGAAGCAGCTGCTCGACCTGGCCGGCCAGGTCGCCGAGGCCGCCGGTGACGGCCCGCTGCGCGAGACGGCGCGTGGCGTGGTCGCGGCCGTACGGCGCGGGGTGGTCGCCTACTCGGGGCTCGGCGACGACGACTGAGAGCGGACCGCCTCGGGAACCGGAGTCTCGCCGCTGACCAGGTCCCACTGCATCCCAATGCTGCCCGGCTCGTCGAGCACGGCGGCCACGACGGCGGCGACGTCGGCCCGGGGGACCGCCCCGCCAGGCAGGTCGGGGCCGAGGGCCACCAGCCCGGTGGCCGGTGCGTCGGTCAGCCGGCCGGGCCGCAGGATCGTCCAGTCCAGGCCGCTGCCGCGCAGGGCGGCGTCCGCATCGCGCTTGGCCTCGACGTACGCGCGCCACACCTCGCCGGTGTCGTCGGGCAGCGGCTCGTCGACACCGATCGCCGAGACCTGCACGAACCGGGCGATCCCGGCCGCGCGCGCCCCCTCGATCGACTTCAGCGATCCCTCGAGGTCCACGGTGCGCTTGCGCTCGATGTTGCCGTCCGGACCGCCTCCGGCCGCGAAGACCACCGCGTCGCAGTCGGCGAAGACGGCCGCGAAGGCGTCGGCGTCCTCCCGCTCTATGTCGAGCAGCCGCACCTCGGCGCCGCGCGACTCGAGCTCGGCTCGGTACTCCTCACGTCGCACGAGCGCGACCGGGTCGTGCTCCGAGCGGCGCAGGTCGACCAGCAGATGACGGGCCACCTGGCCATGGCCCCCGACGACGGCGATGCGGGTCATGCCCCCACCGTACGGAGCCGCAGGTGAGGGGTCAGTCGCGGTCGTGGTCGCGGTAGCTCGGGTCGAGCGCGAAGTGCTTGGGGTTGTCCGGGTCGACCCGCAGCCGGAGGCTGTCGCCCGGCTCGGGACTGGTTCCGATCTCGCAGAGCATCGGCAGCACTGCCTCGTAGGGCGTGCCGTCCGCCCCGGGGATCGCGAGCAGCACCCGGCGCCGGATGTAGACGTTGTTGATGACCACGTTCATCCGGTTGCGCAGCACCCTGACCACCGTCGCGGTCACCAGCCGGCCGTTCACCTCGAGGCTCAGGTCGCGTAGCGCCAGGAGGGTCATGGTCCCGGCAACGGCACCGGCGATGCCGATCCACAGCAACCCCCACCCCGGGCCGTACGGCGCTGCCCAGTCGACCGCCCATGGCAACAGCGACGAGATGAACATCCAGGACTGGCGGAGGTGACCGACCGCGCGCGACACCACGAGCATCAGCCACGCGAGCTGGGCCAGGTAGAACACGGTCCAGGTGCCGAGCAGCCACCACAGCCCGGTGTTGTCCGGCCCGGCGTCGCCGAAGACCCCGGCCACCGAGAGGACGGCGGGCAGCACGACCAGGACCCACCACGCAAAGATGGCCAACACGACCCGGACCGGGCGGCTCACCGGATCAGCGCCTCCACGAGGCGGGTCGCCGGGCCCTCGAGGTTGTAGCGCTCGGCCAGGCTGGCCACGAGCTCGGGATCGCGGGGGGTGACCGGCCTGTCCATCGCGGTCCGGTCCAGGTCGATGTCCCGGGCCACAGCCACCACGGTGGGCGCGACGGCGAGATACTCGGCCGCCGCCTTGATCTTGCCCCGCGGCCCCGGCCCCAGGTCGGAGTCCGGGTCGAGCGCCGCCGCGATGATCCCGTCCATGTCGCCGAACCGGCCGAGCAGGGTCGCGGCGGTCTTCTCGCCGATCCCGGCGACGCCCGGGAGTCCGTCCGAGGCGTCGCCGCGCAGGGTGGCGAAGTCGGCGTACTGCGCTGCGTCGATGCCGTACTTGGCGCGGACCCAGGCATTGTCGACGCGCTCGTGGTTGCCGACACCGCGGGCGATGTAGAGGATCCGGACGTCGGCGTCGTCGTCCACGAGCTGGAACAGGTCACGGTCGCCGGTGACCACGTCGACCGGCCGACCCGCGCCCGTCGCGAGCGTGCCGATGACGTCGTCGGCCTCGTAGCCGTCGGCCCCGATCACGCAGATCCCGAACGCGTCGAGCACCTCGAGGATGATCGGCACCTGCACCTCGAGCGGGTCGGGCACCTCCTCGACGTCCGGGCCCGACGGGACCTCGGCGACCACCCGGTGCGCCTTGTACGACGGCAGCAGGTCGACCCGCCAGGCCGGGCGCCAGTCGTTGTCCCAGCAGCAGACCAGCTGCGCCGGGTCGTACTGGTCGACGAGCCTGCTGATGAAGTCCATGAAGCCGCGCACCGCGTTGACCGGCGTGCCGTCCGCCGCGTTGATCTCGGGCACCCCGAAGAAGGCCCGGAAGTACATCGACGCCGAGTCCAGGAGCATCAACCGGTTCCTGTCTGTGGTCACCGCCGCATCCTGTCAGAGCGCGGCACTAGTCTCGGGGCGTGACATCGTCCACGCTCGAGGCCACCGACCGGCAGATCCTCCAGCTGCTGGCCACCGACGGCCGGATGTCCTTCACCGATCTCGGGAAGGCAACCGGGCTGTCCACGTCGGCGGTGCACCAGCGGGTCAAGCGGCTCGAGCAGCGCGGCCTGATCCTCGGCTACGGCGCCACGGTCAACCACGACGAGATCGGTCTGCCCCTCACGGCGTTCATCTCGATCCGCCCGATCGACCCCTCCCAGCCCGACGACTCGCCGGCCCGCCTGGAGGACGTGTCCGAGATCGAGTCGTGCTGGTCGGTCGCCGGCGACGAGTCCTACATCCTCAAGATCCGGATCGCCCGCCCCAGCGACCTCGAGGACCTGCTCGCCCGGATCCGGGCCGCGGCCAACGTCTCGACGCGGACCACGATCGTGCTGTCGACGTACTACGAGAACCGGCCCGTCACTGGCGGCTGACGACCGGTCCTCGACCGGGTCCTCGACCGGGTCACCAACCGGGTCACCGACTGGGCGCCAGAGGCTCCTGCACCAGGTCGTCGACGACGGCGTACCCGAGCGCGCCGTACAGCGCCCGCGCGACGTCACCGGCGAGGAGCACCGCCCACTCCCGCGCCCGGCGCGCGATCGACGCCTCCCGCCAGCCGGCGTCAGTAGGCCTGCAGGGCCGCCGTACGCCGGGACGCCTCCGCCACCTCGGCGGCCCGCAGCGCGGACTCGTCGAGACGGCCGTGCTCGGCCCACCAGGCCTGGCCCTCGGCGGGCAGGGTGTGGATCGGGTCGTAGTACTCGTAGGTGCGGGTCAACGCCTCGGGATCTGTGGCCTCGATCGACGTGCGGTAGTTCTTGGTCCAGTGGGAGATGCCGCGCTCGGTGTCGTAGGAAGCCAGCTGGTGCACCCAGCGCTTGCCCACGAACGGGACGTCGCAGACGATCCGCGGCGTCGCGAAGCCGGGCAGGTAACCCATGATCGCGTGCTGCAGCCGCTGGGCGTCGGCGACCGAGACCCGCCAGTGCTCCGAGAACGGGATCATGTCGCACATGTAGAAGTAGTACGGCATGATCTGCGCGCCATCGAGGAGTGCGAAGCAGAGGTCGAGCAGCGCGTGCGGGTCGGCGTTGACGCCGTTGAGGATCACGCCCTGGTTGCGGACGTCGCGAATGCCGGTGTCGAGCATGGTCCGGGTCGCCTTCGCCACGAGCGGGGTGACCGAGTTGGCGTGGTTGACGTGGGTGTGGATCGCGACCGAAACCCCTCGCTGCTGCGAGATCGTCCCGATCCGGGTCATCCCCTCGACGACGTCGGGCTGCAGCCAGTGCTGCGGCAGTCCCATGAGCGCCTTGGTTGCCAGCCGGATGTCGCGGACGTTCTCGATCTCGAGCAGGTCGGTGAGGAAGGACTCCAGGCGGGGCCAGGGCATGTTGGCCACGTCGCCGCCGGAGACCACGACGTCGCGCACCCCGGGCGTGCGGCGCAGGTAGTCGAGCATGTCGCCGAGCCGGTCATTCGGCTTGCCCACGAACTTCAGTTTGTCGATGACCGCAGTGGAGTTGCCGACGAGGTCCATGCGGGTGCAGTGACCGCAGTACTGCGGGCAGGTCGGCAGCAGCTCGGCCAGCACCTTGGTCGGGTAGCGGTGGGTGAGCCCCTCGGTCGCCCACATGTCGTGCTCGTGCAGCGAGTCGCGGGTGGCGTGCGGGTGCGAGGGCCAGTCCGTACGGCGGTCGGAGAACACCGGCAGCATGTAGTGCCGGATCGGGTCGGCGTAGAACGCCTCCGTGAGCGATCCGGGGCCGGCCGGACTCCCCTGCTCGTGCGGCAGGTGGGGGACCATCGTGTTCATCATCTGCGGCGGCACCAGCATCGACATGGTGGCGCGCTCGGCCTGGTCGCGCTCGAGGTCGGCGTAGAACCGCTCGTCGACGAGGTCGCCGAGCAGGTCGCGCAGCTGGCGCAGGTTCTTGACGCAGTGCGCGCGCTGCCACTGGACCGAGTCCCAGTCGGCGGCGGTCACGTCTCGCCAGCCGGGGAAGCGGGTCCAGTCCGGCTCCACCAGCTCGACACGCTGATAGGGGTAGGGCTGCCCGGTTCCGAGCCCGATGGACGTTTCAATGGTCACTGTGCCACTGTAGGTGGAGGATCTACGGCCTGTCCAAGTACGCGCCGTGAATCGTCCTGTCATCTTGAGGTTACCGAGGAGAAACTTCGTGCGCGCCAGCGATCCGACCGGGTTGCACCGGGTCCTGGACGACCGCCAGGTGCTGCCGCAGGCAGCCCAGCGGCTCGACACCCGCCGTGAGCTCTGGCCCGACGAGGTCCGGGTCCGGGTCGAGCGGCTCAACCTGGACGCGGCGTCCTTCCGTCAGCTCGAGCGCACCCACTCCGTCGATGGCAGGGGAGACGGGGATGCGGTGCGCCGGGCGGTCCTGCAGATCGTGGCCTCCCGCGGCAAGATGCAGAACCCCGAGACCGGCTCCGGCGGGATGCTCGTCGGCACCGTCGAGGAGGTCGGCCCGCAGTCGCCGCTCGGGCTGGCGGTGGGGGACAGGGTCGCCACCCTGGTCTCGCTGACGCTGACGCCGCTGGTGATCGAGGACGGCCTCTCCGGCTGGGACGGTCGCTCCGAGCAGGTGCCCTGCGACGGGTACGCCGTGCTCTTCGGGCGCTCCATCGCCGCGAAGATCCCTGATGACCTGCCTGCCGACCTGAGCCTGGCCGTGATGGACGTCTGTGGCGCTCCGGCACTGACCCACAGGGTCGTGGCGCAGTACGAGAGTCCGGTCGTCGCCGTGATCGGCGGCGCCGGCAAGTCCGGCTCGATGAGCCTGGCCGCGGCCCGCAACGCCGGTGCCCAGCGCACCGTCGGCGTCGTACCGACCGAAGCCGAGGCGGCGCTGCTGCGCGAGGCCGGGCTGGCCGACGACGTGGTGGTCGCGGACGCCCGCGACCCCATCGCGACTCGGGACGCAGTGACGTCGGTCGCCGGCGGGACGGCCGACGTCACCGTAGTGTGCGTCGACGTGCCCGGGTGCGAGGGAGGCGCGATCCTCGCGACCTCACCGGGCGGCACCGTGGTCTTCTTCTCGATGGCGACGTCGTTCTCGGCAGCGGCGCTCGGTGCCGAGGGGCTGGCCGCCGACGTGACCATGCTGGTCGGGAACGGCTACGTGCCCGGGCATGCCGACTACGCCGTGCAGCTGCTGCGAGAGCAGCCGGGCGTGCGGGCGCTGTTCGAACGCCGGCTGGAGGTGGCGCCATGAGCCGGCGACCCCGAGGAAAGCTGGACCTCGACCCGGTCACCGTCCGCAAGGCCCGTTCGCTGGCCCGCAAGGCCGGACGCCCCATCGTCACGCTCGCCCAGCGGCACACGACGGTGAGCGTCGAGCGCGCCACGCTGCGGCTCGCCGGGCTCGGGGGCGCTGACGGCGACGGCATCCCGTGGGCCAACCGGCTGGCCGACGTGGTCCGGGCCGACGTCGGGCTCGAGCACGGCATCGCGCTCCCGGTCTGGGACGCGCTGCTGCGCGGCGAGGCCGAGGACCTGGCCACCCTGGCTCAGAAGGCCGGGGCAGGCTCGGTGACCTTCCGGGTCCCCGAGGGTCGCGACGCGACCCGGGCGCGCGCCGCGTCCCGACGTCAGGTCGGCGCGGGCATCAAGCGGGTCGACGTACGCCGCCGAGAGCGGGACCGGATGATCTTGCGGCACGGCGACGCGCCCCGAAAGCCGTGGATCTACCTGATCGTCGCCACCGGCGACATCCTCGAGGACATTCCCCAGGCACAGCAGGCGGCCCGCGAGGGCGCCGACGTGATCGCGGTGATCCGGTCGACGGGGCAGAGCCTGCTCGACTACGTCCCCGAGGGTGCCACCCGGGAGGGGTTCGCCGGCACCTACGCGACCCAGGAGAACTTCCGGCTGATGCGCGCCGCGCTGGACGAGTCGAGCAAGGAGCTGGGCAGGTACGTCCGGCTGACCAACTACGCCTCCGGGCTGTGCATGCCAGAGATCGCGGTCCTCGCCGGTCTCGAGCGTCTCGACATGATGCTCAACGACTCGATGTACGGGATCCTCTTCCGCGACATCAACCCGGTCCGGACCTTCGTCGACCAGCGGTTCAGCCGTCAGGTGCACGCCCGGGCCGGGATCATCATCAACACCGGCGAGGACAACTACCTCACGACCGCTGACGCAGTCGAGGCGGCGCACACGGTCACCACCAGCCAGCTGCTCAACGAGTACTTCGCCAAGGAAGCCGGCCTCGAGGACTGGCAGCTCGGCCTCGGCCATGCGTTCGAGATCGATCCGGACCTGCCCAACTCGTTCCGGATGGAGCTCGCCCACGCGCTGCTGGCGCGCGAGCTGTTCCCCGAAGCGCCGCTCAAGTGGATGCCGCCGACCCGCCACATGACCGGTGACGTCTTCCGCGGCCACTTGCTCGACGGCTTCTTCAACCTGGTCGGCTCGCTGACCGGGCAGGGCATCCTGCTGGTCGGGATGATGACCGAGGCGGTGGTGACGCCGTGGCTCTCCGACCGCGACCTCGCCCTGCAGAACGTCCGCTACGTCCTCGACGCCACCGGCGACCTGAGCGAGGACTTCCGGCCGGCGCCCGACGGCTTCGTGGCCCAGCGCGCCCGCCAGGTCCTGGGGGAGTCGATCGAGCTGCTCGAGCGGATCGTCGACGAAGGGCTGCTCGAGGCGATCGCGGACGGCACCTTCGGGCTGATGCGCCGCCCCGCCGACGCCGGCCGCGGCCTCGACGGCGTCGCCAAGAAGTCGAGCGCCTACTACAACCCGGCCACCGAAGTGCTGGAGTACACCGGTGGTTGAGGAGGTTGCGCAGCAACCGTCTCGAAACCACGAAAGGAAGGCACTCAGGTGAGCATCGTCCGCCCGTACGGCGACACCACCGGCGACGGCATGGTGCAGGTCAGCTTCACCCTGCCGGTCCCGCACTCGAAGGTGGCGGAGGGTGCTGCCGTCCAGCTGGCCAACAAGATGGGCATGGACCCAGCGCTGGTGGCACACAGCCGGGCGATGGGACCCGACTACACCTTCTTCGTCGTGTACGGGCGGGTGAACCACCTCGTCGACACCAGCAAGGTGGAGGTCGTGGAGCGCGACTACCCGTTGCTGACGCCCAAGGAGGTCAACGCGGCGGTCAAGGGCGCGCTGCGCCGCCGCCTGGTCGTGGTCGGCGGATGCATCGGCACCGACGCGCACACGGTGGGCATCGACGCGATCCTCAACATCAAGGGGTTCGCGGGAGAGAAGGGGCTCGAGTACTACCGCGAGCTCAAGGTCGTGAACCTCGGTGCCCAGGTCTCGGTGCCGCAGCTCGTGGAGCGCGCACGGGCGGAGCGGGCCGACGCCGTGCTCGTCTCCCAGGTGGTCACCCAGCGCGACGCCCACCTGCTCAACACCCGCGAGATGTCGGCGGCGTTCCGCGAGGCCTATCCAGCTGATCGGCGACCGCTGCTGGTGGTCGGCGGTCCCCGGTTCGACGAGAAGATGGCCGCCGAGCTGGGTGTGGACCGAGTCTTCAGCCGGGGCACGACACCGGGTGAGGTGGCGTCGTTCCTGGTCCACCGGATCGCACCCACCGAGCCCACTGGAGCCGCAGCATGACCGAGCTCGAGGTCGGCACCACCGTGACGCACCGCCGCTACGTCGCCTACTCCGACGCGCACTACGCGGGGAACCTGGTCGACGGCGCCTACAGCATGAAGCTGTTCGGCGACGTCGCCACCGAGATGTGCATCCGCACCGACGGCGACGAGGGGCTGCTCGCGTCCTACACCGACGTGCAGTTCCTCGCACCGGTCCGGGCCGGCGACATGGTCGAGGTGACCTGCACGCTGGCCCGGGTCGGCACCCGGTCGCGGACCCTCGACCTCGCGGTGCACGTGGTGACTCGCGGCGAACCGACGCAGGCCCGGCCCGGCGCTGCCGTGCTGCTGGATCCGCCGCTGCTGGCTACCACGGCGACCGGGACCGCGGTGGTTCCACCGTCCACTTCCTGAGACCCGGGCGCCCCCTGGTCTGGTCCGCTGACTTTGATACGCCGACACGCCGGAAACTCTCGAGAAAAAAGTGAACTTCGTGTGAACGGAGCATGGCCCCTGACCTGCGTCTTTTCGCGTTCGCGCAGGTCAGCGGGGTGTTGACGATTCGGGCTCCGGGGAGTTGGGTAGCGCCGTCCGCTCGTGCAGATCGCGGCAGGACTTCCGGTTTTCGGGTGGCCGGGTCCGAGGGTGACGTGCCATCGCCTGAAGACCTGACGACCGATGGCCGGGGGTCTCCGCGAGAGCGGGGCACGGAGGGGCCCGCACCCCCTAGACAACAGCCCGATCACGGCAGCCGGTCGTGGACCGGGCTGGACCGAAGGGCTGCGGGGCCCCTCCGCCCTTCTGCTTCGTTCGGTAGTTCCTTCGGTAGTTTGGTGCAGTGTTCAGGAGGAGCCTCCTCGCGGCAATCGCGGGGCTGGTGCTCTCGGTGGCCTTCGAACCGGCCGCGGTTGCCTGGGTGATCCCGGTGGCCGTGGCCGGTTTCGCTGTCGCCACCCGAGGGCTGGGGCTGCGCCGTGCCTTCGTGGTCGGACTCGTGTTCGGCGCGGCCTTCTACTTCACCCACATCTGGTGGATGCGCGCGGTCGGGATCCCCGCCTGGATCGCCCTGTCCACCCTCGAGACCCTCTTCTACGCCGTGCTGGGGTCGCTCTCCGCGCTGGTGCAGCGACATCGGCTCTGGCCGCTGTGGTTCGCCGCGGCGTGGACCGCGATCGAGGTGTGGCGCAGCGGCTGGCCGCTGGGTGGGATGCCATGGGGTCGGCTCGCGTTCGGGGTCGTCGACACCCCGGCCGCCGATGCGCTGCCGTACGTCGGGGCTGTCGGTCTCAGCTTCCTGCTGGCCCTCCTCGGGGCGCTGCTCGGCTGGGTCGTCACCGGCCCGGTGGCGGGGGAGGGGAGCCGCACAGTCGCAGCGGCCTGCCTGGTCGGACTGGTGGCGCTGCTCGCCGTACCCGCGCTGCTGCCATGGGACGCCCAGACCTGGGCTCGGTCCGACGGCGAGGTCACGGTGGCCGCGGTCCAGGGCGACGTGCCGGGCGACGGCGACGACATCCTGTACGACTACCGACAGGTCACCCAGAACCACGTCGATGCGACCGTCGACCTGGCTCGCCGGGTCGAGGACGGCGAGACTCCGCGGCCGGACTTCGTGCTGTGGCCGGAGAACTCCACTGCCGTCGACCCGTTCGACGATCCCGAGACCAATGCCGGGATCCGCGCGGCGAGCGCAGCGATCCAGGTGCCGATCCTGGTCGGCGCGATCGTGGACGGCGAGCCCGGAGAGGTGCTCAACCAGGGCATCGTCTGGGACCCGGAGACCGGCGCCGGTGAGCGGTACACCAAGTGGCACCCGGTGCCGTTCGGCGAGTACATCCCCGGCCGCTCCTTCATGAACTACAGCTTCTTCGACCGGCTCAGGGAGGTCGGCCGCGACATGCTGACCGGCACCCGGCGCGAGCCGCTCCGGGTCGGCGGTGTCCCGGTGGCCGACGCGATCTGCTTCGACATCGCCTACGACGACGGGCTGCACGCGCAGGTGCACAACGGTGCTCAGCTCCTGGTGGTGCAGAGCAGCAACGCGACCTTCATCCGCACCGACCAGATCGATCAGCAGTTCGCGATCACCCGGCTGCGCGCCCTGGAGACCGGACACTGGGTCGCCGTCGCGACCACCAACGGGGTCTCGGGGATCATCGCCCCGGACGGTCGCGTCGTGGCCACCACCGAGACCCGCACCCGCGCAGTCCTCGTCCAGCGGGTCGGGCTCACCGACGCCCTGACACCGGCGATGCGGATCGGTCCGTGGTCGGGCCGGGCGGCGGTCCTGCTCACCGCCGTCGGCATCGGGTTGGTCGTGCTCCCGTATCGTCGTCGCGAGCGGCAGGACGCCTGCCCGGAGGGGGGCGCGTCTACCAACCTGCCCGAACCGACGAGCGTGGGAGGTTAGGACGTGTCACCCCTCGGTCGGGTCATCATGGTCGTCCCGACCTTCAACGAGGCCGACAACGTCGCCTGGCTGATCGGCCGACTCCGGGCCGCCGAGCCATCGGTCGACGTGCTGGTCGTCGACGACAACTCGCCCGACGGCACTGGCGCGATTGCCGACGAGCTGGCCGCCGCCGACCCGGCGGTGCATGTGCTGCACCGAGCCGCGAAGGGTGGCCTCGGGGCGGCGTACCTCGCGGGTTTCGCGTGGGCGCTCGACGCCGGCTACGACGTGGTCGGCGAGATGGATGCGGACGGCTCGCACCAGCCCGAACAGCTGCATCGGCTGCTCGAGGCGCTGCTGGATGCGGACCTGGTGATCGGGTCGCGCTGGATCCCCGGTGGCTCGGTAGTGAACTGGCCGAGGCGCCGCGAGGCGCTGTCGAGGGGCGGCAACCTCTACGTGCGGCTGTTGCTGGGCATCGCCGTGCGCGACGCGACGGCCGGGTTCCGGGTCTTCCGGCGCAGCGCACTGGAGAAGATCGACCTCGCGTCCGTGGAGTCCACCGGCTACGTGTTCCAGACCGACCTGGTCACCCGCTGTCTCCGCGCCGGCCTGACGGTGCGGGAGGTCCCGATCGAGTTTGTCGAGCGGGTGCGCGGCGACTCGAAGATGAGCGGTGCCGTGGCGACCGAGTCGCTGCGGCGGATCACCCGGTGGGGGCTGCGCGAGCGTCGACACCAGCTGGGTCGGGCACTGCGACGGGACTCGCGATGATGGCGCGTCGCCGCCGCCGCGGCTTGTTCCTGTTGTTGCTGGCGCTGTTCATCGTCGTGCCGCTGGTCGAGATCTACGTGATCATCCAGGTCGGCCAGGCCATCGGCCCGTGGTGGACGATCCTGCTGCTGGTCCTCGACAGCATCTTCGGCTCGTGGCTGATCCGGCACGAGGGCTCGCGAGCCTGGCGGGCGCTTCGCGAGGCGCTCGACAGCGGGCGGATGCCGGCCCGGGAGCTCGCCGACGGCGCGCTGATCCTCGTCGGCGGCACCTTGATGGTCGCGCCGGGCTTCGTCACCGACGCGTTCGGCGTCCTGATGATCCTGCCGGTGACCAGGCCGGTGTTCCGGCGACTGCTGACCGGCGTGGTGGCCAGCCGACTGGTCTTCGTCGGCCCCGGGACAGCACGACGCCCCGGCGCCGGCCCTGACGGGCCGGTGATCCGGGGCGAGGTGGTGGACGAGTAGGCGGCGACGCCCCTCAGGCGGACGCCTTCCGCTTCTTCTGGTTCGCGCGGTGCAGGTGCGCAGGGCCGATCTCTCCGCCGCGCAGCAGCTCGAGGCGCTCCTTGAGGATGTCCTCGAGCTCCTTCTCGGACCGGCGCTCGAGCAGCATGTCCCAGTGGGTGCGAACCGGCTTCTCGGCCTTGATCTCCTTCTCGATGCCTTGGGTGCTCAGCGCCTCGTCACCGCAGCGCGGGCACTCCCACACGGCCGGGATGTCGGCCTCGACGGACATGGTGATCTCGAACTCGTGGCCTTGGCCGCATCGGTATCCGACCTGCTGACGCGCGGCAAACTCGATGCCGCGCTCGTCCTCGAAACTCTGGCCTCCCAGCCGCGCTCCGCGTAGCGTGCGCTCCGCCATGAAGGTCCCTCCAAACTGATGGTCGATCCCCGTTACCTGGACTGACGGTCCATACCGGTCAATGGTTCATTGCGAGCACCGTTGACATTTCGACCGTCGACAGGTTAACGGTACCCAGCCCGCGAAGATTCCTCATATTCCTCGCCGTGACCTGCAGGCAGTTTCTGCAGGTCAAATTGAGGGTCTGCGGCGATATGACGCGCTGTCAGAGGGTGCTGGGCACCTGGTTGCCTGCCTCCGCGATACCGCGCTGAGGGTCGAGCCGCAGCAGGAAGATGGTCCCGAGAACGAAGAAGATGATCAGCGACACGATGGCGGGCCGGTAGGAGCCGGTCACCTGGAACATCACGCCGAACAGCAGCACACCGAACCACGACGTACCGCGCTCGAAGGCGTTGTACAGCGCGAAGTAGCTGCCCTCCTTGCCCCGCGGGATCAGCACGCTGAAGAAGGACCGCGACAGCGCCTGGGTGCCACCGAGCACGATGCCGATCGCGATCCCGGTGGCGAGGAACAGCACCAGGTTCTTCTCGGGCAGGAACATGGCGAACACCACGATGGCCATCCACGCAAAGCAGCCGTACAGGATCGACCGGTAGGCGCCATACCTGCCGGCAAGGCGACCGAAGAAGAGCGCACCGCCGAACGCCACGAACTGGATCAGCAGGATCGTGGCGATGAGCACGCTCGTCCCGAACCCGAGCTCTTCGGAGCCGTACACCGAGGCGCTGTAGATGACGGTCTGGATGCCATCGTTGTAGAAGATGTAGGCCAGCAGGAATGTCAGTGTCATCGGGTAGTGACGCAGGTCCCGGAAGGTGGTCCAGAGCTCCCCGAAGCTGCGCCCGATCAGCCCTCCCTCCTTGATCTCCACGTTGATCGCGGGACGGTTGCGCAGGCGAACGAACGGGATGATCGTGAACCCGGCCCACCACAGCGCGGCCGAGAGCAACGAGATCCGCACGGCCATTCCGGTGCTGAGCCCGATGGCGTCGTTGCCGAGCACCAGCACCAGGTTGACCACGAGCAGGAGACCGCCGCCGAGGTAGCCGAACGCCCATCCACGCGACGACACCCGGTCTCGTTCCTCCTCGCTGGAGATGTCGCAGAGGATCGCCGAGTAGCTGATGAGCGAGCAACCCGCGAGCACGCTGGCCATCACGATGCACACCGCACCGAGCTGCCAGTTCTCGCCCTTCATGAAGAACAGCAGCCCGCAGAAGAAGGCACCGGCCCACGCGAAGCCAGCCATGTGGAACTTCTTGCGCGATGACTGGTCGACCATCGCCCCGACGATGGGCAGGATGAACGCGCTGAGGATGGTTGCGAAGCTGGTCAGGTAGAACGGCAGCGACCCGGCGGCGAGGTCCAGGCCGAGCAGGCTCACGGTCTTGTCACAGTTCTCGTCCGGGTCCGCGCAGCCCGCCGCCCGCCCCGCGACGTCAATCATGTACGGCCCGAACAGGACCGTGAGGACGGTCGTGTAGAACGCCGAGTTGGCCCAGTCGTACCAGTACCAGGCCTTCTGCTCCTTGGCCCGGTTGAGCGGGGTCAGGTCCGCGACTGGGTCGATGGTTGTCATGTTCACTCCCTCCACAGGCCGCGCTCGGCGAGCACGTCCTTGAGCAAATCGGTCCGATCGGTGAACAGGCCGTCGACGCCGCGATCGAGCAGCTCCCTCATCTCTTCGGGCTCGTCGACGGTCCACACGTGGACGTGCTTGCCGGTCGCGTGCGCGCGCCGCACCAGGCCGGCGCTGGCGATCGTCCAGCGACCGCGCTTGTGCGGGATCTGGAACGCCGCGACCTGGTGCCGGGTCAGCCAGTCGGCGAGCCGGGCGCTCGGGACGAAGCGGAAGATCGCCACCTCCACCGGCCCGGCGGAAGTTGGTACCCGGCCACGTGTACGCCGTCGGAAGGCGGCCAGCCGTTGCGGGCTGAACGACCCAACGAGCACCCGGTCCCAGGCCTCGCGCTCCTCGATGAACTCGGCCAGCACGGCCACGGCACCGTCGGACTTGAGGTCGATGTTGAACCGCGCCCGCGGGAACTCGTCGAAGAGCTGGGCCAGGGTCGGCACCTGTTCGCGGCCGCCGACCAGTGCCTGCCGGACGTCATCGAAGGTGAGATCCGCGATCGCACCCTCCAGGTCGGTGACCCGGTCGAGCACGGCATCGTGGAATGCGAGCAGCACCCCGTCGCTGGTCACATGGACGTCGGTCTCGAGGTAGTCGTAGCCCAGCGAGATCGCATGCTTGAACGCGGCAAGGGTGTTTTCGAGCCCCTCGATCTCGGGGTGGTAGGCCCCGCCGCGGTGCGCGAAGGCGAGCACGCCGCCCGGGTCACCGGCCGCCTCGTCGAGAAAGGCGTACCCCGTGGCCGGCCGGTACGTCGAGCCGGCCGTCGGGCGGCGCGTGGGCGGCGTCACAGCGAGCAGTATCCACCCGGCGAGCGTGCGTGGCAGTGTGGCGCGACCGCGCTACCGTCGACTCCATGGATGCAACGCCGGGCGGGGCCGACGACGTGGCCGACGACGTGGCCGACGACACCGAGCTGGCTTGCCCGCTGTGCGGAGCCACGATGGACTCGCGCCCGCTGGGTGACGGCGAGGTCAGCCGCTGCCCGGATGGGCATGGCGTGTTCCTCCGGCGCGCGGACCTCGGCAGCCTCGTCGAGTCGGAGTCCGACTGGCACCGGCATGCTGGTCAGCACACGATGCCGATGCCGCGAATCACCGCCGACATGACCGCCCCGCCGGCCGCGAAGGCGCCGGCTCGGGCCTGGGTGGAGACGCTGTTCTTCTAGGTGTGCCGCAGGCACGCAGGGTCATTTCTTCCCGGGAAGTGCGCACGGTGCGGTGTACTATTTGCATCGCCGCTCGTCCGGGACCCCGACGCGTGCTTCATCCGCTCGGTGGCCTGCAGACAAGGCGATGCGCATGCTCTTTCCCGATCTCCGAAAGCACAGCGTCCGGAGAGTCGCGCGGCCACACGCGAAGCCTCATCCGGTGGACGCGGAATCCGGCGTTATCTCGCAGGGGCAGTTCCTGCAACTCTTCGTCGAGGTGACCTCCACCCTCGTCGACGACCTCGACCTCCCCGGTTTTCTGCACACCCTCACGACAAGCGCCGCCCAGGTCACCGGCGCGGGTGCGGTTGGCCTGGTGCTCACCGACCACCAGGAGCGGGTGAGACATCTGGCCTCGAGCAACGAAGAGGACACGATGCTCGAGCTCCTTCAGATGCAGGACGAAGACGGTCCGTGCCTGGACGCGATCGAGATCGGACGACCCGTCGTGAACGCGGACCTGAGTCAGGCCGGCGACCGGTGGCCGATCTTCACGCCAGCCGCGCGCGCTGCCGGTTTCCACTCTGTCCATGCGTTCCCCATGAGACTGCGCGACCAGACCATCGGGGCCCTGATCATCTTCGGGGTCGACACCGGGCGCTTCGATCCCGGCGACGTGCTTCTGGTCCAGGCACTGGCCGACGTCGCCACGATCGCCATCCTTCAGGAGCACTCCCGGCAGCCGGCGGAGGTCGTCACCGAGCAGCTGCAGGCGGTAGTGGACAGCCGCATCGTCATCGAGCAAGCCATGGGCGCAATCGCAGGCTGGGAGTCCGTGACGGTCACCGAAGCGTTCGATGTGATGCAGTCGACGGCTCGGTCGACGGGCCAGAAGCTCCCCGACATCGCCCGCGCCGTCCTTGCCGACCTGCAGTCGCCTCGGCCGTAACGGCGCCCTGACCCGATCTGCGCAGTCCGCGCAGGTCAGATGTCGCGGAACGGCTCGATGTTGGCGCCGAGCTCGTTGAGGCGCTCGGCGAGGTCCTCGTAGCCCCGATGGATGACGTACGTCGACCGCAGCACCGAGGTGCCCTTCGAGGCGAGCATGGCCAGCAGGATCACCACCGCGGGACGGAGCGCCGGCGGGCAGACGATCTCGGCTCCGGAGAAATGGGTGGGGCCCTCGATCATCACTCGGTGCGGGTCCAGCAGCTTGACCTGGCCGCCCAGCTTGTTGAGCTCGGTCAGGTAGATCGCGCGGTTCTCGTAGACCCAGTCGTGCAGCAGTGTCTGTCCGTCGGCGACCGCGGCGATGACGGCGAAGAACGGCAGGTTGTCAATGTTGAGGCCCGGGAACGGCATCGGGTGGATCTTGTCCAGTGGGGCGTGCAGCTCGGAGGGCTGCGTGGTGATGTCGCACAGGCGGGTGTGGCCGTTGCTGGCGACGTACTCCTCCGAACGGCTGTGCTGGAATCCCATCTCGCCCAGGGTCGCCAGCTCGATCTCGAGGAACTCGATGGGCACCCGGCGGATGGTGATCGAGGACCGGGTGACGATCGCCGCTGCCAGCAGCGACATCGCCTCGATCGGGTCCTCACTCGGCGCGTAGTCGACGTCGACGTCGATGTTCGTGAGCCCGGTGACGGTGAGAGTGGTGGTGCCGATCCCCTCGACGCTGACACCGAGCTTCTGGAGGTAGAAGCAGAGGTCCTGGACCATGTAGTTGGACGAGGCGTTGCGGATCACGGTGGTGCCGGAGTGCAGTGCGGCCGCCATCAGCGCGTTCTCGGTGACCGTGTCGCCGCGCTCGGTCAGGACGATCGGCGTGCTGGGCTCGATCGCCCGGTTGACCTGCGCGTGGTACTGGCCGTCGGTCGCCTTCACCTCGAGGCCGAACGGCCGCAGCGCGTACATGTGCGGCTCGACGGTGCGCGTCCCGAGGTTGCAGCCGCCGGCGTAGGGAAGGTCGAAGGTGTCCTCGCGGTGCAGCAGCGGTCCGAGGAACATGATGATCGACCGGGTGCGGCGCGCAGCGTTCTCGTCGATGCTCTCGAGCCTGAGCTCGCGCGGCGGGATGATCTCGAGGTCGTTGTCGTCGTTGAGCCACCTGGTCTGGACGCCGATGCTCGAGAGCACCTCGAGCAGCCGGCTGACCTCCTCGATGCGGGCCACCTTGCGCAGCGTCGTACGGCCACGGTTGAGCAACGTGGCGCAGAGCAGGGCGACGCCGGCGTTCTTGGACGTCTTGACGTCGATCGAGCCGGAGAGCGTGGTCGGGCCGGTGACCCGCAGGTGAGTCGGGCCGGCGCCCAGCGCGACGATCTCGGAGTCCAGCGCCGAGCCGATGCGGGCGAGCATGTCCAGGGAGAGGTTCTGGTGCCCCTTCTCGATCCGGTTGATCGCGCTCTGGCTGGTGGACAGCCGTTCCGCAAGCTGCTGCTGGGTCAGCCCGCGGTGCTTGCGCGCATCGCGGATGATGCTCCCGATCCGGCCCTTGTAGCCTTCGCTCATGCGATCACGGTAACTCATATGTGAGATACCGCAAACCAGCATCGCCGCGCGCCGCCCGGGCCGCCGGGGGAGGGGAGCGGGCACTTTTCCAGCGCTGCAAGGATGCCACCATGCGAGCCACCACGATCCACGGCCCCGGCGACATCCGCGTCTCGGAGGTGCCCGATCCGGCGATCGAGAAGCCCACGGACGCTGTCGTGAAGGTTGCCGCGGGCTGCATCTGCGGCTCGGACCTGTGGCCATACAGAGGTGAGAACCCGGTCGACGCGGGCAGCACCATCGGCCACGAGTGCATCGGCGAGGTGGTCGAGGTCGGCGCCGAGGTCACCTCGTTCCGGCCGGGCGACTTCGTGCTGGTCCCGTTCTGCCACTGCGACGGCACGTGTGCGCACTGCCTGGCCGGGGTCCAGTCGGCGTGCGTCGATCTCGGGTTCACCGAGAGTGGCCAGGCCGAGTACTCCCTGGTCACCCAGGCCGAGGGCAGCCTGGTCAAGACCGACGGCACCCCCGACGCCGCGGCGTACCCCTCGCTACTCGCCCTCACCGACGTCATGGCGACCGGGTGGCACGCGGCGGTCGCGTCTGGAGTCCGCGAGGGTGGTTCGGTCGTGGTGGTCGGCGACGGGGCGGTCGGCCTGTGCGGGGTCCTGGCCGCCTCGGTGATGGGTGCCGAGACGATCGTCGCGATGTCGCGCCACCAGCCGCGGCAGCAGCTGGCGACGGAGTTCGGCGCCACGCACCTGGTGGCCGAGCGGGGCGAAGCCGGGAGCGCCGCTGTCATGGAGATCACCGGGGGAGTCGGGGCGGACGCCGTCCTGGAGTGCGTCGGCACCGACGCGGCGATGAGGACGGCGTTCGACGTCGCGCGGCCCGGCTCGACGGTCGGCTTCGTTGGAGTGCCGCACGGCGTGGAGCTGCCGGTGCGCCGGATGTTCCAGAAGAACGTCGGCCTCGCGGGCGGGATGGCACCGGTGCGCCGCTACCTGCCCGACCTGCTCGAGCTGGTGACCAGCGGGCGGATCGAGCCGGGCAAGGTCTTCGACGCGACGATGTCCCTGGACAAGGTGGCAGAGGGCTACCGAGCGATGGACGAGCGGCGCGCCATCAAGGTGCTCATCGAGCCGTGACCTGTTCGTCGCGGTAGGTCCCTCAGACGGCGATGAGGCGCGACGCGCCGGGCATCACGGCCGGCTGACAGTCGCAGTTGTCATCGCAGGAGAGGAAGGTGTGGGGGGCGTGCCCGCAGCGTAGGCACGGCATGTCGTGCGAGAGGTGAGTCTCGTTGGTCTGCACGGTGTCCCACATTGGTCTTCGCCTCCCTCCCCAGGTGTTGCGATGTCCTCTAGACGGTAAAAGTTCAGACCCGCAGTTGTGCGCAGAATCGCCGGTCTCGTACACGTCAGGTCCACATTCAGACTGATCGATCGCCGAGGGCATGGCCCGAACGGGCTATGTTCATTAACTAGGGGTGGGGTTCGTCGCCTGTGGACTGTCGGCGCCCGGTGCGATGCTCGACGCATGGCTGAGTTCCGAGACCAGGACCTGTCCGGCTCGACCTTCGAGGGCCTCGACCTCTCGCGTTCGCTGTTCAAGAACGTCATGCTGAGCGACGCCGTGATGCGCGGCGTCTGGGGCAAGAGCCTGGAGATCGACGGCGACTTCGACAGCCTGGTGTTCAACGGCATCGACGTGATCCCGCTCTGGCATGCCGAGCTGTGCCGGCAGCACCCCGAATACGCACAGCTGTCACCGACCGACGCCGAGGGCTACCGCAGGGCCTGGCCGATCATCGAGCGGCTGTGGGAGGGGACAGTGGCACGCGCGCGGCGGCTGCCCGAAGAGCTGCTCCACGAACGCGTGGACGGCGAGTGGTCGTTCATCGAGACCCAGCGCCACCTGATCATGGCCACCGACTCGTGGATCAGCCGAGTGCTGCTCGGCGACCCGCGCCCCTACCATCCGCTCGGCCTTCCGCACGACGAGATGGGCGAGATCGAGGGCGTGCCCAACGATCCCGACGCCCGGCCGTCTCTCGACGAGGTGCTGGCGGTGCGTGCAGACCGGATGGGCACCTACCGCGAGGTCGTCGCCGCTCTCACCGACGAGCAGCTCGCCGGCACCACGACGCCGGTGCTGGAGACGGGCTACCCGGCGTCCGAGGCCTACGCGGTGTCGCGCTGCCTGGAGTGCATCCTCCAGGAGGAGTGGTGGCACCGCCGCTTCGCCGAGCGCGACCTGGCCGTGCTGGAGGCACGCGTCTGAGAGCTCAGGCAGCGGTCAGCCGTACCGTGCCGGGCAGGAGGACCGGCGCGCAGCTGCAGTCGTCGCCGCACGCCAGGAAGGTGTGCACCGCGTGGCCACATCGCGGGCACGGCAGGTCGTGCGACAGGTGCAGCTCGTTGGTCTGGACTGTGTCCCACA
Source organism: uncultured Actinomycetota bacterium (assembly GCA_963817125.1). Lineage (GTDB taxonomy): Bacteria > Actinomycetota > Actinomycetes > Propionibacteriales > Nocardioidaceae > Nocardioides. The sequence continues at coordinate 207,973 of CAWFNB010000011.1, forward strand.
TCGCCGATCGCCTCCTGTTCGCATCTCTTGCGTTGCTCGTCGTGCGGCTGGTCGTCGTACAAGAGCACTGACCTCTGTCAGAGATACGAATCATCGGTACCTACCCGATTGGATGAGCCACTCCGCGCATTCGGCAAGACACCAGTACTTCGCTGGTATTCAGAGGATGATCGGCACCATGTCGGGGGACATGCAGACGGGGAACCAGTCGCCGGAGCCGGTGCGGCGCGCGGCGCTGCACGCTGCCTACACCCTCGTGGAAGCAGTCCAGCTTCCCGACGTCGCCGCGGCGCGACTCGAGATCACTCGTCGACTGGCCGAGGCTGAGCGGTGCGGCTGGCCCGAGTGCACCGCGACTCTGCTGTTCGCGCTGGCCGTCGACGCCATCCACAACCTTCCCGACGACGCTGCGAAGGCAGTCGACAACCTGATCGACAGAGCAGAGGAGCTGGGCGAGGCAGGCATGCTCTCCGCAGGCCTGACCCTCCGGGCTCGACTCGCCCTGCGTGACGGCGATGTCGTCCGGCACCTCGCGGATGCCAGCCGTGCCGTCGTGGTCCTGGACAACGAGAGCGATCCCCTTGCCCGGGGCAGCGCCCTCATCGGCGCCGCCAACGCGTACGACGACCTCAGCCTGTGGGAGATCGGCGACGAGATGCACGACCGCGCGGTGGAGCTGCTCCCGCTCTGCGACCTTCAGGTGTTGCGCCCAGTCATCGAGATAAACCGTGGGCTCAACTGGTACTGGTGGACGGCGGCCCTGCTCGAGGTGGGCGAGCACGAGCAGGCCGAGCAGCTACTGCGCGACCGCACCGAGGACCTGCATGTCGAGCTGCCGGACTCCTGGGCTCTGGAGCTGCGGATCAGCCGGCTGGCCCGCCTGATCCTCATGCGGGCCGCCGGTCCCGATGAGATAGAGGAGCTTCGGGAGCTGGGTCACCAGTTCCCGGCCCACGACGTCGACCCGTACTGGCTGCCTCGGATGCAGGTCTGTCTGGGGCTGGCTCATGAGGCCCTGCAGGCCAAGAGGTACGACGTGGCCGCCACGAACGCCGACGCCGCCCGAGAGCTCGCCCGCGTCAACGGGACCGCATATGAGCGGTCATTCGCTGAATGGACCGCGATGCTGATCGAGGAGGCACGCGACCCCACTGTCGGATCGGTCGCCCGCGCCTACGCGGCGGGCCTGGCCAGGCAACGCTGGGACGAGCGGATCGCTCGACTCGCATCCGCGCGCGCGCAGATCCACAGCGAGCGCCAGCAAGGTCAACACGACGGTCTGGTCCGCCGGACGATGGAGGACCCCCTGACCGGGCTCGGCAACCGCCGAGCCCTCGACCAGCGCCTCGTCCACGAATGCGACAGCCTCACCCCACAGACACCCATCGCCATGGTGATCATCGACATCGACCATTTCAAAGGAGTCAACGACAGGTTCGGCCACGCCTGCGGAGACGCGGTGCTGTGCCGGGTCGGAGCGATCATCCGATCCGTGCTGCGCCCCGAAGACCTCGCCCTCCGCCTCGGCGGCGACGAGTTCTGTACGGTGCTCACCGGCGCATCCCCCCAAGTCGTAGAGGACCGCGCGGACCGAATCAGAACACTCGTGAGCCTGGAGGACTGGGAAGCCGTCGCACCAGGACTCGCCGTCACCGTCAGTGTCGGAGCCGCATCAGCCACCGGAGGCGCCGCGGTCGCACATCTCTACCCCCGCGCCGACGCCGCCCTCTACGCGGCCAAGGCCGACGGCCCCGGGCTGCTCCACATCGCGGACTGAGCACCCGTTGGCTAGACAAACCCCGGCATTTGGGTGATTGCAGCTGGTCGCGGAAGGAAGCCTGCGATCTTGAATCCACAGCTCCCTACGAGGTAGTCGAACCATGATGCTCTCCCGAAGGCCGCCGCCGTGCGCCATCGCAGTACCACCGATCACGGCGGGTGGAGATGAACACGCTGTGGAAGACCTACCTGGCGATCGTTCTCGCCGCGGTCGTTGTCTTCTTCTTCATCCCTGGCGACACGGTGGCCCAGACCGTGGTCAAGGTCGGGATCGGTTGGGTCGCGGCCGCGTCCATCGTGTTCGGAGTACGCCGCAACAAGGTGGCGGCGCCGTTGCCCTGGTACCTGTTCGCTGCCGGGGTCTTCCTCAACGCCTCCGGCATCCTGGTTGAGGCCTACCTGTCCCGAAACGTGGTCGACCCTCCGTCACCGTCGTTGGCGGACGTGTTCTGGCTCGCGCTCTATCCGGGGGTCTTCGTCGGTCTGGCGTTGATCATCCGTCGACGCAGCGCAGGACGCGACTGGGCCACGGTGGTGGACTCGACCACCGTCTCCACGGGGCTCGGTCTGCTGTGCTGGGTGTTCCTCATCCAGCCTGCGGCGATCGCCGAGGCGGACTCCCGGCTCGCGCACGCGGTCATCATCGCCTACCCGGCGGCCGACGTGGTGGTCCTGGCGATGCTTGCGCGGCTCCTCATCGGGGCAGGCGACCGCAGCCCGTCGTTCTTCCTGATGGTGAGCTCCGTGGTGGCGTTCCTGGTCGGAGACGTGGGATGGGCGGTGACCTCCCAGCTGGCGTGGGAGCCCGGCAACGCCGCCTCGCACCTTCTGGACATGACCTTCCTCGTCGCCTACGCGTTGTTCGGCGCCGCGGCGCTCCATCCGTCCGTCCGGCAGGTGGGCGAACAAGCCGTGAGGGAGGCTCCGCACCTCAGCCCGTTCCTGCTTGCGATGCTCACACTGGCGTCGCTGATCGCGCCGTGCGTACTGCTTCTGGAGGCTTTCAACGGTCAGGTCACCGACGGCGTCGCGATCGGCGTCTGCGCCACCGCCTTGTTCCTGCTCGTCGTCACTCGAATGGCCCAGCTCTTGCGCCAGGTGGAGGCGCAAGCCATCAACCTGCGCCAGCTTGCGCGCGTGGACGACCTGACCAGGTTGCCCAACCGCAGGGCTTGGGACTCCGACCTCACCAGCTCGATCGAACGAGCCCGCCGGGACCACGTGCCGCTGACCATCGCGATGATCGACCTCGACCACTTCAAGGCCTTCAATGACACGTTCGGGCACCCGGCTGGAGATCGTCTCCTGAAGGAGGCGGCCGCGGCCTGGCTGGCGAAGATGCGTGCCGTGGACGTGCTCGCTCGCTACGGCGGGGAGGAGTTCGTCCTGCTCTTCCACGAGTCGAGCGCAGGCCGGGCGGCCGAGGTGTTGCCGCGCTTGCGGGCAGTCACCCCGGCCGGCCAGACGTTCTCCGGTGGCATCGCGTCCTGGGACGGCGACGAGACCTCCGACGAGCTCGTGGCTCGAGCCGACAGCGCCCTGTACGCCGCCAAGGCCGCCGGTCGCGACCGAGTGGTCATCGCCGAGACGACCGGTGAGCGCACGCTGGCCACTTGAGCGTGATGGTCGCCGCGTCCGCCCGGGCATGACCCTGGGAATGGCCTTGTCGACCGACGACGACGCCAGCGAGAGGGCTTGACAAGCAAGAGAGGCGACTTCTAGCGTCACTGCAGAACAGAACAGTGTTTTGCAATGCAAAATCTAGGGAAGCAGCCTTGCCATGGCCGAACCACCGCGCAACAACTCGTCATCAGTGCGACGAGCGCTCGCGATCCTGCGCGTACTGGCGACCGTCAACGGCGGGGGAGGAGCGACGCTGTCGGACCTGGCCACGCAGGTCGGCGCATCAAAGAGCACGATCCTTCGCCTCCTGGCGCCTCTGCTCGACGCGAGCCTGGTGCAGCAGCGAGGCGACGGTCGCTACGCGATCGGCGTGGGCGCGGTCTCGCTTGGCAGCGCCTATCTCAACAACCTCGACCTGAGGACCGTCGCCCGTCCCGTCCTGACCCAGCTGGCTGCAGTGTCGAAGGAGACGGTTCACCTCATGGTGTACAGCGACGGCCAAGTCGTCTACGTCGACAAGATCAGCGGCTCGTCTCCCATCCAGATGGCGTCCCGGGTGGGGGATCGGGCCGCCGTGCACTCGACGGCCTCCGGCAAGGCCATCCTGGCGCACCAGCCGGCCGAGGAGTTTGACCGGGTCGTGGCTGCCGGGTTGCCGCGTCGCACGCCTCGCACACTCGTCTCCGCCGATCAGCTCGCGGAAGAGCTCGTCAAGATTCGCGAACGCGGCTTCGCCGTCGACGACATCGAGAACGAGGAGGGGATCCGCTGCCTCGCGAGTCCCGTGTTCGACCACACCGACGCCGTTGTTGCGGCGGTCAGTGTCTCGGGTCCCGCTGAACGCATCGGTGACCAGGTGCAAGAGCTGGCAGGCCCTGTCCTCTCGGCAGCCAACCAGATCTCCGAGCAGCTCGGTGCTCGACAGCACGACGGGATGAACCGTCTACGCCTTCACTCAGCAGCCTTAGCAAAGGATCCTCTATGAAGCAGCGCAAGTTCCGCATCGTCTCTGTGGCAGCGGGCGTACTCGCCACGCTCAGCGTGATGGTCGGATGTACCCCCGACAACTCCTCCGAGGGCTCGTATGAAGCAGCGGCGGACTCGTCCGTACTCAAGACCGTCCTCGAGCGGGGGACCGTCCGTGTAGGTGACTGCCTGTCGTTCGCCCCGTTCGGGTTCAAGGACGAGAGCGGCGAGCCGGATGGCTACGACGTGGACATCGCGAAGCTTCTCGCTGAAGACCTCGGCGTGAAGCTCGAGGTGGTCGACACGACGTCGGCCAACCGCATCCCCAACCTTCAGACGGACAAGGTCGACGTCGTGTTCTGCAACTTCACTCGGAACGGCGAGCGCGGTCGCGAGATCGACTTCACCGATCCGTACGTCGTCGCAAGCCAGGCCCTGCTCGTTCACAAGGGCAGTGGCATTGAGTCCGTGGAGGATCTTCCCGGCAAGACCGTGGCTACCGTCAAGGGGTCGACCAATGCCGATGTGCTCAACGACCTCGGGATCGACGTGAAGACGGACGAGTACGACACCTCACAGGCAGCCATCCTCGCCGTCAAGCAGGGCCAGGCGGACACGATGATCGAGGACTCCAACTTCCTCGCCTACCAAGCCAAGTTGAACCCCGAACTCGAAGTCACGAGCGATGCCCTCGTGCCCCTGGAGTACAACGCCTTCGGCGTCAAGCATGGCGACCAGGTCTGGGTCAACTACCTCAACCAGTTCCTCTTCCGGCTGAACGCCTCAGGTCAGAACAAGGAGCTCTACAACGAGTGGTTCGGCGTTGACCCGACCTATCCGCTCAATCCTCAGTACTGATCGCGGACGCAGCATCACCTAGCCACGCCGAGAAGGGAGTCCGGTGTCCTATCAGTGGCGCACCGTGCTGGAGTACCTGCCGGACTTCCTGCGGGCAATGGGCCTGACCCTCTGGATAACGCTCCTGGCGTTCGCCGTGGCGCTCGTTTGCGGCCTGGTCGCGGCGCTGGCCAGGAACTCCCGGTTCCTTGTCCTGCGACTGCTCGCAGGGACCTACGTGGAAGTCATCCGGAACACTCCCGTTCTTCTCCAGATCTTCGTCGTGTTCTTCGCGCTGCCTTCAGTCGGGCTGCGGCTTGATGCGGTGACGGCGGGGATCGTGGCCATCGGTGTCAACGTCGGCGGATACCTCTGCGAGGTTTTCAGGGCAGGTATCTCGTCGGTCATGCGGGGGCAGGGCGAGGCGGCGCAGGTCCTGGGCCTTTCACCCCGTCAGACCTTCGTGTCAGTCGTAGCGCCGCAGGCGCTGCGCAACGTGTACCCGGCCACGGTCAACAACCTGATCCAGGTGCTCCTCGGCACCTCTTTGCTCACCGCGATTGCGGTCCCCGAGCTCACCGGAGTGGCTACCGTCGTCAACGCGCGAACGTTGCTGTTCGTCCAGGTCTTCGCCATCGCCCTGGCGCTCTACCTGGTCCTCAGCAACGCCTTGTCATTCGCTGCCGGTCTCCTGGGCCGGGTGCTGTTCAAGCCAGCGCTCGAGCAGACCAGGCCGGGCCTGTGGCCGTCTCGCCGACTGCGGTCGTCGGCCATGCCGGCGGAGGCCAACTCATGAACTGGTCCTTGATATGGAACAACCTTCCACAGCTGCTGGAAGCATTCGCGCTCACGCTGAAGCTGGCCGCGGTGTCGATCATCGGGAGCACAGCGATCGGGCTGCTGATCGGCGGCCTGCGGACATCCCGCGTGCGCGTAGCGTCCGGTCTCGCGCGGGCGTATGTGGAGATCTTCCGCGGGTCACCGTTGCCGATCACGTTGCTCTTCGTGTACTTCGGGGCAGCCCTCTATCTCGGCTACAGCTCCAACCTGTTCGGCGCGGCAGCCGTGGGCCTCAGCATCTACCACGGCGCGTACGTCGCAGAGATCTTCAGATCCGGGATTCAGGCCGTCCCCTCAGCTCAACGCGAGGCAGCGCAGACGCTGGGACTCTCTGCGATGCAGACCTTCAGGTTCGTTGTCCTTCCCCAGACCCGTCGCATCGTGTTGCCGCCGCTGATCGGCCAGTTCATCTCCCTGATCAAGGACACGTCGATCGCCTTCGTCATCGGCTTGGTGGAGGTCATGAAGGCGGGCCAGGCCATCGTGGACCGAACTGCAGAACCAATCCCTGTCTACCTGACCGTCGCAATCCTGTACTTCGTCACCTGCTACCCGCTCTCGCTGTGGGTGCGCAGGAATGAGAGAAGGCTCGTGCCCGCATGACCGCGATAGCAAACAGCGACACCATCGGGAGCAACGTGCAGCTCCGCGCAGTGACCAAGGCTTTCGGGTCGGTCGACGTGCTCAAGAGCATCGATCTCGACGTCGCGGACGGAGAGGTGGTCGTCCTGATCGGCGCCTCGGGCTCAGGCAAGAGCACGCTTCTGCGGATCATGAGCGGGCTGGAGACCGCCGACTCGGGACAGGTCTTCGTCGGTGGCGTGCCAATGCACGAGCCGAAGCGAGCCCCCGAGATCCGGGGTCACGTGGGGATGGTCTTCCAGCAGTTCAACCTCTTTCCGCACCTGGATGCCATGGGGAACGTGACGCTTGCGCTCCGCAAGGTGCTCAAGCTCGGTAGCAGCCAGGCGGCAGGGATCGCCCTGCAAGCTCTCGAGCGGGTCGGCATGCAAGATCGCGGCAAGAGCTATCCGTCACAGCTGTCGGGCGGTCAGCAGCAACGGGTGGCGATCGCGCGCGCCTTGGCCGTGAATCCGCGGATCATGTTTTTCGACGAGGCAACGTCCGCCCTCGACCCGGAGCTCGTGGGCGAGGTCACCTCCGTCATGCGGAGCCTTGCCGCGGACGGAATGACAATGGTCGTCGTCACCCACGAGATGGGCTTCGCGCAGCGAACGGCCGACCGGGTCGTCTTCATGGACAACGGCGTCATCGCTGAGGAGGGGCCGCCGGAGCGCGTTCTCAGGGACCCACAACACCCCCGCACTCAGCAGTTCCTGGCTCGGGTGTTCGAGGCATGACGCCGGCTGACCGAACCAGTCACTCAAGAGAGGCAACCTCCATGTCCACTGCCGAAACGCTGGCAGCAATCGGTATCGAACTCCCTCCTGTCCCTGTTCCAGTTGCCAACTATGTCCCGGCTCGCCGAGTCGGCGACCTGGTCTTCTCCTCAGGCCAGACCCCGACCCGTGACGGCAGCCTGCTCCTCAAGGGGAAGCTGGGACGGGACCTCAACGTCGAGCAGGGGCAGGAGGCCGCTCGACTGTCGATCCTGAACTGTCTGGCGGCCCTGGCGCAGGAGCTCGGCACGCTCGACGCGATCGAGAGCGTCGTGAAGTTGACAGGGTACGTAGCGTCGGCCGAGGGCTTCGAGGATCATCCGGCCGTGATCAACGGCGCCTCGGTTCTGCTCGAGCAGGTGTTCGCGGAGCGGGGGAGGCATGCTCGTTCGGCGCTGGGCCTGGCCGAGCTGCCCTACGGCGCACCAGTTGAGGTCGAGCTGGTTGTCAGTGTGAAGCCGGGCTACTGATGCGGACCCACGGTGGCGGCGACCTCGTCTTCAAGTCCGCACCGGGATCCGGTCACGGTCCGATTCCGGTGGGAACCCAGGTACTGGCTGACGGCACCGTCTTCTCTCCCGTCATGGTGCTGAAGCAGGCCGCTGTGGAGCACAACCTGGCCGAGCTCGCGCGGTACTGCCGGACGGAAGGCGTCCTGCTCGCGCCGCACGGCAAGACCACCATGTCGCCCGAACTGACCAGGGCACAGCTGGAGACGGGCGCCTGGGCCATCTCCGCGGCCACCCCCGCTCAGGTACGGGCGCTGTGGCAGTTCGGTGTCCCACGTGTTTTCCTGGCCAACGAGCTGGTGGACAAGGGCGGCAGCGACTGGATCGTCAGACACCTGTCCGAACGACCCGACCACGAGTTCCTGTGCTACGTCGACTCGCTGGAGGGCGTCAGGCTCCTCGACGAAGCCGTGGACGCGACCGACACCGATGTGGCACTCGATGTCCTGGTGGAGGTCTCGATGCCCGGAGGACGAACCGGAGTGCGGACCCTTGACGAAGCCCTGCAGGTCGCGCGAGCGGCTTCCGTGTCGCGGAAGCTCAACCTGAGGGGAGTTGCCGGCTACGAAGGCGCGCTCGTCTCCGGTCGTGACGACGCCGCGGCGGCGACGATCACCTCGTACTGCCAGCAGGTAGCGCACGTCGCAGCGACTCTCGACGAGCAGGCGCTCTTCAGCCGGGACGAGGTCATTCTGAGTGTCGGCGGAGGCGCCTACTTCGACTTCGTCGTCGACGCGCTCAAGACAGCCGAACTGCCGCGCTCGCGGCCAGTGGTCGTGATCCGAGCCGGCAGTTATGTCTCGCACGACGATGGGTTGTACCAACAGATCTCTGCGTTCGCGCAGCCGGACTCGTCGCACACACTCAACCCAGCGCTGGAGATATGGGGACGGATCCTCTCCCGTCCGGAGGATGAGGTGGCGTTCGCGGATTTCGGAAGACGGGACGTTCCATTCGACCAGGGGCTTCCGATCGTCCGTCATGTCCGCAGCCGCAATGGGTTGGAGCAGCGGCCCGTCGACGAACTGACGATCACGGAACTCAACGATCAGCACGCCTACATATCGCTTCCGTCAGCGGATCCGCTCAAGCCCGGTGACTGGATCGGATGTGGCATCTCCCACCCCTGTACAGCCTTCGACAAGTGGCGTCACATCCCTCTCGTTGATGACAACTACGTGGTCACCGGCTCAGTGACGACGTACTTCTGACCCTCACCAGACTGGAGACTCCCCCCGCTCATGGCGACGATCGCTCGACCACGGCAGGCGCTCCCCAGCGCAATTGAACAAACCCGCCTCATCGCGGTCCTACGCGCGACTGCCAGCACCCACCTCGCCTCTGTGGCGGTTGCACTGAGCGAAGGAGGGATCAGCTGCATTGAAGTCACGCTGACGACTCCGCGGGCCCTCTCCGTGATCGCGGAGCTGCGCAGCACGCTCGGCGACTCCGCCGAGATCGGTGCAGGCACCGTCATGACTGTCGCCGACCTTGAGGGCGCTTGTGCAGCCGGGGCCGGCTACACCCTCTCGCCATGCGTGGATCGTGAGGTTCTCGACCGCGCCCAGGAGCTCGGCACGCCTCACATCCCCGGTGCAGCCACGCCGACCGAGGTCGCCACAGCCTGGAAGGGAGGCGCGGCCGCCGTGAAGGTCTTCCCGGCCTCCCAGCTCGGCGGTCCGTCCTTTCTGCGGGCACTACGCGACCCCTTCCCCGAGATCGCCCTCATTCCCACCGGCGGGGTGAATGAGGTGCAGGTCGGGGAGTATTTGCGTGCAGGAGCCGTTGCTGTCGGCATCGGGACTCCGTTGATGCGCGACGTGCTGACCGAAGGCCCCGACCAGGAGTTCCGGGATCGCGTCGAGCGCTTCGTCGGCGCGGTGCGTCAGCTCGAGGTGCAGCGATGAACGGCGAGAGCATGGGCCATGTAGACCTCGCCACGATGGGGGAGACCATGGCGCTGTTGTCCCATGACGGGACAACCCCGCTCCGGCACGCGCGCACGTTGCAACTCGGGGTCGGCGGTTCGGAATCCAACGTTGCGATCGGCGCCGCGCGACTGGGGATCGCGAGCTCATGGACGGGTCGCGTCGGCGACGACGAGCTGGGTCGACTGGTGCTGAGAGAGCTCCAGGCCGAAGGCGTCCGCACTTTCGCATCGAGGGATGCCTCGAAGCCGACGGCCATCATGTTGAAGGCGTCCCGCACGATTCACTCGACGCACGTGACCTACTACCGCACGGACAGCGCCGGCGCGGCGCTTGGTCCGGGTGACGTCAACGTCGAGCTTTTGAGGAAGGCAAAGGTCTTCCACACCAGCGCGATCACGCCTGCTCTGAGTCCGACCGCCAGCGAGGCGGTTCGCAAGGCCGTCGAGATCTGCCGTGACTCTGAAACCTTGGTCTCGATCGATCTCAACTTCCGGCGGGCGCTGTGGTCGGAGCAGGAGGCACGCGAAGAGTTTCGATGGCTGGCATCCAAGGCCAACGTGGTCTTCGCGACGGAGTCGGAGGCGCGTATCGCCTGTGCAGGAACCGACGCCAGCGCGTTGGCTCATGAGCTGGCCTCCCTGGGCGGCGGCATGGCAATCGTGAAGCAAGGCGAACGAGGAGCCGTCGCGTCGATCCATGGCCAGGAACACGTCGTGGATCCTGTCCCGGTGGTGACCGTCGACCCCGTGGGCGCCGGCGATGCGTTCGCGGCAGGATTCCTCGCCGCCTTGATCCAGGGGGATGAGCCAACACAGAGTCTTCGATGGGCGGCCCTGATGGGTGCCTGGGCCGTGACCACCGCGGGCGACTGGCAGGGACTTCCCGGTCTCGATGAACTGGAGACTCTGGCAGCCCGGCGGGCCGCCGACGACGTGGTGCGCTGACGGGGGACGGCAGCAGTCGCAGGGGTGCGGAAAAGTTTTCTTGAATAATTCCAGTCTGGTTGAACCCTTCCCCGGGTGAGTCCCGTGTCTACCTCCAACGGGGTCGTCCGATCCCGGCACACCGCAGCCAGATGCTGTCGGGTGTGAGACCGATTCAGCCATCCGAGAGGGATTCATCATGCTCCGCAAGAAGCTCTTCACCGCCGTCATCGCTGCCGGACTCATCGGCGTCGGCGCCCCCGCCCAAGCACACGACGGGGAGCACGGCGGAGAGCACGACGGGTCGGCAACGCCGTCGTCGAGCGGCAAGGCCGTCTACCTCACCGCCGAGCTGAACGGAGCAAACGAGGTGCCGACGCCCGGAGGACCCGCTGTCGGTGACCCGAACGGCCACGCTCAGGCCTACGTGAAGATCCAGGGCAACCAGGTGTCGTTCGGGCTCAAGTGGCGCGGCATCGCGGCGCCCACCGCGGGCCACATCCACGCCGGCGGCGCAGGGGCCAACGGCCCGGTCAGCGTCGGGTTCTTCGGCCAGGCGCTTGCCCCGTCCGTGCGGGCCGGGGTCGGCACCGTGACGGTCGCCGACGCAGCGGTCATCGAGTCGATCAAGAACAACCCCGGCGCGTTCTACGCGAACATCCACACCGCCGAGTTCCCCGGTGGCGCCGTGCGCGGCCAGTTCCACAAGGCCAAGCCCTTCGACGTGGAGTCAGTGCTGACGCTCAACGGCACCCTCGAGGCCAACGCCAACGCGGCCCAGGAGGTCCCGGTGCCGGGTGGTCCGCTCGTCGGCGATGCTGACGGCCGGGCGAGGTGGGAGCTCAAGCCGACCTCTCACAAGCTGCGCTACTCGACCACCTGGCGCCGCATCGCTGCCCCCACCGCCGGCCACGTGCACCAGGCTCCCGCCGGCGCGAACGGCGCGGTCGTGGTCGATGTCTTCGGTGCACTTCCGGTCTCCTTCTCAGGTGTCGCAGGCACCGTAGCCGCGGTCAAGGGCCTCAGGAAGGACCCGGCCGGCTTCTACACCAACATCCACACCGCTGAGTTCCCCGGCGGCGCGGTCCGCGGGCAGCTGTCGGCCGCGCACTAGTCACTGGTACGACCCCGGACGACCACCGCCCAGGTGGGCAGCGCCCCAGGCGCCGCCCACCTGGGCACACGTCTGAGATCCGTTGCGACATCTGGCTACGGTCAACCTCTGGCGCGCCGCGCGCGTCTCCTTCAGGTGCGCGGAGTGCTTGTGTGGATGGTGACCGGGTGCCTGCTGGCCGGGTGTGGTGACGAGACCGCGCCGTCGGCAACAGAGCCGGCGGCCGTGCCGACCGTGAGCGCGAGCGCAACGCCGACGTCGCGGCCGCTGCCGGCGTCGACCAACAAGGCGCTGTTCAGGAGGGCCGCCGCTCTGCTCGAGTCGGTGGGCGTCACGGGGGTGGCCCAGTTCGAGCCCCCGCACGGCAGCCCGGCCGAGGCGCTGTACGGCGAGTGGCGCGGTCACGAGGTGCACGTGGGCGTGGTGCCGACGGACAAGGCGACGTTCACCGAAGAGGTTGTGCGCACCTACATTGTGCGAGACCGCGGGGTCAGCGTCATCGAGTCGCCGCCGTACTTCGTGCACCGGACCAACCTGGGTCGGGACCTCTGGAGCGTGGTGGTGCGGGGCGACGAGGCGCTGACCCAGGCGCTGATCGAGGCGCTGGTGGCCACCCAGCTGCCGCCGGAGGAGACTCCGGCCGAGATGGTGGCCCACGCCGACAGCCTGTTCGGCGTGCGCGTGGAGCGCACCGGGGACGAGCTCACCTGGACCAGTGTCTGGGGCATCTTCTGCGACCACTACAGCTGCGGTCCGTCGGTGCTGGTCCGCCAGACCGCGGATGACAAGAGCTACGAGCTCGGCACGTGGGAGGACCAGCGGAAGGCTCTGTCGACGGCCGAGGAGCAGCCCGACAGCCCGTTCGGCGAGGGCTACCTCGCGCAGCGGGTCGTGTCGCTGCGGCCCGGGGTCGAGGCCTTGATCGGTGGCGTCGACCGAGCCACCGACGACCAGCGTCGGTTCGGGCCCCCGTTCCAGCTCGTGTCGAGGAACGGCGGGAGGCCCGAGCGGGTCAGGGAGCCGGAGCGGGCCCAGACCGAGGGTGCGGTGGTGCTGGCGGACGGACGTCTGCTGACCCTGCTGACCCGCAAGCCAAGCGAGCACTCCCTGTGGGTCAGCGAAGGCGACGACTGGACGACGTACCGACCGGTGGCGACGCCGGACGGGGTGGAGGGGGTGCTGCAAGCCCTGGGCGCGAGCGCCGAACCGGACCCGGTGATCTGGCTCGAGACCCAAGGCGGGCGCGTGTTCGTCTCGACCGACGACGCGGCGACATTCCGGGAGCTGGCCGTCAGGTGATCCGGGCCAGCACATCACCCGCCAGTTGGCTAACTGGCAGGAACGGGAGTCGATGAGCCGGGAGTAGGTCGCTCAAGCGGACTCGCAAGTAGGGTTTCGGCATGGGACTTTCGGTCTCCCTCGACGATGGGCGCGCTGCCTGCGCGGACTCGATCGACTCGTTCCTACGCGCGGTAGAGAACTTTGGTGAGTACGAGCTCTTGGATGTCTCCCGGTGCCACGGATGGAGTCGGTTGGACGTGGTGACTCATGTCTTGGCCGGATGGCAGGAAATGCTCGGGGGCATGGTCTCGCCCGTCGACGACGAGCCTTCCGTGGATGCCGCGAGCTACTGGTCCGCGTTCGCGACGGAGTACTCGACGGACGACCCGGTACCTGCGCTGATGTCCCAGCGCCGTCGGACGTCGGCGTACGCACGACCGGCGTGGGCGACCGCGCAGCTGCGCGACGTGGCGGCCGCCGTTCGTCGGGGCGTCGTCTCCCTCGATGACCGTCGGCGCCTGTGGCAGGGCCATGCCTTCGCTGCCGGCGACTTCCTTGCGATCTGGGCGGTCGAAGACGTCGTGCACCACCTCGACCTGCTGTCCGATGAGCCCGCGCCCGCCAATGCCCTCAGGCTGGCCCGGTGGACGATCGAAACATTGATCGCGCAGCCGCTTCCGGGGGTATCGGACGACAAGGAGGCAGTGCTGATGGGCACCGGACGGTTGCCCCTCCCGGACGAGCTCGGCGCCGTGGCCGATCTGCTTCCGGCTCTCAGCTGACCGCGATCGTGCCCTCCTACTTGCGACCTGTTCGCTCCAAGCCTTCGCGCGCTCCACTATTCCGGCGATGAGTGGGGCTTTGCCCGTCCGGTACCGAGCTCGGTCGCTGTGGTCCGCTGACGCAAGCTCCGTCTTCAACTTTGCGTATCGCGCTGCCTCCTCGGTGTGAGCCCGGAGGTAGTCCCGAAACAGCAGCCAGTCCCTCCAGACCACGGAGCTGTGCTCGACGACGTGAAGGTGATGGGTCCGGTGCTCCACGCTCGGGAAACAGACCGACCACTTCCGTTGACGGGAGTAGTTGCATCTACTTCTACTCCCGCTAGTTTATCGCCGATAAGCGACATTATGTCAACTGCTGGGTCTGTGGACCTGGCTCCGCTACTCCCCCTTAGCCTTCTCCAGTTCGCGACGATCGACCAGCGGCTGCGGCACGCGCATTGATTTGAAGGACATTGTCCTCAATGCAACCTGAAGACCCCTCTCACAGCTGATCCTGCCTTTGGTCAACGCCAGAGCCAGCGCAGAGTGTCGGGCAGGAGGACACCTGCATGGTTGGGGTTGTGGCCCCCGTCGCCGAGCACCAGGCGGAAGTCGTATCCGCGCTGGGCGAGAGCGGCCGCGACGAGAAGGTTCTCCGCCAGCCAGTTGTCCTCCGGCGCGTTCCAGTCCAGGTCTCGGTGCCCTGCCTGCAGGAGGATCCGCAACGACCGGACCGGCTCGGTCGGTATCAGCCGCGGGTACGGGTTGCCGCCGGGCATCTGCGCGAAGCTGGACACGAACCCGATGACCTTCCCGAACCCATCCGGGCGGTGCCAAGCGGCCGTGAACGCCGCGTTCCCGCCGCTGCTGTGACCACACAGGCCACGCTTCTTGGGGTCGGCACTGATGGGCACGTGCTCCCCCGCGAGGGGTAGCACTTCGTCGATCAGGAAGTCGGCGTAGCGGCTGTCGAACGCGTCGTACTCGGCGTTCCTGTTCATGCGTTCTCGCAGGCTCCCGACATCTGGGAACATCCCGGGGTCGACGAAGACACCGACCGTCGGTGGGATCGCCCCGGCATGAATGAGGTTGTCCAGCACGATCGCACCACGGACGTCGTCGTCCGGGTCCAGGTATCCCCCGCCATCCTGGAACACCATGCACGGCAGCTCCTCGTCGGGTCGAGCGGCCGCAGGGGCGTGCACCCACACACTGCGCGTCGTGCCCGGGTACGCGCTCGAGTCGGCCATCACCAGGTGCGTCGTTCGCCCTTGTGGGACCTGGGGACGAGGCGAGGAGTCAGGCCCGTACTCGTACACGACGTCGGATTGGTCGATCGGAAGCGGACGGAACGGCACTCGAACCCGGCCGTGCGGAGCTGCTCCAGCGGTCATGCCAGCACTTTCCCACTGCCGGGGTTGCGCCGCCGGACTTCTGGAGCTCGGTCGAGGACCCGGACGACCCGGCGTACCAGGAGCTGCCGGGCATCGGGACCGAGGCGTTCGTGCAGCCCGGCCTGGTGGCCGGCTGGGCAGCCGCGGCGCTGTACGACGACCGCATGGTCCTCGCCGAGGTCAGTGGACCTGCGGCCACCCCGGAGCTCGCCACCACCTTGCTCGAGGGCTCGGTCGACCAGCTCGTCCCCTAGCGCCACGACGTGGCATCCAGTGGGGTGACTTGCGCGATCACCTCGAAGTCCGCGTCCTTGTGGACCAGGGTGACCTCCGAGCGGATCGCAACAGCCGCGATCACACAGTCGGTCAGACTTCGCACCGTCTGGCCAGAGCGACGGCAGGCTCGGAAGATCGACGCGGCACTCCTGAAGTCGAGCCGAGGATCCAGGGGGATCGTCGGAAGGCCGTTCACCAACCGGGTGATGTCTGCTGCGACCCGCTCTGAGGTGGGACCAGCCAGCAGCTCCATGGCGATGGGTTCCGCCATGAAGACGCCAGGATCTTCATTGGTCAACTGCCGGCGGAGGTTCACGCGGGCTTGGGTCTCGGCTCCACGTAGGTAGTCGACCCAGACGGACGTGTCGACCAGAAACGTCACAGCGACTCGACGGGGTCGTCTCGCAGCTCGTCGAGGTCGCCATCCCAACCGATCCCCTCGAGGCTCAGCAAGAACTCCTTGGTGAGCGGCTCCCCCACGAGCCGGCGGAGCGCAAGATCCACCGCGTCCTTCTTCGTGGTCACGCGGTAACGACGCATGACCTCAGCCACCAGGTCGTCGTCGAGATCGATGTTGGTGCGCGTCATACACCAAGGATACACAAGCCATACACATCACCACGTCCGCCGGACCCATCCCGAGCAGGGCTGGGTCGAGCTGGAGGTGACGCTGGAGCAGATGGGCCTGCCCTGCAGCTCCATGGCGACCGCGTCGCTCTTGGCGAGATCGGGGTCGACCTCGGTCGACACGAGCTCATCGGTCATCGGATCTCCTCCCCGGGACTCGGGAATCATGCGCAGGAGACGATGCCCGGCCGCACCGACAATCCGGGCGCCGCTGTCCACAGCACTCCGGCACCGCGTCCGGGCATTGGCTCAGGCGAGCGCGCCGTCGGGAAGGTCGAACCAGCGCAGGTGCTCGAAGTCGGCGCTGACGTTGCCGGGATGGCTGGACAGGTCGGGCGCCGGGGCCGCACTCAGGATGGCGGCGCCCTCCCTCAGGTGCTCGACCAACAGCTCGACACCGCCGGTCGAGTCGTTGCGAGGCATCGAGACCGTCTCCCCGGCGTAGGAGACGTCGTGGAGGGACAGGGGCGGTGCGACGGGTCCCTCGCGGTGCCGCCACCGACCGGTGACCGTGTCGAACAGGTAGTCCCCCATCAGCCGCCAGCCGTCACGGGCGACCAGGCGGACCGCCTCGATGAGGTAGTCGGCGACGGCGTCGGAGATGAAGTAGTTGAAGTTGATCCGCACCCAGCCCGGCTTGATGCCTTCGCACCCACCGGTGATCTCGCGTTCGAACTCGTGGGACCGCTCGAGATCGATGCCGAGCAGCCGGTGCCCGTAGGGGCCTGCACACGAGCAGCCGCCCCGCGACTGGATGCCGAACAGGTCGTTGAGCAGGGCGACGACGTAGTTGTGGTGCAGATAGCGGCCCGACGGCGACCGGATCACGAACGAGACGATCGAGAGACGCCGGGCGTCGAGGTTGCCGAGCAGCTCGATCCTCGGCTCGTCTGCCCAGGCCGCGACCGCGCGGGCGATGTGCCGGTCCTCCTGCTCGCGGATGATCGCCGTGCCCACCGCCTCCTTGAGCTGGAAGACCAGGCCGGCGCGCACCGCCTCGACGATGGCCGGCGTGCCGCCCTCCTCGCGGTGGGCGGGGTCGTCCAGGTAGCGGTGGTCGTCGTCGTTGACGTAGAGCACGGTGCCGCCGCCGGGCACGTCGGGCACCCGGTTGGTGAAGAGTTCACGGCGGGCGACAAGCACCCCTGGGGTCGACGGGCCGCCGATGAACTTGTGCGGTGAGATGAACACCGCGTCCATGTACGACAGCGGCGATGCGTCGCCGACCGGGTCCATGTGGATGTCGATGTACGGCGCAGCCGCGGCGAAGTCCCAGAAGCTCAGCGCTCCGTGCTGGTGGAGCAGCGTCGAGATCGCCGCGGTGTCGGACACGATCCCGGTCACGTTGGAGGCTGCGGAGAAGGTGCCGATCTTCACCGGCCGGTCGGCGTACTTCTCGAGCTGCTCGCGCAGGTCCTGGCAGTCCACTCCCCCGTCGGCGTCCTGGTGGATCACCACCATGTCCGCAATGGTCTCGCGCCACGGGATTTCGTTGGAGTGGTGCTCGTAGGGCCCCACGAAGACGACCGGACGCTCCGCGGGCGGGATGTGCTCGGTGAGAGCGTGCTGGTCATCCAGGCTCGAGGGCACCCGAAGCCCCAGCACCCCGATCAGCTTCGCGATCGCGCCGGTGCAGCCGGACCCGGCGAAGACCACCACGCAGTCGTCGCCGGCCCCGACGCCGGACCGGATGATCTCGCGGGCCTCCTCGCGCAGCCGTGTGGTCTGGAGGCCGGTGCCGCTCGACTCGGTGTGGGTGTTGGCGTAGCTGGGCAGCACCTGGTGGCGGATGAAGTCCTCGATGAAGGTCAGCGCCCGGCCCGACGCCGTGTAGTCGGCATAGGTGACGCGGCGGCGCCCGTACGGCGTCTCCATCACGTGGTCCTCGCCGATCACCGACTCGCGGATCAACCGGAGCAGGCCCTCCCGCTCTGCCATCCCCCGACAGTACGACTCAGAACGGCGGTGGGCCCAGGATCTCGATCCCGCCGTTCACCCGACCGCTCTCCGCGATCCGCCCGAAGTCGGTCTCGCGGGCTGATCCCTCGAGCGGCTCGCTGGCGCCGCGGTAGAACGCCTCGCAGGCGGTCGACGGCTGGATGGACAGGACCCGGGCCTGGTCGCTGACCACCTGGAACGCGTGGGCCACTCCCGCCGGGACCATGACGAAGGCGTCTTGTCCCAAGACGACGTCCTCGCCGTCGATGTGGTAGCGCAGCTCCCCCGACAGCACCCAGAGCGACTCCGGGATCGGGTGCGTGTGCAGCGGGGTCATCTTGCCCCCGTCCATGTTGACCTCGACGACGCTCAGCGCCCCGCCGCTGTCGGCCTCGCCCACCTTCCACGTCCAGACGCCGCCACCGAAGAACCAGCACTGCTCGCCCTCGCCCGCGTGACGCACCACCGATGCCCTGGTCGTCTCCACACTGCTCATGTCTGTGCCCTTCTGCTTCGTGGGACTAGCGTCCCATCATGAAACTGGCATACCATGAGTGTCATGTCAAGGGATTACGTGGAGGCCGGGCGCACCAGGCAGAAGCAGCGCACTCGCGACCAGCTGCTCGCCGCCACGTGGACGCTGATGGAGAGCGGCGACACCCCACGCGTCGAGGATGCCGCCGAAGCGGCCGGCATCTCCCGCACCACCGCCTACCGCTACTTCGCCTCGCAGGCAGAGCTGTTGGCGGCGGCGTTCCCGGAGACGGCCCGCGCGTCGATGCTCCCGGACCCGGCGCCCGCGGAGCCCCTCGATCGGGTCGCTGCTGTCGCGGCGGTCGTGGTCGACCGCATCGCGGAGACCGAGCACCTCCAGCGGACCATGCTCCGGCTCTCGCTCGGCGACGCACCGCACGACCTGCCACTCCGTCAGGGTCGGGTGATCCCGTGGTTCGAGGAGGCACTCGAACCCCTACGCGAGCGTCTCGGCGACGACGCCCTCCATCAGCTGGCGATCGCGCTGCGTAGCGTCTGCGGCATCGAGACCCGGGTGTGGCTGCACGACATCGCCGGCCTCGACGCCCGGGCGGTCCGGGAGCTACAGCTGTGGATGGTCGACGCGCTCGCGCTCCGCGCCCTCGAGGCTCCCCCGCCGCCTCACGGCTGACGCGGCGGCCCGGTCCAGCACCACCGTCACGTGCGGGTGCAGCTGGACGACGGATGCCGGGCAGTCCCGGGTCACCGGACCGGTGAGCGCCGCCCCTATCGCGGTCGCCTTCGCGGGGCCAGTCGCCAGCAGCACCAGGTGCCGCGCCTCGAGGATGGTGCCGAGGCCCTGGGTGACCGCGTGTGTGGGCACCGCTTCCTCACCGAAGGCTCGTGCGTTGTCGCACCTCGTCGTCTGGCTGAGCGCCACGACCCGGGTGCGGGAGTCGAGTGGCGCGCCGGGCTCGTTGAACGCCAGGTGCCCGTTGCGGCCGATCCCGAGCAGCTGGACGTCGACGCCGCCCACGGCCCGGATCCGGTCCTCGAGCCCCCCGCCCCGCCCCTCGGGCACGACGACCAGCTCCGGCGGCACCCCCAGCGGCTCCTGGACCTCACGCTCTACGTAGGTGCCGAACGAGGCCGGGTGTCCGACCGGCAGCCCGACGTACTCGTCGAGCGCCACCAGTGACACCTGCGAGAAGTCCGCCCCTCTCCCCCGGGCCGTCGCCAGGAATCTGTAGAGCGGCAACGGTGTCGCGCCTGTGGCGGCGCCCAGCACCAGAGCCGGCTTCGTCCTCAGCTTGGCCAGGACGATCGCGGCGGCCCCCTGACCCACGGCCTCGGCGTCGGCCAGCACGAACAGGTCCATTTTCATCACCTCGGAGGTATTGCGGAGCACGCGCTCCGGGTGTCACTATCCCACCAATAGGAAAGTTTCCTATCTAACAGGTCGGGGTTGATGGTGACACGGACTCGCGGGACGGCGCTGGTCGCGGGAGCGGCACTGCTCGTGCTCATCCCGCTCGTAAGCACGCCGACGAGCGGCGCCCCAGGGACGACCGCCACGTCGACCGCCGCCCCCGCCGTCCGGGCGGAGCTACGGGTGAACCAGCAGGGCTACCTGCGCCGCGAGGCCAAGACGGCCTGGCTGATGGCCTCCCGAGAGCTGGGGAGAACGACGTTCGAGGTGAGGGACGACGCCGGCCACGTGGCTTTGCGGAGGCGCGTGTCCGCCCGGCCCGCCGCCCACTGGAGCCGCACCTTCCCCGCGGTCTACGAGCTCGACCTGAGCGCGCTGCACCGGGTCGGCCGCTACCGGGTGGTGACCCACGGCGCGGCCCACACCGCGTCGCCGTGGTTCGAGGTGACCAGCGCCCGAGAGCTGTTCACGCCGATCATCACCAACGGCGTCGCGTTCGACCAGAACCAACGCGACGGCGACCAGATGGTGGCCGGCCCGCTCAACCGCCAGCCCTCGCACCTGCTCGACCGCCAGGCCAGCGTCTACGCATGGCCGCACATGGTCCGCGGCGAGGGCACCATCACCGACGCCGACCTCGTCCGGATCGGCGGGCCGGTCGACGTCGAGGGCGGCTGGGCCGACGCCGGTGACTATCTCAAGTTCACCCACTCGTCGGCCTACAACGACGTCGTGCTCTTCACCAGCGCCCGGCTCCTCGGCGCACAGGCCCCCGCCAGCCTGCTCACCGAGGCGCGCCACGGCCTGGAGTGGCTGGACAAGATGTGGGACGAGCAGTCCGGCACCCTGCACATCCAGGTCGGCATCGGCTCGGGCAACAAGCAGGGCACCTTCTACGGCGACCACGACGTGTGGCGGCTGCCGCAGGCCGACGACCACGACACCGACCCGTTGCACCGCTACGTGTCGCGCCGGCCGGTCTTCGACGCCGGTGCGGCCGGCCAGCCGATCAGCCCCAACCTTGCCGGCCGGGTGTCGGCGGCGTTCGCCCTCGCCGCCCAGCACGACGCGGCGACCGACCCGGCCAAGGCCCGGGACCAGCTGCGGGAGGCACAGGCCCTCTACGCCCGCGCCGACACCGCCAGCCCGCCGCGGCGGCTGGTCACCGCGCTCCCCCACGCCTTCTACCCGGAGTCGGTGTGGCAGGACGACATGGAGCTCGGCGCCGCGGAGATCGCCCGCGCAGCGGCCCTGCTCGGCGAGCCCGCCACCGCCTATCTCGAGGCTTCCGCGCACTGGGCCAAGCACTACCTGCGGGCCGGATCCACCGACACCCTCAACCTGTACGACGTCGGCGCGCTGGCGCATGCGAGCCTCGCGGATGCCATGCGCGAGCTGCCTCACGGCAAGCTCGCGGTGACCCGGAGAGCCCTGGTCGGCGACCTGGCCGACCAGGTCCGCCAGGGCCTCAGGCACTCGCGGCACGACCCGTTCGGCGCGGCCCATGACATCACCCAGTTCGACGCCAACTCCCACACCTTCGGGCTCGTCGCGACGGTCGCCCTCTATGACCTGCTGACGGGCAGCCGTCGCTTCCAGGGCTTCGCCAGCGCCCAGCGCACCTGGCTGCTCGGCGCCAACCCGTGGGGGATCAGCGCGATGATCGGAATCGGCTCGTCCTACCCCCGCTGCTTGCATCACCAGCTCGCGAACCTGTCCCACGCTCCCGACCTGGGCGCTGTGGTCAACGGGCCCAACGGCGCCGGCCTCTTCGAGGGCGGCCTGGGCGGGTTCTTCGACGAGATGCGGCGCTGCTCCCGACCGAGCTACCGGGCTTTCGACGGCCAGGGCAGCCGCTACGTCGACGACGTCCGTGCCTGGCAGACCGGCGAGCCCGCGCTGGACATGACGGCGGCGGCGATCCTGGCCGCGTCCGCGCAGCTCCGACTCCACGAGGAGGTCCGGTGATCCCAGGCACGAACCCAGGCACCCCCACCATGTTGCGCGGCATCAACGACCGCGCCGCCCTGAACCTGCTGCTCGAGCGCGGCCCGCTGTCGCGCAGCCAGCTCGGCGAGCTCACCGGCCTCTCCAAGCCCACCGCCGCCCAGCTGCTCTACCGGCTGGCCGACATGGGGCTGGTCATCACCAGCGGCAACACCCACGGCAGCCCAGGCCCGCGTGCCCAGCTCTACGCCATCAACCCTGATGCGGCTTACGTCGCCGGTCTCGACGTGACCCCGACCCGGGTCCTCGCGGCGGTCGCCGACATCACCGGACGGACCATCGGCGACTACGAGCTGCGCACCCCGCGCCGGGCCGGGTCGGATGCGGTCAGCCACGTGCTCCAGGCGCTCGAGGGAGCTGCCACGTCCGCCGGGGTGCCCCGCACCGGCCTGCACCGTGTGGTCATCGGGACACCCGGCGCCTTCGAGCCGGCCAACCGCAGGTTGCGCTACGCCCGGCACCTGCCCGGATGGCACGACCCACGTCTGCTGGAGCGGCTCTGGGATGCGGTCGGCGTGCCGCTGGACGTCGACAACGACGTCAACCTGGCCGCCATCTCCGAGATGCGGTCCGGCTGCGCCCGGGGAGTCGACAACTTCGTCCTGCTGTGGGCGGACGAAGGGCTGGGTGCTGCCATCGTCATCGATGGTCGCGTCCATGGGGGCGCCACCGGTGGTGCCGGCGAGGTGGGCTTCCTGCCGCTGCCCGGCACCCCGTTGGTCCGTGACGTACGCCGTACCAACACCGGCGGCTTCCAGGAGCTCGCCGGCGGGCGCTCGGTGCTCGCCCTGGCCCGGTCGCTCGGCCTTCGGGCGTCGACTCCCGACGCGGCGGTCGCTTCCGCGCTCCGCACTCCGGGGGCGGGTGACGAGCTGCTCGGCACGCTCGCCGAGCGGTTCGGGCTCGGCATCGCCGCGCTGATCTCGGTGGTGGACCCGTCGCTGGTCGTCCTCGCCGGTGGCGTGCTGACCGCGGGTGGGCCGCGGCTGCGCGACCTGATCGACGACGAGGTCGGCTCGCTGGCCCTGAACAGGCCGCGGCTCGAGCTGGCCGGGGTCGTCGACAACCCGGTGCTGGCCGGGGCCCTCGGCACCGCACTCGCTGCCACCCACAACGAGGTCTTCGACACCGTCCAACGCCGCACCGCACCGTCGAGCTCGGCACAACCCATCACCAGGAGAGAACCATGAACAACCAAACCTTTTGGCGTCGTTTTGCAGCCGTCTCGGCTGCCCTCGCCCTCCCGCTCGCCGTCACCGCGTGCACCGGTTCCTCGGAAGGCGGGCAGAACGACGACCCGGATGCCGAGGTCACCATCACGTTCTGGCACGGCTGGAGCGCCGACAGCGAGGTGGCGGCCATCGAGGAGGCGGTCGGCGCCTTCGAGAAGGAGAACCCCAACATCCACGTCGAGGTGGTCGGCAACATCACCGACGACAAGATCAACCAGGCGCTCCGGGCCGGTGGACCGAAGGCGCCGGACGTCGTCTCGTCGTTCACGACCGACAACGTCGGGCAGTTCTGCAGCTCCGGCGCGTTCGTGGACCTGTCGTCGTTCCTCGAGGAGTCCGGGATCGACCCGGCCTCGACCTTCCCGGCGGCGCAGCTGGAGTACACGCAGTTCGAAGGCAACCAGTGTGCGCTGCCGCTGTTGAACGACGCCTATGGCCTGTACTACAACAAGGACGCCTTCGCTGAAGCCGGCATCGAGGCCCCACCGAAGACCCTCTCGGAGTTCGACGAGGTCGCGACCAAGCTGACCAAGACCTCCGGCGACACCTTCTCCCAGCTGGGGTTCATGCCCAACTACCACGGCTACGAGACCACGATCAGCCACTACGCCGCCCAGTGGTCGCCGACGTACTTCACCGAGGACGGGAAGTCGAACGTGGCCGCCGACCCGGGCTTCGCGGCGATGTATGAGTGGCAGAAGAACCTCGTCGAGAAGCTCGGCGGGTTCGACCGGCTGGAGAAGTACCGCAACACCTTCGGCGACGAGTGGGGGGCGAAGAACCCGTTCATGACCGGGCAGGTGGCCATGTCGATCGACGGCGAGTGGCGGGCCGGCATGATCGACGCCGACGCCCCTGACCTCAACTACGGCGTGGCGCCCTTCCCCGTGCCCGACGACCAGGCGGACCAGTACGGCAAGGGCTACATCTCGGGCACGATCATCGGCATCGCCAGCACCAGCCAGAAGCAGAACGCCGCGTGGAAGTTCGTGGAGTACATGACCACGGACACCGAGGCCGTCGTCAGCTTCTCCAACGGGATCCACAACGTCCCGTCCACGCTGGCCGCGCTCGAGTCGCCCGATCTCAGCACGGACCCGAACTTCCAGACGTTCGTCGCGATCTCGTCCCACCCCGACAGCAACACCACGCCGGCCAGCCCGAACGGTGGCGCCTACCAGCTCACCCTGCAGGACTTTGGCTACGCCTACGAGTCCGGCAAGGCGCCCGACCTCCAGGCGGGGCTCGAAGAGGCGGCAGCGCAGATCGACACGGACATCGCCCAAAGCCAGTAGGGGCACCGTTCTGTGACCATGACGACCACAACGGCGGCGCCGCGCCGTACGGAGCCCCGCTCCGTCACGGCGCGGGGCCGGCGCCGCCGGGAGACGCTGCGCAACCTCGCGTTCCTCTCGCCCTGGCTGCTCGGCACCGGGCTGTTCTTCGTCTACCCGCTGCTCTCGACGGTCTACTTCTCCTTCACCCACTACAACGGTTTCCAGCCGCCCACCTTCGACGGCCTGGACAACTGGAAGTTCGTCTTCCGCGACTACCCGTTCTTCTGGCCTGCCCTGCGCAACACGCTGTGGCTGGTCGCGGTGATGGTCACACTGCGAGTGATCTTCGGCCTCGCCGTCGGCATGCTCGTCGTCCGGATCAAGCGTGGTGCCGGACTGCTCCGCACGCTGTTCTACGCGCCGTACCTCGTCCCGCAGGTGGCCGGCACGCTGTCCTTCGTCTTCCTGCTCAACCCCGGGACGGGGCCGGTCAACACGATCCTGGGCAGGCTGGGCCTGCCCGAGCCCGCCTGGTTCAACGACCCGGCCTGGTCGAAGCCGGCGCTCACCCTGCTGGCGCTGTGGGCCATCGGCGACCTGATGGTCATCTTCATGGCCTCGCTCCTCGACGTTCCGAAGGAGCTCTACGACGCGGCCGATCTTGACGGTGCGGGAGCGATCAACAGGTTCCGCTACGTCACCCTCCCCCACCTGCGGCCGATCATCGGCTTCGCGGTGGTGACCGGCGTGATCGTGACGATGCAGTACTACACGCAGCCGATCGTGGCGGGCGAGGTCGCCAGCGGGCACATCCAGGGCTCCGGGCAGCAGTTCGAGCCCGGCTACCCGGACAAGTCGACGCTGACACTGCCGCAGCTCGTGTACAACCTGGGCTTCCAGCGATTCGACCTCGGCGCCGCGTGCGTGGTCGCGCTGGTGCTGTTCGGGCTGAGCATGGCCTTCGCGGCGGTCCTCATGCGCCGCGGCAGCGTGTTCCTGGGGGGAGATACGTGACCCCGCGGACTCGCTGGTGGCTCGAGTGGGTGGCCGTGCACGTGTTCGCGATCGCCTGCGCGCTGTTCTTCGTCCTGCCGATCGTCTTCGTCGCGCTCACCGCGGTGATGACCGACGAGCAGTCGCTGACCCGTGACCTGTGGCCGGACCCGTTCCAGTGGCACAACATGGTCGACGTCTGGCACACCGAGGGCTTCCCGACCTGGTGGCGCAACACACTGCTCTACGCCGCGGGCGGCACCGTGCTGACCCTGGTCTCGAGCATCCCGGTCGCCTACGCCCTCGCGCACTTCAAGTTCCGCGGGCGCCAGCTGGCGATGATGATGGTGATCGCGACCATGATGCTGCCGCCGCAGGTGGTGATCATCCCGATGTACCTGGTGTGGGCCAAGCAGCTGCACCTCAGCGGCACGCTCTGGCCGCTGATCGTGCCGCTGGCCTTCGGCGACGCCTTCTCGATCTTCCTGCTCCGCCAGTTCCTCGTCACCGTCCCACGGGAGTACCTGGACGCTGCCAAGGTCGACGGTGCCAACGAGCTCCAGGTGCTCTGGAAGGTGGTGCTCCCGATGTGCCGTCCGGCCATCGCGGCGGTGGCGCTGTTCCAGTTCTTCTACTGCTGGAACGACTACTTCGGGCCCCAGATCTATGCCAGCGAGAATCCCGGGGCCTGGACGCTGAGCTACGGGCTGAGCACGTTCAAGGGCGCCCACCACACGAACTGGAACCTCACCATGGCCGCCACCCTGCTCGTGATGGCGCCGGTGATCGCGCTCTTCTTCATGGCCCAGAAGGCCTTCATCGAGGGCGTCACGCTGACAGGAGTCAAGGGATGAAGCTGTGCCCATGAAGTTGGCGGTCGTCGGCGGCGGGTCGACGTACACACCGGAGCTCGTGGACGGGCTCGGCCGGCTGCACGACGTGCTACCCGTCGACGAGCTGGTGCTCGTGGACCCGGCCGAGGAGCGGCTGGACCTGGTCGCGGGCGTGGGCCAGCGGATCCTGTCCCGGCTCGGTTCCCCTGCCCGGTTGGTCACGTCGACCTCGCTGGAACCAGCCCTGGACGGCGTGGACGCGGTGCTGCTGCAGCTGCGCGTGGGCGGGCAGGCGGCACGCAACCAGGACGAGACCTGGCCGCTCGAGTGCGGCTGCGTCGGGCAGGAGACGACCGGCGCCGGCGGGCTGGCGAAGGCGCTGCGGACGGTGCCGGTGGTGCTCGACATCGCCGAACAGGTCACCAAGGCCGCGCCGGACGCGTGGATCATCGACTTCACCAACCCGGTCGGCATCGTCACGCGGGCGCTGCTCCAGGCGGGACATCGTGCTGTGGGGCTGTGCAACGTGGCGATCGGCTTCCAGCGCCAGTTCGCCGGCTTCCTTGGCGTCGACCCGGACCAGCTCGAGCTCGACCACGTGGGGCTCAACCACCTCACGTGGGAGCGGGCGGCATGGGTGGACGGGGTGGATCGGCTGCCGGAGCTGCTGGCCGGCCACGTGGACGAGATCGCGCCGTCAGGTCTGTCCCCGTCGCTGCTGAGGTCGCTGGGCGTGGTGCCCTCCTACTACCTGCGCTACTTCTACGCCCACGACGAGGTGGTCCGCGAGCAGCTCGAGAGCGGGTCCCGCGCCTCGGAGGTCGCCGAGATCGAGCGCCGGCTGCTCGAGCTGTATGCCGACCCGGCGCTCGACGAGAAGCCCGAGCTGCTGGCCCAGCGCGGCGGCGCGTTCTACTCCGAGTCGGCGGTGCAGCTGGCCGCGGCGCTTCTGGGCGACGGCGCCGCCTCGCGGCAGGTCGTCAACCTGCGCAACGCTGGCACGCTGCCGTTCCTGCCCGACGACGCCGTCATCGAGGTCCCGGCCCAGGTCGACCGGAGCGGGGTGCACGCGCTCCCGGTCGCACCGCTCGACCCGCTGTACGCCGGCCTGGTCGCCGCGGTGACGGCCTATGAGGACCTGGCCCTCGAGGCGGCGCTGCACGGCGGCCGCCAGCGGGTCTTCGAGGCGCTGCTGGCCCACCCCCTGGTCGGGCAGGCGGAGCTGGCCGACGGGCTGACCGACCGGCTGATCGCCCACAACCTCCCGCACCTGCCGTGGACCTGAGCATGCTGGATCAGATGCATGCCGTCCTGGCCATCGACGCCGGGAACAGCAAGACGGACGTCTGCGTCGTCTCGGCCCAAGGAGAGCTGCTCGGCAGCGCGCGCGGCGGGCCGTTCCGGCCGCACCTCGTTGGTGCTGGCCCCGCAGTCGCCGCTCTCGGGCCGCCGGTCGCGGAGGCACTGGCCCGCGCTGGGGACGTGGAGCTCCGGCACGTCGCCGCCTGCCTGGCCAACGCGGACCTGCTGGTCGAGTACGAGACCCTCGAGGCGGCCATCGGGTCGACCGGGTGGGCGCCGTCCTACGAGGTCGTCAACGACACCTTCGCCCTGCTCCGGGCCGGGCTCGACAAGTCGAGAGGGGTCGCGGTGATCTGCGGCGCCGGGATCAACTGCACGGGCGTGCTGCCCGACGGCACCACGGTCCGCTTCGCGGCGGTCGGCCACATCTCCGGCGACTGGGGTGGCGGCGGCCACCTCTGGCAAGAGGCGATGTGGTGGGCCGCCCGCGCCGAGGACGGTCGCGGCCCGGACACCGCCCTCCGCACCGCGTTGCCGCGGCACATGGGACTGGACTCCATGGCCTCCCTCATCGAGGCCGTGCATCTCGGCACGCTCCCCGAGGAGCGTTGCATGGAGCTCACGCCGGTCCTGTTCGCGGTCGCCGACTCCGGTGACCGCGTCGCCGCCGACGTCGTTCGCCGGCAGGCGCACGAGGTGGTCGCGCTGGCCGCGACCGCGATTCGCCGGCTCGGAGTGACCGGCGCACACATCGACGTCGTCCTGGGTGGCGGGGTCCTGACCGCCGGTCACGCCAGGCTGATCGACGAGATCGAGCGCCGACTGGCGATCGAGGCACCCCTCGCCACAGCACGCGTGGTCGAGGCACCGCCCATCGTCGGGGCCGCGCTCCTGGCCCTCGACCGCATCGACGCGCCAGCGGCGGCTCGCGACCGGCTGCGCGAGGAGTTTCGCCTCGCCGCGAGTGACCTGGCGAGTTGAACAAGCGTGCGCGCCATCGGCCTGGTGGTCATGACCGCAAGTTCGTCGAGGGTAGCCGTGGTCCAGGTGCGTGCAGCGCGAGGCGGAGGAGGGAAGTTGAGTTGACCTCCTTCGACCGACTCCAACGAAGCGATGTGGGTGCCTGGGCCGCGGGGACCCCGAAGAACTTACGGGAATGGCCACTAGCGAGGACACTGTCCGGGTGCCGACGCTCAGCCAGTGGCTCGCCTTCGTGCTGGCGAGCGCGCTGTTCATCCAGGTCCCCGGACCGAGTCTGCTCTTCACGATCGGGCGGGCACTGACAGTCGGCCGGCGTGATGCCCTGCTCTCTGTTGTCGGGAACGCGCTCGGCATCGTGACGCAGGTGCTGGCCATCGCGGTCGGGCTCGGCGCCGTCGTTGCCGCGAGTGCCCAGGCCTACACGGTGCTCAAGGTGACGGGTGCCGCGTACGTCGTCTGGCTCGGTGTGCAGGCGATCCGGCATCGCGGTGATGCCCGCGCCGCCCTCGAGGCCATCGACGGAGTGCCCGTGCCGCCCGCCCAGGTGCGTCGGTCGCTGCGCGTCGGCTTCACGGTGGGCGTGACCAACCCGAAGACCATCGTGTTCTTCGTGGCGTTCCTCCCCCAGTTTGTCAACGACTCCGCGGGGCACACCGGTCTCCAGCTGGCCCTGCTCGGGATGGTGTTCGGGGCCATGTGCGTGGCGTCCGACAGTATCTGGGCGCTGGCCGCCGCCCGGGCTCGCGACTGGTTCGCTCGCAGCCCGCGGCGACTGGACACGCTCGGCGTGACGGGAGGCGTGATGATGATCGGGTTGGGCGCGACCATGGCGGCGGCGGAGTAGCGCTGGCATGCCGAAGCCACCCGGGGAGGACGGCGCGGAGATCCTGCCGTTCCGCGACGCGGCCGAGTTCGACGCCTGGCTGACCGACCACCACGACCACCAGCCGGGCGTCTGGCTCAAGCTGGCCAAGAAGTCCAGCGGCATCCCGTCGCTCACCGACGATGACGCCGTCGACATCGGCCTCTGCTGGGGCTGGATCTCCGGGCAGCGGCGCGCCCTCGACGATACGCACTATCTCCAGAAGTACGTCCCGCGCCGACCGCGCAGCCGCTGGTCCCAGGTCAACGTCCGCAAGGTCGAGCAGCTCACCACGGCCGGCCGGATGCGGCCACCGGGGCTGGCCGAGGTCGAGGCCGCAAAGGGGGACGGCCGGTGGGCGGCGGCGTACGTCTCGCAGAAGGAGTTCACCGTGCCCGACGACCTGCGCGCCGCCCTCGGCGCGGCGCCACGGGCAGCCACGGCATACGACGCGCTGAGCCGGACCGATCAGTACGCCGTCGTGCTCGACCTGGTCACCGCTCGCGATCCGCAGACCCGCGCCGCGCGGGTGCGGGCCGCCGTCGACCGGCTCGGCCCCGGCGGGTCCTGAGCGCGGCTCGCTCAATCAGCGAGTCGCAAGACGCTCGCCCATGAGGACCGACCCTGCCTCTGACTCGGCCACCGCGGATCGAGCGCGTCGTAGTAGAACGTGTCCGACCGGCTGCCGATGATGTGGGGGTTGCCAGAAGCCGAACAGATGTATAGACCGCCAAAAGCCCCCGACTCTGCCGGATGAGAGACTTCCTCACCGCGCCGTCGTGCGGCCGCGCGCCGCTGACCTGGTTGGCCTGAGGAGAGGCATGCCGCTAGAAGCAATCAGCCGGGACCTGAGCCCCGGGCCAAGACAGCGGCTCGAGGAGGCCGCACTGGCGCTCCAGATGGCCCGCGCCCGACGGCTGCGCGAGGGGATCGACGGCGACCGACTTCTGGAGCCCGACTCGAACGAGCAGTTGCAGCAGCGCGTGAGGGCCCTGGTTGCTCAGGCCCGCGACGTTCTCTCGGTGAACCAGCGATCGATGACCCTCGAGCAGTTCCTGCCGGGTCACAAGGTCAACCGGCGCATGGTGCGCGATGGCGTCACGATGGTGAGCCTCTTCGAGACCAGGGCGATGACCCGTTCGATGCTGGAGTTCCTCGCCGCAGCGGACGACATGCCCTACTACTGCTGCTACGGGCCCGTGCAGGTGAAGATCCTGGATCGAGCCGTGGTGATGCTTGACGGCCCCGTCCGCGATGGAGAGACCACCGTCCTCCTGACGGAAGACCACGAGGTGCTCAGCGCGGCGTTGCGCTACGTCCACCAAGTGCGCTCGACGGCCTTGCCTGCCGCCGACTACCTCGAGAGGCAGCGCGCCTCCCATGCCGCCGAAAGCGAGATCCGGGGCGTCCTGACGGAACGACAGCGTCTGGTCGCCGAGCTGCTCGACGGAGGTGCCACCGACGAGGAAGTTGCGCACACCATGTCCCTCAGCGTGCGAACCGTCCGATCAGAGGTGGCAAAGATCCTTGTCGTACTGAGGGCCAGCAACCGGTTCGGCGCCGGACGCCGCTACGGCGAGCTGGTCGACTGAGGGCCGTTCGCTCCACGTCTTCTGTCAGCAACGTCCAACCCAGTCCCCCGATCGCTCGGGCCAGCCGTGGCGGACCGGCTCGCCTCCTCGGGTGCGTGACCTCTCAGAGCTCGGCCAGGCGCGGCACCACGTCCTCGCACATCGCGGTCGTCCAGGCCACCGCGTCGTCACCGGAGGGCATCACGGTGATCATGGAGATGCCGAGGGCGGCGTAGGGCTCCATGGAGGACAGGAAGCCGTCCGGGTCCGCGGTCGGGTCGGCGTTCACGATCATCGTCTTCTCGATGGCGTCGTAGTCGGACCCCACGCTCTCGCAGTGGTCGCGCAGCACTGCCAGCTTGTGCTCGACCGCCCCCGGGTCGCCGCCGAAGAGGTTGCAGGCGTCGGCGTACTTGGCGACGAACCGCAGCGTCTTCCGCTCCCCGCTGCCGCCGATCATGATGGGCGGTCGCGGCTGCTGCACCGGCGGTGGCACGCACACGGTCTCGGCGAGCTGGTAGTGCTTCCCGTCGAAGCGGCCGTCGTCGTCGCTCCACATCTGCCGCACCACCTGAAGGGTCTCCTCCAGCCGCTCGAACCGCTCGCTCATCGCCGGGAACGGGACGCCGAGACCGTCGTGCTCGCGCTCGTACCACGCCGCGCCGATGCCGAGCATCGCGCGGCCGCCGGAGAGCACGTCGAGGGTGGTGACGGTCTTGGCGAGCAGCCCCGGGTGGCGGTACGTCACGCCGGTGACCAGCAGGCTGAGGCGCAGGTTCCGGGTCACCGCGGCCAGGTAGCCGAGGGTGGTGTAGCCCTCGAGCATCGGCTCCGGCGGCCCGCCCAGCACCTCCATCTGGAACCAGTGGTCCATCACGGTGAACTGCGCCGCCCCACCTTCGTCGGCGACGCGCGCGGTCTCGGTGAGCCGTTCGGTGAGCCGGTGCTCCCAGTCGGGGTGGGTGAAGTTCGCGTAGTGCACTCCGAGCCGCATGCGACCGAGACTAGCCAGCGAGGGGCGTGGGTACTGCCGGCCCATGACCACCCCACGAAGCAGCGAGGAGCTCGAGGCCATCCAGGCGGTCGTGGACCGCGTCACGTCCTGGCAGGACGGTGCCCCTGAGGGAACCGTGGAGAAGGAGCTGCGCGACGGGTTCGGGGAAACCGGCGTCGACGTACCGGACGAGGACGTGAAGAAGCTCGCCGACGCGATCCAGGACGAGCACGGCGCGGTGCAGGCCGCGGACGTGCTGTCGTGAGGCCCTGACCGTCCCTAGAAGATCGACCATCCTGTGAGAGTCGTGAACATGTCGAGTGCGGCCACACCTGCCACGGAGTTCCCCGAGGCTCCGAGGCCAGGGCTCCAGACACAGATCGTGCAGCGGTTGGGAATCACAGCCAGGATGCCGCCACCGACGCCACTCTTTCCCGGCAGCCCAACCCGGTAGGCGAACTCACCCGCAGCATCGTAGGTACCGCAGGTGAGCATGATCGCGTTGATGCGCTTCGTCTCGCTCCCACTGAGGAAACGGCTGCCGTCGGCGCGAGCACCATTCCGGGAGAGGAAGTTCGCGGCCAACGCGAGCTGCCGGCAGCTCATCGACAGGGAGCATTGCCAGAAGTACTCGCGCAGCACGGTCTCCACGGGGCAGTCCAGGTTGTCGTAGCTGGCAAGCAAGTGAGCCATGGCGGCGATCCGATGACCATGCTCGCTCTCCGACCGGGCCACGCTGGGGTCACCGTCGATGTCTGGATGGCCAGAGCCGCGCCGGACCAGATCTCGGATCGCGGAGGAGGCATCGCCGGTCACCATGTGCAGGCGATCGGTCACCACCAGTGCCCCCGCATTGATGAATGGGTTTCTGGGCCGGCCTGACTCCTGATCCAGCTGGAGCAGGGAGTTGAACGGATTCCCCGACGGCTCCCGAGATACCCGTCGCCAGATCTGGTCGCCCTCGTGGGCCATCACCAGTGCAAGGCTGAAGACCTTCGAGATGCTCTGGACGGAGAACGAGACATCGCAGTCTCCGACTGCGTGGACCTGACCGTCATTCATCGCAACAGCCATGCCGAACTGCGAAGGATCCACGATCGCCAAGCTCGGTATGTAGCTGGCCACGGTCCCTTTGCCGAGGGAAGGGCCGATCTTGGTCTGGATCTCGTCGAGCACCGAATCCACGTTCACGACGCCGATTGTGCATGGGCAGGTCTGCGCAGTCCGGCGCGAGACGGGTCACGCGACCGTCATCGAGGGCTGGATACCGTGGCGGCATGGCCCTCTCCCCTCGTGAGCTCAACGACGGCACCTCGATCCCCCCGGTTGGCTTCGGCACGGCCGGTCTGCGCGGCGATGATGCCGTCGAGGTGGTGATGAGGGCGCTCGAGAACGGCTACCGGCTGATCGACACTGCGGTGAACTACGGCAACGAGGTCGAGGTCGGCGAGGCGATCCGGCGCTCCGACGTACCCCGCGACGAGATCGTGGTGACCAGCAAGATCCCCGGCCGCCACCACGGGTACGACGACGCGATCACGAGCACCCGCGAGTCGCTCGACCGGCTCGGGCTGGACCGGATCGACGTGCACCTCATCCACTGGCCGAACCCGAAGCAGGAGAAGTACCCCGAGGCCTGGCGCGCGCTGGTTCAGCTGCGGGACGACGGCCTGGTCCGGTCCCCCGGTGTCTCGAACTTCACCGAGGACCACCTGCGCCGGCTCATCGACGAGACCGGTGTGACCCCGGTCCTCAACCAGATCGAGCTGCACCCCTACTTCCCACAGCCCGAGATGCGGCGCGTCGACGACGACCTCGGCATCGTGACCGAGTCCTGGAGCCCGCTGGGCAAACGGCAGGCGCCGTTCGGCGACGCGCCAGTCGTCGCGGCCGCGGAGGCACACGGTGTCAGCCCCGGCCAGGTGATCCTGCGCTGGCAGCTCCAGCTCGGCAACCTGCCGATCCCCAAGTCGGCGACACCGTCGCGACAGCGCGAGAACCTCGACCTCGACGGTTTCGAGCTCACCGACGATGAGGTCGCAGCGATCACCGCCTTGGCCCGGCCGGACGGACGGCTGTTCGGCGGCGACCCCGAGACCCACGAGGAGTTCTGACGGCCACGCCGACGACGCCGTACCTCCGCGTCGACCTCGATCGGCTCCGCCGCAACGTCCGCAGCGCCGCGGAGTGGGCCAGCGGCAACCGGGTCTCCCTGCGGCCGCACGCCAAGACCCACAAGTCACCGGAGATCGCCCGGCTCCAGCTCGGGTCCGGAGCGGTCGGGCTGACCGTGGCGAGCCTGGGCGAGGCTGAGATCTTCGCGCGGCACAGCTGCCCGGACCTCTTCGTCGCTTTCCCGGTGTATGTGGACGGGCACGCAGCGGAGCGGCTTCGCGACCTCGCGGAGCGCTGCAGCGTCGCGATCGGGGTCGACTCGGTCGAGGGCGCGGCCCGGGCGGGCCGGCTGCTGGCGCCGCACGGCGTCGAGGTGGTCGTCGAGGTCGACAGTGGCCAGCACCGGACCGGATGCGCGCCCGAGGAGGCCGGCCAGGTGGGCGTCGCCGCTGCGCGGTCCGGGCTGCGGGTGCGTGGGGTCTTCACCTTCCCCGGTCACAGCTATGCGCCCGACGGCATGGCGGCCGCGGCCGAGGACGAGTCCCGGGCGCTGGCGACGGCGCGGGACGCGATGCTCGCCGAGGGGCTCGAGGTGTCCGTGGTCAGCGGCGGTTCCACCCCGAGCTGGGGCCACCTCGACACCGGCGTCGTCAACGAGGCGCGACCGGGTGTCTACGTCTTCGGCGACGCCCAGCAGTGGGAGCTCGGCACGATGCCGCCGGACTCCCTGGCCCTGACCTGTCGGGCCACCGTGGTCAGCCACGCCGCCGGCCGTGCCGTGCTCGACGCCGGCAGCAAGGCCCTGGGCGCCGACCGGGCGCCGTTCAGCAGCGGCTTCGGTCGCCTGCTGGACCACCCGGACGCGCGCATCGTGCAGCTCTCGGAGCACCACGCCGTGGTCGACCTCCAGAGGGCTCCCCTCCCCCGCGTGGGCAGCCAGGTCGACGTCGTACCCAACCACTGCTGCGCCGCGGTCAACCTTGCCGACGACCTGTGGGTGGAGGAGTTCGGTGGGCTGCGGCCCTGGCCGGTCGCCGCCCGGGGGCGAAACGGCTGACGGCCCCCTTTACGATCGGGCGCATGCCCAAGCGCCTGCTGCCCGTGCTGCTCCTGGTCTGCACCGCCGCCCTGGCCGGGTGCGGCGACGACGGGGATGACAGCGCGAAGGACCCCGGCAGCGACGGCGGTGAGTCCACCGCGACGACCAGTGTCGCACCCGTGACCGGCTCCGGGCCCGCGCCCGACGTCACCTGCGAATACCCGGGCGACAACGACATCCCGGCCGCGAAGGAGGTCGACCCGCCCCCGACCAAGCCGACCGTCGGTGGCGAGGTGACGGCCACGGTCCAGACCTCGCTCGGCGACATGACGTTCACTCTCGACGCCGACAGGGCGCCGTGCACCGTGAGCTCGTTCATCTCGCTGGCTCAGCAGAACTACTTCCAGCCTTCCCACTGCCACCGCCTGGTCACGCTCGACACCGGGGGCATCGCGGTGCTCCAGTGCGGTGACCCGACCGGGACCGGCAGCGGCGGCCCGGGTTACACCTACGCCGACGAGACCGACGGCTCGGAGACCTACACGGCGGGCGTGCTGGCCATGGCCAACCGGGGACCGGACACCAATGGCTCTCAGTTCTTCATCGTGTTCGACGACTCGCCGCTACCCCCCGACTACACCGTCTTCGGCCACGTCGACGACGCGACCGTCCAGGCCATCACGGACCTGGCCGCGCAGGGCGTCGTCCAGACCGACACCGGCATGACGGCGCCCAAAGAAGAGGTCGAGATCGAGGGCGTCACGTTCAACTGAGAGGCGCCGCCTGCCGCTGAATCCCCGGGCGCCCGGGGTTCCTGGCTCCGGAAGGGCGTTGCAACGGCCGTCCGGGTCCAGTTTCCCCGGGCGGCCGGGGATTCAGCACCCCCCTAGAACGGAAACGTCACCCCGCTCAGCCGCTCCGACTCGGCCCACAGCGCCTTGGCCAGGTCGGGGTCCAGCGCCCGCTGGCTGCGGCCGACTCCGGTCGGCCAGCCGTTCAGCTCGCGGACCCGGTGCGGGCCCACGTAGGTGTTGCCCGGGACGTCCATCGTCGCGGCGTAGAGAGTCGGAAGCGCGCCCTGCCACGCCGCCATCCCGACCAGCCGCTGGCCGAAGCCGCCCACCCACGTCTTGAGCCTGTTGCCGGTGTTGGCGGTGATGTCGGTGGCCGTCGAGCCCGGGTGTGCGCCGGTGACCCGCAGCGTCGAGCCTGCCGCAGTGAGCCGGCGCTGCAGATCGGACATGAACAGCAGGTTCGCCAGCTTCGAGTCGGCGTACGCCGCATAGGGCTTGTAGGGACGCCGGGTCCAGTCGAGGTCGGCGAGATCCAGCACTCCGTGGCGGTGCGAGGGCGAGCCGACGACGACCACCCGGTCGGTGAGCCGCGGCAGCAGCAGGTTGGTGAGCGCGAAGTGTCCGAGGTGGTTGGTCGCCAGGTGCAGCTCGACGCCGTCCGGCGACCGGCCGAGCGGCAGTGCCAGCACTCCGGCGTTGTTGATCAGAACGTCCACGTCGCCCACGGACTCGGCGAAGGCACGCACCGAGGAGAGGTCGGCCACGTCGAGCAGTCCGAGCTCGACATCACCGTCCATCCGGGCCATCGCGGCGCGCCCCTTGTCGAGGTTGCGGACGGCCAGGACGACGTGTGCGCCGCGCTCGGCCAGGGTCTTGGCGGTCTCCAGGCCGATGCCGCCGCTGGCGCCGGTGACCACGAAGTGCCGACCGTCCTGGCGCGGGACCTCCCGCCAGGGCTGAGTGGTCATCCGTCCGAAGGGTGCGTGGGGTGGAGACCGGTCGGATCGGGGCCGGGGCTGAGCACTGGGGGCGGCGGGTCCAGCGCGCCGGCGACGTACGCCACGGGCTCGCCGATGGCGACGGTCCGGCCGACGGTGCAGAGCCGGTCCTGGATCTGTTGCAGGGTGCGCGGCAGCACCTCGCGGGCCTTGTCGCCACCCTCACCCGCGGGGAAGGTGACATCGAAGGTCACCGCCAGCTGCACCATGTGAGTGCCCTGCTCGTCGCGCACCTTGTGACCCTCGGCGCGCGCCGCGAAGGTCTCGAACGGCGCGCGCTTGCCGACGATCAGGTCGAGGTCGACGGCACCGCAGCCGGCCAGCGCGGCAAGCAGCAGCTCGACCGGCGTGAAGTCGGGGTCCTCGCCGGAACCGATCGGGAGCACTCCCCCACGGCGATTGGTGGCCTTGAAGCGATGCGCGCCCATCTGGCTGAGGTCGACGCTGCGCCGGGTCTCCGGACCGAGCTCGGGTGGTGTCTGCGCGGCTGACATGGCGCCAGCCTGCCAGAGCCGGGCGACACGCCCGACACGCCGCCGCCCTTGAACCTGGGCGGTCGACCGACTTGCGTGGGGAGTGCGGGATCCCTTCCCCCGCAACCACGACGGACCCCGAGCCAGCAGGCTCGGGGTCCGTCGCTGGGAGGCTGGCCACCTACGTGGGGAGGTGCCGTCCCAAACCACCGGGCCGCTCGGGGGTGCGGCTCCGGCGGTGGTCTCAGCGCTTGCGGTCTTCGAAGGCGCGGCGGATCCGCCGCTGCTGCCGGTCCGTGAGCCGCTCGCTTCGCCACCTGGGGGAGTTCGGTCCGCGATCGCGCCGCCCCTCGTCGATCAAGCGGGCCAGGTACAACTGCGCGGACATGGAGGCTCATTCCCTTCGTCCTCCGGGCTTCCAGAGGCGGTTCGACGATGTGGTGTGTAACCAGTGGATCGCGGTTGCGACTCTTACATCGTACTGCCGGGTAGCACTGCTACCCAACTCGCGACAGTGGTGATCTCCGACACCACCTGGGGCCATGCCTTCGGGGGCGCAGCTGGCCCGAAATGTCACGGGCGGGCCGACCGGATCCGGTCAGGCCCGCCCCCTCGTGGGTGCCACGAGTCTACGTCCGGACCGGCCCGGCAGCCAGAGCCGGGCTGGGTTGAATTGGCGGGAATAGGCTGGGCTGGTGCCCCAGCCGACTGCGTCCCTCCAGCACACCGAGGCGCTGGCCCGACGCGCCCTGCTCGACCTCGACTCGTACGACGTGGTCCTCGACCTGGCCTCCGACGACGCGACCTTCGGCTCGGTCACGACGATCCGCTTCACCAGCGGATCCGGCACCACGTTCCTGGACCTCAAGCCGGTCGCCGTCGACACGGTGCGGCTGGACGGGCGGCCACTGGACCCGGACCTGCTCGAGCGCGGCCGGTTCCCGCTGGCGCTGACCGAGGGTCGAGCACGAGCTCGTGGTCGAGGCCACGATGCCGTTCCGCAACGACGGCGAGGGGCTGCACCGCAGCGTGGACCCGGCCGACGGCAAGAGCTACGTCTACGGCATGTGCTTCATGGACGCGGCGCCCACCATCTTCGCCTGCTTCGACCAGCCCGATCTCAAGGCGCCCTACACCTTCCACGTCCGGGCGCCGCATGACTGGATCGTCATCGGCAACTCCCCGGGAGAGCAGGTCGAGCCAGGAGTCTGGGAGTTCCAGCAGAGCCAGCCGCTGTCGACGTACTTCGTCACCATCGTGGCCGGCCCGTGGCACGTGCTCCGCGACGAGCACGACGGCATCCCGCTCGGTCTCAGCGCCCGAGCCAGCCTGGCTGCGGATCTCGACAAGGACGCGGACGAGCTGTTCACGCTCACCAGGCAGAGCTTCGACGAGCTCCACCGGCTGTTCGGGATCCGCTACCCGTTCGGCGACTACCACCAGGCCTTCGTCCCCGAGTTCAACGCCGGCGCGATGGAGAACCCGGGCTGTGTCACCTTCCGGGACCCGCTGATCTTCAGCAGCCGGGTCACCCGAGGCCTGCGCATCGCTCGCGCCAGCACGCTCGCCCACGAGATGGCGCACCAGTGGTTCGGCAACATCGTCACGCCGGCCTGGTGGGACGACCTGTGGCTCAACGAGTCCTTCGCCGAGTACATGGGCAACCGGGTCACCGCCGACGTGACCGAGTACACCGAGGTCTGGGTCGATGACAGCTATGCGCGTCGGCAGTGGGGGCTGGTCGCCGACCAGCGGCCGAGCACCCATCCCGTCGCGGGGAACGGCGCCGTCGACGCGTCCGCCGCGCTCCAGGACTTCGACGGCATCTCCTACGCCAAGGGGTGCGCGATCCTGCGGCAGCTCAACGCGACCCTCGGCGACGACGTGTTCTTCAACGGCGTCATCGACCACTTCGAGCAGCACCGGTTCGGCAACGCCACCATGCACGACCTGTTCGCGAGCTGGGAGCGCGCCGGGGCCGGTGACCTGTCGGGGTTCACCGACAACTGGCTCCGCACCGCCGGCCCGGACACGCTTGCGCTCGACCGCGCCGCGGGCGTGATCCGTCGTACGCCGCCGCCGGAGCACCCCGCCGACCGGCCGCACCGGATCCGCGCGGCGGTGGCGGACCAGGGCACCTGGACCGACCGCGTGCTGGAGATCGACGCGCCGGAGACGCCGTTCGACGCCGGTGACCGGCCGGTGCTGCTCGACCCGTACAACGACACGTGGGCACTGCTCATGCCTGACAAGGTCACGATGGACGCCCTCGAGCAGCTGCTCCCCCGCATCGAGGACCCACTGCTGCGGGCCGGGGTCTGGAACAACGTCCGCAGTGCCCTGCACAACGCTGCGGTCGACCCGGTCGA
This sequence comes from uncultured Actinomycetota bacterium, assembly GCA_963817125.1. GTDB lineage: Bacteria > Actinomycetota > Actinomycetes > Propionibacteriales > Nocardioidaceae > Nocardioides. Next base: position 247,915 of record CAWFNB010000011.1, read on the forward strand.
CGTACTGGAGCTCGCCGTGGCCAGCCTCCCCATCGAGGACACCGAGGACACCCGGCGCCGCACGATGGCCTGGCTCTACGGCTGGGTGGTGCCGCTCCAGCCCGACCCGCAGTCCGCGCTGGCCCAGCTGCACGCCGCGGCGCGCGCCAAGCTCGACGGCGCCGCACCCACCTCCGAGGCGCAGCTGGCTGCGTTCCGCGCCGCGATCGCCACCTGCTCCGACGTCGAGCTGCTGCGCGGCTGGCTCGACCGGTCCGGCCTGCCCCACGGCGCAGTGTCGAACGGAGGGGGCCTCGACGTCGACCTGCGCTGGCGGGTGCTCGTCCGCCTCTCGACCCTCGGTGTCGTGGACCTCCCCGAGCTCGACCGCCATCTCGAGGCCGAGCCCACCGGGGCGGCCCGGGTCCACCACTCGCGCGCGCGCGCATCCCAGCCCAGCGCCGACGCCAAGGCGTGGGCCTGGTCGTGCTTCACCGGGGAGACCGACCTGCCGAACTACCAGCTCGAGGCTGCCGGTCTGGGCATGTGGCCGGGCGGCCAGGAGGAGCTCACCGAGCCGTACGTCGAGCGCTACTTCGCCGACCTGCCCGAGACCGTCCAGGTGCGCAGCGGGTGGGTGCTCGCCGATGCCGCGGAGCACTTCTTCCCGCGGACCTCGCTGACCCGGACGACCCTGGCTCGTGCGGAGGCACTGATCGCCGACGGCGACCTCGACCTGTCCATCCGGCGCCGGCTCGTCGACGAGGCGGACACGTTGGAGCGCAAGCTCGCGGTGCTCGAGGCCCACCCACGCTCATGACGGTGTCTTCCTCGAGGGCCCGCCGCCCCGGACCGACGGTTCGGACCCGCGTGCACGAGCTGGGCCCCGACGGCGAACGCCTGCACGAGGACCGGCTGGCCACCGAGGAGCCCCTCGAGATCCGGCTGGCCTGGCCCGAGTCGGCGCCGCGCCGGGTCTGGGTGACCATGCGCACCCCGGGCAACGACTTCGAGCTGGCCGCCGGCTGGCTGGTCCACGAGGGGCTGGTCTCTGCGCCACCGCGCACGATCGCCTACTGCACCGACGTCGACCTCACCCCGGACCAGGAGTTCAACGTCGTCACCGTCACCCTCGACGTCCCGCCCACCCGCGACCCCGGCCACCGCCACGCCGGGTCGGGCTCGTCGGCCTGCGGCGTGTGCGGCAAGGACACCATCGCCGAGGCCCTGGCGGCGCCGGCCGCCGCCCGATGGAGCGGTCCGCTGCCCGAGCCGGACGTCGTACGACGGCTGCCCGGCCTGCTGCGAGAGGCGCAGTCGGTCTTCGACGTCACCGGCGGCGTGCACGCGGCGGCGCTCGCCACCGCCACGGGCGACCTGCTCGTGGTCCGCGAGGACGTCGGCCGCCACAACGCCGTCGACAAGGTCACCGGCGCCCGCGTCGTGGCCGGCCAGCCCCCCGGCGAGGCCTGCCTGGTCGTCAGCGGCCGGGCCGGCTTCGAGCTGGTCCAGAAGGCGGTGGCCGCCGGCGTCGGTGCGCTGGTCGCCGTGGGGGCGCCCACCAGCCTTGCGGTGCACCTGGCCCGTCACGCCGGGCTCGGCCTCTACGGCTTCACGACGCCGGAGCGCACGGTTCGGTACGTCTGAATCTGCGGGGGCTCGGAGCGCCAGCGCAGTTCTGTCGGTGCCGTGGGTCACGATGCCTTCATGACCACGCCGACGCTGCTCGTGCTTCTCGCGCTGGTCGTCGGCCTCGGCGTCGGCGTCCTGCTGGGCCGACGGCTCTCGACAGGGGCCGACCCGCGCGAGCTGGCCCGGACACATGCGGAGCTCGCCGACGCCCGCGTCGCGGCCGCCCGCGCGCAGGCCGACGTCGCGGTCGCGCTGACCCAGCGTGACGCCGCCGTCTCGCGGGCAGAGGAAGTCGAAACCGGTCGGCAGGCGATGGTCGAGCAGTTCCGCCTGCTCTCCCACGAGGTCGCCGAGCAGCAGCGGCGAGCGGTCGACGTCGCCGCCCAGCAGCGCGCGCAGGCCGCCGAGCAGGTCCTCGCGCCGGTGACGGCGAGCCTCAGGGAGTTCCAGGCCCGGCTCACCGAGGTGGAGAAGGAACGCGTCGAGATCGCCACGGACATGCGCGCGCAGGTCAAGACAGTGCGCGACGCGGGCGAGGCGATGCGTCGCGAGGCCGCAACGCTGGTCACCGCGCTCCGCAAGCCGCAGGTCCGCGGCTCCTGGGGCGAGACGACGCTCAAGAACGTCGCCCGGCTCTCCGGCATGGTGGAGCGCTGCGACTTCGACCTCCAGGTCACCAGCCAGGCCGACGACCGCACCCAGCGCCCCGACATGCGGGTCAGCCTTGCCGACGGGAAATACGTCTTCGTCGACTCAAAGGTGCCGCTGAGCGCGTTCCTCGACGCGGCCGGCAGCGAGGACGCCGAGCACAGGTCGGCCCACCTGACGACGTTCGCGCGGCACATCCGCACCCACGTCGACCAGCTGTCCGCCAAGCAGTACTGGAAGGGCGCCGAGTCGCCGGAGTTCGTGGTGCTGTTCCTGCCCAGCGAGGAGTTCTTCTCCGCGGCGCTCGACCAGATGCCCGACCTCTACGAGTACGCCGTGAAGAAGGACGTCGTGATCGCGACCCCGACCACGCTGATCGGCATGCTTCGGGCCATCTCCTACGGCTGGAAGCAGGCCGCGCTGGCCGACAAGGCCGCCGAGGTGTTCAAGCTCGGCCGCGAGCTGCACGAGCGGCTCAGCAAGATGGGCGCCAGCTTCGACACCCTCGGCAAGCGGCTGGCCTCGACCGTCACCGCCTACAACGAGACGATCGGAACCGTCGAGACCCGCGTGATGGTCTCGGCCCGCCGCTTCCGTGACCTGCAGGTCAGCGAGGTCGAGCTCGCCCCCGCCCAACCCATCGAGGCCCCGGTGCGGCAGCTCCAGGCTCCCGAGCTGGATGGCCGGCCCGTCCCCGACATCGCCGAGCTGGTCGAGGCCGACGCCCAGCAGCTCTGGTCCGACGATGAGCGCCGCCAGGCTTAGGTTGTCCTAGAGTCTGGGCTGTGGCCTTCGGGAACGCCGACTCCTACGCCCGGTTCATGGGGCGCTTCTCCGAGCCACTCGCCCCGCTGTTCGCCGACCTGGTCGACGTCCCCGACGGTGGCCGGGTCCTCGACGTCGGGTGTGGTCCGGGCGTCCTGACCGCCGAGCTGGTGCAGCGGCTCGGGCCCGACCGGGTCGACGCGATCGACCCCTCGCCGGGCTTCGTGGCCGCTGCGCGAGAGCGGCTGCCCGAGGTCGACGTACGCGAGGGCTCGGCGGAGTCCCTGCCCTACGCCGACCACGCCTACGACGCGGCGTATGCGCAGCTCGTCGTGCATTTCATGGCCGACCCGGCGCGGGGGCTGGCCGAGATGGCCCGCGTGACCCGGCCGGGCGGCGCGGTGGCCGCGTGCGTGTGGGACCACCGTGGCGGGCGCGGTCCCCTGTCGCCGTTCTGGTCGGCCGTGAGCGAGCTCGACCCCGATGCGGTCACCGAGCGGTGGTCCGCGGGGTCTGCCGAGGGCGACCTGGCCCGGCTGTTCGGCGAGGCCGGGCTCGAGGCCGTCGAGGACGGCGAGCTGTCAGTGACGATCTCGCTGGCGTCGTTCGAGGACTGGTGGGCGCCGTACGAGGAGCCCGCCGGCACGGTCGGTGACTACCTCGCCACGAGGACCGCCGAACAGGTGGTCGACCTGCGAGAGCTGTGTCGCTCAAGGCTGCCCGACGGCCGGTTCGAGATGACCGCCTGGACATGGACCGCCCGCGGCCTGGTCCCCCCGCGCTGACCCGGGAGTTTCTGTCGCGCAGAACGCTGACCCGGGAGTTTCTGTCACCTGCCACCGACACAAGGTCCCGGGTCCGGTACTCCTGACTCATGTGTGGGCGGCCGCGCGCGGAGCCGACCGACACCCGCCCGGGTTAGGTGATACGGATCGAGCGGACGGGTCCACAATTCGTATGACCTAACCGACCCACGAACTCTGGGCGGTGAGCCTGGGCCCGTTCGACGCGCGCGTGCCCGCGGCCATTGGCAGCGGCGCGCGTCGCCGATCGCCCACACATCGGTCAGGACTGCCCGGGTCGACGTACTTTCAGCGACACGAAGTCCCGGGTCAGCGTCAGGTCAGGGAGGTCCAGTCGCTGAGGTCGAGGCCCCAGTCGTCCTGGAGTCGGGCCAGCTGCGGCCGATACATCACCTGGAGCGACTCACGGAGCCCGTCGGGCCAGTCCCAGTCGGCGCGGCTGCTGGAGCCCGAGGCCTCGTCGACCCGGGCGAGCGGCACCGGCGACAGGCCGAGCCGGCGCCAGACCTCGTCGACGGCGGGCTGCGGGTCGCGGCGCACCTGCTCGTAGACCATGACGACCATGCGCTCCCGACCGACCGCGGCCGCCCACGCGGCCAGCTGGTCGGCGTAGAACCCGGTGAAGGTCTGCATCGTGATCGGCACCGGGTAGGGCCACGGCGACGGGTTGCCGGCGCGCTGCCCGGGTCGCCGCCAGCCGCATCGCGGAGCGGAACCGTTCGACCGGGTCGCGGAGCAGCACCAGGACGGGTGCGTTCGGCACCAGCCGGGCTGCGGCGGCCGGGGCCGAGGCGTGCCGCAGGTACTGCGGCGTCCACTCCCCCCGGCGTACGCCGTCGTCCGGGAACAGGTCGAGGTACTCCGTTGCCGGGACCACCCCGTCGGCCACCTTGTGCAGCAGGTGCTGCTCCTTCTTCCCGTTGGTGCCGAGGCCGACCTGGGGGTGCTGGGTCAGCAGGTCGGTGAACCAGGTGGTCCCGCTGCGTTGGGCACCGATGCCGAGCCATGCGGGAGCGGACACGGCCCCACCCTAGAGTGAACGCCGTGCCCGACCTCGACCCGTCGTTCACCGCCCTCCCATACCGCGAGCTCGGCGCGGTCGCCCTCGGCCGGGCCCAGGAGCTGGGAGCCGCCCACGCCGACTTCCGCTTCGAGCGGATCCGCCGCCAGCACCTGGGCGTGCGCGACGGCGTGCTCCAGACCGCGATGGACGCCGACGACGTGGGGTTCGCGGTTCGCGTGATCCACCGCGGCTCGTGGGGGTTCGCGTCGGGGGTGGTGCTGACCCGTGACGAGGCGCTGCGGGTGGCCGAGACCGCGATCTCGGTCGCCGAGGTGGCCGCGGAGATGACCAGCACACCGGTCGAGATCGCGCCAGAGCCGGTCTACGCCGACGTCGTCTGGGTCTCGTCGTACGACGTCAACCCGTTCGAGCTCCCGACCGCGGAGAAGGCCGCGCTGCTCGTCGACTGGACCGAACGGTTGCGTCGGGGGGCCGCGGTGGACCACGCGACCGCCGCCGTCGGCCAGGTGCAGGAGAACAAGTACTACGCCGATCTGGCCGGCACGGTGACGACCCAGCAGCGGGTCCGCGTCGACCCGCGGGTCGAGGCGATGGGTGCGGGCGCCGACACCTTCGACTCCATGCGCACCATCGCCCACCCGGTCGGCCGCGGGTGGGAGTACCTCACCGGCGGCCTCCACGACTGGGACACCGAGCTCGACGAGCTGCCCGAGCTGCTGGCCGAGAAGCTCAAGGCACCCACCATCGAAGCGGGCCGCCACGACCTCGTCATCCACCCGTCCAACCTGTGGCTGACCATCCACGAGTCCATCGGCCACGCCACCGAGCTGGACCGGGCGCTCGGCTACGAGGCCAACTACGCCGGCACGTCGTTCGCGACCTACGACAAGCTCAACACCCTCCAGTACGGCTCGAACATCATGAACGTCACCGGCGACCGGACCGTCGAGCACGGCCTCGCCACGATCGGGTACGACGACGAGGGCGTGCAGACCCAGAGCTGGGACATCGTGCGCAACGGCGTCCTGGTCGGCTACCAGCTCGACCGACCGATGGGGCACATGAAGCCAGAACTCAACGGTGGCCGCTCCAACGGCTGCGCGTTCGCGGACTCCTCGGGGCACATCCCGATCCAGCGGATGGCCAACGTCTCCTTGCAGCCGGCCGAGGACGGACCGAGCACCGAGGAGCTGATCAGCAGGGTCCAGCACGGGCTGTACGTCGTCGGCGACCGCTCCTGGTCGATCGACATGCAGCGGTTCAACTTCCAGTTCACCGGCCAGCGGTTCTACCGGATCACCAACGGCGAGCTCACCGGACAGGTCCGCGACGTGGCCTACCAGGCGACCACCACCGACTTCTGGGGTGCGATGGAGGCCGTCGGCGGCCGGCAGACCTGGGAGCTCGGCGGCGCCTCCAACTGCGGGAAGGCCCAGCCCGGCCAGGTCGCGCCGGTCAGCCACGGCTGTCCGAGCGCGCTGTTCCGCGACGTCCGGATCCTCAACACCACCCAGGAGGCCGGACGATGAGCCCCCACGGCATCAGCCCGCAGTCGCTGGTGGAGCACGCCGTCGCTGCCTCGATGGCCGACGACTGCGTGGTGATCGTGCGCGACTCGACCAGCGCCAACCTTCGCTGGGCCAACAACACCCTCACCACCAACGGCGTCATGCACGGCGTCGATGTCAGCGTGGTCTCCTTCGTCCGCCAGTCCGGCGGGATCTGCACCGGCTCGGTGAGCGGCAGCGCCACCACTCAGGCCGAGGTCGACGAGCTGGTGCGGGCGGCTGACGCCGCGGCTCGTGCGGCCGCCCCGGCCGAGGACGCCGCCGACCTCGCCGGCGACCGCATCAGCGCGGACTGGGCCGACGAGCCGGCCAGCACCGACATCCACGTGTACGACGACGTCGCGCCCGCGCTGGGCGATGCCTTCGGCCGGGCCGGCTCGTCCGGCCGCGTCCTCTACGGCTTCGTGGACCACAAGGTCACCACGACGTACCTCGGGTCGACCAGCGGGCTCCGGCTGCGCCACGTGCAGCCGACCGGCCACTTCGCCTGCACCGGCAAGACCGCCGACCTGACCAACAGCGCATGGGTGGGCACCGCCACCCGCGACTTCACCGACGTCGACCCGCTGGCCGCCGAGGAGACGCTTGCCCAACGGCTGGCGTGGGGCCGCCACCGGGTCGACCTCGAGGCCGGCCGCTACGACACGATCCTGCCCCCGACCGCTCTCGCCGACCTCATGGTCGACGCCTACTGGGCGGCCGGCGCCCGGGTCGCGTGGGAGGGCCAGTCGGTGTTCAGCCGGCACGGCGTCGGCACCCGGATCGGTGAGCAGATCGTCCGGCCGGAGGTCACCCTCTACTCCGACCCTGCCTACGCCGGGCTGCAGTGCGCGCCGTTCACCGTCGCGGCCGCCTCCACCAACGAGACCTCGGTCTTCGACAACGGTCTCGAGCTCGGCCGCACGGACTGGATCCGCAGCGGCGAGCTCACCTCGCTTCGCCAGACCAGGCACACCGCCGCGATGACCAAGCAGTCGGTGACCCCGGCGGTCGACAACCTGGTTCTCGAGGTGGACGGCGGACACGGTGCGGTCGAGGAGCTGGTGGCCGGCACCGAGCGCGGCCTGCTGCTGACCTGCCTCTGGTACATCCGTGTCGTCGACCCGCAGACCCTGCTCCTCACCGGGTTGACCCGCGACGGCGTCTACCTCGTGGAGAACGGCGAGATCACCGCCGCAGTCAACAACTTCCGCTGGAACGAGAGCCCGATCGACCTCCTGCGAAGGTTCGCGGCCGCCTCGTCGACGGTGCCGACGTTCAGCCGCGAGTGGGGCGACGACTACTTCTCGCGTACGGCGATGCCGGCGCTGCGGATTCCGGACTTCAACATGTCGAGCGTGTCGCCGGCACACTAGTGCCGCGTGTCGGAAGTCTTCGTGCGCTTCGCGCACACATCGCACGCACCTCGCGGCGTTGCCGTCGCTCGATGATGGACCTACAGCGCTTTCGCTCCGGCGCCTTGCGACGCACCCACGCTGAGCACGCCAACCGAATGAACACTCCCGACACGCGACACTAGCCGCATCCGGCGCCCGCGGCGGCGTAGTTTCGGGTCATGGAGGCAGCCATGGACCGTGACACCGACGCAACCACGGAGCCGCAGCGTCATCCCCTCGACGAGGAGCGGGTCCCCGAGCAGCGCGACCCGGAGCCGGTCGTGGTCCGCCAGAGCCGCGGGCTCGGCACCAACCGGCATCTCGCCAGCATGCTGCTCTCGTTCCTGGCCGTGCTGGGCGGCTACGCGGCTCTCGACTTCGGCTTCCACCGCGCCAACATCTCCGCGCAGGTGAACCTTCTCGACGGTGCGCTGCCCGACCGCACGATGATCGCCCTGGGTGCCGCGGGTCTGTGCCTGCTCATCGCTGCCGCGGCGGGCCGGATCTCCGGGCTGGGGCCGCTGCTGGCCGGGCTGGTGCTCGGGGTGGCGCCGACAGTGTGGGTCTTCCTCGACTTCGGCTCGTTCGTGCGCCGGCTCGACGACGTGCCGGAGATGTGGGACAACACCACGTTCGGGCTGTCCGTCGTCTCGTTCGCTGTCTTCCCGACCGTCGCAGGGCTGCTGCTCGGAGCCGCTCTGGCCGGGCGCTGGCGCCGTGCGGCACTGACCTCGAAGGCCTGACACGCCACGTCGGCGTGGGACGGGTGACGTCGACAGTTCCAAGCCGTAGGGTCCGGCTCATGACGCGACGACGCGGCGCCCTCGGCGCACTGGCAGCCCTCGGACTCAGCCTCGTGACCGGCCTCGCCGCCATCCCCGTCGCCCAAGCGGCAACCGGCAGCCCGCCGGTGACGACCCCCGACTCGGGGACGATGTACCCGGGCAACGCGGTCTTCCTCCAGCCGGTCAACAACGACTCCGACCCGGACAACGACGAGCTGGCGATCTGCCGGCTCGGCACCGAGCAGTACAAGGGCCTCGAGACCGACTTCCAGGGCAACGACTGGGCGGTCTTCTCCCGGCCCAGCACCAAGCCGGGCACCTACACGTTCACCTACTACGCCTGCGACTTCAGCTACCTGACCGCCGGCACGATCACGATCACGGTGGCCGAGGCGCCGAACATCACGGTCAAGAAGATCGCGAGCAAGCCCGGCAAGCTGCGGGTCACCAACCCGGCCGACTTCAAGATCCGGTTCCTCTACGGCTCCTTCCGCGAGGACCGCCCCGACGGCAGCCTCGTGATCGCGAAGGGCGCCTCGGTGGTCATCCCCGTGCACCGCACGCGGATCGACTGGATCGCCTTCAACCGCCGCGGTGACGTCTTCCTCGGCACCGGCAAGGTGGTCAACATCAAGCTGCCTGCGGGCGATGCTGGGGCGGCCGCCGGGCGGCTCGACCTCTCCTCCCGCCTGGCGCAGGCATGGCGCACCGCCTGACTCTTCTGGCGTCCGGCGTTGTCCTCGCCCTTGCATCTCCGGCGGCGTACGCCGCGACCGGCTCGCCTCCGGTGACACAGCCCGACACGGTCAGGATGCACGCCGGCGAGGGCATGCAGTTCGACCTGACGGCGAACGACACGGACCCCGACGGCGACGAGCTCGCGGTCTGCCGGCTGGGCGACGACGTGCCGCGCAAGCTCGTGGCGTTGATCGCGCAGGGGCAGCTAGTCGTCCTGGCCAGGGCCAAGGCCGAGGGCACCTACACGTTCACCTACTACGCGTGCGACACCAGCTACCTCACGCCCGGCCAGGTGACGGTCAACGTCGGGCCCCCGGCTCCGACACTCGAAGTGATCGTCCTCGGCAAGCTGCCCGGTCGGGTCCGGATCGTCAACAACTACAAGCACCGGACCTTCGACTGCGAGTGGTCGGGCGAGGACGACGAGAAGGCCGACGGCCAGGTGACAGTTCCGCCACGCAGCTCGGTGGTGATCACGGTGCACGAGACGCCGACCGTGATCATCTGCTCGAGCTCCAAATTCGGATACGCGATCCTGCTGGAGCGGGACCGCCCGGTCGTCCGGCAGCGCTACTCGGCGAACGCCTCGGGCGGCGGGCAGGCGCAGACCAGGTTGCGGTCGCCGTAGGCCTGGTCGATCCGCGCGACCGGGGGCCAGTACTTGTCGGGATCCATGCCGGAGGGGAAGGCGGCGAGGTCGCGGCTGTAGGCCCGGTCCCAGTCACCCACCAGCGCACGCGTGGTGTGGGGGGCCCCGCGCAGCGGCGAGTCCTCGGCGGTCCACTCCCCCGCGCCGACCCGGTCGATCTCGGCCTTGATCGCGATCATCGCGTCGCAGAACCGGTCGATCTCCGCGAGGTCCTCGGACTCGGTCGGCTCGACCATGAGGGTGCCGGCGACCGGGAACGACATCGTCGGGGCGTGGAAGCCGTAGTCGATCAGCCGCTTGGCGACGTCGTCCACGGTCACCCCGGTCTCGCGGGTGAGCCCCCGCACGTCGAGGATGCACTCGTGCGCGACCAGCCCGCCGTGGCCGCGGTAGAGCACCGGGAAGTGCTCACCGAGCCGCGCAGCGACGTAGTTGGCGCTGAGCACCGCGGCGGCGGTCGCGCGGGTCAGCCCGGCACCGCCCATCAGCCGGATGTAGGCCCACGTGATCGGCAGGATCCCGGCCGAGCCGTACGGCGCGGCGCTGATCGGGCCGATCCCCTCGCGCTTGGCCTCCTCGGGGTGCATGCCGTGTGAGGGCAGGTACGCCGCCAGGTGCTCGCGCACCGCGACGGGACCGACGCCCGGCCCGCCGCCACCGTGCGGGATGCAGAAGGTCTTGTGCAGGTTGAGGTGCGAGACGTCGCCGCCGAACTCGCCCGGCTTGGCGAAGCCGAGGAGCGCATTGAGGTTCGCGCCGTCGACGTAGACCTGCCCGCCGTGGTCATGGACGATCGAGCAGAGCTCGGTGATGGTGTCCTCGTAGGCGCCATGGGTCGACGGGTAGGTCACCATGATCGCGGCCAGGTCACCGGCGTGGGCCTCGCACTGGGCGCGCAGGTCCGCCAGGTCCACCGCGCCGTCGTCGGCCGCCTTCACCACCACGACGCGCATCCCGGCCATCACCGCGGACGCGGCGTTGGTGCCGTGGGCGGAGGACGGGATCAGGCAGACGTCCCGGTCCGGCTGGCCCTGCGCCCGGTGGTAGCCGCGTATGGCGAGCAGCCCGGCCAGCTCCCCCTGCGAGCCGGCGTTGGGCTGGATCGAGACGCGGTCGTAGCCGGTCACCTCGGCCAGCCAGCCCTCGAGCTGGTCGACCAGCCGCCGGTAGCCGGCGGCGTCCTCGGCCGGGGCGAACGGATGAAGGTCCGCGAAGCCCGGCAGCGAGACCGGTTCCATCTCGGTGGTCGCGTTGAGCTTCATCGTGCACGAGCCGAGCGGGATCATGCCGCGGTCGAGCGCGTAGTCACGCGCCGACAGCCTGCGCAGGTAGCGCAGCATCTGGGTCTCGGACCGGTGGCTGTTGAAAACCTGGTGCTCCAGGAACGGCGTACGGCGGAGCAGCTCCACCGGCAGCGCGTCGGGGGTGCGGGTGTCGACGTCGGCGAGCTGCTCGGCCTCGACCCCGAAGGCACCCACGACCTTGGCGACGGCCGCGAGGCTGGTGCGCTCGGAGCAGGAGACACCGACATGGTCCGCGTCGACGAGGCGCAGCTGGACGCCGGCCGCGTGCGCCGAGGCGACGACCTCGGCGGCCCGTCCCGGGACGCGGGCCAGCACGGTGTCGAAGAAGGCGCCGTGCACCACCTCGACCCCGGCCTCCCGCAGGGCCGCGGCGAGCACGACGGCGCAGCGGTGGGTGCGACGGGCGATCGTGCGGAGCCCCTCGGGGCCGTGGTAGACGGCGTACATCGAGGCGACCACGGCCAGCAGCACCTGGGCCGTGCAGATGTTGGAGGTCGCCTTGTCCCGGCGGATGTGCTGCTCGCGGGTCTGCAGCGCGAGCCGGTAGGCGGGACGGCCCTCGGCGTCGACGGAGACGCCAACCAGGCGGCCCGGCAGGTGCCGCTCCAGACCGGGTCCGACCGCCATGTAGCCGGCGTGCGGGCCGCCGTAGAAGAGCGGGACGCCGAAGCGTTGAGAGGACCCGACGACCACGTCGGCGCCGAGCTCGCCCGGCGACTCGAGGAGGGCGAGCGCCAGCAGGTCCGCGGCCACCACGAGCTTGCCGCCCCTGGCCGAGACGTCCTCGGCGAGCTCGCGCGGGTCGAGGATCCGCCCGGAAGCGCCGGGGTACTGCAGGAGGACTCCGCACACGTCGCCGGCGGGCACCCCGTCGGCCAGGTCGGCGACGACCACCTCGATGCCCATGGCCTCGGCCCGGGTGCGGACCACCTCGATGGTCTGGGGCAACGCGTCGGCGTCGACGACGAACGGCCCGGCGGCCCTGCCCCCTTTGGATCTGGGGAGTGCGCGGCGGACCAAGGTCATCGCCTCGGCGACCGCGGTGCCCTCGTCGAGCAGCGAAGCGTTTGCCGTCGGCAGCCCGGTGAGGTCACCGATGACGGTCTGGAAGTTGATCAGAGCCTCGAGCCTGCCCTGGGAGATCTCCGGCTGGTACGGCGTGTAGGCGGTGTACCAGCTCGGGTCCTCCAGCACGTTGCGGCGGATCACCGGCGGGGTGACCGTCGCGTGGTAGCCCAGCCCGATCATCGGCTCGCCCGGGTTGTTCTCGGCCGCGATGGTGCGGAGCTCGCGGGCCACGGCGTCCTCGGTCTGCGCAGTCGGGAGGTCCAGCTCGGCGCCGGTGCGGATGCCGCCGGGCACCGCGGCCTGCATCAGCTCCTCCAGCGACGCGAACCCGAGCGTGCCGAGCATCGTCTCGAGGTCCTCGGGGCGCAGGCCGATGTGCCGGCCGACGAAGGGCAGAAGCGCGCCGTCAAGCTCGGCGAGAGTGGGGTGGTCTGACACGGGAGGGGCTCCTCAGAACGGGAACGTCTGGGCCCTCCCCCTCTGTCACACCCTGCCTGGGTCTGGTGGCGTGGTGCTCCAGAGTTGCCTGGCCCGCTCGGTCCTGGCGCCTGAGAGGTTCCGGGGAGGAATTGCCCCTTCGGCGCTCCGGTCGGCGTACCGGCCGGAGACTCTCCCGTGCGGGATGGTCAGCACGCCCATGGTACCCACCGTGGGACTGTGGACGCGATCGCCGCCCGGGTGAGCCTGCTGTGTCTCAGCCGGCAGTGCGCGCGGCACGGCGCGCGGCCAGCTCGTCACCGGGCGATGGCTCGGTGTCCTCGGCGGCGCGCTCGCTCGGCAGGTCGGCAAGCGTGCCCTCTATCTCACGCCAGACACCGCCGATGGCGATGCCGAACACGCCCTGCCCACCCTGAAGCAGGTCGATGACCTCGTCGTTGCTGGTGCACTCATAGACCGAGGCGCCGTCGCTCATCAGCGTGACGCGGGTCAGGTCGTCGGTGCCGCGCTCGCGCAGGTGCTGGACCGCGGTGCGGATCTGCTGCAGCGAGATCCCGGCGTCGAGCAGCCGCTTGATCACCTTGAGGATCAAGATGTCGCGGAAGGAGTAGAGCCGCTGCGAGCCGGAGCCCGACGCTCCGCGCACGGTGGGCTCGACCAGGCCGGTGCGGGCCCAGTAGTCGAGCTGGCGGTAGGTGATGCCGGCCGCGTTGCAGGCCGTCGGACCGCGGTACCCGAGATCGCTGGGCAGCGGCGACACGTCGTCGGCGAACAGCAGCCCCTGGTCCTCGGCCGCCTGCGCCGCGAGGGTGGCGTCGACGCCGTCACGCAGCTCGCCGGTGTTGTCGTGCTCGTTCACGCGATCTCCTCAGCGGGTCGGTCTCGTTGAGCGTAGTCCGCCGGGTCTGGCCTAGGGACCACAACCACATCAGTGGAGTTACAACGAGGACACTTCAAGGTACGGCGGCACGGAGAGTGGGTCAACGACCGCCAGGGGGCGTGTCTCACCCTCAGGTGGAGGTTGAGGGTGGTGACCCGTCGTTACTCATGAGCAGTAACGACGGCTCGGCGCGGTCAGTGCGCGTCGAAGTCCTCGGGCGTCACCTGGTCGAGGAACTCGCGGAACTTCTCGACCTCGTCCTCCTGCTCGGCCGGCACGGCGAGGCCGGCCTCGTCGAGGACCTCCTCGGCGCAGAAGATCCGCGACCCGGTGCGGAGCGCGAGCGCGATCGAGTCCGACGGCCTGGCGCTGACCTCGGCTCCGGAGCCGAAGACCAGGGTGGCGAAGAAGACGCCGTCCTTGACCTCGGTGATCCGGACCTCGTTGAGCTCGTTGCCGGTCGCCTCGAGCACGTCCTTCATCAGGTCATGTGTCAGCGGCCGCGGGGGTACGACGCCCTGCTGGGCGAAGGCGATCGCGGTGGCCTCGACTGCGCCGATCCAGATCGGCAGGTAGCGCTCGCCGGTCACCTCGCGGAGGAGAACGATCGGCTGGTTGGACGGCATCTCGACCCGGACGCCCATGACATCCACTTCGCGCACACAGCAAGCCTACTCCCGCCGCCACGGCCAGCCCGGACGTCGGCTCCAACCGCCCCGGACGGGCAGTTCCTGCGCGGGTCGGGTGTTGCAACGGCCGTCCGGGGCATGAAACCCCGGGCGCCCGGGTATTCCGACGGCGGCCAATCAGAGCCGGCGCAGGCCGGTCTTGACCAGCGTCGCGTGCAGCCGCACCGAGAGTGCCGCGAGCTGGGAGACGGTGTCCTCGGTGCGCGCCGTGGCGGCCGGGTCGGTGGCCTTCCGCTGCGGCGCGACCACCTGCTCCACCAGCCCGACCTCGCGGTCGGCGGCGGTCTTGAAGGCCCGCAGGTGCCGCGGCTCGAGGCCGAACTCGCCGAGCTCGCGGGCCGTCGTGCACACGATCAGCGCATCGGAGTCGTAGTGGCTGGTCCCCTTGCGGGCGTGGACCAGGCCGAACTGCTCGAGCTGGTCGAGCAGGTCCTCGGAGACTTCGGCGATCTTGAGCAGCTCGCGCCGCGAGAGCCGCAGGTCGTCGTGGCGACGGAACGACTCGGGGCTCGGCAGCCCGTCGGCCGAGAGCGCCACCTCGGGAACGGTGGGGGTCAGGTCGACCAGCGGCGGCGGCTCGAGCCCCCGGTCGATGGCGTCGAGGATCTCGAGGATCCGGGCCAGCGGCTGGTGGTGGTCGCGCTGGAGCCGAAGCGCGTAGCGCAGCCGCTCGATGTCGGCGTGGGAGAACTTGCGATAGCCGGCCGGCGTCCGCTGCGGGGTGACCAGTCCCTTCTCCTCCAGGAACCGGATCTTGGGGATCGAGATCGAGGGGAAGTCGTCGCGCAACAGCTCGAGTACTTCACCGATGTTCATCCGGGCCTCGGCCGCCGAGGCCCCCGTCCGGGATGTTTGGGAGTGTGGGGACTCGGTGGTCATGCGTGGGTTAGTGGCCCTCGTGCCCGGAGAAGAAGACCAGTCGGTACTTGCCGATCTGGACCTCGTCGCTGTCGGTGAGCTGGACCGTGTCGATCCGGTCCCTGTTGACATAGGTGCCGTTGAGCGACCCGACGTCGGAGACGGTGAAGGTGTCGCCGGTCCGGTGGAACTCTGCGTGCCGGCGCGAGACGGTCACGTCGTCGAGGAAGATCTCGCTCTCCGGGTGCCGGCCGGCTCGCACGACGTCCTCGTCGAGCAGGAACCGGGAGCCCGAGCCGGGACCGCGCTGGACGACGAGCAACGCATGGCCCGCCGGCAGTGCGTCGACGGCGGCCGCGTCGACCGGGTTGAGCAGGCGCTCCCCGGTGTCGGTCTTGCTCGGGTCGCCGGAGCCGCCGAGCTGGATCGTCGAGGTCGACTCGCCGGACGGCTCACCCGGCACCACCGGGTTGGTCGTGGTCGGGGTGTCCGCGGTGGCCAGCTGGGTGCCGCACTGCGAGCAGAACCGCGCGTCGTCCGGGTTCTTGTGCCCGCAGTTGGTGCAGAACGGCACCGCGCGCTCCCTCCGTCTAGCAGGTGTCACCGGGCTCGAACCCTCAGGTTGAGGGTGAGGCCGCCGGTGGCAGCGAACCTATCAGCCGTCCGTCACCGATCAAGGGCGGAACGCCGATGCGGAAGACGTGGTCAAGTCCGAGCCTTCCTTGCGGGGGTTTCGACACGCGCGGTTGCGATCACCCGTCGAGCGAGGCTTCGTACGCCGCGGCGTCGAGCAGCCCCTCGAGCTGCGCGGCGTCGCTGGGGACCACCTCGAAGAGCCAGCCACCGCCGTACGGGTCGTTGTTCACCAGCTCGGGTGTGGCATCCAGTGCCTCGTTCCGGGCCACGACCTCCCCGGAGACCGGCGCGTAGATGTCGCTGACCGACTTGGTCGACTCGAGCTCGCCACAGGTGGACCCGGCCGCGAGCTGGTCGCCGAGCTCGGGGAGCGAGACGTAGACGATGTCGCCGAGCTGGTCCTGGGCGTAGTGGGTGATCCCGACGCGCACCGAGCCGTCGTGCTCGCCGGGCTGGCGCAGCCACTCGTGCTCGGTGGTGTAGGTCAGGTCGTCGGGGTACACGCGGTCTCCTCAGGGGATCGGTCGGCGTCGGGCGGTCTCTGGAACGTTACTGCTGGGCCTGGGCGTAGTCAGCCTCGGCCGGCTCGCGGGTGGTCTCGATGCGGACCGAGGCCACGTCGGCGAAGGTGAGCTCGGCCCCGTCGTCCTCCGCGAACTGGTCCTGAGGCCCGTCCGGGAACCGCAACGCGTCGACAAGGGCGTCCGGGTTGCCGATCACGTCGATGGTGAACGGCGCCTCGAGCAGACGTCCGTCGACGAGCAGCCCGCCGGTGCCGTCCTCGAACGACGTCTGGGCGACCACCCGGACCTCGTGGTTGATCTGCATCGCCTCGGCGCCGTACGTGCGCAGCGCCTGCACCATGTCGATGAACGGACCGACCTCGACCTGTCCGGACACCTCCTTGATGGTGATGGTCACGCCGGGCCCGGAGACCGGCACGGTCCCGGCCAGGATGCTGAGCACCTGAGCCTGGTTGCGTGCCTCGTCGAGCGCGGCCTGCCGGGCGCTGGTGTCGGACTGCAGGTCGTCGCGGGCCGCCTCCAGCCGCTGTATCTCACTCTGCGCACGCTGGGTGGTGCCGGCCAGGCCGTTGAGGATGTCGATCAGGTCCTGCTCGCGCAGCCCGGCGTAGGTGTCGTCCACCTCGTTGGAGCGGACCTGCGTGACGCCGGCGAAGCCGACCAGCGCCAGCAGCACCGCGACCACGACCTGGACCCGCGTCGGCCGGGCGACGGCACTCCAGAGCCGACTGCGACCGTCCTCGGCCGGCTCGGCCGCGGGCGCGTGCTCGTCGCGCTCGGCCGGCGTCTCCGGGTGCGACGACGCCTCCTGCGGCGTCTCCAGGTCAGGCATGGAACAGATGCCTCCGGATCGCCGCAACGTTGGAGAAGATCCGGATCCCGAGCACCACGATCACGCCCGTCGAGAGCTGTCCCCCGACGCCGAGCTTGTCGCCGAGGAACACGATGCCCGAGGCGATCAGGACGTTGCTCACGAACGAGATGACGAAGACCTTGTCGTCGAAGATGCCGTCCAAGTAGGCGCGCAGCCCGCCGAAGACCGCGTCCAGGGCGGCGACGACGGCGATCGGGAGGTAGGGGTCGAGGGCCAGAGGTACGTCGGGGCGCAGCACCAGCCCCAGCACGATGCCCACGAGCAGGCCCAGCGCGGCGATCACGGCGTCGTCTCCTCACCATTGTCCTGCGGACCCACGACCGACTCGGCCCAGCGCAGCGGCAGCTGCCAGTCGGGCGCCGGAGGGAGCAGTACCTCGTCCTCATTCTGCCTCTCGACCCCGAAGCCGAACTGAGCGGCCAGCGACTGGAACCGGGCGCCCGAGGTGCTGGAGCTCAGCTGGCGCAGCAGGGTGTCGACGTCGCCGATCGCCGTCACGACGTACGGAGGGATCAGCGGGACGCGGTTCACCTGCACCGCGATGTTGGCGTTCACGATCGCGCTCAGCGCAGTCAGCCTGCGGCCGTTCACAGCGATCGCCTCGGCACCCGCCTGCCAGAGGCCGTTGACCAGGAGCCGGAGGTCGGTCGCACGGACCCGCCCGTCGGCGCTGCCGTTCGGATTGTCGGAGACGGTGATCCGGACACCCGGGCCGCTGACCGCCACGAAGCCGGTGTCGATCTGCAGCGTCAGCAGCAGCACGGTGGCCTCGGCCAATGCGCCCCTGGTCCGGGCGTCGGTGGTCTGCAGGTCCGCGGTTTCCGCGCTGACCGCGTCGATGCGGTCCTCCAGCGAGGAGACCTCTGCTTTTCGTTCGTCGATGCGGTCGATGAGGGCGTCCCTGCTGGCCTCCTGGACATCGGCGTTGCGCGCCGTCTGTACGGCGGCCAGCGCCACCAGCAGGCCGAAGAGGCCGGTGACGACAGCCGCGCCGCGGTGCCCGGACCACCGGGGAGACGGTGGGCCTCCGCCGGCCGCGCGGCGCCGCGCCGCGTGGATGTAGTCCTCGTCGACCGCATCGCGGGTGACCAGGGTGAGCAGCGGCATCGTCACCCGGTCGGGCAACGGTGAGCTCCGGCCCTCGCGGGTCGTGGTCGGGTCGGTCACCGGTCTGATCCCCCGCACCTAGGCCGCGGCCTTGCGCGGCTCGGTGGTGGCGAGCAGCTTGCGCACCTGCCAGGCGTAGAGGATGCCGGCCCACCAGTAGAGCCCCACCCCCCAGAACGCGAACGCCCAGCCGAACACCTCGGCCAGCCGGGCCACCACCCCCTCGCCATCGCCGAGGAGCAGCAACGGGAAGGCGTAGAGCAGGTTGAACGTCGCCGCCTTGCCCAGGAAGTGCACGGGCAGCGCGCTGTAGCCGCGGGTGCGCAGCAGCGGCACCAGTCCCCACATCAGGGCGTCGCGCAGCGGCAGGGAGACCGCCAACCACCACGGGATCACGTCGCGCAGTGCGAGGCCGACCACGACCGCCAGGATGTAGAGCCGGTCGGCCACCGGGTCGAGGATCGCGCCGAGCACGGTGGTCTGGTTGAGCCGGCGGGCGAGCCACCCGTCCGCGTAGTCGGTGGCTCCCGAGACCATCAGCACGACCAGCGCCCAACCGTCAGCCTCGGGGCCCAGCACCAGCCACAGGAACAGCGGTACGCCGGCCAGCCGAGCCATGCTCAGCAGGTTGGGGAGCGTCCACACGCGGTTGTCGCGCGCCTGGTCGGTGCCCACAGAAGCCCTGCTCTTCACTCGCCGTCCCGCCCGGAGGGATCCGGGCTCGTTGCCACCTTAGTGCCGTGGGCCGCAGGCCCACATCAATGACCCGGCCGTTCTGCTGCCCGCGCCCGAAGGGCCCGCGTCGAGCAGAACTGCCGTGTCACCGCAACTGGCAGGGAACTCGGAGTGACAGCGCGACCCGATCTGCGCCCAACTACCTCTGTTCAACCTCTTTCACCCACCTGCGGAGTCCTCGAGATGCGCCGCGTCGCGGATCTCGCCGACCAGCTCCTCGATGACGTCCTCGAGGGTCGCGACTCCGAGCGTGGCGCCACTGCGGTCCACGACTCGGGCCATGTGCGCGCCCCGGCGCTGCAGGGTCTCCAAGGCGTCGTGCAGGAGGTCGTCGGCGCTCACCGTCGCGAAGGGGCGGGTCCACTTGTCCTCGATGACGCGTTGCCGGCGCGCTTGGTCGCTCTCGAGCACGTCCTTGATGTGCAGGTAGCCGAGCAGCTCGCCCTCGCCGTCCTCGACCGGGAACCGGCTGTAGCCGGTGGCGGCGCAGAGAGCCTCGACCTCGGCCGCGGTCGAGCCTCGCCGCACGGTCGTCAACGTCTCGGGGGTCATCAGCACCGTCGACACGGGCTTCTCCGTGAAGCCGAGCGCACCAGCCAGGCGGTCGTACTCGTCCGGCGCGATCAAGCCCTCGCCTCGCGACTCCTCGACCAACGCCGCGACCTCTTCACGGGTGTACGTCGACGACACCTCGTCCGTCAGGCGTACACCGACCAGCCGCAGCACCCCGGCGGCGAGCGCGTTGATGACCTTGATCACCGGCCGGAGCACCGTCACGACCCCCCAGATCGGCGGGCCGAGCAGGAGCGCGAGGCGGTCGGGGGCGGCCAGCGCGAGGTTCTTGGGGATCATCTCGCCCATGACGACGTGCAGGTAGACCACGATCAGGAGGGCGAGCGCGAAGGCGATCGGGTGCAGGAACGACTCGGGCACGTGCGCCGCGTCGAGCCCCGGTTCGATCAGATGGGCAAGGGTGGGCTCGCTCACCGCTCCCAGGACCAGCGAGCAGACGGTGATCCCGAGCTGGTTGACGGCGATGACCAACGACATGTTCTCCATCGCCCGCAGGGTGGTGCGGGCCATCCGAGACCCGGCCTCGGCGCGTGGCTCGATCTGGGTGCGCCGCGCCGAGACCAGTGCGAACTCGGCGCCGACGAAGAACGCGTTGCCGAGCAGCAGCAGCAGCGCGACGACGAGGCCCGTGGTGCTGCTCACGAAAACTCCCTGGGGCTCAGGGCCACGGCGTCGGCCTGGTCTCCGTCGAGCACCCGCAGCGAGAGCCGGTCGATCCGCAGGCCGTCCATGTGCTCGACAGTCAGGGTGACCAGCTGCTCACGGGGCTCCTCGCCGTAGCCGGGGTCGGGTACGGCGACCTCCGCGATGTCCCCGCTGGAGGGGATGTTGCCCAGGACCTGCAGCACCAGCCCGGCGACGGTGTCGTAGTCCTCGCTCTCCGGGAGGGCCACGCCGGTGAGGTCCTCGACCTCGTCGGGCC
This sequence comes from uncultured Actinomycetota bacterium, assembly GCA_963817125.1. Taxonomy (GTDB): domain Bacteria; phylum Actinomycetota; class Actinomycetes; order Propionibacteriales; family Nocardioidaceae; genus Nocardioides. The sequence continues at coordinate 268,490 of CAWFNB010000011.1, forward strand.
GCAGCAGCCCGGAGATCAGCCACGAACCGTCGCGTCGCCGCTGGACCTGGTCGCCCAGGCGGTCGTGCTCGTCGGCGATGTCACCGACGATCTCCTCGATGACGTCCTCGAGGGTGACGATGCCCGCGTGGCCGCCGTACTCGTCGAGCACGACGGCGAGCTGGAACCCGTCTGCCCGCAGCAGCGCCAGGAGCGGGTCGAGCCGCAGCGAGTCCGGCACCACGATCGGCCGGACCATGAGGTGCTTGACCCTGGTCGTGGGGCGCTCGTGCACCGGTAGCGCGACGGCGTGCTTCACGTGCACGACACCGACCACGGTGTCGTCGGCGTCCAGCACCGGGAACCGCGAATGCCCCGACTGCCGGGTCAGCTCGATGACCGCCAGGGCGCGGTCGTTCTCGTCGAGGGACGCGGTCCGCACCCGCGGCGTCATGATCTCGCTCGCGGTCCGGGACCCGAACTCGACCGACCGCTCCATCAGCTCCGCGGTGTCGCGGTCGAGGGTGCCGACGGACGCCGACCGAGCAATGAGCGAGGCGAGCTCCGTCGAGCTGCGCGCCGACCGGAGCTCCTCCTGCGGCTCGATGCCGAGTCGGCGTACGACGGCGTTGGCGGAACCGTTGAGCAGCCGGATCGGCACCCGCATGACGGCGGTGAACCCGCGCTGGAACCGCTGGGTGGCCCGCGCGGTGACCATCGGCTTGGCCAGGGCCAGGTTCTTGGGCACCAGCTCGCCGAAGATCATCGTCACGACGGTGCCGAACAGCAGCCCGGTCGCGGCGGCGATCGGGGTGATGGCGCCCGGCGGGACACCGATGCTGTCCAGCGGCCCATCGATGATGTCGGAGACGGCGGGCTCGGCCAGGAAGCCGATGGCCAGGTTCGTGATCGTGATCCCCACCTGCGCACCCGAGAGCTGGGTCGAGAGCGACCGCAGCGCCCGCTGGAGCCCCTGGGCCCCCGAGTCGCCGTTCGCGGCGTCCTGGTCGACCTGCGCCCGGTCGACGGTCACGAACGAGAACTCGGCCGCCACGAAGAGTCCGCACGCCGCGACGAGGGCGAGCGCGAGCGCCAGGAGCAGCAGGGATGTCACGGTGATTCAGAGTCTGGCACGGGGCGGTCGCGCAGCACCCGGAGCACCGGTGGTCGAGGAGGTTGCGCAGCAACCGGAGCACCGGTGGTTGAGGAGGTTGCGCAGCAACCGTCTCGAAACCGCGCAAGCCGGGGCTGGGACCCGACCACGGCGGTCAGGGTCCCAGCGCCGATCAGGCCTCTAGATCGATCCCGCACTCCTTCTTGGCGTGCGCGGCGATGTTGTCGCCGGCCTTCGTCGAACTCCTCGCCACCGAGATCCTGGATCTCGGTCATGGCCGCCTGGAGCGCCGCCATGTCGACGTCGTCGGGCAGCTGGCCGCTCTGCAGGGCCGCGACGTCCTCGTCGGTGAGCCCAGCCTTCTCGAACGCCGCGATGATCTTGTCGAAACCGTCGGAGAGGATCTCCCAGTCGTCCTTGATCTCGTCGGGAGCCTCGTCCCGAAGCTTGTGGATGTCGTCGGCGGTCTCCGAGAGGGTGCTCAGGTCACCGCCCTTGATCGTGTCCAGCTTCTTCTTGGCGGCCTTGAGGTCGTCGCAGTAGTCGCCGCTGCCGGAGCTGCCGCCGCCGTCGTCACCGCAGGCGGTGAGCAGGCTGAGGCCGAGGGCCGCCGCGGCGGCCAGCGAGAGGATGCGCTTCACGAATGATCTCCTGTGGGTCCGGGTCGAGGCTCAGGACGCCCAATGCGTTGCGGACGCCAGCACGATGGGACGCGGGCTGGGTGCCGGCGGTTCCGGTGTGTGGGCTGATCATCGCCCCTTCCGTCGCCGGAATGGGCCCAATTCCAGACCTGCAACCGTTTGCGTTAACCGATTGGGGCAATCCCCACTCCCGATGGGGGCTAGGGCGTGTCTCCCAATTCGTGGTGGATGCCGTCGTCGTCCAGGCGCGGGCTGGCTAGGCGCCGGCCCGCGCGCAGACTGGGCGTCTTCGAAGGGTCGGCAACGACGCCAGCGCGTGATCTGGGCGGCGTCCGGCGCCGCCAGGGATTGGGAGACACGCCCTACTCCCCCCACCCGATCGGGAAGACCTCGAACGGCGCGGCGAACGCCACGCCCATCCGCTGGCCCGCGGAGCGGGCGTGGCCCTCGAGGAACTCCCGGCCGTCGAAGTGCTCCCAGCCGAGGCCGTCGATGTAGGCCTTGTGTGCCTCCAGCGAGGCGACGCCGGCGTCGAAGGTGTCGGTGGTGTCCACGCCGTGGGCGGAGGTCGGGGAGCCGAACGCCCAGACCGCGCGTACGCCACCCCAGGGCTCGAGCCCCTCGCTGACCTGGTCGGGGAAGATCCAGCGGTTGCCGGCGTCGCTGACAGCGTCGACGACGGCCCGGCCGGTGGCGATGTGGTCGGCCTGGTTGAGGTTGGTGCCGCCCCATGTGTCCCGGAAGTTGCCGGTGATGACGATGTCGGGCCGGTGCCGGCGCACCGACGCAGCGATCACCCTCCGGAGCGGCACGCCGTACTCCAGGATGCCGTCGGGCTCGCCGAGGAACTCGACAGTGTCGACGCCGACGATCGCCGCGGACTGGCGTTGCTCCTCCTCGCGGACCTCGCGGCACCGGTCGGGCTCCATGCCGTCGATGCCTGCTTCACCACTGGTCACCATGCAGTAGACGATGGCCTTGCCCTGGCCCGTCCATCGAGCCACCGCGGCGGCGGCGCCGAACTCGAGGTCGTCGGGGTGCGCGACCACGCACAGCGCGCGCTCCCAGCTCTCGTCCAGCGGGGTCAGGGGCGGGGGGCGCTCGTCCATGCCAGTAGCCTTCCACCCCGTGCAAAGGGCTTGCCCGGCGGCTGGGTCAGGCGCGGCGGCAGACGAAGTGCACGTAGTCGGCCCGGGTGTGTGCCGACCGCCGGGTCGAGTGCGGTGCCGTCGTCGGCGTACGCCGCCACCACGTCGAGCCCTGCGGCCCGGATCTCGGCGACGGTCTCCTCCATGGTGGCGAAATGCACGACGAACCGGAACTCGTGCGCACGCAGCGGCCGCCGCCCCCAGCCCCGGCCGTCCTCGGCCTCCTGACGGGTACGGCGGTAGTTCTGCACCGAGCGAACCACCGAGCCGGGGTGCCGCGCGGCGAAGCCGAGGTGGTAGCGCATGCGCGGGTTGCGCAGGCCGCCAGCCAGCCGCCACGGCCGCTCGTCGAAGCTCACCCCGTCCAGGTTGAGACTGGAGAACAGGACCCGGCCCTCCGGCGCGACCACCCGCGCCATAGCCGGCCAGCGCCGATCCGCGATCGGCGTGGTCGAGCGCATCGAGGCCGTTGTAGCTGAACATCACGAGGTCGAAGTGACCCTCGGGCAGCCCGCTGAGGTCGCGGACATCGAAGACTCGCAGGTCGGTGCCCGGGAACCGGTCCTGCGCCAGCGCCACCATCTCCGGCGAGACGTCGAGGCCGACGTAGGACCGGGCCATCGGAGCGAGCAGCCCGGTCGTCCGGCCACCGCCGACACCGATGTCCAGCACGTCACCGTTCGCCCACTGCTGTCGACGAGGCCGAGCGCCACGGCTTCACCGGCGTCGCTGAATCCGTCGGTGTCGAACTGCGGCCACCACGTCGGAGGCGCCCCACGAGGCCTCCCCCACGTCTGACACATTCCCCATGATGTGTCCATACCCGCATCACCCCAGGCCCATACCTGGTAGAGGCAGCGGTCAGAGCATCACCCCGGTCGACTGCCAGCTCAGCCCGGGGAAGACCTTGGCGACCGAGGCGTTGAACCGCCTCGAGACCACATCGGCCAGGACCTGGCGGTAGTCGGTGGTGACGGTGAGGTCGGAGTCGTAGCTGCTCGACAGCCCGGGCCAGCGCGCGTGGTAGCCACCGCGGACGCCGGCGCCGGCGAGGAACATGACGTTGCCGTAGCCGTGGTCGGTGCCGTTGCTGTCGTTCTCGACGCACACGGCGCCCGAACTCGCTGATCGTGACCAGGGTGACCTTGCTCTCCTGGGTGCCCAGGTCGGCGAGGAACGCCGCGATCGAGGCCGCGAGGTCCTCGGCGTTGTTGGCCATCCAGCCGCCGTCGGCGCTGCCCATGTCGGTGTGCATGTCCCAGTCGCCCTGGTCGACGGTGATCACCTCGACACCCACGTCGCCGCGGATGATCCGGGCGGCGGTGGCCAGCGACCGGCCGAGCGAGGAGCCCGGGTAGGTGTCCGAGGTGTCCTCGGTCGCCTGCGCCGGGCCGAACGCGTTGATCGCGTCGAACGTCGTCCGCATGCTGCGGCCCAGCGTCGACTTCTCGCCGTCCCACATGATGTGCAGCGACTGCGGCCCGGCGTCCCTCGTCGTCGTTGCCGGGCAGCTCGACGTCGTCGACGTCGCCCGGCCGACATGGTCGGCGCCGGACCGACCAGTGAGGTCGGGATGGTGCTGGTGCCGGCGCTGAACCCCTGCAGCGGCGAGGAGCCCGGCGTGCCGCCGACCAGGCGGTTGAGCCAGCCGATCCGCGCACTCGAGCCGGGGTCGGCGTCCTCCAGCTCCTCCATCGCGGCGAAGTGGGACCGGTTGGCGGTCGGCAGCCCGGTCGCGTGGTACGCCGCGACCTTGCCGGCCTGCCACAGCGGGACCAGCGCGGTCATCGCCGGATGCAGGCCGAACGTGCCGTCCTTGACCAGCAGCCGGTCGGACGGGACCGCGATCCGCGGCCGGGCTCCGTAGTAGACGGGATCGGCGTGCGGGACGACGAGCGAGAGCCCGTCGGCGGCCCCGCGCAAGGAGACGACGACGAGCACCGACGAGGCGCTGGCCGCGCGCGCCGGCGACGCGGTGACGACGGCGGAGCCGACCACGGTGCTGGCGCCGGCCAGGGCCAGCGTGCCGGCGAGCAGGCCACGTCGGGAGACGGCGCCGCGCATGGCGGCGTACTCGTCGCAGCAGGCGCCGTCGGTGGAGTGGGAGCGGTGCTGGGGAGGTGGTCATCGGGGTCACCGGCTCAGGTGTTCGGGAGAGTCGAGCAGGGTGGTCAGCAGCCGCGGGAACCCCCACCTGACGAGTGCGTGGTCCTTGTCGATCGGCTCGTATGGCTTGACGTCGACGGCGGTGCAGCAGGCCTTGAGCAGCCGCTTGCTCGACTCGCGGTGCAGGAGCTGCTGGCAGAGGTGGTCGACCAGCTCGTCGAAGCGCGGGTGCTTGCCCGGCAGCCACTTCTCGGGGTCGCGGTAGCCGGTGGCCTCGTCGGCCCAGCCACCCGCGACACCGGTATGGAACCGCATCGACGCCAGCAGCCGGGCCGGCGACGACCAGGACTCGTTGTCGATCGGCTGGCCGTCGGGCTGGCCCCACGAGAACGGCTGGATCCCGATCGAGTCGCTCTGCCAGACCAGCGCCTGCAGCGCCGACCCGTCGGCCTCCTCGCCTGCGGGCTGCTTGATCTTCACGCCCATGACGCGGTACGTCGCGACGACGTCCTCGCCCGGGTCCCGCACCTTCTTGTCGTGGGCCCGCTGGAAGGACGGGACGCCACCAGCGCGCGGAGCACCGGGACGATCGCGGTGTCGTTCTGGAGATAGACGCGCGCCAGCTGACGTACCAGCGGCTTGGACGGCTTGTCGTCGATGAACTTGACGCAGAGCTTGTGGGCGATGCGGTGGCGGTGTCCTTGTGGTGGGCGAGGTAGCTCAGGTAGGCGGCGTCGTGGCCTTGCCGTTGGCCTTCTTGTTCTTGTCGCGGAAGCCCTTGACCTTGACCTTGCCGCGGTAGTGGTCGTCGTGGTTGTAGACCGCTCGCCACGTCTCCCAGTAGTCGACCGAGTAGCCCGTCAGGATCCGGGCGGAGTCGCGGACGTCCTTCTCGGAGTAGTTGCCGACGCCCACCGTGTGCAGCTCCAGCAGCTCACGACCGAGGTTCTCGTTGGGGTGATCCTTGGTCGACTCCCCGGCGTCGAGGTAGATGAGCATCGCCGGGTGTGTGGTCGTGGCCCGGAGCATGCTCGTCGAACCGGCCCAAGGCATGCTTGCGGATGACGTTGCCGTAGTCGAACCGGTGGGTGAACTGGGGGTCGCCGACCGCGGCGACGTGCAGGTGGTTCTCCCAGAACTCGGTCATCACCTCGAGCAGCTGGTGCTTCGAGGTCATCCGACGCATCAGCACGTAGCGCGCGTAGTCGTCCATCACCTCCCAGCCGCCCTCGATGCCCTCGGACTGGCGGTACCAGAGCTCGCCCGGGGGTCGGTGCAGGCTCGGCCACCAGCGCGCGACCTTGTCGCCGGCCCTGTCCTTGATCGCCTTCGGGCTGCAGCTGGCGCTCGAACCACGCCTGGGCTCCGCCGACCCGGCGAACGTCCTTGGCCAGCTTGGGCGTGATCCCGTAGGAGAAGCGGCTCACCAGATGCCGGTCGGCCTTCGACAGCAGGTGGCCCTTGCCTTGGCGGCGCGGGGCGTACGTCGTGGCGTCAGCACGGGCCGTCGTACCGGCGAGGGCGGCGGCCACCAGGCCGCCGACGGTCGCGGACCGTCGGGTCGCGGCTCCGGGCAGGCGGTCAGGTCGCACGGGGACAGCAGTCATGGGGATGGCTCCCGAGGGTGTGAAGGCGGGGGGTCCTGTCGGACCCAGGGGGGCGGTCACAGGCTAGTGGTGTAGGGGCTGGTCTCGTGGGGTGTCTGGGAAATGCACGGGGGCGACCGGCGTGCTGCCGGTCGCCCCCGCTGCGTGCTCTTCGGGTGTGTGGTGCCTTCTCAGATCACGGCTGCTGGCTGATCCGATCGGTGGCCGTGGCCGTGTAGGGGTCGTTGGCCTGGAGGAACAGCCGCAGCGAGTCCACGTCGAGCCCGCCGACCAGCTTGTTCGTGCCGGCCTTGAACGTGGCGAAGTTGTCGCCACCGTCGGACAGGAAGTTGTTGGCCACGACCCGGTAGGTCTGCGTGTCGACCAGCGGCACCATCGGCGTCCCGGAGTTGCCGTCGGCGTCGACCAGCGGGGTCCCGACGATCGCGTTGCCGGTGCCCGGGTTCGCGTCGGAGGCGTCCCAGAGGTAGCTGATCCCGGAGACCTGCAGGATCTTGCGCGCCGACGGCGCCTCGTTGTTGCCGTTCCACTGCTCGTTGAGGATCGCCCGGATCTGCGCACCGGTGAGGTCCATCGAGACGACGAAGTTGTTGAACGGCTGCACCGAGAATGCCGCGCCATAGGTGACATCCCCTGCAGCGTTCTCGGCGAGGTCAGCACGGATGCCACCCGGGTTCATCAGCGCAATCACCGGCTTGACTCCGTTTCTGACCACCGTCGGGTCGGCCTTCTGGCCGTCTGCGATCAGGTTGCCAAGGGGAGAGTCGCCGCCGTTGGCGTCGGCGGTACGGGTCACGGTCCCGGGGTTGGCTCCGGCAATGTGACCGATGACGGCGTTGGCGATCGGTAGGACCAGCGTGTTGAAGACCGAGATCAGCTTGTTGATCTTGGACGACTGCTTCTGGCCCTCACTGTTGGCGACGACGATGTTCTCGGCGAATGCCGCGGGCCGCACGATGTCGCGCGTCTTCGGGTCGATCAGGAAGTGCAGCTTGGTCACCAACCGGCCGAGCGAGGACGCGCTGGTCAGGAGCCTCGGACGCCCGCGCGGGTCCTTGACCACGCAGTTGTAGGGCTGGTGGGTGTGGCCGCTGACCACGGCGTCGATCTGCGGGGCGAGGTTCTGGGCGATGGCCAGTGCGGGACCTTGAACGCCCATACAGCCGTTGTAGTTCGTGGCGTCGGTCGGCGACACGCCCTCGTGCATCAGCACGACGATCGACTTGACGCCCTTCTTGCGCAGCTTCGGCACCAGCGCGTTGGCGCTCTCGACCTCGTCCCTGAAGTCGATCTCGGCGATGCCCGCCTGGCTGACGATGGTGTCTGTGTCTTCGAGGGTCATGCCGATGAAGGCGACCTTCTGGTTCTCGACCTTGAAGATCTTGTAGGGCCGGAACACCGTCGGGCGGGGCTGGCCGGCCGGGTTCTTCCAGAAGACGTTCGCACCGAGGTAGGGCCAGTCACTGCCGTCGAACGTCTCGCTGCCGGGGCAGGAGTTCTGGCCGTTGGCGCCGTTGGGGCCGTCGGGGAGGCAGCCGCCCTTCTGCATGCGCATGAGCTCACGCCAGCCCTCGTCGAACTCGTGGTTGCCCACCGAGCTGACGTCGAGGTGCATCTGGTTCATCGCCTTGATCGTCGGCTCGTCGTGGAAGGCCGCGGACAGCAGCGGGGTGCCGCCGATCAGGTCACCGGCCGCGACGGTGAGCGGCGTGGCACCGGCAGCGCGGGACTTCTTGCGCTCCTTGTTGAGCAGCGAGGCGAGGTAGGCGCCGCCGCCCGCGGGAGTGTTGTTGATCCGCCCGCTCGAGCTGGTCGGGGGCACCACTTCGAGCTGGCCGTGGAAGTCGTTGAGCGCCAGCAGGTCGAGCTTGATGAAGTCCTTCTTCTTCGCCAGCTGGTGATAGACCTTGGCGCCGGACGTGCCCGACTTCCGCGGCTCAGGCGCGGTGGAGTCGGCGCCGGGTGCGAGCGAGATGGAAAGCGCCACCGCCGAGACGGCGAGCGCGACGAGGGTTGGACGAGGCGTGAACATGCGGGTTCCTCCGAACGGAACGACGTGCTGGGACGAGGTGTGTCTGCGACGGCATCCTCACATGAAAGCGGCAAGGATGGGCACACCAACTTTGCCGACTTCCAGGAGCCCCCGTGACCAACGCTCACCGCGCGCCCGGCGTCCAGCGCCTCGCTGCTCTCGCCCTGCTGCTCGTCGCCGGCATCCTGAGCCTGCCGCTGGCCGCGGCGTTCCTGGACGGCCAAGGCACCGAGAACTGGATACTGCCGGCACAGCTCGGCGGCATGGCCGTGGTGGGCGCCATCGTCGGCTACATGCTCCCGGGGCTCGCCGGCCCCACGGCGACCACCCGGCGGGCGGTGTGGGTCGGTGTCGGTGTCGGGCTGCTGCTTGCCCTGCTGGGAGTCCTCCTCTTCTTCGTGCTGCTCAACGGGTTCGACGGTGCCTGAGCCGCCGGCCCCGCGCTGGGACCACTAGTGTCCTCGCGTGCGACGTTCCGCCCGCCTGGTCAACCGGGCGCTGCACGGCGCCCTTCGGTGGGTGGACCGCGCCGGCGAGGTGGTGCCCGGGACCGCGCTCGCCGACCGGTTCGGGAGCTTCGGCGCGGGCAGCTGCATCGACTTCCCCCCGGCCACTCTGCAGAACGTCGAGTCGATCCACATCGGGCGAGACACCCTCGTCGGGCGACAGGCCACGCTCTCGGCCGGGTACGGCGTCGGCGGCCCGCAGCTGCCAGACCGGGTGCTGGTGATCGGCGACCGCTGCATGCTCGGCGCCCGGCTGAGCATCACCGCGCACGAGTACGTCGAGGTCGGTGACTGGGTCTACTGCGGCCAGGGGGTCTTCATCACCGACGCCAGCCACGGCTACCAGGATCCGGAGCGTCCGATCGGCGAGCAGTTCGGCAGCCACCAGCCGGTGGTCATCGGCTCGGGGTCGTGGATCGGGCACGGTGCGGTGGTCCTGCCCGGCACGCGCCTGGGCCGGAACGTCGTGGTCGCGGCCGGCGCTGTGGTGCGCGGTGAGGTGGAGGACCATGCCGTGGTGGCCGGCAACCCGGCCCGCGTCGTGCGCCGCCTCGAACCGGGCGTCGGCTGGGTGGGCACCGGTGGCGACGTACGGCCCATCCACGGCGGCATCGCGGAGCCGGAAGCGGGCTGAGAAGCCTCACCGGATTGAGGTCATGCGCTGACCGCAGGGAGCCCCAGTGTCGTGACCATGTCGAACCCCACCGAAACCCTCAGCGGTGAGCGGGCCGACCTGCTCGAGGCGTACGACGCGGTCGCGGCCGCCACCGACGTGATGGTCACGACCGTCGACCTCGACCAGCGCCGGCCGCTGCCCACGGCTCCCTGGTTCTCGCCGGGCGCCACGTGGTCGGCCCGCCGGGTCTTCGTGCACATCGTGGCCGAGACCGCGCAGAACGCCGGCCACGCGGACATCATCCGGGAGGCGATCGACGGGCAGAAGAGCATGGGTTGAGTCGGGCTGCGAGGAACGAGCTCGCAACCGAGCGTGTCGAAACCCCCGCAACGCGCGCTGGAACTCAACCATGGGTCAGCTCGCACGCAGCACCGGGAGCGTCAGCCGGAAGTGCGCACCAGGACCGTCGCCATCGACGAGCTCGAGGCTGCCATCGGCGCGCGCGGCCAGGCTGCGGGCGATCGCCAGGCCGAGCCCGGTTCCCGGCGCGCCCCGGGTCCGGGAAGGGTCGCCGCGGTGGAACCGGTCGAAGACCCGCTCCCGTTCGGCCATCGGTACGCCGGGCCCGTCGTCCACGACGTCGAAGGTGACCATCCCGTCGGCGACCTCGACACCCAGCTCGACCCGGGACCGGGCGTGGCTCACCGCGTTGTCGAGCAGGTTCCGCACCACGCGGCGCAGCTCGCTCGGGTTGGCCCGGACCGGCCCCGCTGACACGTGCGCGGTGTCGAGCACCGTCGTGCTCACGTTCCGCGCCCGCTCCACCTCCTCGAGGACGACGGCGTCGAGGTCGACCGCCGACGCAGCCGGTGGTGGACCTTCATCGGCCGCGGCCAGGACCAGCAGGTCGTCGACCAGCCGCTCCATCTCGCTGGTCGCGCCGAGCACGTCGCCCCGCAACACGTCGGTGTCCACCCCGTTTGGTGCGGCCAGAGCCAGCTCGAGGGAGACCCGCTGCGCGGCCAGCGGCCCCTGCAGGTCGTGGGAGACGTCGGCAACGAGCCGCTGCTGCCGCTGGGCCGAGGCGTCGACGCGTCCCAGCATCCGGTTCATGGTCGCCGCCAGGCGCCCGACCTCGTCGCGCCGACCGTCGTCCGGGACCCGGCGGTCGAGCTGGTCCGGGCCGATGGCGTCGACCTCCGCCCGGATCCCGTCCAGCCGAGCCAGCGCCCGCCCGAGCACCAGCCACATGACCAGCGCGAGTGCCGCGAGTACCAGTGGCACGCCGAGCAGCAGGGTCCGCCGCAGCGTCGACGTGGCCTCGTGCACCGACTCGAGGCTGGTGCCTTCGACGACGGTCACCTCGCCGCCCGGTCCGGGGCCGCTCTGGATCCAGACCCGGTAGCGCTCGGTCTCGTCGTCGTCGGGGGCTTCAATCGTCCGCCGCACGCCTTCGGCGGGTCCGCCGGGCGGAACGATCGGACCCCGGCCCTGGATGTTGGCGGACGCCGCCAGCACGGTGCCGTCCGCGGCGATCACCTGCGCCACCGAGTCGTCGTTCACGTTGCGCAGCACCGGCGGAAGCTCGTCTGCTGCGGCCTGGTCGAGCAGGTCGTGCACGCGCGACCGGGACAGGTCCTCCGCGTTGGTGGTCAGGTGTCGGTCCAGGGTGGTGACCAGCAGGATGCTGCCGGCCGCCAGCACCAGCCCGCACAGCAGCGTGGCCACCGCGGTGGCCCTGGTGCGCAGGGTCAGCGCAGCCATGCTCAGTCGTCCGACGAGAGTCGGTAGCCGACCAGCCGCACCGTCTGGAGGCTGGTGCGCCCGAACGGGATGTCGATCCGCTGCCGCAGCTGTCGCGCGTAGACCTCGACAATGTTGGGGTCGCCCTCGAACGCGAAATCCCAGACGTGGTCGAGGATCGTCGCCTTGGAGACCACCTCTCCAGCGCGACGCATCAGGAACTCCAGCATGGAGAACTGCCGAGGCGTGAGCTCAACGACGGTCCCTCCGCGGGTGACCTGGTGAGCAGCAGGGTCGAGCCGGAGGTCCCCGACCTCGAGCACGGCCGGCCGCTCCCCCGCGCCGCGGCGGACCAGCGCCCGGAGCCGAGCCAGCAGTACGACGAACGAGAACGGCTTGGCCAGGAAGTCGTCAGCCCCCGCATCCAGCGCCTGCGCCTCCTGCTCGGCTCCGGACCGCGCAGTGAGCATCAGGATGGGCGTCCAGTCCCCCGCTTCCCGGCGGCGCGCACACAGCTGGTCGCCGCGCAGCTCCGGCAGCATGATGTCGAGGACCAGGGCGTCGTAGGTGTTCTCCCGCGCCAGCCACTCGCCCTCGGCGCCGTCGAGCGCGGTGTCGACGGCGTACCCCTGTTCCTCGAGGCCGCGTCGCAGCGCCGCCGCGAGCTGCTTGTCATCCTCGACGACCAGGACCCGCATTCCTGCACGGTGGCACATCCGCGCTGAAGACGGGCTGAACGGCGGCTGAAGATGCCCGATGACCCTATTCAGCGTCGCTTCAGCATCGAAGAGGGAAGGTGGAGGCCAGCCCACACACATCGGAGGAAGCATGCGCAAGCGCGTGGTTGCAGCAGGAGCAATCCTCGGAGCAGCGGCCGCGGCGACGGCCGGCGGCATCGCGGTCGCCGGCAACGGCGACGACGGCCCGGCCAGCCATCAGTACACCGAGCGGCAGGCCGACCAGGCGAAGCAGGCTGCGCTGGACGCGACCGGGGGTGGGACCGTCAACAGTGTCGAGTCCGACTCGGAGGACGGCGCGACCTACGAGGTCGAGGTGACCAAGCCCGACGGCAACACCGTCGACGTCCGTCTGGACGACAATTTCGAGGTGGTCGTCATCGAGGGCGACGGCGAGGACTCAGGTGCGGACGACTGACCCTTGCCGCGCTGACGAACGGCTACCACCCGGGCAGGCTCTTCGGGCCCCGGACGGGCGTTGCAACGGCCGTCCGGGGCCAGTTTCCCCGGGCGCCCGGGGATTCCGCACCCGGCGGCGCCCCCTCACTCCTGTGGATAGAGGTTCTGCAGCCGCACCTGTCCGCGCGCGACCATCCGCCCCTGCTCGTCGAGGGTCTCGACGAGCCAGACCTGCTGCGAGCGGCCGCGGTGGACCGGGGTGGCGGTCGAGGTCATCTGCCCGTCCCTCGCGGCGCGGTAGAAGTCGGTGTTGTTGTTGACGCCGACCACCTGACCCCGCTCGCCGAGCCACAGGGCGGCTCCCGTGCTCGCCAGGGTCTCGACCACGCTGCAGTGCACGCCGCCGTGCACTATGCCGTAGGGCTGGTGGTGCTTCGGGGCCGCCGTCCAGTGCGCAACCACCCGGTCGCCGGTGACGTCGGTGAGCTCGATGCCGAGGTGCCGGACGAACTCGCTGGGGAAGTCGCCCGAGATGTCGCCGGGCAGACCGTGGGTGGGGGCTGAGTCGCTCACGCCCCCCATCCTCCCAACCGCCAGGTCACATGTGGCGAGCGCCCTGCTCGATGGCTTCGCGGATCCGGGTGTAGGTGCCGCAGCGACAGATGTTCCGGATCGCGTCGAGGTCCTTGTCGTTGATCTTGCGGCGCTGGCGCTTGACCTTCTTCACCAGCGCGACGGCGGCCATGATCTGGCCCGGCTGGCAGTAGCCGCACTGGGCGACGTCGTGGTCGAGCCAGGCCTGCTGCATCGGGTGCAGTCCCGTGCCGGGCGACTCGCGTGGCAGCCCCTCGATCGTGGTGACCTTGTCGGTCTTCTTCAGGTCGCCGATCCGCACCGAGCACGGGTTGAAGGCCTTGCCGTTGATGTGCGAGGTGCATGCCTTGCACACGTTGATGCCGCAGCCGTACTTGGGTCCGGTGACTCCGAGCAGGTCGCGGAGCACCCAGAGGACCCGCACGTCGTCGTGGACGTTCACGGTGACGGGCTTGCCGTTGAGGATGAAGGTCTGCTTGGGCATGTCGAGTCCTCCGGCTCTCAGTAGGTCTTCTTGAGGCCGTTGATCGGCGAGGGCGGGATGGGTGGGACGTAGGACTTCACCTTGAAGTGCAGCTTGTCCTTGTGGTTGATCGGGAAGTACGTCGGCAGGTGGCCGGTCGCCCGGGCGTAGGCGCACGCGACCGCAGCCATGGCCGCAGCCACCCCGGCCTCACCCGCTCCGCCGGGCTCGCCGGTGGTCGTCGGCATCACGATGACCTGCACCTTCGGCGGGGTGTTCCACTGCCGCGTGTAGAAGTAGTTGTCCCAGCTGGCCTCCAGGAAGTGGCCGTCGCGGAGGTGCATAGACGACGTCAGCACCTGGGCGATCCCGTCGTTGATGCCGCCTAGCATCTGCGCCTCGAGGCCGCGCGGGTTGATCGGCAGCCCGGCGTCGATGGCGAAGGTGGCCCGGGTGACCCGCGGTCCGGTCACGGCGTCCTGGACCTTCCGCTTGACGGTCTTCGGCCGGCAGTCGATCTCGACGAGACACGCGGTCGCACCCTTGTACTCCTCGTGGATCGCGATCCCCTGGGCGGTGCCGGGCTTCATCTTCTTGCCCCACTGGCCGACCTGGGCCACCGCGTTCAGCACTCCGAGCACCCGTTCGTCGCTCAGATGGCGCTTGCGGAACTCGTAGGGGTCCAGGCCCATCCTGGCCGCGATCTGGTCGAGGACCAGCTCCCCGGCGGTACGGACATCGGGCGAGTAGATGTTGCGCATGCTGCCGGTGTTGAACCGCTGATCGACCTCGTTGATCTGCTGCGACTTCACCGCGAAGTCGTAGGGCAGCAGCGTGGTCATCGCGAAGATGCCCTCGGCGAAGCTGAGGTTGCCGAGCCCGGCCGGCATATCCGCGCCCCTGGCCGTGAGCATCTCGCCCAACCCGTGCCGGTAGTCGGTCTCGACACTGGTGTGGCTCTGCTGGAAGGCGAGCAGCTGGTCGCCGGCGTACGTCGCCCGCACCTTGCTGGTTGCCATCGGGTGCATCCGCCCGACCCGGGCGTCGTCAGCGCGGTGCCACATCAGCTTGACCGGCTTGCCCATCGCCTTGCTGATCTTGGCCGCCTCCAGGGCGGCGTCGAAGAAGAGCCGGCGCCCGAAGGAGCCGCCGCCCTGCATCACGTGGACCTTGACCTTGTCCTGGGGCAGCCCGACCGCCTCGGCGATCGCGGCCTGCGCGGCGATCGGGGTCTTCAGCGCCGACCAGACCTCGGCCCGGTCCGCGCGTACGTCGGCCACGGCCGCGTTCGTGTCGAGCGCGGAGTTGCTGCGGAAGTAGAAGACGAAGTCGGCCTCGATGCTCTGGGCTGCCGGGTTGTCCGGCACCGCCCCGAGCGGTAGCTCGTTCTGCTTGAGCTCGGCAACGATGTCGTCGTCGGAGAGCCCGGCGACCGGTCCGGGCGCCCACTCGACGCGCATCGCCCGCACCGCGTCGATGCACTGGCCGAACGTGTCGGCGCGCACGGCCACCCCGGTGTCGACGAGGGCGACGTTGCGGACGCCCGGCATCTTCGCGACGGCATCGCGGTTGAGCAGCCGCTTCGGGCTCCCGTTGAACGTGGGGGCCCGACAGACCATGGTCGGCAACGCGTCCTTCACCTTGAGGTCGGTGGTGAACGTCTTCTTGCCGGTCACCGCGTCCTGGGCGTCGAGCCGGCTGTGGCCGACGCCGATCACCCGGAAGCTGGAGGCGTCCTTGAGCGTGACGTCGACCCGGCGGGTCCGCGCGGAGGCCGCCGCGCCGGCGAGCTCGCCGTACGTCAGCCGGGCGCCGCCCGGCCCCTGCACCACACCGCCCTTGGCGACCAGCTCGTCGAGCCCGACGCCGAGCTGGGTCGCCGCGGCTTCGAGGAGGGCGCCCTTGGCCACGGCCGCCGCCACCCGGATCGGGGTGTACGTCGAGGTGGTGGTCGACGAGCCGCCGGTGAGCTGGTTGAAGAGCAGCTCCGGCCGCGCGTCGGCGAGGGACACCTTGACCTTGGTGACCGGAATCTCGAGCTCCTCGGCGATGATCATCGCGGTCGAGGTCATGATCCCCTGGCCGTTCTCCGAGCGAGGCAACGCGAACGACGCGGTGCCGTCCTCGTGGATGGTCACCGTGATCAGGTTCGCGGTCGGCCGGCAGGAGTCGTCGATGAAGTCGTTGAGGTCGTAGAGCTCCGCGATCTGCGGGCCGGCGATGCCGGCCGCGGCGCGGGCCGACGAGCTGCCGACGGCGAGGTCCGCGGCCGCAACCAGCGTGGTCCCCGCCAGGACATAGCCGACGAAGCTGCGCCGGTCGATGCCGGACGCGTTCTCCGTCTCGTCGTTGTGCGCGTGCTCCAGTAGCGACATGTGGTCACCCCGAGATGTGGTGGTCCGGCAGGGCTCAGCAGCCCCCGTTGTCTGTTAAACGCTCAACGACCTGACTAGACAGGCGTCACGCGGCCGAGCCGGCATTTTCTCGGACGGTTCGCTGCTGTCCCTCCCGTCTGCGCCTCCCGCGATCGGTCCGCCCCGAGCGCGGCTATGCTCGAACCACCGGTCGTCCAAGTCCCCGACGGCGCATCCGACAGATCGCTGGTGGGGTTTTGACCGAACAGCTGAGCGGGGCGCCTGCAGCGCGCACCACGAGCTCCTACACCGACCTCGCGGAGATGGTCCGAGCGAGCGGGCTGATGGCGCGGTGCTACGGCTACTACTGGCGAAGCGTGGGCCTCGCGCTCGTGGCGCTGGCCGCCGTCGTCCTCGCCATGGTCTGGCTGGGCAACTCGTGGCTGCAGCTGCTGCTCGCAGCTCTGCTCGGCGGCGTGCTCACCCAGTTCGGCTTCCTGGGTCACGACGCCGCGCATCGGCAGATGTTCGTGAGCGCGGCGTGGAACGACTGGACGGCCCGGATCCTCTCCGGAGCCGTGGCCGGCCTGAGCTACGGCTGGTGGCGAGGCAAGCACAACCTGCACCATGCCGCCCCCAACCAGGTGGGCCGCGACCCCGACATCGCACCCGGCGTAGTTGCCTTCACCGCCGAGATCGTCGAGCAGCGCACCGGTTTCAGCGGGTGGTGCGCCCGGCACCAGGGGTGGCTGTTCTTCCCGCTGCTGACCCTAGAGGGCCTCAACCTGCACGTCGCCGGCCTGCGGACCCTGCTCGCGTCCCGGGTCCGGCACCGCGAGGTGGAGATGCTGCTCATCGTCTTCCGGCTGGTCGGCTTCGTCGTACTGCTGTTGGTTCTGCTGCCACCGGGCAAGGCGGCCGCCTTCCTCGCCGTCCAGATGGCGGTCTTCGGGCTCCTTCTCGGGGGTTCATTCGCGCCCAACCACACCGGTATGCCCATCGTCCCGAGCACCATGAAGATCGACTTCCTCCACCGCCAGGTGCTGATGACCCGCAACGTGCGGGGGAACCTCTTCGTCGACGCGGCCATGGGGGGCCTGAACTACCAGATCGAGCACCACCTCTTCCCGAGCATGCCGCGCCCGAACCTGAAGCTGGTCCGACCCATGGTTCGCGACCACTGCAGGAGCCACGAGATCCCCTACACCGAGCTCGGCCTCTTCGCGTCGTACGTCGTCGTCATCGACTACCTCAACCACGTGGGCCTGCGGGCCCGTGGGCCCTTCGACTGCCCGCTGGCCGCCCAGCTCCGCGGCTGACCCGCAGCCCCTGCTCGGATCTGCTGGCGGCGCTAGGCCTTCTCGCAGGCGATCTTGTCGCCGTCCCGGTCAAGGTCGTCGTTGTGCCTCATCGCGGTCGCGTACTTCTTGTTCGAGTGCAGGAAGGTCGTGACCGGGGTCCCCGAGGTGCGGTCGACCGCGTTCTTGCGACCGACGCCATGAGGGAACTTCTGGTTGAAGTTCGTGCAGTTGTCGAAGATGCCGCCAGAGGCGTACGCCGGACTGACGGCGAGCGTGGCCGCTGCGAGGGCAACGGCCGTGCCCGCCCCTGCCATGCGACGGGACCAGTTCATGGTGCGGAGGCTGCCACCGGGCCGCCGGCGCGACCATGGCCCCATCGGGTGGTTCCACGGCGCAGCCCTGGCCGCTGGCCGCTGGCCCGGGCACGGTGCCCGGGCCAGCGGTCGGAGGGGGATCAGCGAACGGCCAGCTCCTCTTCCTTCGGGAGCACCCGGTCGTACGCCGGCTGGTCCGTCTGCTCATCATCGCCGGCGGCCGGGATCTCGACGGTCAGGTGGGGAAGCAGCCGGTCGAGCCACGCCGGGAGCCACCAGTTGGCCTTGCCGAGGAGCGCCATGGTCGCGGGGACCAGGACCATCCGGACGATGGTGGCGTCGACGAGGATCGCGGTGGCGAGCCCGAGCCCGAGCATCTTCAGCGACGGCACCGGGCTGGTGACGAAGCTGAGGAAGACCACGATCATGATCAGCGCGGCCGAGGTGATGACCCGTCCGGTGCCGGCCAGACCGCGGGCCACCGCCTCGACGTTGTCCCCCGTCCGCTGGAGCTCCTCGCGGACCCGGGAGAGCAGGAACACCTCGTAGTCCATGGACAGCCCGAACAGGATCGGGAACATGAGCACGACGATGACCGAGGTGATCGGCGTGGGCCCCTCGAGCCCGATCAGGCTGCTGCCCCAGCCCCACTGGAAGACGGCAACCAGGACGCCGTACGCCGCACCGATCGACAGCAGGTTCATGGCGGCTGCCTTCAACGGCACCACGACGGACCGGAACACCATCGTCAGCAGCAGGAACGAGATGAGGATGACGAAGCCGATGAAGAGCGGCAGGCTCTCCCGGAGCTGGGTGTTGACGTCGTCGGTGACCGCGGTGATGCCCGAGACGTAGACGTTGCCGGGGATCAGCTCACGGACCTGGTCGATGGCGAGCGAGGTGTCGAGATCGGCCGGGCCGGTCGTGGGCAGCGCCCTGAAGACCACGGTGTCGCCGTCCGAGGAGACGTGCGGCTCGCTGACCGAGGCGATGCGCGGGACCGCGTCGATGTCCGCGGCCAGCGCGTCCACACCCTCCGCGGAGACACCCGGGGAGCCGAGGTCGACGACCACGAGCAGGGGGCCGTTGAAGCCGATGCCGAAGCCCTCGGTGAGCAGGTCGTAGGCCTGCCGGTGGGTCGTCTCGGCCGGGGCGTCGCCGGCGGCCGGGAAGGCGGTCTGGAGCCACAGGGTGGGAGCCGCCATGGCGAGCAGCGCGACGACGGAGCCGATCAGGTAGGGCCAGGGCCGGCCCGACACCCGGTGCCCGAAGCGCCACCAGGCGGTCTCCTCGGCGCGCTTGGCCGGCCGCTGCCGACGGACCACCTTGCCCTTGTCGATCCGGTCGCCGAGCAGGGTGAGCACGGCCGGCAGCAACGTGACGGCTGCCGCGACGGCGAAGAACACCATCATCGCGGTGGACAGGCCGATCGAGGTGAGGACGCCGAGCCCGGTGAAGGCCAGGGCCGCGGTAGCGATCACGACCGTGCCGCCGGCGAACACCACTGCCGCGCCGGAGGAGGCCATCGCGTTGCTCAGTGCCGTGTGGTTCTCCTGGCCCGACGCGCGGTTCTCGCGGTAGCGGGCGACGATGAACAGGGCGTAGTCCACGCCGACCCCCAGGCCGACCAATCCGGCGACCGGGATCGCGGAGGCAGACACGTCCATCGAGCTGGCCAGCAGGGTGATGCCGCCGATGCCGGCCCCGACCCCGACCATCGCCAGCCCGATGGGGACGACGGCGCTCACGAGGGTGCCGAACACGACGACCAGGACGAGGAGCGCGACCAGGAGACCGATCGCGACGTGGCCGGTGTCGTCCTCGGCCTTGAGGAAGACGGCGTCGCCGCCGAGCTCGACCTGCATCCCCTCCACCTCGATCCCGGAGACGGCCTCGGAGAGCACGGTCATCTCGGGCTTCGCGATCTCTCGCGCCGGGGCCTCGAGCGTGACCAACGCGTAGCCGATCCGGCCGTCCTCCGAGATGGTGCCGGCCGCGAACGGGTCGGCCACGGACTCGACGAGCTCGACGGCGGACACGTCGGCGAGCACCTCGGCGATCTCCGAGCTGTGCGTCTCGAGGGTCTCGCCGTCCTCGGCAGCGAAGACGACCATCGCGTTGGCCTTGGCCGCCTCGGGGAAGTTCTCGTCCAGGAGGTCTACCGCTCGCGCGCTCTGGCTGTCCGGCACCGAGAAGTCCTCGGTGAACGTGCCGCCGCCGGCGCCGGCGAGGAAGAAGAGTCCGCCCAGGAGGAGGACCCAGGAGGCGATCGTGCGCCAGGGATGCCGCGCACTGGTCATGGCGATGCCACGGGTGAACCTGTTCATGGTCGTGCCTTTCCGGGTGTGGGTGGAGGTGGCTGGTCCGCTGCGAGGCGGACGACCGAGAGGATGGGCAGCCCGATGTCGCGGACCTTGTTCAGCAGCCCGTGCAGCGCGGACTGGTCGACGACGTGGCCGCGGATCACGGTCGTGCCGTCGCCGTCGTTGCTGACGGCCATGCCGTCGAACCAGCTGGCCCAGCGTGGGTCCAGGCGCCCCTTGAGGCGGATCTCGTAGCGCCCGGGACCGTGGTGGCCACCGCTCGACATCTCGCTCATGCCGGCGAAGCTAGGGACCAATGTGGTGAGTGCGGATCACCACGTGTGGTGATCCACGTGGTGAGAGCTAGTGTCGTGTGTCGGAAGTCTTCGTGCGCTTCGCGCACACATCGCACGCACCTCGCGGCGTTGCCGTCGCTCGATGATGGGCCTACAGCGACTTCGCTCCGGCGCCAAGCGACCACCCCACGAAAGACGCTCGCTGCGCTCGCGCTTTCGCGGGGACCCCGGAAAAGCATGCACGCACGCTGAGCACGCCAACCGAATGAACACTCCCGACACGCGACACTAGAGGTCGAGCTCCTCGGCGCGACGCACCGCTGCCCGGCGGCTGTTGACCCCGAGCTTGGCGTAGATGTTCTTGGTGTGGGTCCGCACCGTGTTGAGCGAGACCACCAGCCGGCGGCCGATCTCCGGGCCGCTGAGGTCGGTGGCGAGCAGGCGCAGCACGTCGTGCTCGCGCTCACTGAGCGGTTCGACGAGCTGGCCGCTGCGTACCGGGCGGCGCTCCGCCCGCGCGGGTCCACCGAGCCCGGCCAGCAGCTGTTCGAGGTATGCCGACGCAGGGCGCTCGGCGGTAGCGGCCCGCAGCAGCTCGGCCATCGGCGGTCCCTTGTCGGCGAAGACCCGCACGTGGCCCTCGGGTTCCGCCAGCTCCAGCGCCCGGTCCACGTCTGACAGTGCCCCGGGCAGGTCGCCCAGCCGCTGCAGGGCGAGGGCCTGGAGGACCAGGATCTCGATGACGGCGCCGGTCCGGCCGCCTGCCTCAGCCGCGGCGAGCAGCCGCTCGAGCAGACCGAAGGCGTCGTCGACGCGGTCCTCGGCGAGCAGGGCTCGGGCCAGAGTGACGTGCTCGAACTCGTGGAGGTAGCTGAGCTCGTCGTCCGCCGACAAGCCCTCGCGGCCGGCCCATTCGTGCACGTCTGCCAGTCGGCCCTGCTCGAGCAGGACCCGTGCCTTCAGCGCCGGGATCGGCCGGACCCGCGGTGAGAAGTCCCCGACGTACATCCGCTCCGCCTCGTCGAGGAGGTCCAGTGCACCGTCCAGGTCGCCCTCGGCCTGGCGGATCCGGGCCATGGCGACCCGCCACCGATAGCGGTTCTGCGGCAGGCCCAGGTGGTCGCCGAGCTCCTGGCTCCGCTGGAGCTCCCGACGGGCAGAGTCGAGATCACCACGCTCGTCGTGGACCCGGCTCAAGGCCACGTGCATGTCGGCGGTCCCGCGCGGCACCGGTGCGCCATGGCTGGCCACGAGCGCGAGGGCGTTCTCGTAGGTGCGCGTCGCCTCCGACAGGCGGCCCCGGATGACGCAGATGTCCCCGACCGTGATGGCGATCCCGAGGACGTCGGCGATGTGGCCGGCCCGCTCGAAGGTGTCGAGGCAGGCGACGTACGCCTCGTACGTCGTCTCGATGTCGCCCTCGGCCCAGCAGGCGAGCCCGATGAGTGCCGTGCCCGCTCCGAGCGCCAGGAGGTCGTCCTCCTCGCGCAGGCTGAGCGCCCGCCGCGCGTGCGTGATGGTCGCCTCGCCGTCACCCAGGGCCAGTGCCAGGCCGGCGCTGTAGACCGCGACCCACGTCGGGAGCCGGCGGAGCTCCTCCTCGTTGACGGCGACCATGCCCTCGGGGCGCCCGCCATCGGGCTGCCGGGCCAGCTGCTCCACCCAGCGCTCTGCGTCCCGCAACCGTGCCTCGACCCCCGCGACCTCCGCAGTGCCGAGCATCGAGCCTGCGAACGCGATGCACAGGACGGGCCGCATCCGGACCACGTCGTCCGGCAGCGCCTCGAGCCAGCCGCGCAGCAGGGGTTCCTGGCGGTCCCGCCGCACCACCGCGAGGCTCAGCTCCACCAGGTCCGCGGCCCGCTCGACGTCGCCCCCGGCCATGGCATGCCGGATCGCCTCCGCGGGCTCGCCGTTGTCGGCGTACCACTGGCTCGCCCGACGGTGCAGCTCCGGGACGAGCTCGGACCGCTCGTCCAGCAGCCGCGCCTGCAGGACGTCGGCGAACAGGTGGTGGTAGCGGTACCACCGGCGCTGGTCGTCCAGAGGCACCAGGAACAGGTTGCCGCGCTCCAGGGTCTGCAGCATCGCCCTGCCGTCGGACCGGTTTGCGACCGCGTCGCACACCGCTCCGCTCAACCGGCTGAGGACCGACGTGTGCAGCAGGAAGTCCTGGACCTCCTCCGACTGGCGCTGCACGACCTCCTCGACGAGGTAGTCCACGACGTAGCGGTCGTCTCCGGCGAAGCCGGCGATGAACTTTGTGGCGTCATCCCTCCCCTGCATCGACAGTGCCGCCAGCTGAAGGGCGGCGATCCACCCCTCGGTGCGTGCGTCCAGCGCCGCGACGTCGGGCGCCGTGAGCTCGAGGGCCATCGCGCCATTGAGGTAGGCCGCGGTCTCGTCGGCGGTGAAGCGGAGATCGGCGGCGCGTACCTCCACCAGCTCCCCGCCGGCCCGCATCCGGGCGAGCGGCAGGGGCGGGTCGGCCCGGCTGGCGATGACCAGCCGCAGCTGCGGCGGGAGGTGGTCCACCAGGAAGGTCATGCCGTCGTGGACCCCGCGCGACTCGATCACGTGGTAGTCGTCCAGCACCAGCACGACGTCGCCGTCGATCGTCCCGAGGTCGTTGATGAGGGTGGTGAGCACCGCCTCCATCGGAAGGGCCTGGGGTGCCTGGAGGAGGTCGAGCGCGCTGGCGCCCATCGCCGGCGCCAGGGTCCGGAGCCCGGCGATGACATAGGTCCAGAAGTGCGCCGGGTCGTTGTCGCCGGAGTCCAGGGACAGCCAGGTGGCCGAGCGGCGGCCCCCGTCCACCGGTGCCGCCGCCAGCCACTCGGTGAGCAGGGTCGTCTTGCCGAAGCCCGCCGGAGCGGACACGAGTACGAGCTTGGAGCCCCCCCGGTCCAAGCGCTCGCTCAGCCGCGGCCTCAGAACCTGCTTGGGACGAGGCCGCGGGACGTAGAGCTTCGTCTGCAGCACCGTGATGGGGATGACGGGCGAGGGCTGCGAGCGCATGATGAACGCACTCTAGGTTGCCGCTCGGGCCACGCAGCCGTTCCAGCGACGGAGGCTCGAGTGACCCAGGTTGCCCAAGCGGCCCGGCCGGTGGCTCGCGTGGGCTGGGGTTTCGTCTCGCTCTACGCGCTGGCGTTCATGGGCACCTGCCTGGTGCTCATCGCGCCCCTGCTCGTCACTCTCGCGCTGAAGGTCAACTCGCTGGTCGGGATCGACAACGCGCCGCGCAGCCTGTCGCTCGTCACGGGGGCCGGAGCGCTGGTCGCGATGTTCGGGAACCCGCTGCTGGGCAAGATCAGCGACCGCACGACGTCCCGTTTCGGCATGCGGCGGCCCTGGATGGGGATCGGCCTGGTCGGCGGCACGACTGGCGTCCTCGTCGTCGCCGTGGCGCCGAACGTCCCGGTGGTGCTGGCCGGGTGGTGCGTCGCCCAGCTGTGCTTCAACGGGTTGCTGGCGGCGATGGTGGCGGTGCTCCCGGACCACATCCCGGTCACTCAGCGCGGTCAGGTGTCCGGGGTCCTCGGCGTCTGTCTGCCGGTCGCGTCGGTGGGAGGCACCTACGTCGTCCAGCTGTTCAGCCCCAGCCAGCTGGCGATGTTCCTCGCGCCGTGCGTCATCGGGGGCCTGCTCATCGCCCCCTTCGCCATCCGGCTCGACGACCGCCGGCTCACGGCGGCGGACCGGCCGGCCTGGTCCTTGCGCGAGTTCTTCAGCACGTTCTACGTCGACCCGCGTCGCAACCCGGACTTCACGTGGGCCTTCGCGAGCCGCTTCCTGTTCGTCATGGCCTACGCCTTCCTGGTGACGTACCAGGCGTACTTCCTCTTGGAGCGAATCGGCAGCGACGAGGACGACGTCCCCCACCAGATCTTCCTCAGCACGCTCGTCCAGTCGGCGGTGGTCGTCGTCGCCTCCCTGGTCGGCGGCCGGCTCTCCGACCGGACCGGCCGGCGGAAGGTCTTCGTGCTTCTCGCGTCGACCGTCTACGGGCTGGCACTGATCTCGATCGCCATGGCGACCCAGCTCGACGCCTTCCTGATCGGCATGGCCCTGGCCGGCCTCGGCTTCGGGGTGTACGTCGCCGTCGACCTTGCCCTCGTGGCCGACGTACTGCCCGACGAGTCCAGCACCGCGAAGGACCTCGGCGTCTTCAACATGGCCGGCGCCCTGCCGTTCTCGGTGGCGCCCGCACTCGCGCCGTTCGTGCTGAGCCTCGGCGGCGGCAGCTACGGCGTGCTGTACGCGGTCGCGGGGGGCTTTGCTCTCGCCGGCGCCCTCGCCATCCTGCCCGTGAGACGTGTCCGCTGACCGGAATCACCACATCGTGTGATCACGGCTCACCACGGCGGTTCCTAGCGTGCAGTCATGCCCTCCACCTTTGTCGCCCCGAGCACCAGCCACGAGAGCGCTGCAGGGCCGGCGCAGCGGACCGGAGCCGGGTGGCGCCTGCAGGTCGCGCTGATCGCGGTGGGCGCGATCCCGATCCTCTTCGGCACCCTGCGGGTGATCGAGCTGGTCGGAGGGCCGGAGACCATCCCGGCCAGGGCCCGGTTCGCCGACTCGCCGGCGCCGGTGATCCTGCACATCGTCAGCGCCGTCCTCTACGTGGTTCTCGGGGCCTTCCAGTTCTCGCCGAGGCTTCGCCGTCGCAGGCCCGGCTGGCATCGACGCTCCGGGCGGCTCCTGGTCCCGCTCGGGTTGACGGCGGCGTTCTCAGCCCTGTGGATGAACCAGTTCTACGAGCACCCGGAGGGTCCCAACGAGCTGCTCTACCTGTTCCGGCTGGTGTTCGGCTCAGCGATGGCGCTCAGCATCGTCCTGGGCTTCCTTGCCGTCCGACGCCGCGACATCCGCACCCACCAGGCGTGGATGATCCGCGCCTACGCGATCGGGCTGGGCGCCGGGACCCAGGCATTCACGCTGGGATTCGGCCAAGCGATCCTCGGCACGACCGAGGTCACCACGGCTGTCTTCAACGCCGCCGGCTGGGTGATCAACCTCGCGGTGGCCGAGTGCGCCGTCCGTCGCCGGCCTCGCCGGCGACAGTCGGCTCCCAGCTGACAGCGTTGGCCGGGCCCGACCGTTCTCAATGCCAGCCGAGCGCGGGTGCTACGTGCCGCACGAGGCTGTCGAGGAGGTGCGCGTTGTAGTCGACGCCGAGCTGGTTGGGGACGGTGACCAGCACCGTGTCGGCGGCAGCGATCGCCTCGTCCTCGGCAAGCTGCTTGACGAGCTGGTCCGGCTCCCCGGCGTACGTCTTCCCGAAGCGGGCGCTGCCGCCGTCGAGGTGACCGACCTGGTCCTGGCTGCGGGTCTCGCGGCCGAAGTACGCACGATCCATGTCGTTGACGATCGGGAAGATGCTGCGGCTGACCGAGACGCGCGGCTCCCGGGTGTGGCCGGCCGCCTGCCAGCCGTCTCGGAACCGTTGGATCTGCTCGGCCTGCAGCTGGTGGAACGGCACGCCGGTGTCTTCGGTGAGCAGGGTCGAGCTCATCAGGTTCATGCCCTGCTCCGCGACCCACTCGGCGGTGGCACGCGTGCCGGCGCCCCACCAGATCCGGTCGCGCAGGCCGGGCGAGTGCGGTTCCACCCGGAGGAGTCCCGGCGGGTTGGGAAACATCGGCCGTGGGTTTGGCTCCGCGAAGCCGTCGCCCCGGAGCACCTCGAGGAACACCCGGGTGTGCTCACGGGCCATCGCCGCGTGGTCAGAGCCGTCGGCAGGCTCGTGCCCGAAGTAGCGATAGCCCTCGATGACCTGCTCCGGTGAACCCCGGCTGATGCCCAGCTGGAGCCGGCCCCCGGCGATCAGGTCTGCCGCACCCGCGTCCTCCGCCATGTAGAGGGGGTTCTCGTAGCGCATGTCGATCACGCCGGTCCCGATCTCGATCCGGCTGGTCCTGGCGCCGATGGCGGCCAGCAGCGGGAAGGGCGAGGACAGCTGGTTCGCGAAGTGATGCACCCGGAAGTAGGCGCCGTCGGCGCCCACCTCCTCGGCGGCGACCGCCAGCTCGATGGACTGCAGGAGGGCGTCCGAGGCCGAGCGCGTCTGCGACTGGGGCGAGGCGGTCCAGTGTCCGAACGACAGGAACCCGATCTTCTTCATGCCTCATCCCATCGCATCGCAGACACAACCCCAGGCCGGCCCGGGTGATTCCCGTGTCTGGCGACACAGCACGACACCGCCTCTGGCATCAGGTGCCGGAGGCGGTGCTCGTGTTCAGTTCCGCCCGGGTCTCACCGAGCGGCTGCGTTGGTATCGACAGACTCAGATACCGCGCCCTCCGCGCACGCGACTGAGGATGAAGATCGCCAGAGCGACGATCGCCAGGATGATCAGAATGGTCCACAACATTGTGAGACTCCCTCCGGTTGATGGATGGGCGCTGTCGGGTCGGAGCCGTCCAGCCACCACGGGTCCGCCGGGTAGGTACCCGATAATCCGTTCCATGTGCCCTAACGCGTCGACGCATTGCGAGGGCGGCGGATCGGGCATTCTGGGCTCATGACTAGGCGCCTTGCGGGCTGGCCCGGGGTCGTGGACACGCACTTGGCGGTCGGTGGTCGGCGGGTGCGCGTGTTGCGTGCCGAGTTCCGCGGTCGTGGGCGGGCCGAGCCCCAGCTGCTGGTGCACGGGCTCGGTGGCTCGTCGGTGACGTGGGTGGAGGTGATGGAGGGTCTGGCCGAGCACGGCCCGGTGATCGCTGTCGACCTGCCCGGTTTCGGACGCACTCCGCCCGGTCCCGACGACGCGCTGGACATGCGCGGCTACGTCGAGTTCCTGCTCCAGGTTGCCGACGCCCTGGAGTGGGACACGTTCACCGTGCACGGCAACTCGATGGGCGGCCTCATCGCGACCGTCCTGGCGGCTCGGCACCCGGAGCGGGTGGAGAGGTTGGTGCTGGTGTCGCCTGCCCTTCCGCCGCGGACACCGGTCCAGCTGCTGGTGCCGTCGCGCGCGACGATCGACGGGGTGCTGCCGATCGCGGTCTCGTCGCTGAGCGCCGCCGTCCTGGGAGTCGTCGGCCTCGCCGGTCCCGCCCTGAGCGCGCGCCGCAACCGGGAGCTCCTCAAGCTGATCTACTCCGACCCGAGCACCGTGAACCGCAGGGTGCTGGCCGTCATGGCTGCGGACTTCGCCAGCGGCGACATCGACGGGCGCGAGCGCCGTCGCGCCCTGCTGAGCGCGCTGCGTTCCATCACAGCGATCTGGACCGACCCGCGTGGCGCTTGGCGGGCAATCGGGCGAGTGCAGGCCCCGACGCTCGTCGTGGGCGGCACCCAGGATGCGCTCGTGCCGGCCAAGACGCTGCGTGCGGTCCTGGCCCATCGCCCTGACTGGCAGGGGCACGTGCTGGACGACCGTCGCCACGCCCTGATGCTGGAGGACCCCGCGAGCTACCTCGACCTCGTCGAGCGCTGGCGCGCCGGAACCGAGCACGCCGCCTGACCCGCACGGGTGTGGCGCACGGCACCCGACGAGCCGGCGGCTGCGAGGGAGGTTTTGGGTACCGGACCCCCGTGGCTTCTGAAGGGTCGGTGGTGCCGGTGGAAATGGGTGATCGCGCGACTGTGCCTGCCGAGCACAACTGGGAGCTGCGCCTGGAGGAGTTCGAGGACGGGCAGACGATCAGGCGTTTCGAGTGCGCGGAGTGCGGCGCCGTCCGATTCGAGTAGCAGCCGCCCAGCTCGACGACGAGAACCGACGGCGAAGGTCCCTTCCGGGACCTCACGCCGCCGGCTGCTCGACGGTACGGCGCCCGTCAGTGGGTCCGCATGGCGGTCAGTGCCGGCACCTGGCCGGGTTCAGTTGGACCGTCGCTCTCGATGTCATCTGCGCGGCCTTCGATACTGACGTGCGGGAGTAGACGGTCGAGCCAGCCCGGCAGCCACCAGTTGCGGTCGCCGAGCAGTTCCATCGTCGCGGGCACGAGCACCATCCGCACGATGGTGGCGTCGATGAGGATGGCTGCTGCCAGTCCCGGGCCGAACATCTTGCCCAGCACTGCCTCGCCCAGCACGAACGAGAGGAAGACCGTGAACATGACCGCGGCACCAGCGGTGATGACTCGGGCCGACTTCGCCAACCCGTCGGCCACGGCCGTGGCGTTGTCACCGGTCCGGTCGTACTCCTCCTTGATCCGCGAGAGCAGGAACACCTCGAAGTCCATGGAGAGCCCGAACAGGATCGCGAAGATCCCGATCGGGAGCTGCATCGGCACCGGGACGGCTTCCGGGATACCGACCAGGTCGCCGACGGGTCCGCGGTTGACCGCCAGCGCGACCACACCGAACGCGGCCGCACTCGCCAGCAGGTTCATGACCACCGCCGTGAGCGGGACCACGACCGACCGGAACACGAGCATCAGGAGTAGGAAGGAGAACAGCAGCACTCCCCCAACGAAGAGCGGGAAGCGCTCCGCGGTGCCCTGGGTCGTGTCGATGTTCGCGGCCACGAGGCCACCGACGTCGACGGTCAGGCCGGTGCCGGCAGTGGCCGCCGGAATGCTCTCCTCGCGGAGGGTCTCGACCAGGTCCTCGGTGGCCTGCTCCTGAGGTGACGTGGTCGGCACCAGACTCAGCACGGCGGTGTCGCCGGCCTGGTTCACCACCGGGGTCGAGACGAACGCGACCCCGTCCACCTGACGCAGCTCAGCCGCAACTGCCTCTGCAGAGCCGAGCACGTCGCTCCCCGCGGCGCCTTCTGCGATGAGCAGCATCGGCGAGGAGAAGGCCGGTCCGAAGCCGGTCTCCAGCAGGTCGTACGCCGCACGCGTCGTGGCGCCAGGCACGTCGTTCTTCGGGTCGGGGAAGCCGAAGCGGATGCCCAGGAACGGCGCGGCCATAGCCAGGAGTACGACGAGCGCACCGATGGCGGCGAACCGGGGGTCGCCTCTGGATGAAGCGGCTCCAGCGGTACCACCGCGTGCCGGTGGGCGAGCCGACTGTCTTGCTCACGAACGGCACGTGCAGGCGCTCGATGTTGCGACCGGCGAAGCCCAGCAGGGCGGGTACCAGGGTCACCGAGGCGGCCAGGACGACCAGCACGGCCAGCACCACCGAGCAAGGCGAAACCTGTCATCGCCGGCTGACCCATCAGCAGGATGCCGAGCATCGAGGCGATCACGGTGATCCCGGCGAACATCACGGCACGCCCGGCGGTTGCCATCGCGGTCTGCGAGGCGCGGCGCGAACGAGTTCCTCCTGGCGCCTGGCTGAATCTCAGCCCACGCCGTACGTCCGGTGCGGTATCACGGTCGGGGCTGCCCGGGGCTGTCTGCGTTTACCGCGCCTCACGTCTCTCGACTGACGTCGGGTAGCCTGCTCGCTGGCCTCGACGGAGGTCGGCGGGCTGTGGCTCAGTTTGGTAGAGCACCTGGCTGGGGGCCAGGGGGTCGCAGGTTCAAATCCTGTCAGCCCGACCGAACCGCAAAGGCCAGAAATGGCCTGTGACCTGCGGAAACAGGCCCGGAGATGTACGGATCTCCGGGCCTGAGGACGGCCGCTCCTCGGCACGACCGCGCTGATCCTCGGCAGGACCCCCTCGGCGATCGAGACCGCACGGCAACCCTTCCGATCACGGACCTGGGCCGCGGCCATGACGGTCATCGTCGGCCGCGACGCCGGCCCGATCAGAGAAGTCTGGGCGGCTCTTCTGCTTCTCCTCAAGCGCTGACTACGTGACTGACTACATGGGACACAGTCGACGCGTGAGCTGGCGGACCCCCTCTACCGTCGAGGAACGGGCGCCGACTACCGGTTCATCACCACGTGGCGCGTGTCGGGAAGTGTCGACGAGGTGAAGGCTCTGCTCGGCGACGCAGAGGCACTGCCGCGTTGGTGGCCCTCGGTGTACCTCGACGCCACCATCGTGGACGAGGGCGCTGCAGACCGCGTTGGACCCACTGTTCCCTGCATACTCAGGGGTGGCTTCCCTACACCCTTCGTTGGGAGCTGCGTATCACCGAGCCCATCACCGATGATGGTTTCGCCCTCCGCGCCACTGGTGACTTGACGGGAACCGGTCGCTGGACCTTCGAGCGAGACGGCGACGAGGTCGTGATCATCTACGACTGGAGAGTCGCCGCGACCAAGCCATTGCTCCGGCGCCTGAGCTGGCTCCTGAGACCATTGTTCTCAGCGAACCATCGCTGGGCGATGTCCCGAGGTGAGGAGAGCCTGAGGATGGAACTTCGCCGCCGCCGTGGAGAGGCCGGGGATGCGCGCGGCCGCATTCTCAACCCGCCCCCCGCCCAGCTTTCCGAGGCTGCGTAGAGCGCTGCCAAGTACTCGCCGATGAACTGGGTCAGGACGGTGGTCGAGACCCGGCCATGGGAAGTAGTAGTCGGGCCTCGTGACGCCTGCTGTAGAGGGCGAGTGCGAGACCCGCAATGGCCGCGACGGAGAACCAAGAAATCCACAACCATGTTCCGCCGGCACCCCAATCGACGCGGCTGACCGACCAGTCGACCAGGATCAAGCCCAGTACCGAGAGGGAGCCGAGTACTCCCTGCGTGATTCCGATCGTGGCAACCTCGACAGCAGGCGCCCCACGGGTCAGAAGCCACAGACCAACACTCCCGGTGAGGAACACGGCACTGTAGATGCGAGCGTGGAAGTCGTCGATGGGCCAGGGCCAGAACCCGGTCACGGCAGCGCCGGCCGCCAAACCGGCAATTCCGTAGGCACCCATGATGGCCGCCTGGGCTCTCAGGAACTGCAGCCATCCGGTCGGCAGCGCGAGCCCGCCCCACCACGAGCGGTCGCGATAGCGCCAGAGGTGCCAAGCTGCGTTGCCGGGGATCACCACGTAGAGAACGAACCACGCCGTGGTCATGATGGTCGCCTGGTCGCCGCGGAAGCGGTCGGTGCTGAGAAGGGAGACGGCCAGCACGACGGCAGTGAACGTCAGGATCATGGGGACTAGAACCCGGGCCGGAGCCCACCGCGGGCGCACCAGCATGGCCGCCACGGCAGCGAACGACGACAGGTAGATCGCGCCCAAGAACCGCGCGTTGAACGGCGTCAGCACCCAGGGCCAGATGTCATCGATCCAGCCCGGCACCAGAAGGAGCCCGGAGCCCGTGCCGAGGAGTACGGCGGCCTCCACCCCGGTCACGGCGAGGAGCAGGCGCGGCGCGGGTAGGTCGAAGTCGGTCACGCTCATCTCGTAGTCAGGTTCCGATCAGGAGCAATCCCAGTATGTCAGGCGGTGAGCGCCATCCGCGCGGCACGAGCGGGCGAAGCGTAGCCGCCCACAATGCGGCAGATGCGCGCGTCCAGCTACCGCGAGTGTGTCGTCCTCAGGGGCTGGCCGCTTCCACCAGGTTGCCGGCGGTGGTGTCGGCGTCGTGCTCCTCGGCGTTCGCCAGTACGGCGACGACGATGCCTTGCTTTTGAAAGCACAGCGCCACCGTTCTGTATCCCTCCCTCACGAGGCCCGTGTGGCCGAGCGCTCCCGTGTCCCGGCCGTACTCGAACCTTCTGTCGATGATCCCCAACCCGTATTCAGGGCGCTCGATGAAGTCGGTCATGTCATTGAGCGACGCAGGCGACACGACCTCACCGGCGCACAGTGCCCTGAACCAGCGGGCGAGACTCGGTGCGTCCGAGGCCATGGCGCCCTCGGAGGTGAACATGGTGGCGTTGGCGATCGACGGGAGATACCCGCCGCCGTCGTCGAAGGTGTCGGCCGACGCACCGCGTGGCATCGCCATCGGATCGGTTGGGTGCTCGTGGGGCTGAAAGATCAACCGCTCGTACGCCTTACCGTCGAGGACCCCGCTCCGCAGCACCTGGGCGACCGGCCGACCGGTGACGCGTTCGATGATCAAGCCGAGCAGCAGGTAGTTGGTGCCGATGTACTCGTACCCCTGACCGACCGGGCCACGTTCGGGTGAGACGGTTGCCAGCTTTTCCTCGGTTGTCCAGACGTGCAACGGGTCGCTCAGCAGGGTTTCCCGGAGTACGTCGTCATCGGGGAAGTACTCGGAAATTCCGCTGCGCATCGAGAGAAGGTTCTCGACGGTGGCGGCGTTGGTGTCGAACTCCAGGTCGGGCGGAAGGTGATCGGCGGCGGGATCGTCGAGGGCCAGCTCGCCTGCTTCGACCAGCTGCATCACTTGGGCTGCCACCAGGGTCTTGGTGATGCTGGCGATGGACATCTGATCGTTCGGGCGCATCGCCCGGTCTCCCGCGGCGAAGCCTGTTGCTCCGCTCCAGGTCCCCTCCGGTGTGATCAGCGTGGCCGTAAGCCCGTCGCCGTCGGCCGACATCTCCAGCACCTCTTGAAGTTCAGCCGCCAGCTCATCGGGGACGGGTTCCTCACTCAGGCCAGCGAACACAGCGGTCGGAAACCCGTCGGACTCGGCCGTCACCGCACTGGTCGAAGGCCGGCTCCCGGTTGTCGTCTGCGCGGGCGAACCGGGCGAAGCCTGATCCGATGCGCACGCGGCGACCGCGCCAAGGATCAGGACCTGGCACAACGCCGATGCGAGGTTGGTGAAGTTCAGGTGTTTGGTGAGACGGAACATGGCAGCCCTCCCTGCTGGTTCGCGGATGGTGGCGGACTCAGGGGGGTCGCGGCCGAAGTCATCCGAGCGATTCCAGTACGTCGGCGATGGCTTCCCCGGTCTGGGCAATGGTGCCGTCCCAGTTGCGGTCTTCGACCTCGATCCGCTCCCAGGTGGCCCCGTAGTCCAGGCTCGCGTGCAGGACCAGCGGGACCCCGTCGGGGCTGTGCTCCAGGAGCACCATGCGACCCGGTGCCGCCCAGTCGTCGAGGTAGTCCCAGTAGTCGGTGGGAACGTCGGTCAGCCCAGGGTTCCGGCAGTCGAGGTCGTGTTGGTCGAAGCTGCCGTCGGGCTGCTGCCAGGTGACCCGGCAGCCGTTCGCGCCCCAGAGGAACTCGTCGACGTTCGGTCCCCAGCTTGCGATCCCCTCCGGCACCTCCAGCGGTCGCAGGGTTCCGGCAAGGTCGTCGACGAGGTAGATGTCCTGGTGGTCGTCGGGGCCGGCGCTGCCTCTGCTCCAGGCGGAGTAGGGGTCGATGACGAAGACGCGGGGTCCGGGGACGGCGGGGGCTGGGTCCTCGACCATCTGGAGCTGCACCGCGGGTCCGTCCGCCTGCAGCAGGCGATAGCGCACCGGACCCTCCGGCCGACCGTTCTCGGCGTCCTGGACGAGGACCGAGTCCTCGTCGAAAACCGTGACCCAGACCGGGGCAAAGGACACCTCCAGGCCGCGAACCTCGAAGACCGCCGATTGCCCGTTCTGGCTCACCTCGAGCGCCCGGTCGCGGAGCTCCCCCTGGCAGGTGCCCTCACACGCGACGTACTGGATTGCTGTGAGGCCCGACTCGGTCGGCGGAATCAAGACGTCCGGCGAACCCTCGGCGCGGAACCGCTCGGGCGTCCACTCCTCGCTTGTCGACGACGTCTCGGTCGGGGTGGGTGACGGGTCTTGGACCGGCGCGTCGGCGCGCTGGCCGCCGGTGACGGCGGCTCCGGCCAGCCCCACACCCAGGACCACGACCAACGCTCCGGCCGCCGCGCCAACGGCGGAGCGCCGACGCCGCTTCCGGGACACGGCGACCAGATCGTCGTACCCCGGCGGCCGGAACTGGCCCACGAGCTCGCGCAGGACATCGAGGTCAGACACGGTCGCTCCCCTCTCGCTCATCGAGCAACGGGGCCAAGCGGTCGCGACCGCGGGAGAGCCGCGACTTGACCGTGCCCTCGGGCACGTTCAGCTCGTCGGCGATCTCAGCGGTGCCCAGGTCGGCCAGGTAGTACAAGACGACGACGCGGCGCTGGTCGGGGTCCAGCCCCGCAAGCGCCTGCACGACTGCCACATGGTCAGGGCCCAGCTCGGGCCCGGTCTGGCGTCCGGGCACGGTGGTCACGAACCGGCGGGCCACCTTCGCGTGCCGCCAGGAGTTCCGCTGATGGTTCAGCGCGACCGTGCGCAGCCAGGCCTCGGGGTTCTGCACCCGGTCGAAACTCCGGCCCTGCCCGATGGCCTTCACGAAGGCCTCCTGCACGGCGTCCTCGGCGTCAGCCTGGTCGCCGCAGAGCGCGAACAGCTGGAGGACGAGCCGGCCGTACGACGCGTCGTACAGCTCGTGAAGCGACGTGGACTCCCCCACACCACACCTCCTCGCCACCAAGATCGTCGCAGTAACGACACCCGTGCAGCCGTTTTGGTTCCCGAACCGCGCCGAGAAACTCTCAAGGACGAGGCACTCGCAAGTAGCGACCGCTCATCGGCAAAGGGCGGATCCTGTGGCGCCCATGCGGCGGATTCAGCGGCATACGGACGGACCAATCAAGGCTTCATCGATCGGCCGACGCGGGATGCGGCGCGTGATTTCTCGGTTTGGTACGTCGGTGTGCTGCGGGCACCTCCGCCCTGATCACCCTCGGCACACTAAGCGCCGCTTAGATGCAGTTTGGCGGACAGGCTCCTACGTGGCCGTGACGAGGTCTTGCGTCGCTCTGAGATTGGGTGCATCGGCTGCCCTGGACAGACCTACTTCTGGCCACAGCACCAGGCCCAGTCGATCAGACGGTCTTGTCCCTGCCTGCGACGGCTTCGGCTGCACCGATCAGCAGGACGGCAGCAACGACTGCGAGCACGAAGCCGATGACGTTGAGCTCGAAGATCCCGCCGGTGTCGAACAGTTGGGCGATGAGGCCGCCGATGAGCGATCCGACCAGGCCGAGGCCCAGGGTGGCCAGTAGTCCGAGATTCTGCTTGCCGGGCTTGATGAGGCGCGCGAGCGCTCCGATGATGAGGCCGGCTACGAGGAATCCGATCATGGGTGTACCTCTTTTCCTGTAAGTCAAGTCGGCTGCCTCGGTGGCGGCCGTCGTTCTTCGACTGTGTCACTGACGAGTCCGCGGGGCGGCATCCTGGCCCGAGGGTCGCCGCGACGGGTTAGGGAAGGCCCCGTCGGGTACGCCTTGGGGGCCACCACCTCAACGAAGGAGCCCCACATGTCAGACGACAAGCAGGTCGCCAAGGAACTGGTCGAGACGCTGAAGGACGGCGAGCGAGGCTTCGCCACCGCAGCTGAGCAGCTGCGTGAGGGGGACCGAGCCGAGTGGGCCACCACGTTGCAGCGCCTGTCCGAGCAGCGCGCCAGCTTCCACCGCGAGATCGTCGAGTTGGGTGAGGACTACGGCGACGACGTCGACGAAAGCGGGACGGTCGCCGCGGCCCTGCACCGTGGGTGGATCTCGCTCAAGGAGGCTTTGAGTCGCGGTGACGCCGGCAGCATCCTCAAGGCCGCTCTGACCGGCGAGGACCACGCGGTCTCCGAGTACGACAAGGCGCTCGAGCAGGACCTCAGCCCCGGGTTCCGCGAGGTCGTGAGTCGACAGCGCGAGGCGGTCGTCAGTGCCCGCGACGAGGTCAAGGCCCTGCAGGCCGCGGGCTGAACCCAGTCCGCCGAGGGACCCAGCTCGGACGTAGACACCGCGGACAGAAACGCATAGCCGAGCGGGGGGTTCACATTGCCTCAATGGTTCGATAGCTGGTCCGACGTCCTGCGAGTTCTGCTGGTGGGGTCTGCCTCATATGCCGCGGTCGTCCTGGTGCTTCGCGCCTCGGGCCAGCGCACCCTGGCGAAGCTGAACGCCTTCGACCTCGTCGACACCGTCGCCTTGAGCTCGACCTTGGCCACGATCTTCCTCAGCACCGACGTCTCCTGGTCGGAGGGCGTGGTCGCGCTGACAGTGCTGGCTCTGCTTTAACTGCTGGTCGCGCTCATCACCTCCCGGGAGCCGGCGGTACGCGCCGTCATGACCGCTGGTCCCACGCTGCTGCTGCGCGATGGTGAGTATCTCGGCCAGGCGCTGCGCTCGGCCAGGCTTACCTGGGCCGAGGCGAGGCAGGCGATCCCAGGGAAGCGGCATCGGCGAGTGGCCACCGTGGCGGCGGTGGTGCTCGAGAGCGACGGCAGTCTGAGCGTCATCTCGACGAGCCAGCTGGGGAATTCAGCGCGCTCACCGACCTGCCCACGCAGCCCTGAGACTCCAGAGTCGAGGGTGGCCAGGTTCCGCAGCCGCAGGGGCCCTGGCGGTCAGGAGCCGGGGAGGACTTCCCTAACGGCGTCTACGGCCTTGGCCAGCGCAGGACGGTCGTCACCGCCGTCGGCCCAGACCGGGTCCTGTGGCAGCGGGCCCATCGGATCTGCGTCCTTTGGAGACGATGCGCGAGGTGCCAGCGAGCGACGAAATGCTTCGTCCAGTCCGATCAGTCGGTGCCCGCGCGGCAGCAGCATCTCCCGGAAGTCGTCATCGGCACAGATCATGTCGTGGTGGAGGCTCTCCACCAGTGCTTCGACCGTTCTTCGAGGAACGTCGGTGAGACTGCCGACGAGGGTGCCCACCAGCGCCGTCGGCAGCAAGGGCACCTTCACTTGCGGTCGCTCGAGCCCCGCGTGCTGGGTATAGGTCTCCAGCAGCGCGCCGTAGCGCACCTGATCGGGTCCGCCAACGTCGAAGTGGCGGGACCGACCGGTGTAGTCGAGCGCGCCGGCTAGTGCCACGAGCACGTCGGCGGTGGCGATCGGCTGCACCATGGAGTCCATCCACGACGGCACGGTGTGCACGGGCATCCGTTCGCTGACCTGTCGGATGATCTCGAACGAGGTGGACCCGCTGCCCAGGAGCACCGCTGCCCGCAGCACCACGACGGTGGCAGGCACGTCGCTGAGGACCTGCTCGACCTCGCGTCGCGACGTGATGTGCTCGGAAAGCTCGCCGTCGTCGACCTCGGGGACGAGGCCGGAGAGATACACGATGCGGTCGATGCCGTGGGCGCGGACGGCGTCGGCGAGGTTGGTGGCCGCCTCGCGATCCGCCTCGGCAAAGTCGGCGCCGCCCATGCCGTGGATCAGGTAGTAGACCGCGTCCATGCCTTCGCAGGCGGCGCTGACCTGGATGGGGTCGAGGGCGTCCATGACCACGGTCTCCACATGTTCGCCCCACCACGGTTGCTCGCGGTCAGGGTCGGACGTGGTGGTACGCACGTCGTCGCCGCGCTCGAGCAGCAACGGCACCAGTCGACCGCCCACGTAGCCGGTTGCTCCGGTCACCAGGATCTGCAACTCGTCCTCAGCTCGTCGTAAGCGCGTCCGCGAGCGGGTACTGCTCCGCGGTGCGTGGGTGTGACGTCAGCGTAGGACAGAAACCAAGTCGACGGCTCAGCCAGCGCGTGCGTGACGTCCGGGCAGACGTTGAAGCCGGCGCCGAGTCCGAACCGCGGGAGTGGATCTGATCAGAACTCGCCCCTGCGCCGTAGCCGACGCGGGCGCCCGTCAGGATCGTGCAGGAGTACGTAGGGCGGGCTGGCGATGGCACGGGTCAGCAACCCCAGCGCTGGGGGCTCAATCCTGCGCAGCCGTCCCTGCGGTCGCGGACCGGTTCGGCCGCCCTGGCCAGGCGTCGAGGCGTGCGGCGCTGGCTGCGTAGGTAGCGAACATGTCGGCGGGTTCGTGGCAGTCGGCCATCAGGTCAGTCGGGACGCTCGCTCCACGGTCTAGGTGCTCGGCGGCCAGGGTGAGCCGGAGTCGGCGTCCGTACTCACCCTGGCGTCGATGACGGCGGCTGAGAGTTCGGAGTCATGGGTCCACGAGCGTCGGTTCAAGGTGTCGGAGCCGATCGTGGTCCAGGTGTCATCGATGACGCAGGCCTTCGCGTGCACGTACACAGGGGTGCCGGCATGGTTCTCCAGGCCATAGATGGCGACTCGATCGGGAGCATTGCGCAGCAGGACCTGCATCGCACGGCGCCGGCCCTCCAGCTGCGGCAGCCGCCCCAGCATGCCTTCCAGGTCGGGGTGCAGGGGTACCACCGCAATGAGGAGGAGTTCAGGGTTCTTCGCCAGGACCGCGCTGAGCATCTCTCCGAGGTGACGTCCCCACAGGTACTGGTCCTCCACGGAGATCAGCCGCCGGGCGCGCTCGATCGCCTTGGTGTACCCGTGCGCGACGCTCCTCTCTCCGGCCTTCGCGAAGGGATATGCCCTGCTGGGCGGCAGCGCCGGACAGGTCCTCAGAAGCTGCACCACGTGCCTCCCACCAGGAACGGGAGGTGGGGGAGGCGACTGGATCGGTAGCGGCCTCGGTCCGGGACTCCGGGGGATGGGCGTGCGCCGCCGCAGTCCCCGCCAGCGGCGAGGGCGGCCGTCCAGGGGTGCTGGATCTTCCCAGCGCTCCCGGAAGACCGTCTCCACGTCGTGCACTGCTGGACCGAAGATCTCAGCCTGGACGTCGTGCCAGGGCGGGGTGGCGCCGTACACTTCGGCCTGCGGGTCGCCGCCGTGGTTCTCGTCGTCCCGCCGGGAGTGGCACAGGTCGATGCCACCCACGTAGGCCACGTCGCGGGTTGGGTCGTCGCGGTGCCGCAGCACGACCAGCTTCTGGTGGTGGGAGCCACGATTTCGCACTCTCATGTCGAGCCACGCCTCGACGCCCAGCGCGCAATCGAGCACTGAAGTCGGCGTTGTCGCCATCGGCGCCGGCCGCGGCAACTGCTCGCAAGTGCCACACGAGGCGCAGGAATGCCAACAGCTGGATCTTGTCCCTGTCGTCGGACGGCGGCCGGCTCACATACGACCCTGAGGAGATCGACTACTTTTTCGTCGTAGACGGCGACCTCGAGTTCTACCTGATCCCCGTGGCCACCGTGGGGGGCCTGCACACCAACACTCTCCCGGCCTACGAGCAGTACCGACTACCGCGAGAGCTCATGTCTACCGGATGAGCTCAGCGCCGCGCGGCCGCCCAGCGGTCAGCCGGCGTGGTACCCCTTCAGAGGCATCCACTCGACACGCGTCGGCTCGGCCACGCCGGCCTGGCCGAGGGCGGGGCCGTTGCCGTCCGGGTGCACCCCCGCCGCGTGCGAGACGATGCCCTCGGGCCAGTCTCCCTCACCCGTGCCCGGGTCGAGGCCCAGGAGCTTGTTGACGGTGTCGTACAGATCCGGGCTGGCGTCACGGAACTCGAAGATGAGCGCTTCGGGCATCGATGTCGTCATTGGTCTGGCCGACCCCGCGTTCTCGGCGCGGTGATGGCCCCTGGGTCACCAGGGCGCAAGAACGCTACTGCCGTTTGCCGGTCGGCGGGTAGGGCCGGTTCAGCGCACCTGGGCGGAATCCGGTGAGACCTGCAGCGAGGACGTGTCGACGGCGACGAACGCCGACGCGGGGATCGTCTTGAGGTCCTCGATCAGCTTGTCGGGCCAGGCTGCGTTCTGCTCGCCCTGGAAGAACCACGCCGAGCCGTTGTCGGCGAGGACCAGCCCGTACTTCTTCATCGCCGCCACGACGTACTGGGCGTGCGGCGAGAGCCCGGACGCGTCGTAGGACGCATCCAGCCGGAAGCGGGCGCCCATCGGCGGGTAGTCGAGCGATGTGATGTCGCTGGCGTCGTGGCGCGCGGGCCACAGGTGCGCCGCGGAGGTCTCGTCGGTGGTGAACCGGATGGCGTGGTCGATCCGGTTCTTCTTGACCTCGTTCCAGCGCAGCAGCCCCGGCAGGATCGGGAGGCCGGCGGCGTCCGCGGAGGTCCAGCCGTCGGGCCGGAGCTTGTTCTTCTTCAGCGACCACACCGCGCCCGAGCCGGCGTGCCACTGCCCGTTCGAGACCCGGGTCGCGTAGGTCTCGTAGAGCTTGCAGTTCGACTTGTCCACGATGATCGCGTGCCGGTCGCCGTCGCTGTTCCGGCCGCCCTCGATCTTGGTGTCGTTGCCGAGCGGGTAGCCGACGTGGTCGCTCTCCGAGGAGTACTCGAAGCGGACCTTGACCTTGGCGTGCTTCTTGCCGACCACGGTGATCGGGATGCCGTAGTTGGGTCCGTCGCCGTACGACGGTCCGAAGTCCGGGTGCAGGTCGACATCGGTCGACATGTGCGAGAGCCACGCGCCGCTGCGAGCGTGGACCGGCAGCTTGCTCACGTCGGCGTGCCACCAGTTGTCGGCCGGGAACTCCGAGCACTTCGTGCCGGAGATCGGCTTCGCCATGGGTTCCAGCGCCGGGCGGGACATCGCCGGGGCGGCACCACCGGCGGTCACCGCGACCACGGACAGGGACACGAGCATTGCGCGCATCCCACGACCGTAACGGATGTCCTTCTCAGCGGCGGCGCTTCTCCCGGACGCGCTGCTGGAGCACGATCGGCGTACCGACGAAGCCGAACTCCTCGCGCAGCCGCCGCTCGATGTACCGCTCGTACGACGACTCCAGCTTGCCGCTGGTGAACAGCACGAACACCGGCGGCGCGGTCGACGGCTGGGTGCCGAACATGATCTTGGGCTGCTTGCCGCCGCGGACCGGGTGCGGGTGCTCGGCCACCAGCCGACCCAGGAACGCGTTCAGCGAGCCGGTCGACACCCGGGTCTCCCAGCCGGCCAGCGCCTTGTCGAGCGCGGGCACCAGCCGGTCGACGTGCCAGCCGGTCCGCGCGGTGACGTTGATCCGGGGCGCCCACTGCACCTGGACGAGCTCGCGCTCGATCTCGCGCTCGAGGTAGTACTGGCGCTCCTCGTCGACCAGGTCCCACTTGTTGAAGGCGATCACCAGCGCGCGTCCGGCCTCGCGGACGGTCTGGATGATCCGCTGGTCCTGCTCGGAGATCGGCTGCCCCGCGTCGAGGACGAGCACGGCCACCTCGGCCCGGTCGATCGCGGTCGTGGTGCGCAGCGACGCGTAGTACTCGTGCCCGGAGGCCTCCTTGACCCGCTTGCGGATGCCCGCGGTGTCGATGAACCGCCAGGTCCGCCCGCCCAGCTCGACCAGCTCGTCGACCGGGTCGACCGTGGTGCCGGCGACGTCGTCGACCACCACCCGCTCCTGCCCGGCCAGCCGGTTGAGCAGCGAGGACTTGCCGACGTTCGGCTTGCCGACGATCGCGATCCGGCGCGGACCGCCCACCTCCCGCTCGCCCTCCGGCGGAGGCTCCGGCAGGGCCGCCAGGATGGCGTCGAGCATGTCGCCGGACCCGCGGCCGTGCAGCGCGGAGACCGGCCACGGCTCCCCCAGCCCGAGGTTCCACAGGCCATAGGCCTCGGCCTCGGTGCGCTGGTCGTCGACCTTGTTGGCGGCGAGCACCACGGGCTTGCCCGACTTGCGCAGGATGCGGACCACCGCCTCG
The DNA here is from genome assembly GCA_963817125.1 of uncultured Actinomycetota bacterium. Lineage (GTDB taxonomy): Bacteria > Actinomycetota > Actinomycetes > Propionibacteriales > Nocardioidaceae > Nocardioides. The sequence continues at coordinate 309,921 of CAWFNB010000011.1, forward strand.
TCGTCGTCGGTGATGCCCACTGTCGCGTCGACCACGAACAGCACCGCGTCGGCCAGCGTCACCGCGACCTCGGCCTGGGCCCGGATCGAGGCGGCCATGCCTCGGGCATCGGGGTCCCAGCCGCCGGTGTCCACGACCGTGAACGCGCGGCCCGCCCAGTTGGCGTCGTACGACACCCGGTCGCGGGTGACCCCGGGGACGTCCTCGACCACGGCCTCGCGCCGGCCGATGATCCGGTTGACGAGCGTGGACTTGCCGACGTTGGGCCGGCCGACCACGGCCAGCACGGGCACCGGTCCCGTGGGCTCGTCGATCGCGGCCTCGGTCACATCGCCTCCTGGTCGGTGACGCCAGTGGCGGGATCGGGGTCGTCGGCGTCCTTGGCCGGCAGCGGCCCGGGCAGGGTCCGGCCGGTGAGTGCCTTGGCGTGGTCGAGGTGCGCGATCAGGTGCTGGCGGAGCTCGAGGGACGCCGCGGCGACGTCCTGCTTGCGCCGCGGCCACGGCGTCTTGGGCAGCGTCATCGGGTCGCCGAAGACCATGTCGACGACCATGCCCTTGGCCGGGAGGGCGTGGCTGCCGGCACCGGGCTCGCGAGTCCCGAACTGCACCACCGGGATGATCGGTACGCCGGTGACCATCGCCAGGTACGCCGCGCCGGTGTGGAACCGGTCGAACTCCCCGGCGCCGCGCGAGCCCTCGGGGAAGATCCCGACGACCCCGCCGCTGCGCAGCACCCGCAGGCACCGCTTCACCGCGAGGGGGTCGGGGTTGAACCGGTCCAGCGGGATCTGGCCCGCGCCCAGCAGGAACCCGTTCATGAATCCCTTGAACATCTCTTGCTTGGTCAGCGCGTGCACCGGCCGCGGACCGAAGATCGCGAGCAGCGGCCCGTCGGCGATCCCGACGTGGTTGCTGGCCAGGATCACCGGACCCTTGCGCGGCAGCTTGTGGCCGTCGACGACCCGCACCTTGACCCGGCGGCGGATCACCGTCCGGGCCAGCGGGCGCAACGGGTGCAGCAGGTAGCGCGCCGGGTGCCGCCGGGCACTCGCAGGCAGTTCGATCGTGCTCATGCGTCGCTCCTGACCGCGCCGACCACGGCCACCACCAGGTCGATCACCTCATCGAGGGAGTACGCCGTGGTGTCAATGTGCACTGCGCCCTCGGCCATCACCAGCGGCGAGACCGTCCGGCCGGAGTCGATCTGGTCGCGGGACAGCAGCGACTCGAGGGTGGCGTCGACGTCGGAGCCGCCCTCCTCGGCGGCGCGGCGGGTCGCCCGCGCGGACGCGTCGGCGGAGAGGTAGACCTTGAGAGTCGCCTCGGGCCAGACCACCGAGCCGATGTCGCGGCCCTCGACCACGATCCCGGGTCCAGCCAGCGCCTCGGCGATGGCGGCGCGCTGGATGGTCAACAGCCGGGCCCTGACCTGCGGGACCGCGCTCACCGGGGAGACCGCGGCGTTCACGTCGGGCTGCCGGATCGCGGTGGCGACGTCCTCGCCGTCCACGGTGATCGTCGGTGCGAGCGGATCGGTGCCGCTCTCGAGCTGCGGCTCATCGCAGCGCGCGGCCACCGCGTCGGGGTCGAGCACGTCCACGCCGTGGCGCAGCATCCACCAGGTCACCGCGCGGTACATCGCGCCGGTGTCGAGGTAGCGGAGCCCGAGCCGGTCGGCGACCCCACGCGAGGTGCTGGACTTGCCGGATCCGGAGGTGCCGTCGACCGCGACCACGATGCCCCGGACGCCATTGCTCACAACCCGCGATCCTATCGGTGGGTCACCCAACCCCTCGATTCGAGAGAGGCGAGCAGGTGCTCGGCGCGCCCCTCGTCGACCACCAGCTCGACCAGCCCGACCGGCCGGCCCTGGTCGTGGTCGATGTGCACGTCCTCGATGTTGACCTCGCTGGCGCCGGCGTCCGCGAAGAGGCGAGCCAGCTCGCCGGGGTGGTCGGGGACCGATACGTAGACCGACCCCGCCGGCCGGGTGGGGCCGCCGTGCTTGCCGGGGATCGCCAGCGTCCCGGCCACGCCCTCCTCGAGCAGTCGCTGCAGGGTGGCCTGGTCGGCGGCCCCGACGGCGTCGATCACGGCATCCAGCCGGTCGCGCACCTCCCCGAGCAGGTCGAGGACCGCCTCGGAGTTGGCGGCCACGATCTGGCCGTAAAGCACCGGGTCACCCCCCGCCACCCGGGTCACGTCGCGCACGCCCTGGCCGGACAGCGCCAGGTGGTCGGCCGGGGCCCCGGCCAGCCGGCCCGCGGCCAGCGCCGCGAGCAGGTGCGGGATGTGCGAGGTGCGGGCCACCGCCCGGTCGTGCTCCACCGGGCTGAGCCGGACCGGTACGGCGCCACACAGCCGGGCCAGCTCCTCGACCAGCTCGACCGCCGCCGGGTCGGACCCTTCGTGCGGGGTCACCGCCCAGGGCCGGCCGTCGAAGAGCGCGGCGCTCGCGGCCAGCGGCCCGGAGCGTTCGCTGCCGGCCATCGGGTGGCCGCCGACGTACCGCTCGACGCCGGGGATGTCGGCCACGACCGCCAGCGGCCCGGACTTCACGCTGCCGACGTCGGTCACCACAGCGTCACTCGCGCGCAACGCCTCGGCGATCACCTCGCCCAAGTGCTCCGGCGGGACCGCCACGACCACGAGCTGCGGGCTGTCGGCCTCGCTGCGCGGCCGGCCGGCACCCATCCCCGACGCGGTGCGGAGGTGGTCGGACGACTCGTCGCTGAGCACCACGTCGAGCCCGGCGCGCCTCACGGCCAGGCCGACCGAGGTCCCCAGCAGCCCCGCGCCGATCACCTCGACCAGACCGGTCAGCTCACTCGCCCGGTCACTCATCGTGTCACTCATCGGGCACCGCGCGGACGCGGGTGAGATCGCTGCGGAGCTCCGCGGCGCCGTGCAGGTAGACGTGGGTGATGTCGGCGCGCGGCAGCTCGGTCTCGATGTGGGCGAGCATCCGGACCACCCGCTGCATGGACCGCTCGATCTCGAGCTCGCGGGCGCACAGCAGCGGGACCTCGCCGAAGCCGAGCTGGCGGGCGGCGTACGCCGGGAACTCCGAGACCAGGTCGGAGGTCGCGGTGAAGATCACGGAGATGAAGTCGTCGACCTCGAGGCCGTTCGCGTCCATCGCGTCGAGCACCATCTCGGCCACCCGCTCGAGCATGTGCTCGCGGTCGTCCACCTCGAGCTGGGTCGCGCCGCGTACCGCCCTGACAGCCACTCGCGAAGGTTACTGGGGCTGGTAGTCCCCGAACGACCAGTGGTTGCCCTCCGGATCGGCGACGCTGCCGCCGCGACCGCCGTAGTCCTGGTCGACCATCGCGCGCTCGACGGTCGCGCCCGCCGACACTGCGCGCTCGAACACCGCGTCCGGGTCGTCGGTGACGAGGTACGCCGCCGACGTGCCCACGTTGTCGATGGCTGACTCGGGCATTCGCGATCCGAACATGATCCCGCCACCACCCGGCCACAGCCACTCGGCGTGCGTCACGAGCGAGGCGTCGGTCTCGTCGCGGTAGGTCGAGTGCTCGGTGAAGCCGATGGCGGTCAGCCAGGCGATCATCCGGTCGGCGTCGTTGAAGGCCATCGTGTGCCAGAGCTTGGTGTCAGCAGCAGTCATGGCTTCAGATTGCACCGGCGGCATCGTGGTGGTCTTGGAGGAATGGGAACTCCTCGCGCAGCCACGTGCTCGGCGAGCAGCCGGCCAGGCCCACCCATTCACGCGCGAGGTGGCCCTGGTCGGCGTACCCGCACTCCGCCGCCACGGCGGCCAGCGGCTTGCGGCCGAGCACCCGGCGGGAGGCCTCGAACCGCGCCACCCGCTGGTACTCCTTGGGCGCCAGCCCGCACTCCTCCTTGACGAGGGTCGAGAGCCGCCGCCGGCTGTAGCCCACCTCGTCGGCCACCGCCGCGACCGCCTCGCCGCGGGTCAGCCCGGCCAGCGCCCGGCCCACCTCAGCGCGCGGCGCCGCAGCGCCGTGCCGTGCCAAGGCCGCGGTCAGTGCCACGGTGACCACGTGCAGTCCCTCCGCGAGACCGAGCCCGGCGAGCCGCTCGGGCAGGTCGGCCAGGTCGGGCGCGACGTCCCCGACCTCGAGCATCTCGCCGGACAGCACGCGAGCCGGCACGCCGAGCAGCGCCACCGCTCCCGCTGTGGTCAGCCCGAGCTGGATGCCTCTCTGGGTGCCGTCGTGATGGATCGCCGCCGGCGCCGCGTGCAGCCCCGACACGGTCGACCACCGCTTGGCGCGTCCACTGTCATCGGCCCACCCGACGTCGAGCGGCTCCCCCATCGGCAGCACGAAGGTCAGGCTCGTGGTCGGCAGCCCCCGGTGCACGCCGGGCGCGCCGAGGTCACTCTCGTATGCCACCAGCGAGGTGACGTACGGCGCCAACGCTCCAGGCACAGCCGCCATGCACTCGACCTTAGCGATCTATCGGGAGCGATAGTCACGGACAATCGACTGGTCTTGGATCGTTTCAGACCCAGTCCCTTGTCCGTGACTATCCCGGTTGGTCAGAGCTCGGTGGTGTCCAGCAGGAGGCCGAGCTCGTCGTTGGTCAGCTCGCGCATCTCACCGGGCTTGAGCTGGCCGAGCTTCACAGGGCCGATCTGGGTGCGGGTCAGGCGGGCGACCGGATGGCCGACGTGGTCGAGGAGCCGGCGGACGATCCGGTTGCGGCCCTCGTGGATGACCAGCTCGACAATGGTGCGGCCGCTCCCCCGCTGCACCAGCCTGGCGGCCGAGACGGTGACCGGTCCGTCGTCGAGCGCCACACCCTCGCGGAGGGCGCGCAGGGTCGCCTTCGAGACATCACCGGTGACCTCGGCGACGTAGGTCTTGTCCACTTCGTACGACGGATGTGCCAGCCGCTGCGCGAAGTCGCCGTCGTTGGTGAGGATCAGCAGCCCGGAGGTGTCGGTGTCGAGCCGACCCACGTGGAAGAGCCGCTCGGGGCGGTCGGTCACCAGGTCCGACAGCGTCCGCCGCCCCTCGGGGTCCGACATGGTCGAGACCACGCCGCGCGGCTTGTTCAGCGCCAGGTAGACGTTCGGGGAGACCGGCGGCAACCGGCGGCCCTCGACCCGGATCACGGCGGTGCGCGGGTCGACCTTGGTGCCGAGGCGGGTGACCACCTCGCCGTCCACCTCGACCAGTCCGGCCAGCATCAGCTCCTCGCAGCGGCGCCGCGAAGCCACCCCGGACTGGGCGAGCAGCTTCTGGAGCCGGACCAGCCCGTCGTCCTCGACGGCCGGGTCGGTCACGTGGGCTCGGTGCCGCCGTCGGGCTCGGTGCTCGGCCCCTCTTGCGGCGTCGGCTGCTCGGGGTGCGGCTCCGACGCGACGGTCTCCAGGTCGTCCTCGAGGTCGGCCAGGTCTGGCAGGTACGGCGCCAGCTCGGGCAGCTCGTCGATCGACTCGACGCCGATCCGCTCCAGGAAGAAGCTCGTGGTGCGGTAGAGGTTGGCACCGGTGGTGCCGTCCTGGCCGGCCTCCTCGACGAGGCCGCGGGTGATCAGCGTGCGCATCACCCCGTCCACGTTGACACCGCGGACCGCCGAGACCCGGGCCCGGGAGACAGGCTGCTTGTAGGCGACCACCGCCAGCGTCTCCAGCGCGGCCTGGGTCAGCCGGGCCTGCTGCCCCTCGAGCACGAACCCCTCCACGACGGCCGCGAACTCCTCGCGCGTGTAGTAGCGCCAGCCGCCGGCCACGTTGCGCAGCTCGAAGCCACGGCCCTGCTCGTCGTACTCCTCGGCGAGCAGCTGCAGCTCGGCGACGACCGCGTCGACGGGGTAGCCCACCGCGGACGCCAACCCGATCGCGTCGAGCGGCTGGTCGGCGACCATCAGCACGGCCTCGAGAGAGGGCCGCAGCGCGGCGAGCGGTACGTCGACCAGGCGCTCCTCGTGCTCGGCGTGGTCGGCGGTTTCTGTCACGGTCGTCATTCTGCCTCCGACCTGCCCGGGACCTCGGGCGGAGCCCCCTCGAACTCGTCCTGGACCAGCTCATCGACATCCGCGTGGTCGTCGCCGGTCCAGCGCACGGTCAGCTCGCCGAGCGGGGTGACCTGGTCGAACCCGACCGCGCCCTCGCGGAACAGCTCGAGCAGCGAGAGGAACCGGGCCACCGTGGTCAGCGTGTCCGGTGAGTCGCCGCACAGCGCCCGGAAGGTCATGGCCCCGGACCGACGCAGCCGGTCGACCACGATCGCGGCCTGCTCGCGGACACTGACCCGTGGGGCGTGGATGTGCTGCAGCGACAGCACGGGCGCCGCCTTGGGCTCCAGCGCCCGGGCCGCGAGCGCCGCGAACTGCTCGAGCCCGATCCCGATCAGCACCTCGGGCAGCAGGCTGGCGAACCGGTCCTCCAGGCCCACCGACCGCGGATGCCGGCGGGCCTCCCCCGCCAACCGCTCGGACAGGAAGCCGGCGACCTGCTTGAAGGCGCGGTACTGGAGCAGCCGCGCGAACAGCAGGTCGCGCGCCTCGAGCAGCGCGAGGTCCTCCTCGTCCTCGACGTCGCCCTGCGGGAGCAGCCGGGCCGTCTTGAGGTCGAGCAGGGTGGCGGCGACCAGGAGGAACGCCGAGGTCTGCTCGAGGTCCCACTCTCCCCCGTCAGTGGCGGAGGCGCCCACCTTGATGTGCGCGATGAACTCGTCGGTGACCCTGGAGAGCGCGATCTCGGTGATGTCGAGCTTGTGCTTGGAGATCAGGCTCAGCAGCAGGTCGAAGGGGCCCTCGAAGTTGTCCAGCCGCACCTCGAACCCGGGTGCCTGCGCCGGATCGGCCACGCCGGGTGCCTCGACGTCCAGAAGGGTCATTCCTCGTTGAGCCGGCGGACCAGCGCGCTCGCGTCGCCGTTGAGCTCGAGGTCGGCGAGGACCAGCGCGAGCGCCTCGCGCACCAGCCTGCCGCGGTCGACAGCGAGGCCGTGCTGGCTGCGCAGCGCCAGCCGGGCGTGCTCGAGCTCCAGCAGCTCGTCGGAGGTGACGTAGACGGTCATCTTCTCGTCGTGCTTGACCCGGCCGCTCGGTCGGCGCAGTCCGGCCTCCCCCTCCGCCGGGTCTGGCTGGTCAGGTACGGCGTGCACTGCCGCACGGGAGGCCCGGGCGGCTTTCTGCTTCTCTGCCCTCTCCTTCTCGGTGGCCCGGAAGAGGTCGTCGGCCGAGGGCAGGCTCACTCGTCGGGCCATCTGCTGAGCACCTCCTTCGCGAGCTGGCGGTAGGAGTCGGCACCGGGCGACGCTGTCGCGTAGGTCGTGATCGGCTCGCCGGCCACGGTGGAGTCGGAGAACTTCACGGTGCGTCGGATCACGGTGTGGAAGACCGTGTCGCCCCACGCCTGGACGAGCCGGTCCATCACCTCGCGACTGTGCAGCGTGCGCCCGTCGAACATGGTGCCGAGGATGCCGTCGATGTGCAGGCGCGGGTTGAGCCGCTCCCGGACCTTGTCGATGGTGGTCTTGAGCAGCGCGACCCCGCGCAGCGCGAAGTACTCGCACTCCAGCGGCACGATGACGCCGTCGGAGGTGGTGAGGGCGTTGACGGTCAGCAGTCCGAGAGAAGGCTGGCAGTCGATGAGGATGACGTCGTACTCCGTCATCGCCGGTGCCAGGACGCGCTGCAGGGTCTGTTCCCGGCCCACCTCGTGGACCAGCTGCACCTCGGCGGCGGACAGGTCGATGTTGGAGGGGAGCAGATCCATCCCGGCGACGCCGGTGGGCACGACGACGTCGTGCAGCCGCACGTCCTTCTGCATGAGCAGGTTGTAGACGGTCAGCTCCATCTCGTGCGGGTTGAGCCCGAGCCCGACCGACAGCGACCCTTGCGGGTCGAAGTCGACCAGGAGCACCTTGCGGCCGTACTCGGCCAGCGAGGCGCCGAGGTTGATGGTGGTCGTGGTCTTGCCGACACCACCCTTCTGGTTGCACATGGACACGACGCGGGCCCGGTGCCCAGTGGGGACGGGCCCGGGCTCGGGCAGCACCGGCATCGGGCGACCGGTCGGGCCGATCTCGCCGCTGCCGTTCGGCGACGTGCTGTCGTCAGGTGGTTCGGCCTCGAGCGTGGTGCCGCGCGGCCCGAAAAGCGTCGGCGAGGTCGGGATCGGCTCTGGTGACGAAGGGAGGTTCATGGCGGACGGCTCGCTCGGGTCGGGGACGTCGGGGGGCACCGGGGTTCGGACGACCGGCGGCATGTCGGGAGCGGTCGATCCTGACCTGGACCTCGATCCGAATAGCGCGCCGTCGCTCATCTGGCTGTCCTCCGCACTTGGGTCGTTCTGTCACCTAGCAAACTAATAAGTCGACACGGCGACATGTGGCCGACGCGCCCGGGACTCTAGGCGCGTCTTGCGAAACGGGACAAGTGGAACGCCGGAAACCCCCAAGCTGAGCCGAAATCTGTGGAGGAGCGGTGTTGTCCGTGCGCTCGCAGTGCACAGTGACGGCGGCTCCTGTGCAGAGACTTGTGGAGAGCCACGGCACCGGATCGGCTCATTCCAGCAGGTCCTGATAGTCCGGGTGCCGGTCGATCCAGGCCTTGATGAAGGGGCACCGCGCGACCACCCGGCGCCGTCCGTCGGCGCGCACGTCGTCCAGGGCTCCCCGTGCCAGGGCCGACCCGACACCATGTCCCTCGTAGGCGTCCTCGACCTCGGTGTGGGTGAAGACGATGAGGTCGTCGGCCGCGTCGAAGTACGCCGCTCCGGCGAGCTCGTCCCCCACCCGAGCCTCGTAGCGCTTCTCGTCGTCGTTGCGGGTCACTTGCACGTCGCTCACCCTTCGAGCCTAGGTCGCGCGCCGAGTCGGGGTTACTGCGCATCAGTAACCCCGACTCGGCGTCCGGTCAGCCGTCCAGCCGGCGCAGGGCGGTGGCCAGCACGACTGCCTCACCGGCAGCGTCGGAGGCGTCGAGGTGGACGGTCGCCTCGACCACCCAGTCGTGGTCGCCGGCCGGGTCGTGCAGCGTCTGGCGGACCGCCCAGGTTCGCCCGGTCGTCTCAACGGCGAGCAGCGTGGGCCCGCGGGCATCGGCGTCGAGCAGGATCTCGTCGTGGTCGGCGTAGTAGGCCTCGAGCGCCTGGTCCCACGCTCCGCGGGTCATCTCGACGGGCAGCGGTGGGTCGGCGAGCTCGGCCGTGGCTGTCTCGAGGCGGGCCAGGCCGTCGACGTCGTCGCGCGCGGCCAGCTCGACGCGGCGCCACATCGCGTTGCGGACCATGACCCGGAAGGGCCGCTCCTGGGCCGAGATCGGTCGCGGCGGCGGTGGCGGTGCGTGGTCCCCCACGGCTGACAGAGCGTCCGCGCGCAGGTGGGCCGGATCGGCGAGCGCCTCCCACTCGTCCAGGAGCGACGAGTCGGTCTGCCGGACCGTCTCCCCCAGCCACTCGATGAGCTCGTCGAGCTCGGGTGCCCGGTGCCGCTCGGGGACGGTCTGGCGCAGGGTGCGGTAGGCGTCGGTCAGGTAGCGCAGCACCAGCCCCTCCGACCGGGCGAGCTGGTAGCGGCCGACGAAGTCGGTGAAGCTCATCCCCTGCTCCCACATCTGGCGCACCACCGACTTCGGCTCGAGGGCGGTGGGGTCCAGCCACGGGTGGCTCGCGCGGTACAGCTCGTAGGTGGCCTCCAGGAGCTCGGCCAGCGGCCGCGGCCAGGTCACCTCCTCCAGCAGGACCATCCGCTCGTCGTACTCGATCCCGTCGGCCTTCATCGCTGCGATCGCCTCGCCCCGGGCCTCGTGCTGCTGCGCCCACAGCACCTGCCGCGGCTGCTCCAGCACCGCCTCGATGACCGAGACGGCGTCGAGCGGGTACGTCTCTGCTTCCGGGTCCAGTACGTCGAGCGCGGCGAGCGCGAAGTGCGCGAGCTCCTGGTTGAGCGCGAAGTCGTCGGGCAGGTCGACGGTGAGCACGTAGCGCCGCCCGAAGCCGTCGGGTTCGTCGAGGCGGGTCAGGATCCCGGAGCGGAGCAGGCTGCGGCCCAGCCGGAGCGCCCGCCGGGCCAGCCGTCGCTGCTCACGCGGCTCGGAGTGGTTGTCGGTGAGCAGCCGGCGCAGGACAGGGAACGCGTCCTCCTCGCGGGCCAGGACGTTCACGAGCATCGCGTTGTCCACCCGCATCCGGGAGACGAGCGGTTCCGGCACGCCGGCCACCAGCTTGTCGAAGGTCTGCTCGGTCCAGACGATGGTGCCCTCGGGTGGCTTCTTGAGGTGCGCCTTCGACTTCTTCTTGGCCAGCTTTGATGCACTGAGCGCTGCGTTCTTGGCCTCGGCTTTCGCCTTGGCACGCTCGTTCTCGATCACGTGCTCGGGCGCCTGGACGACGACGTACCCGGCGGTGTCGAAGCCGGCGCGGCCGGCACGACCGGCGATCTGGAGGAACTCGCGTGTGCGCAGGATCCGCTGACGGTGCCCGTCGTACTTGGCGAGGCCGGAGAAGAGCACGGTCCGGATCGGTACGTTGATCCCGACGCCGAGGGTGTCGGTGCCGCAGATGACCGTGAGCAGCCCCGCCTGGGCGAGCTGCTCGACCAGCCGGCGGTAGCGCGGCAGCATCCCGGCGTGGTGCACCCCGATCCCCCGCCGGAGCAGCTTCGCCAGGGTCTTGCCGAACCCGGCCGTGAACCGCACCTCGGCCAGCCGCTCGGCGAGCCCGTCGGGCTTGGGGAGGTACGCCGCCTGCATCAGCGAGTTCGCCTGCTCGACGGCCGCGGCCTGGGTGAAGTGCACGACGTAGACCGGCGCCTGGTGGGTGGTGACCAGCTCCTCGAGGGTGTCGGGGAGCGGTGTGAGCGCCCAGGTGAACGTCAGCGGCACCGGCCGTTCCGCCTCCGTGACCATCGCGGTCTCGCGCCCGGTACGCCGCGACAGGTCCTCCGCGAGTCGCGACAGGTCCCCCAGCGTGGCCGACATCAACAGGAACTGTGCCTGCGGAAGCTCGAGCAGCGGCACCTGCCAGGCCCAGCCGCGGTCGGGCTCGGCGTAGAAGTGGAACTCGTCCATCACCACGAGTCCGACGTCGGCGCGTCGGCCTTCGCGCAGCGCGATGTTGGCGAGCACCTCCGCCGTGCAGCAGATCACCGGTGCGTCGACGTTGACCGACGCGTCGCCGGTCAGCATCCCGACGTCCTCGGTGCCGAACACCTCGCACAGGTCGAAGAACTTCTCGCTCACCAGCGCCTTGATCGGCGCTGAGTAGTAGGTGACCTGGTCGCGGGCCAGCGCGGCCGCATGCGCGGCCACGGCGACCAGGGACTTGCCGGAGCCGGTGGGCGTGGAGAGCACGACGTTCGACCCGGACAGCAGCTCGAGGACCGCCTCGTCCTGGTGCGGGTAGAGCTCGAGCCCCTGCGCGTCCGCCCAGTCGACGACCGCGCCGTACACGTCGTCGACCGAGTCCCCAGCCCGGACCTTGAGCCTGGGCATCAGTGCTGCCCTGGGCTGGGGAGATTCACCGGGTACCCGGTGAATCTGGAGCTGCCCCGCTGAAGTTTCAGCGGGGAAGCGTGAGTTTCACCGGGTACCCGGTGAAACTCGTCCCAGTTCACTCGCGGGCGCGGGGGTGCGCGCTGGCGAACACCTCGCGCAGGCTGTCGACGGTGACCAGCGTGTAGACCTGCGTCGTGGTCACCGAGGCGTGGCCGAGCAGCTCCTGGACCACGCGGACGTCGGCGCCGCCGTCGAGCAGGTGAGTGGCGAAGGAGTGCCGCAGGGTGTGCGGCGACACGTCGCGGGTGACCCCGGCGCGCTCGGCCGTCCGGACCAGCACCGACCATGCCGACTGGCGCGACAGCCGGCCGCCGCGGGCGTTGAGGAAGAGCGCTGGCGTGCCCTTGCCGGTCGAGACGAGCTCGGGGCGGCCCCTGACCAGATAGCCGTCCACGGCCTCGAGGGCGTAGGAGCCGACCGGCACCATCCGCTGCTTGCCGCCCTTGCCCTTGAGCAGGACGGTCTGGTCGACGGTGTCGAGATCGTCGACGTCGAGGCCCACCGCCTCGGAGATCCGGGCCCCGGTGCCGTAGAGCAGCTCCAGCAGCGCCCGGTCACGCAGCGCCAGGGTGGTGCCGGGCGCACCCGCCGCCTCGAGGATCGCCTCGACGTCGGCCAGCGGGAGCGCCTTGGGCAGCCGCTTCGCCGGCGTCGGCGGCTTCACCCCGCTGGCTGGGTCGGTGGCCGCAAGGCCGTCGGAGAGCGCGAACTTGTGGAAGCCCCGCACCGCCACCACGGAGCGGGCCGCCGACGTGGAGCTGAGCGGCGGATGGCCGGCGTCACCCTCGCGGAGGGCGACCAGGAAGCCGGACACGTTCGCCTCCGTGATCTGGTCGAGACCGCGCACACCGTGCCGGTCGAGGTGTTCGAGGTAGCGGCGCAGGTCGCGGCGGTACGACGTCAGCGTGTTGACCGCGAGGCCGCGCTCGACCGCGAGGTGGTCGAGGTAGGTGCGCACCGCACGCGCGAGCTCGTCCGTGGCTGGGGCCGTCGCAGGCACAGGCGCCGTCCGGCTGTCTACGCCAGCACCTCGTCCGGGCTGACGGCCTCGATGCCGACTCCCTCGCCCACCGCCTTGTTGGTGAGCTGGCCGGCGTGGGTGTTGAGGCCCAGCAGCAGGCTGTGGTCGTCGCGGCAGGCCTGCTCCCAGCCCTTGGAGGCCAGCGCGACGGCGTAGGGCATGGTCGCGTTGGTCAGCGCGTAGGTCGAGGTGTGGGGCACCGCACCGGGCATGTTCGCCACGCAGTAGAAGATCGACTCGTGGACCTGGAAGGTCGGATCGGAGTGGGTGGTGGGGTGGGTGTCCTCGAAGCAGCCGCCCTGGTCGACGGCGATGTCGACCAGCACCGAGCCGGGCTTCATCCGCGAGACCAGCTCGTTGCTGACCAGCTTGGGTGCCGCGGCACCGGGGATCAGCACCGCACCGATCACCATGTCGGCCTCCATCACCTGCTGCTCGACCGCCAGCTTGGAGGACGCCAGGCCGTGCACCCGGTTGTTGTAGCGCCAAAACGACATCCGCAGCTTGTCCAGGTCGGTGTCGAGCAGCGTGACGTCGGCACCCATGCCCAGCGCGATGTTGGCGGCGTTCTGCCCCGAGACACCGGCGCCGATGATCACCACCTTGGCGTTGGCCACCCCACCGACCCCACCCATCAACACCCCACGCCCACCCTGGGCCTTGAGCAGCGCGTGCGCCCCCACCTGCGGCGCCAGGCACCCGGCCACCTCCGACATCGGGTAGAGCAGCGGCAGCCCACCCGAGGGCAGCTGCACCGTCTCATAGGCGATGCCGGTGACCTTGCGGTTGACCAGCTCCTCGGTCAGCGGCCTGTCCGCAGCCAGGTGCAGATAGGTGAACAGCACCAGCCCCTCCCGCATCCGCTGGTACTCCTCGGCGATCGGCTCCTTGACCTTGAGCACCATGTCCACGCCGCCGTCGGTGCCCCACGCCTCCTCCGCGGTAGCCACGATCCGGGCGCCCGCGGCGACATACTCCTCGTCGGTGATCGACGAGCCGACCCCGGCATCCTTCTCGATGACGACCTCATGACCATGCGAGACGAGCTCGTGCACCCCGATCTCGGTGATGGCCACGCGGTACTCGTGGTTCTTGACTTCCCTGGGGACTCCGATCAGCACAGATCAGACACTAGTCCTAGCGGTCGGCGCCGCCGACCAGGCCGCGTTCGCGCGCGGTCAGCACGGCGATCATGACCGGGGCGTCGTGCACCCGGCCGTCGAGGGTCGCGGCGAGCAGCTCGGCGAAAGGCACCCACATGACCTCCATGTCGGCCTCCTCGTGGCTAGCGACGAAGTCACCCCTGTCGGCGGCCTCGAGGTCACGAGCCAGGAAGTAGTGCACGACCTCCCCCGAGATGCCCGGTGAGCTGTACGCCGACCCGAGCGAGGTCCAGGACCCGGCCCTGAGTCCGGCCTCCTCGAGCAGCTCGCGTTCGGCGGCGGCCTGCGGTTCCTCGCCGGACACGTCGAGGAGCCCCGCCGGCAGCTCGACCATCCGCTGCCCGGCCGGGTGCCGGTACTGGCGCAGGCAGAGCACCCGCTCGTCGCGGTCCACCGCGAGGACCACCACGGCTCCGGGGTGCTCGAGGACGACGCGGGTGAAGGCATCCTCGTCGGGGTGCCCGGGGCGGCGTACGACGTCGGAGCGGAGCGCGAAGGGGAGCTCTTCGCGGAACAGATCGGTGCTGGTCTCGACCGGCCAGTTCTCTGCGACGTCCTGAAGCGGCCCGGTCATGAGGCCGGAGGCTACCGTTCGGGCATGACCGAGTCCGCCGCGGCGTCCCTGACGCAGCAGGAGGCTCGCGACCGTGCCGCGCTGCTGGACGTCGAGCGATACGACATCCGGGTCGACGTCCGCGAGCTGGTCGAGGGCGACCGCTGGCTGGCCACCTCGTCGGTCTCGTTCACCTGCCGGGAGCCGGGCGCCTCGACATTCGTCGACTGTGTCGGCGAGGTGCTGTCCGCGACGCTGAACGACGTCGAGCTGGACCTCTCGACCGTGGCCGACGGGCGGATCCCCCTGCCGGGGCTGGCACAGGAGAACGTGCTGGTCGTCTCCTCCGTGCAGACCGACACCGGGTCAGGCGACGCGATCCTCCGCAGCGTCGACCCCCAGGACAAGCTGGTCTACGTCTGGACGACCTTCGAGCCGGACGGGGCCAGGCGCGCGTGGGCCTGCTTCGACCAGCCCGACCTCAAGGCCGTGCACGGCTTCCAGGTCAGCGCGCCCCACGAGTGGACAGTGCTGAGCAACACCGCACCGGAGGTGCTGCTCGACCGCGATGACGGCGGCCAGCTGTGGATCTTCGAGGACACGCCGCGGCTCTCGCCGTACGTCGTCGTGGTGAACGCCGGCCCCTTCCACGAGATCCGCGAGCAGCGCGGCGGCCACAGCCTGGGTCTCTACTGCCGGCAGTCGCTGCGCGCCTACCTCGAGCGGGACGCCGAGGAGCTGTTCAGGCTCACCGAGCAGGGGCTGGCCTTCTTCGCTGAGCAGTTCGACCTGCCGTTCCCCCAGGAGCGCTACGACCAGGTCTTCGTGCCCGACTTCGGGGGCGCGATGGAGAACTGGGGTTGCGTGACCTGGACCGACTCGGTCCTGTTCCGCACCCCGCCCACCTACTCCCAGCGGGCGTACACCGGCCTGGTGCTGCTGCACGAGATGGCCCACATGTGGTTCGGGGATCTCGTCACCATGCGGTGGTGGGACGACCTGTGGCTCAACGAGGCGTTCGCCTCCTTCGCCTCGACCTGGGCGTCCGCGTCGGCCACCGAGTACACCGACGCCTGGGCGACCTTCCTGGCCGACGAGCAGACGATGGCCTACGTGCAGGACATGGGCCCGGCCAGCCATCCGATCCGTACCAGCGTGCCGGACGTCGGTCACGCGTTCGCCAGCTTCGACGCGATCACCTACTACAAGGGCCAGGCCGTCCTGGCCCAGCTGATGGCCTACGTCTC
Organism: uncultured Actinomycetota bacterium; assembly: GCA_963817125.1. Taxonomy (GTDB): domain Bacteria; phylum Actinomycetota; class Actinomycetes; order Propionibacteriales; family Nocardioidaceae; genus Nocardioides. The sequence goes on from CAWFNB010000011.1 coordinate 325,408, forward strand.
GGAGGAGACGTTCGTCGAGGGGCTGCGCCGCTACTTCCGCGACCACGCGTGGGGCAACGCCGAGCTCCGCGACCTGATGGACGCGATCGGCGAGGCCGCCGACCAGGACCTGACCGGGTGGACCGCCAGCTGGCTGGACCAGGGTGGCACCGACACGATCAGCCTGGTCGGCACCACCCTGCTCACCTCCAGCCCCGACGGCGGCGAACCGCGACGCCATGCCCTCAAGGTGGGCTCCTACGTCCGGACCGCCGGCGGGCTCGAGCAACGCGGCGAGCTCCGCGTCGAGACGACCGGCACCACGACGTACCTCCCCGACCTGCCGGTGGCCGACCTGCACCTGCTCAACGACGACGACCTCACCTTCGCCTCGGTGCGCACCGACGAGTCCTCGCTCCAGGTGCTGCTGGCCGAGGCGGCCCGGCTGCCGGAGGCGGTGGATCGCGCGGTGGCTGTCGGTACGGCCTGGGACATGCTGGCCAAGGGCGAGCTGTCGACCGGCGACTTCCTCGACTGCGTGCTGGTCGTGCTGGCCACCGAGCAGAGCCCCGGTGTCGTGGAGCCGTTCTTCGCGCTCGCGCTGCGCGCCGCCGAGCAGTGGAGTCCCGCGGTCCTGGCCCCCCGCCGGCTGGCCCGGCTGGCCGAGGTGGCCGCGGCCCGGGCGGACGAGCCGGACCACCGCACCGCGGCGCTGCAGACGCTGGCGTGGGCCGCCTCGCAGCCCGAGCACTTCGACCTGCTCGACGACGCGGCCGACGATGACGTGGACCTCGCCTGGCGGGTCATGGTGCGACGCGCCTCGCTGGGTCGGTACGACGAGGCCGCGGTGGGCGAGCTGCTCGCCCGGGACCCCGATCCCGACGCCCACCTGCGCGCCTGGGGAGTCACCGCCGCCCGGCCGGTCGCGGAGGCCAAGGCCGAGTCATGGGAACGGCTCTGGCGGGAGCGAGCGGTGCCGGCCGGTGGCCCGCTGACCGACTTCGCGCGCTGCTTCTGGCGGCCCGTCCAGCACGAGCTGCTCGTCCCATGGGCGCACCGCTACCTGGAGGAGATCACCGACATCTCGGGTGGCGGGCTGCTCAACCTGGGCGGCATGGTCCGCCACATGCGTCCCACGACCTGCGACGACGCGTGGCTGGACCGCGCCCAGGACCTCGCGGACAGCGCTGACCTGCTGCCCGTCGTACGCAACGAGCTGCTGCTCGCGATGGACACGCTCGCCCGGGTGCTGCGCGCCCGGTCCTGACGTGGACCGCAGGTCACCGCACGTGGCACCCAACTCGAAGGGAGGTGCCCAACCAGCCACGCGTCGTACTCGCGACCAGAAGTGCCGGGTCAGCGTTCGGTCGTGAGGGCTAGCCCCGGTCCAGCTCCAGCGTGACGCCACCGAGCCGCGTCGTGGCGCCCAACGCTGTCCAGCCGACGCTCACCCTGAGGCTGACCCGACTGGTGCCGACCAGGGTGACGGGGGTGGTGAAGTCGTAGCGCTTGCAGGTCTTCACGTTCTGGTCGTTGGGGTCGTCGATCTCGACCGCGTCGGTGATGGTGGCGGTCGCGTCCTCCCGGAACGTCAAGATGATGACTTCGGTGATGACCATGTTGGCGAACGTGTCGTCCCAGCAGGCCGTGACCGCGCGCAGCCGCATCGACTTCCCGGCGATCGTCGTCGGGAGCGCGGGGTCGAGCACGAGGATGGACGAGCCACTCGCCGTCGTCGACTGCCATCTACCGGAGACGTCGCTGCGCGCGAGCCCGGTGTCGAGCGCCTGCCAGGCGTTGGGCCCCGCAGAGACCGTGTAGAGACCTGTGGACGGGACGAACTGCGCCGGGTCGAGCTGGGTCGGCAGAGTCCCGCTGAGGCGGTCGAGCGGCACGGACTGCTTCTTGAGTTCCTTGCCGCTCAGGGACCCGTCCTTGACGTCCTTGCCCTTCAGGGACTCGTTCTTCACGTCCTTGCCGGTGATCTGAACGGCAGCGTATGAGGTTCCGCCGAGGGCAACGACCAGCGCCAGCGTGGCGACGATGTCGGCATAGCGAGGACGGCGCATGGGGGGACCCTACTCAGCACGGGTGCCCTCGCATGAGGCCTGCGTCAGTCGTCGACGTCGACCGGCTCGCGGCGCAGCCCGGTCTCGTCGATCGGGAAGCGCAGCTCCTTCTGACGCTCGATCGCGGCCCCGACCAGCCCGCGGAACAGCGGGTGCGGCCGCGTCGGGCGGGAGCGTAGCTCGGGGTGGGCCTGGGTCGCGACGTAGTAGGGGTGCTCGTCGCGCGACAGCTCGACGAACTCGACGAGGTTGTTGTCCGGCGAGGTGCCGGAGAACACCAGGCCGGCCTCCTCGAGCGTGTCCCGGTAGGCGTTGTTGACCTCGTAGCGGTGCCGGTGCCGCTCGTCGATCAGCTCCTCGCCGTAGGCCTCGCGCACGATCGACCCGGGCTTGAGATGGGCCGGGTAGAGCCCCAGACGCATGGTGCCGCCCAGGTCGCCGGCGCCCTCGACGTAGGCGAGCTGCTCCTCCATGGTCGCGATCACCGGCTCCGGGCTGTCGGGGTCGAACTCGGTGGAGTCGGCCTTCTCCAGGCCGGCCACGTGGCGCGAGTACTCGATCACCATGCACTGCAGCCCCAGACAGAGGCCCAGGGTCGGGATCCGGTTGGTCCGGGCGTAGGTGAGCGCGCCGATCTTGCCCTCGAGGCCGCGTACGCCGAAGCCCCCGGGCACGCAGATCGCGTCGACGTCGTGCAGGTGTCTGGAGGCGCCCTCGTGGGTCTCGCACTCGTCGGACGGGATCCAGCGGATGTGCACCTGCGCCTCGTGGGCGAAGCCCCCCGCCCGCAGCGCCTCGGCCACCGACAGGTAGGCGTCGTGGAGGTCGACGTACTTGCCGACGAGGGCGACGGTGACCTCCTCCTGGGGGTGGTGCACCCGGCGCAGCAGGTCGTCCCAGACCGTCCAGTCGACGTCGCGGAACGGCAGCCCGAGGCGGCGTACGACGTAGGCGTCGAGCCCCTCGCGGTGCAACACCTTGGGAATGTCGTAGATCGACGGCGCATCGGCGGCGGTGACCACCGCCTCCTGGTCGACGTCGCACATCAGCGAGATCTTGCGCTTGATCGAGTCCGGCAGCTCGCGGTCGGCACGGCAGACCACCGCGTCGGGCTGGATGCCGACCTGCCGCAGCGCTGCGACGGAGTGCTGGGTGGGCTTGGTCTTGAGCTCGCCGGACGGGCCGATGTAGGGCACCAGCGACACGTGGAGGAAGAAGCAGTTGTCCCGCCCGATGTCGTGGCGGACCTGCCGGGCGGCCTCGAGGAACGGCAGCGACTCGATGTCTCCGACCGTGCCGCCGATCTCGGTGATCACCACGTCGATGCGTTCACCCTCAGGAGCCGAGCTCCCCATGGCGAGGATGCGTTCCTTGATCTCGTTGGTGATGTGCGGGATCACCTGGACCGTGTCGCCGAGATAGTCACCGCGCCGCTCCTTGGCGATCACGCTGGAGTAGACCTGCCCGGTGGTCACGTTGGCGATCTGGCCAAGGTCGGTGTCGAGGAACCGCTCGTAGTGACCGATGTCGAGGTCGGTCTCGGTGCCGTCGTTGGTGACGAAGACCTCGCCGTGCTGGAACGGGTTCATCGTCCCGGGGTCGACGTTGAGATACGGGTCCAGCTTCTGCATGGTCACGCCAAGTCCGCGCGAGCGCAGCAGGCGACCAAGGCTGGAGGCGGTGAGCCCCTTGCCGAGGGAGGAGGCGACTCCTCCGGTGACAAATACATGCTTCGTCGGCATCGGGGGCTTCACGGAACTCCATTCTATGTCAGGGGTACCGGTCCGTCTGATCCCGACGCTCCGTAAGAGCCGCCGGTTCCCGAGAGCACGCTCATCAAGGCCAGCACGGTGGTCACCTGGCCGATCGTGGTGTCGATCCCGTCGACGGTCGAGACCGGACCCACGAGCTCACCCCCGCGCAGGGCGGCGAGCTCGCCGTCGGCGGCCGACTCGCCGTCGGCGGCCACCACGACGCCCGCCGCGTTGCTGCCCAGGCCGTTGGCAAGCCCGCTGAGGATCGTCTTCGTCGCCAGGCTGTCGGAGGCGCCCCCGCTCCCGGGCGGCAGTACGACGAGGATCAGCGGCGCGTTGCGGACATCGGCCGGCGAGGTGAGCAGGTCGGCCGCGGCCAGAGCCTCGCGGATGGTGACCGCCGCCGCGTCGGCACCCACCGAGGAGACCTGGTCGGTGGCGATCGCCAGGGCGATCAGCTGCCCGATCCGGTCGTATGTCGTCGCCGTGACGTCGATCCGCGGGTCGGCCAGCTGGGTCATCAGCTGACTGCCCAGGGTCTCGACCAGGGACGTCTGGTCGGGCTCGACCAGCGCCGCGCCCGCGGAGAAGCTGCCGGTGATGGCGCCACCCGCCGCGACGACCTGCGCCGTGAGCGCCTTGATCTGGGTGGACTCCGCGCCGGGCATCGCCAGCACGGCGACTGCGTGGCCGGCGAGGCCTTCGGCGTACAGCCGGTTCGCGCTGGCGGCGGCGAACGCGTCAGCGTAGGCAGCGGCGCTGTCGCTCTGCGCCTCGGGCTGCTCGGGCGCCGATGTGTCCGACTGGGTCTGCGGCTCGTCGTCGGTGTCGGCCAGCGGCCCGCCACCGAGCGCGATGCCGACGGCCAGGGCGAGGAACACCGCCACGAGGGAGGCGACGTGCTGGCGGAGGGAGATCATGTCAGCCCTTGGAGGTAGTCGACGACGGTCGCCGCCCAGTCCTGGCCGACCGGCGTCACCGCGATCGCGGCGAGCAGGGCGATGAGGCCGGCGAGCAGGACCAGGACCACGTGCCCCGAGCGGGCCCGCGCGGTGTAGAGGGATCGGACGGCGCCCGCATCGACAAGCCGGGACCCGACCTTGAGCCGGGTGGCGAAGCTGCTGGCCCGGCCGGCCTGCTGACGGTCCAGGAAGTCCTCGAGCCGGGTGTGCAGCCCGACTCCGACGACCAGGGCGGCGTCGTACTTGTCGGCCAGCAGGAGCGCGACGTCCTCGGCGGTGGCCGAGGAGTCCACCAGGCGCGGGACGGCACCGGCGGCCTCGATGCTCGCCTGCTCGGCCAGGCTCGACCCTCGCGGCGCCAGCAGGATGACGTCGGTGGCGACCCGCAGTGCGTCCATGGACGGGACGGAGCCCCGCTCACCCGCGGTGACGACCACGACGTCGGGTACCCAGCTCAGCCCGAGTACGTCGTCAGCGGCCGCGCCGACGGCCACCACGACCGGTGCCTGCTCACGCACGAACTGGCGGATCGCCTGGAGCTCGCCATGCTCGGCGTGGGCCACCACCACGACCGGCCGCCCGCCGAGCTGGGTGGCCAGCGCGGGCAGTCCCCGACCATTGAGCAGGAGCTCCTGCTCGCGGCGCAGGAAGTCACTGGTGGTGTGGGCGAGGGTGTCGAGCTGGACGACCAGGCCCGAGCGGGCCAGCTCCATCTCCGACCGCACCTGCTCCAGGTCGACTGTGCGGCCAATCGCGAGCTCCTCAGGGTCGCCGTCTGGCGCCGCGGCGTACACGACGCCGTCGTGAACGCGAATCAGCTGGTCGTCGTGAATCTGGTCCGCCCCGCCGACGCCGACCTGGTCGACGACGAGGATGCCCGCCTCGGCCAGCACCTCGGGCCCGAGGTTCGCGTAGCGCCCGGAGATCATCGGCGACGCGTTCACGACTGCCCGGACCCCGGCGTCGACCAGTGCGGTCGCGGTGTCGCGATCGAGATCGACGTGGTCGATCACCGCGATGTCGCCGGGGCGCAGCCGCGGGAGCAGCGTGGACGTGGGCTTCCCGACGCGGGCGGTCCCCGTGACGCCGGGCAAGGCCAGCGAAGCCTTGCGCGCGTTGAACTTCATCGCCCGCAGTGTCTCAGGCCGCCTGCTGGCTGCTCTAGCTGGTCATGGCCATCCGGTCGGCGCCGACGAAGAGGTTCCACGGTTCGACGCTGGTGGTGACCAGTCGACGCGCCATGGCCCACGGGTCCGCGGCCAGGTGTGCGTGGAGGGAGGCTTCGTCGTCTGTGTCGACAATGACGAGAGCGCGGATGCGACCCTGCTCGCTACCCGCGAGGGGGCCGGCGAAGAGCACAACGCCTTCGTCGGCAAGAGCGTTCATGAATGCCGCATGGGCCTCGACGTCCGGTTGCTCGAAGGCGCCCTTGCCATCGGTCCATGCCGGGCCGGCGTCGCGAATGACGGCGAAGTAGCTCATGGTCGCGTCGCCTCGATGATCCACGCGGCCGACCCGAACAGGACGCCGTCCGGAGTGGCGTGGGCGGCCATCGTGGCGTGGAGCGCGTCGATGGCTCGAGCACGGCCGGCGTCGTCGAGGCCCTCCAGCATCCAGCCCATGAGGCCGAGCGTGAACCGCTGGGCGTCGTCGGCGTCATTGCCGAACCACAGGCCGGCGGTCGTCCCGTCGAGCCTGACACCGGCGAACCCGGCATCGGTGAGCAGACTGCGGACCCGGTCCGGGTCGGAGAGGGCAAACGGTCCGGCGTCGGACGGTGGCACAGGTAGGTCACGCCCGGCGGAGAGCGCCCGGGAGATCTCGCGGATCCACTCATTCCCGGCCAGGGACTGCCAGGTCACCAGCAGCAGTCGTCCGCCCGGACGCAGGGCAACCCCGACATTGCGGAACGCTGCGACGTGATCGCCGAAGAACATCGCCGAGGTGCGGCTGATGGCCACGTCGAAGGAGGCGGGCTCAAAGGCATGGACCTGTGCGTCGGCCTGGACGAACGTCGCGTTGGCGAGGCCCTCCTCGGCTGTGCGGCGGCGCGCGTGGTCAAGCATGCGCGAGGACAGGTCGACTCCGAGGGCGGAGCCGCCTGAGGCGGCCCGAGCCGCGTCCCGAGTCGTCTGACCGGTGCCGCAGCCGACATCGAGCACTCGGTCGTCGTTGCTGATCGCGGCCTGGTCGAGCAGTCGTTGGTGGTAGGCGGCCACCGACCGGTCGAAGTAGTCGGCGTGGTCGGCCCAGTACGCACCTTCGTCGCCATCCCACGCCCGCAGCTGGTCCTCGTTGGACGTGTCGACTCGCAATGCTCTGGTAGCAGCCATGACGTTCTCTGTTATCCTCCCCTTGGGAGTATTAGAATGTCCCAAAGGGAGAATCATGTCAAGTCCCCCGGCGTTGACGACGACGTCGTACTCGATCCTCGGCCTGCTCGCCGTGAAACCGTGGACCACCCACGAGCTCGTGCAGCAGGTGGACCGCAGCCTGCGCCGGATGTGGCCGCGCGCCCAGAGCAAGCTCTACGAGGAGCCCAAGAAGCTGGTGGCCCACGGGTACGCCGAAGCGACCGACGACTCGGTCGGCCGTCGCCGCCGGACCAGGTACACCATCACCACCAAGGGCAGGAGCGCGCTCGCCGCGTGGTTGCGGGAGCCGGGTGCTGGGCCATCCCTCGAGTTCGAGCAGCTGGTCAAGATCAGCTTCACCGACAGCGGCACCAAGGCCGACATCCTCACCAATCTCGCGGCCGCGCGCGCCTGGGTGCTCGAACAGAACCAGGAGAACCTCGCCACCGCCCGCGCCTACCTCGAAGGCAGCAGTGCGTTCCCCGAGCGCGCCGCGCTCAACCAGCTGGCGGGCCGCTTCCTCACCGACTTCTATGTGATGGTCGCCCAATGGATCGACTGGGCGTCCGAGCTCGTGGACACCTGGCCAGATGATGTGCGAACCGCACCGTTCGACATCTCCGCGGCCGAGGAGGGCCTTCGACTCGCTGAGCGTGTGCAGAAGGTCATGCGGTAGCAGCCATTCCTCAGGACAGGGCGCGGGCAGGAGCGGCGACCTCCAGCAGCTCGCGGGCGTGCGCCAGCCCGGTGTCGGACTGCGCCATCCCGGCCAGCATCCGGGACAGCTCGCGCTCGCGGGCCTCCCCGTCGAGAACGGTCAGCCCGGCGCTGGTGACAGAGCCGTCGCTGGCCTTCTCCACCAGCACGTGGTGGTCGGCGTACGCCGCGACCTGGGGCAGGTGCGTCACGACCAGGACCTGGGCCGTCCGCGCCAGCTGGGCGAGTCGCCGGCCGACCTCGACCGCGGCTGTGCCGCCCACGCCGGCGTCCACCTCGTCGAACACGAACGTGGGCACCGGGCTGGTCGCGGCCAACGACACCTCCAGGGCCAGCATCACCCGGGACAGCTCACCGCCCGAGGCGCCCTTGTGCAGCGGGCGTGGCTCCGAGCCGGTGTTGGCGGCGAGCAGGAACTCGACCTCGTCCACGCCGCTCGTCGTGTGCCGTAGCCAGCGCTGACCGACCCGGAGCGGACTGCCACTCGGTGCGGGGTCGCCGGCCGGGGCATCGGCGTCGTGCTGGGTGACGGTGATCTCGACACGAGCGTCAGGCATCGCGAGCAGCGCCAGCTCGGCGGTGACCTCCTCCGAGAGCCGAACGGCCGCCTCGGCGCGGGCACCGGAGAGGGTCTGGGCGACCTCGCCCAGCTCGCCCCGGAGCGACCGTTGCTCGGTCCGGAGAGCCTCGATCCGCTCGTCGGTGCCGTCGAGGTCGACAAGCCGGGCCGCCGAGGCCTCGGCCCAGGCCAGCACCTCCTCGACGGTCTCGCCGTACTTCCGGGTCAGCGCAGTCAGCGCCGCCCGCCGTTCGGAGACCGTCGCCAGCCGGGTCGGGTCGGCGTCGACGGAGGCGGCGTAGGACGCCACGTCGGCCGCGACGTCGGAGAGCAGGTAGGTGATCTCGGCAAGCCGGTCGGCCAGCCCGCCGGCCTCCGTGTCGTGCTCGCGCACGCCCTCGAGCAGGGTCCGGGCGGCCGATGCCGCGGCCAGCGCATCGGGGTCGCCGGCCTCGCTGGACAGCGCCTCGCGCGCCTGCTCGGCGGCAGTGCGGAGCGCGTCGGCGTAGCCGAGCCGCGCCTCGTCGGCCGCGAGCTGGGCATCCTCGCCTGGCCGCGGGTCGATCGCCTCGATCTCGCCGAGGCCGAACCGGAGCAGGTCGGCCTCGCGGGCCCGCTCGCGGGCGCTCGCGACCACCTCGTCGAGCTCGCGCTCGGTCGCCTCGAGGCGGCCGTGCAGGGCGGCGTAGGCCGCCACCAGCGCGAGCACCGGCTGGCCGCCGAACCGGTCGAGCGCCTCACGCTGGGCGCGTTGGCGCAGCAGCCGGTGCTGGTCGGACTGGCCGTGCACGGCCACCAGCGGCTCGGCCACCTCGGCCAGCCGCGACACCGGGACCGAGGCGCCGCCCACCCACGCGCGCGAGCGGCCCTCGCTGGAGACGTTGCGGGCCAGCACCACGTGGTCGTCCTCGACCACGCCACCGGCCTCGTCCACGGCCGCGCCGAACCCGGCCAGTGCCCTGGCGTCGACCACGCCCTCGACCCGGGCCGACGCCGCGCCGGTCCGGACCATGCCGCTGTCGGCCCGCCCGCCCAGCAGCAGCCCGAGCGCGGTCACCACCATCGTCTTGCCGGCGCCGGTCTCGCCGGTGATCACCGTCAGGCCGCGGCCCAGGCGCAGCGTCGAGGACTCGATGACGCCGAGCTGTCCGATCCGGATCTCCTGGAGCATCAGTCCTGGCCCTGGTCTTCGGCGCGGCGGCGGCGTGCGGCCGAACCACGCCACCCCTGTACCGGGAGGTCGAACTTGGCCACCAGCCGGTCGGTGAACGGCGCCTGGTGCAGCCGGGCCAGTCGCACCGGCTGGTCGGCCCGTCGCACTTCGATGCGGGCCCCGGGCGGCAGGTCCACCGCGCGCCGACCGTCACACCAGAGCACGCCGGCGCCGTCGGTCCGGGCGATCACCTCGACCGCGAGCAAGGAGTCCGGTGCCACCACCAGAGGACGCGCGAACAGGGCGTGCGCGCTGATCGGCACGACCAGCAGCGCCTCGACGCTCGGCCAGACGATCGGCCCACCCGCGCTGAAGTTGTATGCCGTCGACCCGGTCGGCGTGGCCAGCACCACCCCGTCGCAGCCCCACCGCGAGAGCGGCCGGTTGTCGATCTCCACGACGACCTCGATCATCCGCTCGCGCGCGGCCTTCTCGACGCTGGCCTCGTTGAGCGCGAAGGTCTGGGTCACCAGCTCGCCGTCACGGAAGGCCCGCACGTCGAGCGCGAGCCGGTCCTCGGGCGTCCAGCGGCGCGCGACGATCGCGTCGATGACGTCCTCGACGTCGTCGACCTCCGCCTCCGCCAGGAACCCGATGTGGCCGAGGTTGACCCCCAGCACTGGAGTCCCGCTCCCCCACGTCACCTCGGCGGCCCGCAGGATCGACCCGTCGCCACCGACCACCACCGCGAGCTCGCAGTCGGCCGAGGGGTCGGAGTCCGCAGCCACCACCTCGATCTCCGGGTGGTACGTCGTCGGGTCGACCCCCAGGTCGGCCGCCTCGTCGGCGAGCAGCCGCACCACGATGTCGTGACCCGTCAGCGCCTTGCAGATGCTGAGCGTGACGTCGTGGGCCCGCGCCCGGCCGGTGTGGGTGAGCACCAGGACCCGCCGGACCGCGCCGGCGTCCCGCGCGTCACTTGTGATCACGACAAGAGCCTCTCAGACCACACCCCCGTTGGCCGGTCAGGCCCGCACAGCGTTGTGGATGTCGTCCTGCCCGACCTCGGTCGGGCCGCGACGCAGCCACAGGAAGAACTCGACGTTGCCCGCCGGCCCGGGCAGCGGGCTGCGGGCCACCGCTCGGGCACCCCAGCCCAGTGCGCCCGCCCGCTCGGCCACCTGCGCCACCGCCTCCGCGCGCAGCTCGGGGTCCCGGACCACGCCGCCCTTGCCCACCCGCTCCTTGCCCACCTCGAACTGCGGCTTGACCATCAGCACCAGGTCGCCGTCCTCCCGGGTGACGCCGACCAGCGGCTCGAGGACAAGCGCCAGCGAGATGAACGACAGGTCGCCCACCACCAGGTCAACCGGGCCGCCGATCAGGTCCGGGGTCAGCTCACGGACGTTGGTGCGGTCGTGCACCAGGACCCGGTCGTCCGACTGCAGCGCCCACGCCAGCTGGCCGTATCCAACGTCCACCGCCACCACCTCGCGCGCCCCGGCGCGCAGCAGCACGTCGGTGAACCCTCCTGTGGAGGCGCCGGCGTCCAGGCAACGTCGGCCGGCGACGACGAGCCCCAGGGGCTCGAACGCAGCCAGCGCGCCTGCCAGCTTGTGACCGCCACGGGAGACGTAGTCAGGACGGTCCGGGTCATCGGCCACCACGATCGCCACGTCGGTGGTGACCCCGGTCGCCGGCTTGGTGGCGGCGGATCCCGAGACGCTGACCCGGCCGGCGGTCACCAGCTCCGCGGCGTGCTCGCGGGATCGGGCCAGGCCGCGCCGGACCAGCTCGGCGTCCAGCCGGAGCCGGCGTGGTGCCACTGGGCGTATCCCGGCTCAGGGGTGGCCGGGGCGGTCGTCCACCTGATGCGGATCACCCGGATCGTCGAGCGCATGGCGGAGCTGCACCTGGGCGCTCTCGAAGACGCCCACGTGCTCCTCGATCGGGCGCTCCTCGAGCTCCTCGACCGCCCGGATCACCTCGTCCACGCGGCTGACGCCGGTCCGGACCCGCTCGGGAGTCCCGGGCTCCGGCTCCCCGTCGCCCGTCGGCTCCTCGGGTGGTGACGTGGTCATGGCGGTGAGGCTACTCCGGCGGCTCGACGCCGGAGGTATCAACGGGCCGGCCGGTGTCGTCGAGGTGCTGCCACGCCGCCACCGCCACCGCCCGCCACCAGTCGTCCGGCGCGCCCGAGCCCTCGATGTGCAGCGCTCCGTCGGCCACCCGCGCCGTCCAGCCTCCGAGGGTCATCGTCGCGTCGCGAACCTCTGGGACCCGATGTGACTCGGTCAGACCGCCCAGGTCGCGAGCGACGTACGTCGGTCGCTCCTCGGGCCGCGCCGTCACCAGCTCGGCCAGCCCCGTGACGCCGGTCAGCACCAGCAGCGAGTCCAGCCCGGATGCGTGCGCCCCGGCGATGTCGGTGTCGAGCCGGTCGCCCACCATCAGCGGACGCACCCCAACGCATCGGCGCACCGTCTCGTCCAGCAGCGGCCGGGCCGGCTTGCCCGCAACCACCGGCTCCACGCCGCTGAACCGGCGCACCGTGTCCACGAGCACCCCGTGCCCAGGCGCCACGCCGAACGCGGTCGGGATCGTCAGGTCGGTGTTGCAGGCCACCCACCAGAGGCCGTCCCGGATCCGGACCGCCGCGTGCATGATGTGGCGCCATCGCACGTCGGGTCCGTATCCGGTCACCACGGCGTCGGCTGCGTCCTTCACGTGCACCGGGGTGAGTCCCGCCTCGACGACCGCTTCCTCCAGGCCTTCGGCCCCCAGTACGGCGACCCGGCCGCCCTCGCCAAGCCGTTCGACCAGGAGTCTCGCCGCTGCCTGTGCCGAGGTGACCACGTCGTGGTCGTCCGCCTCGACGCCCAGCTCGCGCAGCTGCGCGGCCACGGTCTGGGGCGTGCGCGCCGCGTTGTTGGTGATGAACGCGACCCGCATCCCGGCCGCCCGCGCCGCTGCCACGTGCGCTGGGGCGCCGGGCACCGCGTCCGGACCGACGTAGACCACGCCGTCGAGGTCGAGCATCGCCAGGTCGTATCGCTGGTCCAGCGGCTCGGCCGAGCCCCGGAGCGACGTTCGGGCCGACATCCGGGGCTCCTCACCTGGTGCGAACTAAACTTTGCCGATGGACACCGGCGCCGTGGTCATCCCCCCGTATGTGGGTCGACCGCTGCGCCTCGCGCCCTTCCACGGGGTCCGGCTGAGCCCGCGGCGCATCGGCGACCCGGCGTCGGGACGCCTCTTCGCCCGACCGTACCGGGCGGTTGCCGGTCGCTTGGCCCAGTGGCAGGAGCGCGGACAGCTGCGCCGGGACGACGAGCCCGCGCTCTATCTCCACGAGTACACCGCCGGCGGTCTCACGGTGCGCGGCCTGGTGGGTGCGCTGGACATCTCACACCGGGCCACCGGCCCCGAGGATCGCGCCGTCTTCCCGCACGAGGGGATCCGCCCCGTGCAGGCCGACGAGCTGGCGGACCGGATGACCGAGCTGGCCCTCAACCCGGCACCGATCCTGCTGGTGCATCGTGCCCCGGCCGAGGTCCGCGCCATCGTGGCCGCGGTGATGGCCCAGGCACCGGTCGACGACTTCGTGGACCGCAACGACCAGCGGCACCGGGTGTGGACGATCCGTGACCCGCAGGTGCTGGCCCGGATCGACGAGGCGCTGGCCACCAGCCAGGCGCTCATCGCCGACGGGCACCACCGGTATGCCGCCTACCTTCGCATGCAGCGCCGATCGCCCGGTGGCCCGACCGACCGCGGCCTGGCGATGCTCGTCGACCAGGAGGACACCCCGCTCTTCCTCGGCCCCATCCACCGGATCCTGACCGGCGTCGGCCTCGAGGACCTGGCCGCCGCAGCCGAGGTCGTCGGAGCCGGCTTCGACCTCGTCGAGCGGTCGGCCGCCGTCCACGCGCTGGGGCCCGCCATCCTGGTGGCGACCGATGGTCGCCGCTGGGCCACGGTCAAGCTGGACGTCCCCGAGGACCGCGCCGCCGTCGAGCTGCTGCACGACGACCTCGTGCCCGCCCTGCCCCGCGGACCGCAGCGGATCGAGTATCACCACTCGGTCGAGGCCACCCTCGACCACCTCCGCAAGGACAGCGTCGCGGTGCTGATGCCCGCTCCCGATGTCGACCTGGTCCTCAAGATCGCCGCCGACGACCGGCTGCTGCCGGAGAAGGCCACCTCCTTCCAGCCGAAGCCGAGCGTCGGCGTGCTCATCCGCTCCCTGCGCGACGAATGAGCCTGCCCTGGGTCAGCTCCACCTCGACTCGGGACATCGTCGCCCCACCCACGCGGAAGAAGCGGCGTTGCAGCGAGCCGGCCACCTGGACCACGTCGTCTGCGCACCACCCCTTGACCTGCCTGGTGAGCCGACCCGAGCCGACCGTGCACTCAAGCCAGTCCGCGCGCTGACGGGGCTTCTCCTTTCCCCTCGGCGCGAGTCGGTCGACCACGACCGTCAGGTGCCACACCGACTCACCGCTGGCCCGATCGCGCAGCACCGGGTCGGCCGCCAGTCGGCCGGTCAGCCGTACCTCGTTGAGAATCTCCGCCTGGGCGTCGACCACGTCGGGATCCTCGATCTTGTGTGCAGTCACTGCACATCACCTCCGCGGACCACGCTTCCCGGTGCCACGGACAGGGACCGCCCGTCCTGCGGCCGCCTGTGGACGACCGTCTCCGCACCGACGGCTGTGGAGAGTTGGTGGACGCGAACAACCCGCAAAAATGCCAACAAGGGCACCTCCCGAAGGAGGTGCCCTTGTCGAAAAGAATGTCCGGCGGCGTCCTACTCTCCCACAACCTCCCGGTTGCAGTACCATCGGCGCTGAGAGGCTTGACTTCCGGGTTCGGGATGGGACCGGGTATTTCCCTCTCGCTAAGGCCGCCGTAACTCTTGCCGGCACTCACGGGACAAAACACCGTGAGCAGCCGAAGTTAGGCATGTATCCAGTTGTATGGATTCCTTCGTGGACGCGAGCAGTCTGTGCTGCAGGTGTTGTCTTGGTTGAGCATTTGTAAGACAAGCCCTCGGTCTATTAGTACCGGTCGGCTAGGCATTACTGCTGTACACCTCCGGCCTATCAACCCAGTGTTCTGCTGGGGACCTTACCTACTTGACGTAGTGGGAAACCTCATCTTGAAACGTGCTTCCCGCTTAGATGCATTCAGCGGTTATCACTTCCGAACGTAGCCAACCAGCCGTGCTCTTGGCAGAACAACTGGCACACCAGAGGTTCGTCCATCCCGGTCCTCTCGTACTAGGGACAGCCTTTCTCAAGTTTCCTGCGCGCGCGGCGGATAGGGACCGAACTGTCTCACGACGTTCTAAACCCAGCTCGCGTGCCGCTTTAATGGGCGAACAGCCCAACCCTTGGGACCTACTCCAGCCCCAGGATGCGACGAGCCGACATCGAGGTGCCAAACCATCCCGTCGATATGGACTCTTGGGGAAGATCAGCCTGTTATCCCCGGGGTACCTTTTATCCGTTGAGCGACGTCGCTTCCACATGCCGACGCCGGATCACTAGTTCCGACTTTCGTCCCTGCTCGACTTGTCAGTCTCACAGTCAAGCTCCCTTGTGCACTTACACTCGTCACCTGATTGCCAACCAGGCTGAGGGAACCTTTGAGCGCCTCCGTTACATTTTAGGAGGCAACCGCCCCAGTTAAACTACCCATCAGGCACTGTCCCTGATCCGGATTACGGACCTAGGTTAGACATCTAGTACGACCAGAGTGGTATTTCAACGTTGACTCCACCTGAACTGGCGTCCAAGCTTCACAGTCTCCCACCTATCCTACACAAGCCGAACCAAACACCAATACCAAACTATAGTAAAGGTCCCGGGGTCTTTCCGTCCTGCCGCGCGTAACGAGCATCTTTACTCGTAGTGCAATTTCGCCGAGTCCACGGTTGAGACAGCGCCCAAGTCGTTACTCCATTCGTGCAGGTCGGAACTTACCCGACAAGGAATTTCGCTACCTTAGGATGGTTATAGTTACCACCGCCGTTTACTGGGGCTTAAGTTCTGGGCTTCGCCGTGAGGCTGACCCGTCCCCTTAACCTTCCAGCACCGGGCAGGAGTCAGTCCGTATACATCGTCTTACAACTTCGCACGGACCTGTGTTTTTAGTAAACAGTCGCTTGGGCCTGGTCTCTGCGGCCATCACCGCGTCCTGCCGCTAGGGCATTG
Source organism: uncultured Actinomycetota bacterium (assembly GCA_963817125.1). GTDB lineage: Bacteria > Actinomycetota > Actinomycetes > Propionibacteriales > Nocardioidaceae > Nocardioides. The sequence goes on from CAWFNB010000011.1 coordinate 341,173, forward strand.
ACGGATCCGGCCCCCCTTCTCCCGAAGTTACGGGGGCATTTTGCCGAGTTCCTTAACCATGGTTCACTCGATCGCCTTGGTATTCTCTACCTGATCACCTGAGTCGGTTTGGGGTACGGGCGGCGCATAGCTCGCTAGAGGTTTTTCTCGACAGCATAGGATTACCCACTTCGTCCATACGGACTCCCCATCAAGTCTCAGGATCATGCCACCCGGATTTGCCTAGGTGGCTCCCTACGCTCTTGGCCGTGGTCAACCATCGCCACGGTTGGGCTGCCTTCCTGCGTCACCCCATCGCTTGACTACTACTGGTTTGGGTCCCGCGCTAGGTTGCGCGCCATCCCCCCGAAGGGTTCAGTACGCACAAATTCGGGCGGTTAGCATCACCGGGTTCGTCATGGGCGCTACTTTGCCGGTACGGGAATATCAACCCGTTGTCCATCGACTACGCCTGTCGGCCTCGCCTTAGGTCCCGACTTACCCAGGGCAGATTAGCTTGACCCTGGAACCCTTGATCATTCGGCGGAGGAGTTTCTCACTCCTCATTCGCTACTCATGCCTGCATTCTCACTCGTGTCGCGTCCACCCCTGGATCACTCCGAGGCTTCACTCGCGACACGACGCTCCCCTACCCATCCAGACGTCTGAACCACGAAGGCTTGACTGTTGTCTGAATGCCATAGCTTCGGCGGATGACTTGAGCCCCGCTACATTGTCGGCGCGGAATCACTTGACCAGTGAGCTATTACGCACTCTTTCAAGGGTGGCTGCTTCCAAGCCAACCTCCTGGTTGTCACTGCAACTCCACATCCTTTTCCACTTAGTCACCGCTTAGGGGCCTTAGCTGATGGTCTGGGCTGTTTCCCTTTCGACTACGGAGCTTATCCCCCGCAGTCTCACTGCTGCGCTCTCACTTACCGGCATTCGGAGTTTGGCTAACGTCAGTAACCTGGTCGGGCCCATTGGCTATCCAGTGCTCTACCTCCGGCAAGAAACACGCAACGCTGCACCTAAATGCATTTCGGGGAGAACCAGCTATCACGAAGTTTGATTGGCCTTTCACCCCTATCCACAGGTCATCCCCTCAGTTTTCAACCTAAGTGGGTTCGGTCCTCCACGCGGTCTTACCCGCGCTTCAACCTGCCCATGGATAGATCACTTCGCTTCGGGTCTTGATCGTGCTACTAGTCGCCCTATTAGGACTCGCTTTCGCTACGGCTTCCCCACACGGGTTAACCTCGCAACACAACGCAAACTCGCAGGCTCATTCTTCAAAAGGCACGCTGTCACCCCACAAGTGAGGCTCCAACGGATTGTAGGCACACGGTTTCAGGTACTATTTCACTCCCCGCCAGGGGTACTTTTCACCTTTCCCTCACGGTACTTGTCCGCTATCGGTCATCAAGGAGTATTTAGGCTTAACGGGTGGTCCCGCCAGATTCACACGGAATTTCAGGGGTTCCGTGTTACTTGGGATGCCATTCCGAAGATCTGAGTTTACGCTTACGGGGCTATCACCCTCTACGGCGTCCGTTTTCCAACGGAATTCAACTTAGCTCAGATTTTGTGACTTCGTGGTCGACCGGCAGATCGACCTGAATGGTCCCACAACCCCCCACCTGCAACCCCTGCCGGGTATCACACAGATGAGGTTTGGCCTCTTCCGATTTCGCTCGCCACTACTCTCGGAATCACTGTTGTTTTCTCTTCCTGTGGGTACTGAGATGTTTCACTTCCCCACGTTCCCTCCGCACGCCCTATATATTCAGGCGTGGGTAACTGGACATGACTCCAGCTGGGTTTCCCCATTCGGAAATCCCCGGATCACAGCTCGGTTGCCAACTCCCCAGGGCTTATCGCAGGCTCCTACGTCCTTCTTCGGCTCTTGATGCCAAGGCATCCACCATGTGCCCTTCGTAG
>CAWFNB010000012.1:0-130144 GCA_963817125.1 uncultured Actinomycetota bacterium
CCACATCGAGGTGGGCGACCAGCTGGTCGTCGGTACGCCGGACCCCAAAGAGGTCCTGCGCATCCTCGGTGTCCGGAAGACCCAGCAGCACCTGGTCGACGAGGTCCAGGCCGTGTACCGGTCGCAGGGCGTCGCCATCCACGACAAGCACATCGAGATCATCGTGCGGCAGATGCTGCGCCGGATCACGGTGCTCGAGTCGGGCGACACACACCTGCTGCCCTCCGACCTCGTGGACCGCGGGCGCTTCGAGGAGGAGAACCGCCGCGTGGTCTCCGAGGGCGGCAAGCCGGCCTCGGGTCGTCCCGAGCTCATGGGCATCACCAAGGCCTCGCTCGCGACCGAGTCGTGGCTGTCGGCGGCCTCCTTCCAGGAGACCACTCGGGTGCTCACCGACGCGGCGATCCACGGACGCTCGGACTCGCTGCGCGGTCTGAAGGAGAACGTCATCATCGGCAAGCTGATCCCGGCGGGCACCGGCCTCGAGCGCTACCGCAACATCCGGGTGGAGCCCACCGAGGAGGCCCGCGCCGCGGCGTACTCCGTGACCGGCTACGACTCCTACGACTACGAGTTCGCCGGCTCCGGCGGCCAGGCAGTCGCCCTGGAGGACTTCGACTTCGGGAGCTATCAGAACTGAGTCGACCAGACGCTGGTTGAGGAAGGCGCGCTAGCGCCTGTCTCGAAACCTGGTGAGCCGGGGCTGGAACCTGACTGTGGTCGGGTTCCAGCCCCGGCTTTCGTGGTTTCGAGACTCAACCACCGGGGGACTCGATGAGTCGTGCACCGGGGGACGGTCCAACGTGAATGAGCGAGCCTGCTGCCCCTGACCTGAACGCCATGGCCCGCGAGGTGCTGGACCGGATCCGGTACGTCGTGCTCGGCACGATCGACGAGGACGGGCGGACGCGCACCTCGCCGGTGTACTTCGTCCCGCACGGCTACGAGGACCTCTACTGGGTCTCGAACCCGGCGAGCCACCACTCACACAACCTTGCGCGGGACAACCGGCTCAGCGGGGTGGTCTTCGACTCGACCGTGTCGCCGAGCCCTGACACCCGGGCGGTCTACGTGACCGGCACCGCACGCGAAGTCCCGGCGGAGGAGCTCCAGCAGCACCTGCCCCCTGCCTTCGACCCGGACCGTGGCGGGCGCGCGTTCACCGTCGCGGAGCTGACCGGCGACGCGGACCTCCGGCTGTGGGTGCTGCATGTCGACAGCTGGGACGTGCACATCCCCGGCAGTCACCCCACCCTCGGCGCCGGAACGGACCGACGGGTGCCGGTCGACCCCCGGGTGTGAGCGCCTCACCCATCGGGGTACCGCGGCGGAATGAGCGAGTCCGACGAGGAGACCGCGGGGCGCCACGGGGCCCCTGACGACAGCGCCGATCAGGGCGACGAGAGACACGGGACCCGTCAGCCGGGTGCTGACCCGGAGGACGAGGAGGAGATCGAGAAGGAGCGCGAGGAGCGCCTCGACCCCGAGAACCGCCCCGACGAGGTCGAGGTCGACAACACCGACCGTGAGTTCGACCCGGAAAAGGGCATGTTCACCGACAACGAGGACTACGACCAGGCCGAGGCGAAGTTCCCGCCGATCGGCGAGCAGGGCGCCTGACCGGGATTCCGTCTACCGACCGACCCCCTGAGACAATGCGTGGGTGACCACGTCGCCCACGCACGCCGACGTCCTCGTCGTCGGCGCCGGCCCCGCGGGCTCGGCTGCGGCGGCCTGGGCGGCCCGCGGCGGCGCCGAGGTGGTGCTGGCTGACGCGGCGGTGTTTCCCCGCGACAAGACCTGTGGTGACGGGCTCACCCCCCGCGCAGTGGGCGAGCTCCAGCGGCTCGGGCTCGAGGACTGGCTCCGCGCGCACACCGTGAACACGGGGCTGCGCGCCCACGGTTTCGGCCAGACTCTGCTGCTTCCGTGGCCAGGTGGCAGCCTGCCCGACTGGGGCTCGGCAGTAGCCCGCACCGAGCTCGACGACCACCTCCGCGCCACCGCGATCAAGGCCGGCGCCACCGCGATCGACGGCGCCCGCGCGGTCGACGTACGCCGCGACGGTGACCGGGTCACCGGGGTGGTGTTCCGCACCGACGACGGACCGAGGGAGATCGGCTGCCGACACCTGATCGTGGCCGACGGCGTCCGGTCGCCGCTGGGCAAGGCGCTGGGCCGCGAGTGGCACCGCGACACCGTGTACGGCGTGGCCGGGCGCTCCTACATCGACTCGACGATGGCCGACGACCCGTGGATCAGCTCGCACCTCGAGCTCCGCGACCAGGACGGCACGGTGCTGTCCGGCTACGGCTGGATCTTCCCGCTCGGCTCTGTCGGTGGGGTCGGGGGCGAGGTGAACATCGGGGTCGGCACGCTGGCCACCAGCAAGCGCCCGGCCGACCTGGCGGTGAAGCCGCTCATGGCGCACTACGCCGACCTGCGCCGCGAGGAGTTCGGGCTGTCCGGCGAGCTCCGCGCCCCGACGTCCGCGCTGTTGCCGATGGGCGGCGCGGTCAGCAACGTGGCCGGTCCGAACTGGGCGCTGATCGGTGACGCTGCGGCGTGCGTGAACCCGCTCAACGGCGAGGGCATCGACTACGGCCTCGAGACCGGGCGGCTGGTCGCCGACATGATCAACGACGGCGAGGACCTCGCGACCGCCTGGCCGGCGCTGCTGCGCGAGCACTACGGCGAGGCGTTCTCGATCGCCCGCCGGCTGGCCGGCCTGGTGACGCTCCCGCACCTGCTCGCCACCCTCGGCCCGGCCGGGATGCGCTCGGACTGGCTGATGACCCTGGCGCTGCGCTGGATGGGCAACCTGGTCACCGACGAGGACCGCGACCGCGCCGCCCGGGTCTGGCGCTGGGCCGGCCGCCGGTCGATCGGACTCGATCATCGCCCGCCGTTCGCCTAGCCCGCCCCCGTGAGCAACGACCGCTTCTACCGGGGTGTCATCGCCTCCGGGAGGGCGCTGCTGCGCGCCCTCGCGCTGACCGTGCGCTCCTCTGGTCAGGAGCACGTGCCGGCCGCCGGCCCCGTGGTGCTGGCGAGCAACCACGTCTCTTTCCCGGACTTCGTGTTCGTCCAGCAGGCGCTGCTGCCGCGCTCGGGCGGCTCGGGGCGGCTGGTCCGCTTCATGTGCCGCCACGACATCTGGGACTCCCCGGTCGCGTGGGCGATGGACCGGATGCAGCACATCCCTGTCGACCGCCAGGCCCCGGCGGCCGCATACCTCAAGGCCCGGCGGCTGCTCGGCCAGGGCGAGGTCGTCTGCGTGTTTCCCGAGGGCGGCATCTCGACGGCGTACGTCGTCCGCGCCCTGATGCCCGGCGCGGTGGCGCTGGCGCGCGCGACGGGAGCGCCACTGGTGCCGGTGAGCGTCTGGGGCAGCCAGCGGTTCTGGGCCCAGAGGCAGGCGCTGGATGCGCCCTTGCCGAAGCCCGACCTCGCGCGCGGACGACTCGTCGACGTGAGGTTCGGAGCGCCGTTGGTGGTGTCGCCCGAAGCGGACATCGCGACGACGACGCTCGAGCTGGGCCGACGGCTGCACGATGGACTCGAGTCGCTCCAGCAGCTGCCGGAGCACCGGCCCCGCCCGGGGGAGTACGCGCCCTGGCACCCGGCCCACCTCGGCGGCCACGCCGTCGAGCGGTCCGTGTCCTTCGAGCTCGACCGCATGCCGCGAGCGGCGGTGCCGCCCGGATGGGGCCCGGGCACATAGCCTGAGACGTGGCCGAGCGACGGCAGGTGCGGAAGGTGCAGCGGGTGGCGGCGTATGCCGTCATCGTCCGCGACGACCAGATCCTGCTCGCCCGGCTGGCCAAGCGGCTCACGAGCAAGGAGCTGTGGACGCTGCCCGGCGGCGGCCTCGAGCACGGCGAGGACCCGCGCGACGCCGTGGTCCGCGAGGTGCACGAGGAGACCGGGCTCGACGTCGTGATCGGCGACACCGCGCACGTCTACTCCTTCCACCAGCGCAACAGCTGGCGCCAGGGCCGGCGCGCGGACGCGCACGCGCTGCGGATCGTGTACGACGGGTGGGTGGCGGTCAACAGCCCCGAGCCGCGCGTCGTGGAGGTCGACGGCTCGACCATGGATGCGGCCTGGAAGCCGATCGCCGACGTCCAGGCCGGGACCGTTCCGGTGGTCGGCCTGGTGACCGAGGTGCTCGCCGAGCACCGGCCGTTCCAGCTGCAGCGGGTGGCGGCCTACGCCCTGGCCGTCCGGGACGGCGCCGAGGGGCCCGAGGTGCTGCTGACCCGCAACTCGGCCCGCGGCCCGCACCCGGGCTCGTGGACGCTGCCCGGCGGCGGCATCGACCACGGCGAGGAGCCGCGGGACACCGTGGTCCGCGAGGTGCACGAGGAGACCGGACTCGAGTGCACGCCAGGCGACGTCCTCGACGTCACCTCGGCTCACTTCGAGGGCACCGCCCCCTCCGGCCGCCGCGAGGACTTCCACGCCCTCCAGATCGTCTTCGACGCGGACGTGACGGATGGCGAGCCGACCGTCGTGGAGTCCGGCGGCACCACTGACTCCGCCGCCTGGGTGCCGCTGACCGATCTCCGCAGCGCCGACACTGAGGTCCGGCCGGTGGTCCACACCGCGCTCGCCGCGCGCGAGCGTAAGTTGAACCGGTGACCGGGTCCGAGACCGTCTTCACCTACGCCGCCCCGGCGCTCAAGTTCGGCCCCGGAGCGTCGGCGGAAGTCGGGCACGACCTGGCGTCGTACGGCGCCCGCCGGGTCCTGCTCGTCACCGACGCGGGTGTCATGGAGACCGGCCATCCCACGCGGATCGCCGAGCAGATCTGGCAGCACGGCATCGAGACCGTCATCTTCGACCGAGCCCGGGTCGAGCCCACCGACGAGTCGCTCGACGAGGCCGTGGACTTTGCCCGTGATGCCGAGTCGACCGGGCGCCGGTTCGACGCCGTGGTCGCGGTCGGTGGAGGGTCGTCGATCGACACCGCCAAGGCGGTCAACCTGCTGCTCACCAACCCTGGCGAGCTGATGGACTACATCAACGCGCCGGTCGGCAAGGCGCAGTCGCCGGTGAAGGCGCTGCTGCCGCTGGTGGCGATCCCGACCACCACTGGCACCGGCAGCGAGAGCACCACGATCTGCGTCCTCGACGTGCTGGCGCTCAAGGTGAAGACCGGCATCAGCGACGTCGCGCTGCGCCCGAGGCTTGCGATCGTGGATCCGCGGCTCACCCACACCCAGCCCACCATGGTCACCGCGGCGTCGGGGATGGACATCCTCTGCCACGCGCTGGAGAGCTACACCGCCCGCTGGTACGCCGACTTCGACGCCAAGCGGCCCGAGCAGCGCGTTGCCTACTGCGGGGCGAACCCGATCGCCGACATGTGGGCCGAGAAGGCGATGAGCCTGCTCGCCGGATCGTTCCGGACCGCGGTGCGCGACGGGGAGGACACCACCGCCCGCGAGCAGATGGCGATGGCAGCGACCTTCGCCGGGCTCGGTTTCGGCAACGCGGGGGTCCACATCCCGCACGCGAACGCCTACCCGATCGCCGGCCGGGTCCGCGACTACCGGCCGGAGGGATACCCCGACGAGCCGATCGTCCCGCACGGCATGGCGGTATCGCTGACCGCGCCCGAGGCGTTCCGGTTCACCTTCGACGCAGCCCCCGAGCGGCACCTGCACGCCGCCCGGATCCTCGACCCGGACGCCTCGGGCGACGGACCTGACGTGCTGCCCGCGGTCCTCACCGCGCTGATGCGCGACATCGGGATCCCGAACGGGCTGGCGGCGATCGGGTACGGCGAGGCGGACGTCGACGACCTGGTCGCCGGCGCCACCCAGCAGCAGCGACTGCTCGCGACCGCGCCCAAGGCGCCCACGGACGAGGACCTGGCACAGGTGTTCGTCGCCTCGATGGAACACTGGTGAAGTGACCGCCAGCTCCGCAGATCTCATTGCGGAGCTCCGGAAACGAGGCGTCGATGACGTCGACGACTCGACGCTGGCCCGGGCGCTCTACTCCTCGGACGCCTCGCTCTATCGCGTGGTCCCGATGCTCGTCGCCCGGCCCCGGCACCCCGACGAGCTGCTCGCGATCCTCGACGTCTCGCGGAACACCGATGTCCCGCTGACGATGCGCGGTGCCGGTACGTCGATCGCCGGCAACGCGGTCGGACCCGGCATCGTGGTCGACACGGTCCGCCATCTGCGGGACGTGGTGTCCGTCGACCCGGAGGCTCGCACCGCCGTCGTCCAGTCCGGCGTCGTGCACGCGAACCTGCAGCGGGCCGTCGCGCCGCACGGGCTCCGCTTCGGCCCGGACCCGTCGACGCACCCGCGCTGCACGATCGGCGGGATGATCGGCAACAACGCCTGTGGCTCGCGGGCGCTTGGTTACGGCCGGACAGCGGACAACGTCGAGGCTATGCGCGTCGCGTTCGGGACCGGGGACGTGGTGACGTTGGGTGCCTCTCTTGCGGAGGTTTCGACACGCTCGACCGTGGACGGCCTCGCGGCTCAACCACCCGCGCAGCTGCTCAGGCTGGCTGAGGCCAACCTCGCGCACATCCGACGCGAGTTCGGCCGGTTCACCCGCCAGGTGAGCGGGTACTCGCTCGAGCACCTGTTGCCCGAGCACGGCCGGCGGCTGGAGCGGTTCCTGGTCGGCTCGGAGGGCACCCTCGGCGTCGTGCTCGAGGCGACGGTCCGGCTGGTCGCCGACGAGCCGCACCGGCTGCTGCTGGTGCTCGGCTACCCGACGATGCCCGAGGCGGCCGACGCCGTTCCGGCACTGCTCGAGGCCGGCGCCGGGCGGCTGGTCGCCTGCGAAGGGCTGGACGCCCGGATCGTCGACCTGGTCAAGGCGCGGGGGAGCGCGGTGCCGGAGCTGCCGCCAGGTGGCGGGTGGCTGTTCGTCGAGGTGGCCGGCGCCGACCCGGCGGAGCTTCGCGACCTCGCCGGTCGGCTGGCTGCCGCTTCGGGCGCCCTGGGGCACCGGCTCGTCGCGGACCTCGCCGAGGCGGCGGCACTGTGGCGGATTCGTGAGGACGGCGCCGGCCTGGCCGCGCGCAGCCTGGCCACCCCGGCGTACTCCGGCTGGGAGGACGCGGCCGTCCCGCCCGACCGGCTCGGCGCCTGGCTGCGCGACTTCGACGAGCTGCTCCGCGAGCACGATCTCGACGGGGTGCCCTACGGCCACTTCGGCGACGGCTGCGTGCACGTGCGCATCGACTTCCCGTTCCGGCCCGGGTCGGACGCGTCCGCCAGGGTCTTCCGCGACTTCCTGACCGCGAGCGCCCTCAAGCTGCGCGACCACCGAGGCTCGCTGTCCGGCGAGCACGGCGACGGCCGGGCCCGCTCAGAGCTGCTGCCCCTGATGTACGACGCCGAGTCGCTGCGTCTCTTCGCCGCGGCCAAGGCGATCTGCGACCCGGACAACCTCCTCAATCCCGGCAACCTGGTCGACCCGGCGCCCCTCGACGCCGACCTGCGCGCGGTCCGGCCGCGGCTCCCGGTCACGCCGCTGCTCCGGCTGCCGCATGACGCCGGCAGCCTCGGCGACGCCGTGCACCGGTGCACCGGGGTCGGGAAGTGCGTGGCGCCGGCGACCACCGGAGTGATGTGCCCGTCCTACCTCGCGACCCGCGACGAGAAGGACTCCACCCGCGGCCGTGCCCGAGTCCTCCAGGAGGCCATCGACGGCTCGCTGGTCAGCGGCTTCGCCGACCCGGCGGTGACCGAGGCGCTCGACCTGTGCCTGGCCTGCAAGGGGTGTGCCTCCGACTGCCCGACCGGGGTGGACATGGCGACGTACAAGGCCGAGGCGCTGCACCAGAAGCACGACGTGGAGGGCGTACGCCGACCGCGCAGCCACCGCCTGCTGGGTCGGCTGCCGTGGTGGGCGGACCTTGCCGCACCGATGGCGCCGGTGGCCAACCGGATGGTGCGGCTGAAGCCGGTCGCGCGGCTGGCCAAGGCAACGGCAGGCATCGACCAGCGGCGCTCGATCCCGGCGTTCGCTCCGAAGACCATGCGGAAGTCCGCCCCCACCGGCGGCGCGCCGGACGTGTGGATCTGGGCCGACTCGTTCAGCGACCACTTCTTCCCGGGCAACGGGCTCGCCGCGATCCGCTACCTCGAGTCCGCGGGACTCACCGCCCGCGTCATCCCCGACGACGCCTGCTGCGGCCTGACCCTCGTCTCGACCGGACAGCTCGAGCGGGCCCGCACGCTGATGGCGCGGACGGTCGCGACGCTGCGCCCGTACGTCGAGTCGGGGGTGCCGGTGCTCGGGCTGGAGCCGTCCTGCCTGGCCACCCTGCGCAGCGACGCCGTCGAGCTGACCGGCCAGACGATCGACTTGCTCAGCCTCGCCGAGCTGGTCGAGCGCAGGGGGCTGGCACTCCCCGATCTGTCAGGGGTTGAGGTCGTCGCCCAGCCGCACTGCCACCAGCACGCCGTCATCGGCTGGGGCGCCGACCAGGCACTGCTCGAGCGCGCCGGCGCCAGTGTCACGCGGGTCGCCGGCTGCTGCGGCCTGGCCGGCAACTTCGGCATGGAGAAGGGCCACTACGAGGTGTCGGTCGCCGTTGCCGAGACCCACCTGCTGCCGGCCGTTCGCGGCAACCCGGGCGCAGATCGTCCTCGCCGACGGTATGTCCTGCCGGGTCCAGCTCGACGACCTGGCCGGCGTCTCGGCCCTGCACCTGGCCGAGCTGCTCGCTTCTAGACTCGTCGGGTGAGCCCCCGCACGCGTCGCCTCGTCATCCCGGTGGCACTGGTGGGGCTGCTGGTGATCGTGGTCGTGGCGGCGGTCTTCAAGTGAACGAGAACCTGCTCCGGGCCCTCGCCCAGCTTCGTGGTCGCCTGCTCGAGCCGGACACGCTGGTCCGCGCGGTCGCCTCGGGCCGGCGGAAGGGCACGGCACCGCGCTGGCGCCGCGTCGAGCTGCGCTACGTGGATCTCAAGGCGGGTCGGCACCTGCAGGTGACGGCCTACGACGAGACCCAGGCGCACACCTCCAACCACCTGACTGGCGACGCTGCCCGTGACGCGGTGGACGACCTGCTCGACGAGCCGTTCGGCAACTGGCACGTCGACACGACGACAGAGACGGTCCAGCTGCGCGTCACCCGCCAGGGCGAGGCGATCGTGCACTCCTCCGCACGTGAACAACCTGCCGACGTCGACCGCGGCCACGACCGGGACAAGGAGCGGCTGCTGCCCGAGGACGACCCGCTGTTCCGCGCGCTGGGGCTGGCCGACGCGGAAGGGCGGCTCAAACCGAGCCGGCGCGACAAGTTCCGCCAGGTCGAGGAGTTCCTGCGGCTGCTCGACACTGCGGTCACCGAGGCGATCGACAAGGGCCAGCTACGCCGGCCCACGGCCGACGAGCCGCTGCGGATGGTGGACCTCGGCTGCGGCAACGCCTACCTGACCTTCGCGGCCGAGCGGTACCTCGCCGGCAGCCGCGACCTGCCGGTCCACCTGATCGGGGTGGACGTCAAGGAGCAGTCCCGCGAGCACAACGAGAAGGTGGCCCGAGAGCTCGGCCTGGACGCGGAGTTCGTGGTCGGCACCATCTCGGGGGCCGAGCTCGACCCGGCGCCCGAGGTGGTGCTGGCGCTGCACGCCTGCGACACCGCGACCGACGAGGCGCTGGCCCGGGCGGTCGCGTGGGATGCCTCGCTGGTGCTGGCCGCACCGTGCTGCCACCACGACATCGCGGCGCAGCTGCGCAAGGCGCCCACCCCGACGCCGTACGCCATGTTGACCCGGCACGGCATCCTCCGCGAACGGCTGGCCGACACCCTGACCGACGCGCTCCGGGCCACCCTGATGCGGCTGCGTGGCTACCGGGTCGACGTGGTGCAGTTCGTGGAGAGCAAGCACACCCCGCGCAACACCTTGCTGCGGGCGACCCGCACCGGTGCGCCGGTGAAGGGCGGCTCGCTGAGACGCGACTACGACGACCTGGTGACCACCTGGGGGATCCGGCCGCGGCTGGCTGAGCTGCTCGATGCCTAGTACCGCGACTAGCCACATCCTCGCCGGACTGGTCGTGGTGCCGTTCCTGCTCGGCGCGGCCACGGCGCCGGTCGACAAGAGCAACGTGGTCTTCTCGTTCCAGGACGACCAGATCGTCGAGTCCAGCGGGCTCGTGGTCGCCCGAGGCCTCGTGGTGACCACCAACGACTCCGGCGACACCGGACGGGTGTTCACCGTCGACCCCGAGACGGGGGACACGGTCGGCACCACCGAGTGGGGCAACCAGCCGCAGGACGTGGAAGCGCTGGCGCCTCTCGGCGACCACGAGGTCTGGGCCGGCGACATCGGCGACAACACCGAGTCCCGGCAGACCATCCAGGTCTCACCGGTGCCCGTCGGCCGGGGGAACGGGGACGTGGACGCCCCGACCTACGACCTGGTCTACCCCGACGGCCCGCACGACGCCGAGACGCTGATGACCGACCCCGGCACCGGCCGGCTGTACGTCGCCACGAAGGGCGCGCTCGGCGGCACCCTGTATGCCGCCCCCGAGACACTCGACCCCAGGAAGCCCAACGAGCTCGAGCCGCTGGGTGGCGTCCTGCCGCTCGCGACCGACGGTGCCTTCCTGCCCGACGGGAAGCACCTGGTGATCCGCAACTACGCGGCGGCGGCCTTCTACGCCTTCCCCTCGCTGGACAAGGTCGCCTCCCTTCGGCTGCCGTCCCAGCCGCAAGGGGAGGGGATTGCGGTCGACGGCGACTCGCTGCTGCTCAGCTCGGAGGGGTTGCACACCGACGTGCTGCGGGTCCCACTGCCGGACCTGGAGGCGCCCGAACCGTCCGCGAGCCCGTCGGCGTCACACCCGCCCACGGTCTCCCACGAGGACACCGAGCTCCCCGAGGCGACCGAGACCCGGCGCTCGGCGTGGCCCTGGCTCCTGACCGGGCTGCTCGGCATCGCCTTCATCGTGGTGCTCACCCGGTCGTTGCGGAGCCGCTGAGCGGGCTCGAACTGGTTACCGTGCCGCCATGCCCCGCCTGCGCCGCACCTCGCCGGACCAGCCCGGCTGGACCCGTCGGCGCGCGGGCAAGGGCTTCGTCTACCTCGATGAGCGAGGGCAACGCCTGCCCGAGGAGGACGCGCAGCGCGCCCGGGACCTGGTGATCCCGCCGGCGTGGGAGGACGTCTGGATCACGCCTTACGAGAACGGCCACCTGCAGGCGGTCGGCACCGACGACGCCGGGCGGCGGCAGTATCTCTACCACCCGCAGTGGCGACTCCGACGCGACGCGGAGAAGTTCGACCGGATGCTGGTCTTCGGCAAGGCGCTGAGCAAGGCGCGCAGCCAGGTGATGGTCGACCTCGGGCTCGAGGGGATGCCACTGGAGCGCGCCTGCGCGGCCGCCGTGCGCCTCCTCGACCTCGGCTACTTCCGGGTCGGCAACGACGTCTACGCCGCCGACAACGGCAGCTTCGGTCTGACCACCCTCGAACGCCGGCACGTGCGGCGCCAGCAGGACCGGCTGGTCTTCACCTTCGTGGGCAAGTCCGGCATCGAGCACGTCGTCGAGATCGACGACCAGATCGTGGTCGCCGCGATCGAGGTGATGCGCCGGCGACGTACGCCCAAGGACCCGAGCCTGCTGGCATATCGCAACGGCCGTTCATGGCGGTCGATCATCCCCGAGCTGGTCAACGACTACGTGCGAGACACCACCGGGATCGAGGCCACCGCCAAGGACTTCCGCACCTGGCACGCCACCGTCCTCGCTGCTGCCGCCCTGGCCGAGACGCCCGAGCCGGGGGAGACCAAGGCGTCCCGCAAGCGGGCAGTCGCCGGCGCAATGAAGGAGGTCGCGTCGTTCCTCGGCAACACCCCGGCGCTGGCGCGGTCGTCGTACGTCGACCCACGGGTGGTCGACGCCTACAACCGCGAGAGGACGATCCAGACGGCCACCCGGCGCCGCTACGCCAACGCCGACGAGCGGCAGGCCGGACTGGAGCGCGCCACCCTGAAGCTGCTGCGGGAGTTCGAGTGAGGATCACTGTGGTCCAGGGCGACATCACCGCCGAGGACACCGACGCGGTGGTGAACGCCGCCAACAACAGGATGCGGGGCGGGGGTGGCGTCGACGGCGCGATCCACCGCGCCGGCGGTCCCGCCGTCCTCGAGGACTGCCGGCGCCGGTTCCCGGACGGTCTCGCGACCGGCGACGCCGGCTGGACCACCGCCGGCGAGATGCCGGCCCGCTGGGTGATCCACGTCGTCGGTCCCAACCGGAACGCCGGCCAGACCGACCGGTCGCTGCTCACCTCCTGCTACGCCCGAGCTCTGGAGGTGGCCGACGAGCTCGGGGCGCGTTCGGTTGCCTTTCCGTTGATCAGCGCCGGCGTCTACGGCTGGCCCAAGGACGACGCGATCGCCGCCGCGCTGGAGGTGTTCGGGTCGGCCGACACCCAGGTCGAGGAAGCCCGGATGGTTGCCTTCGACCGCCCGACGTACCAGCAGGTCACCGCCCAGCTGGCGCGGTGACCACGGCGCCACCCCCCGAGGTCAGTCGCGGCGCGTTATCTGGACCACGGTCGGACGAGGACCGGCGAACTCGCCCTTCTTCGGGGTCCCGCCTACGGGCACGTAGTCCGGGAACCGCGAACGCGGGACCGCCCAGGTGCCCTCCTCGCCAGGGTGCTGGACCGCCACGAAGACCGACTGGTCGCGGTCGTGGATGACCGGCCCGCAGGTCTCGGCGTCGGTGGGCACCGACAGGAACTGTCGCGTCCGCCCGCGCAGGCTCCCCTCGAGGTTCACCTTGAACAGGCCGTCGTTCTGGGCCAGCCCCGCCGGTGCCCCGTCGGTCGCCACCCACAGCTCGCCCTCGCTGTCGAAGGCCACGTTGTCCGGGCAGGAGATCGGCGAGACCGGGCCCGTGTAGCCGCCGAAGTAGGTGCCGGCGGTGGCCGGGTTGCCGCAGATCAGCAGCAGGTTCCAGTCGAAGGCGCCGGCCGTGTGGTCACCCCGGCGCGGAGTGATCTCGACGACGTGCCCGTCCTTGTTGGCGTTGCGCGGGTTGGGCTCGGTCGGCCCCTCCTTGCCCGGCTTGCCGCGGTCGGTGTTGTTGGTGCACGCGACGTACACCTTGCCGTTGGCCAGGTTGGGCTCCACGTCCTCGGGGCGGTCCATCTTGGTGGCCTGGACGGCGTCGGCGGCCAGCCGCGTGTAGACCAGCACCTCGTCGAGCGTGAAGCCGGGAACCATCGACGTGCCGTCCTTGGTCAGCGGGATCCAGCGTCCTGTGCCATCGCTGACGCCGTCCCCCAAGCCGTCGCCGGTGAACCGCGCGACGGAGAGGTCGCCCTGGCTGAGCAGCTTCAGGTTGCGCCGCCGACCGCTGGCTGTGCCGCCGTCGTTGTACTTCTTCTTGGACACGAACCGGTAGAGGTAGTCGAAGCGCTCGTCATCGCCCATGTAGGCCACCACGTGGCCGTTCTTGGCAATGATGACGTTCGCGCCCTCGTGCTTGAACCGGCCCATGGCGGTGTGCTTGACCGGGGTCGAGTCCGGGTCTGAGGGGTCGATCTCGATGATCCAGCCGAACCGGTTCGGCTCGTTCACGTACCCCGGGGTGGTGGCGTCCCAGCGCGGGTCGAGCGAGCGCCAGTTGCGAATGTCCTGGGTGCTGTTCAGGCCGTATCGAGCCTCCTTGGGGTCGGTGCCGGTCGCCTTGAAGTACTGGTTGAAGTTCTCCTCGCCGGACAGCACCGTCCCCCACGGGGTGGTGCCGCCTGAGCAGTTGTTCAAGGTGCCCAGCACCGTGCGGCCGGACGGGTCCGCAGCGGTCCGCAGCAGCGTCGACCCGGCGGCCGGGCCATCGACCTTGAAGCGCGTGAGCGCCGTGATCCGGCGGTTGCGCTTGCCCCGCTTCTTGTACGTCCACTGCTTGCCCGCGCGCTTGCGCTCGAGCTCGACCACCGACATCCCGTGTGCCTCCCACGCCGTGCGGATCACGGTGGCCGGGTCGTAGCCGGGGGGGAACATGATGTTCTCGTTGGTGTATTCGTGGTTGGCCACCAGCAGCGCCTCGGTGCCCTCGTCATCGGTGACGATGATGTCGAGGTAGTCGCAGTTGTAGCCGAACTGCTTGGCCTGGGTCTCGGCGGTCTGGTTGGCCCCGTCGAAGGCCCGCCCGCCGGGCAGCATCGGGTCGCCCCACCGGATGATCGGCTTCCATCCGAAGCCCGGCGGGACCTTGAGCTCGTCGCTGGTGATCGGCTGCGGCGGGATCGTGCTGAACCGCAGCCTGCGCCTGCCGGCCCGCACGGCCGTTTCGGCCAGCGGGACCTCCGCGGCGGCCGGCACCGCGGTGGCGGCAACCGCCAGGACGGAGGCAGTGGAGCCGGCGCCGAGCAGCGCACGGCGGCTCAGCGCCTGGCTGGCGATGTCGCGGAAGTACGACGTCTCGGTGCTGTTGGGTGCGGTGAACGCGCACGCGTCCCCGCAGCGGAGGTGGCAGGTGACCGGGCTGCGATTGCCGTGGGTGTGGCCGGCCATGGGGAGCTCGGCGACTGGCAGGAGGGTGCGTTCGGACATGACGAGGCCTTCCGAGAGAGCGCTGACGAGGGTGTGTCGGTACCGGTCTACGGGAGGTGGACCCGCTGGTCAAGACCCCTGTCAGAGCCGTTCGACGACCCAGTCGATGCAGGCGGTGAGCGCGGCGATGTCGGAGGGGTCGATGGCCGGGTACATCGCGATGCGCAGCTGGTTGCGGCCGAGCTTGCGGTAGGGCTCGGTGTCCACGATGCCGTTGGCGCGCAGGGTCGCTGCGATGGCCGAGGCGTCGATGGCGTCCTCGAAGTCGATGGTGCCGATGACCAGCGACCGGTGCGCCGGCTCAGGGACGTAGGGGAACGCGAACGGCGCCCGCTCGGCCCAGCCGTAGAGCGTCTCCGAGGACTGAGTGGTGCGCTCGACCATGCCTTTGAGGCCGCCCTCGCCGTTCATCCAGTCCAGCTGCTCGGCCATCAGGAACAGCGTGGCGATCGAGGGGGTGTTGTAGGTCTGGTTCTTGCGGGAGTTGTCGATCGCCGTGGGCAGGTCGAAGAATGCCGGGATGTGGCGACCGGACGCCGCGACCCGCTCGGCCCGCTCCAGGGCAGCCGGGGAGAACGTCGCGATCCACAGGCCGCCGTCCGAGGCGAACGACTTCTGCGGCGCGAAGTAGTAGACGTCGGACTCGGCGATGTCGACCGGCAGGCCGCCGGCGCCCGAGGTGGCGTCGATCAGCACCAGGGCGCCGTCGTCCGCGCCCTCTGGCCGCAGCACCGGCGCCATCACTGCCGTCGACGTCTCGTTGTGCGCCCAGGCGTAGGCGTCCACGCCGGTCTCGGCGAGGGCTTCGGGTCGCGACCCCGGCTCGCTGGTGATGATCGACGGCTCGTCCAGCCACGGCGCCGCCGTGACCGCCGAGGCGAACTTCGAGGAGAACTCACCGAAGGACAGGTGCTGGCTGCGCCGCTCGATCAGCCCGGCCGCCCCGACGTCCCAGAACGCCGTGGCGCCGCCGTTGCCGAGCACCACCTCGTAGCCGTCCGGCAGCGAGAACAGGTCGGCCAGGCCGGTGCGGACCCGGCCGACCAGGTCGCGGATTGGCTGCTGCCGGTGCGAGGTGCCCATCAGCGACGTACGGGTGGCGGCCAGCGCGTCGAGGTGCGACGGCTGGATCTTGGAGGGTCCGGCCCCGAACCGTCCGTCGTCGGGCAGCAGGTCGGAGGGGATCCTCAGCGCGTCGGTCACGGCACATATTCTGGCAGCCGCCCCTCCCTCGATCTCGTGGAGTCCACATGCGCTACCGGCGGCCATCCTCCGACCAGGAGGGGCTGCGCCGCGTCCTGCTGCTGTGCGCGTTGCTGCTGGGCGTGGCCGGCGTCGGGTTCGGCACTGTGGGGGTGATCCGTGGCGGCTGGGGGCTCGTGGCCGGCCCGGCGCTGGTCGTCTTCGCGGTCGCCTGCGCACTGGTCTCGCGCGACGACGCGAGCGGCACGTGGTGCCCCGAGTGCGTGGCCCGCAACGCCGACGGGGCGAGCACCTGCGTCAACTGCGGGTCGGCTCTTGTCTGAGACGCTCCGGCCCGATCCGGGCGTCCTGCGCATCGAGCGGGTTCCCTACGGGCATCCCGACGCGATGCTCCTGATCGGCGAGGTGCAGGCCGAATACGTCACCCGCTACGGCGGCCCCGACCGGACCCCGCTCGACCCGCTGATGTTCGCGCCGCCGCTCGGCAGCTTCTTCGTCGGCTACCTGCCCCTCGGAGGCGACGAGCGTCCCGTGGCGACCGGTGCCTGGCGGGTCCACGACGACGTCGAGGTGTTCGGCACCCGGCGCACCGCCGAGATCAAGCGGATGTACGTCGTCCCTGCTGCCCGGGCGGCCGGGCTGGCGAGGCGGATCCTGGCCCACCTGGAGCAGACCGCGGCGGCCTCCGGGGCCGAGGCCATGATCCTCGAGACCGGGACCGCGCAGCCCGAGGCCATCGCGCTCTACAGCTCCTCGGGCTACACGCAGATCCCGTCGTTCGGCTACTACCGGGACGAGCCGATCAACCGCTGCTTTGGCAAGCCACTCGGCTGACCCGGCGGGTGGCCACTACCTTGGCGCATGGGCATCTTCGGATCACCGCAGGAGCAGGTCGACTTCGACGGCCTCAAGGACCGGGTGACGAAGCTCGAGGCTGCGGTCGCCTCGCTGCAGGCTCAGGTCGCCGCGGGCGCGGGGGGCCGCGGCGCCGTTGCCAGTGCGCTGCCGGCGGACGGCGCCTGGCTCGCCGAGGTGCGGGCACTCAAGGAGAGCGGCAACGTCATCGGGGCGATCAAGCTGTACCGCGAGAACACCGGCCTGGGCCTCAAGGAGGCCAAGGACGCGGTCGAGGGTCTGTACTGACTCATCCGATCGGGCAGTTCTGCGCCGAATCTGCGGACACGGCGCTCCGCGCGAACGTACGGTCCCGGGCATGCGTTCGCTCCTCGTCGCGGCCACAGTGGTGGCCGGCCTGACGCTCGGCCCGACGGTGAGCCCTGCCGCCGTGGCGGCGGTGGACGGGGGTGGGCAGCCGGTCGAGGACTACGCGACCTACGACCCGCAGTCCGCGTGCAGCAAGAAGCCCAAGCCGGGGACGTCGGCGCTCGGCGAGTACCTGGTCGCGACGTACGGCGGGAGCGGCGGAGCGGTGAACAGGTCGTGTTCTGGCAGCGGCAGCTCCGAGCACCGGGACGGTCGCGCGATCGACTGGGTCCTCAACGCCGACGACCCGGGGGACCGCCGCCGCGCGAACGACTTCCTGGCCGCCGCGTTCGCCACCGACGCCGGGGGCAACACCCACGCGCTGGCCCGCCGGATGGGAATCATGTACGTCATCTGGAGCGACCACTTCTACCCGGCCTACGACCAGTTCCAGCAGGAGAGCTACCTGTCGTCCTCCTGCCGGTCCAGGAAGAAGTGCTCCAAGACGCTCCGGCACCGGGACCACATGCACATCTCGCTGTCCCGTGCCGGCGGCCGTGGTCTGACCAGCTTCTACGTCGACCTGGTGCGGGTGGCGCTGACTCTCTAGGCGCGGCGCCTCAGCTGTCCTGATGGGGGAGCAAGCCCCACCCCCTTGGCGTCCAGGCTCCGCCGCAGGTGTTCTGTTCGACCGTCCCTCGTAGGCCGGTGGTGCTGGAGTTGACCTGCTCCACCCCGCCAAGGACGAAGCGGTCGCCCTCGCTGCACTCGCCGGCGGCGGCCGAGCTGGTCATGGTGAGGTCTGAGGCCCGTAGCGACCACTGGCCGCCGTCGACCAAGCCACCGGTCTCGTCCGCGACGTAGTAGGCGCCATCCGGGTCGATCTCGAGGACGTGCCCGCCGCCTTCGGCCATCCAGACGCCGTACAGGACGGCCTTGTCCGAGAGCGGCTCCCAGCCGGGTCCCGTGGAGAAGTCGAGCTCGGCCAGGTCGTTGTTGGTCGGCAGCACCTGCTCCAGAGCCAATCGGCCGGGCGGCACCGGGGAGCAGGCGCTGGAGGACGAGTCGGAGCGGACGAACCGCATGAGTCCGGACTCCGGGAGCGATGCGCGCATCGTCAAGTCCGGGCCTGTGCACTCGGACCGCGCGTCGTCCGTGGTGGTCACGGTGATGAGGTCACCGTCGATCTCGTAGGTACCGGCCATGACCGGGTCGGAGAACAGCGTCCCGTGGGTGTCGAACCGCACGGTGCCGTCCTCGCCGAACAGCAGCAGGAGCTCGCCGTTGTCCAACCGCCACAGGCCATCGATGAGCTGGGCGGTCGGGGCATCCCCGGTGAGGAAGTCCGCATTGGGGTCCACGGCGTCCGTCGGCCCGGGCTCGGCCGGCTGCGGTGCCGACTTGTCGTCGCTGCCCAGCGTCTGGAAGGCGGCGAATCCCGCAACCGGGATCAGCACGGCCGCGGCGGCGGCCGCGATCACGATGCGACGGCGGCCCTGCTGGCGCCGGCTGTCATAGCGATGGTCCACTGCCTCGCGCGCATCCCTCAGGTCTGACTCGGTCACGATGACGCCTCCTGTGATGGCCGCGATGTCCCGCGCGAGCCGGTCCTCGATGCTGCTCATCGGGTCACCTCGATCCGCTGTTGTAGGACCTGCAATCCGCGATGGGTATGGGTCTTGACCGACCCCTCGCTGATCTCGAGCAGCTGGGCTGTCTCCAAGACGGACAGCTCGAGGACGAACCGGCAGGCCAGCACCTCGCGCTGCCGTCGCGCCAACGTGCGCAGGGCCGCCACCAGAGATCCGACCTCGTCGCGACCCACCGTCGTGTCCTCCGGACTCTCCTGACGCTCGCGCACGAGCGTGAGTGGCCTGGGGGCGCGTTGGGTGACCTGGCGACGCACCCAGGACCGACAGCGGTTGAGCACGGCTGATCGGAGGTACGCCTCGGCGGCTCCCGGGTCGCGCAGCGTCGGCCAGCGACGTTGCAGCGCCACGAAGGCGTCCTGGACGGCGTCCTCCGCAGCCTCGCGGTTGCCCAGCATGACGACCCCGAGCCGGAGGAGAGCGGCGTAGTGCCGCCGGAACAGCACGTCGACGAGCTCAGCGCGAGACGGCTCTGTGGCCACCTCGTGCCAGCTGCCGGCACGCCGCTCATCCATCGAGCGAATCCCCTCCGGTACGGAGTTCGTCATGCCCGAGAGTCGTCCGACCGACCATCAGGTTGACACAAGCGCGCCCTGGTATGGACCAGTTGCCTACAGCGAGCCCAGGATGGCGGCGCGCCGCTGGTCGTACTCGCCCTGCGTCACCAGCCCCTGGTCCCGCAGCGTCTCCAGCTCGGCCAGCCGCTCAGTCACGGTTCGCTCGCCGCTCTCGCTATCTGTCGACTGGTCGTGCTCATCCCTCGACGGCCGCAAGTTCGACGCGAGGTACGTCGCCTCGAGTCCGTCGTCGGTGAGCAGGGTCATGGCCGTGGCCTGTCCGGGATCCATGCCCGCCTTGCGCGCCATGTCACGCGCCATGGACACCTTGTAGATCGTGAATCCAACGCTGGCCAGTGCGGCGAGCACGAACAGCACGGCGAAACCCCCCATGCCATCCTCGTCCGGATAGCTCCGGTTCCAGTCGTCGCCGTCGAAGGTGCAGGTGGGCAGGTCGCCGTCGGCGTTCGGTTCGAAGCACGAGTCGGGCGGGTTGGCAGGGTCGGCGTCGGCGGTCGCCGGCGCCACACCCGCAACGGCGATTGCCCAGGCGATCAGGACTGCCGCCACCACTCGTCGCATGGCCGGGAGCGTAGCCACCCCCGGCCACGTCTGTGTCTTGAACAAGCCCCACCCCTCACGTCCGCCGGGTGAAGGTGTAGTTGCCGGTGGGGAGCTTGGTCATGGTGAACGCCGGGTCGTGGGCGCGGGTGTGATGCGGCGGGCAGATCAGGAGTCCGTCGCGGTTGGTGGGTCCACCTTGGCTCCAGGGGATCGGGTGGTGCATGTGCGCGAGCCCCGGGGGCCAGTCGTGGGCTTCCCGGCGGGTGAGCTTGGTGTGGTGGGCCAGCCAGTTGGCGGTGGAGGTGGCGCCGGCCTGGTCGGCGACGTTGAGCTGGTCGGCGTGGGCCAGGGCCGCGGTCTTGAGCTGGACGACCTGGGCTTCCAGGGCCAAGAGCTGGTCGATCGCGGCGGTGGCGGCCTGGGAGCCCAGGGTCCACAGCGGGGTGTCGGTGAGCGAGGCGAGGTCGGCTCGGGCGTGCAGCACCGCGTCGTTCACCCGGTCCAGGGGTGGGTTCGCGATCGCCGTCATGGAAGCAATTCAAGCACCGGCCACCGACAGTCAGAGGCCCCGAAAGGCCTTATCCACAAGGGGTTCCGAAACTTTCTCGAAGTAGTTTCGCCCCGGGCCGGCCCCGGCGTTCGTCGCGGGTGATCTCGACAGGCTCGATCAGCGGCGGTCGGCTACCAGCTGCCGGGGCTGATCAGCACTGGCCGCCCGAGGGGTCACAGGGACCCCAGCCCGCCACCGGCTTGCTCCAGCCGTGGTGGTTGGGGGCCATGTCCTCGTTCTTGCCCTTGGCGAGGCGGACTGCGGCACGCCACGACCCCGAGTCGGCGCCCGGGGGGTTGGGGACCTGCAGGCAGTACCACAGGTCCAGATAGATGCCCACGCTCCGCTGGCCGCGCCGGATTTGCTCGATCACCGGCGGCCCGTCCTCGGAGCCGCTGCACGGAACGCGCTTCCCGTCATGGCTCCAGCCGCCGCCCAGGCGGAACACCTGGGACTTCTGGAGCAACTTCCCGCCCGGGTTCTTCGGCTTGCGCAGCTCGAGCTCGAAGTGGCCGTCGGGCTTCGAGTCCTCGTTGAGGTCGAACCAGACGGTCAGCAGGTGACCGGGCTGGAAGCCGTTCGGCACCTTCACCCGCACGCTCTGCTCTGAGTCCCAGTACCAGCTGGCATGCAGCCTGACCTGCGAGATGTCCACGACCGGGTCCGAGGTGCGGCCGTCGTGGACGACGACGAGCTCCGGCAGGGCGCGCTCGGCGGCTTGGACCGTCGGCAGCGCCCCGGCAAGCAGCAGCACGCACACGACCGGGACGAAGGCGACGTGACGAAGACCCAGCATGCTCAGCAACCTCCAAGACGTTTTCTGGACTCAAGCATCGTTCGTCGAGGTTGTCGAGATCCGGGGGCAGGGCCGTTGACCCGTCTGGCCGACAGGGTGAGCATGTGCCGATGGTGGAGCTCTTGGAGGCGGACTATGTCGTGGTCGGCGCCGGCGCGGCGGGGATGGCGTTCACGGACGCGCTGATCGACCATGCGGACGTCAGCGTGGTCATGGTCGACCGGCGGCACGGTGTCGGTGGACATTGGCTGGACGCCTACCCCTTCGTCCGCCTCCACCAGGCATCCGCGTTCTACGGCGTGCCCTCGACGCTGCTGGGCGGTGGCCGCATCCAGCAGGACGGCCCCGAGGCCGGCCTGCACGAGCGAGCAACGGCGCCGGAGATCTGCGCCTACTACCTCCGGGTCATGCAGGAGCGGATGCTCGCCTCCGGGAAGGTGTCCTTCTATCCCAACTGTGACTACCTCGCTGACGGTCAGTTCGTCTCGCGCGTCTCCGGTCGGCGGTACGAGGTGCGCGGGACGCCGCGCGTGGTCAACGCGCACTACCTCGCCCCTGAGATCCCGGCGACGACGCCTGCGCCGTTCGGCGTGGCCGACGGGGCGCACGTCGTACCCGTCAACGAGCTGGTCAACCTCGGTGGGGCGCCCTCGCAGTACGTCGTCGTCGGCTCGGGGAAGACCGCCACCGATGCGTGCATCTGGTTGCTCGGCAACGGGGTGGACCCCGACGCGATCTGCTGGGTGCGGCCCCGCGACCCCTGGATGCTGAACCGCGCGGTCGTGCAGCCCAACCCGATCGTCTTCATCGGGATGGCCGCAGACATCATGGGAGCGGCGGCCGCGGCGTCATCCCCCGATGACATGTTCCTTCGCCTCGAGGAGCTCGGCATCATGCTCCGCGTCGACCGGTCCGTGACCCCCACGATGGCCAAGACGCCGACCCTCGCTCAGTGGGAGCTCGACCTGCTCCGCACCCTCGACAACGCCGTCCGCCTCGGACACCTGCGCGGAGTGGAGCCGACCCGCTTGGTCCTCGACGAGGGCGAGGTCGCCATCGCGCCGGATGCCGTGGTCGTCCACTGCGCCGCAGCGGGGTTTCAGGTCAAGCCGATGGTCCCGATCTGGGGCCCCGAGGCGATCACCCTGCAGCCGATCCGGGGCGGGTTTCCCTGTTTTGGCGCGGCACTGGCCGGCTACACGGAGGCCATCATCGACGACGACGCGGAGAAGAACAGCTGGTGCCCGCCGTCTCCCTACTCCAACTCCATGACCGAATGGTGCCGGATGCAGGTGCTGGGCGGTCGGGCCTCGATGTCGTTCTCCGCGAACCCCGAGCTGAAGGCGTGGGCCGACAGAGTGTCGCTGAATCCGGCTCGCGTCCCTCCGGAGCTGGCGGGCTCCGACGAGCTGACTGCCACAGTCGAGCGCTTTCGGGCGGCCGTTGGCCCGGGCATGGCCCGGATGGCCGAGCTCGCCGGCATGGCTGGCTAGGCGGGCGGACCGTCGATCAGGGTGCGGCTACCCCGCCCACTCCGGCAGCCAGCCGTCGACCTCGTCGGCCTTGCGCGCCGACGGGCCGGCGTAGATCGCCGAGGGCCGGATCAGCCGACCGGTCTTCTTCTGCTCCAGGATGTGCGCCGACCAGCCACCGGTCCGGGCACAGGTGAACATCGAGGTGAACATGGTGGCCGGCACCTCGGCGAAGTCCAGCACGATCGCCGCCCAGAACTCGACGTTCGTCTCGAGCACCCGGTCGGGGCGCCGCGCCCTCAGCTCCGCCAGCGCGGCCTGCTCGAGCGCCTCGGCGACCTCGTAGCGCGGCGCGTTCAGCTCGCGCGCCGTACGACGGAGCACGCGGGCGCGTGGGTCCTCGGCCCGGTAGACCCGGTGGCCGAAGCCCATCAGCCGCTCGCCGGAGTCGAGGGCCTGCTTGACGTAGGCCTCCGCGTCACCGGTCTTCTCGACCGCCTCGATCATGGTCAGCACGCGAGCCGGCGCACCTCCGTGCAGCGGACCGCTCATCGCACCGATGGCGCCGGAGAACGCTGCGGCCACGTCGGCGCCGGTCGAGGTGATCACCCGGGCGGTGAAGGTCGAGGCGTTCATGCCGTGCTCGGCGGCCGAGGACCAGTAGGCGTCGATCGCCTTCACGTGCTTGGGGTCCGCCTCACCCTTCCAGCGGATCAGGAACTTCTCGGCCAGCGTCTCGCCCTGGTCGACGACCCGCTGCGGCACCACGGCCTGGTCCAGCCCGCGGGCCGACTGGGCGGCGTACGACAGCACCATCACGGCCAGCCGGCCGATGTCTTCGCGGGCCTGCTCGTCGGAGATGTCGTAGGTCTGCCCGAAGCCGAACGCCGGCGCCAGCATCGCCACCGCCGCCTGCACGTCGACCCGGACGTCGCCGGTGTGCACCGGCAGGTTGTAGGGCTCGGCCGGGGCCAGGCCCGGGGTGTAGGAGCCGTCGATGAGCAGCCCCCAGACGTTCTCGAACGGCACCCGGCCGACGATGTCCTCGATGTCCACGCCGCGGTAGCGGAGCGCGGACCCTTCCTTGTCGGGTTCGGCGATCTGCGTCTCGAACGCGACGACGCCCTCGAGTCCCTCGTGGACCTCTACCCCCGCACCATCGTCAGCCATGTCGCGCATTGTGCCGTAGTTGACTCGTCTAGGGTCGAGAGGTGGGCGACGGCAGCGACCGCAGCGATGCGGTCGACTCGGTGGCGGCGGCCCGGGCCGAATACGCGCGCGGCGGTCTGGTCGAGGAGGACCTGCTCCCGGACCCGATCGCGATGTTCCGCCGCTGGTACGACGAGGCCCACGAGGCCGGCCTGCACGAGCCCAACGCGATGGTGGTCGCGACGGTGGCCCCCGCCCCTCCCGATGGACAGAGTGCCCCATCCGCCCGGCTGGTCCTGCTCAAGGGCGTCTCGGACCAGGGGTTCGTCTTCTACACCAACACCACCTCCCGCAAGGGCGTCGACCTGGCCGGCAACCCGCGCTGTGCGCTGCTGTTCCCGTGGCATCCGCTCGAGCGGCAGGTCCGCGTCGACGGCACCGCCGCGCTGCTTCCGCGCAGCGCGGTCGACGCATACTTCGCCCTGCGCCCCCGCGGCTCCCAGCTCGGCGCCTGGGCGTCGCACCAGTCCTCGGTGGTCACCGGCCGGGAGGAGCTGACCACGGCCTACGACGACGCGGAGCGGCGGTACGCCGATGGTGACGTCCCGACTCCCGCGGACTGGGGCGGCTACCTCGTGCACCCCGAGGCCGTGGAGTTCTGGCAGGGCCGGCCCGGCCGGATGCACGACCGGCTGGTTTATCGACGTACGGAAGACGGGTGGCGCAACGAGCGACTGGCCCCTTAGCCGGGTGGTTCCTAAATGGCCCACAAGGACCATGCGCGCGCCAAAAGCCCGACATAACGTGGTTCGTTGTGACCAAGAACCTGTTCCGGGGGAACCCGCGCCTGCTCCTGAGCGCGCTTCCGTGGGCCCTTGCCATCGTCCTCCTCAAGTTCGCCGCCGACGAGACCGGCGCGGAGTGGCTCGAGCTGAGCCCGCTGCTGGCCGGCGCCATCGGCGCCGAGGTGTTCATCCTCGGCTTCCTGCTCAACGGCACCGCCGGTGACTTCAAGGAGGCCGAGAGGCTCCCCGGCGAGATCGCGTCGAGCCTGGAGACCATGGCGGACGAGTGCCTGATCACCTACGACGAGCTCAGGCTGCCCGAGGCCAAGGCGTGCCTGGCCCAGCTCATCGAGGTGAGCCGCTCGGTCCGTTCGTGGCTGTTGCAGGACCGCGGCCTGGACGACGTCATGTCCGACATCCGTGCGTTGAACGCCTCGTTCAAGGTGATGGCACCGGCGATCCAGGCCGGCTTCACCACCCGGCTCAAGACCGAGCAGGCGGCCGTCCGCAAGCTCGTCATCCGCATGGACACCATGCGCAGGACGTCGTACGTCGCGGCCGGCTACCTCATCGCCGAGGTGACCGCAGTGATGCTGATCGCCACGATGATCATGACCGACCTCGGCCAGAGGGCTCCCACGTTGCTGCTCGTCGGGCTGATCTCCTACCTGCTCGTCTACCTGGTCAGCCTGATCCGCGACCTGGACAACCCCTTCGAGTACCGCAACGGCACGCCCGGCGCCGCCGACGTGAGCCTCGACGTCCTCGAACGCAACGAGGACCGGCTGCGCGCCCTGCTCGGGGCCCTCGACCCGGCTCCGACCGTCGTCGAGGTCGCCGAGGCGGCACCGGTGGCTGTCGCGGAGGTGGCTGTCGCGGAGGTGGCCGTCGCGGAGGTGGCCGTCGCCGACGACTCGGTGGAGCCGCCGGTCTGATCCAGACGTCCCACGATCGTGGTCCGTGGCGATCGGTACATGGGGGACCTGGGGAGGGACCCGATCGTCACGGATCACCCTTTGCTGGACTGCTCCTCGGTGCGTTGCTGACCGGCCTGCTGCTCACCGGCTGCGGCGGTGACGACGACGGGTCCGGGTCGTCGGCCGGGCCCGAGGGGGTGGCGGGGGAGTACGACACCACGGTCACCCTCCTGAACAGCACGTGCGCCGACATCACGGTCCAGGACAACCCGACGACCGTCGAACAGGAGGACGGCAGCGACACCGTCAAGCTGACGCACGCGGGGACCACCTACACCGGCGAGCTGGCCGACGACGGGCAGTTCAGCACGGACGCCGTGCACGTCGAGGTCGAAGCGGTGACGCACTCGCTGACCCTGCACGGCAGCTTCACGGGGGCCGGCTTCCGGGCCAGCGTCCTGGCCACCGTGACCGGCGGCCCGGACGGCCCGTGCACCTACGAGGTGTCGTGGGTGGGCGCCCGGCAGTAGGGCCACCAAAAAGGATTTGTGAGTGAGTGCTCACTCACTTACCCTTGCCGACGTGAGCGAGTCCGCCGTACGACGAGAGCGCGCCCGGCCGATGTCGCCGGAGGAGCGCCGCGACCTGCTCGTCGACGCGACCCTGACGCTGCTTCGCGAGCACGGTCGGGCGGTGACCACGCGTCAGATCGCGGCAGCGGCCGGCGTCGCCGAGGGCACCATCTTCCGCGTCGTGGAGTCCAAGGAGGAGCTCGTCGAGGCCGCGATCACCCGCGCGTTCGAGCCGGGCGCCCTGATCGACCGGATCGCGGAGATCGACCCTGAGCAGCCCCTGCGCGACCGGTTGGTTCAGCTGGCCTCGATCCTGCAGCAGCGGTTCCGCGCGACCTTCGAGCTGATGAAGAAGGTCGGCATGGTCCGCCCGGCCGACCACGTGCACGACAGCCCCGAGGCAGTCGCGATGCGCGAGCGGGTGCACGCGCTGCTCGAGAACGTCGTCGGTGCCGACGCCGAGCGCCTCTCGGTGCCAGCCGGGGACTTCGTGCACCGGCTGCGACTGCTCACGTTCGCCGGCAGCCACCCCCACATCACCGACGGGAAGCTGCTCGCGCCCGAGGAGATCGTCGACACCCTCCTGCACGGGTTGCTGAGGCGGGACTGATGCAGCTGCTGAAGATCCTGCGCACCCACCTCGCGCCGTACCGCCGGTGGCTGGCCGTGATCGTGGTGCTCCAGTTCACCGCGACGGTGGCGATGCTCTACCTGCCCAGCCTCAACGCCGACATCATCGACAAGGGCATAGCCGTTGGCGACACCGACTTCATCCTGCGCGCCGGCGCGGTGATGCTCGGGGTCTCGCTGCTCCAGATCCTCTGCTCGGTGGTGGCGGTCGCCTTCTCGGCGCGCACCGCGATGTCGTTCGGTCGGGACCTGCGGGCCGCGGTCTTCCGGCGGGTCGGCTCGTTCTCCGGCCGAGAGGTCGCCCAGTTCGGGGCGCCGTCGCTGATCACCCGCAACACCAATGACGTCCAGCAGGTGCAGATGCTGGCGCTGATGGGCTGCACCCTGGCCGTGCAGGTCCCGATCATGATGGTCGGCGGCATCGTGATGGCGATGCGCGAGGACCTCGGCCTCTCGTGGCTGCTGGCGGTGGTCGTACCGGCCCTGTTCGTCTCGGTCGGGCTCGTGGTCTCGCAGATGGTGCCGAACTTCCGGCTGGTCCAGACCCGGATCGACGACGTGAACCGGATCCTGCGCGAGCAGATCAGCGGCATCCGGGTGGTCCGTGCCTTCGTGCGCGAGCCCCGCGAGACCCAGCGGTTCGGCGTGGCGAACGACGGGCTGACCGCGGTGTCGGTGACCGCCGGCCGCTGGATGGCCACGATGTTCCCGCTGGTGATGCTGGTCGTGAACATCTCCAGCGTCGCGGTGATCTGGTACGGCGGCCAGCGCGTCGACAGCGGCGAGATGCAGGTGGGGGCGCTGACCGCGTTCCTCAGCTACCTGATGCAGATCCTGATGAGCGTGATGATGGGGACGTTCATGCTGATGATGATCCCGCGCTCCTCGGTGTGCGCGGACCGGATCAGCGAGGTCCTCGACACCCGACCCAGCGTCGTACCGCCGACCGACGGCGTCCGCGAGCTCCCGCTGCGCGGGCACCTCGACCTCGAGGACGTCGGGTTCACCTACCCCGGTGCCGAGCAGCCGGTGCTCTGCGACGTCAGCTTCAGCGCCCAGCCCGGCCAGACCGTCGCGATCATCGGCTCGACCGGCGCCGGCAAGTCGACGCTGCTCAACCTGGTCCCGCGGCTCTTCGACGCCACCGCCGGCGCGGTGCGGGTCGACGGGGCCGATGTCCGCGACGTCGACCCCGAGTCGTTGTGGGCGCGGATCGGCCTGGTGCCCCAGCGGGCGTTCCTCTTCACCGGCACGGTCCGCAGCAACCTGCTGCACGGCAAGCCGGACGCGACCGACGACGAGCTGTGGCACGCCCTCGAGGTGGCCCAGGCCCGCGACTTCGTCGAGCGGATGCCCGAGGGACTGGACGCCCCGATCGTCCAGGGAGGCACCAACGTCTCCGGCGGCCAGCGTCAGCGACTGGCCATCGCCCGGGCGCTCGTCCGCCGCCCCGAGATCTACCTCTTCGACGACACGTTCTCGGCGCTCGACCTCGCCACCGACGCCCGGCTGCGGGCGGCGCTGCGACCCGAGACCCGCGACGCGACGGTCGTGGTGGTGGCCCAGCGGGTCTCCACGATCCGCGACGCCGACCTGATCCTGGTCCTCGAGGACGGCAGGGTGGTGGGTCGCGGCACCCACCAGGAGCTGCTCGACTCCGATCCGACCTACCAGGAGATCGTCGCCTCGCAGCTGACCGCCGAGGAGGCAGCATGACCGCCACTCAGCAGTCACCCAAGGGTGGCGCCGCCATGAAGCAGACCGAACGGATCGAGGCGCCGATCGGCGGCCCCGGCCGGGGCCCGATGGGTGGCGGCATGGTCGGCCAGAAGGCGATGACCTTCGTCCCCTCGGCCAAGCGGCTCATCCGCCGGATGGCTCCGCACCGCAACCGGGCCCTGGCCGTCATCGGACTCGCGGTGGTGAGCGTCTTCCTGCTCGCCCTCGGACCGAAGCTGCTCGGTGACGCCACCGACTTGATCTTCGACGCGTTCCTCGCCCGGCGACCGGTCGACTTCGCCGCGGTCCGCGCGGTCCTGCTGCAGGTGATCGGCGTGTACGTCGCCGGCTCGGCGCTCTCCTGGGGCCAGGGGTACCTGCTCAACGACGTGGTGCAGGGAACGGTGCGCAGGATGCGCTCCGACGTCGAGGACAAGGTCAACGCACTCCCGCTGGAGTACTTCGACAAGCAGCCGCGCGGCGAGCTGATGAGCCGGGTCACCAACGACATCGACAACCTCAGCCAGACCCTCCAGCAGACGATGAGCCAGCTGCTCACCTCGCTGCTCACCGTCGTCGCGGTGCTCTCGATGATGCTGTGGATCTCGCCGGTGCTGGCTCTGATCGCCCTGGTCTCGGTCCCGATCTCGATGTTCGTGACCCAGCGGATCATGAAACGCTCGCAGGGGCAGTTCGTCGCCCAGTGGCGGCGTACCGGCAAGCTCAACGCGCACATCGAGGAGACCTTCTCCGGGCACGCGCTGGTCACGGTCTTCGGCCGCCGCGCCGAGGTCGAGCGGGCCTTCGCCGAGGAGAACGACGAGCTCTACGAGGCGTCGTTCAAGGCGCAGTTCGTGAGCGGGCTGATCATGCCGGTGATGATGTTCGTCGGGAACCTCAACTATGTCGTCGTCGCCGTGGTCGGCGGCCTCCGCGTAGCCAACGGAACGCTCTCCTTGGGTGAGGTGCAGGCGTTCATCCAGTACTCGCGGACGTTCATGCAGCCGCTGACGGCGGTCGCCTCGATGATGAACCTGCTCCAGTCCGGGGTGGCGTCGGCCGAGCGGGTCTTCGAGCTGCTCGACGCCGACGAGCAGGTGCCGGACAGCACCACTGTGGCGCCACCCACGGGGCGCGGCGAGGTCCGCTTCGAGCACGTGTCGTTCAGCTATGACCCCGCCGAGCCGCTGATCGAGGACCTCTCGCTCGTGGCCAGCCCCGGCCAGACCGTCGCGATCGTGGGCCCCACCGGTGCCGGCAAGACGACCCTGGTCAACCTGGTGATGCGCTTCTACGAGCTGGACGGCGGCCGGATCACCGTCGACGGCACCGACATCACCGCGATGCCGCGCGCCGCCCTGCGCGGGCGGATCGGGATGGTGCTGCAGGACACCTGGCTGTTCCAGGGCACGATCCGCGACAACATCGCCTATGGCCGTCCCGACGCCAGCGAGGAGGAGATCCTCGAGGCCGCACGGGCGACGTTCGTCGACCGGTTCGTGCACTCCCTGCCCGACGGCTACGACACGGTCGTCGACGAGGACGGCGGCAACCTGTCCGCAGGCGAGAGGCAGCTGCTCACCATCGCCCGGGCGTTCCTGGCCGACCCGGCGCTGCTGATCCTCGACGAGGCCACGTCGTCGGTGGACACCCGCACCGAGCTGCTGGTGCAGCACGCGATGGCGGCCCTGCGCACCGACCGGACGTCGTTCGTCATCGCGCACCGGCTCTCCACGATCCGCGACGCCGACCTGATCCTGGTGATGGAAGCGGGCCGGATCGTCGAGCAGGGCACCCACGACTCGCTGCTCGCGGACGGCGGTGCCTACGCGCGGCTCTACCAGTCCCAGTTCGCCGCCGCCGTGGCCTGAGCCGGCCGAAAAACCTGCTTGCTGGACCTCCCGGGCCGACCTACTCTCGTCGTACACGGGAAAGGAGGTGGTCCGAAGAATGAATTCTTTGAGGACGCGTGAGGTGGCTGCCCGCTAGCAGCCCCCAGCAACAGGACGGGGCAGAGATGCCCTCGACGCTGCTGGCGAATCTCAAGCAGCTACCCGACCCGCAGGCGAACCGGGAACGTCCCCCGGTGCGGCCCCTCCAGAGGGGCCAGGCCTGCGGGTTGCTGCATGCTGGACGCATGACCTCTCGCCAGGAGTCGCTGCGCCACCTCGAGCGTGAGGTCGGCGTCCTCATCCGCCGGATCAAGCGGGTGATCGGCGAGCGCGCCCGCGCCGTCCACGAGGACCTCCAGCCGGCGTCGTACCTGATGCTGTCCTGGCTCGCCGACGAGGGGCCGCTCCGCGCCTCGTCGATGGTCGAGAACTTCCACATCGACAAGGGCGCGGTCAGCCGCCAGCTCCAGCACCTCGAAGACCTCGGGCTCGTCGAGCGCACCCCCGACCCGGCCGACGGCCGGGCCACCCTGGTCGTGGCCAGCGAGGACGCCGTACGCCGCCTCGCGGACGTCGCCGAGCACCGACGCAAGTGGCTCGACGAGCAGCTCGGCGACTGGTCGGCCGAGGAGATGGCCGCCTTCGCCGCCACGCTCCAGCGCTACAACGAAGCGCTCAACGCCTGACTCCTGGTCTTGGGACTCACCCGACCAGCCAGACCGCGGTGTCAGAAGGCAACAGCCGCCCCTCGAGCGGTCCGCTCGCGAGCACCGGCTCGCCTCGTGGCAGCTCGACCGCGTCCACGCCGGCGTTGAGCACCACCGTCAGCGCGCCCCGGCGGAACGCCAGCAGGTCGGCGCCGGCGTCCAGCAGCTCGACCTCCTCGGGGGCGTCACGCGCGTGCTCGCGCCGCGCCGCGAGGGCCGCCCGGTAGAACGCCAGCGTCGAGTCCGGGTCCTGCTCCTGGGCCTCGACGCTGCGGTCCGCCCAGTCCGGTGGCTGCGGCAGCCAGGGCTGGCCGGCCCCCGGACCGAAGCCGTACGGCGGCGCCGTACCCGACCACGGGATCGGCACCCGGCAGCCGTCCCGCCACTGCTTCTGCGTGCGGAGCCAGGCCGGGTCCTGGCGAGCCTCCGGCGGGACGTCGACGTCCTCGAGCCCGAGCTCCTCGCCCTGGTAGAGGTACGCCGAGCCCGGCAGCGCGAGCATGGCCAGCGTCGAGGCCTTCGCGCGGGCGAGGCCCACCGCTCCACCGCCGTACCGCGTCGCGTGCCGGGCCACGTCGTGGTTGCTCAGGACCCACGTGGGTGCGGCGTCGACCTCGGCGAGCTGCTCCAGCGTGCTCCGGATGACCTCGGCGAACGCGGTGGCCGACCAGGGCGCGAGCAACCAGGAGAAGTTGAACGCCTGGCTCATCTCGTCGGCACGCACGAACCGAGCCATCGACTCCGGGGTCTGGGTCCAGGCCTCCGCGACGGTCATCCGGTCGCCCGGGTACTCGGCGAGGACCCGGTGCCAGCGCCGGTAGACCTCGTGCACCTCGGGCTGGTCCCACATCGGCTCGTCGCGGTGCACCAGCTGGACCATCGAGCCCGTGGTGTCGACGCCGCTGCCCGGCTCCTCCCCGGGGGTGAGGATCTGGTCACGCAGCGTCGCTTCCTTGAGCAGACCGTGCGCGACGTCGACCCGGAAGCCGTCGACGCCGCGATCCAGCCAGAAGCGCAGCACTTCTTCGAACATGTCGCCGACGTCCGGGTTGCGCCAGTCCAGGTCGGGCTGGGAGGTGTCGAACAGGTGCAGGTACCACTGTGCCCGTTCTCCTGGCCGATCAGGGAGGCGCGTCCACGCCGGGCCACCGAAGACCGACCGCCAGTTGTTCGGTGGCTCCTGGCCCCCCGGGCCGCGGCCCTCGCGGAACAGGTAGCGCGCCCGCTCCCTGCTGCCGGGCGGACTGGCCAGCGCCGCCCGGAACCACGGGTGCTCGCTGGAGGTGTGGTTGGGCACCAGGTCGACGATCACCTTCAACCCGAGCTCGCGGGCGCAGGCGATCAGCCCGTCGGCGTCCGCGAGCGTGCCGAACAACGGGTCGACGTCCTGGTAGTCCGCGACGTCGTAGCCGTGGTCGTGCTGGGGCGAGGTGTAGAACGGCGTCACCCAGAGCGCGTCGACACCGAGATCGCGCAGGTAGGGCAGCCGTGCAGTGATGCCGGACAGGTCACCGACGCCGTCCCCGTCGCTGTCGGCGAAGCTGCGGACGTAGACCTCGTAGGTGACCGCGTGCCGCCACCAAGGCTGCGTTGGATCGTTCAAATCGGACACGAGCGAGAGCGTAGTCATCCGGTGGTTGAGCCTCAACCAGCGGCTGTCGGATCAGTTGAAGTCGGCGGGGTTGACGGTGATCCAGACGTGCTCCGCGGTGGCCACGAGCCGGCCGGTGTCGTCGTACAGGCTCGCTGCGGTCTTCCGCCGGCGTCCCTGCTCGTCGCGGGCCTCGCCGACGACCACGTGCTCGACGCCGACCACCGGCAGGGAGTCGATGCGGGCGGTCATGGTGCCGAGCACCATCGGCCGCTCGCCGGCGTCGGCGGCCCAGGCGCTGGTGCAGTCGAGGGCTGCCCAGGTCACTGCATGTCCGGCCTCGCGAGTGGCGTCGCGGTACTCGTGCCAGTCGGCAGCCACGCTCGGGTGCGGCGTCCAGGTCGCAGCTGCCCGACCGTCGCCGAGAACGCCGGGAAAGATGCGCAGCCCGTCGCCTGGCTCGCGGCCGGTGCCGCAGGTGAAGCACGTGGGGAACGGGTGCGAGGCCAGTCCGGCGTACGCCGCCTCCGCGCCCCGCGCGGTCGCCGCGTCCACCGGGGCGACCGGCGTCAGGTCTGGGTCGGCTCGCGTCGCCCGCATGACCTCCGCACCACCCAGCGAGGCGACCAGCAGGTCCTCGCTACGCGTCACCCTCATGACGGTGTCGATCGGCGGTGGCTGGCTGAGCCGGACGGTGCTGGCCGGCCAGTCGTCGGGTGCGAGGGCTGCCAGCGCTCCACAGGAGTAGCCGCCGTTCCCGGACCGGGCCGGGCCGCGGTAGCGCTGGGCCACGACGAGCTCGGTGTCGACGATGCTGGCTTCACTCACCCCGTCACGCTAGCCAAGAGCTCAGCGGATCGCCTCCCACCGGTCGAGAGCCTCGCGCCGCTCCTCGTGGTGGTCGACGATGGGCGCCGGGTAGCCGACCAGGTCGCGGGTGTCCGCGTCGGGGTCATGGGGGTCGGGCACCTGGTCGGGGTCACGCAGCTCATCGACCCAGCGCCGGACGTAGTGGCCCTGCGGGTCGAACTTGCGTCCTTGGCTGGTGGGGTTGAAGACCCGGAAGTACGGCGCGGCGTCGGTCCCAGAGCCAGCGGTCCACTGCCAGCCGTGCTGGTTGGACGCGAGGTCTCCGTCCACCAGCCACCGCATGAAGTGGCGCGCGCCGTGCTGCCACTCCAGGTGCAGGTCCTTGACCAGGAAGCTCGCCACGATCATGCGCACCCGGTTGTGCATCCAGCCAGTGGCGCGGAGCTGGCGCATCCCGGCGTCCACGATCGGGAAGCCCGTGGCGCCGCGCCGCCAGGCGTCCAGCTGCGGCCCCGGCTCGTCGTACTGCATCCGGGCGAACTCGGGACGCAGGTACTCCCGGGCGGTCCGCGGTTGCGCGAACAGCACGTCGGCGTAGAACTCGCGCCAGGCCAGCTCCTTGCGGTACGTCGCCGCGCCTGAACTGCGTTTGCGGGACAGGGCCGCGAGCAGCGTGCGTGGGTGGATCTCGCCGTACCTGAGGTGCACCGACATGTGTGACGTTCCGTTGACGCCGGGTTTGTCGCGGTCCTGGTCATAGGTGTCGATGCGGTCCAGGAACTCCTCCCAACGTTGGGTCGCGGCAACCTCCCCGGCCTCGGGAAGCGCGAGCCCGTCGGGAAGCGCCGGATCGGGGAGGTCGGTGGTGGCCCCTCCTGACGACGCCGTCAGCTCGAGCCAGCTCACGCCGGTGGGCGGGTCGACCGGGTCGGGCCAGCCGTGCTCCGACCACGCCCTGCTGAACGGTGTGTAGACCTTGTAGGGGGCGCCCGAGCCGCTGGTCACCTGACCCGGAGCGACGGCGTACGGCGAGCCGGTGCGGACCAGCTCCACTGCGGCGTCCGCCAGTGCAGCCTCGACCGCCAGGTCGCGCTGGTGCCCGTAGGGGCCGTAGTCGGCCGCCACGTGCACCCGCTCGGCGCCCACCGCCGTGGCGGCCAGCACCAGCCGGCGCGCGGGACTGCCGCGGACCACCGAGAGGCGGGTCCCGCGCCGGCGGAGCTGGCCGTCGAGGGCGCGCAGCGAGGCAGCGAGGTAGACCCGCCGCGACGGGCCGGCCGGCCCCCACAACGCGGGGTCGAGCACGAACATGGGCAGCACGTCACCGTCTGCACACGCCTCGAGCAGCGCCGGGTTGTCAGCGAGGCGCAGATCGCGACGGAACCACATCAGGCTCGCCGCCATCCCGCCCCCTTCGTCCGCGTCCGCGCTCCGGTACCCGCACATGCGACAGAATGGCGACGTGAGCGACCTGATCGACACCACGGAGATGTACCTCCGCACCGTCTACGAGCTGGTCGAGGAGGGCATCGTCCCGCTGCGTGCGCGGATCGCCGAGCGGCTGCACCAGAGCGGCCCCACCGTGTCGCAGACCGTGGCCCGGATGGAGCGCGACGGCTTGCTCACGGTCGAGGGCGACCGCCACCTCGAGCTCACCGAGGAGGGCATGCGACTCGCGACAAGGGTGATGCGCAAGCACCGGCTCGCCGAGCGGTTGCTCATCGACGTCATCGGACTGGACTGGGAGCTCGTCCACGAAGAGGCCTGCCGCTGGGAGCACGTGATGTCGGAGACCGTCGAGCGCCGGCTGGTCGAGCTGCTCGACCATCCGACCGAGTCGCCGTACGGCAACCCGATCCCCGGGCTCGACGAGCTGGGCGAGGTCACGCTCGGTGAGGAGTTCATGACCGGCGTCGAGTCGCTGTCCGACGCGGCGACCCTCGAGGAGGGCCGGGTGCTGGTCCGCCGGATCTCCGAGGAGATGCAGAAGGACGAGCTGCTGATGAGCGCGCTGCGCCGGGTCGGCGCCCTGCCCGACAAGACCATCACGGTGGTGTCGACCCCTGAGGGCGTCCTGGTCGGCTCCGGCGGCGAGACCGCCGAGATCGTGCCCGAGGCGGCCGAGCACATCTTCGTCCGCAAGCTCTGAGAGCGTCCCCGAGGACCGCACCGGTCGTCTGGACCAGTCGAGCGGTTCGGGTGACACCCCCGGGGGTATCTCGTTGTCGGGTGAGCGAAGGGAGAGCGCCATGAAGGGCAAGACCACCGAGGACGAGAAGAAGACCGAGGGTTTCGACCTCGCCAGCTGGCTCGACCGCCGGCCGAGCTCGGGCCGACCCGCTCCGACCGAGTACGTGCCCAAGCACCGGGCCGAGGTTCAGACCAAGTGACCCTGGGCGTGTGAGGCCAGGGCGGTGAGGAACTCCGACGTGCCCGCTTCTAGGCGGTACGTCGCCAGCTCGTCGCCTCGCGTCCGGCCGCGGTTCACGATCACCACCGGCGTGCCGGCCTTCGCGGCCCGGCGTACGAACCGGAAGCCGCTCATCACGGTCAGGCTGGAGCCGGCCACCAGCAGTGCCCCTCTCGACCCGGTCAGCGCATCGACGGCGGCGTAGCACCGCTCAACGCGGTCGACGGGCACGTTCTCCCCGAAGAAGACCACGTCCGGCTTGAGCACGCCGCCGCACTCGGGGCAGCCCGCCAGCACGAAGCCACTGGTGTCGTCGAGCTCGACATCGCCGTCGGGGCGCAGCTGCACCGTCTGGTGACGCTCGGTGAATCCTGGGTTGAGCTCGGTGAGCCGCTGGTGCAGTGCAGCTCGCGAGGAGACCGCGCGGCAGGACAGGCAGACGACGTCGGCAATGCGGCCGTGCAGCGCGACCAGTCGCCGCGAGCCGGCCCGCTCGTGCAGCCCGTCGACGTTCTGGGTGATCAGCAGGGTGGGATCGATCCGCGCCAGCGCGTGGTGGCCGGCGTTGGGCTCGGCCCGCTTCATGCGCGCCCAGCCGAGGTGGCTGCGCGCCCAGTAGCGCTGCCGGGCGTGAGTGCCAGAGACGAACTCCTGGTAGGTCATCGGTGCTCGCGCGGGTGAGCCGGGCCCGCGGTAGTCCGGGATCCCCGAGTCCGTCGAGCACCCCGCGCCGGTCAGGACCACCAGCGCCCGGTCGGCCAGGAAGTCCAGGACGTCGTCGGCGTCGACCGGTGGTTGAGGAGGTCGCTCTGCGACCGTCTCGAAACCTCGCACGTCGAGGCTGGGACGCAACGAGGTCACCGCGAGCTCACTGGGCGTACCGCAACGCCGCCCGCTCCCGTGCCTTGGCTGCCTCGACCTCGCGGTCCTTGGGCGGCGCCGTGGTCACGAGGTCGTCGACAAGGTGCCGCACGATGTGCGCGATGTCGTGGACCGCCCGGTCGAAGACCTCCTGGTTGGCCGCCGACGGCTTGGTCGTCCCGCTGACCTTGCGGACGAACTGCAGCGCCGCCGCGGCGACCTCGTCATCGCTGGCCGGCGGCTGGAAGTTGTTGAGCGGACGGATGTTGCGGCACATGGCCCCAAGATTACGTCGGCGGGCTCAGCCACCGTTCAGATCGAAGAACGAGGCGTTGTCGCCGGTCACCAGCACCACCCGGCCGTCCGGGAGCGGCACCAGGCGTACGTCGGTCACCTCGGCGCCGTACTCGACCGGGACCATCCGGTTGGCGAGCTCGCCCGCACCGACGGTGAGCACCGAGACGTAGCCGGTCTGGCCGGCCTTGCCGTAGTCGGAGATCACGCTGAGCACGGTGCGGCCGTCGGGCAGCCAGGTGAGCTGGCGGGGATCCTGGGTCGCCAGGGCCTGGGTGGCGGGACCGTAGGAGAGGACGTCGAGCCGGGTCGGGTTGGTCAGGTCGGTGACGTTGAACAGCCCCGCCTGGGCGCCCCACTGGCCGTTCTCGGCAGGGCCCTCGCCGAGGCCGAGCAGGCGGTGCTGGCCCAGCGGGTGCAGGTAGGCCGAGAAGCCCGGGATCTTGAGCTTCCCCATCAGGCGCGGGGAGTCGGCGTCGGTGAGGTCGATCGCGTACAGCGGGTCGACCTGGCGGAAGGTGACCACG
The DNA here is from genome assembly GCA_963817125.1 of uncultured Actinomycetota bacterium. Classification (GTDB taxonomy): domain Bacteria; phylum Actinomycetota; class Actinomycetes; order Propionibacteriales; family Nocardioidaceae; genus Nocardioides. The sequence goes on from CAWFNB010000012.1 coordinate 37,427, forward strand.
ATCGCCAAGGTGTCGAACCAGCGGACCGACTCGATCTGCTCACCGACGCCGAGCTGGTCGAGCCGGCCGGTCTCGACCAGGTCGTTGCCCTCCTGGCGGAACGTGACCACCGAGTTGAAGTCACCGGTCTGGCCGGTCGGGCCGACCGCGACGCGAAGCACACCGGCAATGGCGTCCATGGACCAGCGGTCGCGGATCATGCCGTCCACCTCGCCCGACGCCGCGAAGGTGGTGTCGATGCCGTCCAGGTCGAAGGCGTAGAGATGGCTGGTGCCGTCGTCGGCGTACCCGCCGCTGGAGTCGTCGGAGCCCCCACCCGGGAACCAGCCCGGCAGCAGGTCCGAGCCGGGGGCAGGCAGCTCCATCGGCATCGGAGTGGGCAGGCATTCGAAGCAGCGGACCACGCCGCCGCTCCAGGGGCTGGTGGCGAGGTAGAGCTGGTCAACCGAGGCGTACGCCAGATCAGTGTCGACCGCCAGGCCGCTGACCGAGGGAGCCTGAGGTGCCGGGGCGTCGAAGCCGACCACTGCGATGGTCCCGAGCGTGAAGCCGTCGTCGGGCACCGCGACCTGGTCGCAGTCGAGCAGCTGCTCGGCGGGCCCGCCATCGGTGGAGACGGTGGGCAGCCAGTCCTCGACGGAGCTCGCGCGGACCAGGTCCTGGTTGGCCTGGGTCGGCCTCCCAGTCGGTGGTGTGCTTGTCCGGGTGGGCGAAGTCGAGGTCGGGGAGGCCGGCCTGGAGCACGACGCGCACGACGCCGTCGTGCAGCCGGGTGGTGACCAGTTCGGTGTCGTACTCGACGGTGTGGGTGACCTCCGGTGAGGCCGGGTCCGAGACGTCGAGGGTGACCACGTCGGTCGAACCCTTGTCAGGGCCGCTGTCGCCGCCACCGCCACCATCCTGCGCGATCGCCACCACGGTGTCGCCCGAGAGCAGGATCTCGGCATCGGTCAGGCCAGGCAGGTCGGCCGAGCCGAGCCGGCGCACCTCGTCCCCGGTGACGTCGTAGGTGACCAGGTTGCCGCCCTCGACCCGGAACAGGGTGCGGCCGTCGGTCTTGACGGTGTCCGGCTCGTCGACGCCGGTCTCCTGGACGTTGGTGCCGGTCTCGCCGCTGGTGGAGCGGACGGTCGTCGGCAGCGGCGAGGCACCCTTGGCGGACTGCTCGGCGCCGCCCGCTGCCGACCTGGCGGAGTCAAGGGTGACCACCCCGTCCTCCATGACGCCGTAGTAGGGGTAGGCCGAGTCCCAGCCGTACGGGCCGACCCGGTCGACGCCGCGCTCGACATACCAGGCGAGCAGGTCGTCGCAGGAGCCGGGCAAGGACAGGTCACTCCCGGTGTACGCCGCCGGGCTGGCGTCCGAGCCGGCGTCGCTGCGCCACGGGTCGGGGTGGTCCGTGCCGTACGACGTACCGGCGACGAACGCGGCGGCGAGGCCGGTGAGGGCGCCGAGCGGGACGAGGCCCCGGGTGACGATGCGGGCCGGAGACGTGCGCTGCGGCATGGTGCGGATCCTTCGGGAGTCCAGATGCGGGTGCTGGGAAGAGACCGCCCTGATCAGCGGCGTCCGCTGATCGGACGGCCGGGTCGGAGGGCCGGTTCCGTCGGTGCCAGAGTCGATGGCAGAGTCGGGGCATGCCTTCTTCGTCGTCCGATTCCGAACGAGATCTGGACCTGGTCATCCTCGGCGCCACCGGCTTCACAGGTGCGCTCACCGCCGAGTACGTCGCGAAGCACGCGCCTGCTGGTCTTCGGTGGGCGCTTGCCGGCCGCAACCCGGACAAGCTCGATGCGGTCCGCTCGAAGCTGGCTGCCATCGACCCGGCGCTCGCCGACCTCGAGCTGCTCTCCGCCGACAGCGGCGACCGCGCCTCCCTGGATGTCGTGGCCCGGCGCACGCGGGTGGTGATCACGACGGTCGGGCCCTACCTCCAGTTCGGCGAACCGCTGGTCGCCGCCTGCGCCGAGGCCGGCACCGACTACGTCGACCTGACCGGTGAGCCCGAGTTCGTCGACCGGATGTACGTCGCCCACCACGCCACCGCGGAGAAGTCCGGCGCACGGATCGTGCACGCCTGCGGCTTCGACTCGATCCCGCACGACCTCGGCGCCCTCTACACGGTGCAGCAGCTGGCCGCCAAGGGCCCGGTCGCCGTCCGCGGCGTGGTCCGCGCCGGCGCGATGCCCTCCGGCGGCACCTTCCACTCCGCGCTGGGTGCGTTCGCACGGGCCCGGCAGATGCGGGAGGCGATGCTGGCTCGGCGCAAGGCCGAACCTCGGCCGGAGGGCCGCTCGTCTAAGGCGGTGGCCGGGAAGCCGCACCGCGACAAGCTGCTCGGTTGGTGGCTGCTCCCGCTGCCCACCATCGACCCGCTCGTCGTCGCCCGCAGCGGTGCCGCAGTGGCGGCGTACGGCCCGCGCTTCACCTACTCCCACTACGTCGGCACCAAGACGCTCCGGTACGCCGCCGGCGGTGTCGTCGGCGTCTCCGCACTCGCCGTGTCGGCTCAGGTCCCGCCGGTGCGGAAGTTCCTGCTCGGCCGGATCAAGCAGGGAGAGGGCCCCGACGAGGCTCGCCGCGCGAAGTCGTGGTTCACGGTGGACTTCGTCGGTGAGGGCGACGGCCGCACGATCCACACTCGGGTGTCTGGCGGTGACCCCGGCTACGACGAGACCGCGAAGATGCTGGCCGAGTCGGCCCTGTGTCTGGCCTTCGACGACAACCCGAAGACGTCCGGTTGCGTGACGACCGCTCAAGCGATGGGCGACAACCTGATGACCAGGTTGGTGGCCGCCGGGATCAAGTTCGAGACGGTGGGGTGAGGTCCGGGCGCTACGTCGGGCTCGTAGCGTCCTGAACCTGTCTCGCGATCAGCGCATAGACCTCGCGGGCCCGGTCGTCGTCCTCGCCGTCGTAACCGTGGTCGGCCCCGGGCACGACGTGGTGCTCGCATGTCCGGCACCAGGGCGGGATCGGCGAGTCGCCCAGAATCCGCTGGCTGATCGCGGTCTGGGACAGCCACGTGCAGGAGTGGAAGGCTCCGGAGTAGACGTACAGCTCGGTCGGGAGCTGTCCCACCTGATCTCGCCGTTGGCAATCAGTGGTGATCGGAATCTCGCCCAGACTGCATCCTGCGGGCGGACTCGTCGTCGTTGGCCCTCGCCGCCGAGCACCACGCGACCGAGCAGATCCTGGCCGAGCTCGGGCTTCCCCACGTGCTGCTCCGCAACGGCTGGTACGTCGAGAACTACACCGCCCAGGTCCCGGTCCACCTCGAGCACGGCGTCATCGGCGCCGCCGGCGCGGGCCGGATCAGCGCCGCCGCCCGCGCCGACTACGCAGAGGCGGCCGCCGCGGCCCTCCTCGCCGACGACAACGTCGGCAAGGTCCACGAGCTGGCTGGGGACGAGTCGTTCACGATGGCCGACTACGCCGCGACGCTCGCCGAGCAGGCCGGACAGCAGGTCAGCTACGTCGACCTGCCGGTGAACTCTACGACGCATCCGGCACCCTCAGCGCCCTCATCGGCCGGCCGGCCACGCCGTTGGCAGACGTCGTCAAGGCAGCGCTGGTCTGAGGCCTCGGCCCGATCGGGCCCGGCACCGGTCTGGGCCGGAGTTTGCCGGGGGTGGGCACGGGTTACCTGACAGGTCGTGCGCAGTTCTCGACCGCGCCCGAGCGAAGGAGAACCCGATGGGCTACGGCTTCGGAGCATTTCTGCTGGTGGTCGGCCTGGTGCTGGCCCTGGCCGTCACCGACCAGTTCAGTGGCGTCGACCTGACGATGGTCGGCTGGATCATGGCGATCGTCGGCGGCCTGGTCATCGTCCTCACGGCTGCGACGATGGCTCGCGGACGCGGCACTCACAGCGTCGCCACCACGCAGCACAGCGACGGCAGCGAGACGATCAGCGAGCGCCGCACCGAGATCTGAGCGGCTGCTGCTGAGACGCTCTCGACAGTGAGGGCGGGCACCGACAGGATGTCGGGGATGCGACGTTACCGGGAATGTTCGCTTGAGGTTGCGACCGCGATGGCCCTTGTCCTTGCCCTGTCAGGGTGCGGGGTCACCCGCGGCGAGGACAGCCGCGACCTGTTGATGATCATCCCCAACAGCCCGGGCGGCGGCTACGACCTGACCGGCCGTGCGGCCGTGCGGGTGATGGAGGACGAGGACATCACCGGCGGCTCGTTCACCGTCGACAACGTGATCGGCGCGGGGGGCGCTGCCGCGATGACGACGCTGATCGGCAAGGCCGGCGACGAGCACACGATGATGACGGTCGGTCTCGGAGTCGTCGGGTCGACGTACTCCTTCGGCAGCGAGTACCAGCTCCAGGACGCCACCCCTCTGGCCCAGCTGATGAGCGAACCCGAGGGCGTGCTGGTGCCGGCCGACTCGCCGTACCAGACCCTCGACGACCTCGTGCAGGCCTGGACTGAAGACCCGGGGTCGATCTCGGTGGGCGGCGGCTCCTCGCCCGGTGGCCCGGACCACCTCTTCCCGATGCAGCTCGCCGACGAGATCGGCGTGGACCCCAAAGACGTCAACTACGTCTCCTACGACGGCGGCGGGCCGCTGACCAGCGCGCTGCTCGGCGAGAAGGTCGACGTCGGCTTCTCCGGGCTGGCGGAGTTCGAGAGCCAGATCGAAGACGGGGAGCTCCGGGTGCTGGCTGTGTCCGGCGAGGAGCGCTACCCGGAAGGGTTGTTCGCCGACATCCCGACCCTCACCGAGGAGGGCGTCGACCTGGTGTTCCTCAACTGGCGCGGAGTGCTCGCCCCACCCGAGATCAGTGAGGAGCGCACCGAGGAGCTGATCGACTATCTCCAGCAGATGCACGACAGCCCGGGCTGGCAGGACCAGCTCGCGGAGAACGGCTGGACCGATGACTTCAAGACCGGTGACGACTTCGGCGAGTTCATCGACGAGCAGGACGCGCGCGTGTCCGGGACCCTCGAGGAGCTGGGACTGCTGTGAGTGAGACTGCGACTCCCCCATCGGGGACCGGCGACAAGGCCCAGTACGGCCTCGCGGCTGTTCTCCTCCTGGTCGGTGTCTACACCCTCATCGATGCGCGCGGCCTCACCGTCGGTTTCGGTGACCCCATCGGCCCGCGAGTGTTCCCCTACATGATCGGCACCGGGATGATCGTGCTGTCGGTGCTGCTGGCGGTCGCGACCGCGCGTGGCGACGTCGCGGAGGCCGAGGCCGGCGAGGACATCGACCTGACCTCTCCGGCCGACTGGGTCACCGTCGGCAAGCTGGTCGGCATCCTGGTGCTCAACCTGCTGCTGGTGAACATCCTCGGCTGGGCGATCACCGGTGCGCTGCTGTTCGCGGGCTGCGCCTGGGCGCTGGGCAGCCGCACGCTCGTCCGCGACGTCATCGTCGGGGCGGTGCTGGCGGTGGCCAGCTGGTACTTCTTCTGGGGCCTCGGCGTCCCGCTCGAGCCAGGCATCCTCGACGGGATCCTGTGATGGACTCCCTCGACCTGCTTCTGGACGGGTTCCAGAACGCCCTGACCCTCGAGAACCTCATGTACGCCGCCATCGGCGTGCTGCTCGGCACCTTCGTCGGCGTCCTGCCTGGCATCGGCCCGGCGATGGCCGTGGCGCTGCTGCTTCCGATCACCTACGGCCTCGACGTCACCCAGTCGCTGATCATGTTCGCCGGCATCTACTACGGCGGGATGTACGGCGGCTCGACCACCTCGATCCTGCTCAACACCCCAGGTGAGTCCGCGTCGGTGATGACCGCCATCGAGGGCAACAAGATGGCCAAGAAGGGGCGTGCGGCCCAAGCCCTGGCGACTGCCGCGATCGGGTCCTTCATCGCCGGCACCATCGGCACCCTGCTGGTCGCGTTCTTCACGCCGACCATCGCGGAGCAGGCGGTGAAGATCGGCGCGCCGTCGTACTTCGCGATCATGCTGTTCTCGCTGGTCCTGGTCACCAGCGTGCTGGGCAAGTCGAAGATCCGCGGCTTCATCGGGCTCTTCATGGGCCTGACGATCGGGCTGGTCGGCAACGACCTCTCCACCGGCCAGGCGCGGCTCACCGGCGGCATGCTCGAGCTCGCGGACCCGATCAGCATCGTGATCGTCGCGGTCGGGGTCTTCGCCATGGGCGAGGCGATGTGGGTGGCCGCACACCTGCGCCGCAAGCCGGTTGACGTGATCCCGGCCGGGCGTCCCTTCATGGGCCGCGACGACTGGCGGCGGTCCTGGGGACCCTGGCTGCGTGGCACGGCGCTCGGGTTCCCGTTCGGTGCGGTGCCGGCCGGCGGCGCGGAGACGCCGACGTTCCTGTCCTACATCACCGAGCGCAAGCTGGCTGGTCGCAAGAAGACCGACAGCGAGTTCGGTGAGGGCGCGATCGAAGGGGTCGCTGGCCCTGAGGCGGCCAACAACGCGAGCGCCGCGGGCATGTTCGTGCCGCTGCTGGCGCTCGGTCTGCCAGTCACGGCCACGGCGGCGGTCCTGATCGCCGCGCTGCGGACCTATGGGATCCAGCCCGGTCCAACGCTGATGACCGACCAACCCGACCTGGTGTGGACGCTGCTGGCCAGCCTGCTGATCGGCAATGCCCTGCTGCTCGTCATCAACCTGCCGCTGGCGCCGGTGTGGGCCAAGCTGCTGACCATCCCGCGACCCCAGCTCTACGCGGGCATCCTCTTCTTCGCCTCGCTGGGCGCCTACAGCGTCAACCAGGACCCGTTCGACCTGGCCCTGCTGGTGATCTTCGGCGGCATCGGGTTCGCGATCCGGCGCTTCGGCATTCCCGTGCTGCCGCTGATCCTCGGCGTGATCCTCGGGCCGCTGATGGAGCAGAGGCTCCGCGAGGCGCTGGACCTCTCCGGCGGCGATCTCAGCGGCTTGTTCAACGAGGGCCTCGCGATCTTCGTCTACGCGCTCACCGTGTTGGCGATCGTGGTGCCGATCGTCCTCGGCCGGCTGCGCAAGACCCCGCCCGTGCCCGTGCAGGACTCCAACGAGGAGGTCTCCCGATGACGGTTGTGGTGGGCTACATCCCGGACCAGTACGGCGAGGCCGCGCTGGCCGCGGCCATCGAGGAGGCCGAGCGGCGCGACACCGACCTGGTGGTCATCAACGCCACCAAGGGCGACGCGCTGATCGACCGGCGCTATGTCGGCGAGGCCGGGCTGGCCCAGCTCGAGGAACGGCTCGCGGGAGTCGGCGTGGCCAACCAGGTGCGCCAGGCGATGGGCACCGACGTGGCCGAGGAGATCCTGCGGGTGGCCTCGGAGACCGAGGCCGACGTGATCGTCATCGGCCTGCGCCACCGCACCCCGGTCGGCAAGCTGATCATGGGCAGCGTTGCCCAGCAGGTGCTCCTGGAGGCGCAGTGCTGGGTGATCGGGGTGAAACCCGGGCCGGGAGGGGTGTGAAGGCGGTCGTCGGTGACCGGTACGGGTCTCCGGATGTGCTGCGTGTCGAGGAGGTCCCGGTTCCGTCGCCCGGCGCAGGGCAGGTGCGGTTGAAGGTCGCTGCGACCTCGGTGAACCTCAGCGACTGGGAGGCCCTGCGCGGATCGCCTGCCTATGCGCGGATCGGCGGGCTGCGTTCCCCGCGGTGTCGGACGCTCGGGTCGGACATCGCCGGCGTGGTCGACGATGTTGGGAAAGGCGTGACCGGGTTTCGAACCGGGGACGAGGTCTACGGCGACAATCTCGAGCTGATGGGTGGCTTCGCGGAGTATGCGCTCGCGCCTGAGTCCGCACTCGCGCACAAGCCAGCCGAGCTCACGTTCGCGCAGGCCTCGACCATCCCTCAGGCGGGCGCGATCGCGCTGAAGGGCACGGCAGCGGCCGTGGCGGGCAGCCGGGTGCTGATCAACGGCGCCGGTGGAGGGTCAGGATCCTTCGCCATCCAGCTCGCCAAACGGCTCGGTGCTCACGTGACGGGTGTCGACAACGCCACGAAGCAGGACTTCATGCGGTCGGTGGGCGCGGACGACGTGATCGACTACCGCTCGGAGGACTTCACCCGGACGACCCAGCGCTACGACCTGATCCTGGACCTGGTCGCGCACAGGTCGGTCTTCGCCTACCGGCGCGCGCTGGCGCCCGGCGGCAGGTATCGGTGCGTGGGTGGTTCGGTCCGCGCGCTGCTGCGCGTGGTCACTGTCGGCTCGGTCATCGGGCGGATCACCGGTCGCTCGATCGGGGTGCTCGTGGTGAGGCAGGGCCCGGCCCACTTCGAGCCCCTTGCCGGCCTCTGCGTCGCCGGGGACGTCACGATCCACATCGACCGCGCGTATTCGCTCGACGAGGTTCCCGTCGCGCTTGCCCGTGTCGGCGAGGGACGCGCGCTCGGCAAGGTGGTCGTCGTTCCCTAGCCCGGTTTGATGGTCGGTGCACGCCGCGCGCTTGCGGCGATCGCGGGAACGATCGCCAGGGCGAGCACACCGCCCGCGAAGGAGAGCGCCGAGTAGCTGGTGACGTCGACGACGATGCCCGAGGCGAGTCCGGCGCCGGCGCCGGAGATGGCGATCGACACGTCGACGAGTCCCTGGGTGCGGGCCCGGGTCTCGAGCGGTACGGCGTCGGTGACGATCGCGGTGCCGGAGACCAGGCCGAAGTTCCAGCCGAGGCCGAGCAGCGCCAGGGCGATGCCCAGCAGGACCACGGAGTCTTCGGGCGCCGACGCGGCCAGCAGTCCGGCGAGCAGCAGGGTCACTCCTGACGCGGCGGCCATCGTGGTCCGGCCGATCTTGTCGACCAGGCGACCGGTGAGCGGCGAGGGCAGGAACATCGCGGCGACGTGCAGGGCAATCACCGCGCCGGCCGCGCCTGTGCCGTGGCCGTGGTCGCGCATGTGCACGGGCGTCATCGTCATGATCGCGACCATCACGATCTGGGTGAGCACCATGACCAGCACGCCGATCACCAGGCCGTGACTCACGACGGCGGGCCCGGGTGCCGGGACCGGGCCGGGCGCCGCCGCGGTCGCCGCGGCCTCGCTGGCCGCCACTTCGCGCGCGTGCATCAGCGGGTCCGGGCGCAGCTTCGTGGCCAGGAACACGGCGGCCGCCGCGTACGCCACACCGGCGAGCAGGAACGGCCCGGCGAGGTGCGGTATGCCGACCATGTGGGCCAGGTGGCCGGTCGGTGCTGCCAATAGCGGGCCGACGACGCCGCCCAGCGTGGTCGCCACCAGCACGGTGGAGATCGCCCGGGCTCGGTGGCCCGGGTCGGCGAGGTCGGCACCGGCGTACCGCGCCTGGAGGTTGGTGGCGCTGCCCGCGCCGTACACGAACAGCGTGACGAACAGCAGCACCGGGCTGTCCATCACCGCCGCGACCACCACGCCCACGCTGCCCACCGCGCCCACGGCGTAGCCGATGGCAAGGCCGGGCCGCCGCCCGTGGGACTGTGAGATCCGGCCGACCCCCACAGCGGTGAGCGCGCTGCCGGCGGTGAACAGGGCGCTCGGGAGACCCGCGAGCCCGGTGCTGCCGAGCATGTCCTGCGCGAGCAGCGCCCCCACCGTGATGCCGGCGGCCAGTCCCGCGCCGCTGAGGACCTGCGCCAGGACCAGGACCCGCAGCGTCCGGCGCTGGAGCTCCGCGATGGTCATTGCGTGCCCCAGGCAGGAGTCGAACCTGCGACCTTTCGCCATAGGCAGAGTCGGCTGCCGCAGCCGCTCAACGTGCCCCAGGCAGGAGTCGAACCTGCGACCTTTCGCTTAGGAGGCGGCTGCTCTATCCACTGAGCTACTGGGGCCGATGTGGGCGATGTCGGCGCACATCCTGTCACGCTGGCACCATCGCACGCGCCGACGTTTGGCGTTACTGGCCGGTCACGGCCATCATTTGAGTGATACCCGTAATCTGGCGCGGGCGGGCGCACACCCATGTGCGTGCTCGCCCTCCTCGTCAGCACATTCGCCGGCCCTGTGAAGGTGACGATGCCCGACGCTGCGCAGCACTCTGCCCAGCCCGAGCTGCCGTCCCCTTATCAACCCGGGAAGCGGCGTGGTCGCGTCCGCCGGTCGCACACGGTGGCCAAGGTGCTGCTTGCGACGTTGCTGACGCTCGGCATGGTCAGCGGGCTGTCGGTGGCCTTCCTCTACCGCCACCTCAACGGCAACCTGAACGTCATCGATGTCTCCGACCAGCTCACCGACCGGCCGGACAAGGTGCGGATCAACGCTCCCAAGCAGCCGATGAACATCCTGGTGATGGGGTCGGACTCCCGGGACTGCGACGGCTGCGGCCTCGACCAGGAGGCCGGCGGCGGGTCGGACACCACGATCCTCTTCCACCTGTCCGCCGACCGCGAGTCGGCGTACGGCGTCTCGATCCCGCGCGACTCCCTGGTGGACCGGCCCGAGTGCAAGAGCGACGACGGCGACTCCATCGCAGGTGACTCGGACGTGATCTGGAACGCGGCGTACGCCATCGGCGGACCGGCGTGCACCATCCAGCAGTTCGAGCAGACCACCGGCGTCCGGGTCGACAACTACGTCGTCGTGGACTTCGGCAGCTTCCAGGACATGGTCGACGCGGTCGACGGGGTCGAGGTCTGCGTGCCGGAGGACATCGACAGCTCCGAGTACGGCATCACCATCAAGGAGGGCACCCGGACGCTGAGCGGCAAGGAGGCGCTCGCCTACGTGCGCGTGCGCCACGGCGTCGGCGACGGCAGCGACATCGGTCGGATCAAGCGGCAGCAGGCGTTCATCGGCGCCCTGGTCGCCAAGGTCCTCTCCAGCGGCACGCTGACCCGCTTCGACCGGCTGGTGCGGTTCCTCAACGCCGCCACCAAGTCGCTGACCACCGACATCCCGAACATCAAGGACATGGCGCTGGTCGGCCTGCAGTTCAAGCACATCGGCCTCAAGAGGATCAGGTTCCTCACGGTGCCGTTCGTCTACAGCAGCGCGCAGCCGGGCCGTGTCGAGTGGACGTCCGACGCGGAGACGTTGTGGGACCGGATCGCCCACGACAAGCCGCTCGGCAAGCTGCGGGTCGGCTCGATCGGGGCCGACCAGGTGCCCAGCGGCACGCCGTCCGGGTCCGAGTCGAGCTCGAGCAGCCCCAGCGACAGCGAGAGCGAGTCCTCCAGCACGTCACCCTCCGACGACGAGTCGCCTTCCGACTCCACCTCGCCGTCCGACAGCGAGTCGCCGTCCGAGGACAGCTCGGAGGGCGTCGGCGCGAGCGCCGACGATCTCGAGTTCGCCGGACTCTGCGCGTGACCGAGCCCCTCCCGACGACTGAGCAGCCCGAGCCGGACTGGGCGCGTCAGCGCCGGCTGGCCGAGGTCTTCGGCGACGTCCTCCCCGACACCACCGGCGACGAGCGCGACCCCGCCGACGTGGCAGAGCGTGGCGCGACCGAGCGCGGCGACGCCTGGCTCAAGGACCAGGTGCCGCCGCACCACGGCTGACGGTCAGACGCTGGGCGGGGTCGTGCCTCCCGGCTGGGCCGCGAGCAGGTCGCGAATCTCCTGGAGCAGCTTGACGTCCTCGGGGGTGCCGGGCTCCGGGCTGGGGAAGTAGCGCTCCTTGGCCTCGGTGTAGGGCTTGACGATGAAGAAGTAGACGACCGCCGCAATGATCACGAACGAGATCATCGCCGTGATCCAGAGGCCCACGCCGACGCCCCCGGGGGCGTAGTTGGAGAAGTCGGGCGTCCCGCCGACCTTGCCGACGATGTCCATGAGCAGGGCCACGGTGGCGGTCACTACCGTGGCGAACGCGCCCGCCATGATGAACGCGACGGCCAGCTCGACCAGGTTGCCGCGCAGGATGAAGTTCTTGAAGCCGGTCATGGTTGTCCCCTCGAGACTTTGAAAGCTGCCGGAGCAGCGGAACGCTCCACGCTATCGGGACCACGCGACGGTCAGGAAGTGTGTCACCGACGCCGAGGAGACAGCGGCGACGTCGGCCTCGGCGACCCCCAGCACGACCAGCCGGCCCGGCAGCCCGTCGGCGGCGGCATCGGCCGGCGGCGGCGGCAGGCCGAGGACCATTGCCTCTCGGGCCACCGTGGCGGCCGGGCCACCCTGGGGATCCGCGGCCACGACATCGACCTGGTCGCCGACGTGCAGCAGCTCGGCCAACGCGGTGTCGGGCAACCGCACCGGGAGCGCCACCAGGTCGGGCCGGCCGCGGACCAGCGAGGGTCCGAGCAGGGCGGCGTCGGTGACAGGTTGTCCGCGACGCAGCGGACCGGCCAGCTGACGGCCCACCGGGTCGCGCACGTGCCCCGAGGGGACGGTGCCCGGCGCGAAGCGGGCAGTGACCAGGTCATCGGGACCCAGCACGACGCCGGCGCCGAGGTCACGGACCGCGACCGTGACCGGGACGGTGTCCGCCGGTGGTGCGGCCGTGGCCCGAAGGCCGGCCCACACCGCTACCAGCGCGCAGAGGGCGGCCAGCAGCCGGCGCCGGCGCAGCACCGCGCGACGCACGCGGCGGCCAGCCGAGCGGAGTCGTGGGAGAAGGGGCACGCCGCGACGCTACGAGCGTCGGCCGACCAGCTCGCCGTCGTGCGACCGAGCTGTGGAGAGTGGTCAGCCGGCGGTGGGCTGGGGAGACTTCGTGGACGTCGAGGAGCTGGCGGAGGAGCCTGCGGACGCACCGGAGGACTCGGACGAGCCGGATGAGCTCGAGGAGTCGCTCTTCGACTCCTTCTTCGACTCCTTCTTCGGCTCGCTCTTCGACTCGCCCGAGGACGAGCCGGCCTCGGCGGTCGAGGACGACGTACGGCTGTCGGTGCGGTAGAACCCGGATCCCTTGAACACGACGCCAACGGCGTTGAACACCTTGCGCAACCGGCCGTCGCACTCGGGGCACTCGGTCAGCGCCTCGTCGCTGAAGCTCTGGACCTCGTCGAAGGCGTGGCCGCACTCCTTGCAGGCGTACTGGTAGGTGGGCACTGGACTCCTCGTCGGGCTGGCACTCGACACGAGTGACTGCCAAATCATACGCGTTCAGAACGTCGCGGCGAACCGTGTGATTCCCGAGGGATGCGCAGCGGCGGCGACCGGCCGGTCGTGCGGCTCCACCGGTACGTCGACCCCGACCTCCTCGTCGTTGAGGAGCACGCAGGTGAACGTGCCGACCGGGACGCGGCCCAGCGCCCGGTCGTACGAACCGCCGCCCCGGCCCAGGCGGTCGCCGCGCGCCGAGACCGCGAGCCCTGGCACCAGCACCACGTCCGCGGTCGCGACCGCCTCGGGACCCAGCCGGGTGCCCACCGGCTCGAGCAGCCCGCGGGTGGCCGGCACCAGGTCCTGGTCCCCGGCGTAGGCGGCCCAGTCGAGGTCGCCGTCCGCAAGCAGCACCGGGAGCACCACCCGCTTGCCCGCCGCGAGCAGCGCATGCAACAAGGGAGCGGTGCCCGGCTCCGAGCCGACCGCGACGTAGGCCGCCACCGTGGCCGCTCGCCGTACTTCTGGCGCGGCGGTGAGGTGGAGCGCGATCGACCGCGCGTCCGTCGAGCGCTCGAGCAACGGCCGACGCCGCCGGGCGGTCAGCAGCTGGTCGCGCAGGGCGACCTTGGCTGGATCGTGACCTTCGGATTGCAGAGGGACCACCCGGCAAGCCTACGATCGCTGTATGGGTAGTTCGGGGTTGAACAGAGCCCGCGACAAGATGGCTGCCGCCGGGGTGGACGAGGTCGCCATCGAGACCTTCGCCCACTACTACCGGCTGCTCGAGCACGGCGAGACCGGGATGATCCCCGAGTCCTCCATCGAGCCTGTCGACATGGAGGCGCTGCGCGACGTCGAGGTGAGCGATGACGACGGCGCCAGTGCGATCCGAGGCACCGCGGTCATCAAGCTCAACGGGGGCCTCGGCACCTCGATGGGTATGGAGCGTGCCAAGTCGTTGCTCTGCGTGCGCCGAGGCCTGTCCTTCCTCGACATCATCGCCCGCCAGGTGCTCCACCTCCGCAAGGAGTACGACGCCACGCTGCCGCTGATCTTCATGAACAGCTTCCGCACCTCGTCGGACACCGTGGCGGCGCTGGCGCGCTACGGCGAGCTGCCCACCGACGGCCTGCCGCTGGAGTTCCTGCAGAACAAGGAGCCCAAGCTCCTGGTCAAGGACCTCGCGCCGGTGAGCTGGCCCAAGGACCCCGACCTCGAGTGGTGCCCGCCCGGGCACGGCGACCTCTACACCGCGCTGCGCGGCACCGGCCTCCTCGAGCGCTTGCTGGACGCCGGCTACGAACGGGTCTTCGTCTCCAACTCCGACAACCTGGGCGCCGTCCCGGACACCAAGGTCGCGGGCTGGTTCGCGACGTCGGGGGCGCCGTTCGCGATCGAGGCCGTACGCCGCACGCCGTCGGACCGCAAGGGCGGCCACTTCGCGCGCCGCAAGTCCGACGGCCGGATCGTGCTGCGCGAGACCGCCCAGACCCCGCCCGAGGAGCGGGAGGAGCTGGCGAACCTGGAGCGGCACCGCTACTGCTCCACCAACAACCTCTGGTTCGACCTCAGGGCGATGAGCGAGGCACTCGACGTCCGCGACGGCATCCTCGGGCTTCCGCTGATCCGCAACGAGAAGACCGTCGACCCCGGCGACCCGTCCACGCCCAAGGTGATCCAGGTCGAGACCGCGATGGGCTCGGCAGTCGAGGTGTTCCCCGACTCGAAGCTGATCGAGGTGGGTCGCGACCGGTTCGTCCCGGTGAAGACCACCAACGACCTCCTGGTCCTGCGCTCCGACGTCTACGACATCGGGCCCGACTTCGTGCTCGACCAGGTCTCCGTGGAGGTGCCGTTCGTGGACCTCGACGGCGAGATCTACAAGGTGGTCGGCGAGTTCGACAAGCGCTTCCCCGAGGGGACGCCGTCGCTGCGGAAGGCCACCTCGCTGACCGTCGACGGCGACTTCACCTTCGGCGCGCACGTGCAGGTGGTCGGCGACGTCGAGCTGTCCGCGGACTCGGCCCAACGGGTCCCCGCCGACACCGTGCTCACCGCCGAGGAGGCATGACCGACCAGGAGCCCTGCTCGGTCGAGGCGCACCTCGAGCGGGTGCTCGCCGGCGTACGTCCTCTGAACCCGGTGCCCCAGCCGCTCCTCGAGACGCTCGGGCTGGCCTGCGCCGAGGACGTCGTCTCACCCATGTCGCTGCCCAGCTTCGACAACTCCGCGATGGACGGGTACGCCGTCCGGCGGGAG
This sequence comes from uncultured Actinomycetota bacterium, assembly GCA_963817125.1. Classification (GTDB taxonomy): domain Bacteria; phylum Actinomycetota; class Actinomycetes; order Propionibacteriales; family Nocardioidaceae; genus Nocardioides. The sequence continues at coordinate 52,595 of CAWFNB010000012.1, forward strand.
GACGTGGTCGGCGCCACCACCGAGCAGCCCGTGGTGCTGCCGGTGGTCGGCGAGATCGGTGCCGGCCAGAGCGGGCTGCGCGCGCTGGCGCCGGGCTCGGCGGCCAAGATCATGACCGGCGCCCCGATACCGGCTGGCGCGGACGCCGTCGTCCCCTACGAGTGGACCGACCGTGGCGTCGCCAAGGTGCAGATCGAGCGGACGCCGGAGGTCGGCCAGCACGTCAGGTCCGCCGGTGACGACGTCGCCGAGGGAGACCTCCTCGTCGAGGCAGGCACCGTGCTCGGTCCGCGCCACCTCGGACTGCTCGCCTCGGTCGGCAGGGCCACCGTGCTCAGCCGGCCGCGAGCGCGGGTCGTCGTGCTGTCCACCGGCTCGGAGCTCCGCGAGCCGGGCAGCCAGCTCGGCCACGACTCGATCTTCGACGGCAACTCCTACATGCTCGCTGCGGCCGTCCGCCGGGCCGGCGCGATCGCCTACCGCGTCGGCATCGTGCCGGACGAGCCGGCCGCGTTCCTCGAGACCCTCCACGACCAGCTGGTCCGTGCGGACCTGGTCGTCACCTCCGGCGGCGTCTCCCAGGGCGACTACGACGTCGTGAAGGAGGCGCTGCGCCGCGAGGGCGTCTGGTTCGGCCCGGTGGCAATGCAGCCCGGGAAGCCCCAGGGGTTCGGCCTCGTCGGGGAGGACCCCACTGATCGCAGAGTCCCGATCGTCACGCTGCCCGGCAACTCGGTCTCGGCCTACATCTCCTTCGAGATGTTCGTCCTGCCCGCCATCCGCACGCTGATGGGCCTGACGCCGGCGTCCCGGCCGCTGCGGGACGCCCGGCTCACTCGGGGCATGACATCTCCGGAAGGACGCCGCCAGTTCATGAGGGGTATGGCCGGCACCGACGCCCAGGGGCGGTACGTCGAGCCGGTGGGCGGTCCCGGATCACACCTGATCGGCGCGCTCGCCGAGGCGAACTGCCTCATCGTCGTGCCTGAAGAGGCGACCGCGCTGAGTCAGGGCGACCGGGTGCAGCTGCTCATCCTGGACGAGGAGTTCTGACATGGCCACCGGCGACCACCTCACCCACGTCGACGAGTCCGGCGCGGCGCGGATGGTCGACGTCTCCGGCAAGGACGTGACCGCCCGCAGCGCCACCGCCTCCGGCCGGGTGCTCGTGTCGGCCCGCGTGGTGGAGCTGCTCCGGGGCGAAGGCGTGCCCAAGGGTGACGCGCTCGCGGTGGCGCGGTTGGCCGGGATCATGGGCGCCAAGCAGACACCCGCGCTGATCCCGCTGTGCCACCCGTTGGCCATCTCCGGCGTGACCGTCGACCTCGCCGTCGGCGACGGCTCGGTCGACATCACCGCGACGGTGCGGACCACAGACCGGACCGGCGTCGAGATGGAGGCGCTCACCGCGGTCTCGGTGGCCGCGCTCACCCTGGTCGACATGGTCAAGGCCGTCGACAAGGCGGCGGTGATCACCGATGTCCGCGTCGAGTCGAAGTCCGGCGGCCGATCCGGGGACTGGACCAGGGCATGACGCTGGTCGGCGCCGTGGTCGTGGCCTCCAACCGCGCCGCCTCGGGTGTCTACGAGGACTCCACCGGCCCGTTGCTGGTCGAGTTCCTCACCGGACTGGGCTTCGAGACCGGCCCGCCGGCCGTCGTACCTGACGGGCAGCCGGTCGGCGATGCCATCACTGCAGCCGTGGCCGCCGGAGCCCGCGTCGTCCTCACCACGGGTGGCACCGGACTGACCCCCACCGACCTCACCCCCGACGTGACCAGACCGCTGCTGGACGCCGAGGTGCCCGGCCTCGCCGAGGCGATCCGGGCCCACGGCGTCAGCAAGGGCGTCCCGACCGCAGTGCTCTCCCGGGGCGTCGCCGGCCGGATCGGGACCTGTCTGGTGGTCAACCTCCCCGGCTCGCGGGGCGGGGTGAAGGACGCCATCGCGGTGCTCGAGCCGGTGCTGGTCCACGCCGTCGAGCAGGTGGCCGGCAGTGACCACTGACTGGCCGGTGCGGCTCGTCGACGGTGAGCTGGTGCTGCGTCCGCTGGCGTCCTCCGACGCCGACGCCTGGCGGCGGGCCCGGCAACGCAACGCCGCGTGGCTGGTGCCGTGGGATGCGACCGTCCCGCCCGGCGGCGAGGCCCGGCCGGCCAGCTTCAAGTCCCTGGTACGCCGGCTCTCCAAGCAGGCCCGGCAGGGCGCAACCTACCCGTTCGCGATCGACGTCGAGGGCCGGTTCGCGGGCCAGATCACGGTCAACAACATCGTGCGGGGCTCGGCGATGTTCGCCTCGGTCGGCTACTGGCTCGACCGGGACTTCGCCGGCAGGGGGGTGATGCCGCGGGCGGTCGCGATGGTCATCGACCACTGCTTCAACTCCGGGCTGCACCGCGTCGAGATCGCGATCCGACCGGAGAACTCCAACTCGCTCCGGGTGGTCGAGAAGCTCGACATCCGCGAGATCGGCTACGCGCCCAGGTTCCTGCACATCGACGGCGCCTGGCGCGACCACCGGATCTACGCGGTGACGAAGGAGGAGGTGCCGGAAGGGATGCTGGCCCGCCTTCGGGCGTCCGGGAACTCTGCCAACAGCGCTGAACCCCAGTAGTCACACCAGCCTTTTTGCGACACACGGGTAGACATGCGCACCTCGATCCGCTACTGCTCCTAGCCTCAGAGCGTGGATCCCAGCGCACTGATCTTCGTCGCCCTGGCCGTGGCCTGGGCCGTCTACCTGATCCCCAAGGCGCTCGAGCACCACGAGGAGGGTGCCCGCACCCGCACCGTGGAGCGGTTCTCCCTGACGCTGCGGGTCCTCGCCCGTCGAGAGCCGATCAGCCGCCGAAAGGCCCGGCTGGTGGCCGCCGATTCCCCGTCGAGTGACCCCAAGCGGTCGTCCGAACACCGTCTCAGCAGCCGTCCCGGGTCACTCGACGAGCCCGCCCGGCCCACCGCTCAGGGGCTCGACCGCCGCTCGGCGGCCGCCGCGCGCTGCCCGGCGCCGGCTCCGCGTGGTCACTCTCATCCTCGTGGCGAACGCGGTCGTGGCCGCGCTGGCCTACTTCACGGTCTTCGACTGGGTCTGGTGTGCGGTCCCGGTCGGCGTGCTCGTGGCCTGGCTGGTCGCGTGCCGGCTGATGGTCCGGCGCGAGCGCGCGGAGCGGCCGGGCCGCCGGATCCCGGTCGAGCCCGCGACCGCGGAGCCCAAGGACAACACCGAGGAGATCGTGCGGATCGACGCCGAGCTGCAACCCGTCGAGGCCGAGCGCGACCCGGACAGCTGGGACCCGGTGTCGGTGCCGCTGCCGACCTATGTCTCCAAGCCGGTGGCGCCCCGAAGCGTGAGCACGATCGACCTCGACTCGACCGGAGTCTGGAGCTCGGGTCGCAGCGCCTCCGACAGCGCCCTGGCCCGCGAGGCCGACGCGGCCGACCGCGCAGCCGGCTCCGCCCAGGCCGACCGCCGAGCCACGGGCGCCTAGTGCTGCGGCACGCTCTGCGTGCGGACCTGCCCCGGGTCGTCGACATCTGGGTCGACGCATTCAGCACCGATCCCTATCTCCGCTGGGTCGCCCCCGACGACGCGTCCTGGTCCGGCTTCGGTCCGGATTGGCTCGGCTTCATCGCTGGACTGTGCTTCGAGCGAGGGCACACCTACGTGGACGACGACCTGGCCATCGCGTGGATCCCACCAGACCTCGCTCTTGTCACCGCTGACGACGTCGATCGAGCTCGCGGCATCATCGTCAGCCACGCCGGTGAGGCACGCGCGCAGGACGCGCTGACGACGATCATGGCGGCCCGCGACCACTCGCTCGAGGAACCGCACTGGACCCTGCAGTACGTCGGCGTACGCCAGGCGGCCACCGGACTGGGGATGGGCGCGGCGGCCGTCTCGCCGACCCTCGCGGTGATTGACCGCGACCGCCTACCCTGCATCCTCACCTCGTCGAACCCTCGCAACCTGCCGTTCTACGAGCGTCTCGGGTTCCGGGTGGTCGCGGAGATACCGACACCCGATGGGGCGGTCACCCTGCGTCCCATGCACAGGGTCGCGTGACCGTGGTGCGCACGATCGTCCTCGGCGGCCTCGTCGCCGCACTGCTCACGCCGGTCCCGTCGTACGCCGACGAGGTGACCCCGCGCCCGCACCGCGACTCCCGCGTGGTGGGCCACGGCACGCCGTCGAGCTGCACTGCGGCGGCGTTCCGCAAGGCGGTCGCCAAGGGCGGCACCATCACCTTCGACTGCGGTCCGGACCCGGTCACGATCGTCATGGACAAGACCGCGATGGTCCACAACGACGCCAGCCGCAAGGTCGTCATCGACGGCGGCGGCCTGGTGACCCTCAGCGGCGACGGCAAGCACCGGATCCTTTACCAGAACACCTGTGACAGGCGGCTGACGTGGACCACGTCGCACTGCCAGGACCAGGCCACTCCCAAGCTGGTCCTGCGGCACCTCACCTTCACCCGCGGCAACTCGACCGGGTCGCTCGAGGAGGGCGGTGGGGGCGGCGCGGTGTTCGTCCGCGGCGGCCAGCTCAAGGTCATCGACACGACGTTCACCCGCAACCGCTGCGACAAGACCGGCCCCGACCTCGGCGGCGCCGCGATCCGGGTGCTCGACCAGTTCCGCGACCGGCCGGTGACCATCACCGGCAGCACCTTCACCGGGGGCCGCTGCTCCAACGGAGGTGCGCTCTCGAGCATCGGCGTCTCGTGGGTGGTGACGGACAGCGTGTTCCGCCGCAACCGGGCGATCGGCAACGGCGCCAACCCGGCCCAGCCCGGGACGCCCGGCGGCGGTAGCGGCGGCGGGATCTACACCGACGGCAACCTGTTCACGGTCCGGCTCGTCCGCACCGTGATGGAGGAGAACCTCGCCCGCGAGGGCGGCGGCGCGATCTTCTTCGTCAGCAACGACCGCACCGGCACCCTGTCGATCCAGGACTCGACGTTGCACGACAACCCCAGCCAGGGGTTCGAGACCTCGGGCTTCCCCGGGATCTTCTTCCTCGGCCGCGGTGCGCCCCAGGTCACCGGCTCCACCCTCGACTGAGACGGCTGGCAGGATCGACCCATGACCACGATCAGGGTCGCGGAGTCGCGCACGGTCCCGGTCCCGCTCGAGGCGGCGTACGCCGGCACCGCGACCGTCTCGCTGCCCGAGATCTTCGCGCATCGGCACCTCGCCCTGCCGCCGGTCGTCGGTGTCGACGACCAGGACGGCGAGTGGGCACGCGAGGTCGGCCAGACGCGCACCATCCGGACCTCCGACCGGGGTTCGCTGCACGAGACGCTTCTGGTCCTCGAGCCCCCGCACCGCTTCGGCTACCGGATCGACCAGATCCGCGGTCCGATGCGCCCCTTGGTCCGCCACCTCGACGGCGAGTGGTCGTTCCTGCCCACCGCCACCGGCACCTCGATCACCTGGTCGTGGGAGCTCACCCCGACCTCGCCAATGACTCGGCCGGCCGTCGCGGTGGTCGGCAAGATGTGGCAGGGATACGCCCGCCACGCCTTGGCCACCCTCGAGTCGATCCTCACCACCTGAGCCCTTCGCTCGATTCCCGCCGGGCTCGGCTCGGCTGCTAGCGTTTCCCCTCGCGTCCATCGGATGCATCTGGGGCTGTGGCGCAGCTGGTAGCGCACCTCGTTCGCAACGAGGGGGTCAGGGGTTCGAGTCCCCTCAGCTCCACCAGACCCGCGCTGGATGGCCGCCCCGGATACTTGTCGAGGTCCGCCCTCGGGCATGTGGCCTCGCGCCAAGCACGTTTGTGGATCGTCCACTACGGCCCATGACTCGAGTCCTGCGAACCTCAAGGCATGTCCACGAGCATGCATGAGGCAGACCACGACCTCGCGGTACCCCTCGACAGCCTGCTCGCGAGCGCTGGCCGGGTTGCGGGCAGCCAGTTCCTTCCCGGACGGGAGGTGGTCTCTTGGGTGGGCGCATTGGTTCGGCGACCCGGCACGGTCTCCCACCGGCTGAGCAGGCTCGTCGTGGAGTACGCCGAGATCGTGGCCGGCTCCTCGCAGCGGGCTCCGTCAAGCCGGGAGCGACGGTTCGCGGACCCGGCCTGGCGCGAGAACCCGCTGCTGCGTCGGCTGCTACAGAGCTACCTGGTCGCCTCGGAGACCGCCCTGCACCTCGTGGATGACGCCGAGCTCGACGACAGGACCGCCAAGCGGATGCGCTTCGTCGTGGAGAACCTCGTCGACGCGCTGGCGCCGTCCAACAACCTGCTCTTCAACCCCGAGGCAGCCGGGGCGATCATCCAGACCGGCGGGGCGAACCTGGTCCGCGGTGTCAAGGCACTCCTATCCGACCTCTCCTCCGCGCCGCGGATCCCGAGCATGGTGGACAAGAGCGGCTTCGAAGTCGGCGGGAACCTCGCCGTCATGCCCGGCGCGGTCGTCTTTCGGACACCGGTCTTCGAGCTGATCCAGTACGGCGCCCAGACCAAGCACGTCCGCGAGGTGCCCTTGCTGATGGTGCCGCCCACCATCAACAAGTTCTACGTGCTGGACCTCGCATCCGGTCGGAGTGTCGTCGAGCACCTGGTCCAGCAGGGACAGCAGGTCTACATGGTCTCGTGGCGCAACCCCACCGCGAGGCACGCCAGCTGGAACCTCGACACCTACGTGCACTCGGTGATCGAAGCCTTCGACGCCGTCCGCGAGATCAGCCAGTCCGAACGGGCCGCCCTCCTGGGCACCTGTTCCGGCGGAATCATCACGTCGATGGCCGCCGCCCACCTGAGCGCAACCGGCCGCGGCGACGAGCTGGCCGCTCTCACGTTGCTGGTGACCGTGCTCGACCAGGCGCGCCCGAGCACCGCCAGCGCGCTGTTGGACCGGGGCCGCGCCGAAGCGGCGCTGAAGAGATCCCGCCGGGTGGGCTACCTGGACGGGAGCGCGCTTGCCGAGGTCTTCGCGTGGCTGCGACCCAACGACCTGATCTGGAACTACTGGGTCAACAACTACCTGCTCGGCAAGAAGCCACCCGCGTTCGACATCCTGTTCTGGAACGCCGACACCACGCGGATGCCGGCGGGGCTGCACCGCGATTTCCTCGAGCTGTCGCTCGCCAACAAGTTGGTCACCCCCGGCGCGGCCACCGCTCGCGGGGTGCCAGTCGACCTAGGTCAGATCAAGGTGGACGCGTACGTGGTCTCCGGCCTCGCCGACCACATCACCCCGTGGCAGAGCTGCTACCTGACTACCCGGCTGCTAGGCGGCAAGACCGAGTTCGTGCTCTCGACGAGCGGGCACATCGCAGCCATCGTCAACCCACCGTCCAACGCGAAGGCGAGCTTCCAGGCCGGCTCGGACACACCGCCGGATGCCGCCGACTTCAGGGCTGGGGCCGAACAGCAGCAGGGCACCTGGTGGACGCACTACGCCGCCTGGCTGGGGGCGCGGACCGGCGAGCTCGTGTCGGCTCCCGCCATACTCGGCCGCGGGACCCACCAGCCGCTCGCCGAGGCACCGGGCACGTACGTGTTCGACTCGTGACGAGACTCGACCCAGAAGGCCCGGATCTCCCAACGAACCGGATCCGGACCGTCCGCGTCGGGCGTGCCCGGGTCCGCGTCTCGGTCCGCGGCAAGGGGCGTCCGCTGCTGCTCGTGATGGGCATCGGCGGGTCTCTGGACATGTGGCACCCGCTGGAGCGTGAACTGGCGCCGAGGGGGTATCAGACGATCAGCTTCGACCTGCCGGGCGCCGGCGCCTCCCCTCCGGTGTGCCCTCCGTTGCGCATGCCCGGCCTGGCGAGGATCGCGCTCGGCGTGCTCGAAGCCCTCGAGGTGCCGGACGCCGACGTGCTCGGCGTCTCCTTCGGTGGAGCCGTCGCGCAGGAGGTTGCCCGTCTCGGCGGCGACCGTGTCCGCCGGGTCGTCCTGGCCTCCACCGGACCGGGAATGGGCGGCATCCCGGGAAGGCCACGAGTGCTCGTGCACATGAGCACGCCGCTGCGCTACTGGTCGCCTCGCTACGCCCAGCGCATCAGCCCACTCATCTACGGCGGACGCGCCCGGCGTGACCGCGGTCTGCACGGCCGGATGGCTGCCCGCTTCGAGCGGCCCCCGTCGCTGCTGGGGTACGTCGGCCAGCTGCACGCGATCTTCGGGTGGTCCTCGATTCCGTTCCTGCACCGGATCCGCAAGCCGGTCCTGGTGATCCAGGGCGACGACGACCCCATCGTCCCGCTGTCCAATGGGCGGATTCTGGCCCGCCTGGTACCCGACGCCCGGCTCGAGGTCCTACCGGGCGCCGGGCACCTGTTCCTGCTCGACCAGGCCGCCGAGGCGGCCGAACGGGTGGACGCCTTCCTCTCCGCTTGACCTGGGAAGCAGGGCGCCGCTGTCGGATGGGCTCAACCGCTGGCTTTGACGGGCGGCTTCACTTCTCGGCGCAGGATCTTGCCGGTGGGACCCTTCGGAAGCTCGGGCAGGATCCACACCTCGCGGGGGTACTTGTACGCCGCGACCCGCGCCTTCACGAACTGCTGGAGCTCCTCCGGGCTCACCTCCGCCCCGCGCTTCAGCGCGACGGCTGCGGCGACCTCCTCGCCCAGCTCGGGGTGCGGGACGCCGATCACCGCAGCCTCGGCCACCGCCGGGTGCTCGTAGACGACCTCCTCGATCTCCCGGGGGTAGACGTTGTAGCCGCCGCGGATGATCAGGCTCTTCTTCCGGTCGACGATCGTGTAGTAGCCGTCCTCGTCGCGGGTGGCCAGGTCACCGGTCTTGAGCCATCCGTCGACGATGGTCTCGGCAGTCGCCTCGGGCAGCTGCCAGTAGCCCTTCATCACGTTCGGGCCCTTGATCAGGATCTCGCCGACCTCTCCCTGACCGACATCCTGCAGGGCGTCGTCAACGAGCCGGAGCTCCACGTCCTCCACCGGCAGGCCGATGGTGCCCGCCTTGCGCTCGAGGTGCGGGTGGTTGAAGCAGGCCACCGGGGAGCTCTCCGAGAGTCCGTAGCCCTCCAGGATCTTGCACCCGAAGGTCTGCTCGAACTCCTTGAGGAGCTCGACCGCGAGCGGCGCGCCGCCCGAGACGCAGGTGCGCAGGCTGCCCAGCGTCTGCGTACCGTCGTACGCGGCGAGCAAGGCGGAGTACATCGTCGGTACGCCTTCGAAGACCGTGACCTGGTCACGCTCGATCACCTGCAGCGCGTTCGCCCCGTCGAAGCGCGGGATCAGGGTCAGGCAGGCACCGACCGAGACGGCCGCGTTGAGCCCGCAGGTCAGCCCGAACACATGGAACAGCGGCAGGCACCCCATCACGACGTCTTCCGGCCCGACCTCGATGAGCATGCGCGCGGTCACCGACGCGTTGCCCGAGAGGTTGTCGTGGGTGAGCTCCGCGCCCTTCGGTTCCCCGGTGGTCCCCGAGGTGTAGAGAATCACCGCGGTGTCGCCGGGCGCCCGCGGGACGACGTCACACCATGCGCCGGGCAGCTCGGTGCCCTGCTTGGGCACCACCACGCAGGTCGCGCCGACGGCGTCACACGCGGCCTTGGCCTCGGCGCCCAGCTCCTCGACGGCGAAGAGGAGCCTTGCACCGGAGTCGGACAGGAAGTACTCGATCTCGCGGGCCTTCAGCAGCGGGTTCATCGGTACTGCGGCGGCGCCGGCGAGCTCGATCCCGAAGAAGTGGACCGGGAACGCCGGCACGTTGGGCAGCACCAGGCCCACCCGGTCACCGGGCTGGAGCCCCTGCTGGGTCAGCCAGCCGGCGACCGCGGAGGCCTGGGCGAGCAGTTCGGCGTAGGTCAGCGTCGTGTCGTCGAGGCGGACCGCCGGACGGTCCCCGTGCTCTGCTGCGGACCTGACCAACTTGGTGGCGAGGTTCATGTGGAACTCCTCTCTCAGGGTGCTCAGTAGGTGTGGAAGCCGTGTCCGGCCTTGGCCCCGGTGGGGCGGTGGCCTGGGCGACCACCGCCCCCAACCCGGTTCAGGCAGCCGGGACCGGGGCTACGGCCAGCTCCGGATCGAGCACCTCACCGCGGGTCTCGCGGAGGGCGAAGAGGCACAGCGTGCTCATCGCTGCGAGACCGGTGACGAAGAACGCCAGTCCGTTCGTGCCCCAGCGCGTCAGCAGCGGCTCGGCGACCACCAGGGGCAGTGCGCCACCCACGATGCCGGCCAGGTTGTAAGCCATGCCGGCTCCGGTGTAGCGGTACTTGGCCCGGAACAGCTCCGGCAGGTAGGCCGCAGCGGGGCCGTAGGGGATGGCGATCGCGAGCATCAGCACTGCCAGGGCGCCGACGAAGGACCCGGCGTTCCCAGGCTCCAGGATGGCGAATGCCAACGGGCCGGCAACCAAACCGAAGAGGGTGCCGGTCATCAGTACTGCGCGCCGGCCGACCGTGTCGGACAGGATGGCTGATCCGACCACCGCCAGGAACAGGACCACGCCTGCGGCGATGTTGGCGAGCAGCAGGTCGTCGAGGGTGAGGCCGAGGCCTCCTGCGTCGGCCGGCTTGGCGGCGATGCCACCCAGGAACACGATGGACAGGTAGAAGGCGCCGAAGGTCATCGACAGCATGCCGCCGCCGAGCAGGATCTGCTTCCACTGCTCGCGGATGGACTCGGCGAACGGGAAGCTCACCTGGGCGCGGCTCTCGGTCATCTTCGCGAATGACGGCGTCTCAGCGATGCTGAGCCGCACCCAGAGTCCGACGCCGATGAGCACGATGCTCACCAGGAACGGCGCCCGCCAGGCCCAGGACTGGAACGCCGGCAGCCCGAAGGCCTTGATGGTGAGCAGGAACGTGCCGCTGGCGATGATCACACCGAGGGCCGGGCCGAGCTGGGGGAACAGGCTGTACTTGCCGCGCTTCGACGCCTCCGCGTACTCCGACGTCAGCAACGCCGCCCCGGCCCACTCACCTCCGAGGGCCGTGCCCTGGATCGCACGCAGCAGCACCAGGATGAGGGGTGCGCCGGCGCCGATCGCCACTGCGGTCGGCACCAGGCCGATCGCGAACGTCGCGCCACCCATCATCAGGAGCGTCGCGACCAGCGTCTTCTTGCGGCCGAGCCGGTCGCCGAAGTGCCCGAACACGATCGCGCCGAGCGGTCGGAAGAGGAATGCGACGCCGAAGGTGGCGACGGACGCCCAGGTCCCGGCGGACTCGCCGAGGGAGGGGAAGAAGAGCGGGCCGAACACGAGCGCTGCCGCGTAGCCGTAGATCAGGAAGTCGTAGAACTCGATGGTGGTGCCGACGAGGGACGCGGTCGCGATCCTCTTCATCGGCGTGGGCGTGGTCGCCATGGCGCTACCTCCGGTTGACGCTGGAATATGTTGGCGATCACTGTCCCGGTGTGGTCGGGCTCCGATCACGATGAGCCGCACACGAACTCCGGTGGAGTTCGTTGTGGCCAGGCCACAAGCGCGGGACTAGGGTGCGGTCGTGGACGACGCGCTGGTCGCTCGTGTCCTCGATCGGGTCGAGAAGAGCCTGGACGAGATCGTGGACGCCTCGGTCGAGCGGTTCTTCAGTCAGGTGCCGGCGTACCCGGCCAGCCAGGACCCGAACCTGCGCGAAGACGTGGCCTTGCACACAAGGGTGGTCTACCAATTGGTGCTCGCCACGATGCGCGAGCGGCGACCAGCGCAACCGGACGACTTCGCGATGACTGTTCAGCAGGCCACCAAGCGGGTACGCCAGGGCATCGGGCTCCCTGACTTCCTGCGTGCGTTCAGGATCGGACAAGTGACGCTGTGGGAGGCGATTGTGGAGGCGACCTCGGCCGAACCCGAGGCGTGGCAGTTTGCCGTGGAGGCGGCAACCCACCTGATGCAGTTGATCGAGGTGGGCAGCTCGGTGGCCGCGGCCTCCTACCTCAGCGCGCAGCAGCTCGAGCTCGCCGAAGGCGACCGGGTCCGTCGTGACCTCGTCGAGGACCTCGTCGCGGGTCGGGAGATCCAGGGCGAGCCGAAGCTGGCCCTGGCCGTCGAATGCGGACTCGAGCCGGGCACATCGGTCCTCGTCGTCCTGGCGGTCCCTGCCGCACCGCTGCGCACCGGCCAGAGCCTTCGGGCCGCGCTGTCGACCGTGCGCTCCACCGTCGGCGCGGACCAGCGTGGGCTGGCCATCATCCGGCAGGACCAGATCGTGGCGGTGCTTCCGGTGACCGGGGACGGCGCGTCCGTCCTCCAGGGGCTCGAGCGCGCCCACCGAAGTGTGAGTCGGCTCGGCATCGACCTGGTCGTTGGGGCGAGCACGGTCCACTCTGGCCTGTCCGGTGTCCCCGAGGCATACCGGGAGGCGGTGATCGCCCGCGAAGCGCTCGCCGGTGGGCAGGGCATCAAGGCGTTGTCGACGCTGTCGGTCGTGGACTACATGGTGCTCCGTGAGGACACCACAGCTCACCGACTGATCCGGCCCGAGCTCCGGCAGTTCATCGAGGAGGACCTTGCCCGTGACGGCGTCCTCATCCAGACGCTGATGGAGTACGTCGCCAGCGATCTCAATGCCAAGATCGCTGCCGCGAAGCTCCACGTGCACGTGAACACGGCGTACTACCGGCTCGAGCGCATCGCGGAACGAACCGGCTTCGACTTGCGCAGCTTCGCCGACCTCGAGGAGCTGCTCGTCGCGGTGCGCCTGATGGCAGGTAAGACGGCGATCATGCGAACGCACTCACCCCCGTGATGTCGCGTCCGACGATGAGGGTCTGGATGGTCTCCGTGCCCTCGTAGGTGTGCAGCGCTTCCATGTCGGCCATGTGGCGCATCACGTGGAACTCCAGCAGGATGCCGTTGCCGCCGAGCAGGTCGCGTGCTTCCGCGACGACCTGCCGCGCCTTGCGGGTGTTGTTCATCTTCGCGATCGCGGCAATCGTGTCCGTCAGGCTGCCCTCCTCGATCAACCGCCCCAGGCGGAGGCAGTACAACTGCATCGAGCAGACCTCGGCGAGCATCTTGACCAGCTTGTCCTGGACGATCTGGAAGGACACCAGCGGCTTGCCGAACTGGGTCCGCTCCTGGCAGTACTGAAGCGCGATCTCGTAGGCCGCGGTGGCGTGCCCGAGGGCCGCCCAGGCCACGGCGTTGCGGGTACCCGCGAGCACCCGGGCGGTGTCCCGGAAGCTGTTGGCCCCGGGGAGCCGATTGCTCTCAGGCACGCGAACGTCGGTCAGGGTGATCTCCGCCTGCCAGACAGCCCGCAGTGAGACCTTGCCGTCGATCCTGCGCGCGTCGTACCCGGGCAGTCGCCGATCCGCAGGGCCGGGCTCGACGAGGAAGCCTTTCACCTGGCCGTCAGCGACGTCGCGTGCCCAGACCACCACGACGTCGGCGACGGTGCCGTTCCCGATCCACTTCTTCGTGCCGTCGATCACCCACGTGTCACCGTCGCGACGAGCCGTCGTCTTCAACGCCACCGAGTCAGAGCCGTGGCTCGGTTCGGTGAGTGCGAAGGCACCGAGAGCCTCGACCCGGGCCATGACCGGGAGCCAGCGCGCCTTCTGGTCCTCCGACCCCAACATGTCGATGGACTGCATGGCCAGACCGGCCTGCACCCCCAGGAAGGTACCCAGGCTGCCGTCACCGCGGCTCAGCTCCATGTGCACCAGCCCGGTGGTCATCGGTCCCATGTCCGGACAGCCGTGACCCGCGATGCCGTCGCCGCAGAGGCCGAGCTCACCGAGCCGGCTGACGAGGTCGCGCGGGAACTCCGCCCGTTCCCAGTAGTCGTTGATCACGGGTAGCACCTCGTCATCGACGAAGTGGCGCGCCGTGTTCCACACGGCGAACTCCTCCGCGGTCAACTGGTCGGCGATCCTGAAGTAGTCGGTGCCTCGGTAGCGTCCGATCCCCTCGAACATCACTGGCCTCACTTGTCGTCGGCGGTTGGTCACGGTGAGATGCGGCGCGACCGTGAGGTGCGGCGGTCAGCATCCCCATCCACGCTGTCGGGCTCACGGCGACATGGCATCGTTGCCAGACCACCAAGTTCCGCCTTGGCGACTGTGCTGTGACAACGAGCCAGGGGCTTCCTTCCCTCACGTCACCGTCTGCTAGAACGCCTCTCGTGCCCGACTACCGCCCGGCGTACCACCTCACGCCGCTTCGCAACTGGATGAACGACCCCAACGGGCTCGTCCATCACGACGGGCGCTGGCACGTCTTCTTCCAGCACAACCCGGAGGGCATCGACTTCGGGAACCTGAGCTGGGGGCACGCCTCCAGCCCCGACCTCGTCACCTGGACCGAGCACGACGTGGCGCTGCGCTACTCCGCGGACGAGCTGGTCTTCTCCGGCTCGGTGGTGGTCCGCGACGACGACACGCTCGCCGCGATCTACACGAGCGTCTTCCCCGACGGCATCCAGGCGCAGTCGCTGGCGACCAGCGACGACGGCGGCCTGACCTGGACGCCGTACGCAGGCAACCCGGTGCTGGACCGGCGCTCCACCGACTTCCGGGACCCCAAGGTGTTCCCGTACGACGGACCGGACGGACGGCACTGGGTGCTGGTGGCGGTCGAGGCGCCGGAGTGCCGGGTGGTGTTCTACCGGTCCGACGACCTCGTCGACTGGACGCTGCTCAGCGAGTTCGGGCCGGCCGGGCCGCCGGCCGGGCACTGGGAGTGCCCGGACCTGTTCCCGCTGCCGCTCGACGGAGTCGAGGACGACCAGCGCTGGGTCCTGGTGGTCAGCCTCAACCCCGGCGGGGTGGCCGGCGGCTCCGGGACGTGCTGGTTCGTCGGCGACTTCGACGGCACGACGTTCACCGCACAGGGCGAGGGCTGGCTGGACTGGGGGCCGGACAACTACGCGGCGGTCAGCTTCGCGAACACCCCCGGTCGGCGTCTCATCCTCGGCTGGATGGGCAACTGGGACTACGGCCGCGACGTCCCGACCAGCCCGTTCCGCGGCGCGATGACGATCCCGCGCGAGGTGTCCCTCGAGACCGTCGATGGCGTGCCTGCCCTGGTGCAGCGGCCGGCCCGCGAGCTGGCCGTGCTGGACGTGCCCGACCACGCGGCGGATGGGGCGGTGGCATACCGGCTCGACCTGGTCGTCGAGCCCGCGGCCGGGGGCGGGCTCACCGTCGACCTGCACGCCGACGATGCGCACGAGACCCGGCTGACCTGGGCGGACGGCGTGCTGAGTCTTGACCGGACCAGGTCAGGTGAGACCGAGTTCCACCCGTCGTTCGGCAGCGTGTGCACCGCCCCGCTCCCCCTTCGCGAGGGCCGGCTGCGCCTCGAGGTGTACGTCGACCGCTGCTCGGTCGAGGTCCTGGCGCAGGATGGCGTGGTCAGCCTCACCGCGCTGGTGCTCCCGCCCGAGGGCGCGACCGGGTTCCGGTTGGCACCGAGCGAGGGCACCAGGGTGGTCGAGCTGACGCGGAACGCGCTGCGGCACCCCGACCGGACCGCGCTGCCAAGTCGCCCGTGACTTGGACCCCAGGATGATCGTTGTGTGACCATCGTCCCGTCGGGGTCGAGGGACCTGACCGCACGGCGAAGCTGGAGGGATGTCGGTGTCCGAGCTGTCCGCGCGGGTGCGCACGCACCCGGTGCTCGGCCGGATCGTCAAGTTCCGTCCCCTCGCCCTGGCCCTCGCGATGATCCTGGTGCTCGCCACCGCCACCGCCACCGCCGAGGCACCGACCGGCTCGGTGATCTACGGCCGGGTCAAGGCCCAGGACGTTCGGCTCTCGATGCCGCCGACCAACGAGCCCAAGGGCATCGCGATCTACTTCCACGGTCAGAACGGCGGCGTCGACAACCGGATGGACGAACCGTGGCTGCAGGCCCTGGTCCGCAGCGGCTGGGTCGTCGCCTCCTCCGACTTCCACACCGATTCGTGGGGCAACGAAGCCTCCACGGAGGACACCGAGGGCCTCATCGAGTGGGCAGACGAGCAGACCGGCGGCCTGCCGATCCGGCTCTACGTCTCGGGCTCGATGGGCGCCAGCGTGTCGCTCAACGCGATGACCCACGGCACGCCCGGGCCGCCGTGCTGGTACGGCGTGAAGCCCGCCGTCGACCTGACCGAGATGGACAAGGTGCCCGGCGCCGACCGGATCATCCGTGAGGCCTTCGGCGGCGCCGTGCCCTACGACCGCAACCCGGTCAACGCCATCGGCATGATGCCGACCCATACCCGCTACCGGATGGTGACCTCCCCCGAGGACGTCTGGGTCCGGAAGTCGGAGAACGCCGGCAGGCTCGCCGCCGGGCTCGAGGCCCGGGGCGCCGACGTCAGTGTGCTGACCGTGCACGGCAGCCACGACGACCCCTCGCACTTCGACGCCGAGGACCTGGTCGCGTTCGCCGAGAGCTGTGCGGACGAGCCGAGCAGCGTCGCGACAGAGGGCGGGGACAGCGCCAGCGCGTCGGAGTAGCCGATCAGATCCAGCGCTGGAACCAGATGCGGTCCAGCCACTCGGACCGGGTGAGCAGCTGGTCGGTGAAGACCGGCCAGAACCACGCGAAGTTGAGCACGGTGAGCACCACGAAGGAACCGGCCACCACCACCCCGAGCGTGCGTCGTGGGCTGGGGCCACGCGCGCGACCGATCAGCTTGCCGATGGCCAGGGTCAGCGCGAGCACGATGAACGGCAGGATCGAGACGGCGTAGAACAGGAAGATCGGGCGGTCGTCGTACCGCAGCCACGGCAGCCAGGTCGACGCGGTCCCCACCACCGCCACCCCGAACCGCCAGTCGCGCGCGCCCACCCACATCGCCACGGCATACAGCAGCGCCAGGATGCCGCCCCACCAGATGGTCGGCGTGCCGAGCAGCAGCACCTGCTTGAGGCAGCTGCTGCCGGCCGGCGCGTCGCAGCCTCGGGTGCCGGGCTCGATCCCGGTGTCGGCGGCGACGCCGACCGGCCGGTTGAGCAGCAGCCAGCCCGAGGGCTTGGACGCGTAGGTGTGCGACGAGCAGTTCAGGTAGTGGGTGTGGAACGTGTAGACGTCTTGGTGGTAGTAGGCCAGCGAGCGCAGTGACTGCCACACCTCACCCACACCGTCGGCGTCCGGCTCGCTCGCGGTCGGCCAGCGTTTGCCGCTGTTGTCGAGGTTGTTCTCCTGCAGGGTGCCGTCCTCGCCCTTCGTGCAGGGTCGCTCCTCGATGAACTGGGTGTACTGCGTGGACGACAGCGACTTCTCGTACTCATGCGCGTGAATCAGCCAGCCCGTCCAGGTTGCGGTGTAGACGAACCCGGCAATCACGACGAGGTGGACGAACGCCGGCAGCCCGTCGGTCACGATGGAACGCGCGGTTGCCCAGCGGATCCCGAACGAGCGGCGGGCACCCGCGCTCCAGAGCCAGACCATGACGCCGAACGCCGCCATCGGGAAGAGCGCCGCCCACTTGGTGCCGAGCGCAAGCCCCCAGCAGATGCCGCTGGCCAGCAGCCACGGCCGGAACAGCAGCCGCCGCACCGGTCCGTACGACGCGGGATCGGTCACCTGCTGGGGGACCAGGACGGCGAGCTTGGCGCGGTACCAGTCGCGGTCGGCGACCAGGCAGGAGACCGCGCAGAGGATGAAGAACGCCAGGAAGATGTCGAGCAGGGCGAGCCGGGACAGCACGAAATGGAGCCCGTCGAGGCTGAGCAGCAGCCCGGCGACCAGGCCGAGCGCCGTCGAGCCCGTCATCCGGCGGGCCAGCCGGCACATCACCAGCACCATCAGCGAGCCGACCACGGCAGCGGCCACCCGCCAGCCGAAGGGGTCCATCCCGAAGGCCTTCTCGCCCAGCGCGATCAGCCACTTGCCGGCCTCGGGGTGCACGACCATCGACGGGCCGTCGGTCCACAGGCCCGACGTGGTGCCGTCGAGGATCTTCTCGTTGGCGCCGTCTTGATATCCCCGGGCGTAGCCGAAGTGCTGCAGCGCCCACGCGTCCTTGGCGTAGTAGGTCTCGTCGAACTCGAACTGCTTGGGCGTCCCGAGCTTCCACAGCCGCAGGAACAGCGCCAGCAACGTGATGCCCAGGGTTGCCGACCAGCCGACGACCGGGTCCTCGAGGTCCACCCTCCGGCTCGCCCGTTCCCACGCCGTGGGGACCCGCCGGCCGGCGGCGTCCGCCGACAGGCTCTCCTGCGGGAGCGTCGGCGTGCTGGTCACGACGGGGAACTCTACGTGCGTATGGGCCACTGACATGATCAGTCGCATGGCCGACACCCCGGGGACGCTGGTGCTCGCGGCCACCCCGATCGGGCGGGTCGATGACGCGCCGCCACGGCTGGCCACGGAGCTCGCCGAGGCCGATGTGGTGGCGGCCGAGGACACCCGGCGGCTCAAGCGGCTGACCACCGAGCTCGGGGTGGTGGTGCGCGGCCGCGTGGTGTCCTACTTCGAGGGCAACGAGGCCCAGCGGACGCCGGCGCTGATCGAGGAGCTCGAGGCCGGACGCCGGGTGCTGCTGGTCACCGACGCCGGGATGCCGAGCGTCTCCGACCCGGGCTACCGGCTGGTGGCGGCCGCGGTGGCGGCCGGCGTGCTGGTGACAGCCGTGCCGGGCCCGTCGGCGGTGCTGACCGCGCTGGCGGTCTCGGGCCTGCCGGTGGACCGGTTCTGCTTCGAGGGGTTCCTGCCCCGGAAGCGGGGCGAGCGGGCCCGGCGGCTCGCTGCCCTCGCGGACGAGGAGCGGACCCTGGTCTTCTTCGAGGCGCCACACCGCACCGCGGCCGCGCTCGAGGCGATGGCCGAGGCGTGGGGCGACGACCGCGCCGCCGCGGTCTGCCGCGAGCTGACCAAGACCCACGAGGAGGTACGCCGCGGCCCGCTCGCCGAGCTCGTGGCCTGGGCCGCCGAGGGCGTCCGCGGCGAGGTGACGATCGTGGTGGCAGGGGCGACGCCCGGCGCCGACGTACCGACCGATGACGAGAGCCTGCGCGCGGCGGTGGCCGAGCGCGAGGCCACTGGGATCAGCCGCAAGGAGGCGATCGTGGAGGTGGCCCGGGCGGCCGGGGTGCCCCGGCGCGAGGTCTACAACCTGGTGCACCAACCGTGACCCGGCTGCTGCGGTACCGCCACGACAGCCTCACCTTCGACGTCCACGACGAGGGACCCCTCGACGGCGACCCGGTGGTGCTCCTGCACGGCTTTCCCGAGCGCGCGTCGTGCTGGCGCGACGTCGTCCCGCTGCTGCACGCTCGCGGGCTGCGCACCTATGCCCCTGACCAGCGCGGCTACTCGCCGGGCGCCCGGCCCTCGCACCGCCGCGACTACACGATGGACAAGCTCGAGGGCGACGTGGTCGCGCTGATCGAGACGATCGGCCCACCTGTCCACCTCGTGGGCCACGACTGGGGCGCCAACTCGGCCTGGCTGGTCACCGCGCACCGGCCCGAGCTGGTGCGGAGCCTCACGGCGGTGTCGGTGCCGCACCCCGCAGCCTTCCGACGCGCGATGTTCGGCAGCCGCCAGTTCTTCTCGTCGTGGTACATGGGCGCCTTCCAGACCCCTCGCCTGCCCGAGCGGCTCGCCGCGAAGCCCGGCGGCCGGTTCGACCAGGGACTGCGCAACGGCGGGATGACCGAGGCGGACCTCGAGCGGTTCCGCCGCGAGATCGTGGACTACGGCGCGCTCTCCGGCGGGCTCAACTGGTATCGCGCCATGCCGTTCACCGACCAGAAGGCGATCGCGACCTCGGTCGGCGTGCCGACCACGATGGTGTGGAGCGACGGCGACATCGGCGTGCGGCGCGTCTCGGTCGATCGCTGCGCCGACCACGTCACCGGCCCCTACGAGCTCGTGGTCCTCGAGGGGGTCAGCCACTGGATCCCCACGCAGGCGCCCAAGCCGCTGGCCGAGGCGATCCTCGACCGGATCGACTCCGTCGCGACATGAGCGGGCGCCCGCCGGCACCGGAGCCGCTGCCGCACCCGGTCGTCGACAACCACTGCCACCTGGACATGGGGCGCGGCGACGAGCCGGCGCTCCCGGTCGAGGAGGCGCTCGCGGAGGCCGCGGCGGTCGGCGTACCGCGCATCGTGCAGATCGGCTGCGACCTGCGCGGCGCGCGTTGGGCGGTCGAGGCCGCGACGAACCACGCCGGCCTGGTGGCGGGCGTCGCCATTCACCCCAACGAGGCCCCGCGGCTGTCCGACCTCGACGCAGCGCTGGCCGAGATCGAGGCGCTGGCGCAGGCGCACGACAAGGTGCGCGCGGTGGGGGAGACGGGCCTCGACACGTTCCGCACCGGCGCCGAGGGACGGGCCGTGCAGGAGGAGTCGTTCCGGCGGCACATCGACCTGGCCACGCGCCTGGGCAAGACCCTGGTCATCCACGACCGCGACGCCCACGACGACGTCCTTCGGGTGATCGACGAGGAGGGTGCGCCGGAGCGGTGGGTGATGCACTGCTTCTCCGGCGACGCCGCGTTCGCCCGGGCCTGCCTCGACCGTGGCGCTCACCTCAGCTTCGCCGGCACGGTGACGTTCAAGAACGCCGAACCGCTGCGCGAGGCGCTCCGGGTCGCGCCGTTGGATCGGGTCCTGGTGGAGACCGATGCGCCGTACCTGACCCCGATGCCGCACCGCGGCCGCACCAACGCGTCCTACCTGGTCCCGCTCACCGTGCGGGCCATGGCGCAGGTGCGCGGAGACGACCTGACCAAGCTCTGCGCCGCCCTCGACACGAACACCGAGGCGGCCTTCGGAGGGCCCTGGTAGGCCCATCAAGGCCCCTTGACGCCCGGTGTCGACCACGTCACACCGGGGGGTCAGGGTTTGCTATCTGTACCGAAACGCTGGTCTATTCGTGACCCATGCACAGGCAATTCCAGAACGTCCTCAGCCGCGTGGGCGGGCGGGCAGCGGTCCTCGGGACCCTCACCGCCGTCGCGCTCGCAGGCACCTCGACCACCCTCGCCGACGCGTCCACGGTCGAAGGCGGTGGGAGTGCTCGCGACACCAAGCCCAGCAGTTTCGTGCACACCAAGGTCGTGAAGAAGCACAAGCCGCGCGAGGCCTTCGCTGCGCCGGTCGTCGAGCGGGAGGACGACTCGCTGGCCGCCGGTGAGACCAGGCTGGTCCGCGACGGACGCCCCGGCCTCCGCGACGTCGTCTACCGGTTCGTCCTTCAGAACGGCAAGGTGGTCAGCCGCCACGTGAACGTCCGTGAGGTGCTCAAGAAGCCGCGGGCCAAGATCGTCCGGATCGGCACCAAGCAGCCGTACGGCGTCTGGGACCGGCTCGCGGAGTGCGAGTCCGGGGGCAACTGGCACATCAACACCGGCAACGGCTACTACGGCGGGCTCCAGTTCAGCCTCAGCACGTGGCGCGGCTACGGCGGCACCGGCCTGCCCAGCCAGCACAGCCGCGAGGAGCAGATCCGCATCGCGACCAAGCTCCGCAACGCATCGGGCGGCTACGGCGCGTGGCCGGCCTGCGCCGCCAAGTTGGGTCTCCCCACGTGACGGGCAACTAGCCTGCCCCACGTGACCGAGGGCGCTGTTCGACTGCTGGGTCCCTCGGACGTACGCCGGATCGCGGCCGAGCTCGAGCTGCGACCGACCAAGCAACGAGGTCAGAACTTCGTCGTCGACGCCAACACCGTGCGGCGCATCGTGCGCGCCGCGGGTGTCGGCGCCGACGACGTCGTCGTCGAGGTGGGCCCGGGGCTCGGGTCGCTGACCCTGGCCCTGCTCGAGGAGGCCGGCCGGGTCGTCGCCATCGAGATCGACCCGCTCCTGGCAGGTCGGCTCCCCGCAACCATCGAGGAGCACGCCGGTGGACACGCACACCGCTGCGAGGTCGTCCTCGGCGACGCGATGCGGGTCGACGGCGTCCCCGGACCCCCGCCGACCGCGCTGGTCGCGAACCTGCCCTACAACGTCTCGGTGCCGGTGCTGCTGCACCTCCTCTCAGTGCTGCCCTCGCTCCAGCGGGGGCTGGTGATGGTCCAGGCAGAGGTGGCCGATCGACTGGCCGCGCCGCCCGGCTCGCGGACCTACGGCATCCCGTCGGTCAAGGCGGCCTGGTTCGCCGACGTACGCCGGGCCGGGACGGTCTCGCGCAGCGTGTTCTGGCCGGCGCCCAACGTCGACTCCGGGCTGGTCGCCTGGACCCGCCGCGACCCGCCGGCCACGACCGCCACCCGCAGCCAGGTCTTCGCCGTCGTCGACGCGGCCTTCGCCCAGCGGCGCAAGACGCTCCGCGGCGCGCTGCGCGGGCTGGCCGGCTCTGCCGACGCCGCCGAGGCGGCCCTGCGCGCGGCCGGTGTCGACCCCACCGCGCGCGGCGAGGTCCTCGACGTGGGGGCGTTCGCGCGCATCGCCGAGGCGCTGTACCCGGTGGCCGCATGACCGTCAGGCAGCTGAGCGTCACCGTGCGGGCGCCGGCAAAGATCAACCTGCACCTCGGGGTCGGTGCGCCGCGGGAGGACGGCTACCACCCGCTGGTCACCGTCTACCAGGCCGTCGGGCTCTGCGACGACGTCCACGTCGAGCGCTCGCCCGGCTGGACCCTGGGCGTCACCGTCCCGGACTGGGTCGACCCCGACGCCGTACCTGTCACCGGCGACAACATCGTCGACCGCGCGGCCCGGCTGCTCGCCGCCCACCACGGCGTCGAGCCGCACGCGGCGGTCTCGGTGGCCAAGTCGATCCCGGTCGCGGGCGGCATGGCGGGCGGCTCCGCCGATGCGGCCGCCGCACTGGTAGCGCTGGACCGGCTCTGGGACGTGCGCACCTCCGACGACGACCTCCTCGCGATCGCCGCCCAGCTGGGCAGCGACGTGCCGTTCGCCCTGCTCGGCGGTACGGCGCTCGGCACCGGCCGCGGCGAGCTGGTCGAGCCGGTGACCGATCTCTCGACGTGGTGGTGGGTCGTCGTGCCGTCCCGGGAGGGGCTGTCGACGCCGGCCGTCTACCGGCGCTACGACGAGCTCAACCCCGACGCGCCCGAGGAGCCCGCGAGCGCGAAGGCGCTCCTGCTCGCGCTCGCGAGCGGAGACCCCGACGTCCTGGCCGGAGCGCTGCACAACGACCTCGAGGAGGCTGCGGTCGACCTGCGCCCCGACCTCGCCGAGCTGTTGGCGCTGGGGGAGCGCAGCGGGGCGCTCCGGGGACTGGTCTCCGGCTCCGGTCCGAGCTGCCTGTTCCTGACCACCGGTGCCGACGACGCCCGGGCGGTGGCCGCCGAGCTGGCCGGCGCCGGCCAGGAGGTCGTCCTGGTCGCGAACGGGCCGGTCGCCGGCGCGCACGTGGTCACCTATGCCTAGCGGCCCCGCGAACCTGCTCAACCTCGAGCGGGTGTCGAAGGCGTACGGCGTCCGCCCGCTGCTCACCGACGTCTCGCTCGGCGTCGGTGCCGGCGAGCGGATCGGTGTGGTCGGTCGCAACGGCGACGGCAAGACCACCCTCCTCGACGTGATGACCGGCCTCGAGCCGGCCGACTCGGGCCGGGTGTCCCGGCAGCGCGGGCTCCTGATCGGGCACCTGCGCCAGCACGACGAGCTCGTCGACACCCACACCGTCCGCGAGGCGGTGCTGGCGGGGCGTTCCGACCACGAGTGGGCCGCCGACCCGCGGACCCGCGAGGTGGTCGAGGTCCTGCTCGCCGGGGTCACCCTCGACCGGGCAGTGGCCGGCCTCTCCGGCGGCGAGCGACGCCGCTGCTCGCTGGCCGCGCTCCTGCTCGGCTCGCACGACCTCGTCGTCCTCGACGAGCCCACCAACCACCTCGACGTCGAGGCGGTCGCGTGGCTGGCCGACCACCTGGCCCGTCGTACGTCGGCGCTGGCCGTGGTCACCCACGACCGGTGGTTCCTGGACGCGGTCTGCCAGTGGACGTGGGAGGTCCACGACGGCGTCGTCGACGTCTACGAAGGCGGCTACGCGTCGTACGTCCTGGCCCAGGCGGAGCGGCAGCGGCAGGCGGCGGCCACCGAACAGCGCCGGCAGAGCCTGGTCCGCAAGGAGCTGGCCTGGCTGCGCCGGGGACCGCCGGCCCGGACCTCCAAGCCGAAGTTCCGCATCGAGGCGGCCAACGCCCTCATCGACGACGTCCCTCCACCGCGCGACCGGCTGGAGCTGCAGCGCTTCGCGACCCAGCGGCTCGGCAAGGACGTCATCGACGTCGAGGACGTCGATCTCACGCGGGGCGAGCGGCCCCACGAACGACACCTGCTCACCCACGCGACCTGGCGGCTCGGCCCGGGGGACCGCGTGGGGCTCGTGGGCGTGAACGGCGCCGGCAAGAGCTCGGTCCTCGCGCTGCTCGCCGGCGAGCTCGCACCCTCCGCCGGGCGGGTCCGGCACGGCCGCACGGTCGCGATCGAGCACCTCACCCAGCAGCTCGACGACCTCGATCCCGAGGCTCGCGTGCTGGCCACCGTCGAGTCGATCCGCCGGGTCACCAGGACCACCGACGGTGAGGTCACCGCCTCGGCCCTGCTGGAGCGGTTCGGCTTCACCGGCGACCGGCTCACCGCCCGGCTCGGCGACCTGTCCGGCGGCGAGCGGCGCCGGTTCCAGCTGCTCCGGCTGCTGCTCAGCGAGCCCAACGTGCTACTTCTCGACGAGCCGACCAACGACCTCGACATCGAGACGCTCACGGTGCTCGAGGACTTCCTCGACGGCTGGCCCGGGACCCTGGTCGTGGTCTCCCACGACCGCTACTTCCTCGAGCGCACCGTCGACACGGTCTGGGCGTTGCTCGACGACGGCCAGATCTCCATGCTCCCCCGCGGCGTCGAGGAGTACCTCGAACGCCGCCAACACGCCCTCCGCGACGCCGAGTCGGGGTTACTGATGCGCAGTAACCCCGACTCGGCGACGGGGGACACGCGAAATGTCCAGAAGGCGTCCACAGGCTCGGCCGAGGAACGCTCGGCCCGCAAGACGATGGCCCGGATCGACCGCCAGCTGGCGCGGGTCGCGGCCCGCGAGGCCGAGCTGAACGCCGCGATCGTCGCGGCCGGGCAGGACTACGAGCGACTGACCCAGCTCGGCGCCGAGCTCCAGGCCCTCGCCGCAGAGCACAGCGCGCTGGAGTCCGAGTGGCTCGAGGTCGCCGAGGTGCTGGACTAGCCGAACGGCGTGAGCAACCGCCGCAGCAGCCCGGCGAGCTGCTTCTGCTCGGGTGCCGGCAGCTCGGCCAGGAATGCCTTCTCGGCCTCGATCAGCGCGGTGAAGGCGCCGTCCACGGCCGCCTTGCCTTCGGGGGTCAGCCGCACGATCACTCCCCGGCGGTCGTCGGGGTCCGGGTGCCGCTCGACGAAACCGCGGTCGGCCAGCCGGTCGACCCGGTTGGTCATGGTCCCGCTGGTGACCAGGGTGGCGCGGAGCAGCCGACCGGGGGAGAGCTCGTACGGCGAGCCCGCGCGGCGCAACGCAGCGAGCACGTCGAACTCCCATGACTCGATGTCGTGTGCCGTGAACGCCTCGCGGCGGGCGAGGTCGAGGTGACGCGCCAGCCGCGAGATCCGGCTGAACACCGCGACCGGCCCCAGCTCGAGGTCCGGACGCTCGCGCGCCCACGCCTCGGTGAGCTCGTCGACCTCATCGCGCATGCACCCAGAATAACGGGCTCGATCGAGATTCTTGACATCGAGACACCTCGGGTTGAGGATGGATATGTCTTGATGTCAAGATAGTTGGGACTGCGATGGCGCACACCTGGGACCCGGACCGCTACCTCACCTACGCCGACGAGCGCGGTCGGCCCTTCGTCGAACTGCTCGCCCGGGTGGGCGCCGCAGGGCCGCGTCAGGTGGTCGACCTGGGCTGCGGGCCGGGCAACCTCACCGGCCTGCTCGCCGAGCGGTGGCCGGACGCGCACGTGGTCGGTCTCGACTCCAGCCGGGAGATGATCGAGAAGGCCCGCGGTCTCGGTCAGCGCGTGGACTACGACGTCGCCGACCTGCGCGACTGGCGCCCCGAGCGTCCGGTCGACGTGCTGGTCTCCAACGCGACGCTGCAGTGGGTGCCGGCACACCTGGAGCTGCTGCCGTCGCTGGTCGCGGCGGTGGCACCGGGCGGATGGTTCGCCTTCCAGGTGCCGGGGAACTTCGACGAGCCGAGCCACACGATCCGACGCGAGCTGGCCGCCGAGGCGCCGTACGCCATGTTCACGGCGGGAGTCGCGGTGCCCGACTCGCACGACCCCCCGGACTACTACGACGCCCTGACCGCGGCCGGCTGCGCGCCCGACACCTGGGAGACGACGTACCTGCACGTGCTCAGCGGGTCCGACCCGGTCTTCACCTGGGTGTCGGGCACCGGCGCGCGCCCGACCCTCCAGGCGCTCCCGGAGGACCTGCGGGCGTCGTTCGAGACGGAGTTCAAGCGGCGTTTGGCGGCGGCATACCCGGTCCGTGCCGACGGCACCGTGCTGCTGCCGTTCCGCCGGGTCTTCGCAGTCGCCCGGGTGCCGACGTGAGCAGGACACCTTCCCGGGGTACCGGAGGGTGCATACGGGGGATTCACACGGCAACCGGGTCGAACTCCTGGCCTGACCTGACGCCTTCGTCTCTCTCGAAAGCCGTAACCGTCTGGTTGACACGACGTTGGACCGGGCGAGACCGTCAACAAGCCAGACCGTCTATCTCGGGGGGAGTGATGCTGGCATGACACAGGCAGCGACACCGACGTCCGCAGGTACGACTCAGGTCGTGAACCGCATCAAACGCGCGCAGGGACAGCTGTCGGGCGTGCTCCGCATGCTGGAGGAGGGCCGGGACCTCCAGGAGATCGTGAACCAGCTCAAGGCCGTCTCCCGGGCGCTCGACCGCGCCGGCTTCGCGATCATCGCCGCGGAGATGCGCGAGGCGGCCCGCGTCGGCGCGGTCTCAGAAGAAGACCTCGACCAGCTGGAGCGGTTCTTCCTGTCCCTGGCCTAGGCCCAGCCTCGAACTCAGTTCTACTCATGAGTAACATAGGGACATGAGCCAGATCCTCTCCCTGTGGCAGAAGTCCCGCGCGGTGCCCGTGGTCGGGCCGTTGCTCGGGGCCCGCGCGTTCTCCCTGGCGTTCACCCAGAAGGCGCCGTACTTCTGCTCGATCCGCCCGCGGTTCACTGTCATCGAGCCCAACCACGCCGAGCTCGTGATCCCGGACCGCCGCGGCGTCCACAACCACATCGGCACCGTTCACGCGATCGCCCTCTGCAACGGGCTCGAGGCCGCCATGGGGGCGCTCGCCGAGGTGACCATCCCCGCGGACAAACGGTGGATCCCCAAGGGGATGCAGGTCTCCTACACGGCGAAGGCGAGCGGCGACATCACCTGCATCGCCGAGACCGACGCCGGCCAGTGGACCTCCGACGACCCCGACCTGCCGGTCCGCGTCCGCGGCGTACGCAAGGACGGCACCGTCGTCATCGAAGGCGTGATCAACCTGTGGGTGACGCCGAAGGCGGCGGCGACGGAGACCGCTGCCCGTTGAGGTAGCGGTGCCGGGTCGCCACCATCAGGCCCACCACCGCGAGCATGGCGATGCCGACGACGACTGCCGCCGCTTGCGGCCACCCGCCGAGCTCGACTGCGACCAGGAACACCACGAAGAAGACGAGCAGCAGGGCATACCGCACCATCCGGACGACGTAGAACGAGCGCGCGATCCTGCGGTACGTCTCGTCATCCACGTCCTTGGGGATGCTCGGCAGGAACATGCCCCGAGATTACGTCGATCCGCCCCAGCCGCCCTGCTTGTGGAAGATGAAGTAGCCGTCGCTGACGAACGTGAGCTGGTAGCCGTCGGACTCGATCTTGTTGATGGCCTTCTCCATCCGCTTCATGCCGAGGATGCCCTCGGTGTCGCCCAGGACCATCAGGCTGTCGGCGTTCTCGATCAGATAGGGCATTGGCACACCTCGCGTGGCTGGGGGACGGTTGAGGCACGCTAGCGCCACCGTCGAGTTTGGCCCCGAAGAATCGAGCACTGTGCCGAACCGGCCTACCCTTGACCGGTCATGCGCACCTACCAGGTCCGCACCTACGGGTGCCAGATGAACGTCCACGACTCGGAGCGGCTCAGCGGGCTGCTCGAGGAGGCGGGGTACGTCGCAGCGCCTGCTGGCGACGAAGCAGACGTGGTGGTCTTCAACACCTGCGCCGTGCGGGAGAACGCGGACAACAAGCTCTACGGCAACCTCGGGCACCTTGCGCCGGTCAAGGCGAAACGACCCGGCATGCAGATCGCGGTCGGCGGCTGTCTGGCCCAGAAGGACCGGGCGACCATCACCGCGAAGGCGCCGTGGGTGGACGTCGTATTCGGGACGCACAACATCGGGTCGCTGCCCGCTCTCCTGGACCGCGCGCGGGTGCAGGAGGAGGCCCAGGTCGAGATCCTCGAGTCGCTCGAGGTGTTCCCCTCGACGCTCCCGACCAAGCGCGAGTCGGCGTACGCCGCCTGGGTGTCGGTCTCGGTCGGGTGCAACAACACCTGCACGTTCTGCATCGTCCCGGCGCTTCGCGGCAAGGAGAAGGACCGCCGCCCCGGCGAGATCCTGGCCGAGGTCGAGGCGCTGGTGGCCGACGGGGTCAGCGAGATCACGCTCCTCGGCCAGAACGTCAATGCGTACGGCGTCGAGTTCGGCGACCGGCAGGCCTTCTCCAAGCTGCTGCGCGCCTGCGGCGGGATCGAGGGCCTGGAGCGGGTCCGGTTCACCAGCCCGCACCCCGCCGAGTTCACCGACGACGTCATCGACGCCATGGCCGAGACGCCCAACGTGATGCCGAGCCTGCACATGCCGTTGCAGTCCGGCTCCGACCGGGTGCTGAAGGCGATGCGTCGCTCCTACCGCCAGGAGAAGTACCTCGGCATCATCGACCGGGTCCGCTCCGCGATCCCCGACGCGGCGATCACCACCGACATCATCGTCGGCTTCCCCGGTGAGACCGAGGCCGACTTCCGGGCCACCCTCGAGGTGGTGGAGCGGGCGCGGTTCTCCGGCGCGTTCACCTTCCAGTACTCCAAGCGCCCCGGTACGCCGGCGGCCACGCTGCCCGACCAGATCGAGCCCGCCGTCGTGAAGGACCGCTACCAGCGGCTGGTCGCCCTGGCCGACGACGTCGCCTGGTCCGAGAACAAGCGTCAGGTCGGTCGCCGCTTCGACGTCATGGTCGCCGAGGGCGAGGGCCGCAAGGACGCCGCGACGCACCGCCTCTCCGGCCGCGCCCCCGACAACCGGCTCGTGCACTTCACCGCGCCCGACGTGGAGGTTCGCCCCGGCGACGTCGCCACCGTCGGGATCACCTACGCCGCCCCGCACCACCTGGTCGCCGACGGCCCCGTCGAGGTCAGGCGGACCCGGTCGGGCGATGCGTGGATGGCGCGGACCAAGGCGCCGGAACGTGCGGGTGTGGGGCTCGGCATGCCCGGCTTCGGCGTTCCCGCGCCACTGCCAGAGGGAACTGTCTGCACCACCGCTGGTTGAGGAAGGCGCGCACCACCGGATCGAGACGGTCGCAGAACGACCTCCTCAACCACCGAGTGGCTCAGCCCTCGGCGTCCTTGTACGGCTTGTCCTTCGAGCGCGGGTCCAGGCTCGGGTAGCCGGCGGCGGGCGGGATGCCCGGGTCCGGGTTCTCCTCGACGCTGCCCGCGGACTGCTCAGGAGGAACGTCGGCGCCGGGCTCGGCGGGCGAGGTGTCCTTCACGCCGTCGGTCGCGACCTGTCGTGGACCGGTGTGACCCTCGCGTTCGCTGCTGACCCCCATGCCGCCGGTGGCGCGATCAGGCCCGGTCGAGTTCGGCGTCGAGTCGCGGATGTCGGTGTCCTGCTCGTGTCCGCTCATGGGGGAGCGGTACCCCGGCTCAGGCCGGGGACTCCTCCTCGGGAGGCACGTCCTCGCCGGAGTCGTCGGACTTGGTCGCCTCGGTGTCGGTGTCCTCGCTCTCGGAGAACGCCTTCTTGAGCGGGTCGGGCGACTCGTCGACGGCCGGGTTCTTCTCCGGGTCGAGGTCGGCCGCGATGTTGTCCGCATCGTCGGGCAGCGAGTCCACGCCTCCGGGGTTGGGCTCGCGCGGTTCGGTCTCGGCGTCCGGCATCGCCCCGAGCTCCCCGGTCTGGGTCGGTTGGTCGTCACTCATCGATCTCTCCTGGTTCCCATCCGAACGTCGTGTACGGCGACAGGTCGCCTCCGATGATGCCGTGCAGCACCCGCAGCTCGTGCGGCACCACCGGATCCGGCAGTGCGTCCAGAGGGAACCACGCGAGCTCGGCGCACTTGGCCGGCTCGACGATGCGGGGGTCCCCGGACCACGACCAGGCGGTGAAGAAGAAGTCCACCCGCTCGTCGATCGGCTCGCCGCCACGAGTGCGCTGCATCGTGGTCACGAACGACAGGTGCAGGTCGCCGATGTCGAGCTCCTCGCGCGCCTCGCGATGGGCGGCGTCGTACGCCGTCTCGCCTTTCTCGACGTGTCCGGCGGCAGCCGCCGCCCAGTAGCCGTCCATGTAGCCGGTGTTCTGGCGCAGCTGCAGGAGCACGTCGGTTCCGTTGGCGCCGTGGCGCAGCAGGAACACGTACGCCGCCGGCACGACGACGAACCGCTCCTCGATCCCGACCGACGTCACGAGGAAGCGGGTGCCTCGGCGATCAGGCGGGAGGAGCCGGGGGCGTGGTCTCGTCAGCCGGAGGCTCGGTAGCCGCCGGAGGAGCCGGGTCGTCAACGCCCAGCGCGTCCTTGGCCTGCTCCGCCCCACTGTCGATCTGGTCGGTGTACTCGCCGCCGGTCTTGTCGTCGGCGACGTCGGCAGCCTTGTCGACGCCTTCTTCGACCTTGTCGTCGTTCCCGTCGAGGAGGTCCTGGATCTTGTCCTTTGCGTCGTCGAGGAAGCCCATACCGTGCTCCTAAGTGCTCTGGCAGCACCCCGATGGCGCCACGTGCTTGCCACACTAGCCACATGCCCCGAGCCCTGAAAACGGTCCCGATCGTGGCTGTTGTCGGCGCCACCGCGTCGGGCAAGACCGGGCTCTCCCTGGACCTCGCCGAGCGGCTCGGGGGCGAGGTGGTCAACACCGACGCGATGCAGGTCTACCGCGGGATGGACATCGGGACCGCCAAGCTCCCCGCGAGTGAGCGACGCGGCATCCCGCACCACCTCCTCGACACCCTCACCGTCCGCGAACCCGCCACCGTGGCCGAGTTCCAGGACTGGGCCCGCGACGTCATCGAGCGGCTCCGCGGTGCCGGTACGACGCCCGTGCTGGTCGGCGGCTCGGCGCTCTACACCCGGGCGATCCTGGACCGGTTCGACTTCCCGGGCACAGACGACGACCTACGCGAGCGCTGGGAGCAGCAGCTCGCCGAGCGCGGCCCGGCCGCACTGCACGCCGTGCTCGCCGACCGCGACCCCGACGCGGCCGCGAGCATCCTGCCCGAGAACGGCCGCCGGATCGTCCGTGCCCTCGAGGTCGGCGACCTCACCGGGCGACCGTTCAGCGCCAGCCTGCCGCGCCTCGAGTACGCCGACCCGCACACGGTCCAGATCGGCGTGGACATCGACCGCGAGACCCTCGACAAGCGGATCGCCGAGCGAGTCGACGCAATGTTCGCGTCCGGGTTCGTCGACGAGGTCCGCCACCTCCTCGACCACGGGCTCGCCGAGGGACGTACGGCGCCGCGCGCGATCGGCTACCGCGAGGTGGTCGCCCACCTGCGTGGCGAGCTCACCGAGGCGGAGGCCATGGCGCAGACCGCGACGGCCACCCGCCGCTTCGCCCGCCGCCAGGACTCGTGGTTCCGCAAGGACCCGCGCATCGTCTGGCTGCGCCACGACGACCCCGAGCTGGTGGACAAGGCACTCAAGGCCGTCACCGCGGTCTGAGCAAGATCGGTCGGGCCGGCCGGCTACCGGTGAGGTCAGACTGGTCGCATGAGCGAGGAGTACGAACCCTCTCCTGGAGGCCGCGACCGGCTGCGCGAGCTGCTGGACGCGGTGCTGGACGAGGACAACCACAGCCTCGACGACATGGCGGGCGACGCGTTCTCCTCGCCGTACCACTTCAGCCGCCAGTTCTCCCGCAACGTCGGCGAGCCGCCGGTCGCGATGAAGCGCCGGGTCATGCTCGAGCGGGCGGCCTGGCAGCTGCGCCAGGGCGCGTCGGTGACCGATACCGCCTTCGCGGCCGGCTACGAGTCGGTCGAGGGCTTCAGCCGCGCGTTTGCCAGGTCCTTCGGGCACGTGCCGAGCGCCGCCGCCAACGACTCCGGCAGCCATTGGCTGCCCGCCCCCAACGGGATCCACTTCCACCCGCCCACGTCCCTGTGGGTGCACGCCAAGGAGCAGACCATGAGCCCTCTGACCGAACAGCTGGTCGAGCACGATCTCGACGACGTCCGAGCCCTCCTCGAGGTGGCCAAGCAGCTGCCCGACGAGGACTACCGGCGCCCGCACCTGCCCGGCAACACGGTGCTCGGCTTTGACGGCAAGGACGAGTCGGTGGCCGACGTGCTCACACACCTGGTGTTCACCAAGGAGGTCTGGCTTGCTGCGATCGAGGGCACGGACTTCCCGCCGGAGCGGGCCGACGACGTCGGCACCCTGCTCGACCGGCACGACGACAGCGCGGCGCGCTGGCTGGCCACCGTGCGCGACATCGACCGGCGCGGCGCCTGGGACGACCGCCTGATCGACGCCTTGTGCGACCCGCCGGAGAGCTTCGTCATGAGCAGCGTCATCGCGCACGTCCTGACGTTCTCTGCTCACCGCCGCCAGCTGGCCCGGCACCTGCTCCGGACGTGCGGACGCGAGGTCGACAGCGGCGACCCGATCAACTGGCTTCGGGCCAGGCACGGCGAGCCCACCGGGGTCGACCAGTGAGCCGCACCACCTACTACACCGCCACCACGCTGGACGGCTACCTGGCCGACGAGCACGACTCGCTGGACTGGCTGTTCGTGCAGGACCAGGACGAGAAGGGGCCGCTCAACTACGAGGAGTTCATCGCCCGGATCGGCGCGATCGTGATGGGCGCGACGACCTACGAATGGATCCTGAGGCACAACGCCCAGACGGGTGAGTCGTGGCCATACAAGCTGCCCGTCTGGGTGGTCAGCCACCGCGAGCACCCAGCACTCGAGGGCGCCGACATCCGCTTCGCACAGGGCGACGTCGCGCCGCTTCACGACCAGCTGGTGGCCGCTGCCGGCGGCAAGGACGTCTGGGTGGTCGGCGGCGGCGATCTGGCCGCCCAGTTCGCCGAGGCCGGCAAGCTGGACGAGGTGATCTGCTACATCGCGCCGGTCACCCTGGGCGCGGGGCGGCCGTTGTTCCCGCGCCGCTTCGACCTCCGGCTGGCCGAGGTGCACCAGAACAAGGCGTTCATCGCTGCCCGGTACGACGTGGTGGGGCCGCGCACCTAGACCCCTAGGCTCGACCGGCATGAGCCTGCCCGAGCCCGGACCCGACCGTGCCGCCGTCGTCACCGGCGCCTCCTCCGGCATCGGCGCCGAGATCGCCCGCGAGCTGGCCGACCGCGGACACCGGGTCATCCTGGTGGCACGCAGCGAGGACAAGCTGCGGTCGCTGGCCGACGAGATCGTCGCGGCGGGCGGCCGGGCCGACGTTCTCTCCGCCGACCTGGCCGACCGCACGGCCCGCGCCGCGCTCGCGGACCGGATCGCCGCGCTCGGGGTCACCCCGGACATCCTGATCAACAACGCGGGCTTCTCGACGATGGGTCGCGTCTCCGAGTCCGACCCGGACGCCGAGCTGATGATGGTCGAGGTGGACGTCGCCGCGGTCGTGGACCTGTGCAGCCGGCTGCTGCCCGGGATGGTGGAGCGAGGCCGGGGAGCGATCCTCAACGTCGCGTCGACCGCGGCGTTCCAGCCGTTGCCCGGGCAGGCGGCCTACGGCGCCGGGAAGGCCTTCGTCCTCTCTTACACCCAGTCCCTGGTGGGCGAGCTCAAGGGCAGCGGGGTCACTGCGACCTGCCTGTGCCCGGGGCCCGTGCACACCGGTTTCGGCGAGCGGGCCGGGTTCACCAAGGAAGACGCCGAGAAGGCGCTGCCGTCGGTGATGTGGATCGACGCCGCCGAGGTCGCGAAGGCGGCGGTCGACGGGCTGGACCGCGGCCGCATGGTCGTCATCCCGGGTGCCGCCAACCGGGTCGCGGCGGCTTTCGCCCAGCTCACCCCGCGCACCTTGCTGATGCCGGTGCTCCGCACCCACCCGGGACTGCGCCGGGACTAACAGCGGCCCCGGTGGTTACTGTGCAGGGGATCGTCTCGGGAGGTCCCTCATGCGTCGTACGCACCTGCTCGTCCCCAGCCTGGCCGCCGCGCTCGCCGTGACCGCGCTCCAGGTCCCCACTGCTGACGGGGCGGCGGCCCCGCCCGCACCCAGCGGCCAGCGCGTCGAAGAGTCGCCGCGCAAGGCCGCCACCGTCATCGGCCGCGGCGGTGCGGTCACCTCGGTCGACGCCCACGCGTCCCGGATCGGCTTGCGGGTGCTGAAGGAGGGTGGGAACGCCGTCGACGCCGCGATCGCCACCGCCGCCGCCCTCGGCGTCACCGAGCCGTACAGCGCCGGAATCGGCGGCGGCGGCTACTTCGTCTACTACGACGCCAAGAAGAAGAAGGTCAAGACGCTCGACGGCCGCGAGACGGCCCCGGCGGCCATGAAGCACGACGCGTTCATCGACCCGGCCACCGGCAAGCCCTACAACTTCACCCCGGAGCTGATCACCAGCGGCGTCTCGGTCGGTGTGCCCGGCACGCCGGCCACCTGGCACGCCGCGCTCAACCGGTGGGGATCGATGCCCCTGGCCGAGCTCCTCGCGCCGGCGAGCGCCCTGGCCCGCAACGGCTTCAGGGTCGACAAGACGTTCAACCTGCAGACCGACGACAACGCCGAGCGGTTCAACACCTTCACGTCGTCGCGCAAGCTGTTCCTGCGGCACGGCAAGGCGCCCAAGGTCGGCAGCACCTTCCGCAACCCGCAGCTGGCCGACACCTACGACCTGCTCGCAGAGCGCGGCATCCGGGCGTTCTACACCGGCCCGCTGGCCCGGGAGCTGGCCAAGACCACGCGCAAGCCACCGCTGAGCGGCCGCACCGACCTGCCGGTACCGACCGGCAAGATGAAGGTCAGTGACCTCAGGGCCTACGACGTCATCCAGCACCGGCCCACGCACGTCGGCTACCGCGGGCTGGACGTCTACGGCATGCCACCCTCCTCCAGCGGCGGCACCACCGTCGGGGAGGCGCTCAACATCCTCGAGCGCTACGACCTGAAGGCGCTCACGCCTGTGCAGGTGCAGCACCTGATCATCGAGGCCGCCCACCTCGCCTTCGCCGACCGCGCCAAGTACGTCGGCGACCAGAGCGTCCCGGTCGACACGCTGCTCTCCGACACCTACGCCGCGGAGCGGGCCTGCAAGATCAACCTCGCGCTCGCCTTCACGCCACCGGTTGCCGCGGGCAACGTCGCGGCGTCCGACGGCAACTGCGCCACCCCGACCAGCAAGGGCGAGGTGGCCCCCGACACCGAGAACGTCGAGACCACCAACCTCACGGTCGCCGACAAGGCCGGCAACGTCGTCGAGTACACGCTGACCATCGAGGCGACCGGCGGCTCCGGGATCGTGCTGCCGGGCCGCGGTTTCCTGCTCAACAACGAGCTGACCGACTTCACTGCGGTCTACGACCCGGCCGACCCCAACCGGATCGAGCCCCGCAAGCGGCCGCGGAGCTCGATGTCACCGACGATCGTCCTGCAGGGCGGGAAGCCCCTGCTGGCGGTCGGTTCGCCCGGTGGCTCCACGATCATCACCACCGTGCTCAGGATCCTGGTCAACCGGCTAGACCTCGGGATGACGCTTGAGGCGGCGGTCGCCGCACCGCGGGCCGCCCCGTCCAACCGACATCCAGTCAGTGCCGAACAGGCCTACGTCGACCTCTATGGCGCGGCCCTGACCGCGCTCGGCCATGCCTTCGCACCGGCCGGGGCACCCGGCACGTCCGCGGCCGAGATCGGCGCTGCCACCGCGATCGAGTTCGGTCCGGGCGGGCTGCTCACCGTCGCGGCCGAGCAGACCCGTCGCGGCGGGGGAGCGGCCACGGTGGTCAACCCGAAGTAGGCGTGCGCTGACCCCTACCCTTGAGGGGTGACCGCGACCGAGCTGCCGCAGACCTGGACGTCCATCGACACCATGGACGAGCTCGTCGGGCTGCTCGGTACGCCGCACGAGCGGGCCGCCAACAAGGGCCGGCCGGCGCTGCTGCCGGTCGACCGCGACTGGCTGGCCGCCTCGCCGTTCTGCGTGATGGCGACCTCGGATCGGGACGGCAACTGCGATGCCTCCCCGAAGGGCGACCCGCCCGGCCAGCTGGTGCACGTGATCGACGACCGCACGATCGCGCTCGCGGAGCGGCCGGGCAACAAGCGGGCCGACGGCTACAAGAACATCCTGGCCAACCCGCACGTCGGGCTGAACTTCCTGATCCCCGGCCGCGGCGACACCCTGCGGATCAACGGCCGGGCCCGGCTGGTCAGCGACGCGCCGTTCTTCGACGAGCTGGTGGTCAAGGGACACCGGCCGGTGCTCGCGGTGGTCGTCGAGATCGAGGACGTCTTCTTCCACTGCGCCAAGGCGTTCCTCCGCTCCGGGATCTGGAAGCCGGAGACCTGGGACCCCGAGGCCAGCGTCCCCCGGCGCGCGCTGATCGCCAAGGAGGTCGAGCGGACCGGCATGACCGTCGAGCAGCTGGACGACTACTACGCCCCGGAGAACTACGCCAAGGGGCTGTACGCGCAGTGAGCTACGCCTTCCTCAAGGGGCACGGCACCGAGAACGACTTCGTCCTCCTGCCGGACCTCGACGGCAGCGTCCACGGTGAGCTCTCCGACCAGGTCATGGCCGACCGGGTCCGCGCGCTCTGCGACCGCCGGGCCGGCATCGGCGGCGACGGAGTCCTGCGGGTGGTCCGGGCCTCCGGACCAGACGCGGACTGGTTCATGGACTACCGCAACTCCGACGGCTCCTTCTCGGAGATGTGCGGCAACGGCATCCGGCTCTTCGTGCGCTACCTGGTCGACGAAGACCTTGCCGACGGGTCGACGCCGATCCGGGTGGACACCCGCGACGGCGTGAAGACGCTGACCGTCGACGGCAACCTGATCACCGTCGACATGGGCACGCCGAAGCTCCTCGGCGAGACCACGGTCCGGGTGGGTGACCGGGAGCTCGAGGCGCGGCACGTGGACATGGGCAACCCCCATGCCGTGGTCTTCGTCCAGGACCTTGCAGAGGCGGGTTCACTGCGGGAGGCGCCGACCCACGACCCGGCGATCTACCCCGACGGGGTCAACGTCGAGTTCGTGGTCCGCAGCGGGATGCAGCACGTTGCGATGCGCGTGCACGAGCGCGGCTCGGGCGAGACCCGCTCCTGCGGCACCGGCGCCTGCGCTGCCGCCGTGGCCGCCGCAGCAGCCGCCGACGACCGGCCTGGTGGCGCCGACGTGGCCTACCGGGTCGACGTACCGGGCGGGACCCTCACCGTCACGTGGACCGCCGACGACCGGGTGCTGCTCACCGGGCCGGCGGTGGTCGTTGCCCGGGGGACGACCGACCTGTGAGCGCGGCCACGGCCGCCAGCGCCAGCACGACCAGCAACAGCCACGACCCGGGGAAGACGAACACGTCCCTGACCCCGTCCCAGGCCGACTTCGTGAGGATGACGGTGTCCTCGACGGCGCGAGAGCTCCACCAGGCCGTGACGCCGAGTGCTATCTGGGTGCCGACCCCGGCGCCGGTCAGGAAGAGCAGCCAGCGCGGGGCGCCCAGCACATGGAGCGCGAAGACGCCGGCCAGCAGCAGCGCCGCCGTCATCAGCCCCGCTCCGGCCGCGACCCGGTAGTCGCTGCGGTCGGCGGTCTCGCCGAAGAACTGCACGTCGACGCTGACCATGCGGACCAGCAACCCGTTGAGCCACGCCAGCACCACTGCCACGGTCAGGCTGGAGGTCAACGCGCCGTTCGCACGGACCCGAGGTCGAGAGGTGGCATCCACGGTCCCCACCCTGCCAGCCCCCACCGAGCAGACCCCGTGGCCACCCCTATGCTCCGGCCCATGGACATCAGCAACAGCTCCGCCATCGTCACCGGCGCGGCGTCGGGCATCGGTGCCGCAGTCGCCCGTCAGCTCGCCGCCCAGGGCGCGACCGTCGTGGTCGCCGACCTCCAGGCCGACAAGGGCGAGGCGCTCGCCGAGGAGATCAAAGGCGTCTTCGCGCTGGTCGACGTTACGCAGACCGACCAGATCACCGCTGCGGTGAACGCCGCCGGCGAGATCGCCCCGCTGCGCGCGGTGGTCAACTCCGCCGGCATCGGCTGGGCCCAGCGGACCATCGGCCGGGACGGCCAGATCGAGTCCGCGCACGACCTCGCCGCGTTCTCGAAGGTCATCGCGATCAACCTCATCGGCACCTTCGACATGGTGCGGCAGGCCGCCACCGTGATGAGCCGCAACGAGCCCGACGAGGACGGCCAGCGCGGCGCCATCGTCAACCTGGCCAGCGTGGCCGCCTTCGACGGACAGATCGGCCAGGCGTCGTACTCCGCCTCCAAGGGCGGCGTCGTCGGCATGACCCTCCCGGTCGCGCGCGACCTCTCCGCGTCAGGCATCCGCCTCAACACCGTCGCCCCGGGACTCATCGACACCCCGATCTACGGCGAGGGCCCCGAGTCCGAGGCGTTCAAGGCCAAGCTCGGTGAGAGCGTGCTGTTCCCGAAGCGGCTCGGGACCCCTGAAGAGCTGGCCAGCATGGTCGTCGAGTGCCTGACCAACTCCTACATGAACGGCGAGGTGGTGCGCGTCGACGGCGGCATCCGGATGCCGCCGAAGTAGGGCGCCGGTCAGTCGGCGAGCGAGGACCGCTCGTCCTCGGTGAACGCTTCCATCGCCGCGGCCGGCGCAGAGATCCGCGCCGCACGCAGCTTGGCGATCTTGCCCGAGGCCACGCCCATGGCTTCGCGCGACTTGCCACGCGAATAGGTGACGGCCAGGTCCTTGGCGACACCGAGCGACTCGCCCACCTCCACGGCGTCCTGGTCGGCGCCCATGTACATGAACGTCCAGCCGTAGGTGTTGCTCTGCTGGCTCACCAGCGCCCTGATCGATGCCCTGGTCCACTCCTTGCTGGCGTTCTCCAGGCCGTCGGTCATGATCGCCACGATCACGGTGCCCGGCCGCTCGCTGTCGGGCAGCGCGTCGAGCTTCGCACCGGCGTCGGTGATCAGCCGGCCCATCGCGTCGTGGAGCGCGGTCATGTTGCGCGGCTGCAGATCGAGCGGGGGTACGTCGCCGACCGGCCGGTCGGCGTACACCTCCTCGTAGACGTCGTCGAACTGCGCCAGCGTGGCCCGGCACTCGCCGACGCCCGTGCGCTGCTCCTCGACGAAGGCCGCGAAGCCGCCCTCGATGTCGGACTTGATGGACTGCATCGAGCCGCTGCGGTCGAGCAGGAAGTAGAGGTGGGTCAGGTCGGATCTGGTCATCGGGAACTCCTTCGGTCGGCCCTCAGCTGGGGCGGCGCGGTTTGAACCGCATGGGTGGAGCCGCGGGTGCGGGGGCCGGCTTCGGCGTTCCCGACTCGTGGTCGTACTTCGCGCGCTCGATCCCGGCCGCGGTGACGCGGCCGTCCTCGTTGGCGTACGCGCCCAGGGCCTGGGTCCGAGCCAGCCGAGGTGGTACGGCGTTCTCGGTCATCCCGGCGCGAGCGCCTGCCGAGCGCAGCGACACCTTCCCCTGCAGCAGCGCCTCGGCCATCGACTCGTCGATGAGCGCGGTCAGCCGGTCGGACGCCTCCCGCAGGTGCGGCAGCGCCTCGTCAGCGTCGAGACCGTTCGCGGCAGCGAGAGCGTCGCGGACGGCGTCGAGAGACTTCGGGTCGGGTGTCATGAAGTCAGCATGCCGCATAAACTGCGGATACGCAAATAGTGCGCTCGCGCAGATCATGCGTTGGAACTCGATCGTGGTCGTGCTACACGAGATCAGCGTCACCCTGACTGCGTGCCCAACCTGACAATCACCGTGGATGCGGAGACGCTGCGACGGGCCCGAGTGCGTGCCCTGCAGCGCGGGGAGTCGGTCAACGCGATGCTGGCTGAGGCCTTGCGTCGATATGCCGAAGACAGCCGAGCCGGTGACGTCTTCGCCTCGATCGAAGCGGTCGCCGACGCTCATGCGCTGGGCAGCGAGAGTGGCGAACGGACCTGGACTCGCGAGGATCTGCAGCGTGTCTGAGGATCGACGACGTGCCTAGGGTCTTCCTGGACACCAACATCCTCGCCTACGACCTCGACTCGGGGACACCCGACAAGCAGCGCAAGGTCCGGGCGGCCCTTGCCAGGCCAGACCATGAGTTCGTCATCAGCACCCACGTCCTGCTGGAGCTGTACGTCGTGCTCACGCGCAAGCTGAGGCCCGCGCTGCCCGAGCCGGCAGCGGCCGAGGTCATCACGTCGCTGTGCCGGCTCCCTGTCGTCGGCACCGACGCGGCGCTCGTGGAGCGAGCGATCGCGCTCTCCGTGCGTCATCAGCTCTCGGTGTGGGATGCCTTGATCGTGACCGCAGCACGAGAGGCAGGCTGCGAGGAACTGTGGACCGAGGACCTGGCGACGGGGTCCGAGCTCCGCGGCGTCAGGATCCGCAACCCCCTGGTGGACGATTGAGCCGGATCGCCCCGGCCCACGCGGACCAGGAAACGCGGGTGCGGCCCATGGAGCCCGCCCGTACGCTGGAGGGCGTATGACGAACGCACGCGACTTCTCGCTGAACCCCGAGCTCGAGGCCACCGACGACTGGACGACCCCACCGACACCTCGATCGACCTTGCCGACCTCGAGGCAGACCCCGGCTCCGACCCCGACTCCGACCCCGAGGACGAGCCCACGGCCGGTGCCATGGAGCTCGCCGAGCGGCACGCGCTGCGCCGGGTCGCCGGTCTGTCGACCGAGCTCGAGGACATCACCGAGGTCGAGTACCGCCAGCTCCGCCTCGAGCGGGTGGTCCTGGTCGGCGTCTGGACCGACGGGTCGGTCGAGGACGCCGAGAACTCGATGGCCGAGCTCGCGCTCCTCGCCGAGACGGCGGGCTCCCAGGTGCTCGAGGCGATCTTCCAACGCCGGCAGTCGCCGGACCCCGCGACATACGTCGGACGCGGCAAGGTCGACGCGATCCGCGAGATCGTCGAGGCCACCGGCGCGGACACGGTGATCTGTGACGGCGAGCTGGCGCCCAGCCAGCTGCGCAACCTGGAGGACCGGCTCAAGGTCAAGGTGGTCGACCGGACCGCGTTGATCCTCGACATCTTCGCCCAGCACGCGAAGTCCAAGGAGGGCCAGGCGCAGGTCGAGCTGGCCCAGCTCAACTACCTGAAGCAGCGGCTGCGCGGCTGGGGTGGCAACCTGTCCCGCCAGGTCGGCGGCCGGGCAGCCGGCGGAGTCGGCATCGGCGGTCGCGGCCCGGGCGAGACCAAGATCGAGACCGACCGGCGCCGGATCAACACCAGGATCGCCAAGCTGCGCCGCGAGCTCAAGGAGATGCAGGGCACCCGCGACACCAAGCGGCAGGAGCGGCAGCGGCACCAGATCCCGGCGGTCGCGATCGCGGGCTACACCAACGCTGGCAAGTCCTCGCTGCTCAACCGGTTCACCGACGC
The DNA here is from genome assembly GCA_963817125.1 of uncultured Actinomycetota bacterium. GTDB lineage: Bacteria > Actinomycetota > Actinomycetes > Propionibacteriales > Nocardioidaceae > Nocardioides. The sequence goes on from CAWFNB010000012.1 coordinate 94,210, forward strand.
GGGTGTGCTCGTCGAGGACTCGCTGTTCGCGACGCTCGACCCGACCACCCGCCGCACGACGACAGACGACGGCCGCATCTACACGATGAGCGACACCGTGGGGTTCGTGCGGCACCTGCCCCACCAGCTCGTCGAGGCCTTCCGCTCGACGCTGGAGGAGGTCGCGGACGCCGACCTGATCCTGCACGTCGTGGACGGCTCGCACCCCGACCCGGAGGGCCAGATCTCTGCTGTGCGGGAGGTCTTCGCGGAGATCGGCGCCTCCGACGTGCCCGAGATCATCGTCATCAACAAGGCCGACGCCGCGGACCCGCTGGTCCTGGCCCGGTTGCAGCGCGCGGAGCCGCACTCGGTGGTGGTGAGCGCTCGCACCGGCGAGGGCATCGCCGAGGCACTGGCCGTGGTCGAGGGCGAGCTGCCCCGGCCCGGCGTGGAGTTCAAGGCGCTGCTGCCCTACGAGCGCGGCGACCTGATCAACCGGCTGCACCAGCAGGGCGAGATCGACTCGATGGAGCACACCGCCGACGGCACGCTGGTCGCCGGCCGCGCCAACCAGGACCTCGCCGGCGAGCTGGCTTCCTACTCCGTCTAGTCACCGGACGCCGTCCGGGCCACCCAGAACTGGTCCGAAGGGACCATGGGGTGAGAGCGGCTTCCACCGCACACTTTCCCTGTGGTTCCTGGGGGAGTCGCGGGGGCCCACCCGCTGTCGATCACGCGCCGTCGCGTCGTCGTTCTCCTCACCCTGGTGGCGGTGCTGGCGGGCTCGTTCTACTACGCCGCCCACGCTCGCGGTGCCGACGGGTCGCGCTGCGAGCGGTTCGCGGCCGCGTCGGCGAAGCGGGCCGGCATGGTGACCGGGTCCGGCGCACGCGTCGTGGTCATCGGCGACTCGTGGTCGGCCGGGCTGGGCCTCGACCGTCCCGGGCAGTCCTGGCCCTCGCGGCTGCGGGGCCGGATCCATGTGGCCGGCTTCTCCGGCTCGGGGTTCAGCGAGCGCGCCTCGACGTGCCACCAGGTGTCGTTCGGTGACCGCGCCCCGGCAGCGCTCAAGGGTGGCGCCGACCTGGTCGTCGTCGAGGGCGGCCTCAACGACTTCGACCACAGCCGCGCGGAGATCAAGGCCGGTTTCGCGCGAGTCATGCGCGCCGCATCGGCGTACCGCGTCGTCGTGGTCGGCCCGGCCACGGCCCCGTCGAGGGCCGCGGCAGTGCCGCGCGTCGACCGGCTGCTGCGCCACTTCAGCGACAGGTACGGCGTGGCGTACGTGTCGACCGTCGACCTCGACCTGCCCTACCTGCCCGACCGGCTGCACCTCACCCCGACCGGCCACCAGCTCTTCGGCGACGCGGTCGCGGAGCGGATCGCCGCGCTCTCGACCTAGATCCTTGCGAGGCGCTTCAGGTCGGCCAGCACGTCGGCCACCCGGTTCACGAGCGTCAGGTGACCGTCGTCGTCGGTCAGGTGGGCCTCCGCGCCCGGCACGTGCGCGGCCAGCCAGGCACCGTGCGCGAACGGCACCGACGCGTCCTGGCGGCCCTGGTAGACCGCGACCGGCAGCGTGATCGCTGCGACGTCGAAGCCCCACGGCCGGACGGCGGCCTGCCCGTCGTCGAGCGCGCCGGCGACCCGCTGGACCCCGGCGCGGTGGAACATCTCGGTCATCCACTCGGTGAAGCCGCGGTCCAGCGCGGCCCGGTCGGCGGCCGGCAGCAGGCCGCCCATCGCCTGCGCCATGTCGTCGGCGTCGGCCATCAGCACCGGCAGGAACTCCTCCTCGAGGTAGGCCGCGTAGGCCTCCCGGCCGGCTGCGGCGGCGGTGTACTCCGCGACGTTCTCCTCCGCCATCCCGGCCATCCAGTCCAGCCCGTCGCCGTCGTACGGCGCGACGCCGGCGAGCGACGCGGCGGCCAGGCAACGCCCGGGCAGGAGCGCGGCGCAGGCCAGCGCCCGCGGCCCGCCCCCCGACCAGCCCAGGGTCACGAACCGGTCGATCCCCAGTGCGGCGAGCACGTCCTCGGAGTCGGCCACGTCGTCGACCATCCGCGGCTCGGGTCGCGGCCGGGCGGTGGAGCCGCCGTACCCCGGTCGTGAGTAGGTCACCAGCCGGAGCTCCGCGTCTGCGACGGCCCGGTCGAAGGGTGGATAGCGCACCGCCGCGGAGGGCGAACCGCCGTGGTAGAGCAGCGGGAAGCCGCCGGGATCCCCGCCGGTCAGCACCTCCAGGGTGCGGCCGTCGCGGGTGCGCACCTCGGAGTGTCCATCGGTCATGGGGGGACAGTAGGTCACCTGGGGATGGCGCCACGGTGCGGTCGGCGCCGCGCCGTAGGGTCTTGGGGTGACCGCTCCGACTGCGCCTGAGACCGAGCAAGCCTCGGTCGCGGCCGTGCTTGCCCGCGCGGTCGAGGCGCTCGGAGGCGAGGAGCGCGCCGGGCAGATCGAGATGGCCGACGCGGTCGCCGACGCGATGACCGGCGGTGACCACCTGCTCGTCCAGGCCGGCACCGGCACCGGCAAGTCACTGGCCTACCTGGTGCCGGCCCTGCTCCACGACAGCCGGGTCGTGGTGGCCACCGCGACGCTCGCGCTCCAGCACCAACTGGTCGAGCGCGACATCCCGCGGCTGGTCGAGGCGGTCGGCGACCTGCCCGGGGTCGACACGTCCTACGCCGTGCTCAAGGGCCGCTCCAACTTCGCCTGCCTGCACCGGATCCGGGCCGGCGTGCCCGACGACCAGGGCACGCTGGTGGAGGTGCCGCAGGGCTCGATGGCCACCAAGGTCCTCGAGCTGCGGGCCTGGGCCGAGGACGAAGCCGACCAGGGCGGCAGCGGCGAGCGGGACAACGCTCCCCGGCACACCGATCGCGAGTGGCGCCAGGTCTCGGTCAACCACCGCGAGTGTCTCGGCGCGGCCAAGTGCCCGTTCGGCGCCGAGTGCTTCGCCGAGCTGGCCCGCGAGAAGGCCCAGCGCTCCCACCTCGTCATCACCAACCACTCCCTGCTCGCGATCGACGCGATCGAGGGGGTGCCGATGATCCCCGACTACGACGTGGTGGTGGTCGACGAGGCGCACGAGCTGACCAGCCGGATCACCCAGGCCGCGACCGACGAGCTGTTCGCGGCCGATGTCGACCGGGCTGCCAAGCGGTCCCAACGGCATGTCGAGGGCAGTGAGGCCGACGACCTCGCCGACGCCGGTGACGCGCTGCGGGCAGCGATCTCGGACCTCGAGCCGGGCCGGATCGACCAGCTGCCCGATGCGCTGGGCGAGGCACTGGCGGCGGTCCGCACCACCGCACGGGCCTGTCTGTCGGCCTACCCGAAGGGCGACGGTGCGGGCGACGGGGACGCCGGGCTCACCCAGGCCAAGGGCTCGGTGCAGGAGGTGTTCGCCACCGCCGAGCGGATGGCGGCCAGCTCCGAGGCCGACGTGCTGTGGCTGAGCGAGGGCAGTGACCGGATGCCGCCGCGGCTCTGTGTCGCGCCGCTGCAGGTCTGGGGGCCGATGCGCGACAAGCTGCTCACCGACAAGCTCGCGGTCTTCACCAGCGCGACCCTGCGGCTGGGCGGCGACTTCAGCGCGGTCGCGTCCAGCTTCGGGCTCAAGCCTTCGGAGAACGTCGACACCAGCGAGCTGGAGCGGAGCGAGGGGGTCCTCCCGTGGCGCGGCCTCGACGTCGGCAGTCCCTTCGACTACGGCCAGCAGGCGATCCTCTACGTCGCCCGGCACCTGCCGCCGCCCGGCCGCGACGGCCTCGGGCAGGCCCAGCTCGACGAGATCGTGGAGCTCGTCGACGCCAGCGAGGGCCGGACCCTCGGGCTGTTCTCCAGCCGCCGGGCGGCGGAGACGGCGGCCGAGGTGGTCCGCGAGCGGCTCCCGCACCTGACCACGCTGGCCCAGGGCGATGCCCAGCTGCCCGAGCTGGCGCGACAGTTCGTCGAGGACCCGCACACGGCGCTGTTCGGCACCCTGTCGCTGTGGCAGGGCCTGGACGTCCCGGGGGACACGTGCCAGCTGGTCCTGATCGACCGGATTCCGTTCCCACGCCCCGACGACCCGCTGATGAGCGCCCGGCAGCGGGCGGCGGACCGCGCCGGCGGCAACGGCTTCATGCAGGTCGCCGCCACTCACGCCGCGCTGCTGCTCGCCCAGGGCGCCGGCCGGCTGATCCGTACGACGACCGACCGCGGCGTGGTCGCCGTCCTCGACCCGCGGCTGGCCACCGCCCGCTACGGCGGCTTCCTCAAGGCCAGCCTGCCGCCCATGTGGACCACGACCGATCCGGCCGTGGTCCGCAAGGCGCTGGCCCGGCTGGCCGCAAGCGCGGACTCCGAGGCACGCTAGAGCCGCGAGCGGCCGTCGTACCCCTTCTTCGGTGGCCGGATCCCGAAGAACGTCGCCAGCGTCGGCGCCACGTCCACGGTGTGCGCGTGCCGCGGCGACGACGCACCCCGCGGCACCATCGGGTGGCCTCCGCCGATGAAGAACGGGATCCGGCGGGTGGCCGGGTGGCCGTGGTTGCCCGGGATCGGGTTGGCGCTGACCGGGTTGGGGTCGCTGAACCGCCAACCCTGGGCGCAGTAGGCGATCACGTCGCCCGCCTCCGGGCCGAGTCGCAGCCAGTCGTCGGTCGTCAGGTGCGTCGACAGGACGCCCGGCACCGTGGCGGCGATCGCCCGCATCCTGGCCAGGGCGGCGGTCCGCTGGTCGGCCGCGCCGGTCCAGTAGAGGAGGTCGGCGCCGCCGTTGGCCGCGATCTGTACTCGTCCCGCCAACAGCGGATCGGCTGCCAACGGCGCGGTCAGGCTGATCACCTTTTCGGGCGTCGACCAGTCCATCGAGTGGTCGGCCAGCACGATCACGGCGGAGCGCTTCCAGCGACCTGTCGCGTGCAGGTGGTCGACGAGCTGTCCGACGAGCGCGTCGGTGTCGGCCAGCGCGGCTCGACGGGCGGCCTTGAGCCCGAGTGGACCGGTCAGGTCGGCGTGCCCGACCCGGTCGATGTCGCCGAGGTTGACGAAGACGAGGTGCGGGTCGACCGAGTCGATCATCGACAGCGCCGCCGCCATGGTGAACCGGTCCGGCGCGTGCTCGGAGACCGGCACGATCGGAGCGGGTTCCCACCGGTACGTCGCGCGGGTGCCGAAGACGCCGTACAGATACTCCTTGCTGAGCACGGTCGCGGTCTTGTAGCCGCGTCCGTTGAGCCGCTCGATGACGGTCCGACCGCGGATGTCCGTGGCCCGGTCCATGGTCCGGACCGCCCCGAGGCCGCGGTCGAAGATGTCGTTCGCCGGGACACCGGAGCGATCGGGTCGCACCCCACTCATCATCATCACGTGGTTGGGGATGGTCTCCATCACCGGCATCGAGGAGGCGCGCGGGAACCGCAACCCGCCGTCGCGCAGGGCCTGCAGCCGCGGCGTCACCCCCTCGTCGATCTCGTCGGGCCGGCAGCCGTCGATCACCACGACGTAGGCGCGGCGCCGGGGGTGACGCGGCTTCCGGCGTCGTTCGGCGGCGTCGGCGTGGCCAGCCATCGCGGCGACGGTCGAGAGGAGCAGCCCGCCACCACCGGCGCGCAGCAGGGTCCGCCGACCGGAGGCGAGCTCGGCGAGCCCGAGCTCGAACGGTTGTGGCTCCTCGCTCATGCCTGCACCGGCGATCCGACCTCGACGACGCGTCCGGTGCCGGCCTTGGTCACGAACGACCGCGACCAGGTGATCGGAGTGTTCTTGTCCTTGCGGTCGCCGATCACGAACCAGTCCATCTGGGCGCGCTGGCTGGTCAGGTCCAGGACGCGAGAAGCCGTGGCTGTCGAAGTCGAGGTACTTGATGTGCCGGTTGTTCGCGGTGATGGCGTTCTCCACCGGCAGGCTTGCCGTGCGCGGCGGTGCACCGAGGAGGTCCTTGAGGTTGTTCGACGTGATCGAGGAGCAGACGAACTCCACGCCTGCGGAGTCGCCGTTCGGGTACGTCGAGGTGTCGTAGGGCAGCTCGGCCGCCCACCCCGAGTGGATGTCGCCGGTGATGAACAGCGCGTCGGTGACCTGGTGGTTGCGGATGTGCTTGTAGACCTCGCGCCGGTCGGCGGTGTAGCCGTCCCACTGGTCGACGTTGTAGGGGAAGCCGTCCTCTGGCAGCAGGCCCGTGACGTCGTTGATCGGGTCGAGCAGCTGCTGGGGCACGGCGCCGAAGCTGACCGGGGCGATCATCACCGGGTTGCCGATGACCTTCCACTGGACCCGGTTGTTCGACAGCGACTGCTTGAGCCAGTCCATCTGCTGCTTGCCGGTGATCGAGCGCCGCGGGTCGCTGATCTCGGCCTCGGCCGCGGGCACCGGGGTCGGGGCGGCCGTCTTCACCATCTCACTGCGATAGCTGCGCAGGTCGAGCATGCTCAGCTCGGCCAGCCGGCCGAAGACGATCCGACGGAAGAGCCGGTCGCCGTCGCCGAGCCTCGCGGTGCCGTTCATCCGCACCGGCATCCACTCGTCGTACGCGCGGTGCGCGCGGTGCTTCCGCGAGGCGTAGTCACCCTCGGCGGCCTGGTGGTTCTCCGCACCGGCGGCCCACTGGTCGTTGGTGACCTCGTGGTCGTCCCACGTGATCACCCACGGGTACTTCGCATGCAGGTCCTGCAGGTCCGGGTCGAGCTTGTACTGCGCGTGCCGCTGCCGGTAGTCGGGCAGCGAGACCATCTCGTGCGCGGGCTGGTGCGACCGGATGTCGACGTCGCCCTGGCCGTAGCCGTACTGGCCCGGGCCGTACTCGTAGAGGTAGTCGCCCAGGTGCACGATCGCGTGCAGGTCGTCCCTCTTCACCAGGCCGCGGTAGGCCGAGAACCAACCGGCCTGGAGGTTGGCGCACGACACGACCCCGAATCGCACGTGGTCGGGAGTCGAGTTGACCGGAGGTGCGGTGCGGGTGCGGCCGACGCGGCTGGTGTGCGCGTGCAGTCGGAACCGGTAGTAGTACCAGGTCGACGGCTCCAGCTTGTTCACCACGAGCTTGACCGTGTGGTCGCGGTGCGGACCGGTGCGGAAGGAGCCCCGGCGTACGACGTGGCGGAACCGACGGTCGCGCGCCACCTCCCACTGCACGGTGACGGTCGGGCCCTTGCCCGAACCCGGTTGCGCCGCCGCGGTCGGCGTCACCCGGGTCCAGATCAGCACCGAGTCCGGGAACGGGTCGCCGGAGGCCACTCCGTGGGCGAACGGCGCCTTGCGTCGGCGCTCCGACTCGGCAGCGGTGGGGGAGGGCCCGGCGAGCGCGGCCGCACCGGCGCCGAGGGCACCTGTGGCGATGAGGGCGCGGCGGCGTACTTGAGGGGTCACGCTGCATACAACTACTGGCGAGTCACTTCGTCATGGGCAGCGCGAGACGCGTTGCCAGCTGTTCACTCTCGCGTCGCAGTTGCAGCAACCTGCAACATCGATCCGATCTCTCGGTCCGCGTGCCACTCTCCTCGCCATGACAGCCCACCCGGGTGGCGGACCAAGGCAGTCCGCAGCGGTCGTCGCGACACTGATCGCGCTGATAGGTGGCCTCCTCGTCCAGCTCGCGGCTCCGGCCCCGGCCGTTGCGGAGCCGGATCGTCCAGCGCCGCAGATGCGAGACACGGCACCGATGCTGATTCCCGGGCTGTCGACCGAGACCACGAACAGCTATCTCCTTCCAGACGGCTCGGTCCGTGTCGACAGCTTCCTCGAACCAGTCAACTACGAGGACGCTCGCGGAGACTGGCGGCCAGTGGACAACTCCTTGGTGTCGGCACCCGGGCCCGCGTTCGAGGCTGAGAACGCCGAGGCTGCATACGTGGCGAAGATGCCGGCTGATGCTGGAACCACGCCCGTCAAGGTCGCTTCGGACGGATTCTGGCTGACCATGAAGCTGCGCGGTCTGGACGGTGCTCCGAAGGTCGCGGGTGATACCGCGACGTACGAGCAGGTGCCGAACGCCGACAGGCTCGACCTGCGGACCACGGGGACCGGGCTGAAGGAGACCATCACCCTCGACCAGCCGCCGACCGGCCCCCAGCCCCTCGTCTACACCTACGACTTCGCTGCCAGCAGTGGCGTCACCGCGCGACTGGTCCCGTCGGTCGGAGTCCAGTTCGTCGACGGCGGAGGGCGGGTTCGAGCCACGGTGCCGATCGGCATCATGTGGGACTCGGCCACCCCCTCGGCCTCCAAGAGCACCGGCCAGTACGCGCTCCAGCAGACCAGTACCGGATGGGTGCTGACGCTGCGGCCCGACCTCTCCTGGCTGCAGGACTCGAGCCGGGTCTACCCGGTCGTGATCGATCCGAACGTGACCATGCTGGCCATTCGAGACTGCGTGCTGAAGAAGGCCGCCCCGACCACCAGTTTCTGCGCTGCAGGGAATCAGCTCATCTCCACCGGCAGGGCGGATGCCACGTACTGGTTCCGGGGCACCCTGGACTTCAATCTGTCTGGGATTCCCACCGACGCGACCGTGACGTCCGCGAACCTGCACATGGTTGTCGATGGCAGCAACACCGTCGGGTCTCAGCAGTACGCCATCTACGGGACGTCCAAGGCCTTCGACGGCAACGCGACGTGGAACACCTCGGGTGCGAACGGCAGCTGGTATGGCGGCACGAACAACCCGAACATCATCCCGAGCGGCTCCGCCTACGGGGCGATGAATCTCGGGCCCAACCATCTCTCCGCCGACTTCAACATCCAGGGCCTTGTCCAGGCTTGGGTGACGAATCCCGGTTGGAAAACGGGCTTCCTCGTGGCACCCACCAGCAACAACACCAACGCCAAGGTGACCTTCTTCTCGTCGGGTGACCACGTCACCGGCCGGCGCCCGGTACTGACGTTCACCTACGCTACGCACCGCCCTCCGGTCGTGAACTGGGTCCAGAGCAGCTGCGCAGCTCCCGGCCAGAGCGATGGCACGGTCACCGTCAACGTGACCAACCCGAACGTCGACGCTGCACCCCTGTGGGTCTCGCTGAACAACCAGAACCCCACGTGGTCCTCGGTCCCCGCCAACGGAGGCACGGTCAGCTACCTGTTCACCGGCTTCGCGGCGGGCACCCACACCGGGGGCGCGTACCTCTACGCGCCAGTCGACAGCGGCGCGTACTTCTATCCCACCGTGAGCTCGTGCGTGCCGATCCCGTACGAGCCGGGCCCAGTGAACGACACGTTCCCGGAGCGCGCTGGTCAAGGGCTTCCCGCGCAGCAGGTGGACCCGCCAGACCCCGCCGACCAGATCGACGATGCCGTGGGTGCGCGCGAAACCCTCCCGACCGCTCCCACAAAAACCACCTCAACGGGGCTGACCTCACAGTTTGTGACAGTCGGCCAGTCTCCCATCGCACTGCGTGCCGGGCAGACAATCGAGAGTGGGCAGCAGGTCGCCGGTAAGGACGCCATGGGCGACCAGGTGCACGTGTCGCTGTCAACGCTGAACGGCGCCTCGGCCCCTGACGCCAGTGGCACCCCCACACTCCAGCTGAACCTGGCCAAGGCCGTCGACGCCTCCGCCACGGGCGCAGACAACGACGTCGATGTTCGGCTCAGCTACAGCAGCTTCTCCCATGCGTACGGCGGAAGCTGGTCGGACCGACTGGTCGTCACAGCGTTCCCGGCTTGCTTTGCCTTCACACCCGAGAACCCCGCCTGCGCGCAGGGGACGAGGGTGCCATCGGTCAACGACGCCGGCGCGCTGGCGCTGTCTTTCACGTCGACTCCACCCTTGGGCTCTGGCGAGGCTGTACCCGCGCCGCCCTCGGCAGAAGTCCTTGCGAGGTGCTTCACGGAGCCGGGTGAGCAGGCCGCGGGCAGCGGTTGGCTCGGCGACCCCGCCAGTGACCCGGAGTCCGAGTCGGTCTTCGAGACCGACACCGGCGCCGCCAGTGGCGACGAAGGCAACTACGACGACAGCGACGCCGCCAACGATGACCTGAGTGTGCCCGGTCCCCCTGCGGCACGGCCGCCGAGCTCGCCGGCACCCGTACCAGCCATGGACGCGGTCGCGAGCCCCGACACCGCCTGCCGAGGACTCGTCTACCAGGTGCGCGGAGGAGTCGGTGGCTACGGACTGGCGGCCGCCGCCGAGGGGGACAGCAACGGGCCGAGCACCCTCCAGGCGTCGTCGCAGTGGCAGGTCGGCGAGGGTTCCGGCGACTTCACCTGGTCCTACCCGATCGACACGCCCAAGGGGCAGGCCAACGAGGCACCCCGGCTGGCACTCAACTACTCCTCGGCGTCGGTCGACGGCCTGACCGGACCGGCGTCGAGCCAGGCCTCCCAGGTGGGGTTGGGCTGGTCGCTGGAGGCCGGGCACATCTCCCGGACCTACGCCGCCTGCTCCGAAGAGGCGGGGGAGCCCGACAGCAACGGCGACTTGTGCTGGCGCACGGACAACGGCCGTCTCGTCAACGACCTCTCCCTCGTTCTCGACGGCCACGCCAGCAAGCTGATCCGTGACGCGGGCAGCGGGCAGTTCCGCCTCCAGAACGACCCCGGCTGGCGGGTCGAGTACTGGGGCGGCCCCGGCGGCGCAACCTGGGACGAGGACCCCGGCGTCCCCAACCCGGACAACACCGACGGCGACGACGAGGCGTTCCGCATCACCAGCCCCGATGGGACGCGCTACTACTTCGGCTACGGCACCACCTCCGTGTGGACCGTCCCGGTTCGCGGGAACAACGCCGGCGAGCCTTGTTTCGGGCAGGCTCTCGGGAACCCCGCCTGCCGGCAGGCCTGGCAGTGGAACCTCGACCGGGTCGTCGACGCCGACGGCAACCGGGTGAAGTACACATACACGTCGCAGCAGAACCACTACCGGTCCACCGGAGCTGGCCTCCTGTCCTACGACCGAGCCGGGCAGGTCGACACGATCCAGTACGGCTTCCCCCGACCGCTCGTGGGTCGGACGAACGACCCGGCTCAGGCTGTCGTCGAGTTCGTCACGACCGATCGGTGCAACGCCGCCCTGCGGGCGGCCGGCGCAGCCACAGGCAACGAGTGCACAGGCGACAACGGGCCGCGTGCAAACCCCAACCTGTGGCCGGACGTGCCCACTGACCTCATCTGTGACGCCACGCCAGGTGAATGCAACAGCTTGTCGCCGTCGTTCTTCTCCACCAAGCGCTACTTCAAGGTCATCACGCACCGTGGGCGTCCGACCTCGAACGCACCGCTTGGTCCGGTCGTCGACCGATACGTCCTGACCCAGACGATGCCAGACCCGGACAGCCGGACAGCGAGCACGGACAACCCTGACCTGTGGCTGAACGCGATCGAGCACCAGCCGACCCCCGACGGTGTTCCGGACACCAGTGTGCTGCCCAAGGTCGGGTTCGACGGTCAGGCGCTGAAGAACCTCGTGGTGCCCGATGCGCCAGACAAGGACCTCCAGAAGTATCGCGTGACGCTGATCCGCAACGAGCTCGGCGGCCGTACCAAGGTGGAGTACGGCCAGCAACGGCCGTGCAACGGCGCCGACGTCGCGAACTGGAAGGCGTGGGAGACGACCCGTGACTGCTACGCACCACGGCGACCGGACGGCTCGGACGCCGACCTGACGTGGTACCAGAAGTACCTGGTGATGCAGCTGACACTGGGCGACCAGGCGCTGCGCCTCGAAAACGTGGCGTCCGGCAAGACCAGCCTCGGCACCGTGCGCCAGTACCGGTACGAATATCTCGGCGCCCCTGGGTGGAGGTTCGACGGCGCCTCGAGGAACGTGCCGTTCGACGACAGGTCGTGGTCGGACTGGCGGGGCTACCAGACCACCCGCATCCGCACGATGTCGGTTGACAGGACCAACCCGGGCAACCCGACGAACACGGCGAAGTCGATCCGAAGGGTCGTCGTCTACCGGGGCCTCGACAAGTCCCGCCTGGACAACACCAGCGCTCTGCGAAATGCGACCGTGACCACGGTCGAGCATGGCGCCAACGGACTCGTCGACCGCAACTCACTGCGGGGACAGATCGCCGAGGAGACGGTCCTTGAACCGCCGTCGGGGGGCGGGACGACGGCGACCTGGATCAGCCGCGCCTACCACGGGTTCCAGATCTTCAAGACGGCCGAGAACAACCTCGGTCTCTCCGCCCGCTTCGTTGCGGAGAACCTGACCCGCAGCCACAACCGGGTCATCCGCGACGCCGAGGCGGGCGTCACGAGGACGCGCTGGGATCGCCGGCACACGGTCAACCGCACATTCGACGGCGGCGGAGACGATCACCGCGGCCTGAGGCTCGGCGTCGTCACCTCACAGCTCGACCGCGGCGCCGGCACGTCGTTCGACAAGTCGGGCGACAAGAACGTCTGCACGGCGACCCAGTGGGCTGCCAATCAGGACCGCTGGCTCCGCGCCCCCATCGACATCCAGGTCACCGAGCAGGTCGCCGGTCCCGACTGCACCGCCCTGCGGTCGCATGTCGCCAACTTCTACGAGGCCGCCGAGACCCAGGCGGGCAGCGGGCTGACCCGCGGCCATCTGACCAGGGTTGAGACGTTCACCGATGCCACCACCAAGATCACCACCCGCACCGGCTACGACCGGTATGGCCGCGTGATCCACACCGAGGACGGGCGGGGTCACCAGACCGACACCCACTACAACCTCAGCGAGGACGGCGAGACCGAGGACGACCTGCCGGTGCGGGTCGTGGTCAACACCAACCAGGGCCAGACGATCACCAGGCTCGACCGCCGACGCGGACTGCCGGAGGAGATCCGCGACGTCGAGAATGCCGCTGTCAGCCAGATGGGTTACGACGGGTACGGCCGGCTGCTCTGGGTGGTCAAGCCGAACCTGTACGCGGGTGGCGGTACGGCGGACCAGCCGCACTCGGTCGACTACAGCTACGACGTTCGGAACGACCGTCCGTCCGTGGTGAAGACCACCACCAGACGGGACGCGACCACCAACGACACCAGCTTCAGCTTCTCCGACGGCTGGGGTCGCACGGTCGAGACCCAGACGGTCCAGGCCGATGGGTCCGGGCGTCTGGCATCCGCTACGGCCTACGACGAGCTGGGTCTGGCCTGGAACAGCATGCCGCTCTTCGCGGCTCCCGGCCAGGCAGGCAGCGACCTGGTCAACGCCGACCCGGACCGGGTCGTGCGGACGACGCGCACCGACTATGACGCTCTCGGTCGCGCCACCAAGATCACGAACCGCACGGACGACGCGATCAATCGTGTGCACGACACGACGACGACCAAGCAGCAGGGCGACCGGGTCATCGTGCACCCCCCGACCGGCGGCGACACCGTCACCACCACCGACGGCTGGGGTCGCACCACCAACGTGCAGCAGTTCGGCGGCACCTACGCCGCGGCCGCGACCCCGCTGCACGCGGCGGTGTACTCCTACGACGGCACTGGCAACCTGACCGGGATCAAGTCCAAGGTCGGGGGCAGCGACCGGCAGTGGAGCTACGGCTACGACCTGGCCGGCCGTCGTCTGAGCACCGTTGACCCCGACACCGGAGCCAGTTCGGCGAAGTACGACGCGAACAGCAACCAGGTCCAGTCGACGAACCCGACCGACGGCACGATCGTGACGGTCTTCGACAACCAGGACCGCCCGACCAGGCGGTTCAAGTTCAACGACCCCGACCCGACCCACCAACCGCCCGCCACCTGCACGGCGACATCGGCGACCGACCCCACGTGCACCCTGCTGGCGCAGTGGACCTACGACACCGCAACGCGCGGCGACGGACTGCTGGCCAGCGAGACCAGCTACAACCCCTACAACCAGCTGGGCACCTACACCAAGGCCGTCAACGGCTACGACCTCGACGGCAACACCACGGGCGTGACGTACACCTATCCCGGCGACATCAACGTGACCCCGACCGGCACGATGTCGATGACGCAGGCCTGGACCTACAACGACGCTGACCTGGTTACGTCGACCACGTACGGCGCCGTCGGCAACCTGGCAGCGATGACCATCGCCACGACCTACGGCGCCAACGCGCAGGTCGACACCATGAAGACCGTCGCCACGTTCGGGCAGCTCACCATTCTCGACGCCACCTATGACAAGGCCGGACGACCGGTCCGGGCGCTGTCCGAGGCCAGCGACGTGAGTCGCCACCTCAACCGCGAGTATGAGTGGGAGAACGCCACCGGGCGCCTGTCGGTCATCGGTGCCTCGGCGTTCGGCCGTCTGACCTACGCCTATGACCTCGTCGGCAACCCGACCAAGGTCACGGCCGATCGCCTGTGGCTGAACATGTCATCGGCCGACAAGGACGCGTCCTGGTGCTACACCTACGACGGGCTCAACCGACTCAAGACCGCCAAGACCGGCAGCCCGACCAGCAACGGCTGCGCCAGCCCGGCGCCGTCGACGGCTCTGATCGGCGAGCATCAGGACCTTCAATACACCTACGCCGACGACCGGCTCACCCAGGTGGCCAGTGGCCCGAGCACGAGCTCCTACACCTACAACGCCACCAAACCGCACCAGACGAGCCAGATCACGTCCCCTGGCGGAAACCCGGCACTGCCCGCCAACGCGGCTCTGCAGTACGACGGCGCTGGACGCATCACCAGCTGGACCCCGTCCACCGACGGGATCCCGGGCCCGGCAACGACCACCAGCTACAACCCCACGGGCACGGTCAAGACCACGACGACCGGACAGGCCAACAACGCCTCGATCACCCAGAACTACGCCTATGACGCCAGCGCGATGCGCGTGGCGCGGCGCACCAAGCGGGTCACCACCGTCCCGAAGACCACGACTGTCACTACCTCGGTGTTCTACCTCGGCGAAACCGAGGTCACGGTCGGCCCCGGGACGGCGATCAGCACCAGGCGGTTCGTGAGCTCGCCCGGAGGCAAGCCACTCGCCTTCATCGAGGGGCTCGGCACGCCGACCTCGCCGGGAAGAAGGTGGACGTTCAATCTGGGCGACGCCCAGCAGTCGATCCGCTACACCCGCAGCCAGTACGACAGCGTCGACACCCGGCCGGCGTACCGGCCCTTCGGCCAAGCGATCACCACGGGCGCCGTCGGCGAACGCGGCTATCTGGACAAGCCGATCGACCCGA
Organism: uncultured Actinomycetota bacterium; assembly: GCA_963817125.1. Taxonomy (GTDB): domain Bacteria; phylum Actinomycetota; class Actinomycetes; order Propionibacteriales; family Nocardioidaceae; genus Nocardioides. The sequence goes on from CAWFNB010000012.1 coordinate 109,275, forward strand.
ACGGGGACATCCGGCTGGACCAGCGGAACTACCAGCCCGGGCTGAACATTCTGACGACTCCGGATCCGATCATTGGCTTCGGTGACCCACTGGGCCTGAACCCGTACGCGTATTCCCGGAACAACCCGATCACCAACTCTGACGCATCCGGGCTGGAGTGTCTGCCATGCGAGCATGGCATGACTCCTTCGTCTCCGCTGATTCCGTACAACACCACTACTCCTGAGCCGGACCCTGCGCCCCCTGGGGTATTCGCGCACCAGGCGCAAACCGTTGTCGAGGACTCGGCCTTCAACAAGACGTTGCAAGGGTTCGGCATGATTGCGGAAGGGGCGGGGCTTGTTGACGATGTTTGGAACTCGAACCCGAGGACGCAGCAATACGGCGATATCCATCTCGAAGAAGACTTCGTCAACTGGGCTGAAGCCAACGGCTATCCCATGGACGGAATGGGAGTGTTCGTTGGTCGCATCACCTTCATCGTGGCGACAGTCATCGGGGGCGGCGGGGGCGGTGCAGCGCGTGCACCCTCGGCCCTCCTAAGGCTCACTAAACTTCCGCGACTAGCGCGAGCTGCCCCTGCCCCTGCAAACGTCGTATCCAAGTTCGGGAGCCTGTCCCACTCGTCAGCGGGTATCGCGCCGTACAGCACGCATCGGACACTCACGGCTGGTCACCGTGGCAGCATCCAGGCACACCACCTCATCGAGAAGCGGTTTGCCCGCCAGATCGGTGGGAATACGAACAGTTGGCCGACGATTGTTGTGACCCGGTCTGAGCATCAGGTCTTCACGAACGCTTGGAGACAGGCGATCCCGTATGGTGCCGGGACGCGAACAGCAAGTCGGACGCAGATCGAGGGTGCGGCGCGACAGATCTACGCCGACTACCCAGAGATCCTTGCGGCGTTGGGATTGTGATGACAGATCTCGTCGAGCTCTATTTCAAGCGGAATCGGGGCTGGCCCTGGCCGGAGGACTCGTGGGGGTTGACCCCGATGTTCGGGGAGGACGGCTGGTGCCGTTCCTGTGGCGTGCCGAAGTGCCCTCAGACCGGCTCGATCGTGCTGCAGCGCAAGGGGATGAAGGTCGAAGGCGGATGGGTCCCCAATTGGCAGTTCGACGCGATCTGCCTTGAACGCTCGGTCGCCGAAGAAGCGGCGTCCCGGTTTGCGCTCGAAGCCCTCAAGGTTGACTGGCACGGCTCCCCGCCGGGTGAAGCGATGCAGATCGTTGTGCCCAGCGTGGGAGACGCGTGGTTCGACCCCGAGGAGCTGCGCGAGAAGGCGATTGAGCAGCACGGTTCAGCCGGTGCCACGTGCGCCGAGTGCGGGACGTGGCGGTGGATGCCGCTAGCCTTCGGAATGCTGCCGCCGTTGCGCATTCTGCCCACGCTGGGCAACGTCGACATCGCGGCGAGTCCGGAGTGGTTCGGCGACGGCTGGAGTGCCTACCGACAGATCCTGATGCGACGCGAACTGGCAGAGTTCATCGCAGCGGCGAGTCCCCGGGACTTCAAGGTGCAGTCGGTGTCCTGACCTCACTGAGTTGGGCGACTCTGTGGGACTTGGTGTCGTAGGAGGGCTTCGGCATTCAAGGCAACCTCGGCGACGTGGAGTTGTCCGCGGTCAATGTTGCTCAGTGGCAGTGCGCTTGCACCGGGATCACGGACTCGCGGCTCTGGTGGGCGTGGCGGAACGCGTCGCCGACATGGGCGACGTAGGTCTTGAACACCCACTTGCCGTCGAGGCGGAGCATCAGCTCGTCGTTGTAGAGCAGCCCGCCGCAGGTGGTGTTGCTGGTGCCGGTGACGACCACGTAGCGCTCCTTGCCGCGGATCTTGGCGTGGATCGCGTAGACCTTGTCGTGGGTGATGATCGTGCGGACCAGGTTGTTGTCGATGTCCACGGTGCGGCCGTCGGGGAGCTTGAACGGCGCCTGCAGCCAGTTCTCGATCAGGTCGCGGGTGGTGATGATCCGCAGCTTGCAGCCCTCCTTGGCCAGTCGGCCGATCTGGGCGCGGACGTCGTACCGCTGGACGACGGCGATCATGATGTCGACGGTGTTCATGCCCTTGGCGCAGTGCACCGACTTGAGGGTGTCGAGCACCAGGTCGCCCCTGCGCGGGTAGACCATCGCCCTCGGCGGCCCCGCGTAGGCCTTCTGCTTGTCCGCCCAGGTCACGCCCCCGACGGTCCAGCTCTGCGCCTTGAGCCGCTGCCAGTACTGCAGAGACCAGGCGTACAGCGCGTCGTCGAACACCCGCGCCATGCTGTTGACCTGGGAGTACTGGCGGCCCTCGAAGTTGCTCGACGAGGTGATCACCGACTTCTTGCCGGCGATGTCGGCGAGCAGCAGCTTGTGGTGGTTGACGTCCTGGGACGGCGGCGCCGGACCGTTGCCGCGCCACGGCAGGCAGGCGCCCTTGCAGACCACGACGTTGTTGGCTGAAGGGTCGCCGGCCTCGATCTGCGCCATCACCGCCCGCCCGGCCGGCTTGGTGGTCATGTCCGCGTCCGCGACGATCTCGACGTGGGCGCCGCGCTGCTGTGCGCCCACCAGCGCCTTGGTGGTGGCGGGGATGTCCCACCGGAACATCGCGATCCGCAGGGAGTCGCCCGCGCCGGCGGACTTGAAGATGTCGATGAAGTGCTTGACCACCGCTGCGTCGCTGCCGCCCTTGGCCGCGGGCGAGGAGAAGCAGATCTCGTACGCCGCGTTGGAGTTGCACCCGCTTGTGACCGTCTTTGCCGATCGCGTGGTCGGCTCGGCCGCCGGAGCGGCGACTGCCGGCTCAGTCATCGAGCCCGGGGCAGCATCAGCGCGCTGCGGCGTCGTGCCCGACGCGTGGGGCGGGCCCGAGGCGCAAGCGGTGCTCGCCACCAGGACCAGGGCGGCGAGTCCGGATTGGCCGAGTCGCGAACGCATGTGTCACAGGGTCTCATTCGCCGGGAACGCCCCCAAACGCAAGCCGGCCCCGGCGGACGGTGCGTCCACCGGGGCCTGCGCGTTGTTCCTTAGGTCAGGTCAGGAAGCCTGGCCTCGGACGCTGGACCGCAAGTTGTCGTCGATCGCCCTGCCCGAGCACGAGATGGGCGTCTCCCTGCGGAAGCAGTCCCTGAAGCGGGTGCTGGCGTTGACCAGCGTGACCTCGATCAAGGAGACCGAGCCGCCGAAGGTGAACTTCTTGTTCGCCTTGCCGCGCGCGTTGATCCGCACCGTCTTGATGCTCAACGAACCGTCCGCGTTGTAGAGGACGACGACCGCGCGCGACCCCGCCGACTTCGGCGGCATGTCGAAGCGCAGCTTGAGCTTCTTCGTCCCGGCGAAAGCGTTGGGCAGGAACTGGAACGTCGCGCTGGTGAGGTGGTCGAGCTCGGCCTTGAAGGTCTTCTTCTTCCCGGGGCTGAGCGTGGCGCTGCCGGCGAGTGGCTTGACGGGGTAGTTCTGCTCGACCCCCTCGTTGAACGCGACGTGCGAGAGCCGGGTCGCAACCGTGTACAACGAGAACATCTCGCCGAGCCGGACCCGGTCGGTCTTCTTGAGGGCCTTGTCGATGGCCTGCGTGGAGTACATGTCCTTGCGCGGGCCCTTGGAGCTGTCCGCGTACTTCCACATCTTCAGCAGCAGCCCGGGCATCGCCCCGGTCTTGGCCGGATAGACCTCGCTGAGGTATCGGAAGAAGTTCCACACGCCGTAGTGGAAGACCCCGCCGAACTTGTCCATGGACCTGCTCGGGCGCGCGATCGGGCTGTCCCGAAGGTACTGAGCGTTGTCGTTGACGGTGTCGTAGACCTCGTCCTCGGCCCAGGTCGCGGTCGCCTCCATGAACCAGCGGTCCTCGGCGATGTCATAGGCGAACTGGACGGCGTGGTAGTACTCGTGCGCCGCGGTGACCTGGAGGTTCTCCAGCGAGGTGTGGGAGGGGAAGCCGGCGTAGTCGTTGTCGAGCACGCAGTAGGCCCACACGTCGAAGCGGCCGGGCTTGACCGGCTTCCTCTGGTCGGTGGTGCAGTAGCCGTAGAGGCCGGGCTCGAGGGGATGGAGGTAGATGTCGATCCGCCCGTCACCACCCTTGGTGCCGTCGGACTTCGGACGCCGGTAGCCGGAGCCGGCGTAGGTGTCGGAGACGAGGGCGAGCGCCGCCAGGGCCTGGTCGATCGTGTAGCCGGTCGGGCTGAGCTCGATCGGGTCGTAGTGGACCAGGACGTTCGCGTTGCCCACCACCGCAGGCTTGCTGGGTCGCGCGGCGAGCTTGTCGGCTGCGGCCCGGTCGGCCGGCGAGAGCGAGTCCCTCAGCAGCCACAGGGTGCGCAGCGCCAGGGTGGCATCGGGACGCTCGGCCGCAGGCGTGCTGGGCGAGAGGGCCTTCTGCGCACGGGCCAGCGCGTGGCGGGCTCGGAACACGCGGTCGTGCTTCTTCGCCACCTGGGTGTGGGTCGCCGCGGCGCGCTCGGTTGGCTGGCTCGAGGCCAGGGCCGGCGTGCTGAGCATGGTGGCCAGCAACGCACACACGCTGGCGGCGACCGCCGCAAGCAGCAGTGTCGAAGTGCGGGGCGCACTACGAGGGTTGGGCATGAGGTCTCCGACTCTTGGTTGGGGATCGACGAGGTGCCGCCGACCCTACCGTGAGAGACGGGTGCCCAAGCGTGTGCGTTGGGTGGCTTGGCGGCAGAGCCAGTCAGAGCTTGCGCAGGACCGCGGTGACCTTGCCGAGGATGGTCGCGTGGGTGCCGTCGATAGGCTCGTATGCCGCGTTGTGCGGCAGCAGCCAGACGTGGCCGTCCTTGCGCTGGAAGGTCTTGACCGTGGCCTCGCCGTCGATCATCGCGGCCACGATCTCGCCGTTCTCGGCGGTCTGCGCCTGTCGGATCACGACATAGTCGCCGTCGCAGATCGCGGCGTCGATCATCGACTCGCCGCGCACCTCCAGGAGGAACAGCTGCCCCTCCCCGACGAGCTGTTTGGGCAGTGGGAAGACGTCTTCGACGCGCTCCTCGGCCAGGATCGGGCCACCGGCGGCGATCCGCCCCAGGACCGGGACGTAGGCCGCCGCGGGGAGCAGGTCGCCCACGCCGGTCTCGTCGTGCTGGGACTCGTCGGCGGAGGAGACCGCACGCCGAGCGGCCATCACCTCGGGGAGGAACACCTCGAGCGCGCGCGGCCGGTTGGGGTCGCGGCGGACGTAGCCCTTCTCCTCGAGGACCTTGAGCTGGTGAGCCACGCTCGAGGAGCTGGTCAGCCCGACGGCCTCGCCGATCTCTCGCATGCTCGGCGGATATCCCCGGCGCTCCATGAAGTCGCGGAGATGCTCGAGGATTCGCTGTTGGCGAGCGGTGAGCCCGGTCGCGTCAGTGGGTCCGTCGGGAAGCTCGGAGACCGTGCCGCCGCTCTTGCTCGAGTCGCTCGCCATGAGGCGAACGGTAACGGCGGCACGGCCCCGAATCAAACATCTGTTCGAATGGCGTGTCGTGCGGTGCTGCTGCCCGACCGGTCGGTCAGTTGCCGAACCCCTTGCCCGAGTCGGTGCCCTTGGCGCCCACCGACCCTGCCGAGGTGACGTCGTCGGTGCGGGTGAAGGTGACTGACGCGGGCGACAACGCGCCGGGGACGGTGATCGTGCCGGCGCTGCTCTGGCAGGTCAGCGTGTAGGTGAGGGTGGTGGTGTCGAGGTAGCCACCCCCGCTGACGAAGTAGGTGTTCGAGCCAGAGGTGGCGCCGAGCTGGGCCAGCTTGGAGTTGACGAACGGCGTGCCACTGTCGAGGACACAACCGAAGAAGGTGGCCGCGGCGCTCATCGTGGCGTTGACGTTGAACTGGACGAGATACTTCCCGGCCGGCAGCCCGGGCAGTGCCCACCGGATCAGCGTGGCGGCGGCCGAGGTGCCGGTGAGGTTGTAGGTGTAGGACTTGTTCTGGAGCGCTGAGCCCTCGAAGCCGTCGACCAGGTCGGCGTTCAGCTTGGTGACCTTCGTGGTGTTGGAGACCTTGAGCGGCGCGGTGCCGCTCTTGCTCTTGATCTTGAGCGCGGTGCCCTTGCTGTTCTTGATCGTGGTCGTCTTGCTGGCGATGTTGGTGTTGCCGAGCAGGACCGGCCGGCCGTTGGCGGCGTACGCCGCGAGGTTGGCGCCGCCGACGACGACAGTCGCGGCGAGGAGGACGGGGAGGACCCGTCCGCGGATGGAAGGCATGGTCGAAAGACCTCCTGGTTGACGAGGATTTGGCCTGCCTACTCCACCCCAGATGGGCTACCTGCGCCATGACCCGTTCGGGCTATTAGCCAAGCCGGCGCTGACAGCCGACAGGCCGAGCGCGGCTCGACGCGCCATGGCCCGATCGGGCCATGGACGCGCCGCGCTCTCAGGCAGCTGTCAGGGCGCCAGCACCGACTTCCCGGACTTGGGGACAGGGGTCAGTGTGGTCGGCGCTCCGGCGGCGGCGGTGGTCACGTCGTCCACGCGGGTCAGCACGACCTTGGACGGACCCAGGGCCGGGACAGAGGACGTCATCGTGCCGCCTCCGGACTTTTCGCAACCGAACACGAACGGGTCCGCCGTCGTGTCGATGTAGCTGCTGCCGGAGAAGAAGGAGAACGTCGAGCCGGACCTGTCGGCATTGAGGGCTGTCCACCTGGCGATCGACCCAGAGGCGGGCGAGAAGTAGCAGGCGACGGCCGTCACGGCTGCGCTGAAGGTGAGGAGCACGCTGTAGGTGGCCAGGTACTTGCCCGGAGGCAGCCCGGGCAGCGCCCAAGCGGTGTCTGTCGACGCCGAGGAGCCGGTGACCGTGTAGACGAAGGTCTGGTTGCGGTACGCCGCGCCGTCCGCGCCGTCGAGCAGGTCGGCGCTGAGCTTGGCCACCGTGGTGCTGCTGTTGACCTGGAGCGGGGCGGTGCCGGTCTTGCTCTTGAGGGACAGGGCGACGCCCTTGGAGTTCTTGAGCTTGGTGACCTTGGTGGCCTTGTTGGACTTGCCGAGCAGCATCGGCCCGCCGTTGGCGGCGTACGAGCCGATGGCGGAGCCGGCAAGCAGCATCAGGCCGGTGATCAGGACGACGAGGATGCGCCCGTGGCTGGACTTCATGGTGACTCCCGGGGTTGACGAGTGGGTCGCTCCCACCCCACCGGAGCGCAGCGCGACGCGCCATGGCCCGAACGGGCCATGGGCGCGCCGCGATCTCAGGACGGCGTCAGTGCTGGGGTCAGTGCTGGGTCAGGGCTGCAGCGCCGGCCTCCCGGACTTGGGGACGACGACCAAGGTGCTCGGCGGCCCGGCGGCGGAGGAGGTCACGTCGTCGACGCGGGTCAGCACGATCTTGGCCGGACCGAGCGGCGGGGGCGAGGCGGTCATGGTGCCGCCTCCGGCCTTCTCGCACCCCAGGACAAAGGGGTCGGCCGTCGTGTCGATGTAGCTGCTGCCGGAGACGAAGGAGACTGGGGTGCCGGTCTGCCCAGTCTGGATGGCGGTCCACCTGCTGAACGACCCGGTGGCGGGCGAGAAGTAGCAGGCGACGAACGTCGGGGCCGCGGTGAAGCTGAGGACCATGCTGTAGGTGGCGAGGTACTTGCCGGGGGGTAGGCCGGGCAGGGACCAGGCGGTGTCGGTGGATGCCGAGGAGCCGGTGGGCGTGTAGACGAAGGTCTGGTTGCGGTACGCCGCTCCGTCCGCGCCGTCGAGCAGGTCGGCGCTCAGCTTGGTCACCGTCGTGCTGCTGTTGACCTGGAGCGGTGCCTTGCCGGTCTTGCTCTTGAGGGACAGGGCGACGCCCTTGGAGTTCTTCAGCTTGGTGACCTTGGTGGCCTTGTTGGACTTGCCGAGCAGCAGCGGGCCGCCGTTGGCGGCGTACGCCGCCAGGTTGGCGCCGAACGCGACGAGCACGGCGGCGAGGAGGATCGTGAGGATCCTTCCGTGGCTGGACTTCATGGGGACTCCGATGTTCGACGAATGGGTCTTACTCACCACACCGGACCCGCCTGTCGCGCGCCATAGCGCGAACAGGTCATCGCGCCGCGCGACGCGTTCGAACAAATGTTCGTGTCGTGCTTGATCTGGTTCGAACAGGTGCTCTACTCTCGTACATGTGTTCGATCGAACACCTGATCGAACCGGTGGCGCGGACCACTGTCGGTGGCCACCTCTACAACTAGATCCGACGGCACCACTTCTTCCCCAGGAGTCCCGATGAGCACGATGACCCTCGACACGAGGTTTCACCCCAGCATCCACAGCACCCGCGTTCACCGCAGCGCGACGCTGCGGCTGACGCAGCGCGGCCGGCTCGTGGTGGTCGTCGGGGCCCTTCTTGTGGCATTCGCGATCGGCGTCTTCGTCACCGCCGCCGGCTCGATGGCCACCCAGCAGCCGGGCACCCCCGAGCCGACCCGCATCGTGCAGGTCGGCACCGGAGACACCCTCTGGGGGATCGCCGCCGAGCTCGCCGACGACGGTGAGGTCCGCGCGATGATGGAGCAGATCGAGCGGCTCAACGCCCTCGACACGACCGTGCTTCAAGCCGGTCAGCGGCTGGTCGTTCCCGCCGACTGAGAGCGCACACAAACTTCGTCAGCCGCCTCGACCCCGGCTGACGGGCCGGGGAAGACAGGGGCGGGGCCATGGGCTCCGCCCCTGCGGTCTGTCCGGCTGCCACCATGACGGGATGGCTGGCTACTCCGGCACCCCGCTGGTGCGCAAGATCGGCATCAAGGGCGACCACCTCGTCCTGCTCGACAACGTGCCCGCCGACCTCGACCTTGCCATCGATGAACAGAGCACGGGCGGCGCAACTGTGGTCCGCAGGCTGCCACGCTCGATCGACGTCTCACTCACCTTCCACACGTCGTACGCCGCCCTGGCCCGGCGCCTGCCGACGCTGTTCGCGCGCACCACGACCGCTGGGATGGTCTGGGTCTGCTGGCCCAAGAAGACCGCCCAGAAGGCGCTCGGCCTGACCAGCGACCTGGACGAGAACATCGTCCGCGACCTCGGCCTCGAGCTCGGCTTCGTCGACGTCAAGGTGGCCGCGATCGACGACACCTGGTCGGGGCTGAAGTTCGTTCGGCGTCTCGCGGATCGCTGAGGGCTCAGTGCCGGTGCGGTCGCTTGTCCTCGAGGATCCCGACCCGACGCAGCAGCCCGGTTACCAGCCACAGAGACAGGAACAGACAGGCCACCGCGCCGAGCGAGGCCAGGGCCATGAAGGTCCACGCCCCGGAGTCGCCACCGCGGGCGGTCCGGCCGAAGTCGATCGCCGCCCAGACCAGGAACCCCCACGCGGCCAGCGCCACGACCGCCCCGAGACCGGTCAGCAGGAGCCGCGGCTGCAGGCTGCGCTTGGACCGGGCGCCGCGTCGAGCGCCGGCTCGCGTCGTACCTCCATGCCCGGCCATCGCGTCATTGTGACTTGATGCGAGGTGCCTGTGGGGTAGGGCGCGCTGCCCTACATTGGGCGACGTGCCCCACGAGCCGCCGGCTCCCCAGCCGGCCTCCCCGCAGGCACCACTGGGACACCTCTCTCGGCTCGGGTTCGCCCTGGTGGGAGCCTCCGGGATCGACGAGATCGCGGACAGCCTGCTGACCGACCTGGCTGCGCTTCCGGGGGTACGCCGGGTCGGGTTCGCGCTGTCCGAGGGAGGTGGTCGCCGGCTCCGCTTCACCGCGAGCGACCGCTCGGGAGAGGACCGCGTCGACTGGTGCCACATCGACGCCTACGACGACGTCCCGCTGACGCTGGTGGTGCGCACCGGTGAGTCGGTGATGGGTGACCGTTCGTCGCTCGACTCCCGCTTCGACGAGTTCGTGGCCGGCCAACCCGCGGAGATCCGGGCGCTGGCCGCGGTCCCGCTGCCGGGGATCGGGTCGCCGATCGGCGGGCTGATCGTCTACCTCGAGGAGGAGTGGGCCTTCGACGAGACCCAGCGCCGGCTGCTCGAGGCGACCGCGCGGCGGGCCGCGGACGCCGTACGCCGGGTCCGGGTCGACGGCCGCGACGAACCCGCCGACGATACGGAGCCCGAGGACGACTCGACGCCGACCGCGCGGATCGTCCTCGAGGACGACCCGCGCGCGGCCGGCATGGCGCGCCGCTTCCTGCGGGAGTTCCTCGACCGTGCGGACGTCTCCGACGACCTTGTCTCCGTCGCGGAGCTCTGCCTCTCCGAGCTGGTGACCAACGCGATCGTGCACGCGCGCACCCGCTCGGAGCTCCGCGCCACCCTCGACACCTCGCTCACGGTCTCGGTCCGCGACCGGGGCGGCGGCCCCGCCTCCGACGCCGCCACCGACGACGATCCGGACCCGCTCCGCGTGCACGGGCGTGGGCTCAAGCTTGTCGAGGCCCTGGCTGATCGCTGGGGCGCGGAGCGGGACGCAGTCGGCACCACGGTCTGGTTCTCCCTCGAGCTCGACTCCGACCACGGCGCCGCGAGCGACACTGGCTAGCGGTCGCACCGTCCGACACGCCCGGGGGTCGCGCCGACACGCCGGTCCTCGATGGACCAGACCGCCCCTGACCTGCGCAAACGCACGCCATGCGGCCCAGATCAAAATGACCCGTCCGTGGCCTTGCGCCGGGCCCGGGCCGGGCGTACTGTCACCACTACATCTAGTAGTTACAACGATGTAGTTATCCACATGTTGGGGCAACTTGCACACAGAGCCGGGGTGGAAGCCCCACAGGCAAGCGGTTGTTCTACACAGAGAAGCACCCCGATTTCCACAGGCACAGTCGACCCTCAGCGGGTCATTGAAGCGCGCCCAGACGCCGCCCGAGAGGAGGACCTGTCATGCACTGCCCGTTCTGCCGGCACAACGACACCAAGGTCCTCGACTCCCGCGTCGCCGAGGACGGCTCGTCGATCCGCCGCCGGCGCTGCTGCCAGCGCTGCGAGCAGCGGTTCACGACTCTCGAGCTGATGCAGCTCACCGTCGTCAAGCGATCGGGAGCTACCGAGGCCTTCGACCGAGACAAGGCCATCGCCGGCGTCCGCAAGGCCTGCAACGGCCGGCCGGTCTCCGAGGACGACCTGGCCCGGCTCGGCCAGGCGGTCGAGGACGCCCTGCGCGGCTCCGGGCAGGCCGAGTTCCCGGCCCACGAGGTGGGGCTGGCGATCCTCGGCCCGCTGCGTGAGCTCGACGACGTCGCCTACCTGCGCTTCTCCAGCGTCTACAAGCAGTTCGAGTCCGCCGACGACTTCGAGATCGAGATCGAGACCCTGCGCAAGCACCGCGCGGAGCAGCTCTCTCAGCTCCTGGATGCCGACGGACTCACCTCAGCCCCGAGCGGCTGACCACAGACCACCCGGTACGTCGTGGGGAAGCGGCGTACCGGGTGACACACCTCGGTGCCACCACTGTCCCTGCGCAGTGTCGGTGCCATCAGCAAGACTGATCAGCAGGGACCAACAAGTGCTCCGTCATTCGGGGCAGGGGACCAACAGGGAGCGAGTATGACCGAGACGGTGAGCGGAGCAAGCAAGGCCGCCAACAAGTCCGCGCACAATGGACTCACCATCACCCGGCGCTTCAGCACCGAGGGCGTGCACCCTTACGACGAGATCGCCTGGGAGCGGCGCGACGTCGTCCAGACCAACTGGAAGACCGGCGAGACCGTCTTCGAGCAGCGGGGCGTCGAGTTCCCCGACTTCTGGTCGGTCAACGCCAGCACCATCGTCACGACGAAATACTTCCGCGGCGCCCTCAACACCGAGGTCCGCGAGCAGAGCCTGCGCCAGCTCATCGACCGAGTCGTCAAGAGCTACCGCAAGGGCGGCGAGGACAACGGCTACTTCGCCACCAAGGCCGACGCCGAGCTGTTCGAGCACGAGCTGACCTGGCTCCTGGTCCACCAGTACTTCTCGTTCAACTCAGCCCGTCTGGTTCAACGTCGGCACCGAGAGCCCCCAACAGGTATCAGCTTGCTTCATCTTGTCCGTCGACGACTCGATGGACTCGATCCTCAACTGGTACAAGGAGGAGGGGTTCATCTTCAAGGGCGGCTCCGGCGCCGGCCTCAACCTCTCCCGCATCCGCTCGTCCAAGGAGCTGCTGTCCTCTGGCGGTACGGCGTCCGGCCCGGTCTCCTTCATGCGCGGCGCCGACGCCTCGGCCGGCACCATCAAGTCCGGCGGCGCCACCCGGCGCGCGGCCAAGATGGTCGTCCTCGACGTCGACCACCCCGACATCGAGGAGTTCGTGATGACCAAGGCGCGGGAGGAGGACAAGATCCGCGCCCTGCGTGACGCCGGCTTCGACATGGACCTCGGTGGCACCGACATCACCTCGGTCCAATACCAAAACGCCAACAACTCGGTCCGGGTCACCGACGAGTTCATGCGCGCCGTCGAGGACGGCACCGACTTCGGGCTGCGCGGCCGCAAGACCGGTGAGGTGCTCGAGACCGTCGACGCCCGCGAGCTGTTCCGCAAGATCGCCACCGCCGCCTGGGAGTGCGCCGACCCGGGGCTGCAATACGACGACACCATCAACGACTGGCACACCAACCCCGAGACCGGCCGGATCACCGCGTCCAACCCGTGCTTCCCGGCCGACCAGCGGGTCGTGACTGACCAAGGTCTGGTGCGCATCGGTGACCTGGTGTCGCGCGCCGCTGAGGGCGAGCGCTTCGACGTCTACACCCACGACGCCACCTCGACGACCGAGCCGGCCGACCGAATCGTCGCCACACGCACGGTGCGCTACATGGTTACGGGGACCAACGAGATCCTCGAGCTGCGCTTCTCCGACGGTTCGCGGCTCCGTTGCACGCCGAACCACAGGGTCTGGACAGCCAACCGCGGGTGGGTGCACGCCGAGGACCTGATGTCGGACGACCGGGTCATGAAGTCCTCCCACTTCGCAGGTCGACCGATGGCGCGCGCCGAGTTGCCGGAGGCGGCGCGCCGAGTGGCTCGTCGTGCGACGGCCCTGAACCTGCCCGAGAAGTGGGATGACGACCTTGCTCAACTGGTCGGCTGGCTGGTCGGCGACGGCTGCCTCACCGACGACCAGCTCGTGCTGGTCTACGGGTCCGACTCGGAGCGTGAGCACATGATGCCCCGCCATCAGGAGCTGCTGCGCCGCTGGACGGGCTTCGACGCCAAGCCAAGCGTCCAGGGCAACGGCACGTTCCAGCTCAGGTCGGCCAAGCGCGAGGTTGTCGCGTTCTTCCGCGCCTTGGGTGTCACCTCCTCGAAGGCGTCGGGCAAGACGGTGCCGGAGTCGATATTCGAAGCACCCGAGGACTGCGTGCTGGCATTCCTGCGCGGCCTGTACGACGCCGACGGTTGCGTCGTCGACGACGAGGTCAAAGGCACGCGCTACGCCGGCCTTGGCAGCCGCTCAGAGGAACTGCTGCTTGGCGTCCAGGAGATCTTGGCCTCGCTGGGCATGGCAGCACGCCTCTACAACACCGGCACCAAGACCGCGTCCTTCGGGTACACCCGCAAGGACGGCTCCCAAGTCACCTACGGCTCCGACGGGCCCAGCTACGACCTGCGGATCACCGGCCGGTCGCTGCGCGAGTTCGCGGCCCAGGTCGCCTTCGACCTGCCTGCCAAGGCACAGCGGCTGACACACGTCGTCGACTCCCACAGGGCATACGCCAAGGACGAGACCGTGACCTTGGTCAGCCGTGAGTCTCGTGGATTCGAGACCACCTACAACTTGACTGAGCCGCGCAACCACTCCTACATCGTCAGCGGCGTGGTAGTCGCTAACTGCTCCGAATACATGTCGCTGGACAACTCGTCCTGCAACCTGGCCTCGCTCAACCTGCTCAAGTTCCTCAAGGACGACGACACCTTCGACGCGGTCCGGTTCGCGCAGGCGGTCGAGATCATCATCACCGCGATGGACATCTCGATCTGCTTCGCCGACTTCCCGACCGAGGCGATCGGCAACACCACCCGCGACTACCGCCAGCTCGGCATCGGCTACGCCAACCTCGGCGCGCTGCTCATGGCCATGGGCCTGGGCTACGACTCCGACGGCGGCCGCGCGATGGCGGCAGCGATCACCTCGCTGATGACCGGTACGTCGTACCGCCGTTCCGCCGAGCTCGCCGGCGTGGTCGGCCCCTACGCCGGCTACGCCCGCAACGCCGACGCCCACAAGCGGGTGATGCGCAAGCACCAGGCCGCCAACGACACCGTCCGCACCATCAACTCGATCGACGGCGCCGTGCACAAGCTGGCCACCACCGAGTGGGCCGAGGTCCAGACCCTCGGCGAGCAGCACGGCTTCCGCAACGCGCAGGCCTCGGTGCTCGCCCCGACCGGGACCATCGGCTTCATGATGGACTGCGACACCACCGGCATCGAGCCCGACTTCTCGCTGGTGAAGTTCAAGAAGCTCGTCGGCGGCGGCTCGATGCAGATCGTCAACCAGACCGTGCCGCGTGCGCTGCAAGAAGATGGGCTACCAGCCGGAGCAGGTCGAGGCGATCGTCGCCTTCATCGCCGAGCACGGCCACGTCATCGACGCCCCCGGCCTCAAGACCGAGCACTACGAGGTCTTCGACACCGCGATGGGCGCCCGCTCCCTCAAGCCGATGGGCCACGTCCGGATGATGGCGGCCGCCCAGCCGTTCCTCTCCGGCGCGATCTCCAAGACGGTCAACCTGCCCGAGTCCGCCACGGTCGAGGAGATCGAGGACGTCTACCTGCAGTCGTGGAAGCTCGGCCTCAAGGCCACCGCGATCTACCGCGACAACTGCAAGGTCGGCCAGCCGCTCTCCGACGGCAAGTCCGACTCCTCCAAGAAGGACCAGGGCGTTGCCCACGTCCTCCGATGCCCCGGTCGAGGTCGTCGAGAAGGTCGTCTACGCCCCGACCCGCAAGCGGCTCCCCAAGTCGCGCACGTCGCGCACCACGTCGTTCACGGTCGGCGGCGCCGAGGGCTACATGACCTCCGGCGCCCACGACGACGGCGAGCTCGGCGAGGTGTTCCTCAAGCTCGGCAAGCAGGGCTCGACCCTGGCCGGCGTGATGGACGCCTTCTCGATCGCGGTCTCGATCGGGCTGCAGTACGGCGTGCCCCTGGAGACCTACGTCTCGAAGTTCACCAACCTGTCCTTCGAGCCGGCCGGCCTCACCGACGACGCCGACGTCCGCATGGCGAAGTCGATCATGGACTACATCTTCCGCAGGCTCGCCCTGGACTACCTGGACTTCGAGACCCGCCAGGGCCTCGGCGTCTACTCCGCCGACGAGCGCCAGCGCTACCTCGAGACCGGCTCCTACGAGCCCCTCGAAGAGCTCGGCTCACCGTCCGAGGTCATCAGTTCGGTGGTTGAGGTGCGAGGAGCGCCAGCGACGAGCCGTCGAAACCTCGGAAGCCGAGGCTGGGACTGAAGTCGTCGACGCCGAGGTCGTCGAGACCAAGGACACCCACGGCTCCGAGCAGCGCGAGGTCCCGGCCACCCCAGCCAAGACACGCCCACACCAGCGCCGAGCTCCTCGAGCAGATCACCGGCACCGCCGTCGACTCCCCGCTCTGCATGACCTGCGGCACCAAGATGCGCCCCGCCGGCTCCTGCTACGTCTGCGAGGGCTGCGGCAGCACCAGCGGCTGCAGCTGATCACAGCCGACGAAGGTGGGGCATCCCGGTGGATGCGCCACCTTCTCCACAACACGCCATCCCGTTCCCACTTCCCCCTGAGTGAGAGCAGTAGCGTTCGAACATGAGCTCGAAGACGGCGCCGTTCACGTTCGTCGACCTCTTCGCCGGCATCGGCGGCTTCCACGCGGCGCTCGAGCGCCTTCGGCGGCGAGTGCGTCTACGCCGTCGAGAAGGACCCCGAGGCAGCCGCGGTCTACGAGCGCAACTGGGGCATCCCGGCGCTCGGCGACATCGTCGCCGACACCGAGCGCGCGATGCTCGTGCCCGAGCACGACGTCCTGGCGGCCGGCTTCCCGTGCCAGCCGTTCTCGAAGTCGGGCTTCCAGCGCGGCATGGACGAGGCCCGCGGCACCCTGTTCTTCAACATCTGCAAGATCCTCGAGGCTCGCCGGCCGACGGTCGTGCTGCTGGAGAACGTCCGCAACATCGCCGGCCCGCGCCACACGCACGAGTGGGACGTGATCATCCGGTCGCTGCGCGAGCTGGCTACCAGGTCTCGTCCCAGCCGATCGTCTTCTCGCCGCACCTGCTTCCGCCGGAGCGCGGTGGCCGTCCCCAGGTCCGCGAGCGCGTCTTCATCATGGCGACGTACGTCGGCACCGAGAGTCGCACGTCGACGTCGACCCGGCCGTCCCGCACGCGCCCGTGGACGGCTGGTCGCCCGACGACTGGGACCTCGACGCCCACCTGCCGCTCCAGCCCGACGCCGAGCTGCGACACGGCCTGAGCCTGAGCCTGACGCCGGCCGAGACAGACCTGGGTCGAGGCCTGGAACGACTTCGTCGTCTCGCTGCGAGCCGCGGGCGTCGACAAGCTCCCGGGCTTCCCGGTCTGGGTCGACGCGTTCGTCCACGAGGCCGACCTGTTCATCGAGGACGGCACGCCGGAGTGGAAGGCCAACTTCCTCCGCAAGAACGCCGCGTTCTACACCAAGCACCAGGACGTCCTCGAGGACTGGCTGGAGCGCTGGGGCTACCTCCGCGACTTCCCGGCCTCTCGACGCAAGTTCGAGTGGCAGGCCCAGGACGCGCGATCGCTCGACGAGACGGTCATGCACCTGCGCCCCTCCGGGCTGCGCGCCAAGCGGGCGACCTACGTTCCGGCGCTGGTCGCCATCACCCAGACCAGCATCCTGGGCGACCGCCGTCGGCGGCTCTCGCCGCGCGAGGTCGCGCGGCTCCAGGGCCTGCCCGAGTGGTTCGACTTCGGTGACCAGCCCGATGCCGCGACCTACAAGCAGGCGGGCAACGGCGTCAACGTCGGCGCCGCCTACCACGTGTTCCGCGAGCACGTGCTTGCGCAACTCAGGCGCTGTGAGAGACGCGGGCCCCGCGCTTGGCCAAGGCGGTGCTTGCCTCAGCCGCTTCGCCCTGACGCCGCCGTCGAGACGTCACGATGGGCACCGGGCGTGCACGTCACCCGGCAGCGCACAGGTCAGCGCTGATCCGGTGGAGGTCGCTGGCTAGTCTCGGATGGGTGCCGGAGAAGTGGGTCAGCACCGAGTCCGGTCGCCACTTGTCCGGCCGCAAGAAGAAGGACACCGCGCCCGAGATCGCGCTGCGCAAGGCGCTGTTCGCGCCAGGGCGCTCGCTTCCGCCTTCACCGTCAGCTCGCCAAGGGCTGCACGCCGGACATCGTGATGCCCGGTCGTCGCCTGGCGATCTTCGTCGACGGCTGCTTCTGGCACGGCTGTCCCGAGCACGGCCGCAAGACCGCCTTCACCGGCCCGAACGCGGAACTGTGGGCCGAGAAGATGGGGCGAAACGCCGAGCGGGACCGACGCTCGTCCGCGCTTGGCGGAGTCGCTCGGATGGCGACGTCGAGCGGGTCTGGGAGTGCGAGGTCCGCGAGGACCCAGCTGACATGGCCGCACGCCTGCTGCAGGCCTCGATCACAGGACGACCTGACCGAGCAGCAGCGACCGGTCCCATCGAGCCTTGACCAGGTCGATCGAGTACTTCGGCGGCCGCGGTGCCCCCGAGGTCTGCGTGCCCTGCTTCATCTCGCGGATCAGCGCCCGACGTCGAGCGCGCGGCGCAGCGCCTCACGGTCCTCGATGAAGAACGCCTCGAGCATCGCGGGCCGAACCGCGGCTTCGACTTCCGTTCGTACTTCGGCGGCGTCGGTGCGCGCCTTGGCCATCTTGCCGTGCCGGCTCGGTAACTCGCGCTGCCAGTCGCGGAACTCGCCGTCGTCGTACTCGACATCGCCAGTGAGCACCAGGAACCCGACACCCGCGCCAGCAGCCAGCGCCTCGTCCATCGCCACCTGGTCGTTCAGCGGCGCAGTCGCCGAGTCGGCCATGTGCACCTTGAGGTCCCACGGGTGCCCGAGCCCGTAGTCGAAGCGGGTGTTCGCGAACTTCCGCGGTCCACCGCCGAAGGTGTTGATCAGAGCGGGCAGACCGACGAACTCGAAGTAGAACGCCGCCCACTCGTCCTGCGCCCACTGCGAGTACTCGGCCTCGCGCATCTGCTCGACGCAGCGTCGTCCGTCCCAAGTCGGCGGCAGCGCAGCCGCAGCGCGTTCAGCAGCGCCAGTCCCTCTCTCGAGCGGAGAAGAACAGACCCCGCTGGTCCGTGCGCGCGACGCGACCCGTCGCTCCGCGCCCTCCAGCAGCCGGTTGAGCCCGACCAGCGTGATGGTGTGCCCGGCGGACCAGCAGGTCTCGTCCCATGGGACCGCCGAGCGCGCCGCGATCGCTGCGCCGAGCTCTGGCTTGGTGCCGGTCGTGTCGACGTCCAGGGTCAGGCCCGCGCGCGAGGTTGACAAGGACGCTCTTCCGCTCCTTGCTGCCCGGGCCGAGTTCCTCGGGCGGTGATCCGGTGAGCGCGCTGATGCGGGTGACGGCCTCGAGCTTGCTCCGTGCGGGCACGAACGCGCCGCTGTTGCTCGGGACGAGTCTCGAAGAGCTCCAGCTGGGGGCGCTTGCCGCTGCGCGCGATCACGTGCTCCTGCGCGCCGAGCAGGATGCGGTTCAGCCCGTCGAGCGTGATCGTGCTGCCGGTTGACCAGCACGTCGTCGTCCCAAGCGACGCCCAGCAGACCCGCAATCTGCTCGCCCAGGTCCGGCTTCGCAACGTGACTGTCCACTTCGAGACCCAGGTCGTCGGCAAGATTCACGAGAACCGACTTGCGTTCCTTGCTGCCCGGGCCGAGCGACTCGGGAGGGCGGTGTGTGAGCGAGCTGATGTCGGATGACTGCCTCGAGTTTGCTGCGAGCCTTCGGCGGCGCTGGTTTGGCTGACGTCACAGGGGTCTCTCAGAGCCTGGATCATGACCCGAAGGCCTTCTGCGGTGACTGTCGATCCGCCGCCCGACAAAGATCCACGACTGTCACAGTCCGAGTGCCAGTTCAGTCCAGCCTTAGTGGCGATGGCCTCACCGATCTCTGGCATGGAGCCCTGCTGGGACACCCCGGCGGCCGACGCAGCCGCGTCGAAGACTTCCGAAGGAAGGCTGCTTCCCGCGCCAATCAAGACTCGAGGGATCACCAGGATGTCGCAAAGCCGGTCCAGCAAGTCTTGCTTCGTCTCCCCGCCGTAGAAGCCATACGTGCTGTTCGAGACGCTGCTGCGCCCAGTGTCTTGGCCGGTACAAATCCCACACCACTGCGGGTCCATACCGTGAATGCACTCGCTAGACATTCTTCCTCCTAATGACGGACCACAGGTAAAGGTGACTGCTGACTGTTGCCGGCACCCAACCCCAGATAGCTCGGGCGGCGTCGGCGGAGGGCCTGGAATCAGACGGCCAAGGCCGCTCGAAGTGCTTCATAGGCGGCATTGCGACTTTGATACGCGTTGCGCGTGGCAGCGGAGGTTGAGCCATCCTTCGCGATCTTGGTGTTCACGACACCGGCATTTACCCAGAGCGGGTTGTCGAAACTGAAGAAGCCAACGACGGTGCCTGCGGGCGCCAAGGGCTCGATCTGACTTGACGTTGGATCGATCCGCGTACGTCGTGAGTCCTCGTTCAGGGTCACCTTGAGGTTCGCCAGTTCATCCAGAACGGCCACGTCAACGTTGTTCGTACGCAAATGGTCTGCCAACCGGGCATAAGCGTGGATAAGGACAGCCGAGGCAGCGACGCTTCCCTGGCGGGCGGCCTTGCGCTGCGCCAATGAGAGAACCCCGAGTTCCGGAACTGCTCCAACCAGTCGATTCCAAAAACCGTGAATCCATGTCAGCTCGTCGACGTACCCCTCCGGTGTCGACACGTCGTGGGTGTATCCGTCCTTTAACGCGGTGAGGATCGTGTTGTATGCGGCCAGCTTCTTGCTTTCCCGCGGCACCGAGTTCTGGATGTTCTCGACGTTGTCCAACCCAAGGTTGGAGTTGCCTAGCACGAACTCCTTGACGAGACGCTCCATGTCATCGCGTTGGAAGTTCAGGCGGGCCACGGTCTCGTTGACGGGCTTGCCGTCTTGGTTGTATGCGTCGAAGACAAGCGGAGCGGACAGATCATCCGGTTTGGCTGGGTCAGGAGTTTGGGAAACCATCCAAATGCGAACCGATACGCGCCGGTGCGGATTGATCGTCCGAAGGGGCGCGTTCCAGGCATCCATGATTGCTCGATGCCTCGTGGCCGAATCCGGAGTCTCTGATCTTGATGGCGCCGGTCCTAGGCCTGATGAAAAGCCTCCCAGCGTCGTCGTCCCACTCGATGTTGTGATGGTCGGGGTCAACGTTCCACGACAGATTTCCAAGAACGCCCTTCCCGTGACTCAACTTGTCAGTCCAAGACTTCTGCCGGTCGGAGCGACGCTTGAACCGCTCGCCACGAGTCGTGGTCACGATGGCGTGGTCTGGCCGAATGTTCCCCACAACCAGGTGACCATCGGAGATGAGTTCCATCAGCCGCTCGATCGTCGTCGAGATCTCAAACACCACCTCTCCATCGGCGCCATCGTTGGACTCGATGACTCGATCGAAGACGAGTTCGTTGTCAGTCATGGTCGGTGCCCCTTCTTGCCTGGGCCGCCGGGTGCGCCCCTTGGGTGGCGACTTACGCATCTATGTATTCTTCGACAAGTTTGAGTGTATATAGATACGTAGCGGGCTAGACCTGTGGCCGTGGCCCCGTTCGAACGTTGATGACGAGGGTCCACTGCCAATGGTCGGGCCGCTGCTGGAGTTCGTCGCGTTGGCGGCGACCGAGGCTGGTTGGGATGGCGTTGACATCGCGCAACGCGTCCATGCTCAATACGCGGCGGCCGGCACTCGCGGCGGGTTTCATGCGCCGACAGGTCTGCAG
>CAWFNB010000013.1:0-77042 GCA_963817125.1 uncultured Actinomycetota bacterium
CGACCTCGACACCCAGGGGGTGCATCTTCGCGACGGGTACCGCAACGTCTCCCACCGGGGCTACACCAACTCGATCCTCGACTTCGACGACGTCTACGTCCCCGGCAACTCCCTGCTGGGCGAAGAGGGCCAGGGTTCGCGCTGGCGGGCACGTGGCTGGGTGCGACCCGTCTCCAGGTGGCGGCGACGTGTCTGGGGCGTGCGGAGCGGCGCTGGGACTGTCCATCGCGACGCCGCGAGTCGCGTGAGTCGGGAGCCGATCGGACGCTTCCAGGGCGTGGGGTCCAGCTGGCCGACATGGCGACCGAGCTGCGAGCCGCCGAACTGTTGACCCTCCACACGGCGTGGACCATCGACCAAGGAGCCGCCACAGACGCCGACATCGCCATGGCCAAGCTGAAGGCGACTGAGGTGTTGGCGATGATCGCCGACGAGGCGATCCAGATCCATGGCGGCATGGGGCTGATGGACGAGCTGCCCTTGGAGCGGATCTGGCGCGACGCCCGCATCGAACGGATCTGGGACGGGACGTCCGAGATCCAGCGTCACATCATCTCCCGGTCGCTCCTGCGCCCCCTCGGAGCGTGACCGATGACCGATGACCGACACCCCGCCCTAGCACTCACCGCGACAACACCATCCTCGAGGTGACCCTGGACCGGCCGAAGGCCAACGCCATTGATCTGGCAACCAGCCGGGCGATGGGAGAGGTCTTCGCGGCGTTCCGAGACGACCCCGAGCTGCGGGTTGCGATCTTGCGCACGGAGGGCGACAAGTTCTTCAGCGCCGGGTGGGACCTCAAGGCGGCGGCGGCCGGCGACGCCGTCGACGGCGACTACGGCGTCGGCGGTTTCGGCGGGCTGAAGAGCTCCCCGACCTCAACAAGCCGGTCATTGCTGCGGTTCACGGGCTGGCCATGGGAGGCGGGTTCGAGCTGGCGTTGTCCTGCGATCTCATCTACGCCTCCGAGAGCACGCAGTTCGGACTGCCAGAGATCAACGCAGGCAGCCTGGCCGACGCGGCGACGCTCAAGCTTCCCAGGCGGATGCCGCACCACATCGCCATGGAGCTGCTGCTGACCGGTCGCTGGATGGGGGCGGCTGAGGCGGCCCGCTGGGGACTGGTCAACGAGGTGCTCCGAGATGACGAGAGTGTCCGCGCGCGAGCGTGGGAGACCGCCAGGTTGCTCGCGGCCGGCCCACCGCTCGTCATCGCGGCGATCAAGGAGACTTTGCGCGTCACCGAGTCGCTCTCCTTCGGTGACGCGATGGGTCTCATCACCTCCAGCTCACTGCCGACGGTCGCGACCCTCTACCAGTCCGACGACCAGATCGAGGGCGCCCGGGCGTTCGCCGAGAAGCGCCCGCCGGTCTGGAAAGGCCGCTGACCCTTCACGCCATCGGCAGCGGCCCGATCCGGCGGCTGGCCTCGGGAGGTGGGGTAGCGCGGGCCTCGCGGGCCCGCGTGGCGACGTGATCGGGGAACGCGGCGGACGAACCTTCGCGGACGTGCACGCCGAGCACCTCCTCGGTGGCGCGGAGTCTTCCCTCCGCCCACAGCTCGTGCCAGATCCACAGCAGCTTGGCGGTGACGCCGATGATCGAGGACCGGACCTCCAGCTCGCTGTTGGCCGAGACCTCCTCGAGGTACCGGATGTGCGCCTCCACGGTGTAGAGCGAGGCGTCGTTCACCGTGCGGTAGTCCGGTCCCAGGCCGACGGCATCCATCACGGCGTCGGTGGCGTGCCCGAGCACCAGCACGTAGTAGGCCTCGGAGAGGTGCCCGTTGTAGTCGATCCAGGCATCCTGGACCGGCTCGCGCCAGACCACCGGGTCCTGGCTCACGCCCTGCCCAAGGCCCGAAGCACCGCGATCACGCCCCGGTCGCGCTCGGCGACCAGGTCGTCGATCGTCCGGCCGTCGGCCTCCCGCACGCAGCCGTCCACCACCGCGTCGCGGAGCTCTGGGGTCAGCTCGGCCGCCTTGAGCCGTGTCCACGGTTCGAGCAGTGACGGGCCGAAGTGGTCGAGCATGTGGGCCATTCCGCCCTGGCCCCCGGCCAGGTGGAAGGTGAGCATCGGGCCGTGGATCGGCCAGCGCAGGCCGGGGCCGTCGGTGATCGAGAGGTCGATCTGCTCGACCGTGGCCTCTCCGGCCGCCACCATGTGCAACGCCTCGCGCCACAGCGCCTCCTGCAGGCGGTTGGCGATGAAGCCGGGCACCTCACGGTCCATCGTGATCACCGACTTGCCTGCGTGCCTGAAGAAGTCCGAGGTCCAGGCGACGACGTCGGGCGAGGTGGACGTGCCGCCGACGACTTCCACGAGGGGGATCAGGTACGGCGGGTTGAACGGGTGCCCGACCACGGTCCGCTCCGGGTGAGCGCACTTGTCCTGCATCTCGCTCATGCCGTAGCCGGACGTCGACGACGACACCACCACGCCCTCCGGCGTCGCGGCGTCGATGTCGGCGAGCAGGGTGCGCTTCAGGTCGAGGACCTCGGGCGCGCTCTCCTGCACGAAGTCTGCCTGCGCGCACGCCTTGGCGAGGTCGGGCTCGAACACCAGGTTGTCGGTGCTCGCCCCGTCGGACAGCCCGAGCTCGGTCAGCGCCGGCCAGGCGGCGGTGACCAGGTGCCGCAGCCGCGCCTCGGCGTCCTCGGCCGGGTCCCAGGCCACCACGCGGAAGCCGCGCGCCAGGAAGTAGGCCACCCAGCCGCCGCCGATCACGCCGGTGCCGACACAGGTGACAGTCCGGACCTCCTCTGGTGCCGGCCGGCTCATCGCGGCTTCAGCGCGAGAATCTCGCGCCCCTCGTCGGGGGTGGCCACCCTGGCCCCCATGCCCTCGACGATCGACCTCGCCCGCTCCACGAGCTGCGCGTTGGTCGCCTTGACGCCCTTGCTCAGGTAGAGGTTGTCTTCCAGCCCGACTCGCACGTGCCCGCCGAGCAGCACCGACTGCGCCACCCACGGCATCTGCATCGAGCCGAGGGCGAACGACGCCCAGACCGCGCCCTCCGGGAGCTGGTTGACCATGGCGGTCAGCGTCAGCGGGTCGGCGGGTGCGCCGTACGGGATGCCCATGCAGAGCTGGTACATCGCCGGGGCGTCGATCAGCCCCTCCTCCACGAGCGTGTTGGCGAACCACAGGTGGCCGGTGTCGAAGATCTCCATCTCGACGCGGACACCCAGCTCCTGGATCTTCTTGGCGCCCTCGCGGAGCATGTCCGGCGTGCTGACGTAGACCAGGCTGCCCTCGCCGAAGTTCAGACTGCCGCAGTCGAGCGTGCAGATGTCGGGCAGCAGCTCCTCGACGTGGGGGAGCCGGTCGACACCGCTCACCAGGTCGGTGCCCTCGACGAACGTCGTGGGGTCGTGCGGGTCGAGCACCAGGTCGCCGCCCATGCCCGCGGTGGTGTTGATGATGACGTCGACGTCCGAAGCGCGGATCCGCTCCACGACCTCGCGGTAGAGCGCGACCTCGCGCGAGCCCACGCCGGTCTCCGGGTCGCGCACGTGGATGTGGACGATGGTGGCTCCCGCACGGGCCGCGGCGATGCCGGACTCGGCGATCTGCTCCGGGGTCACCGGCACATGCTCGGAGCGGCCGACGGTGTCGCCGGCGCCGGTGAGCGCGCAGGTGATCATGACGTTGCGGTTCATGGGGAGGACTCCTTCTTCTGGTCAGGGCTGTGTGAGTGCATCAAGCAGGGCGTGCAGGCCGAGGTAGCTGAGGTCGCGGGCCTGGCGGTCGACCAGGACGTCGTCGTAGGGCCACTGCGACGTCTTCACGACGACGGCGCCGGTGCTGCGGTCGGCGCACGCGAACTGCCCGCGGCTGCCGTCGGCGGTCAGGCGGCGGCCGGTGCCGTCCATCGGCCACCAGTGGTAGCCGAAGCCGGCGTGGGTGGTGATGCTGCTCGGGAGCCGGCCGACCCCGAGGAAGGGGTACCTGGGCCGCGCGGCCGCCTGGACCCAGTCCGGGTCCAGCAGCGTCTCGCCGCGGTCGGTGGCGCCGGCCACGGCCAGCAGCGCGACCTTCGCCCAGTCACGCGCCGTCGCGGCCAGGGCACCGCCGGCCATCGCCACCCCGACGCCGTCGACCGCAACTGCCGCGTCGCGGGTGCAGCCGAGGTCTCGCCAGAGCCGCGCGACGTCCTCCGCGTACGACCGACCCGTGGCGCGATCGCGCACCCAGTCGAGCACCTGCGAGTCGGCGGTGCAGTAGCTGAACCGGGTGCCGGGTGCCACCTCCGGCCGGACCTCCCGCAGCAGCGCGCGCGAGTCGGCGCCGTTGGCGAAGCAGCCGAGCAGGCGCGACGCCAGGCCGTCGGGGTCGCGGTGGTCCTCGACCCAGTCGACGCCGGTGGTCATGGTGAGGACGTCCAGGACGCGGGTGCCGTCGTACCCGGTGCCGGAGAGCTCAGGGACGTGGTCGGTCACCTGGTCCGTCAACGCCAGCGCACCCTCACGGACCGCACGACCCACGAGGTGGGCCAGCACCGACTTGCTCATCGACGCACCCAGGAAGAGCGTGTCCGGTCCCAGTCCGTCGGCGTACCACTCGTGCACGACCGAGCCGCCATCCAGGACCAGCAGCGACGTCGTCGACGTCTCCTCGACCCACTCCTCGAGACTGCGGACCCGGCCTGCTCCCACGACGTCCACCGCCAGGTCGCGGGGCGCCGACGGCAGCGCGCGGCCTTCGGTGGCCGGCACCGGGACATGACACCACCCGGGCGCGCGCTGGGGGTCGATGAATGTCAGCGTCCCGAGCCGGGACTCCGCGGTGGAGGTGGACATGGTCGGGTCAGTCGATGCTCGGGCTGTTGGACAGCAGCTTGCGGGTGTAGTCCTCCTTGGGCGTCTCCATGACCCCGACCACCGAGCCGGCCTCGACGACCTTGCCCGCCTGCAGGATCTCGACCCGAGCGGCGATCGAGCGGACCAGGGCGAGGTTGTGGGTCACGAACAGCATGCTGATGCCACGCTCCTGCCGGAGCCCCTCGAGCAGCTCGACGATGGCCCCCTGGACCGACACGTCGAGTGCGGAGGTGATCTCGTCGCAGATCATCACGTCCGGCTCGGCCGCCAACGCGCGGGCGATCGCGACGCGCTGCCGCTCGCCGCCGGAGAGCCGGCTGGCCTGGTAGTGCAGCATCCCGGACCCGAGAGCCACCTGCCCCATCAGCTCGACCACCCGCTCGGTGGCCTCCTTGCCCCTGGCGATCCCGAAGAGCTCCATCGGCCGCCTGATGATCTGCTCGATCGTCAGCCGCGGGTTCAACGAGAGGTAGGGATTCTGGAAGATGTACTGCATCCTCCGGCGGTCCTCGGCGCCGCGCTTGCGGGCGCTGGTGGCCAGCTCACGGCCCTCGAAGATGAGGGTGCCGGTCCAGTCCTTGTGCAGACCGCCCACCGAGCGCGAGATGGTGGTCTTGCCGCTGCCGGACTCGCCGACCAGCGCGACCACCTCGCCCTTGGCCAGGTCGAAGGTGACGTCGTGGACCACCTGCTTGCGACCGTAGAAGACGTTGAGCCCGTTGACGGAGAGGATGACGTCCCGCTTCCGGTCCGGGTCGGCGTCGGGCACTGTGCCGCGGTGGATGTCCCAGGTCCCGATTTCCTCGACGCGGATGCACCGCACCTCGTGGTCGGGCGCGATGGTGCGCAGCTCGGGGACCTGCTGCCGGCACTCGTCGATGGCGAACGAGCAGCGATCGTTGAACCGGCAGCCGTCCGGCCGCGCGCCCGGGGCCGGCGTCCGGCCGGGGATGCCCTTGAGCGCGCGGGCCTGGCTCAGGTGCGGGATCGAGTCGAGGAGCGCGCGCGTGTAGGGGTGGGACGGGTTGGCGAAGATCGTCTCCCTCGGCCCGAGCTCGGCGATCTGCCCGGCGTACATCACCGCGACGCGGTCGGCGATGTTGGCGATGACCGCGAGGTCGTGGGTGACGTAGAGCGCGCTGACTCCGTGGGTGCGGCACAACTCGGCCATCGTGTCGAGCACCATCTTCTGCGTGGTGACGTCGAGGCCGGTGGTCGGCTCGTCGAGGACCAGCACCTTGGGCTTGGGGAGGAACGCCATGGC
Organism: uncultured Actinomycetota bacterium; assembly: GCA_963817125.1. Taxonomy (GTDB): domain Bacteria; phylum Actinomycetota; class Actinomycetes; order Propionibacteriales; family Nocardioidaceae; genus Nocardioides. Next base: position 6,089 of record CAWFNB010000013.1, read on the forward strand.
GAGCGCGACGCGCTGCACCTGGCCCCCCGAGAGCTGGTGGGCGTAGCGCTTGAGGAACTCGTCGTCGTTGGGCAGACCGACCTCGGCCAGGCCCTCGCGGGCGGCCTGCAGCCGCGACTCCGACGTACCGATGCCACGCAGCTGATGGAGCTCCACGAGCTGCTTGCCGATGCGGATGCTGGGGTTGAGCGCGGATGCCGGGTCCTGCGGCACGTAGGCGATCTCCTCGCCGCGCAGCTGGCGGACCTCCTTCCACGGCAGCTTCAGCACGTCCCGGTCCTCGATGAGGACCTTGCCGGACGAGATCAGCGCGCCGGCCCTGGCGTAGCCGAGCAGGGAGGTCCCGACGGTGGTCTTGCCTGAACCGGACTCGCCGACCAGGCCGACGACCTCACCGGGCCGTAGCACCAGATCGATGTCGTCGACGACATCGACACCGCTCCCGGTCAGGGTGACTCCGAGGGCCTCGACGATCAGCCCCCCGGTCGGTGCCACCCGGTGCTTGGGGTCGGTGCTCATGGCAGTCATGGTCAGTCGCCCTTCTGGCTGGCTTGCGCGAGGCCGTCGGCCATCAGGTTGGTCGCGATGGTGAAGATGCCGATCATGAGGACGGGCGCCACCACCGCCCACGGCTGGGTCTGGAGGCCGAGCCGGTTCTCGTTCATCATCTGGCCCCAGTTGGCGGCACCAGGGTCGGCGGCGAAGCCCAGGAAGCCCAGGGCGGCGACCACGCCGATCGAGTAGGTCAGCCGCAGGCCGGCCTCGGCCAGCAGCGGACCGGTCATGTTGGGCAGCACCTCGGCGACGATCACGCGCGAGCGTTTCTCGCCCAGGGCCTCGGCGGCGACCACGAAGTCGCGGGACACGATGCCCAGCGCGACGCCGCGGGAAACGCGGGCCACGCGCGGTGCGTGCGAGGCGCCGATCAGCAGGACGATGACCCACGGTGCGGGGTTCTGGAGCGCGGTGAGCACGACCAGCGCCAGCAGGATCTGCGGGAACGCCAGCAGCACGTCGTTCAGCCGCATGATCACCTCGTCCCACCAGCCGCCCGCATACGCCGCGACCACACCGATGAGGACGCCGAGCACCATGCCGAGCACGGTCGCCAGCACCGAGATCACCAGCACGCCCTGGCCGCCGTGCATGAGCCGGCTCAGCACGTCCTGGCCGAGGTAGTCGGTCCCGAAGAGCCCGTCCTTGGCGTATGGCGCGCCGGCAGTCTCCTTCTCGCCGTACGGCGCGAGGAACGGCGCGATGATCGCGAACAGCACGACCAGCACGGTCACCGTGAATCCGAACGCGAACCGCTTCTGCTTCAGCGCCCGGCGGAAGAAGCTGGGGGGTGCCGGGGTCGTGGTGGTGGCACTCATGACGAGATCGCGGTCCTCGCTCGGGGGGTCAGCAGGATGGAGAGGACGTCTGCGACAAGGTTCACCACGATGTAGACACCGGCGATGATCATGCTGAGCGCCTGGACCATGGGGACGTCGTGGTTGCGGACCGAGTCGACCAGCTGCTTGCCGACCCCGGGATAGGCGAACAGCGTCTCGACCAGGACGACGCCGCCGGCCAGCCAGGCCAGCTGGAGGGCGATCACCTGGATGCCGGGCACGATCGCGTTGAGCAGGGCGTGCTTGCGCATCACCACGGGCTCGGGGATGCCCTTGAGCCGGGCCAGCTCGACGTAGTCGCTGTCCAGCACCTCGAGCAGCGTTGCCCGCACGATCCGGGAGACGTACGGCGTCACCGCGAGCACGAGCGTCGCGACCGGCAGGACCATGCCCTTCGGCTCGTCCCACGGGTGGCCGCCGGTCGGCGAGGTGATCGTGACCGCCGGGAAGATGTGGAACACCGAGGTCGAGAAGACGGCGACGAGCAGGATGCCGGTCACGAACTCCGGGACCCCGGCCAGCGCGAGCAGGATCGTCTGGATCACGGTGTCCGGACGGCGCCGGCGGAAGTGTGCGGAGATCATCGCGATGCCGAAGGCCAGTGGGATCATCACCAGCGCCGAGAGCAGCACCAGCGCGAGCGTGTTTGTCACGGTGCTCGAGATCTGGTCCCACACGGGCAGCTGGTTGGCGAGCGACGTGCCGAAGTCGCCGGTCACCAGGCCGCCCAGCCAGTCGAGGTAGCGGGTGATGATCGAGTCGCCGACGCCGAGCTGGGCCTCGAGCTGCTCGCGACGGGCGACGTTGGAGTCGTAGTCGCGGCCGAGGATCGCCCGCACTGGGTCGCCGAGCGCGGCGGTGGCGAGGAACACGAGCACCGAGACGAGCCACATGGTCAGCACCGCCAGGCCGAAGCGGCGTGCGAGCCAGAGGCCCCACGCCGCCCCGCCGGAGCGGCCCCGAGGAGGTGCGACCTCCTCGAGCGGATCAGGAAGAGTCGCGACCTGCGTCATCTAGTGCCCCGCGCCGGGAGCTCGACACCCGATTCCGGGCCTCAGGCACGCACCTCGCGGCGTTGCCGTCGCTCGCTGGACGAACGAGTAGAGCGTCGCTCCGGCGCCTTGCGATGCACGCACCTGAGGCACGGACTCAGACGCCGACCTCCCGGCGCGGGACACTAGACCGACACCTTGCTGAACTTGTAGTTGCCGAGTGGGAGGTACTTGCTCGGCTCGAGACCCTTAACGTTGGACGCGTACGCGTCGACCTGCTGACGGAAGCCCCAGATGATCAGGCCGCCCTCGTTGTACTCGATCTCCTGCGCCTGCTGGATCAAGGCGGTGCGCTTGGCCTCGTCGACCTCCTGAGCCGCCGCGTTGACCAGGTCGCGGTGTTCGGCGTTGTCCCAGTGCGTCTCGTTGTAGGTACCACCCAGGTCCTCCGGGAAGGTCCCGACCACGGCCTGCGGGATGTAGTTGCGGGTGTTCCAGAAGTCCTGCGCGAACGTGTAGGACAGGTAGTCGTCGTCGTAGAACGGCGTCTTCTTGGTGACCTTGACCTCGACGCCGGCCGCCTTGGCCTGCTCGGCGAACAGGTTCGCGGCCGGAACGGCCACCGAGCCGATGTCGTCGCCGGTGAACAGCTCGACCTGCAGACCGTCCGCGCCCGCGGACGCGAGCAGCGACTTGGCCTGGTCGATGTCCTGCTCGCGCTGCGGCAGATCGCTCGGGTACGCGATATCGAGCGGGGCGTACATGTCGTTGCCCAGCGAGCCGTAGCCACTCAGGGTCTGGTCGATCATCGCCTGCCGGTCGACGATCAGCCGCATCGCCTGGCGGACCCTCACGTCGTCGAACGGGGCCTGGTCCACGCGCATGGTGAACGGCACCCACTGGCCGCCGTCGGCGATCAGGACGCCGCCGCCGGCGCCCTCGATCGTCCCGACCAGGTTGTAGGGCAGGTTGTCGAGGGTCTGGATCTGGTTGGCCTGCAGCGCGTTGACCTTGGCGTTGTCGTCGGCGAAGTCCTGGATCTGCAGCTCGTCGACGAACGCCGCGTCGCCCCAGTAGTCGGCGTACTTGGTGAAGGTGCTGGTCTTGCCGGCCTCGAACGACTTGTAGGCGAACGGGCCGGTGCCGACCGGGTTGCTGGGGTCGAACTCCCCGCCCGGGATGATGCCGAGCGTGTACTCCGCGAGCAGCGTGTCGAGGATCGCGTAGGGCGTGAGGAGTACCAGCTGCAGCGTGGCGTCGTCGAGGACCTTGCTCGACTGGAAGTCGATGATCTGCGAGAGCTGGCCACCGGCCGAGAGCGGCGCGTCGGGGTCGGCCACGCGCTGGATGCTCTTCCACGCGTCGTCGGCAGTCACGGGCTGGCCGTTGTGGAAGGTCACGCCCTGGCGCATCGTGATGGTCCACGTCACGGCGTCGGCGGAGGGCTCGACCGACTCGGCCAGCGCCGGCTCGAGCTCGTAGTTGTTGTTCCAGAACAGCAGTGGCTCGTAGAGGTTGTTGCAGCGGGCGATGTCCGCCGCCTGGACCGGCTGGTGCGGGTCGAGGGTGTCCTTGCTGCCGCCGCCGGTGGCGCCGTGGATGAGGATGCCGCCCTTCTTCTGCGGCCCGCCGCCGCCTCCACCACCGCCCCCGTCATCACCGCCGCACGCGGCGAGGAAGCTGCTGCCGGCGACTGCAGCGACGCCGAGACCGGAGTACTTGAACAGCTGGCGCCGGGAAAAGTCCGGGTTGCCGTTGCGAGGTTGGTTCACTTCGTGACCTCTCTGTTCCACTATCCGAACGAGTGTGGTGTGATCTAGGGAACATAAAGTGATCCGCGACGTGGGTCAATGCCTAGAGAGGATGATTCGGTGCCGTCTCGTTATGCGCAACAAGTTGCCTCACACGCAACCAGCGCTGAGCGGGCTCCGACGCACGTCCAGTCGGTCGAGCGGGCCGTCGCCCTCCTCCACGCCGTGGCTGCGGCGACCGGCCCGGCGGCCACGGCCACGGCGCTGGCGGAGGCGGTCGGGCTCAACCGCACCACCACGTGGCGGATCCTCGCGACCCTCGAGCGGGAGCGCCTGGTCAGCCACGACCGCGAGACCGGCGTGTACTCGTTGGGCTTCGACCTGATCGACCTGGCGGGCCAGGCCGGTGGCGCCCTGGCCCGCTCGTCGCGCGTCGTGCTGCACCGGGTCGCGGTGCGGACCGGCGAGACTGCCGCGCTGGCGATGCTCCGCGACGGTGTCCTGACGTACGTCGCCGAGGCAACGGCCGGTGCGGTGGTGTCGGCCGGCTGGCAGGGCAGGCAGATCCCCATGCACGCGACGTCGACAGGCAAGGCCCTGTTGGCCTACTCCGAACCCGCCGACCTCCGACTGCTCATGCGCCTCCCGCGCGGTGGGCGTCTGCCCCGATTCACCACGACGACGACTACCTCGATCACCGCGCTCAGGAAGGAACTCGCGCTCACCCGCGAGCGCGGTTTCGCAGTGTGCCGAGGCGAGTTCGAGAGCTCGGCCTGGGGAGTTTCGGCGCCAGTACTCGATGTCGCCGGGCATCCCGTCGCGATCGTCAGCGTGTGGGGGCCGAGTGAACGGCTCACCGAAAAGCGGTTCGAGACACTCGGCGCGATTGCCATTGAGGGCGCCGAGGAGATCGCGGGGCGCAGTACCCCGGCCCCAGTGTGACTCGTCGAGGCGCGAAGCTCCGGTCGTCGGCCGGTGCGATCAGGCGGCGTCGAGGAGCACGGGCTGCGGCCCGGTTGGCGGCTCGGGGTCTGTCTGACGGACCGGCAGCTGCGCGACGGCGGCGATCCGCCGGGGGCGGCGCTCGTACATCGTGACGACCGTGGAGTGCAGCGCGACGCACGACCAGAGCAGGTTCGAGGCCACGCTCGGCCAGGCGCCGTAGGCCGCGCTCGCGCTGGCGCCGAGGAGACCGCCGATTCCGTTGACGGCGGCATAGCGCAGCGAGGCGGAGTGCCAGCGGCCCCGGCTCAGCATCATGTAGGCACCGATGGTGCCGAGGGCGCCCATCCAACCCATGGCTGCCGCGATCATTTCTGTGGTCCTCGATGTCTCTCATACTCGGCCGGCCATCGGCCCGACAGATCAATCGTGACGACTCGAGGCGATTAGCGCAATTGCACTTCCTTACACCGAGGATTTAGCATTGCTTACGTGATCCTCGACCCACGACGACTGCGGTTCCTGCTCGCCGTGGCGCGGTACGGCGGGGTCATCGCGGCCGCCGACGAGCTGGGCGTCACCGCGTCTGCCGTGTCGCAACAGCTCACCAAGCTGGAACGGGAGACCGGGCACACGTTGCTCCTACGGGCCGCCGCCGGCAGCGTGCTCACCCCCGCCGGCCTGGCGCTCGCCGAAGCGGGCGAGGACGTGGAGCGCGCCTTGGCCCTGGCGCGCTCGCGGCTGGAGCACGACGACGCGACGGTGAGCGGAACGGTCCGGATCGGCGGGTTCCAATCCTTCCTCACCAACGTCCTCTCTCCCTCGATGCCCGACTGGCGCAGCCGCTACCCCGCGCTGGTGATCGAGACCGTCGAGGCCGAGGAGGAGGAGCTGCTGCGGGCCCTTCGGTCCGGCGCGATCGATGGCGCCATCGTGGAGCTCGACGCCGGTGAGAGCTACACGCCGCCGCGCGGCACCACCGACGTACCGCTTCTCGACGAGCCCTGGAAGCTGGTGGCGCCCTCTGGTGCGCTGCTGGCCACCGACGTCATCGACTTCGAGCGCCTGGGGCTGCCCTGGCTCGGCGTCGACCCGTCCGCCGCGAGCGCCAAGGCGATCCAACGGGTACGTCGCATACTCGGCGGCGACAGCTCCAGCGTGCACACCTACTACAGCTTCGAGAACGCCCTCGCGCTCGTCGCCGCAGGCGAGGGCGTGACGCTGGTGCCGTCTCTGGCGCTCGAGGGGCTTCGCACCGACGGCGTGGACGCGCTCGACATCCCTGGACTCGGCATGCGTCGCGTGGTGCTCCGCCACCTGACCCGCAGCCGCGGTGCCAGCCCGTCGTTGGACACCGCCACCAGCCTGATCCGCGAGGCCGCGGCGTCGTTCTCCTACGAGGAATCCGGCACCTGAGGCCGGCATTCGAGGGCGGTCAGATGGTGCTCTCGGCCAAGGCGGTCCGCATGGACGTGGGGTCGTACTTCCCAAGCCAGGTCTGGAAGGCTGCGACTGGCATGGGGCGGGCGAAGTAGTGCCCCTGCGCGACGTCGCACCCGTCGCGGGCGAGTGCCAGAAGCGCCTGTTCGGTCTCGACGCCTTCGGCGACGAGGGTGATACCCAAGTTGTGACCCAGGTCGATGAGGCTCCGCACGATAACGGCGTCGGTGGTGTCCTCGGTCATCGTCATCACGAAGGACTTGTCGATCTTGAGCTCGCTGATGGGAAGGGTCTTGAGCTGGCCCAGGCTGGTGTATCCGGCTCCGAAGTCGTCGATCGAGATGCCGACCCCCATTGCTGCGAGTCGCTCCAGGATCTGGTTGGCGCGGTGTGGGTCGCTCATGAGGGCCGACTCGGTCACCTCGAGGATGAGCAGCTCGGGCGGCGCTTGGTGCCGGGCGAGCAGGTCTTGGACCATGTCAGGCAGGTGTTCGTCGAGGAGACTGCCTGCCGAGAGGTTCGCAGAGACCGTCATGGGCCGCCGGCTGTCGGACCACACCCGGATCTGAGTGAGTGCTTCGTTGAGGACGTAGTGAGTCAGCGGGCCGATGAGCCCGGTGTGCTCGGCCAAAGGGATGAAGTCGTCGGGATAGACCAGTCCGTGTGAGGGGTGGACCCAACGGACGAGGGCCTCCGCGCCGACCAGCTCGCCGGTTCTGATCGCGATCTTGGGTTGGTAGTGCACCACGAGGTCCAGGCTGTCCAAGGCCCTGCGTAGCTCCCCGAGCAACGCCAGCCTCGCGGGGGAGTGTTGGTTGATGTCGGCGGTGTAGATGTGGACTCCGACGTTCTGGGTCTTTGCCGCGTACATCGAGATGTCTGCACGCTGCAGAAGAACGGTGGCCTCCTGCCCGTGCTCACCCGCGATCACCACGCCGACGCTGGCCTCGACGTTCAGGTCGACACCAAAGATGTGGAACGAGGGTTCCAACGCCGCACGCAGTTGGTCAGCGATCCGACACGCGTCGGCCACAGTGCCGACGGCGGGCAACAACACCGCGAACTCGTCGCCGCCCAGTCTGGCCACTGTGTCGACCTCGCGCAGGACACTAGAGAGTCGAGGGCCGATCTGTCTGAGCAGCTCATCGCCGTACTGATGCCCGAACGTGTCGTTGACCTCCTTGAACCGGTCGAGGTCGATGAGGAGGAGGCCGGTCTTCGTCCCTGCCCTCGCATCCGCGCGGAGCAGCTGGTCGAGCCGGTCGTTCAGGAGCGTGCGGTTGGGCAGTCCCGTCAACGGGTCATACTGCGAATCGTTCAACGCCTGGGCCCGTTCCAGCACCAGCTGCCGGCGATGTCCGCGCGTGACCAGGGCGAGCAACGCAGCGATGAGCAGGCCGACGATGAAGACCAAAGGTGTGAGCAGCCGAGTGAGGCGTTGGAGCTTGGTGAGGTAGGCCAACCGGTTCAATGAGTTCTGGTGCGATATCTCGGCTGCGCCGCTGACAGCCTCCTCGACCCGCTCGAAGAAGACCTCGGACTTGGCATCGGCCCGCCGGACGCTCGCCTCGTCGCCTCGGTCTCGCGCGCGGAACAGCACCTCCATGTTGATCAGAAACTGTCGGTGCTGGATCAACGCCGCGTCCACCAGCGCGCGGTCGTCGGCGCCACCGTCTCGTCGTACACGTTGCATGGCCGCCGCGAACTTCGCAGCCGCCTGGTCGAACTCGTCCTCGACGGCAGGCTCTGGTTCCAGCCGGTACTTGCGCTCCCAGGACTCTTCGGCCGACACCGCACTTGCCGCGTCGGCGTAGCCATCGGAGAGTCTGCTGGCGTCGCCGGCCTGGGTCGCGGCAACGCTCGTCGCATGCGAGGACCAGACCGCGAACGAGCTGACCGCCAGCAGGATCGACACCATGCCCGCGCCTGCCCAGCGACTTCGCCGGGCCCGCCTGACATCTGATCGGTCAGGCTGAGCGCGGGGTGCGCTGACCTCGGTCCGGCTCAGATCCATGATGCGTAGCCCGTCAAATGTCGAGTCGACCACGCAGGGGCGCCCCGCGTCGTCTCTTCCATAAATGGTCGTGCATGCGCAGGCTCTGCACAGGAGAACCGTGCCAAGACGTCGATCGCTCGTAAGCGCGGATATGGTCTGCTGCGGCCGGTGCGCGGAGTAGGCGGTGCTGGTGGTGCACGAGGGGCGGTAGCTCAGTTGGTCAGAGCAGAGGACTCATAATCCTTGGGTCGTGGGTTCGAGCCCCACCCGCCCCACCAAAGGGTCTGTGACAGTCTGCGCGCGTGGACCTGCCTCGCGTTGACGTCGATCCCGATGGCCTGCTCGAGTACTCGGTCGTCTTCACCGACCGTTCGCTGAACCACATGTCGAAACGCTTCGTCACGGTGATGCAGGACATCATCGAGGTTCTGCGCACGACCTACCGTGCCGAGACAGTCGCCGTCGTCCCGGGTGGCGGCACCTACGCCATGGAAGCGGTGGCCCGCCAGCTGGCGACGGGGCGGCGCTGTCTCGTCGTACGCAACGGCCTCTTCTCGTACCGCTGGTCGCAGATCTTCGATACCGGGGCCATCGCCACGGAGACCACTGTCTGCTGCGCCCGGCCGGTCTCCGACGAGCGGCACGCCCCATGGATCCCGCCCCCGGTCGAAGAGGTGGTCGACACCATCGAGCGCATCCGACCCGAGGTCGTCTTCGCGGCACATGTCGAGACGGCGGCGGGCCTGGTGCTGCCCGATGACTACGTGCGCGCCGTCGCCTCCGCGGCGCATGAGGTCGGTGGACTCTTCGTCCTCGACTGCATCGCTTCCGGGGCGCTCTGGGTGGACATGACCGAGCTCGGCGTCGATGTGTTGCTCAGCGCCCCGCAGAAAGGGTGGAGCGGCTCGCCGTGCGCGGGCTACGTGATGCTCGGCGAGGCCGGGCGGGCCAGCGTCATGTCGACGACCTCGACCAGCTTCGCGGTCGACCTCCAGAAGTGGCTGACGATCACCGAGGCCTACACCCAGGGACAGACGCCCTATCACGCCACGATGCCGACCGACACGCTCGCGAACGACGCCGCACTCATGCTCGAGACCCGAGCCGCCGGGCTCACCGAGCTGCGCCAGGCTCAGATCTCCCTGGGCGCGCGAGTCCGCGCAATGCTCGCGGAGCTCGGGTTCCCGTCCGTCGCGGCGGAAGGATTCGCGGCACCCAGCGTGGTGGTTGCGTACACGGACGACGCCGAGATCCGCAGCGGCGCGAAGTTCAAGCAGGTGGGCATGCAGGTGGCCGCGGGCGTGCCGTTGATGTGCGGCGAACCCGACGACTTCTCGACGTTCCGGATCGGACTCTTCGGCCTCGACAAGCTCTCCGATGTCGACGGCACCGCGGAGCGGCTCGCAGCCCACCTGGCGCACCCGAGTTTGCGCAGGTCAGCCGGGCATTGACGATGGCCCGGTAAGACCACCCCCCGGACGCACACGGGCCACCCGGCACATGTCGCGACGAGCCCGGCTGGGCCATGTTCGGCAGCCAGCCACACTGGCAGGATCCCGCCATGGGTGGGGCCGAGGGACTGCTGGTCGTCCTTGGCGTGGTGATGGGCGGATCGGCGATCGCCTACGCGATCGTCAAGTTCTCGAACCGCTGGTAGCCGTCAGGCCTCGCCGTCGATCAGGTAGGCGCCGTTCGCGAAGGTCAGCCGCAGGGTGACGGTGTCCTCGGTCGGCCCGCCCGGCGGCCGGACGTAGGTGTAGGTGTAGCGGACCTCGAGGGCGTCGGGGTCGGCCTGGACAGACCGCACCTTGGCGGTGCGGACCTCGCCCCAGAAGTCCTCGTACCCCTCGATGCCGCCGCTCTGCTCCTGGAATGCCGGCGTGAGCATCTCGAACGCCGCGGCCGGGTCGCGCACGGCGGTCTCGATGTAGTTCTCCACGAAGGAGGTGATGCCGTCCTCCGTGGGTTCGTCGTCGCTGGGCTGCGACGGCTCGGGTGAGCTGGCGCCGGCCGGCGGGTCATCGGAGGAGCCGTTGTCGTCATCGTTGAGCCCGATCGCGAACGCGATCGCCATCACGGCGACGACCGCGAGCGCCGCGGCCACTGCCAGGAACCAGCGCCGGCGCTGCGGAGGGGGTCCGGTCGGGTCGACGACCGGCCTCGGTGCCGTGGGGGTCGGGGGTGGGGGCGCGGTCAGGTTGGGCAGTGGCAGCACCCGGGTGCCCTGTGCGTCAGGTCCATCGTCGTAGGACCGGGTGTCTGGCACCCCGCCCTGCTCCGCGTCGGAGACCCGGCCGGCGGGCACCGTGGCCGTCGCCCGCCCGGGTCCGGCCTCCAGGAACTCCTGTGCCTCGGCGATCGACCAACGGTCGGCCGGGTCGCGGGTCATCGTCCCCTCGAGCACTGGTGCCAGCCACCCTGCCGCCTGCGACCGCGGCGGCTCCTCGTGCACGATCCGGTAGAGAGCACCGAGCAGGCTGTCGCCGATCTGGTACGGCGGCTGTCCCTCGAGCGCGTGGAACAGCGTGGCGCCAAACGACCAGACGTCGCTGGCCGGCGTCGCCGGCTGGCCCGAGGCGACCTCGGGCGAGAGGTACGCCGGCGAGCCGGTCACCAGCCCGGTCTGGGTCAAGGTTGCGTCGGACGAGGTCCGGGCGATGCCGAAGTCGGACAGCTTCACCTGCCCGTCCGGCGCGACCAGGATGTTGGACGGCTTCACGTCTCTGTGCACGATGCCGGCGCCGTGCGCGGCGGCCAGCGCGCTCGCGGTCTGGGCCAGGATCGGCGCCGCCTGGTCGGGGGAGAGCCGTCCCTGGTCGCGGATCAGCTCGGACAGGTTGGTCCCCTCGACGAACTCCATGACCAGCCACTGCTGGTCGTCCTCGTCGACGAGGTCGAAAACCGCGACCACGTTGGCATGGTTGAGCTTCGCGGCCAGCCGTGCCTCGCGCTCGGCGCGTATGGCGTCGGGTGTGATCCCGCCCGGCGCGACGCCGATCCGCTTCACGGCCACGGTGCGGCCCAGGACCTGGTCGCGACCGCGCCACACGGCACCCATGCCGCCCCTGCCGATCTCGGCGTCGAGCGTGTACCTGCCTGCGATCACCTACTGCCCTCCTGACCAACCCACAGTAGGGGTACCCCGATGAACGGGTTCGCTGTGCCGCCGGGCGATGCGGCAGTCTGGAGCCCGTGTCCACCGACCCCAAGCTCCTCGACGACCTCCAGTGGCGCGGCCTGGTCGCCCACTCGACGGACCTCGACGCCCTGCGCGAGGCCCTGACGGCCGGGAGCGTCCGGTTCTACGTCGGTTTCGACCCCACGGCGCCGAGCCTGCACATGGGTAACCTCGTGCAGATCCTCACCGCGAAGCGGCTCCAGGACGCCGGGCACACGCCGTACGCCCTGGTCGGCGGCGCCACCGGCCTGATCGGAGACCCCAAGGACTCCGGCGAGCGGGTGCTCAACTCCGCCGAGACCGTCAAGGACTGGGTCGAGCGGGTCCGGCGCCAGATCGAGCCCTTCCTCGACTTCGAGGGCGACAACGCCGCGTCGATGGTCAACAACCTGGACTGGACCGAGAACCTGTCGACCATCGACTTCCTGCGTGACATCGGCAAGCACTTCCCGGTCAACCGGATGCTCGCCCGCGACGTGGTGCGCACCCGGCTCGAGGCCGGCATCAGCTACACGGAGTTCTCCTACGTGCTGCTCCAGTCGATGGACTACCTGAACCTGTTCCGCGAGCACGGCGTGACCCTGCAGTTCGGTGGTTCCGACCAGTGGGGCAACCTCACCGGCGGCGTCGAGCTGATCCGCAGGGCCGACGGCGGCCACGTGCATGCGTTCGCGACGCCGTTGATCACCAAGGCGGACGGCACCAAGTACGGCAAGTCCGAGGGCGGTGCGCTCTGGCTGGACGCCGAGATGATGTCGCCGTACGCCTTCTACCAGTTCTGGCTCAACCAGGGTGACGCCGAGGTCGGCGGGCTGCTGCGGGTCTTCACGTTCCTCTCGCGCGAGGAGATCGAGGCACTCGAGACCGAGCACGCAGACAAGCCGTTCCTGCGAACGGCGCAGCGCGCGCTCGCCGAGCACGTCACCACGCTGGTGCACGGCGCCGAGGCGACCCGCCGGATCGAGGAGGCGTCCGCCGCGCTCTTCGGTGGTGGCTCGCTGGTCGAGAGCGACCCCGACGTGCTCGTGCAGGCGCTCGCGACCGCGCACCCGCTCGTCACCGACGCCGGCGGCAAGAGCGTCACCGACCTGTTGGTCGAGTCCGGCCTGGTCCAAAGTCGGAGCGAGGCCCGCCGGGCGGTGGCCGAGGGCGGTGCGTACGTGAACAACGAGCGCGTCGACGACCCTGACCGGGTCCCGACGGCCGACGACTTCCTCGGCGGCAAGGTGCTGGTGCTGCGGCGCGGCAAGAAGAGCTTCGCGGGCGTCGCCGCCCCGTGACCTGGCTGTCCGACCTGGAGAGCGGGGCGAGGGAGGCCCTGCCGGCACCGGTCTTCGAGTATCTCGCCCAGGGCGCCCGCGACTCGGTGAGCACCCTCGAGGCCCCGCGGGCGTGGGCCGAGTGCCGGTTCCTGCCGCACGTGCTCCGGGACGTGACCGAGGTGGACCTCTCGGTGCCGCTGCTCACGACAGCAGCCCGAGTGCCGTGGGGCATCGCGCCGACCACTCAGCAGAGGGCGGTGCACCCCGACGGTGAGATGGCGATGGCGCAGGCCACCGCGGCCGCCGGAACGGTGATGGTGCTCTCCAGCAACGCGGGCACGACCTTCGCCGACATCGCGGCCACCGGGGTGCGCTGGTGGCTCCAGGCTTATCTGCCGTCCGACCGGACCCTGGCCGAGCCGTTGCTGGCCCGCGCGGTGGACGCTGGCGCCGAGGCGATCGTGCTCACCGTCGACACGCCCGTTGTCGCGACGAAGGACGCCGCCGGCGACCAGGTCGTCTGGGACGTGGTTGACCCCGAGCTGCTCCGGGTCAACTTCGACCCGGACTACGAGGACGCTCCCGGCTCCGAGAAGGCCACCGACCTCGGCCCGCACGACGTCGTCTGGCTCGCCGAGCAGACCGGGCTGCCCGTCGTCGCGAAGGGGGTGCTGCGGCCCGACGACGCCCGCCGCTGCGTCCAAGCGGGGGCCGCGGCCGTCTGGGTGTCCAACCATGGCGGGCGTCAGCTCGACCGAGCCGCGTCCACCGCCACCTGCCTGGCCCACGTGGTCGAGGCGGTGGACGGCGGGGCGCAGGTGTACGTCGATGGCGGGATCCGGAGCGGTCTCGACGTGCTCGCGGCGCTGGCGCTCGGCGCCGACGCGGTGTTCCTGGGCCGGCTGCCGCTGTACGCGCTCGTCGAGGGGGTGGCCGGCGTCGGGCGGATGCACGCGGACCTGCGCGAGGAGACCACCGAGGCATTCCGGCTGGCCGGCTGCCGGACCGTCGCCGACACCCGTGGAATCGCCGCTCCAGCCTCGGCTCCGTAGGCTGGCGGACGTGCCCGAGAACCGCCGTACCCAACGCCCCACGGGCCGGGGCAAGCCACCGCCCTCGGGTCGGGGCCGCCGCCCGCAGCCGCAGGACCGCCGACGCGCCCACGAGGCGCCGCCGCGGACCAAGGAGCAGGCCGAGTACGACGGCCCGGACCTCCCCGAAGGCATCACCGGCGCCGAGCTCGACCGCTCGGTGACCGCGCAGCTCAAGGGGCTGCCCGAGAAGCTGGCGGCGCGGGTGGCCCAGCATTTGGCCGCGGCGGGGTTGTACATCGACCAGGATCCCGAGCTCGCCTACCGGCACGCGCTGGCCGCACGGGGCCGCGCGCCGCGGTTGGCCGTGGTCCGCGAGGCCGCGGGTGAGGCGGCGTACGCCTCTGGTCACTACGCCGAGGCGCTGGCCGACCTGCGTGCGGCCAAGCGGATGAACGGCGCGACGGCCTACCTCCCGATCATGGCCGACTGTCACCGCGCGCTCGGCCAGCCCGACCAGGCGGTCAAGCTCGCCAAGAGCCCGTCGGTGGCCTCGTTCGCGCCGGCCGCGAAGGCGGAGATGACGATCGTCGAGGCCGGCGCCCGCCGCGACATGGGCCAGGTCGACGCCGCGCTCCGCATCCTCGAGCAGGCGCCGCTGACCTCGAAGTCCCGCGAGTCGTGGGTGGTGCGACTGCGCTATGCCTACGCCGACGCGCTCGAGGAGGCCGGCCGCGACGCGGACGCGCTGACGTGGTTCCACCGCACGTTGGCCATCGACGCCGACGACCTCACCGACGCCGCCGAGCGCGCCGCGGCTCTCGAGAAGTCCGCCGGCTCATAGCGCTGACCCGTCACGTTTGTGCAGCCCATCTTCCGGCTGACCCGGGACTACGTGCGCCCAGAGCCGTGGCTGGATTGCTCTGGCCCTTCGCTGGGCGACCAGAACGTGACAGGTCAGCGTGTTTTCGACGACGGGCCTTCGGCGCGGGCAGCAGAACGACCGGGTCGACCAGAGCTGACTGCGGTCAGCGGGACAGGATGGTGACCTGGGACCGCGCGCCGGCGTCCTGGGTGGCCCACTGCATCCCGTCGCGGTAGGCGATCCGGATCCGGTCGATCTCGACCACGCCGGGAGCGTCGCCCACGACCTCCAGCACGATC
The DNA here is from genome assembly GCA_963817125.1 of uncultured Actinomycetota bacterium. Lineage (GTDB taxonomy): Bacteria > Actinomycetota > Actinomycetes > Propionibacteriales > Nocardioidaceae > Nocardioides. The sequence goes on from CAWFNB010000013.1 coordinate 21,239, forward strand.
TCGTCGCCGCGGTCGAGGGTGGCGCCCTCGGTGGGGCCGAGCTCCGCACAGAAGCTCTCCGGGGTGGTCGTGACGTTGACCGACCCGCCGCGGCACACGTGCGGGACGATCGTGACATCGACGGTCGAGCTCGCGAAGATCCGCACGCCCGCGACGTGCAGGGTGCGGTCGAAGTCCGCCGCGGTGCCGAACACTCCGAGGTAGATCGGCTCACCCACCGGCGTCGACGCGATCACTCGCGTGTCCGAGGTCGGCAGCGGGTCCGGGTGGGTGCTCACCCAGCCGATCACGACGAGCAGCAGGGCCAGGACGACGACGTACGTCGTGATCAGCCACCCGCGCCGCGACGGCCGCACGGCCAGCGTGCCGGAGCCGTGCTCGTCCGGTGTGACCGAGGTCATGGCCGGAGGCTAGTGGGTCTAGACGGACGGTCCGGGTACCCCCGCAGTGATTGACGGGCGTCGGGCCTGCGGGGTGTACTTCTCGACAGCTTCAGCCGTGGTCTCCGAAAGGAGTTCATCATCGTGCTGCGATTCTCGGGCGCAGGGGTGAGTGACGTCGGGCGAGTGCGCCCGCACAACGAGGACTCCGGATTCGTCGGCCCTTACGTCGCGGTCGTCGCCGACGGCGTGGGTGGCGCGGCAGCCGGCGAGGTCGCGTCGGCCACCGCGGCGTACGCCGCCAGCGCGGTCGCGCTCAGCCGGCTCGGCCAGCGCCCCGAACTCGTGCTCCACGAGGCGTACGCCGCTGCGGCGGCCGGTGTCCGGATGGGCGTGCAGCGCGACCTCGACCGGCTCGGCATGGCGACCACGCTCTCGATGGTCGTGACCGACGGCCGGCACGTCGCGCTCGGTCACGTCGGCGACTCGCGCGGCTACCTGCTGCACGACGGCGTGCTGCGCCAGATCACCGCCGACCACACCTACGTCCAGCACCTCGTCAACACCGGCCAGCTCACGCCCGAGGCCCGGGACACCCACCCGTGGCGCAACGTGGTGCTGCGCTCGGTCGACGGCGACCCCGTCGGTGGCGGCCTCGACGTGGTCCGCCTCGACATGACGGTGGGCGACCGCCTGCTGCTGTGCAGCGACGGGCTCACCGACTTCGTCGACGACGCCCGGATCGCGGAGGTGCTGGCCGGCGAGGAGCCGGACGCGGCGGCCGCGACGCTCACCGAGCTCGCCCTCGACGCCGGTGGCCGCGACAACATCACCTGCGTGGTCCTCGAACTCGTCGACGGGCCTCGGGTGGTCGGCGACGGAACCGTGCTCGGTGCGCTCGCGGACCCCTGGAACGTCGTCGACGCGGCCGCCGTGCGGTTGCCGACGGCCCAGTCCGCGTAACCCTGCGGTTCTGCGACACTTCGGGCGTGACGAACGTCGAGCGACCGGCCCTGGAGGGGACCGTTGCGGTGCGCGACGGCCGACGGCTGAGCTTCGCCGAGTACGGCTCCCCGCGCGGTGCCGCGATCGTCTGGATGCACGGCACCCCGGGAGCGCGCCGCCAGATCCCGATCGAGGCCCGGCGGTACGCCGACGAGCACGGCATCCGCATCATCGGAGTGGACCGGCCCGGCATCGGTTCCTCCACCGGGCACCTCTACGGCCGGATCGCCGACTGGACCGGCGACCTCGAGCTGCTCCTCGACGCGCTCGCCATCGACACCTGCCGACTCATCGGCCTCTCCGGCGGCGGGCCCTACGCCTTGGCCGCCGGCGCGCTCCTGCCCGAGCGCGTGCACGGCCTCGGCGTACTCGGCGGCGTCGTCCCCACTCGCGGACCGGATGCGATCGACGGCGGGGCGATCCAGCTCGCGGTGCGGCTTGCGCCACTGCTCCAGGTGGCCCGGGCCCCGCTCGGCATCGCGATCACCCAGGGCATCCGGCTGGTCCGGCCACTGGCCGGAACCGCGCTCGACCTCTACGCCGCCGTCCAGCCGCCCGGTGACAAGAACCTGCTGTCCCGCCCCGAGTTCAAGGCGATGTTCCTCGACGACCTGCTCAACGGCAGCCGGTTCCAGACCTCGGCGCCGCTCAACGACCTGCTGCTGTTCACCCGCGACTGGGGGTTCACCGCGGCCGACGTCACGGTGCCGGTGCGCTGGTGGCACGGCGACGACGACCACATCGTGCCCTACCGCCACGGACAGCACATGGTGTCGCGGCTACCCGACGCGACGATGAAGACGATCGACGGCGAGAGCCACCTCGGTGGCCTCGGCATCGCCCAGGAGGTCATCTCCACGCTGATGGAGCTCGGCCCGCGCCGGGCCCGGCGCCCTCGCAAGTCGCAGCCCGGCTCCTAGTGGCCATCTCTGTAAGTTCGTCGATGACCCGACCTGAGATTGTCTGCATCTGCGGCTCTACCCGGTTCGTGGACGAGATGCGTGCGGCGAACCGTGATCTGACCTTCGCAGGTGTCATCGTCGTCGCGCCAGGCGAAGCAGACGAGTTGATCACGAACGAGCAGAAGACCGCGCTGGACGCCCTCCACCTGCGCAAGATCGACCTGGCTGACCGGGTTCTGGTCGTCAACCCCGGCGGGTATATCGGCGAGTCCACGAGCAGGGAGATCGCATATGCCCACGCGACCGGCAAGTCGATCTCGTTCACCGATCCCGTCTGACCAGTAGACGCTTCGTGGTGCGCGCGGGCTTCCGTCCCCTTCTACACGGCCAGCTGCAGACCCGTCGGCAAGGAGCCATGTGATGAGCGAAGCGTTCTACTCGCACGCGAAGCTCTATGACCTCATGTTTCCCGGCGGCGGACCCGCAGCGGATTTCTACCGGGCCGAGGCCGATCGGCCGGGCGGGCGCGTCCTGGAGCTGGGATGCGGCACCGGGCACAAGTTGATCCCCATCGCGTCCGACGGGCATCCGTGCGTCGGCCTGGACTTCTCATCGGACATGCTGGCCGAGGCCCGCCACAAGGGGGACGAGCGCGGAGTAGCGGTGGAGTGGGTGAACGGCGACATGCGGGACTTCGACCTGGGCCGCACCTTCGACTTCGTGTTCATCGCGGCCAACTCCCTGCTGCACCTGCACGACGCTAGGGACCTGGTGAGCTGCTTCCGATCGGTCCGGCGACACCTGGCACCTGGCGCGCGCTTTGCCTTCGACGTCTTCAACCCGAGCCTGCGCCTCCTGGCCGAAGCCGTCGGCGTACGGCGCCCGCGAGAGTCGTTGTCGTTCACCGATCCCGACCGTGGCAACGTGAGCGTCGATGTCGCTGAGACCTACGACGCACGGGCGCAAGTGACCCGCGGGACGTGGCACCTCTCGACTGACTCCGAGCCCGACTTCATGGTCCTGCCGCTGGAGATCAGGAGCATCTTCCCGCAAGAGCTGCCGCTGCTCCTCTCGCTCGGCGGACTACGGCTCATCGATCGCTTCGGTGACTGGTCGGGTCGATCGTTCACCGGGGCTGAGCCCCTCCAGCTCTGCATCTGCGAGTCCGCCTGATCCAGGCCGAAAGCACGGCCTCGCTCACAGGTGCCGAAGTCACCGCACTTGGCGTGGCACTCCTCCTGTCGGCTGGTCGTGGGTTCACCCCGTCCGACCGCTGTCGGCTCCGCCCGACCATCCGCGATCCGCCCGCTCCTGCCGACCAACGGTGGCCTAGCGTGACCACTCACGCGGTGGCGCAGAAGAGAGCGTCACGTCATAGCGCTCGCCCTGCCAGACACGGTGGGCGCGCATCGTCCGGTAAGAAACGCGCTGCGCATCAAGAGAGAGAGCATCGAGATGAGACCACTTCGATACTCGATCAACGTGACACTCGACGGCTGCTGCCATCACGAGGCAGGGCTCCCCCCCGACGAGGAGTCGATGCGCTACTGGACCGCTGAGATGGAACGAGCCGATGCCCTGCTGTTCGGCCGGGTGACCTACGAGATGATGGAGTCGGCGTGGCGGCAGCCGGCCACGGGCACGTGGCCCGACTGGATGGATGAGTGGGAGATCCCGTTCGCCGAGACCATCGACCGGACGAAGAAGTACGTCGTGTCGAGCACGCTGAGCGGGGTCGATTGGAATGCCGAGCTGGTGCGAGGCGACTTGGGGCAAGCGGTTCAGCGGCTCAAGCAGGAGCCGGGCGAGGGCCTGTTCGTGGGTGGCGTGACGCTCCCCCTGGCGTTGGCAGATCTGGGACTGATCGACGAGTACGTGTTCCTTGTGCAGCCGGTCCTTGCCGGACACGGGCCGACGTTGCTCGCCGGTCTGCGCGAGCGCATCCAGCTCGAGCTCGTGGATCGCCATGAGTTCCGGTCGGGGGCGGTCGCCCTGGGATACCGGCCCACGCGAGCAACGGCTTGACGTGATTTGTCCTGGCACGCTGGCCGCCGGCGGGCAGATGCAGTTGGCCGCCCACACTCAATCCACAGGTCCTAGCGTCCTGAGTTCGGCCGTTTCCCGGGCGAGATCGGCCAGCGCTACCTACGCTCGCTGAGTGACAGATGTCCACGGGGCCCTGGTCGCTCAGGCCGAGCTGCTCGACCAGCTGCTGGGTGAGGAACCGCCCCAGCCGAGACGCCGGTGGCCGTACGCCGTGCTGGCGGGGGTGGTCGTGGCGTCGGCTCTGGTCGTCGCGGTGGTGTTGACCCGCGACGGCGGGCCGAAGGGTCCGCCGCACCCCTCGAAGTGGGACGCGCGCGTGCAGGAGTACGTCGCCGTCGTCGAGGAGGAGCGCGGCCTGGAGTTCAAGCACCCGGTCTACGTCGACTTCCTCAGCGCCAAGGAGTTCAAGGAGAAAGTCACTGCCGACGAGGAGGACCTGACGGAGGAGGACCGCGAGGAGCTCGAGCAGGTCACCGGCCTGCTGCGTGCGGTCGGGCTCGTCGAGGGGGACATCGACCTGTTCGACGAGAGCAACAAGCTGCAGGGGGCCGGCGTCACCGGCTACTACTCCTACGAGGATGAGCGGATTCGGGTCCGGGGGACCAAGCTGACACCCGCGGTCCGGTCGACGCTCGTGCACGAGCTCACCCACGTCCTCCAGGACCAGCACTTCGACCTCGGCAAGCGTCTTGACGACCTCGCGAAGGACGAGGACTCGGCGGCTGCGGACGGCTTCCGCGCCCTGGTCGAGGGCGACGCGCGCCGGATCGAACAAAAGTGGCGCGAGGGTCTGCCCGAGCAGGAACGCACGGCGCTCGACAAGGGCCAGGCCAAGCGGACCAAGGGGTTCGAGGCCGAGGCGGCCGACATCCCTGGGGTGCTCAGGACCCTCATGGCCGCGCCCTACGAGCTCGGTGAGGCGCTGCTGGCGGTCGCTATCCAGCAAGGCGGCCAGCGGGCCGTCGACGACCTGTTCCGGTCCCCTCCCTCGACCGAGGAGCAGCAGCTCGACCCGTGGACCCTGATCGCGGACCACCAGGGCTACCTCAGCGTGCCGAAACCGAAGCTCGGGGACGGCGAGGAGAAGATCGACGACGGCACCTTCGGCGCGATCGGGTTGTACCTGGTGCTCTCCGCACGGCTCCCGGCGGAGCAGGCGCTGACGGCTGTCGACGGCTGGGGAGGAGACTCCTACGCCGCCTTCGAGCGCGATGGCGTGAGCTGTGTGCGCATCGACTACCGCGGTGACACCGCGGATGACCTGGCCCAGATGCGGGGTGCGCTGCAGGGGTGGGTCGCGAAGCTGCCTGGGGGACCGGCCACGGTTCGGCGGGACGGCTCGACGCTGAGGTTCGAGTCCTGCGACCCGGGCACGAACGCCACCAAGGTGGGCACCGGGAAGTCGATGGACGCGCTGGCGCTCGCGCTCAGCCGCACCTACCTGTCGGCGACCCTGGTCAAGGGCGGTTTCGACGTGGCCACAGGTCGGTGCGCCGCCGACCGGCTCGTGCGCGAGTTCAGTGTCGCCGAGCTCAACAGACCGTCGGTGGACAAGGCGCGGGTGCAACGGACGATCGCGCCCTGCCGCAACGCCGACTAAGAGCGGGTCGGAGCCGGACTGGACATTCCCGGCCCATCTGCTGGTGTCCAGCCGCCCCATGGGTCACAATGACCACACAACTACATCACTGTCGTTCGTACGACGCTCTGCTATCTGCACAGTCGTCCCACGTCCGAGTCGAGCCCGCTGGGGAAGGCGTAGCTCGCGCCGAGGACGAAGGAGACGCTGATGTACGGACCCCGCATGATGTTCGGCCCCGAGGTCGCAGGCGCCACCCGTGGCGTGCTGTTCGTCCACTCGGCGCCCTCCGCGCTGTGCCCGCACATCGAGTGGGCCGTGGGCGGCGTGCTCGGCATCGCCGTCAGCCCTTCCTGGATCCCGCAGCCGGCGCAGTCCGGCACCTATCGCACCGAGCTGTCCTGGAGCGGGGAGACCGGCTCGGCCGCGGCGATCGCCTCTGCGCTCCGCGGCTGGAACCACCTGCGCTTCGAGGTCACCGAGGACCCGACGGCGAACAGTGAGGGGCAGCGCTACTCCTACACCCCTGACCTCGGCGTCTTCCACGCCGTCACCGGCCTGCACGGCGACATCATGATCCCCGAGGACCGGCTCAAGGCCGCCGTGGTCAAGGCCGCGCTCGGGGACACCACGTTGCTCACCGAGATCGACAAGCTGCTCGGCAAGCCCTGGGACGACGAGCTCGAGACGTTCCGGCACGCCGGCGAGGGCGCCCCGGTCCGCTGGCTGCACCAGGTCGTGTGACTGGCTTCCAAGCCGGCTAGCGCGGCTTGCGAAGCCGGAACGTCGACTCGGGGAGCCATCCCTCGATCAGCTCGGCGCCGTTCTGGACGCTGAGCAGGGCCTTGATCGTGTACTTCCCGCCGTTGACGACGCGTCGGCACAGCCGCCAGGTCGACGTGCCGGCCAGCGGGTCCTTGCCGGTCACGAGGTACCCCGAGCCGACCGCCTTGCCCCCCGGGCCGACCAGGAAGGTCTCCAGCGCCCAGTCGCCGTCGGGCGGGGTCAGCGCGTAGGCGTAGTCGTACTTGTGACAGCCGCGTTTGACCGTGGCGTTCTTGGACGAGGTGCTGCCCCACTCCGGGTGGACCTCGGCGGTGGCGGCTGAGGCTCCCGGCGTTGCGACGGCCAGACCGAGCCCGGTCGTGACGGTCACGACGAGGCTCAGGAGGCGGCTGACAACGGGTCGGGGGAGGGTTCGGGGCACCCATCGAACGTATCGGTTGACCCGGGCAACCACATCCGTCCAGGGTATGAACCCGACTCAGCGCCGTGGCGCGCGCAGCCGGTAGTGCGAGGGCGGCAGCCATCCCTCGACCAACCCGTCGGGCCCGTTGTCGACGGTCATCTTTGCGTTGATCGTGAACCGCCCGTAGCGCGTCGTCACGAAGCAGAGCTTGTAGGTGCCGCGTCCGTTCTTGGGGTCGTAGCTCCCGTCGAAGGCGCCGGCCGCGAGATGTTCGACCTTCGGGCCGGTGATGAAGACCTCGATCCCCCAGTCACCCTCGGGCGGGGTGACCGAGTAGGTGTAGTGGTACTTGCGACACCCCTGCTTGAGCACACCGCTCTGGCCCTTGGTGTGGCCCCACTCCGGGTGCACGACCCCGCCCGGGTCGGCCGGCGCGGCAGCACCCGGTCCGGCCCCCGGCACGAGGGCGACCAGTGGTGCGACCAGTACGGCGAGCGCGATCCTGCGGACCACCGAGCCCCTCCTCCGAACGACGCTGTGACATGCGTCTCTCAGGGGTCCAACGAAAACCGGCAGGGACGGTTACGCCGCCCACTGCCGGCCCGGAGCCGCTCAGAGCGGGATGTTGCCGTGCTGGCCCTTGAGGACGCCGACCGTCTGGACGGCGTGGTCGATGGCCTGCGCGATCGCCGAGCGGGTCCGCGACGGCTCCACGACCTCGTCGACCACGCCGATCTCGACCGCTCGCTCGACCCCGCCGGCGATCCGCTCGTGCTCGGCGGCCAGCTCGGCCTCGACCTGCGGCCGGATGTCGGGGGTGACCTCGGCGAGCTTGCGGCGGTGCAGGATCCGGACCGCGGCCACCGCACCCATCACGGCCACCTCGGCACCGGGCCAGGCGAAGACGCGGGTGGCGCCGAGCGATCGGGCGTTCATGGCGATGTAGGCGCCGCCGTACGTCTTGCGGGTGACCAGGGTGACCCGCGGGACGACGCACTCCCCGAAGGCGTGCAGCAGCTTGGCACCGCGACGGACCACGCCGTCCCACTCCTGCCCGACGCCGGGCAGGTAGCCGGGGACGTCGACCACGACGATCAGGGGGACGCCGAACGCGTCGCACATCCGCACGAAGCGTGAGGCCTTCTCCGCCGACAGCGAGTCGAGGCAGCCGCCCAGCCGCAGCGGGTTGTTGGCGACCACGCCCACCGTGCGGCCGCCGAAGCGGCCCAGCGTCGTGACGATGTTGGGCGCCCACTTGGCGTGGATCTCCTGGGCGGTGCCCTCGTCGAGGATCGCCTCGACCAGCGGGTGCACGTCGTAGGCGCGCTTCTTCGACTCCGGCAGCAGGGCCTCGAGGTCGCGGTCCTCGACCGCATCGACGACCAGGCTGCCCTGGGCACCGAGCAGCGAGGCCACGTGGCGCGCCTTGTCGAGCGCCTCGCTCTCGGAGTCGGTCAGGATGTGCACGACACCGGAGCGGCGGCCGTGCGGCTCGGGGCCGCCGAGCCGGAGCATGTCGACGTCCTCGCCGGTGACCGAGCGGACCACGTCGGGACCGGTCACGAAGATCCGGCCCTCGGGGCCGAGGATCACGATGTCGGTGAGCGCCGGCCCGTACGCCGCCCCGCCGGCAGCGGGTCCGAGCACCACGGAGATCTGCGGGACCTTGCCCGAGGCCTGGGTCATGGCGTGGAAGATGCGGCCCACCGCGTGCAGGGACAGCACGCCCTCGGCGAGCCGGGCACCACCGGAGTGCCAGAGCCCGATGATCGGGAGCCCGTCGGTCATCGCGCGGTGGTAGGCGTCCACGACCACCCGGCAGCCGACGTCGCCCATCGCGCCACCCATCACGGTCGCGTCGGAGCAGAAGGCGACCACCGGCGCGCCGTGCACGGTGCCGACCGCGGCCAGCATCCCCGAGTCGTCCTCGGGGGTGATCAGCTCGAGCGAGCCCTCGTCGAGCAGCGCGCCCAGCCGGTGCACCGGGTTGCGAGGGTCCTCCTCGCGCGGGAGCTTGGCCGGCTTGGCGGGCGGGGCGTCCTGGGTGGCTGTCACGCTTAGATGCTCCCGAACGCCACGGCGACGTTCGCGCCGCCGAACCCGAAGGAGTTGTTCAGGGCCACGATGTCGCCGACCGGCAGGTCCCGCGCCTTGGTGGCGATGTCGAGATCGACCTGGGGGTCCTGGTCGTCGAGGTTGATCGTGGGCGGTACGACGCGGTGCTGGATGGCGAGCACCGTGGCCACCGCCTCGAGCGCACCGGCGCCACCGAGCAGGTGACCGGTCATCGACTTGGTGCTGGTGACCACGACCTGGTCGACGTGCGAGCCGAGCGTGGCGTGCAGCATCAGGCCCTCGGCGATGTCGCCCTGTGGCGTCGACGTGGCGTGCGCGTTGACGTGGAAGATCGCCTCCGGTCCGATCTCGGACTCGGCCAGCGCCCGCAGGATCGCCCGCGAGCCGCCGCGCCCGGCCGGGTCCGGCTGGGCGATGTCGTGGGAGTCGGCGGTGATGCCGGCGCCCAGCACCTCGGCGTAGATCCGGGCGCCGCGAGCCCTCGCGTGCTCCTCGGACTCCAGGATCAGCACCCCGGCACCCTCGCCGAGCACGAAGCCGTCGCGGGCGGTGTCCCACGGCCGGGAGACCGTGGTCGGGTCGCCGGCGTTCTTCGACAGCGCCATCATGTTGGCGAACGCCGCGATGTTCAGCGGGTGGATCGCCGCCTCGGTGCCGCCGGCCAGGACCACGTCGGCGCGGCCGAGCCGGATCTGGTCGACGGCCAGCGAGATCGCCTCGTTGCCGGACGCGCAGGCCGAGACCGGCGTGTTCACCGCGGCCCGCGCGCCGACGTACAGGCTGACGTTGGCCGCCGCTGCGTTGGGCATCAGCATCGGGACGGCGAGCGGCGAGACCCGGCGCGGCCCCTTCTCCTTGAGCGCGTCGTAGTTGTCGAGCAGGGTGATGACGCCACCGATGCCGGAGGCCATCGCCACCCCGACCCGGTCACCGTCGAGATCGTCCTGCACGTCGGCCAGGCCGGAGTCTGCCCAGGCCTCCATCGCCGCGACCATCGCGAACTGCGCGTTGCGGTCGAGCCGGCGGGCCTTGACCCGCTCCAGGACCTCGGTCGGCTCGACCGCGGCGATCCCGGCGATCTTCACCGGGAGCTCCTCGGCCCAGTCGGCCTCGATGTGCCGGACGCCGGACCGCCCGCTGACGAGCGCGTCCCAGGTGCTGGGGACGTCACCGCCGACCGGGTTGGTGGTGCCCAGGCCGGTGACGACGACTCGGGTGCGACTCATGCCTGCTGCTCGCTCTCGTTCGGAGATGGGGTGGTGGTCAGCCTTGCGCGCGCTCGATGAACGCGACCGCGTCGCCGACCGTCTTGAGGTTCTTCACCTCGTCGTCGGGGATCGAGACGCCGAACTTCTCCTCGGCGGCCACGACGACCTCGACCATGGACAGGGAGTCGACGTCGAGGTCGTCGACGAAGGACTTGTCGAGCTGTACGTCATCGGCATCGATGCCGGCGACCTCGTTGACGATCTCGGCGAGGTCGGAGCGGATCTCCTCAGTGGTTGCCATCTGGCGTTTCTCTTTCCTTTGTGGTGGTGGTGGGTCAAATCAGGGGAGGACGACGACCTGGGCGGCGTACGCGAGCCCGGCGCCGAACGCGATCAGGAGCGCGGTGTCACCCGACTTCGCGTCGCCCTCGGCGTACATCCGGTCCAGCGCCAGCGGGATCGAGGCGGCCGAGGTGTTGCCCTGCTCGGCGATGTCGCGGGCGATCTTGACGGTCTCGGGCAGCTTCATGGCCCGGGCCATCGCGTCGGTGATCCGCATGTTGGCCTGGTGCGGCACGAAGCAGTCGAGCTGGTCGGCGCTGATCCCGGCCCGGTCGAGCGCCTGCTGGCCGACCTTGGCCATGACGAACGACGCCCAGCGGAACACCGGGTTGCCCTGCATCACCAGGTGCGGCATCTCCGGCTGGGAGGACGCGACGACGTCGCGCCAGTCCTCGCGCTGCTGGATCAGGGCGTACTGCTCGCCGTCGGAGCCCCACACCACCGGCCCGATGGCCGGGGTATCGCTCGGTCCGACGACCGCAGCGCCCGCTCCGTCGGCGAAGATGAACGCCGTTCCGCGGTCGCCGACGTCGGTGAGGTCCGAGAGCCGCTCGACGCCGATGACCAGCGCGTAGCCGGCGCTACCGGCCCGGACCATGTCGGCGGCGAGCGCGACACCGTGGCAGAAGCCGGCGCAGGCCGCAGAGATGTCGAACGCCGCGGCCTGGTCGGTGCCGAGGTCGTAGGCGATCGCAGTGGCGATGGCCGGGGTCTGGAACATGTGGCTGACCGTCGCGACGATCACGCAGTCGATCTGGCGAGCGTCGACGCCGGATCGCTCGAGCGCCGTCTTGGCGGCCTCGACCGACATCATGCGGACGGTCTCCTCGGGGGTGGCCCAGCGCCGCTGCTTGATGCCGGAACGCTGCTGGATCCACTCGTCGCTGGAGTCGATCGCCTCGATGACCTCGCTGTTGGGGATCACCCGGGACGGGCGGTAGGTGCCGATGCCGAGGATGCGGGCGTGGGCGGCGCCGGTGGCGCCGGAGATCTGGGTCATGAGGCACTTCCTGCGGGGTGGAGGCGGAGCAGCGGCTGTCCGGGCGAGACCAGGTCGCCGTCCTCGACCAGCCACTCGACCACCTGGCCGCCGTGGCTGGCGGTGACACCGATCCGGTCGCGGAGGCTGGCCACCTCGCCGATGAGGGAGTCGGCCGGCAGGAGATCGGCTGCGGCGGCCTCCTCGGAGATGTGGAAGGTGCCCTTGGCCGGGGAGACCACCATCCGCCAGGTCGGGGAGGCGTCGATCTCGGTGAACTCGCCGTGCTTGTCGCAGAACTCGCGGGCGCCCTCGAGCTGGTCGGGGGTCTTGAGGGCGTAGGTCTCGACGCCCTTGAGAGCCCGCTTGGCGATCCCGGTCAGGGTGCCGGCCGGCGGCATCTCGAGGATTCCGGTGACGCCGAGGTCGGAGAAGGTGTCCATGCAGAGGTCCCAGCGCACCGGGTTGGCGATCTGGCCGACGATCCGGCGGAGCACGTCGCGGCCGTCGTGGACCACCTGGCCGTCCTTGTTGGAGACGAACCGGGTGCGGGGGTCGTGCACCGACACCGAGCGGGCCAGGGCGCCGAGGTGGCCGACCGCGGGCTGCATGTGGGCGGTGTGGAAGGCGCCCGCGACGGAGAGCGGCACGAGCCGCGCCTTCTCCGGTGGCTCGTCGGCGAGCGCCTGCAGCTGCTCGACGGTGCCGGCGGCCACGATCTGACCCGGGCCGTTGTCGTTCGCGGCCGTGAGCCCGTGCTTCTCCAGGACGGTGAGCACCTCTTCCCGGTCCCCACCGAGGACGGCGGTCATGCCTGTCGGTGTCTCGGCGGCGGCCGCGGCCATCGCCTTGCCGCGCTCGCGGACCAGCACCATCGCCTGCTCCGCGGTGATCACCCGGGCGCCGGCGGCGGCGGTGAGCTCGCCGACGCTGTGGCCGGCCACCGCGCTGACCTTGCCGAAGGCGTCGGTCGGGTGCGGGAAGATCCCGAGCGCCGCCACCAGACCGGTGGCGACCAGCAGCGGCTGCGCGATCTCGGTCTTCCGGATCTCGTCGGCGTCGGCCTCGGTGCCGTAGTGCAGCAGGTCGATCGAGGCGACCGTGGACAGCCACTCGAACCGCTCGCGGAAGCCCGGCTCCTCGAGCCACGGGGTGAGGAAGCCAGGACTCTGGGCGCCCTGGCCGGGCGCGACGATGACGAGCACAGGCTCAACTCTGCCTCGGAGCGGGTCGCCGCCTCGCCTCGGCTACCCACGAAACTCTGCGGAGCGTCTTTGTAGGGTTCCTACAAATGCGTGTCAGTCGCGGCCTGACTGCCGGCCGAGCACCAGCGCGATCTGGAGCGTGAAGGCGTCCCGGGGCTGGCCGGGAGTCAGCCCGGTGAGGTCGGCGATCTGTCGGAGCCGGTAGCGGACCGTGTTGGGGTGCACGAACAGGGCCCGCCCCGCTCCCTCGATCGAGGAGCCGGCGTCGAGCCAGGCGGTCAGCGTCTCGACCAGGGCGCCGCGGGCATGCAGCAGCGGCAGGTACACCTCGTCCACGAGCTGCCGGCGGGCGTGCCCGTCGCCGCCGAGAGCCCGCTCGGCGAGCAGCTCGACGCTGAGCACCGGTCGCGGGGCGTCGGGCCAGCCCGGTGCGGCGCGGTACGCCGAGACCGCGGCCCGAGCCGACGCCGCAGCTCCGGCCAGGTCGTCCGCGACGGGCCCGGCCAGCACCGGTCCCTCACCGAACAGGTCGACGATCACCGCGGCCGCCTTGCGCGGATCGGTGACGCCGCCGAGGAGCACGACCAGGCGTTCACCCTGCACGGCGCAGAGCGCGTCCATCCCCGCGGCGCCCGCCACTCGGCGTACCTCGTCGAAGAGGTCGGTCTCGGTCCGGCGCTCAGGAACGGTGCCCAGGACGACGCAGACCGTGCCACGGGTCTGCCAGCCCAGCGCGCTGGCCCGCGAGAGCACCGCCTCGTCGGTCTCGGCGCGGAGCACCGCGTCGACGACCAGTGCCTCGAGCCGGGCGTCCCAGGCGCCGCGGACCTCGGCGGCCCGCGCGTAGACCTCGGCGGTGGCGAACGCGACCTCGCGGGCGTACCGGGAGATGGCCCGGTGCACCTCTGCGGCGTCCTCCTCGGCGATGATCCCCTCGACGTTGCTCTCGACCACCTCGATCGACAGCTTCACCAGGTCGACGGTCTGCTGGAGGGTGATCACGCCGGCCAGCGCCCGCGGGGCGGCGCCGAAGACGGAGGTGGCGATCGCGGGCCCTTCGGTGGTGTCGCCGCCCTCCTGGAACCAGTCCACGAAGCTCCGGATGCCGGCCTGGAGGATCATCCCCACCCAGGACCGGTCCTCGGCGCTGAGCTCGCGGAACCAGGGCAGGTCCTCAGCCATCCGCGCGGTCGCCGCCGTGCTCAGCCCGCCGATCGAGCGACGAAGCTCGCCGGCCACCCGGGTGCGCGGCTCTGCGGTACGGCGGCTCACGTCGTGAATCCTGTCACCCGGGCCCCCGAGAATCGCCCAAAGTGGGGATTGCGCAATCCCAAGCCATGAGTCAGCTGTGCGAAAACCCTAGATAACAAGGGAATCGGGGCCAACTCGTGATGAACAGTCCTTGCATTTGGGTACGGACGATCGGTTGAATCTTGCAAGACACGTGGCCCGCCGGGCTCGCTGCAGAGGGGGGACCGTGGGGCAGCTCCAGCACGAGGCGCGGCACAAGATCCAGTTCCTCACCGTCCACGGTCACCGCCGGGCCTTCGTCAAGGCCGGCGAGGGGCCGGCGCTGCTGCTCCTGCACGGGCTCGGCTGCGACCACACCACGTGGGAGCCGGTGATCGACGCGCTGGCCCGCCGCTACACCGTGATCGCCCCCGACCTGCTCGGCCACGGGCTCTCGGACAAGCCGCGCGCCGACTACAGCGTGGGCGGCTACGCCAACGGCATGCGCGACCTGCTCACCGTGCTCGGGATCGACAAGGTCACCGTGGTCGGACACAGCTTCGGCGGCGGCGTGGCGATGCAGTTCGCCTACCAGTTCCCCGAGCGGACCGAGCGGATGATCCTCGTGTCCTCCGGCGGGCTCGGCCCCGAGGTGACCACCGCGCTCCGGGCGGTCACCACGCCCGGCTTCCACACGGTGATGGGGCTGCTGACCCTCCCGGGGCTCCGGCACCTCGGCAAGGCCGGACTGATCGCTCTCTCGCGCTCGGACTTCAAGGCGGCCCGTGACCTGGACGAGGTGGCCGAGATCTACGACTCGTTCCGGGACCCGGCGTTCCGAGCGGCGTTCCGGCACGTGGTCAGCGCGGTCGTCGACTGGCGAGGCCAGATCGTCACCATGGCGGACCGCGCCTACCTCACCGGAGCGATGCCGATGGCGGTGATCTGGGGCCGCGATGACCGGGTGATCCCGGTCCGGCACGCCAGCAACGTCGCTGCCCTGGCGCCGCACGCCCGGGTTGAGGTGATCCCCGACGCCGGCCACTTCCCGCACAAGGACCACCCGCAGCGGTTCGCCAAGGTCGTGCACGAGTTCATCCGCTCGACCCAGCCCGCGTCGTACTCGCGGGCCAGGTTCCGGCGGCTGCTCAAGACCGGTCAGACGGTGCCGGTCAGCCCGGTTGCGTCGCTGCGGGACGCCAGCGCCTGAGGAATCCCCGGGCGCCCGGGTGTTCTGGCCCCGGACGGGCGTTGCAACGGCCGTCCGGGGCCAGTTTCCCCGGGCACCCGGGGATTCATGTGACGGGAGAGGCGCCAGGGACTAGGCGTCCCCGCCCTCCTGCTTGACCCCGGAGACCGCGGTCGGGTCGTCGATGCGGTACTCGGCGAACGCCTTCTCCACCTGGCCGCGGTCGATCTCGCCGGCGTCGGCGAGCGCCTGCAGCGCCTGGACGACGACCGACTGCGCGTCGATGTGGAAGTACCGCCGGGCCGCGGGACGGGTGTCGGCGAAGCCGAACCCGTCCGCGCCGAGCACCCGGTAGTCACCGGGCACCCACCGGGCGATCTGCAGCGGGACGGCCCGCATGAAGTCCGAGACCGCCACGACCGGGCCCTGGACGCCGGCGAGCTTGTCGGTGACGTACGCCGTCCGCGGCGCCTCGCCCGGGTGCAGCAGGTTCCACTCCTCGGCCGAGGTCGCGTTGCGGGCCAGCTCGTTCCAGGACGTCACCGACCACAGGTCGGCCCGGACCCCCCAGTCCTCGGCCAGGATCCGCTGCGCGTCCAAGATCCACGGGAACCCGACGCCCGACGCGAGCAGCGTGACCCGGGGCCCCTCGCCCTCCGCCGTCGAGACGTGGTGCATGCCGCGGAGGATGCCGTCGGCATCGACGTCGTCCGGTTCCTTCGGCATCGAGACCGGCTCGTTGTAGACGGTGATGTAGAAGATCACGTCCTCGCCGTGCGGGTGCGCCTCGGTCTCGCCGTACATCCGGGTCAGGCCGGACTCCATGATGTGCGCGACCTCGTAGGCGAACGCCGGGTCGTAGTGGACGACCGCCGGGTTGGTCGCGGCCAGCAGCGGCGAGTGGCCGTCGGCGTGCTGCAGCCCCTCGCCGGTCAGCGTCGTACGACCGGCCGTCGCACCGATCAGGAACCCGCGGGCGAGCTGGTCGGCCATCGCCCAGATCGAGTCGCCGGTCCGCTGGAACCCGAACATCGAGTAGAAGATGTAGAACGGGATCAGGTGCTCGCCATGGGTGCTGTACGCCGAGCCGGCGGCCGTCGTCGAGGCCAGGGCTCCGGCCTCGGAGATGCCCTCGTGGAGCATCTGTCCCTGGGCGGACTCCTTGTAGGACAGCAACAACTTGCGGTCCACGGACTCGTACAGCTGGCCGGCCGGGTTGTAGACCTTCGCGCTGGGGAACATCGAGTCCATGCCGAACGTGCGGTACTCGTCCGGCGCGATCGGCACGATGCGCTGCCCGATGCTCGGGTCCTTCATCCAGTCCTTGAGCAGCCGGACCGTCGCCATCGTGGTGGCGATCTTGTTCTTGCCCGAGCCCTGCTTGAGCTCGTCGTACATCTCCTTGCCGGGCAGCGTCAGGTTCTTGGCGCGGACGACCCGACGCGGCACCGAGCCACCGAGCGCCTTGCGCCGCTCCTTCATGTAGAGGATGTCGGGGGCGTCCTCGCCGGGGTGGAAGAACGGCGCCGCGCCGGTCTCCTCGTAGGACCGCTCGAGGTCGCGGTCGGAGATCGGGAGGTAGAGCCGGTCCCGGAACTTCTTGAGGTCGTCCTGGGTGAGCTTCTTCATCTGGTGGGTGGCGTTCTTGCCCTCCAGCGCATCGATCGTCCAGCCCTTGATCGTCTTGGCCAGGATCACCGTGGGCTGGCCGACGTGCTTGGTGGCCGCGTCGAAGGCGGCGTACACCTTG
The DNA here is from genome assembly GCA_963817125.1 of uncultured Actinomycetota bacterium. Lineage (GTDB taxonomy): Bacteria > Actinomycetota > Actinomycetes > Propionibacteriales > Nocardioidaceae > Nocardioides. The sequence continues at coordinate 38,319 of CAWFNB010000013.1, forward strand.
CGGTAGTCGTGGCCGCCGCGGGGCAGCTTGACGATCTGGTCGTCGGTCATGTGCTCGACCATCTTGCGCAGCCGCGGGTCCACCCCGAAGAAGTGGTCGCGGATGTAGGCGCCGTCCTCGGTCGAGTAGGTCTGGAACTGGCCGTCCGGGGTGCTGTTCATCCGGTTGACGAGCACGCCGTCGACGTCGCGGGCCAGCAGCGGGTCCCACTGGCGGCCCCAGACGACCTTGATCACGTTCCAGCCGGCGCCGCGGAACGTCGACTCCAGCTCCTGGATGATCTTGCCGTTGCCGCGCACCGGCCCGTCGAGCTGCTGCAGGTTGCAGTTGATGACCCAGGTGAGGTTGTCGAGCTCCTCGCGGGCGGCGACGCCGATCGCACCCAGTGACTCGGGCTCGGCCATCTCACCGTCGCCGAGGAACGCCCACACGTGCTGGTTGCTGGTGTCCTTGATGCCGCGGTTCTGCAGGTATCGGTTGAACCGGGCCTGGTAGATCGAGTTGATCCCGGTCAGCCCCATCGAGACCGTCGGGAACTCCCAGAAGTCGGGCATCAGCCGGGGGTGCGGGTACGACGGGAGCCCGTTTCCAGGACCGTGCTGGACCTCCTGGCGGAACCGGTAGAGCTGATCCTCGGTGAGGCGTCCCTCGAGGAATGCGCGGGCGTAGATGCCGGGCGAGCCGTGACCCTGGATGTAGATCTGGTCGCCGCCGCCGGGCGCGTCCTTGCCCTGGAAGAAGTGGTTGAAGCCGACCTCGTAGAGGCTGGCCGAGGACTGGTAGGTGGCGATGTGGCCGCCGACCTCGAGGCCCTTGCGGTTCGCGCTGGAGACCATCACCGCGGCGTTCCAGCGGATGTAGGCGCGGATCCGCCGCTCGGCCTCCTCGTCGCCGGGGAACCACGGCTCGCGCTCGGGCGGAATGGTGTTGATGTAGTCGGTGCTGCGCAGCGCCGGCACGCCGACGTTCTTCTCGCGCGCCCGCTCGAGCAGCCGCAGCATCAGGTAGCGCGCCCGCTCGCGGCCGCGCTCGTCGACCATCGCGTCGAACGAGTCCAGCCAGTCCTCGGTCTCGTCGGGGTCGATGTCGGGCAGCTGGGTGGGCAGCCCCTCGTGGATCACCGAGGCGACCGAGCCGGTGGTGGTGGCCCGAGCAGTGCCAGAAGGAGTCGATGTTTCTTCGGTCACCCACTCATCGTGTCACGGCTGACCGAGCGCGACGATCGCGATCTCGCTACCCGCGAGTAGAGCCTCCCGGAGCCCAGAACAGCCCTGGGAAGCGCCTCTCGCTTGCGTGTGCCGCATAACTCCGGTGGACTACTGCCCACTCGACCCCCGCGGCCGCGAGGGTTCGCAGCAGGCGCACCGGATGGTGCACCGTGGACCAGTGAGAGACCAGGAGGACAGCGTGAGCTCGACCGAGGGTGGTAGTTCCACCCAGACGGGCGCTCCCGGAGCCGCCGAGCGGCTCGGGTTGAGGCCCGGCATGGTCATCCAGGAGCTCGGCTGGGACTCCGACGCGGACGACCAGCTGCGCATCGCGATCGAGGACGCGATCGACGCGGACATGGTCGACGGCGACTACGGCAACGTCGTTGACGCGGTGCTGCTCTGGTGGCGTGCCGAGGACGGCGACCTCGTCGACGGGCTGGTCGACGCGCTCACCGACCTGGTCGGCGGCGGGGCGATCTGGTTGCTCACGCCCAAGGTCGGGCGCCCCAACGCGGTCGACCCCTCCGACATCGCGGAGGCGGCGCCCATCGCGGGTCTGGCGCAGACGACGACGGCTGCGGTGAGCAAGGAATGGTCGGCCACCCGGCTGATCGCCCCCAAGACACCTGCGTGACATCCTGCACATCGTGCCTTCCACCTCGCATCTCGCATCGGCGCTGCCCGCCCCCCTCGACAAGGTCGTGTCCCGGGCCGCCTCGACCGGATACGGCCTCAAGGTGCTCCTCGAGTCCAGGATCATCCGGCCGTACCCGCCACTGACCCTCGCCAAGGCGGGGCGCGTCATCCAGCAGTGGGGGACCGGTCCGGCCGGCGGGTTCCTGGCGATGGCGACGCTGATGCCTGACCGGATCTGGCTGATCGACGAGCTGGGTGAGCTCACCTTCCGGGAGGTGGACCGGCGCACCAACGCGCTGGCCCGCGGGCTCGAGGAGCTGGGGGTCAAGGAGGGCGACTCCGTCGCGCTGATGGCCCGCAACCACCGTGGCTTCGTCGAGGCAAGCGTCGCGGCGGCCAAGCTCGGCGCCGACCTGCTCTACCTCAACACGGCGTTCGCCGGTCCGCAGCTGGTCGACGTGCTCGAGCGGGAGAACCCGGCCGTCGTGATCCACGACCAGGAGTTCACCGAGATGCTCGAGAAGGCGCACGTCGAGACCCGGGTTCTGTCGTGGACCGACGGTGACACCGACGTCGACACCCTCGAGTCCCTCGTCGAGGGTCAGTCCGACGACCCGCTGTCCGGCGTACCCGACCACCACACCCGGATCGTGATCCTGACCTCCGGCACCACCGGTACGCCGAAGGGCGCGCCGCGCAACGAGGCCGGTATCGACGCCGCGATCTCGCTGCTCTCCCGGATGCCGCTGCGCTACGGCTGGACCGTGCACATCGCGGCGCCGCTGTTCCACACCTGGGGCTTCGCGCACCTGATGCTGTCGCTGCTGCTCGGCCACACCATCGTGCTGAGGCGCAAGTTCGAGCCCGAGGCGGCGCTCGAGCTCACCGACGACCACCGCTGCGACGGGCTGGTCGTGATCCCGGTGATGCTGCAGCGCATCCTCGCGCTGCCCGACGAGACCCTCGACAACTACAGCCTCAAGTCGGTCAAGGTGGTCGCCGCGTCGGGGTCGGCCCTGCCCGGTGATCTCGCGCTGAACTGGATGGACCACTTCGGGGACAACCTCTACAACACCTACGGCTCGACGGAGGTCGCCTACGCGACGATCGCCACGCCGGAGGACATGCGCCACGAGCCGTCCACGGCTGGCAAACCGCCGTGGGCGACGGTCGTGAAGATCTACGACGACAAGGACAACGAGGTCCCGCAGGGCGAGTCCGGGCGGATCTTCGTCGGCAACAGCCTGCTGTTCGAGGGCTACACCGGCGGTGGCCAGAAGGACATGATCGACGGGCTGATGTCCTCGGGCGACGTGGGCCGCTTCGACGAGGACGGCCTGCTCTACGTCGAGGGCCGCGACGACGAGATGATCGTCTCCGGTGGCGAGAACGTCTTCCCCAAGGAGGTCGAGGACTGCCTGGCTCGCCACGACGCGGTGGTCGAGGTGGCCGCGATCGGCGTGGACGACGACGACTACGGCAAGCGGCTGCGCGCGTTCGTCGTCTTCCGCGACGGCCAGGACGCCTCCGAGGACGACCTCAAGGCACACGTGAAGGCGAACCTGGCCCGCTACAAGGTGCCCCGAGAGATCGTGCGGCTCGACGAGCTCCCCCGCAACGCCACCGGGAAGGTGCTCAAGCGGGAGCTCCACGACTACGAAGCGGACGACGAGTGACCGGACTCGCTCTCGGCGGGCCGGCACCCGACTTCACGCTTCGCGACCAGTTCGGGCAGGACGTCACGCTGTCGTCGTACCGCGAGAAGAAGGCGGTCGCCCTGGTCTTCTATCCGTACGCCTTCTCCGGCGTCTGCACCGGCGAGATGGCCTGGATCCGTGACCGGCTTGCCGAGTTCATGACGTTCGACAGCGAGGTGCTGGCGATCTCGTGCGACCCGAAGTACACGCTCCGCGCCTTCGCGGACAGCGACGGTCTCAACTTCCCCCTGCTCTCGGACTTCTGGCCGCACGGGGCGGTGTGCCGCGCTTTCGACGTCTTCAACGAGGAGGCCGGCTGCCCGCGCCGGTCGTCGTACGTCGTGGACATGGAGGGCAACCTCTGCTGGGCCGTTCATCACGACGGGCTCGGTGCTCGCGACTTCGACGAGCACCTGCGCCAGCTCAGGGCGGCAGCGGCCTGAGCGGGCGGTGCGCACCATCGGTCTGGACCACTTGAAAAATAACCCACTTGTGGGTTTGTGGCCGCCCCACGGGGGCAGTACGTTATGCCCCGTTGAGCCGCTGGTGACCCGAGACGCCAGCGGCTCAACTTCCATTTCGGGTCGTTTTCCCGGCGTGTGCCGGCTCCCGTACTCTGCTCCCGCATCAGTCGCCCAGGGCGTATAGCTCAGCGGTAGAGCACCTCGCTTACAACGAGGTGGTCGGGGGTTCGATCCCCTCTGCGCCCACGCTGGCCCGGACGGCCGCGACGGCCCACGCGCCGCGAGCGGTCCGACCACCGGGCGGCGCCGGCCGTTCCGGACCGGCCGAGGCGAGAACGCCGACGGCGCCGGGCCCTGGCGGACTGACGATCTCGACCGGGGCGGCGCCGACACCCAACCTGTGCCCGATGCCAACGGTGCCGAAACCCTCCAGACCAATCCGACGTGACGTGCGCTCCGAAGCCCATGTGGCCCGGCTCATCTGGAGCCGGGGTTTCGAGGGAGAGAGCACCCATGAGCGAGACCAGCAGAAGGAAGTTCCTGGCCGCGGCCGGTGGCGGAGCCGCCATCGGCACCGTGGTCGGCCTGTCGGGGGGTGCGGCGGAGGCCGCGGCCACCCGCAGCGACAACGCCGCCACCGAGCCGGTGGTGGCCTACGTGCAGAACCCCCAGGCGGGCGTCCTGCACCTCATGGTCGGGACGCGCGAGGTGATCGTGGAGGACCACGACCTGGTCGCCCGGATCCTCAACGCGGCAGGGGGAAACTGACATGTCCTCGCACCGCGAAGCACCCGAGATCAGCAAGGACCCGGTGGCCGACGGCACTGACACCTACGCCTTCGTCAGCCCCGACAACCCGAACACGGTGACCCTGATCGCCAACTTCATCCCACTGCAGGCGCCGGACGGTGGGCCGAACTTCTACGAGTTCGGTGACGACGTCCTCTACGAGATCCACATCTCGAACAACCACAAGGGCGAGGCAGACATCACCTACCAGTTCGAGTTCCACACCAAGATCCGGAACAAGGGGACCTTCCTCTACAACACCGGACCCATCACCAGCATCCACTCGGGCACCTGGAACCGGCCGCAGTTCTACACGGTGACTCGGGTCGAGAAGGGCAAGTCCAAGGTGATCGCGAAGCACCTGGCCTGCCCGCCGGTCAACGTCGGCAAGCGCAGCACGCCCAACTACGCGGACCTGGCCGCACAGGCCGTGCACAAGCTCAAGGGTGGCCGTACGGTCTTCGCCGGCCAGCGCGCGGATGCCTTCCACGTCGACCTCGGCAGCGTGTTCGACCTCGGTGCCCTGCGCCCGGTCAACCACCTGCACCTCATCTCCATGCCGGACACCACCGGCGTGAACTCGGTGCAGGGGTTCAACGTGCACACGATCGCCCTCCAGGTGCCCAAGCGCGACCTGACCAACGACGGCTCCATGCCCACCGCGGTCGGCTCGGGGAAGTCGGTCATCGGGGTCTGGGCGACCGCCAGCCGTCGGAAGTCCCAGGTCTGGGACTCGCAGGCCGGCAAGTACGTCGGCCACGGGCCGTGGAAGCAGGTCTCCCGGCTGGGCAACCCGCTGTTCAACGAGGTCATCGTGCCGATGGCCGAGAAGGACCTGTGGAACGCCCGCCCGCCCAGCAGGGACGCCCGGTTCGCCAAGTACGTCGACCACCCCGAGCTGGCCAAGCTGCTGCCGGCCCTCTACCCGGGCGTGTTCCCCAACCTGGCGGCCTACGGCAAGCCTCGCGCCGATCTCAACGCGATCCTCATGACCGGCATCCCGACGGGAGTCGTGCCCGGGTTCCAGAACTACACGGGCAAGGTCCCCTCGGACATGCTCCGGCTCAACATGGCGATCCCGCCGTCGGCCAGCGAGAACCCGTTGGGCCTGGTCGCGGGTGACGCGGCCGGGTTCCCCAACGGGCGCCGGCTCAACGACGACGTCGTCACCATCGAGCTGCGCGCCGTGGCCGGGTTGACCATCCCGCTCGTCGACAAGTCCTTCACCCCCGACGCCGCGGCCAGCGCGGTCACGGACGGGACGTCGAACACGAACGCGGCGGTCACGGGAACCTTCCCCTACCTGGGCCTGCCCGGTGGTGGCTACCAGACGGTGCCGGGCACCACGGCGGCGTCATGAGCCACGCACACCCGCACGACCACGAGAACCCGCACGCCGGTCAGGGCTCGGTCCTGCTCGACATCGGGGGCGACATCGGCGCGCTGGTCGTGACGATGCCGGAGTCCATGCTCGGCAACGAGGTCGAGGTGCTCACCGGCCGCGAGCCGGCCGGTCACCACCGACCCCACGTCGCGGTCGTGCCGCGGCCGGTCGAAGGCGGCACGTTGCCGTCCCTGGTCTTCCCGGAGCTGCTCGAGGGCAGCTACGCGCTGGTGCCGAAGGGGACCGACGACGTACAGCTCCGGGTGGACGTCCTCGGGGGAGCGGTGACCACGGCCAGCTGGCCGGCCTGAGGCCGCGCGGCGGTTTCGACTCGCTCGGTCGCAGAGCGACACTCGCGGCTCAACCACCGATCGGTCCCTAGTCTGCGGGGATGGACGTGACGTCCCCCGCAGACGAGGTGCTCGTCGACGCCGTGCGCCGCGCGCTGGCGGCCGCCGGTGACCCGCAGGTGGCCGTGCAGCAGCAGGCGTACATGAAGTCCGCGATGCCCTACTTCGGCCTCCCGTCTCCTCGGCTCAAGGCCGAGCTCAAGCCGCTGCTGCGGGACTGGCTGCCGTCCGACGACGGGCAGTGGGCGGGCACCGTGCGCACGCTCTGGGACGAGGCGACGCACCGCGAAGAGTGGTACGCCGCCATCGCGGTGGCCCGGCATCGACACGCCCGGGCGTGGTTGGAACCGGCCAGCCTTGAGCTCTGGGAGCACCTGATCATCACCGGCGCCTGGTGGGACGTCGTCGACGACGTGGCCACCCACCTGGTGGGCGACGTGCTGGCCGGGCACCGCTCCGCCGCGACTCCGGCGGTCCGGGCATGGGCGACCGACGACGACCTATGGCTGCGCCGTGCCGCCGTGATCTGCCAGATCGGCCACAAGGCAGACACCGACGTGGAGCTTCTCCGCCACGCGATCGAGGCCAACGTCGACGACCCGACGTTCTGGCTGCGCAAGGGGATCGGCTGGGCGCTGCGCGAGCACGCCCGGACCGACCCGGACTGGGTGCGCGCCGAGGTGGACCGGCTTGGCGACCGGCTCTCCGGGCTGTCTCGCCGCGAGGCGCTCAAGCACCTCCCCTCTTGATCGTGGACGGTGGGCGTGGCAAGGTTCCGTCTCGTGGGTGGTTCGGTGGCGGAGCGGCTGGCGGGCCAGCACGTCCTGATGACCGGCGTCACCGGGTTCGTCGGTGAGGCGCTGCTGCACCTGCTGCTCACCGAGGTGCCGGACGTCCGGATGTCGGTGCTGGTCCGGCCCAAGGGGTCGACCACCGGCTCGGCGCGGACCGCCAAGCTGCTCGAGAAGCCGGTCTTCGCGGAGGTCGTCGCGGCGGCGGGAAGCATCGAGCAGCTGTTGACCGACCGGATCGCGGTCGTCGAGGGCGACCTGGCCGACGTACCCGAGCTGCCGACCGACCTCGACGCGGTCGTGCACTGCGCCGGCGACGTCTCCTTCGACCCGCCGGTCGACGAGGGGTTCACCACCAACGTCATCGGCACCCGTGACCTGCTCGACCGGATCGACGAGGCGGGACGCCAGTCGGGCCGGGACATCCACTACGTGCACATCTCGACGGCGTACGTCGCGGGTCGGCGCCGGGGGAGCATCCCCGAGGCGCCGGTTGACCACGACGTCGACCTCGACGTCGAGCTGGCCTGGGGGCTGGGACAGCGCCAGGCGGTCGAGCACCGCTCCCGTGGCGTCGAGGTCCTGGTCAGGGAGCGGAAGAAGGCGGAGAAGGAGCACAGCCGGGCCGGCCTGCTGACTGCCGCCCGCGCCACAGAGGCGGCCCGCCGGCAATGGGTCAAGGACGAGCTGGTGCGGATCGGCACCGAGCGGGCCCGCAGCCTCGGCTGGACCGACTGCTACACGTTCACCAAGGCGATGGGCGAGCGGGTCGTCGAGCGGTGGGCGACCCAACCGGGCGACCAGCACCGCGCTTCGATCGTCCGGCCGAGCATCATCGAGTCCGCCCTCGAGCGGCCGCACGTCGGCTGGATCGAGGGCTTCAAGATGGCCGAGCCACTGATCCTGGCCTACGGCCGCGGGGAGCTGCCAGAGTTCCCGTCCGCTCCGGACACCATCGTCGACATCGTCCCGGTCGACCAGGTGGTCTCGGCGATCGTCGCGGTGCTGGCCCACCCGCCGGAGTCCGGCGACGTGGGCTACTTCCACGTGTCCAGCGGCGACCGCAACCCGCTGACCTTCAACGTGCTCTACACCTCGGTGCGCACCTACTTCGACCACCACCCGTTCACCGCCGGCGACCGCGGCGCGGCCCGGCTTCCGGACTGGCGGTTCCCCGGCGCCCGATCGGTCGAGCGGCTGCTGTCGACCAGCGAGAAGGCCTGGAAGGTCGCCGACTACGTGATCGGCCACGCGCCGCGCAGCGACCGCGCCCGCGACCTGGCCCGCAAGCTGCACCAGCAGGGCCGCCGGCTGGAGTTCCTGCGCCGCTACCTCGACCTCTACATGGAGTACGCCACCGCCGAGCTGCGCTTCTCCGACCGGCGCACGATGGGGCTCTTCGAGTCGCTCTCCGAGGCCGACCGCGCGATCTTCGCCTTCGACACCTCCGTGATCGACTGGGAGCACTACTTCGTCGAGGTGCACTGCCCGGCGGTCACCGAGCCGGTGCGCCGCCTCGACGAGCTGCGCGCGCTGCGCAAGAAGCCGGCCGCGGGCGAGCTGCGGAGTGTCGGCTCCGGCGGCACCGGGGTGGCGGCGTTCTTCGACATGGACGGCACCCTGCTCTCCTCCAACGTGATCGAGACCTACCTCTGGGTGCGCCTGCGCGAGCTCGACGGCGGCCAGCGGCTGGCCGAGCTGGGCCGGATCGCGTCCAAGGTCCCGAACCTGGTCCAGGCCGAGCGGCGCCAGCGCAGCGACTTCCTGCGCGCGATCTACCGCGAGTACGAAGGCGCCCGGCTGGCCGACCTCGACGCCGTGGCCGACGAGCACCTGACCGACCACATCCTGTCGCGGCTCTCACCGGACGCCGTACGCCGGATCCGGGAGCATCGGGCCGCGGGGCACCAGACGGTTCTGATCACCGGGGCGATCCGGCCGTTGACCCGGCCGCTGCGCCCGCTCTTCGACCACATCGAGGCTGCCGACCTGGCCATCGACGACCGCGGCGTCTGCACCGGCCACCTGGCCTCCTCACCGCTGGTCGGCGAGTCCCGGGCGGCCTGGATGCGGTCCTACGCCGCCGAGCACGGCATCGACATGCAGGCCTCGTTCGCCTACGCGGACTCCCACTCCGACCTGCCGCTGCTCGAGGCGGTCGGCAAGCCGGTCGCGGTCCGGCCCGACGTGGCGCTCTACCGGCACGCGCGCCGCTCGCACTGGGACGTCGCCGACTGGGCCAGCCCGTCCGGCGCCAGCCGGGTCCTCGACCCTTCAGGCCGCGCATGATCCTCGCGCTGGAGATGTTCCGAAGCCTGCCGCGGACCGCGGCCGGCAAGGCGATGGGCTCCCGGATGCCCGGTCTGCTGTCCGGCTTCGCGGCACCGCTGCGGCTGGTCACCATCGACCCGCCGGTGGTGGACCGGCCGGGCTGGGCCCGGCTCCGCTCGCGTCTCTCCGGCATCTGCGGCTCCGACCTCGGCGCGCTGTCGGGGAAGACCAGCCTCTACTTCTCCGCGGTCGTCTCGCTGCCGTTCGTGCCCGGCCACGAGGTCGTCGGCGAGCTGCTCGAGGACTGCGAGGACCTGCCGGCCGGCACCCGCGTCGTACTCGACCCGGTGCTGACCTGTGCGGCCCGTGGGGTCGAGGCCTGCGAGAGCTGCGTGGCCGGCCGCACCAACCGCTGCTCGCGGATCACCGTCGGCCACCTCGCCCCGGGCCTGCAGACCGGCTTCTGCAAGGACACCGGCGGCGGCTGGGGGCAGCAGCTGGTCGCGCACCGGAGCCAGATGCACGTCGTCCCCGAGGGCTGGTCCGACGAGCAGGCGCTGCTGATGGAGCCGATCGCGTGCGCAGTGCACACCGCGCTGCGGGCGGGCGTGAAGCCGAACGACCGGGTGCTGGTCAGCGGCGCCGGCTCGGTCGGGCTCTTCGCGACCCTGGCGCTGCGCCAGCTCACCCCGGCCGGCGAGATCATCGTGGTCGCCAAGCACGGCCACCAGCGCGAGCTCGCCCTCGAGTTCGGTGCCACCGAGGTCGTCCAGCCCGGCGAGGTGCTGCGCCGGGTCCGCCGGTCGACGGGTGCCTTCCAGCTCAAGCCGGAGTTCTCCGCGCCGTACCTCCTCGGCGGCGTCGACGTCGCGGTGGACGCGGTGGGGAGCAAGCAGTCGCTGGAGACGGCGCTGCACGCGACCCGCGCCGGGGGCCGGGTGGTGCTGTCCGGGATGCCGGCCGCTGCCGACCTGTCCGCGGCGTGGTTCCGCGAGCTCGAGGTGGTCGGCACCTACGCCTCGTCGCAGCAGGAGTCCGACGGCCGGGGCGCGTTCGACATCGCCGCCGGCGCTGGTGGAGCTCGAGCCCGTCGTACGCCTGTCCAAGTCCGTCGCGTCCTACCCGCTGCACCGGTGGCGGGAGGCCCTCGACCATGCCCATGCGGCCGGCCGTCTCGGTACGGTGAAGGTCGCCTTCGATCCCAGGAGCAGCCAGTGAGCAGGCCGGGTTTTGTGCTCGAGGTCGACGACCGCACCCCGCCGATGATCGTGCACGAAGGGCTCGGGTTCCGGCTCGAGAACTTCCCGCTCGGCACGCGGGTGGTCTACCCGCCGGAGTCGATCCCGGCGGTGCCCGACGTCGACGAGGCGATCGACCACGCGCTCCGCAACCCGCACGACTCCGAGCCGCTGCCCGCGCTGCTCAAGGCCGGGATGCGGCTGACCATCGCCTTCGACGACCTGTCGATCCCGCTGCCGACGATGAAGGCGCCCGACATCCGGGGCCGGATCATCGAGGCGGTGCTGACCATGGCCGCCGAGGCCGGCGTCGACGACGTCAAGCTGATCGCCGCCAACGCGCTGCACCGCCGGATGACCGCCGCCGAGCTGAAGCACATCGTGGGGGAGCGGGTCTTCCGCTCGTTCTACCCGCAGGGCGACCTCTACAACTTCGACGCCGAGGACCGCGACGAGCTCGCCCACCTCGGCACCACCGACAAGGGCGAGGACATCGAGATCAGCAAGCGGGCCGCCGAGTCCGACCTGCTGGTCTACGTCAACGTCAACCTCGTGGCCATGGACGGCGGCCACAAGTCGGTCGGCATCGGGCTGGCGTCGTACAAGTCGCTGCGCCACCACCACAACGCCAAGACGATGGTCCACTCGCGGTCCTTCATGGACCACAAGCACTCCGAGATGCACCACTCGGCGTGGCGGATGGGCCGGGTCATCAAGGACACCGTGAAGGTGTTCCAGATCGAGACCACCCTCAACAACGACGTCTTCCCGTCGTCCTTCTCCTTCCTCCAGAAGCGCGAGTGGGAGTGGTCGGTCAAGGACCAGGCCTCGATGCTCGGGGTACGACGCGGGCTCTCGGTCGCGCCGCCGAAGCTCAAGCACAAGATGTTCCACGACATGAGGTCGGTCTACGGGCTCACCGGCGTCAACGCCGGCGAGGTCGAGGCGGTGCACGCGGCGACGCTGGAGAAGGTGCACGCCCAGCACTCCGTGGAGGTCAACGGGCAGTCCGACGTGCTCGTGATGGGGGTGCCCTACCTCGGCCCCTACAACGTGAACTCCTCGATGAACCCGATCCTCGCCGCCTGCATGGGGCTCGGTTACTACTTCAACTCCTACCGCGGTCAGCCGGTCGTCCGGAAGGGCGGCGCGGTGATCCTGTACCACCCGCTGGACGAGGGGTTCAACCAGCTGCACCACCCGTCGTACGTCGACTTCTACGAGGAGGTGCTCGCCGAGTCGACCGACCCGGCGGTCGTGGGGGAGAAGTACGAGCAGCAGTTCGCCCAGGACCCGTGGTACATCCACCTCTACCGCACCTCGCACGCCTACCACGGCGTCCACCCGTTCTACATGTGGTACTGGATCGCTCACGCCATGGATCACGTCGACGAGGTGATCTGGGTGGGCGGCAACCGCAAAGCCGCCTCCCGCATGGGGTTCCGGGCCGCCACGACGCTGCAGGACGCGCTGGAGATGGCCTCGGGCACGGTCGGCACCAGCCCGTCGATCACCTACCTGCACAACCCGCCGCACCTGCTTGCGGACGTCAGGTGATCTCGCGATGAGCCTGATCCGGGGCGGCGTCGACGACGTCCGTACGGCGGCACGCGGCTGGCGCTGGGGGCGGCGCTCGCAGGTGCCGCGCTCCGCCGAGCCCTACGTGCTGCCGCAGCGGTCGACGGTCTTCCCGAGCGACTGGTCGCGCAAGCGGCCGGCGATGGCCGTGCGCGAGGTCGCTCAGAAGGCCGGGCTCGAGCCGCTGTTCCGCTCGCAGGTGCGGACGAAGGTCGAGGGCCTCGACGTGCTCGACCGGATCGAGGGCCCGGTCATCTTCGCGGCCAACCACGCCTCGCACCTCGACACCCCGCTGATCCTGCTCTCCCTGCCCGACGAGTGGCGGCGCAAGACGGGGGTTGCGGCTGCGGCCGACTACTTCTTCGACACGTGGTGGCGCGCGGTCGGCTCCTCGCTGTTCTTCAACACCTTCCCGATCGACCGGCGTGGCGGCTCCATGGCGACCACGCCCGGTGAGGTGCTGGCCGACGGCTGGAGCCTGGTGATCTTCCCCGAGGGCACCCGGTCCAAGGATGGCTGGGTCGGCAACTTCCGGATGGGTGCCGCCTTCCTGGCCCACGAGCACGGCGTACCCGTCGTCCCGGTCGCGCACCGCGGCACCTTCGCCGCGATGCCGCGCGGACAGGGCTGGCCCTCGCCGGGGCGGCGGCAGCTGACGATCCGGTTCGGTGAGCCGCTGGTGCCGCACGAGGGCGAGTCGGTGCGCGAGTTCGCGCCGCGGATCAAGGCCGCGGTCGCGACCCTGCTCGACGAGGACCGCTCGACCTGGTGGGAGGCCCGGCGCCGCGCCTCCGCGGGCAGCACCCCCGACCCCAGCGGCCCGAAGGTGGCCCAGTGGCGCCGGGTCTGGGAGCAGTCGGAGTCGCCCGACGCCGACGTACCCGCGCGTCGGCTCCGGGCCTGGCCCCGCCCGCGCTGACCGCTGACCCGTCAGTTCTGGTCGCCCAAATCACGCTGACCCGTCAATTCTGGTCGCCTATGGAGGGCCAGAACTGACAGTTCAGCGGCTCGGAGAGGGCCAGAATCGACAGGTCAGCGGCCCGGAGAGGGCCAAAACTGACGGGTCAGCGTTGGGTGAGAGGCCTCTCACCTGCGGCTCATCACTGCCTCACCGGCGGGACGCAGGATGCTCCTCATGACGAAGCTTCCGCTCACCCTGACCGCCCTGACCACGACCGCACTTCTCGCGCTCGGCTCGCCCGCGCTCGCCTCGCACGGCGGCGACGACGACAACGGCGGGAGTGGGGGCGGCGACGACGACCGCGTCATCAAGACCGGTAGCTGCTCGGCCGGTGCTGACTGGAAGCTCAAGGTCAAGACGGACGACGGACGCCTCGAGGTCGAGGGCGAGGTCGACACCAACCGGTCCGGTCAGACCTGGACCTGGAAGATCAAGGACAACGGCTCGGTCGCAGCCAGGGGTTCGGCCACCACGGGCGGCCGCAGCGGCTCGTTCAGGTCGAGCGCAAGGTCGCGAACAAGTCCGGCACCGACACGATCACCTTCGTTGCGCGCCACTCCGGCGAGGTGTGCACCGGCACGATCGCGTTCTGACTACTCGGTACGGATCGCTCCGCTGCGGATCGCTCCGCTCACCACCGGCGCGAGGACGGCGGACGCGGCGTACGACGACGCGACCGCTGCCGCCACGGTGGAGACCACAGCCAGGCCCGCCCAGGTGACCCAGCCCGGGCCCGCATCGGCGAGCGCGGCGTAGCCGACGACTGCGAGCAGGCAACCGGTGACGGCGATCGGCAGGGTCGCGATCAGCGCCTCACTGCGCAGCGCGGCCACCAACGTGCCGGTGGGGAAGCCGGTGGCGGACAGGGATGCGTACGCGCGACGTTCGGCCAGCACGGAGTCTGTGATGTGGACGGCCAGGGCGACTCCGACCAGGAGGAAGGCGAGGACGGCCAGGGCCGCCACGAGCAGGGTGGCGTCGGTGTACTCGCGTCGGTCCATGGGGTGATAGCCCCACACGTCGGACGTGAGCATCGCGCAGGCCCCGAGGGTCAGGCCGGAGGCACCCGAGGCCAGGCCGGCGCGGGCGGCCGACGTGGCATCGAGCTGGAGCCTCCGGGTTGCCAGTAGGAGGTGTGGCGACGACACCCTGCTGCCGAGCGCATGGGCGACCGTCTCGGTGACCCACGACGTCAGCCCGGCGAGCCCGGCGACGAGGAGGCTCAACCCCAGCAGCTCCGCGACCTGTGTGTCGGTGCCGGTTGACCCCCGCGTGCCGAGCACCACCAGCGTCGCCCCGGCAAGGAACACCAGCAGCCAGCTTCCTGTGAAGGCTGAGCTGCGCGTGGCCCTTGAGCTGCGGCCACGCACAGACCGGGCCCCGGCGACGCAGGCCAGTGCCGACACGACCACGACTACCGGAACGGTCCAGAGGCCGGGGCCGACATGGGGCGGCACCAGCGCGCCGATGGCGTTGTCCTGGAGCCCGCTGCCCAGGCCGAGGCGCAGGAGCCAGTAGACCCCGATGCCCAGGATCGCCCCCGCGGTCCCCGGAGCTCCGACCTCGAGCGCCGCGCAGCGACGCAGGTCGGAGCGGGTCGCTCCCACGACGGCCAGTGCGTCGTACCGTCGCCTCCTCGCCGCTGTGCCCAGCCGGACACCCTGGTTGAGCAGCGCGAGGAACGGCACCGTCAAGAGGACGACCCCGAAGACGACGCCGCTCCTCGTGCCGGGGTCGTACAGCTGCGTGAACATCCTGCCGGCCCGCTCTGACGCGGGGGACCACGGGGCGGTGGGGGAGTATGCGTCGCCCAGGCGCAGCATCGAGACCGCGACCAGCAGGAACCCGGTGACCAGAGCGGTGCATGCTGCGACGAGGACAGCACGACCGCGGCCCCCGGCGGCCCCGACGGTGACGACCAAGGGCCTCATCGTTCGCTGGCCCAGGCGTTGGTACGTCCGTCGACGACGGTGACCTCCCGCTCCGCGACGGCAGCCACGCGGTTGTCGTGGGTGACCAGCACGAGCGCGGCGCCCGTTTCCCTCACCGCCCCCACCAGCGCGTTCATCGTCTGCTCGCCGCTGACGGTGTCGAGCGCCCCGGTGGGCTCGTCGGCCAGCACGACCCGGGGCTCCGCCACCAGGGCGCGGGCGATGGCCACCCGCTGTGCCTGGCCACCCGACATCGCGCTGGGTCGCTGGTCGGCGACGTCCTCGACCCCGAGCCGGGCCAGCCAGACCCGGGCCCGGTCGGCTGCAGTACGTCGGTCGACCCGCTCCAGCAGGAGCGGGATCGCCACGTTCTCCAGCGCGGTCAGCTCGGGAACCAGCTGCCCGAACTGCAGCACCAGCCCGAGGTGACGGCGGCGCAGCCGCGCGCGGTCGTCGGAGTCGGTCGGCAGGGGAGTGCCGTCGTAGAGGACCCGGCCACCGTCAGGGGTCACCAACCCGGCCAGGCAGTGCAGCAGGGTCGACTTGCCGCTCCCCGAGGGGCCGGTGACTGCCACGAGCTCACCGGGCCTGACCTCGAGGTCGGCGCCTTGGAGCGCCCTGGTCTGCCCGTAGTGCTTGTGCACACCCGAGGCCACCAGGACGGGCTCAGCCAGCGGAGGCATGGTCGTCCTTGACGTCCTTCGCAGCACGTGTCGATCGGTTTCGCGAGCGAGCAGCACTGACTCGGGCGCGGGCGTCCTCGAGCCATCGGAGCTCGGCGTCGAGGTGCGCCAGTGCATGGTCGATGGCGATCTGTGCGCCAGGCGAGTCCGCTTCCCTGAGCTCCTGGGTGAGTCGTCTCATGGCAGTCAGGTGCACCTCTCGTTGTTGGTGGAGGAACGCGGACGCGTCGTGTCCGGAGTGCAATGCGGTGACGGTCTTCCGGACCAGCTCATCCGCGGTGTAGGTGCCCGGCTCCTCCGTGGCACCGAGCCAGTTCGTCAGCCGCGCCGCCCCGGTGTCGGTCAGCGCGTACACGCGCCGTTCGGGTCCTGCGGCCTGGCTGGTCTCGATGACCTCCACCAGTCCGGCTTCGTGCAGGCGGGCCAGGGTCGCGTAGACCTGGCCGTAGGCGAGGGCGCGGGAGGCGGGGAACCGCTCATCGTGTGCGTGCTTGAGGTCGTAGCCGTGCGCCGGGCCGTCCACCAGGACTCCCAGCAGCACGTCACCCAAGGCCACGAGGAGACTATACACAGCATGTATACGCAGAGTGAATAGACCTCGCGGCAAGGCCTCGCCGCCGCTCCTGTCGGCTCAGGTGCTGAAGCGGTAGCCCATGCCGCGGACGGTCGCGATGCTCTTGGCTCCGAACTTCTTGCGCAGGTAGCCGATGTAGACGTCGACGACGTTGGAGCCGGGGTCGAAGTCGAAGCCCCAGACCTTGTCGAGGAGCTGTTCGCGCGAAAGCACCTGGCCGGCGTTCGTCATCAGCGTCTCGGCCAGGGCGAACTCCCGCGCGGAAAGCTCGACCTCGCGCGCCCCGACGGTGGCGCGCCGAGTGCGTACGTCGAGCCGGATACCACCGGCCTCGAGGACCTCGTCGCGGCCCGGGCCGCCGTCGTCGCCCGGTCGCAGCCGCAGCCGGACCCGGGCGAGCAGCTCGGCGAATCGGAACGGCTTGGGCATGTAGTCGTCGGCGCCGCCCTCGAGCGCCGAGACGGTGTCGGTGACCGAGTCGCGGGCGGTGAGCACGATCACCGGAAGCCTCGATCCCTGCGACCGCAGCTGGTCGAGGACCTGGAAGCCGTCGATCCCGGGCAGGCCGATGTCGAGGACCATGAGGTCGAAGTCGCCGCTCAGGGCGTGGTCGAGCCCGGTTCGGCCGTCTGCCACTGCGGTGGTGCGGTGCCCGTCGGCGGCCAGCCCCTTGGCCAGGAACGAGGCGATGCGCTCCTCGTCCTCGACGATCAGGATGCGGGCCACAGGGAGAACTCCTCGTCCTCGGTCTCGTCCTGAGTACGGTCGGAGGGGTCAGTCGGTTCACCCTCGTCGATCGGCAGCGAGATCACGAACTTCGCTCCGTGCGGCTGTTCGTCCTCGACGCTGACACTGCCGCCGTGTGCTCGCGCGATGGCTTGCACGATCGACAGCCCCAGCCCGAACCCGTCGTCGTCCTCCACGACATCGCCTCGGGCGAAGCGCTCGAAGATCTGGTCGCGGTGCTCCGACGCCACGCCAGGGCCGGTGTCGCGGACCCAGAGCCGGGCCGTGGCCCCGTCGTACGACGAGCCGAGCGCAACCACGTCGCCGGGGCCGGTGTGCTTGACCGCGTTGTCGCACAGCTGCAGCAGGGCCTGGGTCAGCCGCTGCTCATCGACCGGGACGGTGACACTGGCGGTCTCGTCGAGGGTCCAGGTCCGGTCGCCGAGCCCTCGGGCCTTGGCGAGGGTGTCGACGGTGAGCCCGGTGAGGTCGACCCGTCGAACCGTGACGAAGTCGGGGCGGTCGCTCTTGGCCAGGAGGATCAGCTCACCGACCAGGCGGGACATGCGGTCCACCTCGTCGAGAAGCAGCTCGCGGGTCTGCGCGAGCTCCTCCGGGTTGCCGACGTCGAGGAGCTCGAGGTGACCGCGCAGCACCGTGAGAGGAGTCCTGAGCTCGTGCCCGGCGTTGTCGAGGAACTCGCGCTGCCCGACGAACGCCGACTCGAGCCGGTCCAGCATCCGGTTGAAGGTCCTGGTGAGGGCCGTGATGTCGTCGTTGCCGGTCTCGGGCAGTCGCTGCGACAGGTCGGTGTCGTTGATCTCGTCGGCCGTCTCGCGCAGCGTCCGAATCGGCGCCAGCAACCGGCCGGACTGCGCGGCGGCGACCGCTGTGATCACGAGCAGCGACAGCAGTGAGACCACGATGTAGGTGCCGATGGTCTCGCTCAGCCCCGCCCGGGCATCGCCGTAGTAGGTCACCACGATCAGCGCGCCGGTCTCGCCGCCGAGCTGCACGGTCTGGGCGTGGAGGATCAGCTCGTCCTCGGGGTCGTCGATGCGAGTGGTGCCGTTGTCATCGACGATCGTGGCGGCAGCGTCCTCGAAAGCCGCCTTCTCGCCGGTGTAGCCGTCGGCGGAGACCAGCTGGGGGCCTCCGTCGTACCAGGAGACGAGGGCCTCGTTGTCGTCGGGCACCTGGCGCTCGATGAATGCATCGAGCAGGGGACCGACGTTCGCGTACGGCTTGCCGGTCTGGGGGTTGACGTCACTCGACTGGAAGGTGCGGAACTCCTCGAACTGCTGGTCGACCCGGGTGGCGATCTCGTTGTCGATCCGCTGGCCCTCGATGACGTAGACGATCAGCCCGGCGCCGGTCAAGGCGAGGGCGGCGAGCAGGGCGACCGCCGCGGTGATGCGGACGCGTACCGAAACGCCCGACCGTTCCGGCCGGGCGCTGCTGGTCGGCTGTGGGTCAGTCGTCGTCGTTGCCACCGTGGCCGGAGTTGTCGCCGTGGTCGTCCCAGTCGTCTGGGCTCTGCGTGGCCTCCGGGATGTCGGAGTCGTCGTCCCCCCCGTGACCGGAGTTTTCCCCGCCGTGACCGGAGGTGTCGTCGTCGCCGTCTTCGCTGGCGTCCTGGCTGGCGTCGTCGCTGGGGCTGGAGTCATCGCTGGGTTGCGAGCTCGCCGTCGGGTCCTGGCTAGGCGTCGGGTCCTGGCTCGGCGTACCGGACTGGTCGTCGATGATGATGGTGTCCCGCGGGGCGGGGTCATCGGCCGCGGACGCGACCAGGTTTCCGGCCACGAATGCCCCCAGGGGGAGCAACAGGGCGAGGGCGACGAAGACCTTCCAGAAGCTGCGCATGACGCCGAGCATTCTCCCCCACCGTGGGCTGCGCGTGAGAGCGTGATGAGAGGTCTCTCATAGGCCGGCCGCGCTCGGGCGGCAACGTTCGGCCAACCCGGGCTGACTAGTCTCCAGAGGGAGATCCGCCGTCTCGAGGAGGCCATCGTGCTCGTCCCGTTCAGCGTCGCCGACTTCATCGACCGAGCCGTCCAGGTCTACGGCGAGCGCATCGGCGTGGTCGACGAGCCCGACCAGCCCGCGCGCTCGCTGGGCGGGCTGACGTACGCCCAGGTCGGCGAGCTCGCCGCGAGACAGGCCGCGCACCTGGACGAGCTCGGCATCGGCGTCGGTGACCGGGTGGCCGTGGTCAGCCAGAACAGTGCGCGACTGTTCACGTCGTTCTTCGGCGTCTCCGGGTTCGGCCGCGTCCTGGTGCCGGTGAACTTCCGCCTGCGGCCCGACGAGGTCCGCTACATCGTCGAGCACTCCGGCGCTCGCGTGCTCTACGTCGACCCCGAGCTGGACGACGCCCTCCGCGACGTCACCGTCGAGCACCGGTTCACCCTCGGCCAGGACGAACATCTGTATGCGCCTGAGGGCAGTGCGCCCGAGCCGTGGGAGCCCCCTGGGCTGGAGGGGGAGAACGCCACCGCCACGATCAACTACACGTCCGGCACCACGGCCCGGCCCAAGGGCGTCCAGATCACCCACCGCAACATCTGGACCAACGCGGTCACCTTCGCCCTGCACGCCGGGGTCACCGATCGCGACGTCTACCTGCACACGTTGCCGATGTTCCACGCGAACGGCTGGGGGATGCCGTTCGCGATGACCGGCCTGGGCGTCAAGAACGTCGTGCTGCGCAAGGTCGACGGCGCCGAGATCCTGCGCCGGGTCGACGAGCACGGCGTCACCGTGATGTGTGCGGCGCCCGCCGTGGCGGCCGCCGTACTGGATGCCGCGCAGACCTGGGAGGGCCAGATCCCGGGTCGCGACCGGGTCCGGATCATCATGGCCGGCGCTCCGCCACCCACGAAGACGGTGGTCCGGGTCGAGGAGGAGCTCGGCTGGGAGTTCATCCAGATCTATGGGCTCACCGAGACCTCGCCCCTGCTCACCGTCAACCGCACCCGCGCCGAGTGGGACGACCTGTCCAGCGAGGAGCGCGCGGTCAACCTGACCCGCGCCGGGATGCCGGCCATCGGGGTATCGCTCAAGATCGACGACTCCGAAGAAGGTCAGGGCGAGGTGCTGGCGCGCTCGAACGTCGTCCTCGAGGGCTACTGGGAGCAGCCCGAGGAGACCGAGGCGGCGCTCAAGGACGGCTGGTTCCACACCGGCGACGGAGGCAGCCTGGGCGAGGACGGCTACCTGACGATCAGCGACCGCAAGAAGGACGTGATCATCACCGGTGGCGAGAACGTCAGCTCCATCGAGGTCGAGGACGTGCTGTTCTCCCACCCCGCTGTCGCCGAGGTCGCCGTCATCGGCGTACCGGACGAGAAGTGGGGCGAGACGATCAAGGCGCTCGTGGTGCTCGCCGACGGCGAAGAGGTGACCGAGGCAGAGCTGATCAGGTGGTGCAAGGACAAGGCGGCCGGATTCAAGGCCCCGACATCGGTCGAGTTCCGCGACGAGCTGGCCCGCACCGCGACCGGCAAGCTGCAGAAGTTCAAGCTTCGGTCGCCGTACTGGGAAGGTCGCGAGCGCCAGGTCAACTGACGTCGGAACCACCCGGACGAGTCATGGACCCAACCAGGCGTGCGGAGTAGGCAGGTCTGTTGGGAGCGCTCGGGAGCTGACGATCAAACTCCGGGAGACACCTCATGGGCCACACCGACACTCACCGCACGCTGCACCAGCTGTTCAACGCGAACGACGTGGACGCGATGGACGCATACCTCCGCGAGGACGTCGCCAGTCAGGACCACCCCCGAGGACTCAGCCTGAAGAGTCGCGACGAGTTCAAGGGCTGGCTGGGTGAATGGAAGACGGCACTGTCCGACGCTCGGGTCGCGGACGCGACGTACTACGAGAGCGGCAACGCCTCGATCGCGACATTCCACGCGCGGGGAGTGAACGACGGCGAGATGGCGGGCATGCCGCCCACGGGCAAGGCCATCGACGTGCCTTTCTGCGAGTTCCTGTTCTTCGACGGCGAAGGCAAGGTGGAGGCCTCCGAGATCTACTACGACACGATGACGATGCTGGTCCAGCTGGGTCACATGCAGCCGCCCAGCTGAGCGCTGAGCCACTAGTGCCCCGTGTCGAAGTGTTCGCACGGTTGGCGTGCTCAGCGTGCGTGGACGGTTTTCCGGGGTCCCGCGAAAGCGCGAGTGCAGCGAGCGTCTTTCGTGGGGTGGTCGCTTGGCGTCGGAGCGACGACGCTGTAGGTCCATCATCGAGCGACGGCAACGCCGCGAGGTGCGTGCGATGTGTGCGCGAAGCGCACGAAGACTTCCGACACGGGGTACTAGCCTCGCCTGCGTGCCCACGCTGAGCGACGTCGTCGACCTGCTGCACGGCTGGTACCCGCCGGCCACCGCGGACTCGTGGGACGCGGTGGGGCTGGTGGCGGGCGACCCCGAGGCGCCGGTGGCCAAGGTGCTGTTCGCTGTGGACCCGGCACGAGCCGTCGCCCAGGAGGCCGCGGAGTGGGGTGCGGACCTCTTGGTGGTGCACCACCCGCTGTTCCTCAAGGGGGTGCACGGCGTCGCGCGTACGACGCCGAAGGGGCGGACGCTGGGCGTGCTGCAGGACGCCGGCTGCGCGCTGTTGACCGCGCACACCAACGCCGACCAGGCCGTGGGGGGAGTGTCCGAGGCGTTGGCGACGACGCTCGGGCTGGCCGATCTGCGGCCGATCACGGCGCGCAGCAACGATCGGCTCGACAAGTTGACGACCTACGTGCCGGTCGAGGCTGCCGATGGAGTGCGGGCGGCGCTGGCCGCGGCGGGGGCCGGCGTGATCGGGGACTACGACAGCGCGTCGTTCTCGACGCCGGGGGAGGGCCGGTTCCGGCCACTGCCGGGCGCGGATCCGACGATCGGCGAGGTAGGTCGGCTCGAGGTGGTGGACGAGACCCGGATCGAGTGCGTGCTGCCGAGGGACGCCCGGCCGCGGGTGGTGGCGGCGATGCTGGCCGCGCACCCCTACGACGAGCCGGCGTACGAGATCGTCGAGCTCGCCGACCCGGCGGTTGCAGACACCGGATCCGGGCGGATCGGAACCATCCCCCCGACCACGCTGGAGGCGTTCGCCGACCACGTCGGGAGGACGCTGCCGCACACCGCCCACGGCGTCCGGGTGGCCGGCGACCCGAGCCGAGTGGTCCGGCGGGTCGCGGTGTGCGGGGGAGCGGGTGACTTCCTGCTCGACGACGTACGGCGCAGCGACGCGGACGTCTACCTGACAAGCGACCTGCGGCACCACCCGGCCTCGGAGTTCCTCGAGCACGACGGTCCGGCGCTGGTCGACGTCGCACACTGGGCTGCGGAGTGGGCCTGGCTGCCCGTCGTCGAGGCCCGGCTCGCGGAAGCCGTGCTCGGCACGGGCGCTACGGTGGAGACCCGGGTCAGCACCGTGTGCACTGACCCGTGGACGCACCGCGTCTGAGCCGACACCACCCCAGGAGAAGCGCTGAAAGCCGACCCCGCCGCCCAGCTAGCCCTGCTGGATCTCCAGGAGCTCGACTCGCGCGCCGATCTGCTGCGCCACCAGCGCGCGTCACTGCCCGAGCTGGCCGAGATCGCCACGATCCAGGCCGGCCGCGCCGAGCTCGACGGCCAGCGCCGCGACGCCCAGATCGCGGTCGACGACCTCACCGCCGAGCAGACCAAGGTCGACGCCGACGTAGAACAGGTCAAGGCCAGGCGGACCCGCGACCAGCAGCGCATGGACCAGGGACTGATCGCCAACCCCAAGGACCTCGAGCGGATGCAGGGCGAGCTGGTGTCCCTGCAGCGCCGAATCACCTCCCTCGAGGACGACGAGCTCGAGGTGATGGCTCGCCTCGAGGACGCACAGACCACCCTTGACTCGCTCACCGCCCAGGTCTCCGCCGCGGACGAGCGCCTCGCCGGCCTCGCCCAGTCCCGCGACGCCAGGACCGTCGAGCTCGACGAAGAACTGGGCAAGCTCGCCACCGCCCGGGGCCCGGTCGTGACCGGCCTGCCCGAAGACCTCCTCGCTCTCTACGACCGGCTTCGCGCATCGAAGGGCGGCGTCGGCGCGGCCGCGCTCCGCGCCCGTCAGTGCGGCGGGTGCCGGCTCTCGCTCGACTCCGCGGAGCTGTCGAAGATCGGCTCGACTGCGGAGGACGAAGTGGTCCGCTGCGAGGAGTGCCAACGCATCCTCGTGCGTACTCCCGAGTCGGGGCTGTGACCCAAGCCGGTCCTGGTCCCCGATCCGTCATCATCGAGGCCGATGGTGGTTCGCGCGGGAATCCCGGCCCGGCGGCGTACGGCGCGGTGCTGAAGGACGCGGACACGGGAGCGGTGATCGCCGAGGACGGCACCACGATCGGCGTCGCCACCAACAACGTCGCGGAGTACTCGGGCCTGATCGCCGGGCTCAGGCTGGCCGAGGAGTTCGCGCCGGAGGCCGACATCGAGGTCCGCATGGACTCCAAGCTCGTGGTCGAGCAGATGTCGGGCCGCTGGAAGATCAAGCACCCGGACATGCGCCCGCTCGCGACCGAGGCGAACCGGCTGGCGCCGTTCGGGACGACGTACACCTGGGTGCCGCGGGAGCAGAACAAGCACGCGGACCGGCTGGCCAACGAGGCGCTGGACGGCAGGCGGGACGGCGTCACCGCGGTCGGCGCGGCGCTGGTCGACGAGCCCGACACCGAGTCAGCCGTCGAAGAGGCGGAGAGCCCGAGGACACCGCGTGGCTGGGGGCCTCCCAGCGGTCCGCCGACGACGCTCGTGCTGATTCGGCACGGCGTCACACCGCACACCGCGGCGAAGCGCTTCTCCGGCGGCCTGGCCAGCGCCAACCCCGGGCTCAGCGACGAGGGCCGCGACCAGATCCGGACCACCGCCGACTGGCTGGCCCCGATCGCCGCCGGCATCGACGCGGTGGTGTCCTCGCCCGTACGCCGCACCCTGGAGTCCGCAGAGATCCTCGCCGCCGTCCTGGGCAAGAAGGTCGACGTCGAGCCCGGGTTCGCCGAGATGGAGTTCGGCGCCTGGGACGGGCTGACGTTCGCGGAGGTCGGCGAGCAGGACCAGGCCGGGCTGGCCGCCTGGCTCGGCTCGCTGGAGACCCCGCCGCCCGGGGGCGAGTCGTTCCGCTCGGTCGAGGAGCGAGTCGCCGCCGGACTCGACCGCCTCCTGGCGGCACACGGCGGCAAGACAGTGGTCGTGGTCAGCCACGTGACGCCGATCAAGATCCTCGTCTCGCGCGCGCTCGACGCCCCGCTCGAGTCGGTGTTCCGGATGGAGCTCAGCCCGGCCTCGGTCAGCGTGGTGTCGTTCTTCCCCGAGGTCGACGGCCGGTCCCGCACCTCCCTACGTCTTTACAACGCCCGCCCGCCCGGCGACGACGCCTTCTCCGCCGCCGCTTCCGCCTGGTGACCCCGCCGAGTCGGGGTTACTGATGCGCAGTAACCCCGACTCGCCGCAGATGCCGTGCCGAGTCGGGGTTACTGATGAGCAGTAACCCCGACTCGGCGTCGAGGGATTCAGAGGGCGGTGACGACCACGTCGAGCTGGGTGGTGCCGCGGGGGGCGTCGGTCGACTCGACGGTCCAGCCGAGGTCGCGCAGTACGTCGGCGAGGCGGGCCGGGGTGCGCGGGTCGGCGCCGGACTCCAGCAACGCCCGCACGATCCGGCCCTTCGTCGCCTTGTTGAAGTGGCTGACCACCTGCCGCCGGCCGGCGACCTCGTGCAGCACCCGGACGGTCGCGACCCGCCGCAGCCCTGCCGGGCGCCAGAACGCGGCGTACATGCTGCTGCGCAGGTCGACCAGCAGCCCGTCACCGACCAGCTCGGTGGCCACCGGGCCGAGCGCTGCTCGCCAGACCCCGGCCACGCTGCCCAGGCCAGGCAGCACCGCGTCCCCGGAGAGGCGGTACGCCGGGATCCGGTCGGCCGGGGACACCAGCCCGAACAGGCTCGAGATCACCCGGACACGGGCGGTCGCCCGGCGCTTGGCCGACCCGTCGAGCGAGGTCAGCCCGAGGGCGTCGTACAGCACTCCGGAGTAGATCGCGTCGGCCCGCGCGGTCGGCGCGCTGCGCAGCGAGGCGTTGCGGGCCACCAGCTCCAGCTGGGTCCTGGGTACGCCGAGCGCGGTCGCAGCCATCGTGGGCTCGGCCTCGCAGAGGGTGACCAGCGCGTCCAGCAGCTGCTCGCGCGCGGGGGTGAGCGACGGCGACGAGAGCGCGGCCAGGTCCAGGGCTTTGCCTCTCCGCGGGACCGTCTTGCCCTCGCTCGGAGGCAGCAGGATCAGCACAACGGAACACTAGGGCGTACCTCCCCACTCCTGGCCGTAGCGAGCGTCGCATCCATGGGATCTCCGCAAGGCGCCGGAGCGACGTCGCTGTAAGCCCAACTACGAGCGACGGCAACGCCGCGGAGCGCCCGTGGGGCGGCGCGCAGCCGGTCAGGAGTGGGGAGGTACGTCCTAGGGTGAAGGCATGTCGAGCAGGCGTGTGGTCCGGGTCCTGGCGACTGAGGACGGCGTCGAGCCGCAGGTGCTGCGCGACGGCATCGCCGCGATCCAACGCGAGCTGGAGGTCACCCCGGCGTTCCCGCCCGAGGTCGAGGCCGCGGCCGCAGCGGCGGTGGCCAACCCGCGACTGCCCGAGCTGGACCGCACCGATCTGCCACTGATCACCATCGACCCCGCGGGCGCGCGCGACCTCGACCAGGCGTTGCATCTCGAGCGGGACGGCGACGGCTACGTGCTGCACTACGCGATCGCGGACCTCGCGGCGTTCATCACCCCGGGCGACCCGGTCGACGTCGAGGCGCACCAGCGCGGCCAGACCCTGTACGGCGCCGACAGCCGGGTCCCGCTGCACCCGACCGTGATCTCGGAGGACGGCGGGTCGCTGCTGCCCGACCAGGTCCGTCCGGCTCTGCTGTGGACGATCCGGCTCGACAGCGAAGGCGCCCGGACCGATGTCGAGGTCGAGCGAGCCCGGGTGCGCTCGCGCGCTCAGCTGGACTACCCGGGCGCCCAGCAGTCGATCGACGACGGCTCTGGCGACGAGTCCCTGATGCTGCTCAAGGAGGTCGGCGAGCTCCGCATCGGCCGCGAGGCCGCTCGCGGCGGCATCTCGCTGCCACTCCCGGAGCAGGAGGTCGACACCGCGGGGGCGGAGTGGGCGCTGGAGTACCGCAGCCTGCTGCCCGTCGAGCAGTGGAACGCCCAGATGTCGCTGCTCACGGGGTTCGCCGCGGCCTCCCTCATGGTCTACGCGCGCGTGGGTTTCCTGCGCACGCTCCCGCCACCGGACCCGCGCGACGTGCAACGGCTGCACCGCACCGCCCGCGCGCTGGGGGTGGACTGGCCGGCCGAGCTGCTCTACCCCGACTTCATCCGCACCCTCGACGCGTCCAAGCCGACGCACGCCGCGATGATCTCGGCCTGCACCCGGCTGCTGCGCGGCAGCGGGTACGTCGCCTTCGACGGCGAGACCCCGGCCCAGCCCCTGCACAGCGGGCTCAACGCCGAGTACGCCCACGTCACCGCGCCGCTGCGCCGGCTGGGCGACCGCTACGCGTCCGAGGTCTGCGTCGCTCTTTGCGCCGGCGAGGAGGTGCCCGACTGGGTGCACGCCGCGCTGCCCGCGCTGGCCCAGGAGATGCAGGAGTCGGCACAGCAGGCCAACACCTACGGCCGGATGGTGCTCGACCTCGTCGAGGCCGGCCTGCTCCAGCACCGCATCGGCGAGACATTCCAGGGAGTGGTGGTGGAGGTCAACGAGAAGGAGTCCACCCGGGGCACCCTCACGGTGCCCGACCCGGCGGTCGAGGCACCGGTGGTCTCCGCCACGGACCTCCCGCTCGGCACCGACGTCCGGGCCCGGCTGACCACCGCGGACGTGGCACAGCGGAAGGTGGAGTTCACCGTCGAGTGACGCGCCGGGCTAACCGGTGGCGGCCACGAAGGCACGCAGCTCGCCGTCCGGCGCGGCCCAGGCCTCGCGGAAGGCAGGGTGCAGCGGCAAGTCGCTCACCCCTTCGGCGGAGGCCCAGACGTGGGCGACGGACTCGGCGCCGTGGGCCAGCTCCACTACGCCGGCGGGCACTGCCAGCACGGTCTCGTACTCCCACCCGCCGCAGCTGGCGACGTACGACGCCCGCACGTCGACGTCACGCCGATGGATCGCCATCTCCTCGCGGGCCTCGCGCAGCGCGGCCTGGACCGCCGACTCGCCGCGCTCCCGCGCGCCGCCCGGTATCGACCAGGTGCCGCCCTGGTGCGCCCAGCGAGCCCGCAGCTGGAGCAGCACCCGGCCCCGGTCGGCGAGCAGCAGCCCGGCCGCGCCGCGACGACCCCAGTGCGCGTGCCCGTGCGCGCAGGTGGCCCAGCTCATGTCGCCCGGGGCCGGACCGCATCGACCAGGTCGGCGATCGAGTCGACCACCCGGGTCGGCCGATAGGGGAACCTCTCGATGTCCTCGGGCCGGGTCGAGCCGGTCGTGACCAGCACGGTGCGCAGCCCCGCCTCGAGGCCGCTGATGATGTCGGTGTCCATGCGGTCGCCGACCATCACCGTGGTCTCCGAGTGCGCCTCGAGCCGGTTGAGCGCGGAGCGCATCATCAGCGGGTTCGGCTTGCCGATGAAGTACGGCGAGCGGCCGGTCGCGGTGCTGATCAACGCCGCCACCGAGCCGGTCGCGGGCAGCGAGCCCGCCGGCGAGGGGCCGGACACGTCGGGGTTGGTGGCGATGAACCGCGCACCGGCCTCGACCAGCCGGATCGCCCGCGTGATGGACTCGAACGAGTAGGTGCGCGTCTCGCCGAGCACCACGTAGTCGGGGTTGCGGTCGGTCATCACGTAGCCGATTTCGTGCAGCGCGCTGGTCAGCCCCGCCTCGCCCACGACGTACGCCGACCCGTGGGGCCGCTGGTCGGCCAGGAACTGCGCGGTCGCCAGCGCCGATGTCCAGATCGCGTCCTCGGGCACGTCGATGCCGCTGCCCAGCAACCGGGCGCGGAGGTCGCGCGGGGTGTAGATGGAGTTGTTGGTGAGCACCAGGAAGCCAAGCCCGCTCGCCTTAAGCGCCTCGATGAACTCCGGCCCGCCCGGGATCGGCTCCTCCTCGTGGACGAGCACGCCGTCCATGTCGGTGAGCCAGGTCTCGACCGGTCGCGCCTCTTCGGACATGGCAGCGATTCTCCCCGACGGTGCGATCAGGGCCGGTGGTGACCACTAGGGCCGCTCCTCGAACCGCTCCGACAGGGCATACCGCAGCAGCACCACGTCACCGATCGGCCGGGTCTCCACCAGGCGGGCCCGGCTGGACCCCGACCACGGGTAGCGACCGGGACCGACGAACCGGGTGGCGTCGGGGTGCCCCACGAACAGCGGTGCCACCACCAGCTGCAGCTCGTCAGCCAGCCCCTCGCTGAGGAACTGCGTGTGCACCTGCCCGCCACCCTCCACCATCAGCCGTCGGACCCCCCGCGCCTGCAGGTCCTCGCTGACCCGGCGCATCTCGACCGGTGCCCCGCCGTCGATCACGGTGGCGACTGCCCCGAGCTGCCCACGCGCCATTCTGACCGTGTCGCTCGCGCAGTAGACCAGCTTGGGCCCGGTGCCGGCGGTGAAGAACTGTGCCTCCGGGTCCAGCTTGGCGCGGCTGGTCACGGTCACCTTGAGGGGCTGCGCCGGCCGTCCCGCCGTACGGCGTCGGGCCACTCGGGCGGGGGAGCGGACCAGCAATCGGGGGTCGTCGTTGCGGACCGTCGCGGCGCCGACCAGGATCGCGTCACAGTCGGCGCGCACCTCGTCGACCCGGTCGAAGTCCGCGTCGTTGGAGAGCAGCAGCCGTGCGTCGGTCGCGTCGTCGAGGAAGCCGTCGAGCGACATGCCGCAGGAGAGCAGGGTGTAGGGGCGGTCAGGCACGGCGGCGCCTCCTCAGCACGAGCAGTCCCGGCAGCGTGGCGACCGTCGCGAGCACGCCGAACGTCACCGCGACCGTGAGCCCGAGCGCTGCGGTCGAGCCGGCCGCGGTGAACGCCCAGGCGGCCACCCCCTCCCGCGGTCCCCAGCCCGCCACGTTGAGCGGGATCGCCGCTCCGAGCAGCACCAGGGCACCCACCGGTAGCAGCGCCGCCGGCGACAGCGAGACGCCGACCGCGTGCGCGGCGACCACGAACACGACCAGGTGGCCGACCACCGCCGCTGCCGAGAGCAGCACGACCGCGCCGCCGGCCACGGCCAGCGCGGCCAGGACGGCGAGCCCGAGCCAGCGGTACGGCGACGGCAGCACCAGCACCACGACCAGCGCGACCTGCACCAGCTGGCCGAGGCAGCGCTCCCAGACCACCCCACGCCACCCGTGCCGCAGACCGCGGTGCAGGTCCCCGACGACGCCGCCGGGCAGTGTCGCGTTGACCAGCTGGGACCGGTAGTAGGCGACGTAGGCCGTCCGCAGCGGCACTGGTTGGCCCAGCCGAGCCGAGATCAGGGACCAGCGGGCCGCACAGCACCACGTCGTGCCGGCGGTCACCACCAGCGCCAGGAGCACCGCCCACGGGCTGGTCGCGCGCAAGCCGTCGACGAACGGCCCGGTGCCGAGCTGCCACACCAGCAGGCCGAGAACCGTTGAACCGACGACGATCCGCGCCAACCGGTGGTTGAGGAGGTCGCGCAGCGACCGTCTCGAAACCTCGCAAGCCGGGGCTGGGACCGAACCGGGAACGCTCATCGAGCCCCCTCGAGCACGCTCGCCACCCGGGCGGTGGTCCCGGCCCAGCTCGGCAGGGTCAGCCGCCGCGACGCGGCGGACCGGCGCAGCCGCGCCCGGCGCCGCGGCTCCTCCAGCCACGTCCGCAGCGCCCCGGCGAGCGCGTCCGGGTCGTCGGGCGGCACCAGCAGCCCGGGAGTGCTGCCGTCAGCGGCGCGGCCCAGCGCCTCGGGCACACCTCCGACCGAGGACCCGATGACCGGGAGCCCGTGCGCCAGCGCCTCGGTCACGACCATGCCGTAGGTCTCGGACCGCGAGGCCAGCACCAGCGCGTCCGCCGCGGCGTACGCCGTCCCGAGGTCGTCGTGACCGACCTGACCCGCGAAGGCCACCCGGTCGGAGATCCCTGCGTCCGCCGCCGTCTTGTGGAGCTCGTCGACGAAGTCCCGGTCGAGGTCCAGCCGGCCGAGCAGGGTGCAGCGCCAGTCGAGATCGGTGAGGACGGCCAGTGCTGCGAGCAGCACGTCCTGCCCTTTGGCCCGCGTCACCGCGGCGACGCAGAGCAGCTGCCCGCCACCCGAGGTCCCGGGCACCGGGTCGGCCATGTCGACGCCGGGCTGGGCAACGTGGAGCCGGTCGCTGTCGATTCGGTAGTGCTCCACCAGCCAGCGCCGGGTCCAGTCGCTGGTCGTGATCACGGCGGCCGCTGCCGCCAGCAGCTCACGCTCGTGCGCGGTCTCGAACGGCATGTGCACCAGGATCACCAGCCGCAGCCGCGCAGCCTCGGGGATCAGCAGCTCGGCCGCCGCGGAGCCGACCAGCCCGTCCACCAGCACGACCGCGCCGTCCGCCATCCCGGGGAGCAGGCTGGCCAGGTCGCCGGGGCCGTCGACCTCGTGGGTCACGACGTCCCAGCCGAGCCCGACCAGGCCGGCCTGCACGCGCCGGTCGTAGACGTTGCCGCCGCTCGGTCGCTCGGCGAAACCGGTCGGGACGATGAAGACCGCGTTCACAGCGCTCTCTCATAGCTGGCCCAGGCCACGTGGGACTCGTGCAGGGTCACGACCAGCGCAGTGAGCAGGGCGTCGTCCGCGAACCTGGCCGCCAACCGGTCGGCGACCCAGCGTGCCAGCGCCTCGGTCGAGGTGTTGGTGCCCTTGAACTCGTCCTCCTCGTCGAGGTTCCGGTAGTTCACCGCTGCCAGCACGTCGTGCAGCTCCGCGGCGGCCCGTCCGATGTCGACCAGGATCCCGTCGGGTCCGAGGTCGGGACCGCGGAAGGTGACGTCCACGACGTACGTCGCACCGTGCAGCCGCTGCGCCGGCCCGAACACCTCGCCGTCGAAGCTGTGCGCGATCATCACGTGGTCGCGGACCGTCACTCCGAACATCAGCTCTCCTGTGCGGGGTAGGTGATCGTGTGGCAGAGAGCGGCCCGGCGCCCGGTGCTCAGCTCGGCCATCAGCGCGGGCAGCTCCTCGAACGCCGACGCCCCGCTGAGCAGCGCGTCGTACGCCGGGTCGCGAAGCAGCTCGAGGGCGAGGGCGAGCCGCTCGCCGCGAGTCCGGCGGTGGCGGCGGGCGAGCGCCACCTCGCCGACCTGGCTGGCCCGCACCCGCAGCCGGCCGGAGTGGAAGGCGCCGCCGAGGTCGAGCCGGACCGGCGTGTCGCCGTACCAGCTCAGGTCCACGACCTCGCCGTCCGGCGCGAGCAGCTCCAGCGAGCGGCGCAGGCCGGCCTCGGTCGCGCTCGCGTGCACGACCAGGTCGCGGCCGTCCGGCGCCTCCGCGGGGTGCGCGAATGCGACCCCCAGCGCCGCCGCGACCTCCGCACGGGTCGGGTCGACGTCGACGAGACACACCTCGATCCCCGGGATCGCCACGAGGAGCCGGGCCACGCAGCAGCCGACCATCCCGGCGCCGACCACGGCGACCCGGTCGCCGACCATCGGTGCCGCGTCCCAGAGCGCATTGATCGCGGTCTCGACGGTGCCGGCCAGCACCGCCCGCGCGGGCGGGACGCCGTCCGGGACCACCGTCACGTCGGCCGCCGGGACGACGTATGCCGTCTGGTGCGGGTGCAGGCAGAACACCGTCCGGCCGACCAGCGCCGGGTCGCCCGCCTCGACCACGCCGACGTTGAGGTAGCCGTACTTCACCGGGCCCGGGAAGTCGCCGTCCTGGTGGGGAGCGCGCATCCGCTCGTGCTGGTCGGCCGGCACCGCGCCGCGGAAGACGAGGGTCTCGGTGCCGCGGCTGACGCCGGAGCGCAGGGTCCGTACCCGGACCTCGCCGGGGCCGGGGTCGGCGAGGACGACGGGGCGGATCTCGCCGCACCCGGGCGAGCTCACCCAGAACGCCCGCTCGTCCTGCACTCCGACCACCCTCCGGACCCGGTATGAACCCGAGTCTGCCGCCGTCCGTGTTCCCGTCGTACCCTCACACACGGAGGTGCGGTGCGTCCGGTTCAGGTCACTCGCTCGGAGCTGAGCTCGGCG
The DNA here is from genome assembly GCA_963817125.1 of uncultured Actinomycetota bacterium. GTDB lineage: Bacteria > Actinomycetota > Actinomycetes > Propionibacteriales > Nocardioidaceae > Nocardioides. The sequence continues at coordinate 70,815 of CAWFNB010000013.1, forward strand.
AACCTCGTGACCGCCGCCCGCATCGTCGTCGCGGTGGCGATCGGTGCCGCGGCGCTCGTCGACGGCCCCCGCTGGCTGCTCGGGTTGCTCATCACGGTGGCGATGGTCAGCGACTTCGTCGACGGCCGGTTGGCCCGGGCGACGGGGACGACGTCCGACCTCGGTGCCCGCCTCGACCAGGAGGCGGACGCGCTGCTGATCCTGGTGCTGAGTGCCGTCGTCGCGTCGGACGTGGGCTGGTGGGTGCTCGGGCTGGGGTTGGTGCACTACGTCTTCGCCGTCGTCTTCTCGCTGGTCCCCCGGCTGCGGACCCCCCCGGCAGCGCCGCGCTTCTGGTGCAAGACGGTGGCCGTCGTGACCGGGGTCGTGCTGGCGGCCGCGGCGGTGCGGGTGCTTCCCGACCGGATCTCCGTCGTGGCCCTGGGCGTGGTGGCGGCGCTGCTGGCCGAGTCGTTCCTGCACGAGGCGGTGGACCGGTGGCGGGCGCCGGCGGCCCCGGTGGTCGCGCCGTACGGGACCGTGCTCGCCTTCCTCGTGGTCTGGCTGGCGCTGGTGGCGCCGACCGAGCTCGACCACCTCAGCGTCCGGGCGCTGCTCCTGCTGCCGCTGGAGGTGCTGGTGGTCGTGGCGCTGGCGCTGCTGCCGTGGTCCCGGCTGCGGACCGCCCTGGCGACCACGGCCGGCGTGCTGCTGGCGCTGCTGCTGCTGGTCAAGGTCCTCGACCTCTCGTTCAACGCGGTCTTCGACCGTGACTTCGACCCGGTGGGGGACTGGTCCTACCTCGGCCCCGGGATCGGCGTCCTCGGTGACTCCATCGGCGCCGGCTGGGCACGGGCGGTCGCGGTGCTGGCCGGGCTGGCCACGGTCGCCCTGCTGGTCGGCGTGCCGCTGGCGATGGTGCGACTGGTCCGGGTCGCGGCCGGGCAGCGTCGGTACTCGCTGACCGCGGCGACGGCATTCGCGACCGCCTGGGTGCTCTGCTTCGCGACCGGTGTGCACGCGGTGAAGGGCGCTCCGGTCGCCTCGACCGGCGCGGCCACGCTGACCGTCGACGAGGTGCAGCTGGTGCGAGCCGGCCTGGCCGACCAGCGGGAGTTCGCGCGCGAGATCGAGAACGACGCGTACGCCGACGCGCTGGCAGCCGAACCACCCGACTCGCTGCTGGCCGGGCTGGAGAGGAAGGACGTGCTGCTGGTCTTCGTCGAGAGCTACGGGCGGGGCGCGGTCCAGGACACGTCGTACTCGACCGGGATCAACGAGGTCCTCGACCAGGGCATGAGCGACCTGGCGGCTGCCGGCTACCAGTCCCGAAGCGCCTTCCTCACCTCACCGACGTTCGGCGCCGGCAGCTGGCTCGCGCACGCGACCCTCCAGTCCGGGCTCTGGGTGGACAGCCAGCGGCGGTATCGGCAGCTGCTCCGCGCCGACCGGCTCACCCTCACCGACCTGTTCGGGCGAGCCGGGTGGCGGACCGTCTTCGACGTCCCCGCCAACACCGAGGACTGGCCGGAGGGGGAGGACTTCTACCACTTCCAGCGCTACTACGACTCCCGCAACGTCGGCTACGACGGGCCGGAGTTCGGGTACGCCTCGATGCCGGACCAGTACACGCTCTCCGAGCTCCGACGCCGCGAGCTGGCCCCGACCGACCGGCCGCCGGTGATGGCCGAGGTGGACCTGATCTCGAGCCACCACCCGTGGGCCCCGCTGCCGCGGATGGTGCCGTGGGACCAGGTGGGCGACGGCTCGGTCTTCGAGGGGATGCCCGAGCAGGGCCACACGTCGGAGGAGATCTTCGGCGACCCCGAGGCGGTCAAGCAGGCCTACGGCGAGTCGATCGAGTACACCTGGCAGACGCTCGTCTCCTTCCTCACCACCTACCCCGACCCCGACCTGGTGGTGGTGGCGGTGGGCGATCACCAGCCGCACAGCTACGTGAGCGGAAAGCACGCCGGCCACGACGTACCGATCAGCGTGATCGCCCAGGACCCCGCCGTCATGCAGCGAATCGAGGGCTGGGGCTGGCAGGACGGTCTGCGTCCGGCGCCGGACGCCACGGTCTGGCGCATGGACGAGTTCCGCGACCGCTTCCTCGACGCCTTCGGCGCCCCCGGTGGTTGAGCTCGCCCCCGGTGGTTGAGGAGCTCGCGCTGGCTGTGCGAGCGTCTCGAAACCACCGCAACTTACGCTGGAACTCAGCCATGGTGCTTGCGTCCCAGCCTCGGCATTCGTGGTTTCGAGACGGTTGCTGCGCAACCTCCTCAACCACCGAGATGACTTAGCTGTCGAGCTCGAGGAGAGGCTGGCCGGTGCTCCCGCGGACCTCGACGTGGGCGATGTCGTCCGCGTCCGCGGAGGTGGCACCGGTGACGTGCATCGTCTTGCCGGCCAGCCCCTTCCACGAGGCGACCTGCTCGGTGCTGCCGGCGGTGGTCGTGACGAACATCGTGTACGTCGGGGGCTCCGAGTCGCCGTAGGGCTCGGCCTGCGGATAGCTGCAGGTCAGGTCGAGCCGGGTGCCCCAGCCAACCTGGGTGAGCGAGAGCCAGCCGGAGATCGTCCCGGCGCCCACCGGCTGCATCAGCTCGGGCGCGGCCGTCGTGGGGCCGCTCGAGGGCGACGGCTGGGCGACGAGCGTGTTGTCGTCGTCGCCGCCGAGCGTGGCGATGCCGACCGCGCCGATCGCGACCGCGGCCGCGGCCGCGACCAGGCCGCTGGTGATCCACGTCCGGCGGCGCTGGGTCCGGCGGACCCGGCGTACGAGCGCCGGCAGCAGCGTGTCGGGGACCGGCTGCCGCGGGTGGTCGGGATCGAGGATCTCGACCGGGACCCGGGCCAGCAGTCCGGGCAGCCCGGCCAGCTCGCGGACCGAGCGCGCGCAGTCGTCGCAGCCGGGGAGGTGCCGCTCGAACGCGGCCCGGTCCTCGGGGGAGAGGGCGCCCAGGACGTAGGCGCCATCCCACTGCTCGAACTCACACGTCATGCGCCCACCCCCAGCTCTTCGAGGGCCAGCCGCAGGGCTCGCAGCGCGTAGTGGGTCCGGCTCTTCACTGTCCCCTCGGGCACGCCGAGCCGGCGTGAGGCCTCGGCCACCGAGCGGCCTCGGTAGTAGCACTCGCGAAGCACGTTGCGGTGCTCTTGCGAGAGCGAGGTGATTGCCTCGGCGACCACCCACGACTGCAGCAGGGTGTCGGTCTGGTCGATCGCCTCCCCGGGCTCGGGGACCTGGTCGAAGGGGCGTTCGTTCTGCGACCGCTTGGTGCGCCACTCGTCGATGACGATGTTGCGAGCGACCGTGAACAGCCAGGACCGGACCGAGCCGCGCCGCTCGTCCAGCACCTCGAGGTGCTGCCAGGCGCGGAGCAAGGTCTCCTGGGCGACGTCCTCGGCCCGGACCGGGTCGCTGGTCAGGTGCAGGCAGAAGCTCCACAGAGCAGCGCTGTGCTCGTCGTGCAGCTGCTGCATGAGCGCGGTCGGACTCTCGGCCATGTTGTTCGGTACACCTCCACCCAGCACACGGACGACGAGGGTTGCGGGTTCAGTCTGCCGGCGGCAGGTCCGGACCGGACGAGTCGCGCCCAGCTGGGTGAACACTTTCGGCCGAGGCGTACAACGACGCCCCGACTGTGGGGCGGGGCGCCGTCGGAGCCGGCGAGGCCGTGGGGGATGCGGCGCGCCGACTGCTTGATGGGACAACGACGCCGCACCAGGAACGGTTCAACCCGATTCCCACCTGTCCAGACCGGGGCCCGGCGTCGCCGCCCGTTGGCGAGGGACAAGCGCTTCTAGAATCGTGGGCATGGCCGGACGCCAGCCCCTGGCCGGGGTGATCGCGGCGTTGTCGGCGACCGAGGGAATGACTCGGGGCGCGCGCCTGCTGAAGGGGCCCGCCCCAGTCCTGGCGCTGGTCCTCGCCGCCGGCGTGGCGGCCGCGCTGCGTGGCGGCTTCGTGGACCTCCTCGTCTACCGGTACGGCGGCCGGGCGGTGCTCGAGGGCCTGCCCGTCTACGAGTCCGACGACCCGGTGACCGGGCTGCCGTTCACCTACCCGCCGTTCGCCGCGGTGTTGATGGTGCCGCTGTGGCTGCTGCCGGCGTGGCTCGCGGCCGCGTTGTGGGCCGGCGCGTCGGTCGGCGCCCTGGCGGCGGTCGTCGTGGTGGTCCGTCGCGCGCTCGGCCAGCCCGCGCCGGGGTGGCTGGTCGCGCTCCTGACCGGGGCTGCGCTCGCCGCAGAGCCGGTGTGGCAGAACCTGACCTTCGGACAGGTCAACCTGTTGCTGATGCTGGCGGTGCTCGTCGACCTGGTCCGGCCGGAACGTCGGTGGTCCGGCGTGCTGCTGGGCATCGCGGCGGGCGTGAAGCTGACTCCGCTCGTGTTCGTCGTGCTCCTGGTGCTGGTCGGACGCCGCACGGCTGCGGGACGCGCGGCCCTGACCTTCGCCGGGACCGTCGCGGTCGGGTTCGTGGCGATGCCGGGCGCGACCATGACCTACTTTGCGGACGGTCTCTTCGAGGCGAGCCGGGTCGGTCCCCCGGCGCTGGCCCACAACCAGTCGGCGTACGGCGCGCTGACCCGGCTGTCCGGCGACGCGCCGTCCTCCTTGCTGTGGCTCGCGGTGGCCGTGCCCCTCGCCGTCGCTGTCCTGCTGGTCGGCGCCGGCTGGTGGCGGTACGGCGACCGGGTGCTCGGCACCTGCCTGGGAGCAGTGGCCATGCTGGTGCTCTCGCCGGTCTCGTGGTCGCACCACTGGGTCTGGGTGGTGCCCGTCGGGCTCGCGCTGTGGGAGCGCAACCGGTGGGCCGGCGTGGCGTGGGCCGCAGTGTTCGTGGCCCGGCCGATCGTGTGGCCGCCGTACGGCCGGGGGCGCGAGTATGCGTGGAGCGCGCCCGAGCACCTGGTCGGGAACGCCTACCTGCTCGCCGCGCTCGGCCTGTCCATCTGGGCAGCGGCGGCCCTCTATCGCCGAGCCGGACCAGCCCGGCGCCCGCGGGAGGGTGTCGATCAGCTGCCGACGTAGGCGGCCAGGTGCTCGCCGGTGAGCGTCTCCTTCTTGGCGACGAGGTCGGAGGGGGTGCCCTCGAAGACGATCCGGCCGCCGTCGTGGCCGGCACCGGGGCCGAGGTCGATGATCCAGTCGGCGTGCGCCATCACCGCCTGGTGGTGCTCGATGACGATCACCGACCTCCCGGACTCGACCAGGCGGTCCAGCAGACCGAGCAGGTGCTCCACGTCGGCCAGGTGCAGGCCCGACGTGGGCTCGTCGAGGACGTAGATGTCGCCCTTCTCAGCCATCTGGGTGGCCAGCTTGAGTCGCTGCCGCTCCCCTCCGGAGAGGGTGGTGAGCGGCTGGCCGAGACTGACATAGCCGAGCCCCACGTCGGCCAGCCGCTCGAGCACCTTGTGCGCAGCCGGGGTGGCCGCCTCGCCCGCACCGAAGAAGCCCAGGGCCTCGGCGACGGGCATCGCCAGCACCTCGGTGATGTCCTTGCCGCCGAACGTGTACTGCAGCACCGACGCCTGGAACCGCTTGCCCTCGCACTCCTCGCAGGTGGACTCCACCGTGGCCATCACACCGAGCTCGGTGAAGATCACCCCCGCGCCGTTGCACGCAGGGCAGGCGCCCTCGGAGTGGGCACTGACGTGCGCCGGCTTCACGCCGTTGGCCTTCGCGAACGCCTTGCGGATCGGCTCCAACAGTCCGGTGTACGTCGCCGGGTTGCTCCGCCGGGAGCCCTTGATGGCGCCCTGGTCGATGATCACCACGCCGTCCCGTTTCGCGACCGAGCCGTGGATGAGCGGCTCTTGCCGGAGCCGGCCACGCCGGTGATCACGCAGGGGACGCCGAGCGGGATGTCGACGTCGACGTCCTGGAGGTTGTGCGTGGCCGCGTTGCGGACCTCGAGGGCGCCGGTGGCGGATCGCACCGACTCCTTCAGCGAGGCCCGGTCGTCGAGGTGGCGTCCGGTGACGGTGTCGCTCTTCTGGAGCCCCTGCACGGTCCCCTCGTAGCAGACCGTGCCGCCGTCGGTGCCGGCACCGGGACCGAGGTCGACGACGTGGTCCGCGATCGCGATCGTCTCGGGCTTGTGCTCCACGACGAGGACGGTGTTGCCCTTGTCGCGCAGCTGGAGCAGCAGGGTGTTCATCCGCTCGATGTCGTGCGGGTGCAAGCCGATCGTGGGCTCGTCGAACACATAGGTGACGTCTGTCAGCGAGGAGCCGAGGTGG
>CAWFNB010000014.1:0-138938 GCA_963817125.1 uncultured Actinomycetota bacterium
GAAGACGTCCTCGTCGTAGTTGGCGCTGCCGTAGAACAGGCCGACGCGCTGGCCCTTCTTGATCGGCACCCCACCCACCTCGACGTCGTTGAGTGCGGTCCGCTGGAACACGTTGATCGGCGTCGCCCAGCGGATGACCTCGTCGACCATCGACTGGGGGCGCTGCTCGACCCAGAGCCTCCACTGGTCGGGGTGGTCGAGGAACGCGTCCATCCCGTGGGTGATCGCGTTGCGGGTCGTCTCGTTGCCGGCGACGGTCAGCATGATCACGAAGTAGCCGAACTCGTCGTCGTTGAGGCCGCGTCCGTCCTTGTCGGCCTGCAGGAGCTTGGTGACAAGGTCGTCGCGCGGGTTCTCGTTGCGCTCGGCGGCCATCTGCATGGCGTAGCCGAGGATCTCGGCCGCGGCCACGTCCGAGGCGCCCTCGAAGTCCGGGTCCTCGTTGGCCAGCATCTGGTTGGACCAGTCGAACAGCTTGCGCCGGTCCTCCTGTGGCACGCCGAGCAGGTCCGCGATGGCTTGCAGCGGCAGCTCGGCCGCGACCTCCTCGACGAAGTTGCCCGATCCCCGCTCGACCGCCTCCTGCACGATGCGGTGGGCGCGGTCGGTCATGATCTCCTCGAGGGCGCCGATCGACCGCGGCGTGAACATGCGGGAGATGATGTGCCGGGTCGCGGTGTGCTCGGGCGGGTCCTGGTTGAGCAGCATCACCCGCTGCATCTCCACCATGTCGCGCTGCATCCCCTCCTGGAAGCGGATGATCGCGCCGTTCTCCGAGCTGGAGAAGCTCTTGCTGTCCTTGGAGATCGCAGCCACCTCGGCGTGCTTGGACACCGCCCAGTAGCCGGTGCCGGCCTCCTCGGCCATGCCGTCGCGCGAGGACTGCGGCTGCTCGACCCAGAACATCGGTGCGTTGAGCCGCAGCTCCTGGAACCTCTCGTGCGGGACCGAGTCCCAGAGCACGTCGGGGTCGGTCGGGTCGTAGCCCTCGGGCCAGACGGTGCCGGTCACGTCGTTCCTCTCTGTGCCACTCAGAAGGCCTCTAGCGGTACGCGACCTGCAGGTCCTTGACCCCGTTGATCCAGCCGTGCCGCAGCCGCCGCGGCTCGCCGAGCTGACGGATTCCGGGAGCCAGGTCGGCGAGGGCCTCGAAGATCAGGTTCACCTCGAGCCGGGCCAGGTTGGCGCCGATGCAGTAGTGCGCCCCGTGTCCGCCGAAGGCCTGGTGCGGGTTGGGGTCGCGGGTGATGTCGAACTGGAACGGGTCGGTGAAGACGTCGTGGTCGTAGTTGGCACTTGCGTAGAGCAGGCCGACGCGTTCTCCCTTGGCCACCGGGACGCCACCCACCTCGACGTCGTTGATCGCGGTGCGCTGGAACACCGTGACCGGCGTGGCCCAGCGGATGATCTCGTCGCCGGCGGTCGCCGGACGGCTCTCCTTGTAGAGCTCCCACTGGTCCGGGTTCTGGAAGAACGCGTGCATGCCGTGGGAGATGGCGTTGCGGGTGGTCTCGTTGCCGGCCACCACGAGCAGCACCATGAAGAAGCCGAACTCGTCGTCGGTCAGGCCGCGACCCTGCTCACCACTGGCGTCGATCTCGGCCGAGACGAGCTTGGTGATGATGTCGTCCTGGGGGTTCTTGCGGCGCTCGTCGGCCAGGGCCATCGAGTAGCCGAGGATCTCCATGAACGCGACGGCCTCGTCGCCCTCCACCTCGGGGTCGTCGTAGGACATCATCTGGTTGGACCACTCGAAGAGCTTGCCGCGGTCTTCCTGCGGTACGCCGAGCAGCCCGGCGATCGCCTGGAGCGGCAGCTCGGCCGCAACGTCCTCGACGAAGTTCCCCTCGCCCCTGGCGACGGCCTCCGCGACGATCTCGCGGGCCCGACGCCTCAGGTCGTCGTGCAGCGCCGAGATGGCCTTGGGGGTGAACGCACGCGACACGATCTGGCGGAGCTTGGTGTGGTCGGGCGCGTCGTGGTTGATCAGCAGGTACTTGGTGTTCTCCACGCCCTCGCGGTCCATCTCCGGGCCGAACCGGATGATGACGCCGTCCAGGTTGGTCGAGAAGTTGGCCTGGTCCTTGGAGATGGCCGCCACGTCCGCGTGCTTGCTCACCGCCCAGTAGCCGCGGTGGTCGGGGAACCCGGCTCGCGACTCTGCCGGCTGCTCCACGAAGGAGACCGGCGCGGTCCGGCGCAGCGTGAGGAGCTCCTCGTGCGGCACCCGCTCCCGCATCACGTCGGGGTCGGTGGGATCGAAGGCGGTGGTCGCTTCGGTGGCTGCTGTCACTCGCTCGCTCACTCTGCTGACTCGAGGGAATCTGGAACACGTTCTAGTCATGCAGGTTACATACTCTCGGTAGGTTTCGGAAGGCTTTCGCGCAGCCAAACGAGAACGTGTTCTAGTTGTTGTGACACTATTGGGCCATGGGCACACCCGTGATCGTCGAGGCCGTCCGCACCCCGCTCGGCAAGCGGAAGGGCTGGCTCGCCGGCGTGCACCCCGCGGCACTGCTGGGGTTCGCCCAGGCCGAGGTGCTGCGCCGTGCCGGGGTCGACCCGGCCCTGGTCGAGCAGGTGGTCGGCGGCTGCGTCACCCAGGCCGGTGAGCAGTCCAACGACATGGTCCGGCGGGCCTGGCTCTACGCCGGACTCCCGCAGCACACCGGCGCGACCGCGATCGACGCACAGTGCGGCTCCGGGCAGCAGTCGGCGCACCTGGTCCACGACATGGTGGCCGCCGGGACCATCGACGTCGGCATCGCGTGCGGGATCGAGTCGATGTCGCGGATCCCGCTGGGCGGGAACGTCCCTGCGGGTCTCGGGGACCCGCGCCCGGACGACTGGTCGATCGACATGCCGAACCAGTTCGAGGCCGCTGACCGGATCGCCGGCCGACGCGGCCTGACCCGCGAGGACCTCGACGCGTTCGGCCTGGCCTCGCAGCACAAGGCCCGGGTGGCGGTCGACGAGGGCCGGTTCAAGCGCGAGATCGCATCGTTCGCGGCCCCGGTGCTCGATGAGGAGGGCAAACCCACCGGCCAGACCAGAGTGGTCGACGTCGACCAGGGGTTGCGCGAGACCACCATCGAGGGGCTGTCGGCGCTCAAGCCCGTGCTGCCCGACGGCCTGCACACCGCCGGCACGTCGTCGCAGATCTCCGACGGCGCCTCGGCGGTGCTGATCATGGACGAGTCGAAGGCCCGGTCGCTGGGGCTGACGCCGCGGGCCCGGATCGTCTCGCACTGCCTGGTCGGGTCCGATCCCTACTACCACCTCGACGGGCCGATCGAGGCGACGCAGAAGCTGCTCGACCGCACCGGCATGGCGATCTCCGACTTCGACGTCTTCGAGGTCAACGAGGCCTTCGCGTCCGTCGTACTGTCGTGGGCCGGCCAGCACGGCGTGGACCTGGATCGGGTGAACGTGAACGGCGGCGCGATCGCGCTCGGCCACCCGGTCGGCTCGACCGGCACCCGGCTGATCACGACCGCCCTGCACGAGCTCGAGCGCCGCGACGCATCGACCGCGCTGATCTCGATGTGCGCCGGCGGCGCGATGGCCACCGGCACGGTCATCGAGCGGTTGTGAGCGCCTCGGTCACGACCCGGGCGGCGTCCGCGAAGGTGTACTTGGGCGGGCCGGTGTCACCCGGCACGCCCAGGCGGACCACCACGGTGTCCGAGGCCGGGTCCACCAGCACCACCTGACCGCCGAAGCCGAGCGCGGCGAACAGGTTCGCCGGTGCCCCCCGCGCCAGCTGGCGCGCTCGGTTGAGCCACCAGAGCAGGCCATAGGCCGGCTTGAGCTCCTGCGACGAGCCGCCGACCGAAGCGCGCACCCAGGATCTCGGCAGCAGCTGGGCGCCCTGCCAGTCGCCGCCCTGGGCGTACAGCAGCCCGAACGCGGCCAGGTCCGCGCAGGTCGAGTGCATGCCGAAGAAGGCGTTCGTCGAGCGACCGCTGCCGTCCGCGGTCATTCGGCTGTGGGTCATGCCTAGCGGGCCGAAGAGCCGCTGGTCGGCAAAGGTTGCCGGGTCTGTCCCGGTCGCCGACCGGAGCACCGCGTCGAGGGTCTGGATGGCGGCGTTGTTGTAGTTCCAGACCGTGCCCGGGGCGGCCTGCTGCTCGAGACCCACGGCGTACGCCGTCCGGTCCGGCGCCCGGATCAGCGCGCCGTAGTCGCTCTGCCGGCTCCAGAACCGACCACTGTCGTTGGCCAGCAGGTTGCGCACCGTGACCGCAGCGGACGGGGTGCCTGCCCACGACGGGATGTAGCGCGACGCCGGATCGGCCACGGAGAGGTCACCGTCTGCCTGGGCCAGCCCGACCAGGGCGCCGGTCACGGACTTGGTGACAGAGAAGACCTCCTGGTCCAGGTCCGCGCTGCCGCCGTTCCAGTAGCGCTCGAGCACGACCATGCCCTGCCGCGCAACGAGGAAGCAGGTGGAGCGTGCCTGCTCGGCCTCGTCGGCAAGCCGCTCCAGCACCGCCGGCTTGAATCCGAGGGAGGCCGGGTCGGCGGTCTCGGGAACCGGCGGCGGCTCGGATTCGGCAGGCGACGTCGGCGCCGGCGACCGGGGTGCGTCCTCTGTCGGCTCGCCGCTGCAGCCGGCGAGCGTGACGACCAGGGTGAGCCAGACCGCAGCCACCCGCCCTCTCATGGCCCGAGAGTAGGCGTCACCCCCTAGGACACCTGGGCGCCGTAGACGGGCTCAGGAGCAGGCGCCTCGACAAGCAGGCCGCGGAGGGCCGGGCCGATCTCGGGGGCGGTCCACCGCCGGCCGGCGTCGCGGGAGGGGCCGTGAGACCAGCCGTTCTCCACGGTGATCGTGCTGCCGTCGATCTCGATGACCCGGCCAGTCACGTCGCCGGCCTCCTCAGAGGCCAGCCAGGCCACGAGGGGTGAGTTGTCCTCCGGCAGGGCCATGGCGGAGGTGTCGAAGGCGCCCTCGGTCATCCGGGTCCGGGCCACCGGTGCGATCGCGTTGACCGTGACGCCGTACCTCCCCAGCTCCTGCGCGGCCACCAGGGTGAGCCCGGCTATGCCGGCCTTGGCGGCGGAGTACGTCGCCTGGCCGACCGAGCCCTGCAGCCCGGCACCGGAGGACGTGTTGATCACGCGGGCCGCGCGCTGGCGGCCCTCCTTCGACTCGGAGCGCCAGTAGGCGCCGGCATGGCGCAGCGGCGCGAAGTGCCCCTTGAGGTGCACCCGGACGACCGCGTCCCACTCCTCCTCGGAGGTGTTGACCAGCATCCGGTCGCGCACGAAGCCGGCGTTGTTGACCAGGATGTCCAGCCCGCCGAGCTCGTCGATCGCCTGCTGCACCATCGCCGCCGCCTGCTCGAAGTCGGCCACGTCCGCACCGTTCGCCACGGCGCGGCCGCCGTCCGCCACGATCGCGGCCACGACCTCCTCGGCCGGGGACTCCCCCGTGCCGCTGTGCCCGCTCTTTTGGCCAGACAGCGAGACCCCGTAGTCGTTGACGACGACGGCCGCGCCGTGCGCGGCCAGCTCCAGCGCATGCGCCCGACCGATCCCTCGGCCTGCGCCGGTGACGATCGCGACCCGGCCCTCCAACAGGCTCATGACTGTCCTTTCAGCGCAGACAGGAAGACGGGAGGTTCTCCCCCGCCGTGACACTCCACCCGAGCGCCGGAGACGTACGACGCGAGGTCGCTCGCGAGGAAGACCGCGAGGTTCCCGACCTCCTCGGGCCGGGCCATGCGGCCGAGCGGGATGGTCCGCTCGATCGCCGCCACCTGCGCGTCGCCGCCGTAGTGGTCGGCGGTGTCGTCGGTGCGGCACAGGCCGACGTCGATCGAGTTGATGCGGACCTTCGGCGCCCACTCAACGGCGAGCGAGGCGGTGAGTGAGTCGAGCCCCGCCTTCGCCGCGCCGTACGCCGCCGTGCCGGGCGAAGGTCGCAGCGCCGAGACCGACGAGACGTTCACGATCGAGCCGCCCGACTCCTGGCCCTGCATCACCGCGTTGGCGGCCTGCGCGCACAACAGCGGGGCGAGCAGGTTGAGCCCCACGACCCGGTCGTGGAAGCGGGCCGAGGCGTCCGCGGTCAGGGCGTAGGGCGCCCCACCGGCGTTGTTGACCAGCACGTCGAGCCGGCCGGCGTCGGCGACGACCAGCGCCACCAGGGCCTGGACCGCGTCGGGGTCCCGGACGTCGCACACGTAGTGGCCAGTCGCGTCGACCTCGGAGCGGGAGCAGGTGAGCACCAGGGCACCTGCTGCGCGGAACGCCTCACTGATGCCGAGCCCGATCCCGCGCGTACCGCCCGTCACCAGGGCGACCCGACCGGAGAGGTCGATCGTCAGCGCCATGGTGATACCCTACCAAGCAAATGCTTGGTTTGTGCGAGAGGAGGCCCGGTGGCGGTCACCAGTGAGCTGCGTCCGGACGGCATCCGGGTGGTCACGATGGACCACCCGCCGGTCAACGCGCTCACCGTGCAGGGCTGGTTCGACGTCGCCGGGGCGCTGGACGACGCGGGCGCCGACCTCGACACGAAGGTCGTGGTGCTGCGCGCGGAGGGCCGGGGGTTCAACGCTGGGGTGGACATCAAGGAGATGCAGCACACCACGGGCTTCGAGGCGCTGATCGGCGCCAACCGCGGCTGCCACGCGGCGTTCAAGGCGGTCTACGAGTGCGCGGTGCCGGTGATCGCCGCGGTCAACGGCCACTGCCTCGGTGGCGGCGTCGGGCTGGTCGGCAACGCGGACTGCATCGTGGCCAGCGACGACGCCTACTTCGGCGTGCCCGAGGTCGACCGCGGCGCCCTCGGTGCCGCCACCCACCTGGCCCGGCTGGTTCCGCCGCACCTGATGCGCACCCTCTACTTCACCGGCCGCACGATCACCGCCCAGCAGCTCCTCCCCCACGGGAGCGTCCTCGAGGTGGTCCCCCGCGACCAGCTCGACGAAGCCGCCCTGGCTGTCGCCCAGGAGATCGCGGCCAAGGACACCCGGGTCATCCGGGCCGCCAAGGAGGCGCTCAACGGCATCGACCCGGTCGACGTCAACAAGAGCTACCGGTTCGAACAGGGGTTCACCTTCGAGCTCAACCTCTCGGGCGTCGCCGACGAGCTCCGCGACAGCTTCGCGGGGACGGACAAGGCGAACCAGAAGGTGAGCGAGTGACCAAGGGACCCCGCGACAAGCGGATGACCATCGACGAGGTCGTCGCCGAGCTCGAGGACGGCATCACCCTCGGCATCGGCGGCTGGGGGCCGCGACGCAAGCCGATGGCGCTGGTCCGCGCGATCCTCCGCTCCGACCTCAAGGACCTCACCCTGGTCAGCTGGGGCGGCGCCGACGTCGGGCTGCTGGTGCGTGCCGGCAAGGTCCGCAAGCTCGTCTATGCGTTCGTCTCCCTCGACTCGGTCCCGCTGGAGCCGAACTTCCAGAAGGCCCGCCAGGACGGCTCGATCCCCGAGGTCGTCGAGCTCGACGAAGGGATGTTCCACACCGGGCTCCACGCCGCCGCCCAGCGACTGCCGTTCCTGCCGATGCGCGCCGGGCTCGGCTCCGACGTCCTGGTGCACAACCCGTGGATCAAGACGGTCAACAGCCCCTACGAGGACGGACAGACCCTGGTCGCGGTCCCGGCCCTCACGCTCGACGTCGCCCTCGTGCACATGAACCGTGCGGACAAGCACGGCAACGCGACCTACCTCGGGCCGGACCCCTACTTCGACGACCTCTTCTGCATGGCCGCCGACCGAGCCTTCCTCTCCTGCGAGGAGATCGTCGACACTGCCGGGCTCACCGTCGACGCACCGGTCCAGCGGCTGCTGATCAGCCGGATGATGGTCGACGGTGTCGTCGAGACGCCGAACGGTGCGCACTTCACCACCTGCACCCCCGACTACGAGCGGGACGAGAGGTTCCAGCGTGCCTACGCCGCCGCGGCGGGCGGCAGCGACGAGGAGTGGGCGGCGTTCGAGGACCGGTTCCTGGCCGGCGACGAGGCGGCGTACCAGGACGCGGTGAAGACGTTCGCGGAGGAGAGCAGGTGACCCCGACCCGCGCGGACGTCTGCGCCGCCGCCATCGCGGACGCGTTCGCCGACGACGGCGAGATCTTCGCCAGCCCGATGGGGCTGCTGCCGATGCTCGGTGTGCGGCTGGCCCGGCTCACCAGCAACCCCGACCTGGTGATCTCCGACGGCGAGTCGCTGTTCCTGGCCAGCCCCCCGCCGCTGTTTGCCAAGGGAGACGTGGTCGAGGGCTGGATCCCGTTCAGACGAGTCTTCGACGTGGTCGCCTACGGCAAGCGGCACGTGATGATGGGCGCCACCCAGGTGGACAAGCACGGCAACCAGAACATCTCGGCCATCGGCGACTTCAGGCAGCCGACCCGGCAGCTGCTCGGGAGCCGCGGCGCGCCCGGAAACACGGTCAACAACCGCACCTCCTACTGGGTCCCCAAGCACTCCCCCAGGGTCTTCGTCGAGAAGGTGGACGTCGTCACCGGCGTCGGTCCCCAGCGCGCAGAGGCGGCCGGCAAGGGCGCCTCCCGCTACAACGACATCCACCGGATCGTGTCCAACCTCGGCGTCTTCGACGTCCGCGGTCCCGGCGACACGCTGCGGCTGCTCTCGGTGCACCCGGGCGTGACCCTCGACGACGTACGCGCGGCGTCGGGCTGCGATCTGCACGTCGACGCCGACGGTGCGGTGACCGAGACCCGGCAGCCGACCGCCGAGGAGCTGATCCTGGTCAACGAGGTGCTCGACCCCAAGGGGATGCGCTTCAAGGAAGTCCCGTGACACCGCAGCTGCTCAGGACGCCGTTCACCGACCTGGTCGGCGTCCGCCACCCGGTCGTCCAGACCGGGATGGGCTGGGTGTCCGGACCGCGGCTGGTGACCGGTACGGCGAACGCCGGCGGCCTCGGCATCCTGGCGGGCGCCACGATGAGCCTCGAGCAGCTCGAGCAGGCGATCCTCGAGGTGAAGTCGCGCACCGACCAGCCGTTCGGCGTCAACCTGCGTGCCGACGCCGGCGACGCCGGGGATCGGTGCGACCTGCTCATCAAGCACGGCGTGAAGGTCGCCTCGTTCGCCCTGGCGCCCAAGCCCGAGCTGATCAAGAAGCTCAAGGACCACGGCCTGGTTGTGATGCCCTCGATCGGGGCGGCCAAGCACGCCGTCAAGGTCGCCGGCTGGGGCGCCGACGCGGTGATGGTCCAGGGTGGCGAGGGCGGCGGCCACACCGGCCCGGTCCCCACCACGCTGCTGCTGCCGACCGTGCTCGATGCCGTCGACATTCCTGTCGTCGCGGCTGGTGGCTTCTACGACGGACGCGGCCTGGCCGCAGCGCTGTCGTACGGCGCCGCGGCGGTCGGCATGGGCACCCGCTTCCTGCTCACGGCGGACTCGGCCGTGCCCGACGAGGTCAAGCAGCTCTACCTGGCCACCGACCTCACCGGCACCGTCGTCACCGCCAAGGTCGACGGCATGCCGCACCGGATGCTGCGCACCCCGTTCGTCGAGGAGGTCGAGGAGACCAGCGCAGTGCGCCGGCTCGGGCCTACGATGCGCCGGACCCGGCAGTTCAAGCGGGACAGCGGGATGAGCTGGCTGCAGCTGGCCCGCGACGGCCGGGAGATGCGCAAGGCCCAGGGCCGCACGCTGGCCCAGATGACCCTGGCCGCCAACACGCCGACGCTGCTCAAGGCCGGCCTGGTCGAGGGCGACACCAGCGCCGGCATCCTCGCCTCCGGCCAGGTCGTCGGCGTGATCGACGACCTGCCCACGTGCGAGGAGCTCATCGACCGCATCGTCACCGGCGCGGTCGATGAGCTCCAGCGCACCTCGGGCTACCTGGCCTGACCTGTCGGACCGAAGAAGACCCGCAGGTCTTCCGCGACCAGCTCGGGCACCTCCAGCGCGGCGAAGTGGCCGCCGCGGTCGTACTCCGACCAGTGCGCGATGTTCGCGTTGTCGCGCTCTGCGAGCGGCCGGATGGTCTGGAAGTCGTCCTTGAACACCGCCACGCCGATCCGGCCCTGGCTGACCACGGTCTCGCGCGGCGGGTGCTGCTCGGCGTAGTGGTAGCGCACCGCAGTGGCGGAGGTGTTGGTCAGCCAGTAGAGCGAGACCTGGGTCAGCACCTGCTCGGGCGAGACCAGGCTGGTGCCGTTGCCGAAGTTCTCGAACAGCTCGTTGTAGGCCAGCTGGCCGACCGGGGAGTCCGACAGCGCGGCCGCGATCGTCTGCGGGCGGGTCCCGTTCATCGAGTTGTAGCCGCCGACCGACTGGAACCAGCCCATGAACTCGAGCGCGGCGTACTCCTTCGGGCCGAACGTCTCGAACTCGGCCGGGTCACCGGACGGGAACGAGAAGAGCTGGAGGACGTGTGCACCCAGGAAGCCCTCCGGGTCGAGCACCGCGAGCTCGCGGCCGATCATCGCCCCGCCGTCGCTGCCGTGGGCGCCGTACGACGCGTAGCCGAGCCGGCGCATCAGGACGTCGTAGGCCCGGGCGACCCGGTCCATGGTCCAGTCGCCGTCGGCGACCGGGGTGCTGAACCCGAAGCCAGGCATCGAGGGGATCACGAGGTGGAAGTCGTCGGTCAGCACGTCGACCATGCCCAGGAACTCGGCGAACGACCCGGGGTAGGTGTGCAGGAGCAGCAGGGGCGTGGCGTCCTCGCGGGCGGACGGCACGTGCACGAAGTGGATGGTCTGGCCCTCGATCTCGGTCACGAAGTTCGGCACGGCGTTCATGCGCGCCTCCTGGGCACGCCAGTCGAACGACTTCCAGCGCTCCACCATGTCGCGCAGGTAGGAGGTGGGGGTGCCGTACTCCCACCCGTCGCCGGGCGCGGCCACGGGGAGCCGGGTCTGCTCGAGCCGGCGCTGCAGGTCCTCCAGGTCGGCCTCGGGGATCGTGATGGTGAAGGGACGGATCTCGGTGTTCCCAGTGATGTTCTCTGTGGTGGTCATGGCGCTACGCTAACGAGTATTCAGGAACGTTTCATTCCTATAAATCGGATGGACTGGGGCCAACTTTCAGGAGGCGCCATGGCGGACACCGCGGCCCGGATGCTGGCCCTGCTCGGCCTGCTCCAGGCCCGCGCCGACTGGTCCGGCGCCGAGCTCGCCGCGCGCCTCGGCGTCACCGACCGGACCATCCGCAACGACATCAACCGGCTGCGTGGTCTCGGCTACCCGGTGGACGCCGTCCGCGGTCCCGGCGGCCGCTACCGGCTCGGCGTCGGCACCAAGCTGCCACCGCTGCTGCTCGAGGAGGACGAGGCGGTCGCCGTCGCGGTCGGGCTGAGTGCCGGCACGGCGGTGCAGGGCATCGAGGAGACCAGCGCCCGCGCGCTGGCCAAGCTGGAGCACGTGCTCCCCCACCGGTTGCAGCGACGGGTCAACGCCCTGCGCGACGCGGTCACCGCCGGTCCCGAGAACACCGGATCCAACGTCGAGGACCCCGCCGTCGACCCCGGGCTCATCTCCGACGTCGCGGCGGCGGTCCGCGACCAGGTGGAGCTCCGGTTCGACTACCGGGGCGAGCGTCGGCAGGTCGAGCCCTACCGGCTGGTGAGCTGGCAGCGACGCTGGTTCGTGGTGGCGCGCGACCCACGCGACGACACGTGGGCGCCGTACCGCCTGGACTGGGTGCAGCTGCGCACCCCGGGCGGGCGCCGGTTCACCCCACGACCGCTGCCCTTCGGCGACTACACCTCGTTCGTGCTCCGCGAGGTGGCGTTCTCGGGGTGGGACGTGCACGCCCGCATCGCGGTCGACGCGCCTGCCGACGAGGTGCTGGCCCGGATCAACCCGACGGTCGGCGTGGTCGAGGCCGTGGACGCCGACCACTGCATGCTCGTCACCGGCGGGGACAGCGTCGAGATCGTGGCGGTCTACATCGGCATGCTCGGGCTGGACTTCCACGTCTCCGACCCGCCCGAGCTGGTCGAGCAGGTGGCACTGCTCGGCGAGCGATATCGCCGGGCGATCGCGTGATACCAGGAGTGGTATCATCCTTGCATGGCCATGACGCTACGCCTCGACTCCGACCTCGACGACGCCCTTGCTGAGCGGGCCCGGCGGGAAGGCCGCTCCAAACAGGAAGTGGCGCGCGAGGCCATCCGTGCGTACGTCGAGCACTACAGCAAGCGGGAGATGCTCGACCTGGTGCTCGACGCCGAATTGCCGCGCTACGAAGAGGCGCTCGAGCGGCTCGGTAGGTGATCTATCTCGACCTCGACGACATGCTCCACATCGCGGCACGCACCCTCGGACAGCCCCCCGAGATCCGCGACCTCGGGCTGCTCGAGTCGGCGGTGGCTCGCCCGCGCACGACGGTCTTCGGGCAGGATGCCTACCCCACCCTCGAGAGCAAGGCGGCGGCCCTTCTTCACTCGGTGACCCGCAACCATGCGCTGGTCGACGGCAACAAGCGGCTCGGGCTGGCGGCCACGATCGCCTTCCTGGGCCTCAACGGGCACCGGCTGACGTGGACCAACGACGAGGCCTACGACTTCGTGATCGCGGTGGCGGCGGGCGAGCTCGACGACGTTCCCCAGATCGCCGCCGGGATCGCCGCGGCCATCGAGCCGTTCGACGGCTAGATCGACTTCTGGAACTCCAGCTCCCGACCCATGACCCGATAGCCGATCGCCTCGTTGACGGCGATCATGTGGTCGTTCGACTCGGCGTTCCACGTGTCGATCGAGGCCAGCTGGGGCTGCACGTCCCGAAGCCACAGGTTCAGGTCGGTCTTGAGCAGCAGCCCCAACCTGTGCCCGCGGTGGCTTCTGACCACCGACGTGTCGTGCTGATCGCCGAGCTCGGGCCGCTCGTCGTCCACGACGACGACCGTGTGGCCCGCCAGCTCGCCGGTCTCCCGGTGCCTTGCGAAGACCCGGAACAGCCGGTGCCCCCGGGCCAGCTGGGCATTCTCGTAGGCGCGGATCCGCTCCGGCGGGAACACCTCGTCCTCGATGTCGAGGTCGTCTGTCGGCGCGTCGTTGATGGACGCCGACATCTCCGCGACCGCCTCGAGCTCATCGTCGGGCGTGCGGCCCTCGCGGCGGACCAGCTCGTACGCCGAGGCCGCGGCCAGCGCGCCGGCGTGCAGTCGCTCCAGCTCGGCCCAGTCCACCGCGTCGAGGTGCTGGCGCCTGTTGATCGCGCGGCTCTTCTCGCCCAGACCGTGCCGCTTGGCGAAGGACCTCGGCGCCTCGGCGTCCCAGCCGTCGGTGCCGATCGAGGTGCGGCCGCGCCCCGCCGCCTCGGCCACCAGCGCCTCGAGCATCTCCGAGGCCAGCCCGCGGCGACGGTGCTCGGGGTGCACCGCGACACCCAGCCAGGCCAGGTGCAGGTTGTCCCACTCACTGGTCGAGACCGAGCCGACCGCGACCGGGACGCCGTCGACGAGTCCGACGTACGGCGTCGCCACCTCGCCGTCCCAACCGTGCCGGAGCCGGCCGTCCGCCTCGTGCAGGGTCAACGGGTGCACCCACGGTGAGTCGGCGGCGCGAGCGGCGTTCTCGACCTCGACGTACGCAGCGACCTGGTCACTGTCGTCCGGGCCGAACCGGCTGATGTCCACGACCGCACTGTCCTCCACGCGACCAAGCGGCCGCCACCGGTTTCCCGGTGGCGGCCGCTGCGTTGAGTCAGGTCAGCTGAGCGTCAGCGCCGTGTCGTCGATGACGAACGACGTCTGCAGCGAGCTGTCCTCGGTGCCGGTGAAGCTGATCGTCACCGTCTGCCCCGCGAACGAGGAGACGTTGAACGACTTGAGGCTGTACCCCGCGGCCTTGTTGAGGTTGGAGTACGTCGCCAGCGTGGTCGAGCCCGCCTTCACCGTCAGCTTGTCGTACTGCACCGAGGTGGTGGTCTCGGCGGAGTCGATGTGCAGGTAGAAGGAGAGCGTCGCGCCACACCCGGCCGGGATGGCCACCGACTGGCTGAGCGTGTCGGTGTGGGTGGTGCCGTAGCCGTCGAGCCACGCCTTCCAGGAGCCCGCGTGCGGGGCCTGGCTGGCGGAGTTGTCGATGACGCCGGAAGACGCCGACCACGGAGCCGCCGTACCCGTCTCGAAGCCGGGGTTGCCGAGCTTCTGGCCGGAGCAGCCGCCTCCGCCACCACTGATGGTGAACGTGAACGTCGTCGACCCGGACCCGCCGCTGGACGCCGTCGCGGTGGCGGTCACGTTGTACGTGCCGGCCGTGGTGGGCGTGCCCGAGACGGTGCCGGTGGACGAGCCGATGGTGACGCCGGGCGGGAGCCCGGTGGCCGACCAGGTGTACGGCGCCGTACCGCCCGTCGCGCTCAGCGTGAACGAGCTGATCGCGGTGCCGACCGTCCCGGACTTGCTGCCCGGGTTGGTCACCGTGACCCCGCCGGTCGCGGAGCAGGTCGGGTCGGCGGCCTGGGCCGGCACGGAGACGGCGTCCCACGCAGCCTTGACGGCGTTGAACTCCGTGCAGCTGCTCGGGAACAGGTTCTTCGCCGCGGTGAGCGTCCAGGTCCGGTACTTCAGGTACGACGACGTGGTCGTCTTCATGAGCATCGCGTTGTACATGATCCGGAGCGCCTTCTGGAGCCCGATCCCGGTGAGCGTCGAGCCGTTGCAGGTAGAGCTGGCCGGCTGCCCGTTGGTCGGGTTGGAGCCCTCGGCGAGCAGGTAGAACCAGTGGTCGCCCGGACCGGCCGCGGCGTGCACCTGCATGGTGGGGATCGAGCTGGAGTAGCAGTTCGGGTGACCCACCGCGGAGGGGTTGTACATGTTGCGGATCGGGCCGTTGCCGACCAGGTTCGCCGTCTCGCCGATCAGGTAGTCCGGACGGTCCACCGCGTTGTTGGCGTACCACTCGGTGGCCGACCCGAAGACGTCCGCGACGAACTCCTGGGTGTTGCCACGCGAGATCCCGCCCGGCGTCCGGTCGTCGATGCCGTGGCCGTACTCGTGGCCGACGACGTCCAGGGTGCTGATCCAGCGGCCGCTCGAGCTGCGCCCGATCTGGACCTGCGTGCCGTCGTAGTAGGCGTTGGTGTCGTTGAGCCCGACGCGGGTCGGCACCCAGCCGCCGGAGCCGTTCATGCCGTTGCGACCCAGCCACGACGAGAGCATCTGGCGCTCCATCTCCGTGGAGTAGAACGCGTCGACGCACCCCGTCTCCTTGTTGGTGGCGTTGCCGTTGCCCCAGATGTCGTCGGGTCCGCTGTACGTCGTGTTGTTGGCCGCGTCCTGACACACCAACGTGCTGGCGCTGGAGTTGCGCATCAGGTACGTCGAGCCCGACTGAGAGGTCGGGATCGTGACCGAGCCGTTGTGGCCGCCGTTGCCGGTGCCCTCGAGGACGTGCTCGGTGCTGGTGAGCATCCGACCGGTGCGCGCGTCGACGTACACCGTGAGCCGGGAGGCCTCGCCGTGCTTGCGCCCGGTCACCCAGGTCTCCCAGGCCAGCCGCGAGCCGGTCCGCTGGAGCACGACCAGGCGCGACTTGCCGAGGGCGGCGCGACGGACCTGACGGGCGCTGGTGGCGCGGGCCTTGGCCCGGGCCACGGTCGCCTTGACCGAGCGGAGCGACACGGCGCGGCTCTGGGCGACGCTGGTCGACAGGATCCGGCCCTTGTCGTCGGTCGACACCACGAAGTCACCGCCGACGACAGGAATGCCTCGGTAGGTGCGCTCGTAGGGGACGTAGTTGAGCCCCATCGAGCTGATGACCTTGCCGGCCTTGAAGGCGTCGTGCTTGCTGGCCTTCAGGACCTCCGGCTTGCTGGTGACCAGCCTCGCGGCGGACGCGGCCGCAGAGGTCCGCCCTTCGGGAGTCGCGGTCTTGGACGGGGCACTCCGGTCGGAGTGCTGCGGGGCCGCCTGGACGCCGGTGGGCGCCAGGAAAGCCATCGCCGAGACGAGGGCACATGCTGCGCCCCCGATGACGAGTTTTTTCACCCGAGATTCTCCTTCTGCTGGGCTCGATCGAGCCGCGGTGAATGAAAAAGACGTGGCCCAGCTCGGGTGAGGATCGCCCGAGATGATCCAGCGCGGACTCTGCTCCGCAGGACGATCACGGGTCAATGGGTGACTTTTGCGTAAATGTGCGATGCACAGTTATGCAAAAGTCGGCCTGACACGCCCCCAGTCGCTCAGAGCCGCTCGATGACCGTCACGTTGGCCTGGCCGCCGCCCTCGCACATGGTCTGCAGGCCGTAGCGACCGCCGGTGCGCTCGAGCTCGTTGAGCAGGGTGGCC
This sequence comes from uncultured Actinomycetota bacterium, assembly GCA_963817125.1. GTDB lineage: Bacteria > Actinomycetota > Actinomycetes > Propionibacteriales > Nocardioidaceae > Nocardioides. Next base: position 16,242 of record CAWFNB010000014.1, read on the forward strand.
ATGATCCGGGTGCCGGTGGCGCCGATCGGGTGGCCGAGGGCGATGCCTCCGCCGTTGACGTTGACCTTGTCGTGCGGGACGCCGGTCTCCTTCATCCACGCGAGTACGACGGAGGCGAAGGCCTCGTTGCACTCGAACAGGTCGATGTCGTCGACCGAGAGCCCCGAACGCTCGAGCGCCCGGTGCGTGGCCCGGATCGGACCGGTCAGCATCCAGACCGGGTCGTCGCCGGTGACCGAGAGATGGACGACGCGAGCGCGCGGGGTCAGCCCGTGGTCGCGCACCGCCTGCTCGGAGGCGACCAGCATGGCGGAGGAGGCGTCGCAGATCTGCGAGGCGACGGCCGCCGTGATCCGGCCACCGGGAGCGAGCGGCTCGAGGCCGGCCATCTTCTCCAGCGAGGTCTCACGAGGGCACTGGTCTGTTGTGAAGCTCTGTCCATCGGGGACGGCCACGGGCACGACCTCGTGGTCGAACCGCCCCTCGGCGATCGCAGTACGCGCGCGCTCGTGCGACGCGAGCGCGAACTCCTCCATCTCCTCGCGGGAGATGTCCCACTTCTCGGCGATCATCTCGGCCGAGCGGAACTGGCTGACCTCCTGGTCGCCGTACCGCTCCTGCCAGCCGGGCGACTCGGCGAACGGTGTGGTGAAGCCGTACTGCTGGCCGACCAGCATCGCCGCGGAGATCGGGATGGCGCTCATGTTCTGCACGCCGCCCGCGACCACGAGGTCCTGGGTGCCGGACATGACGCCCTGCGCGGCGAAGTGCACCGACTGCTGCGAGGAGCCGCACTGTCGGTCGATTGTCACCCCGGGCACGTGGTCGGGGAGCCCGGCCACCAGCCAAGCCGTCCGGGCCACGTCGCCGGCCTGGGAGCCGATGGTGTCGCAGCAGCCCAGGATCACGTCGTCGACCGCGCCCGGGTCGATCCCGGTCCGCTCGACCAGCGCCGAGAGCGAGTGGGCCGCCAGGTCGGCCGAGTGCACGCCGGCGAGTGCGCCGCCGCGCTTGCCCACGGGCGTGCGTACGGCGTCGACGATGAAGGCCTCACTCACGGGCAATCCCCTCAAGAAGGATGGTGACGTACTGGTCGGCGACGGTCGCGGCGGAGAGCGCGCCGCCGGGCCGGAACCAGTTGACCGCGATCCAGACGGTGTCGCGGATGAAGCGGTAGACGAGCTCGATGTCGAGGTCCTCACGCAGCACGCCGGCGGTGACGCCCTCCCGGAGCAGGGTCAGCCAGACCTCGCGTGACTGCGCGTGCCGCTCGGCGAGGTAGCCGAAACCGTCGAGAGTGCCGAGGTAGGCGGCGTCGTTCTGGAAGATCGCCACCTCGTTGTGGTGCTGGTCGATGGCCTCGAACGAGACCCGGACCGCGTCCTCGAGCTTCGTCCGTGGGTCGTCCTCGGACGCGATGATCGCGTCGTACTGGCCGAACAGCTCGTCCTGGAAGCTCCGCAGGATCTCGTCGACCATCAACTCCTTGGAGTCGAAGTGGTGGTAGAGGCTGCCGGACAGGATGCCCGCTGCGTCGGCGATGTCGCGGACCGTGGTGTTGCGGAAGCCCTTGGTCGCGAACAGTCCGGCCGCGATCTCGAGCAGCTGGTCTCGCCGGGTCAGGATGTCGGGCTGGGTCCTAGGCATGTTGGCTGCTCACCGCCACCACCTCACCGGTCAGGTACGACGCGTAGTCGCTGGCCAGGAAGACCATCACGTTGGCGACCTCCCAGGGCTCAGCGGCCCGGCCGAACGCCTCGCGCTGCTTGAGCTCGGCGAGCAGCTCGTCGGAGGTCACCTTGGCCAGGAACGGGTGCATGGCCAGGCTCGGGCTCACCGCGTTGACCCGGATGCCGTGCGGCGCCAGGTCGATCGATGCGCAGCGGGTCAGCGCCATCACCCCGGCCTTGGCGGCGGCGTAGTGCGCCTGCCCCTCCTGGGCGCGCCAGCCGATCACCGAGGCGTTGTTGACGATCACGCCCTTGGTGCCGGCCGACACGAACCGCTGCCCGGCCGCGCGCACGCACCGGAACGTGCCGGTCAGCGTGATGTCGAGGACCCGCGACCACTGCTCGTCGGTCATCTCGAGCACCGAGGCGGTGCCGCCCAGCCCGGCGTTGTTGATCATGATGTCGACGCCGCCGACCTGGTCGGCCAGGTCGAGCAGCGCCTGCACCTGCTGCTCGTCGGTGACGTCGCAGACCAGCTGCCGGACCCGCTCGGGGCCGAACTCCGCGCCCAGTGCCTCCTCGGCCTCGGCCAGCCGCCGCTCGTGGGTGTCGCTGAAGACCACCGCCTTCGCGCCCTCCTCCAGGGCGCGGCGTACGACCGCGGCGCCGATGCCGGCGCCCGCGGCGGCGGTGACCACGACGACCTTGCCGGCCAGCAGGTCGTGTCCCGGCACGTAGTCGGGCGCGGGCTGCTCCTCGCGGAGGCTGGTCATCTCCCGGCTCCCTTCGGCTCGCGCGGTAGACCCAGCACCCGCTCGGCCAGGATGTTGCGCTGGATCTCGTCGCTGCCGCCGTAGATCGTGTCGGAGCGGGAGAACAGGAACAGCCGCTGCAGGTCGTCCAGCTCGTACGGCGCACCCTTGGCCACGAGCCCGTCGAGACCGCGGACGTCCATGGCCACCTCGCCGAGCCGCTTGTGCCAGTTCGCCCAGACCAGCTTGAAGATCGAGGCTCCGCCCGCGTCGTCCGCCGCCGACAGGCCACGCAGCCCCTGGTGGCGAAGGACGTCGAGCTCGACCGCGAGCTGTGCGAGCCGGTCACGGAGCAGCGCGTCGTCGATGGCGCCGTTCTGCTTCGCCAGGTCGATCACCCCGGCCAGCTCGCGGGCGAAGCCGACCACCTGGCCGAGCACCGAAACTCCGCGCTCGAAGCCGAGCAGCGCCATCGCGACGCGCCAGCCGTCGCCGGGCTCCCCCACCACCAGGTCGGCCGATGTGCGGGCGCCGGTCAGGAACACCTCGTTGAACTCCGAGCCTCCGGTCAGCTGCTCGATCGGCCGGACGTCGACCCCCTCCTGGTCGATCGGGACGAGCAGGAACGACAACCCGTGGTGCCGCTCCGAGCCGGGCTCGCTGCGGGCGATGACGAACAGCCACTGGGAGAACTGCGCGTTGGAGGTCCAGACCTTCTGGCCGTCGAGCACCCAGTCCCCATCATCGGCAGAGCCGTCGCGGCGAGCCTTGGTCTGGACGTTGGCCAGGTCGGAGCCGGCACCGGGCTCGGAGTAGCCCTGCGCCCAGAGCTCCTCGACGGCCAGGATCTTGGGCAGGAACCGCTCCTGCTGCTCCTTGGTCCCGAACGCCATCAGCGTCGGACCGAGCAGCTCCTCGCCGAGGTGGTTGACCCTCGTGGGCGCGTCGGCGCGGGCGTACTCCTCGTGGAAGATCACCTGCTGCCACAGCGAGAGGCCGCGGCCTCCGTGCTCCTTCGGCCAGCCCACCCCGGTCCAGCCGTGCTCGGCCAGGTGCCGGTTCCAGGCCAGCCGCGCCTCGATCGCCTCGTGCTCCTTGCCCGGTCCGCCCAGCCCCTTGAGCGCCTCGAACTCGCCGGTGAGGTGGTCCTCGAGCCAGCCCCGGATCTCGGCCCGGAAGGCCTCGTCCTCGTCGGAGTAGCCCAGGTCCATGTTTGCTATCCTACCAAGCAAATGCTTGGTTTGGAGACTCTGCCGGAGCTGCTTCGCGACGCCGCGGAGCGGTTCGGCGACCATCCCGCGTACGTGGAGGGTGACCGCACGGTCTCCTACGCCGAGCTCCTCCGGCTCGTCGAGGCCACCAGTGCGGTGTACGTCAACAACGGCGCGTGCTGCGAGGACCGGATCGTGGTCTGGGGGCCCAACAGCATCGACTGGGCGGTCGCCGCGCTCGCCGTCTCCTACGCCGGCGCCGTGCTCGTCCCGGTCAACTCGCGCTACGTCGGTGCCGAAGTTGCGGAGATCGTCGAGCGCACCGGAGCCACCCAGGCCGTGGTCCACGACGGGTTTCTCGGGCGGGACCAGGTTTACGAGCTGAGCAAGGCAGGGGTCGAGGACGGGGTCATCTTCCCGCTGGACGAGCTCAGGGCCGCGGCGCTGACCGCCGAAGGGATGCGTCACGAGGACGTCCAGCCCGACGACGTGGCCGACATCCTGTTCACCTCGGGCACCACCGGGCGGTCCAAGGGCGCGATGAGTGCGCACCGGCAGACGATCGGCGTGGCCCGGGCGTGGGCCGAGCTCGGCGGGGTCCGCCAGGACGACCGCTATCTGGTGGTCAACCCGTTCTTCCACTCCTTCGGCTACAAGATCGGCATCGTGGTCGGCCTGGTCACCGGCTGCACCCTCTACCCGGTGGCGACCTTCGACGTCGACGAGACGATGGGGCTGATCGAGTCCGAGCGGATCACCGTGTTCCCCGGGGCGCCGACGCTCTACCAGTCACTGCTGAACGCGCCGGGTCGCGCCGAGCGCGACCTGTCCTCGCTCCGCCTCGCGGTGACTGGCGCCGCCGTCGTACCAGTGGTGCTGATCGAGAAGATGCGCGACGAGCTGGCCATCGACCAGGTCGTGACGGCGTTCGGCATGACCGAGGCGGTCGTCGTGACGATGTGCCGCGACGGCGACTCCGCCGAGACGGTGGCCACCACCAACGGCCGGGCCATCCCGGGGATGGAGACCCGGATCGCCGACAACGGCGAGCTGCTGGTCCGCGGCGACTACGTGATGCTGGGCTACCTCGACGACCCGGAGGCGACCCGTGAGGCGATCGACGAGGACGGCTGGCTGCACACCGGCGACATCGGCTCTCTCGACGACCAGGGCAACCTGAAGATCACCGACCGGCTGAAGGACATGTACATCTCCGGGGGCTTCAACGTCTATCCCGCGGAGGTCGAGCAGGTACTGGCCCGGCTCGAGGGCGTGGCCGACGTCGCGGTGGTCGGCGTCCCGGACGAGCGGCTGGGTGAGGTCGGCAAGGCCTTCGTCGTCCGGACCGAGGACGCGACCCTCACCGAGGACGACGTGGTCGCCTTCGCAAAGGAACGAGTGGCCAACTTCAAGCTGCCGCGCCAGGTCGTCTTCACCGACAGCCTTCCCCGCAACCTCTCCGGCAAGGTGCTCAAGACGGAGCTGAGGTCCGATCGCGGCTGACATGGACCTGACCTCTCCGAGAGCGAGCTCGCCTTCCAGGCCGAGGCGCGCGAGTGGCTGGCGGCCAACGTGCCGGCCGAGCCGTTGCCGTCGATGGACACCCAGGAGGGGTGGACCCGCCACCAGGAGTGGGAGCAGCAGCTCGCCGATGCGCGCTGGGCGGTGGTGTCCTGGCCGCAGGAGTACGGCGGCCGCGAGGCGTCGCTGGTGGAGTGGGTGATCTTCGAGGAGGAGTACTACCGAGCCGGGGCGCCGGGGCGGGTCTCCCAGAACGGGATCTTCCTGCTCGCGCCGATCCTCTTCGACCACGGGACGAAGGAACAGCAGGACCGGTTCCTCCCCACCATGGCCACCGGGGATCAGATCTGGGCCCAGTGCTGGTCCGAGCCCGAGGCCGGGTCCGACCTCGCCTCGCTGCGCTCGACCGCGCGCCGCGACTACGAGCGCGGCGGCTGGGTGCTCAACGGGCAGAAGACCTGGTCGTCGCGGGCGACGTACGCGCACTGGGGGTTCGGGCTGTTCCGGTCCGATCCCGAGGCCGAGCGGCACCACGGCCTGACCTACTTCCTCTTCCCGCTCGACGCCGACGGGGTCACAGTCCGACCCATTGCCCAGCTGGACGGCGAGGCGGGCTTCGCGGAGGTGTTCTTCGAGGACGTCCTCGTGCCGGACTCCGACGTGCTCGGCGCGCCAGGCGACGGATGGCGGGTGGCGATGAGCACGGCCGGCAACGAGCGCGGGCTGTCGCTCCGCTCCCCCGGCCGGTTCTGCGCCGCCGCCGACCGGCTGGTCGAGCTCTACAAATCGATGGTTGACCTGCGCTCGGCGGACGCCGTCGTCGACGCCTGGGTCAAGGCACAGGCCTACCGCTTCTACACGTGGGGCACGGTGACCCGGCTGGCCGCCGGGGGCGATATGGGGGCGGCCGGCTCGGTCAACAAGGTGTTCTGGTCCGAGCTCGACATCGCGCTGCACGAGACCGCCCTCGACCTGCTCGGGCCACGGGCCGAGCTCGAGTCGGGCTGGCTGGACGGCTACACGTTCGCCCTGTCAGGGCCGATCTACGCCGGCACCAACGAGGTCCAGCGGAACATCATCGCCGAGCGCATCCTCGGCCTGCCGCGGGAACCTCGGGGGGCCGGCCGATGAGGTTCGAGCTCACCACCGACCAGGAGGACTTTGCCGCCTCGCTCGAGTCGCTGCTGGCGGGTGCTGACCCGGCCGGCGCCGCACGGGCGTGGGCCGAGGGCGACCATGGCCCGGGTCTCAAGCTCTGGCAGCGCCTCGCCGAGCAGGGCCTGACCATGCTCGCCAGGGAGGCGACCCCGGTCGAGGTGTGCGTGGCCTTCGAGGCATTGGGCCGGCACGCGGTGCCCGGCCCCTGGGTCGAGTCGGCGGCGTACCTGCCGGTCGCGCTCGGCCGGGAGGTCGAGTCGGTGGCCACCGTCGCCGTACCCCCACACGTCCCCTACGCCCTCGACGCGGACGTCGCCGACGAGGTGTACGTCGGCTCCACGCTCGTCACCGACATCGGGCCCATGCATCCGTCGGTCGACCGGACCCGTCGGCTGTTCCCGGTCGGCGACAGCGAGGTCGCGTGGGACGCCGCGTTCGACGCCGCGGTGCTCGCAGTGTCCGCGCAGCTGCTCGGCGCCGGCGAGCGGGTGCTGTCCGACAGCGTCGCGTACGTGAAGCAGCGCAAGCAGTTCGGCCGCGAGATCGGCAGCTACCAGGCGATCAAGCACGCGCTGGCCGACGTCCGGATCGCGCTCGACTTCGCCCGGCCGCTGGTGTTCGGCGCTGCCTTGGGTGAGATCTCTCCCAGCGCTGCCAAGGTGGCCAGCTGCCGATGCGGCGTACCTTGCCTCGCGCACCGGGTTGCAGGTGCACGGCGCGGTCGGCTACACCGCCGAGCTGGACCTGAGCATCTGGATCACCAAGATCCGCGCCCTCGTGACTGCCTGGGGGACCCCGAGCGCGCACCGTGAGCGGCTGCTCAGCTCCCTCACTGGGGCGCTCTGATGGAGTTCGCCTTCTCGGAGGAGCAGCAGGAGCTGGCCGCGACGGTTCGCGCGTTGCTGTCCAAGCGCGCGGACAGCGCTGCCGTCCGCGCGGCAATGGTCTCCGAGGCGGGCTACGACGAGTCGCTCTGGCAGACGCTGTGCGAGCAGATCGGGGTGGCCGCGCTGGCGATCCCCGAGGAGTACGACGGCGCCGGGTTCTCGCTGCTCGAGTCTCTGATCGCGTTGGAGGAGGTCGGTCGCTCGCTGGCGCCCTCTCCCCTGCTGTCGTCCCTGGTGACCTCCGAAGCGCTGCTGGCCGGCGCCGACGAGGGGGCGAAGAAGCGGCTGCTGCCCAGGATCGCGGCCGGCGAGGTCGTCGCGTTCGTCGTCCCTGGCCAGCCAGCGCTGTTCGCGGACCAGGCCTCGGTGCTGGTCGCCGCGACCGACGACGGCCTGGTGGAGCTCGATCCGGCGTCGAGTGACCCCGTGTGGTTGCCATCCATGGACCAGACCATCCGCTTGGGGTCACTCGACGCGAACAGCGGGACCCCGATAGGCGACGGAGCAGCTGCGTCCGAGCGGGCGGAGCTGGTCGGCGCAGTGGGCGTCGCGGCGCTCTCGGCGGGCCTCGCTGCCCGCGCGCTGGAGATGACGGTCGCCTACTCCAAGGAGCGGGTGCAGTTCGGCCGGCCGATCGGCTCCTTCCAGGCGCTCAAGCACCGGATGGCGGACCTTCTGGTGCTGGTCGAGATGTCCCGCTCCGCCTCGTGGGCGGCGTCGTACGCCGTCTCGACGAACGCCCCGAACGCGGCCCGGCTCACGCATGTCGCCAAGTCCTACTGCTCCGACGCGCTCAACAAGATCGCCGCGGAGACGGTCCAGCTGCACGGTGGCATCGCGATCACCTGGGAGCACGACGCCCAGCTGGTCTTCAAGCGGGCGCACGCGCTGTCACAGCTCTACGGCGCCCCGCATGTGCACCGCGCCCAGATCGAGCTGTAGCCGTCACGCCGGGTAGAGGTCCACCCCGGGTGGGGCCTCGAGGATCATCCGGGCGTGCTTGGCAGTGATGCGGCGGGTGCCATGGTGGTCGACCAGGAAGCCGAGCCCGTGTGGGGTCAGCCAGACGTATCTGCCTGCACCGCACTGTCTGGAGCGGTAGCCGGCATGGGTCTTGCAGCGGTGATGTCGCCGGCCCAGGGGGCCGGAGTTGTGGGTGCCGGTCTGGCCCGGTGGCCCGGACCCGGTCGGAAAGATCGAGCACCGGCTTGACGGTCAGGCGGGTGCGGGCGAGCAGCGCCTGCAGCCCGGTCAACGTGACCGGGCCCAGTCCCTCGACCCGGGCGATGCCACCCGCGCCGTGGACCGCGGCCTGGTGGAGGTGGACGTAGAGCACCGCCTGGGGGGCCAGCGGCGACAAGTCCACGTCGCGGAGCGCATCGAGCAGGTCTGCAGGGAATGCGGTGGCGCGGCTGGGATCGAGGTCCAGCTCCTCCTGCTCGTCGCGGTGCTCCAGCAGCAGCGCGAGCAGCTCGGCGGGCCGGGCCAGCCAGCCGAACGCGATCGACCGCAGCTCGTCGGCACTGGCCTCGGGGTAGCGCGGCGCCAGGATCTCGGCCACCCGGGCGACGATGGCCTCGACCCAGACCGCGTCGCCGGCCTCGACGCGGGCGATGACCGCCCGCCGGCCTCGTGGGCGATGATCGCCGCCACCGCGCGGTCCACCACACCGACCCGGTCGGCCGGCAGATGCCGGGACAGCTTCGCGACCCGGCGAGCGATATAGACCTCGGCGTCGCCGTCCTCGCAGACCGCCCAGGTCAGCGGCAGCCGGTGGATCAGGTCGAGGGTGTCGGCCGTCGCGTTGGCCGTCGCGGTGACGCCGGTGCCGCGGGCCAGGGCGATCTCGCCGAGACAGAAGTCCTGCACCCCCGGCGTCCCCTCACCACCCAGCTGGACCAGCGAGTCCCACTCCTGGGTCGGATCCTGCCCAGGATCAGCAGAGTGCACCCCAGCCCACTGAGCCAGGACCTGAAGGTCACGCACCTCAGCCAGCCGACGGGCCCGCACCGACTCGGACGCAGCAACCAGCAGGCCACTCGCATCCAGGTCGGGCAGGTCGTTGTTCATGGGTCTCACGCTAGACGCCACCACCGACATCGCGACCCGTGAGGGGCGGGCCGCGCTAGCCGAGTTGGCCGCGGACCGCGCCGGCCGGGAACTCCGAGCTGTGCACGTTGACGTAGTAGGCAGACGGGTTCTTCGCGATGGTCTTGGCCAGCTGCTTGCCGACCTCCTCGCAGCCGCTGCCGTCGCTGAGGTGCACGACGATCGGGCCGTTCGCGCCGGCCGGGGCATTGTGGATGTGCGCAGCGGCGAAGTTGGACAGGTTGGCGACCTCGATGTTCCAGCAGATCGTGCCCTGGCCGCGGTTGATGGTCAGTGCCGCGGTACCGGTGCCGTCCGGGTCGCCGACCCCGGGGACGCCAGTGTTGGAGACCTCGTTGGCGCCGGACAGCATGGTCGAGAACGGCTGGCCGCCGGCGGTGGCGGGACCCGCCATGAACGCGATCGCGGCGAGGAGCAGGGCGAGCAGTGTGGCCAGGTGGGACTTGCGCATCACGAAACCTCCGAGTCAGTAGCGGATCAGTCACCCAGAGACACGCCGCTACCGATGACATGGTTCAACTCATTCCAATATCGGCCATGTCGTGGGGTCGGAACACCGGGTGGTCAGGCGCCGTCGTAGGCCGTCTGGAGCTCGGCGACGTCGATCCTGCCCATCTTCAGCATGGCTTGACAGACGCGCTGGTTGGCAGCGGTGGTGTAGTCACCCGACAGCTCCTCGAGCTCGCGGGGGATGACCTGCCAAGAGACGCCGTACTGGTCCTTGCACCAGCCACAGGGACCGGGCTCGCCGCCGTCGGCGGTGAGGATCTCCCAGTAGTGGTCGACCTCCTCCTGCCCGTCGACGCGGAGATAGAAGGAGAACGCCTCGTTGAGATGGAACTCCGGTCCAGCGTTGAGTCCGATGACATCGTGTCCCGCCACGGTGAACTCGACGACCTCGGCTACGGAGCTGCCGGGATCACTGCGTGCTGTGAACACTCGTGTGACGGCCGAGTTCGGGATGTGCTCCGCATAGAAGTTCGCCGCCTGGACCGCCTTGTCGTTCCCGAACCACAGGTGGGTGCGTACGGATGTCATGAAAGCTCCTCAGGTCCGAGGACCCGTCCGTTCAGGGTCGCTGACAAGACCGACCGCGCGAGTGCTGGGGACTCATCGGTCTCCCGGCGCCCTGCGGGCCAGCGATCGAATCGCTGGCATGCGCGGGGACGCGGTCCTAGCGTGTCGATATGTGCCCGGGCGGCGCGCCACCGCGCGTCATCGTCCTTGGCGCGGGGCCGGCCGGCCTCGCGGTGGCGCTGCGGCTCCAGCGCCTTTTCCGCGTGCGAGGGGAGGTGACTGTCCTTGAAAGGGCCAGCGCCGCCGCGTCGTGGCGAGCGCGGTACGCCGAGCTGAGGTTGAACACCATCCGCTCCACCTCTGCGCTGCCCGGTAGGCGGATCCCTCGCTCGGCGGGACGGTGGCCGGCCCGGGACGACTACGTCGACTACCTGCAGTCGGCCGCGAACAGTCTGCTGACGCCACCACGCACCGGGATAACTGCGCTGCGCCTGCTCCGGGAACCGGAGGCCGGCTGGATCGTCGAGACCGACGAGGGCGCGCTCGAGGCCGCGAACGTGGTCGTGGCCACCGGCCACGACGCGGTCCCGCACACGCCCGACTGGCCCGATGCTGCTTCGTACCAGGGAGAGGTGCGGCACGTGGCCGACCTCCGGGGCCTTGCCGACCTCAAGGGTCGACGCGTCGTGGTGGTCGGGGCGGGCAACTCCGGGATCGACATCGCGGGCCACCTCGCTGCCATCGGAGCCGAGGTCACGGTCGCGATGCGTACGCCGCCGACGATCCTGCCCCGCGAGTACCTCGGGCTTCCCCTCCAAGCGATGGCGGTGGCGACGAGGTGGCTCCCGTTGCGGACGCGGGACGCGATGACGAGCGCCACCGCCAGGATGACCACCGGCGACCTGGCCCGATACGGTGTGCCGCGCCCGAGGACGGGGGTCTACACGCGGTTCGCCACGACCGGTGTGACGGCCGCTGTTGACAGCGGTTTCGTGCGGGCGCTCCGCGAGTCGCGGGTCCGCGTGGTTCCGGCGGCCGTCGGCTGGGCGCCCCAGGGAGTCCGGCTGGCAGACGGCAAGGTCGCTCAGGCGGACATCGTGATCCTGGCGACCGGTTTCCGATGCGGTCTCGAGCCCCTCGTGGCCCATCTCGGCTTGCTCGACGAACGCGGATGCCCGCGCCCTCCACTTCCAGGCCCGTCAGCAACCACACCGGGCCTGTTCTTCGCCGGCTTCCGCCCCGCAGTTGAGGGCACCTTGCGCCGCCACGCGGCCGACGCTCGGCGCATTGCTGTGCACCTCAGGAAGCAGTGAGGTTCGGCCGACCGGGTGCGTCGCTGGTTCGGCCGGGAGTGGACGCCTCTCGCATCTGAGACGCTGAGCGGGTGAGGATGTCGTCATGAGGTTCAAGTACCTGGGGCTCGGGGTCGCCATCGGCGCCCTCGGCCTTTCCCTGCTGTTCCCCGCCATGTCGGCGACCGCGACTCCCGCGGCCGATGCCACGACAGCGGGTCGCATCCCGCTCCCGACCCTGACGTCGGTGCAGGCCGAGCACATCGGGAACGTCGACCGGGTGACCTTCGGCTTCACGAACGGGCTGCCGCCAGATCTCTTCCTCGACTGGGTCGACACCCTGCACCACGACGGCTCGGGGCTGCCCGCGCGCGTGGCCGGCGTGAAAGTCTTGATGGTGGTTTTCCAAGGGGCCACCGCTCACGACCAGAGCGGCGCCACCATCAGGTCCCGGACCGCCTTCGCGCTGCCCAACGTGATCACCGCGGTCGATGCGGGTGACTTCGAGGGGACGGTGACCTTCGGCCTGGGCGTGCAGAAGCGCACGTCGTACACCGTCACGGAGCTGCAGAACCCCGACCGGATCGTCGTCGACGTCCGTGCGGGGTTCCCCACCAGCACGCGCAAGGTCTGGCTGGTCGACAGCAATGCGGTCGGCACCGGCAACGAGCCCTACTTCGTCCCGCGCAAGCGGCAGGTCCGGAGTGACGCTCCGGCAGCCGCCGCGCTGCACGCGCTGTTCGCCGGGCCAACTCCGCAGGAGCGGTCGACCGGATTGCGACTCGTGCGCTCGGGCGCATGGGGGTTCGACGACCTGCAGATCGCCGCGCGCATCGCCCGGGTCCGGCTGACTCGCGGGTGCAACAGCGGCGGTTCGACGATCACGGTCGCCGGCGAGATCGCGCCCACCTTGCGTCAGTTCCCCACGGTGGACTGGGTCAAGATCTACGGTCCCGGTGGCAGCACCGAGCAGCCTCAGGGCCAGGTGGACTCGATCCCGGCCTGTCTGGAGCCCTGAGCCCGCGGCTGCGGGTCGTGCTCGTACGCCGGGTCTGCGGCGAAGATCCGCTCGTAGATGTCGTAGACCAACTCGCCCTTGTGGTTGTTGTAGTCCATCCCGTCGGTGAAGCCCCGGCTCCCCAGCTCTGTCTTGAGGGCGGCGTAGGCCGCGCGGTCGTCGTCGTGGGTGCGCAGCCAGTCGCGGAACATGAGGTGCCGGCCGAGCTCGGGGCTACCGGGTGAGAACACGTGCAGGTTGGTGGTGAGCCCCGCGTCGGTGAGCAGCCGGTGCTCCTCCCAGTCCGGCTCGCGGATCCGCAGCGCGAACCCCGCCGCCTGAAGGTCGGGAACGTACGCCGCCTCGTCGGCGCTGTCGGCCACGGTCAGGTCCACGTCGATCACCGGCTTGGCAGCCAGCCCGGGCACGGCGGTCGAGCCGACGTGGTCGAGCGCGAGCACCCGCTCCCCCAGAGCCCCTCGGACCAGCTCCTCGAGCGCGGCGAACCGGGCCGGCCAGGCGTCGTCGTACGGGACCACTGTGATCGTGCGTGGCGGCGGGTTGCCGACTCGTGCCTTGGCGACCTCGTCGAGGTCGGCCAGCTCGAACGGACGCCAGAGTGGGTGGGTGACCACGCCTCTGGTCTATCAGTCGTCGGTGCTGGCGTACTTGTCCTGGTCCTGGGAGGTCAGTTGACGCTCACCGCGGTGTCGTCGACCACGAAGCTCGTCTGCAGCGACGAGTCCTCGCTGGCCAGGAACCGGATCGTGATGGTCCGGCCCTTGTAGGCGAGCAGGGTGTGGCTCGCCTGGGTGTACGTCGAGTTGGTCCCGACGTTGCTGAAGGTCCGCAGCGTGGTGGTCGTCGTCCCGCTGATGATCTGAACCCTCATGGTGTCGTAGACCGTCGAGCCGCTCTCAGCCGTGTCGGTCCGGACCCAGTACGACAACGTCGCCGCGGTGGCGGTCGAGGGGATCGTCACCGACTGCGACACGTTCTCCGAGATGGTGCGACCGTTGCCGCCGAGCCATGCCTTCCACGTTCCGGTGCGAGCGGGCTTTGACGTGCTGTTGGTGATGACCCCAGTGGTGCCGGTCCACGCGGTCGCGCCCGACTCGAAGCCGGGGTTGGCGAGCAGGTTGCCACCCGGGGCGGGCGTGTAGTCGTGGTCGGCGTAGAGCCAGATCATGTGGCCGATCGCGTCGAGGTTGCGGTCGAGGGCGGTGCTGCTGAGGTTGGACATGGTGTCGCAGGAGGAGTGGTAGCACGGGTCGAAGGCGCGGCCGGCCGTCCCGCCCCACTTCTGGGCCTGGGCCGCGGTCTTGATCCCCTCAGCGCCGGAGAAGATGCCGGTGGTGGGGATGCCGTAGCTGCGGAACGACGCGTGGTCGGACCGCCCCTGCGGGTCGATGTACTCCCAGGGGATGCCCTTGGAGTTGTAGTAGGCGGTCAGGCTGTCCCGGGCGCCGTTGCCCGCCGGGTTGTCGTTGTAGACGAAGTAGCCGGGGTTGGGCGAGCCGGTCATGTCGTAGTTCTGGTAGAGCTCGATGCGGTCCTTGTCGGCGGTCGGCAGGTTGCGCATGTAGTGGTTGGAGCCGAGCAGGCCCTGCTCCTCCGCGCCCCACCACGCGAAGCGCATGTGGTTGCGGGGGACGTTGCCGCTGGCCGCCCAGGCCAGGGCCGCCTCGAGGATGCTGGCCGAGCCGGTCCCGTTGTCGTTGATGCCGGGCCCGCTGTTCACGCTGTCGAGGTGTGCGCCGACCATGACGACGTGCTCGGGGTTGCCGCCCGGCCAGTCCGCGATCAGGTTGTACGACGTCCCGGACGAGGTCGAGAAGGTCTGCACCTGTGTGGTGTAGCCGGCCGCGTCGAGCCTGGACTTCACCCAGTCGACCGACGCCTTGTAGCCGGGCCGGCCGGTCGCGCGGTTGCCGCCGTTGGCGTTGGCGATGTCCTGGAACTGCTGGAGGTGGGCAGTGGCGTTGGTCACCGACAGGTCGGGCGAGGGGGCCGCGACCGCAGCGGCGGGGGTGGCGCCGGTGAGGGTCGAGGCCGCGAGGGCGGTGGCCGCGACGGCGCCGATCAGCGTCGTACGGAGCCGGGTGGTCGTGCGTGTGCGCATTGGGTTCTCCGGGTCTTCGGGCAGGCGACGGTTGGACAGGGCGACGCGGATCGATGCGGGCGCAGCTGAGCACCGCCTCGATCCGGCGCCCAAGTACGCAACCGACCCCCCAGGTGGGTCAACGGTTGCGGACCTGCAGGTTCGTGCAGCGCGAGAACCTGCCCCTGCGGAGTGCCCGAAGACCCGGTGCGCCGCGACTACGTGTCGGTGCTGGCGTACTTGCCCTGGAAGTGCTCACGCGGGGCTCTGACCTGCGACGGAAGAATCGACAGGCCGTCTGACCTGCGGTTTCTCCGTTGAGTGGCGTTGACTGAGTTGGCTGGCGCGGACTGTCCTGCGGACTCTGTGCGGACTAGAGGCGCCCAGTCTCCCGCGCCCAGGTCTTGACGTCCTCGAGCTTCCAGATCCAGCCGGCCGCAAGTTTGGCGGCCGGCTCGGGGAACGCGGCGGTGCGCGACAACTGGCTCACGACCGGATCGAGGTCGAGCCGCTGCACCTGTCCATCACGGAGCGCTGGGACAGCGGATCGTCCCACAACATCCACCTGCTCGAGAACGGCGACCTGGGGGTCATCCTCAAGCGCGGCCAGGACGGGCATCGGGCCGCCGACCCGGTCTCCCATGACCTCGCGGACAGCGCGCGCAGGAACGTCGAGGCCGACGAGAAGAACGCCTTCGAGCTGGGCCGCAACTACGAGCGGGGTCAGTCGAGCTAAACCCAACCCCTCCGAACGAACGCCCTCCGCAGAAGAGCTATTGCGGAGGGCGTTCGGCTGCGCAAAAGGCTTACGTCACCAGCCCGAGGGTCCGTAGCTTGCCCTTGGGGTTGGATCACCCCTAGGGGTTTAGTCGTCCGGTGCGACCTGACGTACCGTGCGCGACATGTGGGGGCAATGGAGGCGGCGGGTCAGGTGTTGGCGCAAGCACGGGCGCGGGAACTGCCCGCACAACGAACGCCACTGAAGTCCCCTCCCGCTTGACTCGTTCGGGCTCGCGGTCATCGTCGTCACCTGTTCCTACGGCCTGCGGCTGGCGGTGATCTCTCATGACCAGGCGCTGCGGGCGGCGTTCGAGTTCGGGCGAGACCACGAAAGGTCGCAGAGCGTCCAGTCGTTTGCGGTGAGCAACCCGAACGCCCTACCCACTTACAACTCTGCGGAGGGCGTTCGGCTGCTCCTGCTTTCCACCACATGGCAGTTGAATGGCGCCAACACTGCCGTGGTGATGCAAGCCGTATCCCTGAGCAACGCTCAGTCCAGTCGAACGCCTGATCCGAACGCGATCCAAGCTTATGGCGATCGTCTGAACGAGACCCAAGAAGCGCGGGCGCCGCTGCCTCCCGCGGCCAACCGAGCATTCGAGTTGCTGCGTTTGTACGCACCCCCAATGTCACCGCTGAGGGGCGGAAGTTGCTCGACATCTCGCATCGGGTAACTGGGGACCTAGGTGCTCTCCAGAAGATCGCGGACGAGTACGACCAACAGGGAACGGTCTTCGCCGACATAGTCCGTTTCCACGCGGCAACCGACTAGAGGTCGCAAACAGCACCCCCAGCCTCCTGAGAGTCGCTGGGGGTGTGCCACGGGAATCCGGCCGAGGCGCGCAAGGAATAGGTTGACCTGCTGCTCCATAAGGCCCGCGCGCTCGCGGCTGAGATCGTCAAGTGCCCGTGCGCCGCATCGTTACGAAGGCCGCCCATCTGCTCGATGTCGCACGCGGGCACTCTAGGCGTCCCGGGCGACGCTCATTCGGCTCAGCGGGTCTGCCCGATGTACCGCAGCCCCGCCTCGAGGCTGGCCGGGTCGGGCTGGGAGTCGTAGAGGTAGACGTGCCGCATGCCGTCGCCCGTGGGGACGGTGACCCGCAGGTCGGTGAGGTCTTGGTCGGGCGGCGTCTGGAGGAGGAATCCGGCCTTCGCCAGCCTCCTCATTCGCCACGGCGAGTCCGTCACGGTTGTTCAGGCCCGCCTCGGGCACGCGACCGCGAAGGAAACCCTCGACACCTACAGCCACCTGTGGCCGGACTCCGAGGACCGGACGAGGGCCGCGGTTGATGAGGTGCTGGGTGCCGCTGCTGCGGACTCCCTGCGGACTGCGGACGAGGGCTGAACGCTCAGCCGCAGGTCAGAGCCCCTACGACTCGGTGCTGGCGTACTTGCCCTGGAAGAACAGCAGCGGCTTGTCGGCCTGGTGCTCCCCGAGGTCGAGGACCCGTCCGATCACCACGAAGTGGTCGCCGGCCTCGTGCACGCTGTGGATCTGGCAGTCGACGTAGCCCAGGGAGTCCTCGATCATCGGGGACCCGGTGGCGGGCGCGGGCGCCCAGGTCACGTCGGCGAACTTGTCGACGCCGCGGCTGGCCATCTGGTTGGACAGCTCGGCCTGGTCGGCGGCGAGGAAGTTGACGCAGAACTTGCCGGAGCGCTGGATCGCCGGCCAGGCCCGCGACGACTTGGCCGGGACGAACAGCACCAGTGGGGGGTTCAACGAGACGCTGGAGAACGACTGGCAGGTCAGTCCGACGGGCGCGCCGCCACTGATCGCGGTCACGACGGTGACGCCGGAGGCGAACCGTCCCAGGACGTCGCGGAACCGACGGGCGGCGGCCACGGCCTCCGGGTCGTCGGTGTCGACGACGACGTCCTCGCCGGGGCGGAACTGGAAGTCGTACATCGAGTCGCCCAGCCACGACTCGATCAGGTCGTGGCTCGGCCAGGTGTCGCGGGCGTCCGCCTTCATCCCGTCGGGGACCTCGGGGAACTCTCGCTTCGCCGCACTCACGCCACTCACGGTAGGTCCTATCGACCCGCGCCGAAGTCGTGACCCCAGTACGAGACCGCAGTCGACTCGCGGGCCACCCACCTCGAGTCGTCGACGGTGAGGCCGTCGGTGCCGAACTCGATGTCGAAGCCGCCGGGTGACCTGACGTAGAACGAGATCATCTCGTCGTTCATGTGCCGGCCCAGCGTGGCCGACAGCGGCGCCTTGTGCTTGCGCACCCGCTCCAGGGCGCGGCCGACGTGGTCGAGCTCGTCGACCTCGAGCATGATGTGCACGCACTTGGACGGGTTCGGCATCGGCAGGAACGCCAGCGAGTGGTGCCGCGGGTTGACGCCTAGGAAGCGCAGCCAGACCTTGGAGCCCGGCTCCTTGCCGACGAACTCGCCCGGCATGCTCATCGAGTCGCGCAGCCGGAACCCGAGCGTGTCGCGGTAGAAGTGCAGTGCCTCGACGTCGTCGGTGACCGGCAGCACGATGTGGCCCATCCCCTGGTCGCCGGTGACGAACGTCGCGGCGTACGGCGGCACGACAGGCCGGGACTCGTAGGTGATCCCGTGGAACAGCTCGAAGACGTTGTCGAAGGGGTCGCGGAACCGGACCAGCTCCTGGACCCGACGTTCGTCGAGCTCCTCCCGGGTGCCCTCCTCGACCTCGACCCCGGCCTTCTCGAGGTGCTCGCGGGCCTCCTGGAGCGCCGCGTGGTCGGCCAGCTCCCAGCCGACGCAGTCGAGCTGGTCGACGTCAGAGGGAAAGACGACGAGGCGAGCCGAGACCTGGTCGATCCGCCAGTACTGGTGGTCGGGGTTGGGGCCGCGGCCCTCGGCCAGGCCCAGCACCTTGCCGGCGAAGAGCCGCCACTGCTCGGGGTCGGTCGAGGCGACGCGGACGTAGCCCATGGACTTGATGTCGATCATGAGCGCTCCCTCTCGACGTGGCGGGACAGGAAGGCCGTGGCGACCTCGGCGAACTCCTCGGCGGCCTCGATCTGGGCCCAGTGCCCACAGTTCGGGAAGACATGCAGGGTCGCCTTGGGGATCAGCTTGAGCGCGACCATGGCCCCGTCGAGCGGGTTGACGCGGTCCTCACGGCCCCAGGTCAGGAGTGTGTGCTTGCGGAGCTTGTGCGCCTCGCGCCAGAGCATGCCGTCCTCGGCGGTCTCCGGGTTCCAGAACGACATGCCCATCGAGCGCATCGCGTCCTGCGCGCCTGGCGCGGTGGCATCGGCGAACCGCTCCTCGACCAGCTCGTCGGTGACCAGCTCCTGGTTGACGACCATGGTCTGGATGAATGCCCGGAGGGACTCACGGGTCGGGTTTGCGCCGAAGTCCATCAGCCGCTGCACACCCTCGGTGGGGTCGGCGTGGAACAGGTTGAGCGACAGGCCACCCGGCCCCATCAGCACGAGCCGGCCGACGCGGTCTGGGTGCTCCAGCGCCAGCCGCATCGCCGTACCGCCGCCGAGGCTGTTGCCGAGCAGGTGCACCCGGTCGACGCCCAGCTCGTCGAGCAGCGCGACGACGTGGTCGGCGGCGAACCGGTAGTAGTTGCCGACCACCGGCGGCTTGTCGCTGCCGCCGAAGCCGGGCTGGTCGACCAGCAGGGTCCGGAACGTCGCGGCGAACCTGGGCAGCGCGGCGCCGAAGTTGGACCACGCGGATGCGCCTGGACCGCCGCCGTGCAGCATCACAAGCGGCAGGTCGCCGCCGACGCCGGTTGGCCTCTCGGGCCCGGCTTCGTAGTAGTCGAGGGTGAGGTCCTTGGCCTTGGCGGACCGCCGGACGTCCTCCTTGGCGAGGGGCACGTCAGTACATCCCGGGGTCGATCTTGTGGCCGAACTCGTGGGCGCCGAACATCTGCAGCGCCCGCTCGGGGTCGTTGGCAGCGTGCACCCGGCCGGCGTGGGCGTCGCGCCAGGCGCGCTGCAGGTAGGTGCCCTCCGCCAGTGCACGGCCGCCGGACGCCTCGAAGAGCGAGTCGATCGCGTCGATCGCCCGCTGGCTGCCGAGCACCTGGTCGCGACGTACCTTGAGCCGGGTCTGGAGCGGGATCCGCTCGCCCCTGGCGATGTAGTCCTGCTCCTCGCGGATGTTGTTGACCAGCAGCGCCCAGGCGGCGTCGATCTCCGAGGACGCCCTCGCGATGCGTACGGCGGCGAACGGGTCGAGCGAGGCCTTCTCGCCGAGGTAGGCGGCGCGTGTGCGCTTCTGCTGCATCTCGACGTGCTCGTTGTAGGCGCCCATCGCCATGCCGACGATCGGGGTGGTGATGGTGCCGGTGAAGATCGAGTGGAAGGGCAGCTTGTAGAGGTCGGAGGGGTTCTGCTCCTGGCCGGGTCCCTTGCACTGGCCGGTCTCGCTCATGCTGAGCGTGAACGCCTCGGGGATGAACACGTCGTCGACGACGATGTCGTTGGAGCCGGTGCCGCGCAGGCCGACGACGTTCCAGACGTCGACGATCGTGTAGTCCTTGCGCGGGACCATGAACGTCTTGAAGTCGACGACGTTGCCCTCGGCGTTGAAGACCAGGCCGCCGAGAAGCACCCAGGTGCAGTGGTCGCACCCGGAGCTGAAGCTCCACTTGCCGGAGAGGGTGTAACCCCCGTCGGCCACCGTGGCCTTGCCCGTCGGCGCGTACGACGAGCTCAGCCGCGTGTTGGTGTCTTCGCCCCAGACCGCTTGCTGCGCCTCATCCGCGAACAGCGCTACCTGCCACGGGTGGACGCCGACCACGCTGGAGACCCAGCCGGTCGAGCCGCATGCGCTCGCGATGTCGCGGACCGCTGTGTAGAACGTGATCGGGTCAGCCTCGAGGCCGTCGAACCTCTTGGGCTGGAGCAGCCGGAAGAACCCGACCTCCTCCAGCTCCTTGATCGACGCCTCGGGGACGACGCGCAGGCGCTCGGCCTCGTCGGCCCGGTCACGAATCGTGGGCAGCAGGTCTCGGACCCCGCCGAGTACTGACTGAGCCACAGCCTGGGACATTGCTCTCTCCTCCTCCAATGGTGCGCCACCAATACTAGAACACGTTCTAGTCCGGTGTCGATCATTGGAGTCACCGGGAGGCCGAGCGCGCCGCCTCCTCGACACGTGCGACGTGCGCCGGCCAGTCGTAGGCCTCGTCCATGTTGGCGTCACCGGCGAACCGGCCGGCGCTGCCGTCGATCGTCTCCCGCACGATGTCGGCGTGGCCGGCGTGCCGATGGGTCTCGGCCACCATGTGCACGAGGATCTGGTGGAGGGTCACGGGATTGCGTTCCTCCGGCCACCACGGGACCCGGCCCTGCGCGTCGAGGTCGAGCTCCGCGAAGGTCTGCGCGGCGTTCTCCTGCGCGGTCCGGTATAGGCCCAGCACCCACTCGCGGCTCTCGTCGGCTGTCAGGTACAGGTCGTCGTTCGGGTCGGCATCGTCGGCGTGCCACGGCAGCGCGATCCCGCTCGGGCGGCCGAACGTGTCGCCGAAGTAGCCGAGCTCGATGCTCGCGAGGTGCTTCACCAGCCCGAGCAGGTTGGTGCCGGTCGGCGTGAGCGGCCGGCGGGCGTCGTACTCGCTCAGCGCCTCGACCTTCCAGACCATCGCGTCCCGGGCGAGCTGGAGGTAGCGGACCAGGGTCTCCTTGGGATCTTCCATGCGCTCGACCCTGCCACCATTCCCAGGATCAGAGCCCCCAGAACGGCCCCGACAAGCCGACACTGCGCAGGTAGTCGGCCGCCTCGCTCGGCTCGCGGCGCGTGTACCCGCGCTCCAGCCGGCCGTCGTACCAGCCGGAGGCGAAACGCCAGAGCGTGGCGAGGTCCATGACGTACCCGCGTTCGTGTCCGGTCTCGGCCAGCCACGCGTCGACGCACGCCATCGAGCAGAAGATCCGCTGGTGGCCGCAGGTGTGCACGACGTCGTCCCACATCCGCGCGACGGGAACGAGGAAGTGTGCGATCTGGTCGCCCTCCGGTGGCTCGCTCGTGCCCACCATGAAGGCATGCGCCCGCCCGCACCCCGGGCAGGTCGTGGCGACCAGGACCGGTGCCTGATCGGGCAGGAGGTGCGGGATCGCGAACGAGTCCCACGCGCAGCCGCCCCACCACAGCGTCGATTTCCCCATCACCGAGAACCCGAGCGGTACGGCGGTGAAAGGGTGCGCCATGACGATCTCGCCGTCCGCGCCGAGCACGACGTGGCGTTGCTCGGCCAGTGCGGCGAGCCCCCCGTGCACCTCGGGCTCCGGTACGCCGCCCTGAGCCGCAAGTCCGGCGACGGTTGGCGAGTGCCCCTCGGAGAACGCGGCGTACACCGCCAGCCGCAGCTCCTCGGAGTCCACGAGCCGAGCCTAGTGAGGATCGATCAGCTGTTCGCCTGCCCCGAATTTGCAAGAGCCTTGTCCTGCTCGGCCTTGAGCATCAGGGCAATGTCGATCAGCTGGTCCTCCTGGCCGCCGATCAGCTTGCGGCGACCGGCCTCGAGCAGGATCTTGGCGCCCGACACGCCGTAGCGGTCCGCGGCGTTGCCGGCGTGCTTGAGGAACGACGAGTAGACGCCGGCGTAGCCCATCATCAGCGTCATCCGGTCGAGCTGGCACTCCTCGGGCATGGCCGGCTTGATGACGTCCTCGGAGGCGTCGACGATCTGGAGGAAGTCGACGCCGGTGGTCCAGCCGAGCTTGTCGCAGACCCCGATGAACGCCTCCAGAGGCGTGTTCCCCGCGCCGGCGCCGAAGCGGCGGACCGAACCGTCGATCTGGGTGGCGCCGGCACGGGCAGCGACGATCGTGTTCGCGACCCCGAGGCCGAGGTTCTCGTGGCCGTGGAAACCGACGTCGGCCACGTCCCCGACCTCGGCGACGATCGCGGAGACCCGGTCGGCGGTCTGCTCCATGATCAATGCGCCGGCCGAGTCGACGACGTAGACGCACTGGCACCCGGCGTCGACCATGATCCGCGCCTGCTTGGCCAGCACCTCCGGCGGCTGGGTGTGGCTCATCATCAGGAACCCGACCGTCTCGAGGCCCAGCTCCCGGGCCAGGCCGAAGTGCTGGATGGAGACGTCGGCCTCGGTGCAGTGCGTCGCAATGCGGCAGATCTGGCCGCCGTTGTCCTGCGCGGCCCGGATGTCGTCCTTGGTGCCGACACCGGGGAGCATGAGGAAGGCGATCTTGGCTCGCTTGGCCGTCTCGGCCGCGATCTTGATGAGCTCCTGCTCGGGCGTCTTCGAGAAGCCGTAGTTGAACGACGAGCCGCCCAACCCGTCGCCGTGGGTGACCTCGATGACGGGGATGCCGGAGCCGTCGAGTGCCTCGACGATGTCGTGCACCTCCTGCGCCGTGAACTGGTGGCGCTTGTGGTGCGACCCGTCGCGCAGGCAGGTGTCGGTCAGGCGGAGGTCGAGCTCACCCCACGGCTCGTTGCCATGGGTGCCGGACCAGGTCCGCTCGAGAGCGTTGATGTCTGTAGTCATCTCAGTGCCTTCCTTGCGGTGGTTTCGACACCGTCGGCCGTGGACGGCCTCCGGGCTCAACCACCGATGGCCCTAGCAATGTTCTCGCCGACCTGCGCGGCGGCGGCGGTCATGATGTCGAGGTTCCCGGAGTACGGCGGCAGGTAGTCCCCCGCGCCCTCGACCTCGACGAAGATCGACACCTTCGTCTGGCCCTGCGTCGCGGCCGACGGCTCGTCGATCTGTGGCTCCTGGAGCAGCCGATAGCCGGGCACGTACTCCTGCACCGCCTTCTCCATCGCGACGATCGACTGGACGATCGCGTCGCGGTCGGCGTCGGGCGGCACCGCACAGAAGATCGTGTCTCGCATGATCATCGGCGGCTCGGCGGGGTTGAGGATGATGATCGCCTTGCCGCGCTCGGCGCCGCCGATGGTCTCGACCCCACGCGCCGTCGTGCGCGTGAACTCGTCGATGTTGGCCCGGGTGCCCGGCCCGGCGGACGTCGAGGCGACCGAGGCGACGATCTCGGCGTACGAAACCGTCGCAGCCCGCGAGACTGCCGCGACCATCGGGATCGTGGCCTGGCCGCCGCAGGTGATCATGTTGACGTTCATGGCGCCGACGTGCTCCTCGCCGTTGACCGGCGGGATCACAGCCGGACCGACGGCAGCGGGCGTGAGGTCGACCGCACGGATGCCGGCCTCCTCGTAGCGTGGCGCGTACTCACGGTGCACGTAGGCCGAGGTGGCCTCGAAGATGAGGTCGGGCAGCTCGTCCTGCTTGAGCAGCCAGTCCACGCCCTCGTGGGTGGACTCGAGTCCGAGGTCGGCGGCGAGCTTGAGCCCCTCGCTGGTCGGGTCGACCCCGATCATCCAGCGCGGCTCGATCACCTCGGATCGCAGCAGCTTGTACATCAGGTCGGTGCCGATGTTGCCCGGCCCGACGATGGCGGCGGTGCGCTTCATCAGACTCCTCAAAGCTAGTCGTTGAAATTGGCAACCAGCGGCTCGAACCCGCTGATGGACGCCTCGACGCGGTCACCCGCGGCGAACGGCACGAACGGACCCAGGGCTCCGGACAGCACGACCTGGCCGGCCCGCAGCGGGTCGCCGAAGCGGTGGCACTGCACGGCCAGCCACCGCAGCGCTTCCAGCGGGTCGCCGAGGCAGGCGGCGCCGTTGCCCGAAGACCGCACCTCTCCGTTGATGGTGAGCGACATCTCGACGTCCCGCGGCTCCAGCTCGTCGAGCCGCCTGCCCTCGCGGCCGACGACGTAGAGACCGCTCGAGGCGTTGTCGGCCACGGTGTCGGTGAACGTGATGTCCCACTGGTCGATCCGCGAGTCCACGATCTCCAGCGCCGGGACGGCGACATCGACGGCGTCCCGCACCAGCTCGATCGTGATGTCGGCCTCGTCGGACGGGTCGATGTCGCGGCCCAGCCGGAACGCGACCTCGGCCTCCACGCGCGGCTGCAGCAGCGTGCGCATGGAGATCCCAGCAGACGATGCAGCGTCGTCGCTGACGTCCATGTCGTCCAGCAGGTAGCCGAAGTCGGGCTGGTCGACGCCCAGCTGGTTCTGGACCGCCTCGGACGTGGCGCCGATCTTGCGGCCCACCACCGTGGCACCCGATGCGAGGCGCTTCTGCACCAGTCCCTGCTGCACGGCGTACGCCGCGGCGAGGTCGTCGGTGCCGATCAGGTCGCGCACCGCGGCACACGGGACGCGGGTCTCCAGGGCGGTTGCCAGCCGGGCGACGGCGGCCCCAATGTTGGGCGCGGCCGCATCCTGGGAGGTCACTGATCGATAGTAGAACCTGTTACAGTTTTGCGCCATGAGCGCCCCCCTCCAGGACCCTTTGCCAGGGGAAGTGGACGTCGTGGTCGTGGGCGCCGGCGGAGCCGGCATGTGCGCCGCGCTGGCGGCCGCCAAGCAGGGGCTGGACGTCGTCCTGGTCGAGAAGAGCGGCTACTTCGGCGGCTCCACCGCGCGCAGCGGTGGCGGGGTGTGGATGCCCGGCAACTACGCCCTCGCGGCGGCCGGGCAGGTTTCCCCCGACGACCTGGCGCAGTCAAAGGTGTACCTCGACTCGATCGTCGGCGACGTGGTGCCCAAAGTGCGCCGCGACACCTACCTCGACCGCGGCCCCGAGGTCCTCGACTTCATCCGCCACCACACCCCGGTGCGGTTCCAGTGGGTCCCGGAATACGCCGACTACCACCCCGAGGCGCCCGGCGGCAGGCCGCTGGGCCGCTCGGCCGAGCCGGTCCCGCTGGACGCGCGTTTCCTCGGCGCCGAGCTCGACCGGCTGCATCCGCAGTACGCCAAGGCGCCCGCCAACCTGATCGTCACCCAGGCGGACTTCCGCAAGATCAGCCTCGGGCTGCGCTCCTGGCGCGGCCCGGTGACGATGGTCAAGGTGGTGCTCAGACGGATCCTGAGCAGCCTGCTCCGGCGCCGGATGTTCGCGATGGGCAACGCGATCGCGATCGGCCTGCGCCAGGGGCTCGTCGATGCCGGCGTACCCGTCCACTACGACACCGAGCTGACCGGCCTCGTGCTCGAGCACGACCGGGTCACCGGCGTCCGGGTCAGCCGAGGCGGCCAGGAGGCCACGATCCGGGCCCGCCACGGCGTCATCCTCGGCAGCGGCGGCTTCGAGAAGAACCTGGAGATGCGCGAGAAGTACCAGCCGCACCCCATCTCGGTCGACTGGACGACCGGCTCCGAGTTCAACACCGGCGGTGGGATCCTGGCCGGCATTGCGGCCGGCGCTCAGACCGACCTGCTCGACGACGCCTGGTGGGGGCCCACGATCCCGCTGCCGAACGGGCCGTGGTTCTGCCTCGCCGAGCGCAACCTGCCTGGCTCGATCATCGTCAACCAGGCCGGGCAGCGGTTCATGAACGAGGCGCTGCCGTACGTCGAGGCGGTGCACGAGATCTACCAGGGCGAGGCCACCGGGATCGGCCACGTGCCGGCCTGGATGGTCATCGACCAGCGCTACCGCAACCGCTACGTGTTCGCCGGTCTCTCGCCGCGCCAGCCCTTCCCCGGCCATTGGTACAAGCACGGCACCGTCAAGAAGGCCGCCACCCTCGAGGGGCTGGCCGCGGAGATCGACGTGCCCGCGACTGCACTCCGCGAGACCGTCGACCGGTTCAACGGCTTCGCCTCGGCCGGGGTGGACGAGGACTTCCACCGCGGTGAGAGCGCCTACGACAAGTACTACTCCGACCCCAGGGTCAAGCCGAACCCATCCCTCCACGCGATCGACCAGGCGCCGTTCTACGCGGTCAAGATCGTGCCGGGCGACCTCGGGACCAAGGGCGGCCTCGTCACCGACGAGCGGGCCCGGGTGCTCAGGCCGGACGGCTCGGTCATCGGTGGCTTGTACGCCGCCGGCAACGTCTCGTCGGCAGTCATGGGCCGCACCTACGCCGGACCCGGCGCGACCATCGGGCCGGCGCTGGCGTTCGGCTACCTGGCGGCCGAGGACATAGCTCGCGAGGCCGCCTGATGCCCATCGACCCGCAGACTGCGATCGGCGCCGAGGTCGGGGAGATGTCCTTCTCCTGGACCTCGAGCGACGTGTTGCTGTACCACCTCGGTGTCGGCGCCGGCGCACGTCCGGGCGACAACCTCGACCCGGACGCGCTGCGCTACACCGTCGACGGGCCGGGGCTGCAGGTGCTGCCGTCGTTCGGTGTCGTGGTCCCGACCTTCCACGCGACCGACCCGCCGCCGCTGGACCTGCCCGGTTGCGACATCAACCTGTCCCAGGTCGTGCACGGTTCGCAGTCGATCACGCTGCGCGGGCCGCTCCCGACGGCCGGATCCGCCACCGTGCGGACCACGCTCACCGACGTGTGGGACAAGGGCAAGGCGGCCGTCATCTGGCAGGAGGGCGTCGCGACCTCCGAGTCCGGGGAAGAGCTGTGGACCACCCGGTCGTCGATCTTCGTGCGCGGCGAGGGCGGCTGGGGCGGCGACCGCGGCACGTCGGAGCCGGTCGAGCTCCCCGACCGCGCGCCGGACGCCGAGACGGCGTACGCCATCTCGCCGCAGCAGGCGCTGCTCTACCGCCTCTGCGGCGACCGCAACCCGCTGCACTCGGACCCCGACTTCGCCAAGGCAGCCGGGTTCCCGGCGCCGATCCTGCACGGCCTGTGCTCCTACGGGATCGTGCTCCGCGAGCTCACCGACTCGTTGCTCGGCGGCGACGCGACGCGCGTCGGCGGGTTCTCGGCCAGGTTCACCGGCGTGGTCTACCCCGGCGAGACGATCCGGGTCCGCGGCTGGCACGAGGACGGCCGGATCCTCGGCGAGGCCGCCGTCGCGGCCAGTGACGGGCAGAGCGGTGACCGCGACGGCGCGCCGGTGCTCGGCGACGTCGTGCTGACCCTCAGCTGACGCTCAGTCGTCCAGGAAGGGCGCCATCAGACGCGCGAACTCCCCCGGGTCGTCGACCCAGGGAAGGTGACCGGCCCTCTCCTGCACCACGAAGACCGCGGACGCTCGGCGCCACGATGACCAGCCGCGCGACGCGGTCGGAGTAGTCAGTCCGGTTTGCGGCCGACGACGTAGAGCCGCTGGGTGGTCTCGTCGCGGCTTGGGATCGGTCCGCGGAGGTACCACTCGACGTCGCGGAGGCCGGCGGCCTCGACCAGGGCCACGATCTCGGCCGGGTCGTGCAGGACGAAGTCGAGGTCGATCGGCGCGTCGAACCACTCGTCAAAATGCCGGACCTCCGAGCCGGCGTGCAGCGCGATCACCAGCCAGCCGCCGGGCAGCAGGGGCCGGCTGAGCGCGCCCACGGCGTCGGAGAGCTCGGACGGGGCCAGGTGGATCAGGGAGTACCACGCGAGGACGGCGGCCCACCCGGCGCCGGAGACCGGCCGCATCAGGCGGCGCAGGTCGCCGACCTGGTAGTCGCCATCCGGGAACCGACGGCGCGCCTCGGCGACCATGGCCGGAGACAGGTCGAGGCCGCTGGCGTCGGCGCCGGCCTCGGCGAGGTAGGCCGTCACGTGTCCTGGCCCGCATCCGACCTCGATTACCGGGCCGCCGTCGGTGTGCCCCGCGACGCGATCGAGCAGCCAGCACTCGAACGGCTGCTGTCCGAGCAGCTCGTCGACCAGGTGGTCGGCGTACGCCGGCGCGACGGCGTCGTAGGACGCGCGGACCCGGCCGTCGCGCGCCGCAGAGCCCGTTGCGAGCACGGACTCCCGGTCCACCGCGGGCGCAGCCTCTCCGATCAGCTGCTCGACCAAGGGGACCTCGCCGAGCAGATGTACCCACCGCGCGTCGTGGTGGCCGCGCTGGCGGGGCAGCTCGCGGACCAGCGGGGCGGGGCGGCCGGCCAACCCGGCCAGGCACGCCTCCACCGCCCCGCGGTCGCCAAAGCCGTACAGGCGCTCGGCGCGCGCCTTGAGCTCCCCGGGCGCCTGCGCACCGCGCAGCATCAGCAGGGTGACGACCGCGCGCTCGTCGTCGGTGAGCGCCAGCTCGTCGCTGAGGAGCTGGTGGTACTTGAGCGTCCGCCGGCCGGTGTCGGCCCAGACGACCCGGACCAGCTTCCGCTCACGCAGTCGCTTGACCACCGACTCGACCGTCGCCTCGTCGTACTCGACGATCGGCTCCCGGCTGCTGGTCTGGTTGCAGCCGGTGCGCACGCCGGCGAGCGTCATCGGGTAGGACGCCGGCACGGTGACCTGCTTCTCCAGCAGGACCCCGAGGACCCGCTGCTCCTCGGCATCGAGCTCGGGAAGTGCGGGCACACGCCAAATCTCGTGGTCCCCCATCACAACACCGACCGAGTCGCGTCACTCTCCGTGTCGATCCGTCCCCCCGGGGTCTGAGGGGCGGCCGGAGTTCTGCGGCTCGGCCGGCGTTGCGGTGGGGGGCAGTTGGTCGGGGGATCCTCTCGGAGACGAAAGTGGTTCAGGCGGCCAGGCCGGTGCGGACCGGGTTGGCGGCCGGAGCGACACGCAGCGCGGGGTCGAGGCTCAGGTCGAGGCGACGCTCGAGCCTGCGGGTGAACCGGGCGCGGCTCCACTCGGTGATCAGGGTCTTCAGCACCCGGAGCCCGTCGGAGACTGCGTGCAGGTTCGACTCGCCGAACATCCGCATCTTCTCGACCGACGGCACCTCGGTGATGGCGACGCCTGCCGCGGCGAAGCGGCAGTTGATCACGGTCTCGATCTCGAAGCCATCGCCCCACAGCATCTTGCCGTTGGCCGGAGCCGAGGCGGTGTGGTCGGGCAGGTCCAGGAGCGGGATCAGGTCGGCCCAGAAGGCGTTGTAGCCGTAGCACAGGTCGCTGTAGCGGGTCCGGAAGCCGAGGTTGAAGATCGCGTTGAGGAACCGGTTGCCGTAGTCGCGGACCTTCGTGATGTCGCCCGAGCCGCCACCTGCTGTGAACCGCGAGCCCTTGGCGAAGTCGGCGCCGGCCTTGAGGGCGTTGACGAAGCGGGCGATCTCGGCCGGGTCGGCGGAGCCGTCGGCGTCGAACATGACCACGATGTCGCCGGTGACCCGTGCGAAACCGCCGGCCAGGGCATTGCCCTTGCCGCGGCGGGCCTGGAGCACGGTCACGATGTCTGGGAGCGCGCGGCGCGCAGCCTGGACGGTGCCGTCGACCGAGCCCCCGTCGACCAGGATCACTTCGTGCACCTTGGGCAGCTGCGGCAGCACGGTGGCGAGGTTGAGCGCCTCGTTCAGCGCCGGGATGACGATGCTGATGCGGGGTTCGCGAGTGTGGCGTCGACCGGCGATGCCGGCCTCCCCGTGATAGTTGCTCATACCCGTGACCCCTTTGGTTGTCCGGCCCCCCGGCCGGCCTTTCGACACTGCAAACGGTACGGAAGGGACACCGGAGGCGCGAGCGACGAAATCCGCACACCGGGCGGTAACTTTGTCGCGTTTTCGCAGGTCAGAGCCGTGCCAACTGGGCAGATCGGCGGAATGGCCCGATAATTTCGTAGCCCGATCGTGGACGACCCACGCGGGTTGTAACTCACTGTTACCCGGGCCGTGGGCGTGTTGCGGGATCGGGGCCACCTCGCGTGGCTCACCGGTCTGGACCAATACCCCCGGGCGCATCGTGGCCGGGGCTGGGCGGCGCGCCAATAGGCTCCGCACATGAGCGTTCTGGAGGGCTGGACAAGGGGCGAGCACGCCGCGAGCGGCGTCGCCCACCCGACGTACCGCAAGGGCAGCGGGCCGGGCGTCATCATGGTCTCGGAGATCCCCGGCATCACCGAGGACGTGCTCGCCTTCGCGGAGGAGGTGGTCGACCAGGGGTTGACCGTGGTGCTGCCGCACCTGTTCGGCAAGGTGCCCAGCTCGGACTCGCCGCTGGCGGCCCTGGGTTCGCTCCGGCAGGCGTGCGTCAACCGGGAGTTCAACAAGCTGAGGCTGCATCAGACCTCGCCGATCGCGGACTGGCTGCGCAGCCTCGCGCGCGACCTGCACGCCGAGCTCGGCGGACCCGGTGTCGGCGCGCTCGGCATGTGCTTCACCGGGGGCTTCGCGCTCGCGATGATGGTCGACGACTCGGTGGCAGCCCCGGTCCTCGCCCAGCCCTCGCTGCCGTTCCCGGTCGGCAAGGCTCGTGCCGCCGACCTCAACCTCTCCCCTGCCGACCTGGCGAAGGTCAAGCAGCGCGCCGCTGCGGGCTGCGAGGTGCTCGGCCTCCGCTACACCGACGACATGGCCGTCGGCACCCGCTTCGACACCCTCACCCGGGAGATCGGTGACGCCTTCCTCCGGGTCGAGTTCCCCGGCCGCAAGCACTCGACGCTGACCGCGCACCGCCAGCAGGAGGGCGTCGACCGGGTGCTGGCGTTCTTCCGGGAGAAGCTGCTCAGCCCGAGCTGAGGATCAGCCCGCTGGTCGGTACGCCGGTGCCGGCGGTGACCAGCACGTGCGGGACGTCGCCAACCTGGTTGACCGACGTGCCGCGGAGCTGACGAACCGCCTCGGTGATGCCGTTCATGCCGTGGATGTATGCCTCGCCGAGCTGGCCGCCGTGGGTGTTCAGCGGCAGCCGACCGCCGAGCTCGATGGCGCCGTCGGCGATGAAGCCGCGCGCCTCGCCGCGGCCGCAGAAGCCGAGCTCCTCGAGCTGCATGAGGACGTAGGGCGTGAAGTGGTCGTAGAGGATCGCCAGCGGCATGTCGTCCGGACCCAGCATCGACTGCCGCCACAGCTCGCGGCCGACCACGCCCATCTCGGGGATCCCGATGTCGTCGCGGTAGTAGGACGTCATCACGAACTGGTCGCGGCCGCTGCCCTGGGCCGCGGCGTCGATCACCGCGGGGGTCTGCCGCAGGTCGCGGGCCCGTTCGGCCGAGGTGACGACCAGCGCGACCGCCCCGTCGCTCTCCTGGCAGCAGTCGAGCAGGTGCAGCGGGTCGACGATCAGCCGGGAGGCCTGGTGGTCCTCCAGGGTGATCGGCTTCTCGTAGAAGAACGCGTTCGGGTTGGTGGCCGCGTGCTTGCGGTCGGCGACGGCCACCACGCCGAAGTCCTCGGAGGTGGCGCCGTACTCGTGCATGTAGCGCCGGGCCTGCATCGCGACCGTGGCGGCCGGTGTCCCCAGCCCCATCGGGTAGGTCCAGGCGTTGTCGAGCCCGTTGGTGTTGACCTGGGTGGCCGCGGCCAGCGAGAACTGCCCGAACCGGCTCTCCGAGCGCTCGTTGAAGCCCCGGTAGCAGACCACGACGTCGGCGACGCCCGAGGCGACCGCCATCGCCGCCTGCTGCACGGTCGCGCAGGCCGCGCCGCCGCCGTAGTTGATCCGGCTGAAGAACCGCAGCTCGGGGATCCCGAGCTCGCGGGCCACCGCGATCTCCGACGAGGTGTCCATGGTGAACGTCGTCAAGCCGTCCACGTCGGCCACCGTCAGTCCGCAGTCCGCCAGCGCGTGCCGCACCGCCTCCACCGACAGCTGCAGCTCGGAGCGTCCGGACTGCTTGGAGAACTCCGTCGCGCCGATCCCGGCGATCGCCGCCTTGCCGGAGAGGCTCACACCGCCACCGTCACGCTGCCGGTGACGTGGTCGCCCAGCGAGACCCGGCCCACGACCTCGATGGTCGCGATCCCGTCGGAGACGTCGGTGACCCTCCCGCTGAAGGTCAGCGTGTCGTAGGGGTGCGCAGGTGCGCCCAGCCGGATCGCGATGCCCTTGATCTCGGCATCGTGGCCGGCCCAGTCCGCGACGAACTTCTCGACCAGTCCGTTCGTGGTCAGGATGTTCATGAAGATGTCTTTCGACCCGGCGGCCAGCGCGACGTCGCGGTCGTGGTGGACGTCCTGCCAGTCCCGCGTCGCGATCGCGGTGCTCACGATCGTCGTCGGAGTCATCGGCAGGCTCCACTCCGGGATCAGCTCCCCGGCCTCGAGGGTTCTCATCGCCCCTCCTCAGCAACCGAGCGCCAGACCGGCAGCGTCAGGTCGTCGTCGACCTCACGGAAGTCGACCCTCAGCCGCATCCCGATGCCTATCTCGTCGGCTGCGACGTCGACCACCTCGCCCACCATCCGCACGCCCTCGTCGAGGTCGATCAGCGCGATCACGATGGGCAGCTCCTTGCCGGGCACCGGCGGGTGCCGGTGCACGACGTAGGAGAACACCGTGCCGGTGCCGGCCGCGACGTCGTACCCGCGGTCGTAGGCCTCGCACGACTGACAGGCAGGCCCCGGCGGGAACCGCTTCGCGCCGCAGGCGTTGCACCTCTGGATCCGTAGCTCGCCGGCCTTGGTGCCGTCCCAGAAGAACTGCGAGTCGCGGTTCACCATCGGGCGTACGGCGGTCACGCGGCCTCCCGCGGGATGAACTTGAGCACCCGGAACAGCATGGTGGCCACGACCTCGTCGCCGACGTACCACGTGTTCTTGGAGGTGACGAAGTAGCCCTCGCCCATCGCGGTGTTCTTCGGTCCGGCCACCGAGTCGAGGGCGCTGGTGACCCGGAGCAGCTCGCCGACGCGCAGGTATCGCTCGTAGCTCTGCTCGCAGTTGGTCCCGAGCACGGCGGCGTAGCCCTCCTCGGTGAGGAACTCCGTCATCCGGCTCAGCGGGTCCTCGGGCGGCCGCCGCCGGCCCAGCCCGGGCATCGTCCAGACCTGTGCCATCGACGGCGGGGCCTCACCGCTGCGGAAGCGCTCGTTGTCGTAGCCCATCGCATCGAGCCAGGCGCCGATGGTCGGCTGGTTGACGGGGTACGGCGCCCACGACTCCGACGCCTCGCCGAGCGCCTTGATCCGCTCGGCCTCGGCCATGATCCGGTCGTGGCTGTCGCCCATCAGCGGGGCACCCGCGGCAGCCCGAGGCCGAACATCGCGATCAGCTCGCGCTGCACTTCCTGCACGCCGCCGCCGAAGGTGAGCACCAGGTTCCGCTTGGCCTGGCCGTCGAGGTACTCCATCAGCTGGCCGGTCTCCGCGTCGGACGGGTCGCCGTACCGGTGCACGACCCGGGTCAGGTCGTCCAGGAGGTGCTGGACCTGGTCGGCGGCGAACACCTTGGACGACGAGGCGTCGCCCACCGAGATGCCCTGCCCACCCTTGGCCACATCCGCGGCGCGGGCGACCTCCCAGTTGAGCAGCTCGTTGACCCGGAACACCGCGGTCACCTCACCGAGCAGCTGGCGTACGTCGGGCCGGTCGACGACGCCGGCCTTGGTGGCCCACTCGACGACCCGGTCGCGCAGCCCCTCGATACGGCCGGCCGGGCCGAGCATCACCCGCTCGTGGTTGAGCTGGGTGGTGATCAGCTTCCAGCCCTGGTTCTCCTCGCCGACCAGCATGTCGACGGGCACGCGGACGTCGTTGTAGTAGGTCGCGTTGACGTGGTGGGAGCCGTCGGCGGTGATGATCGGCGTCCAGGAGTAGCCCGGGTCGGTGGTGTCGACGATCAGGATCGAGATGCCCTTGTGCTTGGGCGCGTCCGGGTCGGTGCGGCAGGCCAGCCAGATGTAGTCGGCCTGGTGGCCACCGGTGGTCCAGAGCTTCTGGCCGTTGACGATGTAGTGGTCGCCGTTCGCCCCATCAAACTCGCGGCGTGCCGTGGTGCGCAGCGAGGCCAGGTCAGTGCCGGCGTCGGGCTCGGAGTAGCCGATCGCGAAGTGAATGTCACCGGCCAGGATCCGCTTGAGGAACATGTCCTTCTGCTTCTCGCTGCCGTACTTGATCAGCGTCGGGCCCACCGTCTGCAGGGTGACCGCCGGCAGGTGCACGTCGGCGTACTGCGCCTCGTTGGCGAAGATCGTCTGCTCGATCTCGCCGAGCCCGTGCCCGCCGTACTCCGTGGGCCAGCCGATGCCCATCCAGCCGTCCTCGCCCATCTGCCGGACCACGCGCTGGTAGACCTCGCCGTGCCGGTCCAGGCCCATCTCCCGGTGCTCGTTGTGACTGGCCAGGCCGGTGAAGTAGGTGCGGAGCTCGCCCTTCAGGGCGCGCTGGGCCTCGGTGAGCTCGAGGTTCTTGGTGGTCGGGTCCTCGATCTGTACGGCGTCGGCCCGCACGTCGAGCGCGTGGCTGATGTCGGTGATCCAGCTGAAGTAGTGATGCAGGGGGTAGGTCTCGTCGACGCCCATCCCGCCGTGCAGGTGGTGGCAGGTGCGGAGCGCGGCCGGAGCCTGCGTGGAGGCCCAGTAGGCCGCCACCGCGAGGTCGTCGCTGACCTCGAGCTCCTGGTCGAGTCGCCAGCCGACGTTCTCGGCCGCGAGGTCGAGCGTGCGCGAGGCGATGTAGACGTCCGCGATCTGCATCGCCACGGCCTGGAACTCCGCAAGTGACCGGCCGAACTGGGTGCGGCCCTTGACGTAGCTGGCCGTCAGGTCGCGGGCCCCGGCCACGACGCCAGCAGCGGTGAGGCAGAGGCCGGCGACCCAGCGCTCGGCGAGCAGCCGGACGGCACGCTCGCCCAGGAGCTCGGCCCGCGCGCCGTCGAGGACCACCGTGTGGGTCGTCAGCCGCGCGCTCGATCCGGACTCGAGCAGGGTCACGCCGGGGTCACTCACCGCGACCAGCGCGACAACAGGGGTGTCGCCGTCCATCGCCGGGACCAGCAGCCGGCTGGCCCGGTCGGCGTAGGTGACCCCGATCTTGCGACCGGTGACGGTGCCGTCGACGTACGTCGTCGCGGGCGTGCCGCGGATCGGCTTCCCGGCCTCGCGGAACGCGGGCGTCAGCAGCACCTCACCGCTCACGACGCCGGGCAGCAGCGCCTGCTTCTGCTCCTCGGTGCCGGCCTCGGCCACGACCAGGGCGCCGCAGCACAGCGTCTCCCAGACCGGGAGCTGCTTCGCGCGGGCGCCGGTCTCTCGGAGCAGGACACCGACCTCGGGCAGCCCCAGTCCCTCACCGCCGTGCTCCTCGGGGACGACGAGCCCCAGCAGGCCGGCCTCGGCGAGCTCTGTCCAGCCCCCGTCGCGGTCGAGCACGTCGGCCAGCACGGAGCGCACCGCCGCCAGCGACTCCGCCCGCTCGGGGTCGGTCGCGATGTTGCCGTCCGTGGCCAACGTGTGCCTCCTGTCGCTCCGGGGTACCCGGCATGTCGGTCCGGGGTACCCGGCATGGAAAACTGTAACGTGTTCTAGATCGGGAGGAAACGCATGCACCCGCTGAGCGCACTCCGGCGCCGCGTCTACCTCCCGTACGCCCGGATTCCGCCCGGGAGGATGGTCGAGCTGCCGGGCCGTGGGTCGACGTACGTCACCGACACGCCGGGTCCGGACCCGGACTCACCGACGATCGTGCTCCTGCATGCGCTGGGATGCACCGGGCTGTTGACCTGGTACGCCGCGATCGAGCCGCTGTCTCGACGGTTCCGGGTGGTGACGCTGGACCTGCGTTGGCATGGCCAGGGCATCCACAGCGAGGCGTTCTCGCTGGTCGACTGCGCGGACGACGTGGGCGCGCTGATCGACGTCCTGGAGCTCGAGGAGGTGCTGGTCGCCGGCTACTCGATGGGCTCGATCGTGGCCCAGCGGGTGTGGCGGCAGCACGCGGCCAGGATCCGCGGGCTGATCCTGTGTGCGACCACGGACCGGTTCCAGATGAACCTCGGCGAACGGCTCTTCTTCACCTCGATGGGCACCACGATGCTCGGGCTCCGCACCGTCTCGCGGTCCCGGACGGCGGTGCACGCCTCCCGGGTCGCTGCCGAGGCGCTCGACCTCGAGCCCCGCGACATCGAGGAGTGGGCGCTCGCCGAGCTGCGCTCCACCTCTCCCTGGGCGGTGGCGACCGCGCTTCCCGTCATCGGCCGGCACCACTCCCGGCCCTGGCTGGGCGAGATCGACGTGCCGACCGCCGTCGTGGTCAACCGCAACGACCGTGTGATCGCGCCGGCTCGGCAGCTCGCCCTGGCCCGCGCCATCCCCGGCGCCACCATCCACGACATCGACACCGGCCACGCCGCCTGCGTCCTCGAGACCGAGACCTTCGTGCCGGCCCTCGTCGAGGCCGCGGCCACCGTCAACGCGCGACGGCGGGACTTCCGCAGACGCGCGGATCGGGACTCGGCAGGGTAGGGCGCGGCGTCGGCTTCAGGCCTTGGCCTTCTTGGCCGCCTTCTTGTCGACGTTCTTGGTGATCGGCGTTGCGGGCGGCCGGTCGGCGACTGCCTTCTGCAGGCGGTCCAGCTGGACCGGGAACCGCTGGGTGAGGTCGTCGACGTCCGGCATCGACTCGCGGCACGCCAGGACCCCGACGCCGACCCTCCCGTCGTTCGACATCACCGTGATGTTGACGCCCGCGCCGTGGAAGACCGGACCCAACGGGTGCAGCGCCTCGATCCGGGCACCCATGAAGTACAGCGGGACGGGTGGGCCGGGGACGTTGGAGATGACCAGGTTGTGCACGACCGGGTGCCGCTCGGCCAGCCGCAGGCTGGCGTAGGCGCGGACCGCGAGCCCGAACGTGCGCGGCGCCGCGAACTCGGCCCAGTCCTGCAGCGAGTCCGCGCTGATCGCCTTGTGATGCTCCTTGGCGTGCCGGTTGGCCGTCGCCATCTCCTCGAGCCGCTCCAGCGGGTCCTCGATGTCGGTCCCGAGTCGGGTGAAGAGAGCCGAGACCTTGTTGGCCCCGTCCGACCGCTTCGAGTCCGAGCGCACCGAGACCGGCACGGTGGCCAGCAGCGAGTTCTCCGGGAGCTCGTCACGGTCCTCGAGGTAGGAGCGCAGGGCGCCACCGGCCACGGCCAGGACCACGTCGTTGACGGTGGTCCCGGTGGTGGTCTTGATCTCCTTGATCGCACCGAGATCCATCTCGGTGAACGCGATCGCGCGGTGTCCGGTGATGGTCCCGTTGAACGACGTGCGCGGAGCGGTCAGCGGTGCCGCCATCGCCGTCCCCTCGCGGGCCCGGCCGATGGTGCTCACCACGCCACGGACGGTCGGCTCGAGGAGCCGGAAGGTGTTGAACGGGCGGGTCGCGAGCGTGACGACTCCCCTGCCGAGCAGCTCGGGCCGCCCGGGCTCGTGTGGCCAGGGCTTCTTCACCTCCGCATCTCCGAGCGGCGCGGAGGCCGGCTCCAGGCTGCAGAGGTGCGAGATCAGGTTGGCGCCCGAGACGCCGTCCACGGTGGCGTGGTGCATCTTCGAGAAGACGACGACCAGCTCGCGGCCGTCCTCGGCCTGGTAGCCCTCGATGACGTACATCTCCCACAGCGGCCGGGACCGGTCCAGCGGCAGCCCGGCCAGGTGGCCGGCCAGCTCGGTCAGCTCGGCGTACCCGCCGGGCGACGGCACGGCGAGGCGGTGCACGTGCCGCTCGATGTCGAACTGCTTGTCGCGCACCCAGACCGGGTGGTCGAGGCCGAGCGGGACCCGGCGGAGCTTGCGGGTGAAGTCCGGGACGTCACGGACCCGGGCGTCGATCCCGTCACGCAGCGACGCGAAAGAGTAGGGCTCGGGCATCGTCGACGGATCCAGCACGATCAGCCCGCACACGTGCAACAGCTGCGCCGGCGTCTCCAGGTAGAGGAAGCTCGCGTCGAGCCCCGACAGCCGGTCCATGCGCTCACCTTGTCATGGATGGCCGGGGAACCGTTGATCGCGCTGCAGCGTTGGGAGGGTGTGCTGCTGACTGACGAGCTGACCCGCCAGACCGACGTCCTCGTCTCGCTGGGCTACCCCGACACCGTGCGTACGACGGCCGGCGCACTGCTCGACCCGCTTCGGGCCCGGATCGGCAATGAGGTCGCGTCGGCACCCGAGGGTGCGTCGTTCGTCCTGGTCCCGGGCCGACCCCTGGCGCCCGTCTCCGCCCGGGTGGCGATGCTGCGGCTAGGCGAGCACACCGGGACAGTGAGTCGGCACTTCGCGGACGTCGACACGTTCCGCCCGGTCGTCGAGGTCCCTGACGCCGCCGTCTACGCCGTGGTGGGCCTCGAGCGGGGCGAGGAGTTCTGCGGCGTGCGGCCGGCCGAGGCTGCGGTGACGCTCGCCGGGAGGGGCCGGACCATGCTGACGATCGAGGAGGGGCTGGCCTTCCTGCACGCCGTACCGGCTGCGCTGGAGAGGAACAAGTGCTTCCACACCGGCGCCTCCCGCGGCACCGACTCGCGCGTGCCCGCGCTGTGGATCTCCGGGAAGGCGCCGCACCTGGGCTGGTGCTGGGTGCACAACCACCACACCTGGCTGGGGGTCGCGTCGGCCGAGGATCGCGTCACATCGGGGACCACCTGAGGTGACCCGCCGGTAACGTGGTCGTGTGTCGTTCCGACGTCGATCCCTCGTCTACGCCGCCCTGACCGCCAATGCGATCCGACCGCTCCCGGGCTTCCGGGTCGGACTCCCGTCGTTCTTCGCCGGCTGGATCACCGGCGAGCTGGCGCCGCACTGGCTCGCGGTCACCGCGGCCGATGCGGCCACCCACCTGACCGAGAAGCGCCGCGACCCCGTCGCGCTCGCAGTGGCCGGAGCCACCGCGGTCGGACTGGGCTACCTGATCCACCAGGCTCGCGCCGACCAGCACACCGCCGAGGGCGCGCTGGCCGAGGCGCTCGGCACCGACTACCGCGACCAGCTGGACGAGCTGCCGACACCGGCCGAGCTCGCGACCCCGTGGCGCTCGCTCGTCTACCCGTTCCGGATGCGGAACGCGGCGGTCAAGGTCGAGAAGAACGTCGCCTACGGCGAGGCCGGCCGCCGCAACTTCCTCGACATCTACTCCCCTGCCGACGGCCCGGTCGAGGGCGCGCCGGTGCTGCTCCAGGTGCACGGCGGGGGCTGGACGATCGGCACCAAGGACCAGCAGGGCATTCCGCTCATGCAGCACCTGGCCGCGAAGGGCTGGGTCTGCGTCGCGATCAACTACCGGCTCGCGCCGCGCGACGCCTTCCCCGCCCACGCGATCGACGTGAAGAAGGCGATCGCCTGGATCCGCGACAACATCGCGTCCTACGGCGGCGACCCGGACTACATCGCCATCACCGGTGGTTCCGCGGGCGGCCACCTGGCCGCCCTCACCGCGCTGACGCCCAACACACCCGAGTGGCAGCCCGGCTTCGAGGACACCGACACCTCGGTCCAGCTGGCGATCCCGCACTACGGCGTCTACGACTTCGCCGGCTCCACGGGCAGCAAGGCCGCCACCCTGCTGCGCGACCTGTACCTCCAGCAGCGCGTGCTGCAGAAGAGCTGGGCCGATGAGCCGGAGGCGTTCGAGGACGCCAGCCCGATCCTGCGGATCACCCCCGACGCTCCCGACTTCTTCGTGCTCCACGGCGCCGCCGACTCCCTCGTGCCGGTCGACCAGGCCCGGCAGTTCGTGGCCCGGCTACGCGAGGTCTCCAAGCGCTCGGTCGTGTACGCCGAGCTGCCCGGCGCCCAGCATGCCTTCGACGTCTTCCCCTCGATCCGCTCCGCCCACATCGTCCGCGCGATCGACCGGTACCTGCACTGGCACTGGAACCAGTACCGCCGCGAGCGGGACGGCGCCGCTTAGGACGCGAGCCTGAGGTGGGCTCAGGGTCGACCTAGGGCAAATTCCTGATGTGCGTTGGGGGTGCTCAGCGGCAGGGTCGAGGCATGACTCCCTTCTCCGCGTCTCCCGAGCTCACCAACCGGATGATCAGCGCCGCCTTCGACGACGACCTGGCGGCGGCCCGGCGCCGAGCCGTCATCAGGGCCAGGCGCCGCCGGCGGCGGGCCCAGCGGGTGCTCACCCGGAGGATCTAGCGCGGCAGCCCGAGGATGCGTTCGCCGACCACGTTGCGCAGGATCTGCGTCGTACCGCCGGCAATCGAGAGGCAGCGGGTGTTCAGCAGCTCCCAGACGTCCTTCTGCAGCTGGTCGGAGGTCGGCGCGACGAGCCCGTCGCCCTGGAGGTCGACGACCAGCTCGGCGCCGTCCTGGCGGTTGCGCACGCCGAGCAGCTTGGCGATCGAGGACTCGGCGCCGGGGCCCTGGCCGGCCAGTGAGCGCAGCGTCGTGCGGACTCCGAGCAAGGTGCAGACTGTTGAGAGCGCGACCGCGCGGCCCACCCGCACCCGTTGCGCCTCGGTGA
This sequence comes from uncultured Actinomycetota bacterium, assembly GCA_963817125.1. Classification (GTDB taxonomy): domain Bacteria; phylum Actinomycetota; class Actinomycetes; order Propionibacteriales; family Nocardioidaceae; genus Nocardioides. The sequence goes on from CAWFNB010000014.1 coordinate 56,706, forward strand.
GCGGCTGCTCGGAGGCGAGCGTCACCGCACGCTCCGTGCTCTTGGCGAGCCGGGTGGTGGCCATGGCGACACGTTCGTTGGCGAGCGTGGTGCGGGCCAGCTTCCAGCCGTCGCCGAGCTCGCCGACCAGGCAGTCGTCGGGCACGAAGACGTCGTCGAGGAAGACCTCGTTGAACAGTGCCTCCCCGGTGATCTCGCGCAGCGGCCGCACGTCGATCCCGTCGGACTTCATGTCGACGAGGAAGTACGAGATGCCTTTGTGCGGCGGCACGTCGGGGTCGGTGCGGGCCAGGCAGATCCCCCAGTCGGCTCGCTGGGCGACCGAGGTCCACACCTTCTGGCCGGTGAGCTTCCAGCCGCCGTCCACCCGCTCGGCGCGCGTCCGGAGCGACGCCAGGTCGGAGCCTGAGTCCGGCTCGGAGAAGAGCTGGCACCAGACCAGCTCCCCGCGCAGCGACGGCGTCACCAGCCGCTCGCGCTGCGCGTCGTCGCCGTACTGGAGGATCGTCGGCAGCGCCCAGCCGGCGATCACGATGTCCGGCCGGACCACTCCGGCCCGGGCAAGCTCCTCGTCGATGACGATCTGGGTGACGGCGTCGGCGCCGAGGCCGTACGGCGCCGGCCAGTGCGGGGTCAGGTAGCCGGCCTCGACCAGCGCGGCCCGCCGGTGCTGGTCCGGGAGCGCCCCGATCTCCTCGGCGCGAGCCCGGACCTCGGGCCGGATGGACTCGTCTCGGCCCTCCAGGTCGACCTCGACCTTGCGGCGTACACCGGCCACCGCGCGGGTCGTCAGGCGCAGGGCGGCCGCGTCGGAGTCACCGACCAGTCCTCGTAGCGCCAGCGCCCGCCGCAGGTAGAGGTGCGCGTCGTGCTCGTAGGTGAACCCGATCCCGCCGAGCACCTGGATGCACGACTTGGCCACTTCGACCGCACCGTCGAAGCAGGTCACCTCGGCCACATCGGCGGCGTAGGCCCACTGGTCCTCGCCGCCAGCTGCCACGGTAGCCACGTCCCAGGCCGCGGCGGTGATCGCCTCACAGGTCTCCAGCATCTCGGCGCACAGGTGCTTGATCGCCTGGAACGCACCGATCTTCTGACCGAACTGCTCGCGGACCTTGGCGTAGTCGACTGCGGTCTCGAGGCACCAGCGGGCGACCCCCGCGGCCTCGGCCGCGGCCAGGGTCACGGTGGTCCGCCGGACCAGCTCGCGCGGCTCGGCCGGCCCGACGGCTACGACGCCGTATCGTCGGGTCGGGTCGACACCCGTCGTCGCGGTCGCCCCCGCGATGGCGACCAAACCCTCCGCGCCCAGGATGTGCGTGGCGCCCGCCAGGTCGCCGGCCACGGCGCCCATCATCGGGGACTCGTGCACCAGGGCGACGGCGGCGCCTTCGCCGACCTCCTGGGCCGGCGCCACGAGCGCGGCCACCGCTGTCGAGAGCAGCGGGCCCGGCACCAGCTGGTGGGCGCAGGCCTCGAGCGCGACCGCCTGGTCGAGGACCGAGCCGCCCCCGCCGCCGTACGACTCCGGCAGCCCGATGGTGGCCACCCCCATCTCGACGCAGGCCTTCCAGGTGTCCGCGAACGTCGCGTCGGCATCGGACTCCGCGTCCCGGGCCGCCTCGCGACCACCCAGCGACGCCGCCCACTCGCGCAGGCTGCGCGCGAGCTCGGCGTGCTCGTCCGAGATCCCGATCGACATGCGACTCCTCCGGCCAAACTAGAACGTGTTCTAACTCTACTAGAGTCGCGCCGTGCCCGACATGCCCGCAGACCTCCTCGAGCACGCCCGGGCCGCGAAGGGGTTCATGCCCGAGGACGAGGGGCTGCTGCTGCACCGGTGGGCGCGGGAGCGGCTCCCGTTCGGCCCGGCGCTCGAGGTCGGGACCTACTGCGGCAAGTCGGCGATCTATCTCGGTGCCGCGGCACGCGAGGTGGGCGGGACCGTCCTCACCGTCGACCACCACCGCGGCTCGGAGGAGAACCAGGCCGGCTGGGAGCACCACGACCCGACGCTGGTGGACCCCGACCTCGGACTGATGGACACCCTTCCGGTGTTCCGGCGGACCATCGCCGAGGCCGGGCTCGAGGACCTGGTGGTGGCCGTGGTCGGGCGGAGCACCATCGTGAGCGCGCTCTGGCGCACTCCCCTGTCGCTGCTCTTCATCGACGGCGGGCACGCCGAGGTGCACGCCCAGAACGACTACGCCGGCTGGGCGCCCTGGCTGATGGACGGTGGAGCCCTGGTGATCCACGACGTCTTCCCCGACCCCGCGGACGGCGGGCAGCCGCCGTACCACGTCTTCCTGCGGGCCCTGGAGGGCGGCAGCTTCGAGGAGGTCGAGGCACTGGGGTCGATGCGGGTGCTACAGCGAACGCAAGGTGACGCGGGAGACCTACTCAGCCCCTAGGGCGATTGGCACCCGTCGCAACCACGCAATCGCATTCGAGGGCGAGCTCGCCGAAGTGCGGGCCGAGCGAGGTGCCGCGCATGATCCCGGAGCCCGCGGTGCTGTGGCCGGCCACCTCGCCGAGGGCGTCCACGGCCAGGATCACCGCCGCCGCCGTGTACGTCGTGTGCTCCACCGGCCAGTAGACGTCCGGATGCTCCTGCTCGTTGGTGCCGTCGGCAAACACCCAGCCGGTCCAGTAGCGGCCGCCGTCCCCGCGCAGGTGCTGCATGTCCGCCAGCAGCCGCAGCGCCCTGCGGTGGTCACCGATCATGTCGAGCGCCATCGCCAGCTCGCAGGTCTCGGCGCCGGTCACCCACGGGTTCGTGTCGACGCAGCGGATGCCGAGGCCGTCGACGACGAACTCGTCCCAGCGGCTCTCGAGCAGCTCGTAGGCCGCTCGTCCGCGGACCGGGCCGCCGAGGACCGGGTAGTACCAGTCCATGGAGTACGTCGACTTGTCGGCGAACAGCTCCCGGTGCTCGCGGACCGCGTGCCCGAGCCGGCCGCCGGCCAGCTCCCACTCCGGCTGCGGGTCGTCGAGCAGCTCCGCGAGGGCAACGCCGGCGCGGAGCGACTGGTAGATGCTCGACGACCCCGCGAGCAGCGCGAACTCCTCGGTCGGCGTCCAGCGGATGCCGCCGAACGGCAGCTGCTGGGAGACCACCCAGTCGAGCCCGTCCCGGACCGAGGGCCAGAAGCGCAGCACGAACTGCAGGTCGCGGCGGACCAGCCAGTGGTGCCAGATGCCGACCGCCAGGTAGGCGGACATGTTGACCTCACCCCGGGCGTCCTCGACCTCACCGCCGACGATCTTCATCGGCCACGAGCCGTCGTCGCGCTGCATCGTGGGCACCCATGCGTAGGCACGTTCGGCCGCCTCGACCTGCCCGCCGACGAGCAACGCCATCGCGGCCTCGACGTGGTTCCAGATGTCGACATGCTCGCCGACCGTCCACGGCACCGCGCCGCAGGGCTCCTGCATGTCCGCGATCGAGGCGGCGCTCTCCGCCACCTCGGCGGCCGAGAGCAGGCCGTCGACGTACGGCATCTGGGCGAGCGGGGTCACACTGCCCCGCTTGAGAGAGGCTGCTCGGGCTTGCTGAAGTAGACGACCATGCTCTTGCCGATCACGGGGTCGAGGACCTTCGCGGCGAGCTGGAGGACCCGGGGCTGCGACATGATCTCCCAGACCAGCAGCCGGTGGTAGGCCTTCGCGAGCGGGTGGTCGTCGTTGGTGACGCCGACGGCGCACTTGATCCACCAGTACGGCGAGTGCAGGCCGTGCGCGTAGCCCTTGCCCTCGTAGACCAGGCCGGCCTTGGTGACCTTGTCGACCAGCTCCTTGTCCGTGTAGATCCGGATGTGGCCGCCCTCGACGTTGTGGTAGTCGTCGGACAGCTTCCAGTTCACGATCTCGGGGAACCACCGCGGCACCGACACCGCCAGCGTCCCGCCGGGGCGGAGCACGCGGACCAGCTCCTGGATCGCCTGGATGTCGGCCGGGATGTGCTCGAGCACCTCGGCGGCGACCACCCGGTCGAACTCCCCGTCCGCGAACGGCAGCTGCAGCGCGTCGCCCTGCTTGATGTCGGCCTCGGCGCCCTCGGGCACCTCCCCGGCCTCCTTCATCGCCGCGAACAGGTCGAGCACGCCGGACAGCTCGTCGGCGTCCATGTCGAAGGCGATCACGTCGCCGCCGCGGCGGTACATCTCGAACGCGTGGCGGCCGGCCCCACACCCCATGTCGAGCACCCGGTCACCCGGGCGCAGCCCGAGGCGGTCGAAGTCAACGGTCAGCACGTGCAGGCTCCTTCTCGGCGCGGTACGCCGCGATCGTCTCCTCGTAGACCTCGGCGACCTGGGCGGCGACGGCCCGCCAGCTGAACAGCTCCTGGACGCGCTCCCGGCCGCGCAGTCCCATCTGGGCCCGCCGCTCTGGGTCGTCGAGCAGCCGGGCCAGGGCGGCCTCGAGCTCGGCGACGTCGCCGGGGGTGACCAGGTCAGCGCAGAGGCCGTCGGGACCGACCACCTCGGGGATCGCGCCGGCCCGGGATGCGACCAGCGGCGTACCGCAGGCCATCAGCTCCGCGGTCGGCAGCGAGAAGCCCTCGTAGAGGCTCGGGACGCAGGCCACCTCGGCGGAGCCCATCAGCTCGACCAGCTCGATCTCGCTGACGCCGTTGACGAACCGCACCGAGTCCTTGATCGACAGCTTGTCGATCAGCTGCTCGGTGCGGCCGCCGGCCTGCGGCTTGGTGACGAGCAGCAGCTCGAGGTCGCGCTCGGTGCGGAGCTTGGCGAAGGCCTCGAGCAGGGTGGCGATCCCCTTCATCGGCGCGTCCGCGCTCGCCATCGCCAGGATCCGACCGGGCACGCGGGGGCTGGTGGGCGGCACGAAGCCGTCGTCGACCCCGAGCAGGACCACCCGCATCCGGGCGGGGTCGACCCCGAAGTCCTTCGCGATGTCGCGCTTGGAGGCCTCCGACGGGGTGATGATCGCGCGGGCCTTGCGGGCCACCCGGCCCTGCATCCGCAGGAAGCCGTACCAGCGGCTCAGGGTGAACTTGCGCCACAGGTTCTTGGTCTGCGCGATGTCGATGCGCCGGTCGAAGGTGATCGGGTGGTGGATCGTGGTCACCAGGGGCAGCCCCATCTTCTCGATCTCGAGCATGCCGTAGCCGAGCACCTGGTTGTCGTGGACGACGTCGAAGTCGTCGGTCCGCTCGCGGAGCAACCGCGCCACCCGGGTGCTGAAGGTCTTGGGCTCGGGGAAGCCGGCCGCACACATGGTCGCGAACTCCTCGACGTCGACCCGGTCGCGGAACTCGCGCAGCTTGGGCACCCGGAACGGGTCAGGCTCGCGGTAGAGGTCGAGGCTCGGCACCTTGGTCAGGGTCACGCCCGGATCGAGGTCGGGGTAGGGCTGGCCGGAGAAGACCTCGACACTGTGCCCGAGCGCGGTCAGCTCGCGGCTGAGGTGGCGCAGATATATGCCCTGCCCGCCGCAATGCGGCTTGCTCCGGTACGACAGCAACGCTATCCGCATCGAGGCGGACCTCCCATGGTCTCCGGTGAGCAATCCGGCGGACCGGCGCTGCTGGGCGGTGAGGAAACGAAACACGCGTGAAACTGGAACGTGTTCCTATTATGTCCCACTCGTTGATAGCCTAATGAACAGACCCAACGAGGGGCTGACCAAGTCCACGACTCTCCCGTTTGGAAGGCCCGAGACGTGAGCATCACAAACTCTCTGACGGTCGAGGATCTCGGGTCTGCCGCGCAGCGGGACCGCAGGAAGCGGATTCTCGACGCGACGATCGCGCTCGCCACCCAGGGCGGGTTCGACGCCGTCCAGATGCGCTCGGTGGCCGAGCAGGCCGATGTCGCCCTCGGCACGCTCTACCGCTACTTCCCCTCCAAGATCCACCTGCTCGTCTCCGCTCTGGGCCGGGAGTTCGAGAGGGCCGAAGCCTCGATGCGGGACAAGCCGATCCCGGGCGACACCTCCTCCGAGCGCGTCATCTACGTGCTGCGCAAGACCACCCGCGGCCTCCAGGGCGACCCGCACCTGACCGAGGCGCTCACCCGCGCGTTCATGTTCGCCGACGCCTCCGTGCAGGCCGAGATCCACACCGTCGGCATGCTGCTGACCAAGATGCTCACCCGCGCGATGCACCCGGGCCGCACCGAGCTCACCGACGACGACGTCGCCCTGGCCCGCGTCATCGGCGACGTCTGGCTCTCCACCCTGGTGGGCTGGGTCACCGGCCGTACGTCGGCCGCGGACACCGCCGCCCAGATGGAGAAGGCCGTCCACCTGCTGCTGCGCGATTGACTACGCGCAGACGTTCACCCGGATCCACTCCCCCGCCTCCCCGGTCGCCAGTGACCCGTCAAGGAGCTGCGAGGCGAACTCGATCGCCAGGCTGGTCAGCCGGCCGTCGGGTGAGTCCGGGGCGTCCCGGCGAACGTGCACCGACAGCCATTCGGTGCGGGCGGCGCCGACGACGGTGACGGCGCGGGCGATGCCCGCGAAGTGCCGGGTCTGGGAGGCGGTGCGGTCGCGGAGCTCGGCCCGGAAGCCGCCGCCGCGGAGACGGGAGCGGCCGCCGGCGAGCAGCCCGAGGACGGCGAGCGGGCCGCGGCGGATCCCGGCCACCCGGTCGGCGAGCTCGACCACGAACTCGTGGGCAGGCCAGTCCGGATGCGCGGCGGCGATGGCGTCCGCCGTGCGGGCCATCTCCTCGCAAGCCGTTGTCACTCGAGGAACGCTGCCGTGCTCCCACCCAGCTCGATGGGATCCAGGCCCAGCTTGCGGTGGTCCCAGGACCGCACCCGCTCGACGTCGAGGCGGACGGCGACCCGGTTGTGGGCCATCAGCTCGACGAACGGCTTCAGCTCCTCGGTGTACGGCGCGTTGTAGCGCTCGAAGATGTTGACGCAGACCTCCCAGACCAGGGCCTCGTCATCGACGACCACGCCGGCGCCCTCAAGGGCGACCCCGCGGAGCTGGTCATAGGTCTGGCCGGTCTCGATGAGGAAGCTCATCCGCGGGTCGCGGCGCAGGTTGGCGACCTTCTGCGACTTGCGCTTGGTCTCGACCCACACGTGCTGGTCGAGCACGGCGTACCACATGGCCACCAGGTGCACCTGACCGTTCGGGCCGATGGTGGCCACCGTCGACGAGCGCTGCTGGTTGAGGAAGTCCACGACCTCGTCGTGGGACATCACGATCTGGGAGCGCTGGTTGGCCGCCACCGGCTCAGCCGCCGAACGCGTGGGTGGCGGTGACGCCGCCGTCGACCGCGATCTCGGCCCCGTTGAGGTAGCTGCTCTCGTCACTGGCCAGGAACACGTAGACCGGTGCGACGTCGTCGGGAGTGCCGACCCGCCGCAGCGGCACCTTGGAGGCGCCGTACTCCATCGCCGCGTCGCCGCCGTGCACGCGCGTCATCGGGGTGTCGATCATGCCCGGGTGCACCGAGTTGACCCGGATCCCCTTCGGCCCGAGCTCCATCGCCCCGCACTTGGTCATGCCGCGGATCGCCCACTTGGTGGCGGCGTACGCCGTGCAGCCCGGCATCCCGGCCAGCCCTTCGACCGAGGAGGCGTTGATGATCGAGCCGCCGCCGTTCTTGCGCATGGTGCGGCTGACGGCCTGCATGCCCAGGAAGCAGCCCAGCTGGTTGACCCGCCACAGCAGCTCGACCTCGTCCTGCCCCATCCGCTCGATGTCCCCGAACCGCAGGATCCCGGCGTTGTTGACCAGCACGTTGACCGGCCCGAACCGCTCGTTGCCACCCTCGACGAGGCTCGCCCAGGAGGCGGCCTCGCTGACGTCGTGGGCCGCGAAGTACGCCGAGCTGCCCAACTCGTCCGCCAGGGCCTGCCCCTCGTCCTTGGCGACGTCTGCGATGACCACCCGGGCGTCCTCGGCCACGAAGGCGCGGGCGATGCCGGCACCCTGGCCCATCGCGCCACCGGTGACGATGGCGACCTTCCCGGTCAGTCGGCCCATGGTGTGTCTCCTAGACAGTGAGCTGCATGATCGAGTCGGCGGCGAAGCCGACGGACGGGTCGCGCTCGGAGAAGAACTCACCGAGCTGGCGATCGAGGTCCGGCAGGTCCCACACGGCCCCGGTCGCGTCGAAGCGCTGCTCGACGACCGGTGCGGCCACCAGGGCCACCATGCCGCCGTACACGACGAAGACCTGGCCGGTGATCCGCTCGGCGGCAGGTGAGGCGAGGTAGGCGACCAGCGGCGCGACATGGTCGGGGGAATAGGGGTCGACCTCCTGGCCAGAGGTGTCCTCGCCGAAGACCTGCGCGGTCATCGCGGTGCGGGCCCGCGGGCAGATGGCGTTCGCCCGCACGCCGATCCTGCCGAGGCCGCGGGCACTCGACAGCGTGAGCGCGGCAATGCCGGCCTTGGCCGCGGCGTAGTTGGCCTGCCCGGGCGAGCCGCCGAGGAACGCCTCGGAGGCGGTGTTGACGATGCGGCCATAGACCGGCGCGTCGGCCGTCTTCGACTTGCCGCGCCAGTACGCCGCAGCGTTGCGCGAGAGCAGGAAGTGGCCGCGGAGATGGACGCGGATCACGGCGTCCCACTCCTCGTCGGAGAGGTTGAACAGCATCCGGTCGCGGGTCATCCCGGCGTTGTTCACCACGATGTCCAGCGACCCGAAGCCGTCGACCGCGGCGGCGACCATGGCATCGGCTGTGGACCGCTCCCCCACGTCGCCCTCGACGATGGCCACCTCCCCACCGGCGCCCTTGATCTCGTCGGCAGCGTCGTCGGCCGCTCCGGGCAGGTCGTTGAGGACCACCCGCGCGCCTGCCCTCGACAGGGCCAGCGCCTCGGCGCGGCCGAGGCCGGCGCCGGCGCCCGTCACCACGGCCACCCGGCCCTCGAGCGACAGGCTCTCCTCCGCCAACCCTCAGTCCTCCAGCGAGATCGCCGCGCGCGGGCAGGCCGCCACCGCACGCTTGACGTTCTCGAGGTTGTCGTCGGTGGTCTCCTCGGTCTTGAGCTGCAGGTCGTCGTTGTCGTCCAGCTCGAAGACGTCGGGAGCCAGCGCCTCGCAGAGGGCGTTGGACTCGCAGAGGTCGTAGTCGACCTTGATCTTCATCTCTCGTCAGCTTCCTTCACTCGAGTGACCGGGGAACACGTGTGCGGTCGGGTCGATCGCGACGGTCGCGTTGTTGACAGCCGTGGCGGCCTCGCCGAACCCGACGGCGATCAGGCGCACCTTGCCGTCGTACTCGGTGATGTCGCCGGCCGCGAACACCCTGGGCAGGTTGGTGCGCATGGCGGAGTCGACGATGATGTGCCGCTTCGACACCTCGATGCCCCACTGCTGGAGCGGCCCGAGGTCGGCCACGAAGCCGAGCGCGGCTACCAGCGCCTGCGCCGGCCGGGTCACGGTCTCACCGTCGACCTCGATCTCGACCGACTCGAGGGTCCCCTCGCCGACCAGCTTGGTGACCTGCGCCTTGGTGATGATCTCGACGTCGGAGTCGCGCACCTCCTGCACGGTGCGCTCGTGGGCACGGAAGGCGTCGCGGCGGTGCACGAGGGCGATCGACTTCGCGATCCCGGTCAGGTTCAGCGCCCAGTCGAAGGCGCTGTCGCCACCCCCGACGATGACGACATCCTTGCCGGCGTACGGCTCGAAGCTCGGGACGAAGAACTCCATGCCGCGGCCCACCCAGCCCTCGCCGGCAGGTAGCGGGCGCGGGCTGAACTTGCCGATGCCCGCGGTGATCAGGACCGCGCCGGCGCGCACCTCGGTGTCGTCGTCGAGGGTCACGGTGACCCCGTCGTCGTGGTGGGTCAGCCCGACCGCGGTGCGGTCCAGCAGGTACTCGGGCTTGGCCGTGGCCGCCTGCTCCACGAGGCCGTCGACCAACAGGCGGCCCTTGACCGACGGGAAGCCGGCGACGTCGAAGATCTGCTTCTCCGGGTACATCGCGGTGATCTGGCCGCCGAGCTCGGGCAGCGAGTCCACGACGGCGACCCGGTGACCGCGGAACCCGGCGTAGTAGGTCGCGAAGAGCCCCGTGGGTCCCGCGCCGATCACGAGGACGTCGGTCTCGACAACCGTGCCAGCTGTGCTCACGGCGTCGATCCTTCCACGGTGGGTGCGGCGTCCTCGGACTGGAACGTGTTCTAGTTTTGCACGGGCCCTTACTTGGTGTCGAGGCCGGAGACCAGCCAGCCGCGGTCGGTGTGGACCACGGTGACCAGCGCGCGGTACGGCGTGTACGTGGTGTCGCCGCCGTCCTTGCTGACGTACTGGTTGAGGAAGAGCAGGGCCTGCACCTCGGTGCGCGTCGCGTGCACGACGCCCTGGGCCACGATGCGGACCTCGACCGTGGTCTTCTCGGCCACGAACTTCGGCTGGATGTCCTCCGCGGTCTGCCGGTACTCCTTCGCGAACGCGTCGGTCATCAGGGCCGTCGCGTCGTCGACCTGCTGGTCGTAGTCCTCGTACGACGTCGCCACGATCGTCTCGGCGGACTTCGCCGCCGCGGCCACGGCATCGGTGGCGTCGTCGCCGCTGATCACCACCGGGCTGCTTGGACGGCGAGGCCTGGTCGTCACCGGAGACGGCGTCCCAGAGGAACAGCCCGCCGGCTGCGAGCGCGAGCACGACGACCAGGGAGACCAGGATCGTGGTCGCGCGGCGGCTGTCGAAGAGCGCGGCCAGGTTCCGGAACCGTCCGCAGGCTCCTCCCGCGCTGACTCTCGCGGTCGGGCTTGTCGGCCTTCCGTGCCTGCTCAGGCGCCTCTCGCCTGCGGTGATCTCGACGGGCTGGCGATGCGACGTGGCTTCCGTCTGCTCGGTCGGCGGACTCTGTCGGCGGTCCCCTGCCCGGCGACCCGGCGCGGGCGCGAGACCGGAGCGCGGGAGGACTTGGGCCGCCGCGGAACGTCGCGACTCATGGCACGAACTGCAGGTCGCTGGTCAGCCACCTGCCCTTCTCGTTGACGAGCTGGAGCTGCAGCCGGAAGTGGCGCGCCACGGGCTTGTTGCCGGTCTGCTGTGTTCTGGACCGTGCCGCTGGTGGCGACGATCACGGTGGCGGAGTCCGGGTCCTGGGCGACCACACCGGTCCAGAGCACCTCGCCGGTCATGATCGACTTGTTCTCCGTGAGGATCTCGATGACCACCCTCGGTCGACTTGGCGTACTGGTCCCGGAAGGCGCCGGTGGCACCCTCCATCACCGCGTCGATCGAGGCCTGGGCGTCGTCGTAGCGGATGTTGACGAACGCCGTCGCCTCGGTGCTGGCCGAGTCGAGGATGTCGGCGTACCGCTGCTGCTCGCGGCCCGACGCCTCGTCGAGCTCGACGACGCCCTTGACCGGCAGCGTGGTCGGCGTGTCGTCGTCGCGCAGCGTGGTCACCGCGGCGACGACGAGCAGCGCCGCGGCCACCATCACCACGACGTAGAGCAGGACGTTCAGGCGAACCCGGCTCACGGATGGGAGACCACCGGACCCACCAGCAGCCACTTCCACGAGTCGTCGCCCAGGACCGAGAGGTTGCCCTGGTCACCCAGGTGCACCGGGTTGCCGTTCACGTCGACCACACCGTCGATGATGCCGGACGTCGGGTCATAGGTCCCGCGGTAGGCAGCGCCGGGGTTGCCGTACCGGCCGTCGGGCGAGTACGGCGTCCCGCGCTGGACGTACGGCGGGCCGGCGGTGCACTTGGCCTGGAAGATGGGCCCGTCCGAGAGGTCGCTCGGCGGACGCCACTGGTTGGTCGGCTTGTAGCCCTTGGTGCACGGCCCGACGCTGTTGTCGTACTGCAGGTTGACGTGGCCGTAGCCGTCCGGCGTGGTCCCGGTGAACCCGCCCGCGATCACCCGCGGGAAGACCACGAGCAGCTGCTCCAGGCCGGCGACGTGGGTCAGCCCGATCTGGCTGACGCTGGTCGCGTTGGCCAGCAGCACGGGCAGGGTCGGCTCGAGGTCGATGAGCAGCTTGTCCAGCTCACGCGCGGTGGCCGGCGTGTCCGACAGCGTGGTGCGCAGGTCGGCGTCGCTGTCCTTGAGCGACTCGGTGATCTTGGCCAGGTCGCTCGAGAAGGCGCGGATGTTCTCGCCCTCGCCCTCCTGGGTCTGCAGCACGGTCAGACCGTCGTCGAGCAGCGCCCGCGTCTCGGCGGTGTGCGCGGACGCCTCGTGGATGAAGGTGCTGCCGTTGTCGAGCAGCACCTGGAGCGACTCCCCCGTGTTCTGGAACATGGTCCCGAGCTCGCGGACCAGGACCTGGAGGTTCTGCTTGTCGACCGAGCTCACGAACGAGTTCAGCTCGATGAGCAGCTCTCCCTCGTCGACGGGCATGGAGTCCGCCGACCCGGCCAGGGTGTCGCCTGCCTCGACATAAGGGCCCTTGTCGTCGGGCGGTTCGAAGTCGAGGTACTGCTCGCCGACCGCGGAGAGGTTGTGCACGTACATCGGCGAGTCCTTGGGCAGCTCGGTGCCCTCCTTGAGCGCGAGGTCGAGCGTCACGCCGTCACGGGTCGCGGTCATCTTGCTGACCTTGCCGATCTTGACGCCGCGATAGGTGACCTCGCTGCCCTCGTAGAGACCACCCGACGTCGGCAACGTCGCGTGCACCGTGATCCCACGGCCCAGCACCCGGTCGATGAAGCCGAGGTAGCTCGCGGTGATGTAGACGATCCCGACCGCGCTCAGCACGAGGAACGCCGCGATCCGGATCTTGGTGCCCCTGATCATGACGATCCCCCGTAGAGCGCGCGGGTGGACGAGGCGCTGGTGGGCTGGCCGCTGCGGAGGGACGTGCCGAGCGAGCGCCCGAGCACACCGCCGATGATGTCGCCGATCACGTCACCGAGATCGTCGAGCGGGATGTCGGGCAGCGTGTTCACCACCTGGCAGACCGGGTTCTGCTTGTACTTGTCCTTCTGGCACTTCTTCCTGAGCTTGTTCAGCAGGTCGAGGTCGGCCAGCACCTTCTTGCACGCCGCGCTGGTGAGGTCGCCGCTGCGCAGACACTTCTGCACGTCGCTCAGCACCTCACCGGCCGGCGGGAGGTCGGGGATCGGGAGGTCCGGGAGGTCCGGAAGGTCCGGCAGGTCCGAGCCGGGCGGCAGCAGGTTCTCGAGGCTGATGTCCGCCCGGATGGAGGTGTTGGCGTAGTCGCCGCGGACGATCTCGGAGGCCTCCTTGGGGAACGGGAAGCTGATCAGCAGGTTGAGGCCGGGCGCGAGCTGGTCGCCGGCCGCCCGCAGCTTGGACAGCACCGGGCGCAGGTGGGCCAGCGACTTGAGCAGGTCGTCCTTGCTGGCCTTGATCACCCGGGTGCCGACCACGCCCAGGCGGTCGAGGGCGGAGAGCATGGCTATCAGCTCGTCGTGCTGGTCGGCCAGGACCTTGATCGCGGGGCCGGCCGCGTCTATCGCCCCGACCACCGTCTGCTTCTCACGATTGAGGGTGGCGGTCAGGTTGCTGACCGACTGCATCGCCCGGATGATGTCGGCCTTCTGGTCGTCCAGCGTGCCGACCACGTCGGTCAGCGAGCTCAGCAGGTGGCGCAGGTCCTCCTCGCGCCCGCCCATCGCCTCGTTGAGCTCCTGGGTGATGGTGCCCAGCTGGGCGACGCCTCCCCCGCTGAGCAGGAACGACAGCGCGCCCAGCACCTCCTCCACCTCGGGGTTGCGGCCGGTGGCCGACAGCGGGATGTTGTCGCCGTCGCCGAGCTTGCCCTGCGACGCACCCTCGGGCGGTGCCTCCAGCGCGACGTACTTCTCGCCGAGCAGGCTGACCTGCTTGATCTCGGCGATCGCGTTGTCCGGCAGCACCACGTCCTTGCGGACCCGCATCGTGATCTTGGCGTGCCAGCCGACGCGCTCGACCTCGATCACCTCGCCGACGGTGACGTCGTCGACCATGACCGGCGACCTCGGGACGATGTTGAGGATGTCCTCGAACTCGGCGGTGACCACGATGCCGTCCTCCTCGTCGACCGGTGAGCCGGGCAGCGGGAGGTCGTAGGCGCCGTCGAACTTGCACGAGGTCATCAGCAAGGTCGCGCTGATGACGAGGGCGAGCCAGCGCCAGAGGTGGAAGCGGGTCATGACCCACCTCCGAGCAGCCCGGCCACGCTCGGGGAGTCGGTGCTGGCGTAGCGGACCTGGGTCTGGTTGGCGATGTCGGTCGGGTCGGGCGAGGTCGGCCGCGCCGACACGTCCTCCGGCAGTCCTGCCTGCTTGGCGGACGTGCGTTGCGCAGGCACGTTGCTGGTGACCGGCTCGAGGAGCTGGCTGAAGATCTCGCAGGCGAGGTCCTTGCTGGTCTGCGCCATGTCGGACTGCTGGACGATCGCACACAGGAAGCCGTCGGCGTCCCAGACGTTGCCCTGGATGCCGATGCGCGAGCCGATGGTGGCCGACGGCACGTTGTAGGCCAGCACCAGGTTGTTCATCGCGACCGGGGCGACGTCCAGCGCGGTGTCGATGCTGTCCCGCTCCGAGTTGATGGTCTTCATCAACCGGGTCAGCTTCTCGAGGTCGGTGACCAGCGCCTTGCGGTTTGCCTGGACGAACGTCTTGACGGTGCCCACCGAGTCGGCGACGGCGGCCAGCGCCTTCTGGATCTGCACTCGTTCTGAGACCAGTGCCGACGAGACGCCGGCCAGGTCCCGGATGAACGCGCGGACGAGCTCGTCGTTCGTCGCGAGGGCGTTGGTGAAGGTCGCCAGCTCCGTCACGGTGTCGAAGAGTGGACCGGCGCCCTCGCCGAACGTCGCCGCGGCCGCGGAGAGCTGCCGGATCATCTCGTTGCCGCGCCCGCCCTGCCCGTCGAGCGCCTTGGCGCCGGCCTCGAGCAGGTGGTTGAGGGTGCCGTCCTTGTTGACGCCGTTGGGGCCGAGCGCCTGGGAGAGATCCCGGATGCTGGCGTAGATGCGGTCCAGCTCGACCGGGACGACCGACTCGGGCAGTGCGATGTCCGCACCGTCCGCCATCACCGGGCCCTCGGTGTAGACCGGCGTGAGCTGCACGAACCGGTCCGCGGTCAGCGTCGGCGTCACGATGACCGCCTTGGCGTCCTCGGGCAGCTCGATGTCCGCGTCGTACTTCATCTCGACCCGCACCGAGTTGCCCTCGGGGATCACCGCGGTGACGCGTCCGACGTTGACGCCCAGGATGCGGACGTCGGTGCCCTTGTAGACGCTCACGGCCCGCGGGAAGTGCGCCGTGACGGTCTTGGTGTCCTCGGGCTGCCGTACGAGGAAGAAGGTGGCGACGAGCAGGATCACCGCGACCGCCACGATGGCGGCACGGCCAGAGACACGACCAGAGATCCGGGACAGGGCGCTCATCACTCGTCCGGGGGCCCGGGCACGAACTCGCCCGTGGGGATCGCGGCCAGGTTCGACGCGTAGGCGTCGAACCAGGGACCGGTGCCGATGATGTTGCCCAGGATCGACGCGTAGGGGCCGAGGGCGTCCAGGGTGGCCTTGAGCTCCTTCTCCTTGGAGTTCAGCAGGCTGAGCAGGTCGTCCACCTCGCGGAGGGCGCTGGAGAGCTGCGCCTGGTTGTCGGTGGCCACGCCGCGCAGCTGGGTCGCCAGGATGCGCGCGTTGACCAGGAGGCGGTGGATGGCGGCCTTGCGCCGCTGGACCTCCTCGAAGATCAGGCTGCTGTTCTGCATCAGGTCGACCAGGTCAGCACTTCGGTCGGCGAGCAGCGCGCTCACGTCGCGCGAGCTGTTCAGCAGCGCCTGGATCTGCGAGTCGCGCGACGCCACCGACTGGGAGAGCCGGGCGATGCCCTCGAAGCTGGCCTGGATCTCGGGCGCGGACTGGTTGACCGTGTCGGAGACGACGTCCAGGGCCTGGGTGAGCTGGTCGGTGTCGATCTGCTCGGTGGTCTCGGCGAGGTCGCCGAAGACACCGACGATGTCGTAGGCCGACGAGGTCCGGTCCACCGGGATCGGGGTGTCCTGGTCGAGCTGCCCCTCGCCGTCGGGGACCAGGTTGAGGTACTTCTCGCCGAGCATGTTGAGCACCTCGACGTGGGCATGGCTGCTGTCGCCGAACTCGACGCCGTGGTCGACCTCGAAGCTCACCAGCACCTTGCCGTCGTCGAGCTGGACGTCCTGGACCCGGCCGACCCGGATCCCGCCGACCTGGACCATGTTTCCCTTGTGCAGCCCGCTGGCGTCGGCGAAGTAGGCCTGGTAGGTGTCGCCGCCGAAACCGGGGAACTTCGACAGGTTGAAGGACGCCGCCATGATCACGAGCATCACCACGACCGTGATCGCCCCGAGGCGGATCAGCTGCATCTCGCTGTAGCGCCTCACTGGCCACCCCCGTACGGGGTCTCTTCGGCGCCGTTGCACCGGGGAGCGGTCGAGTGGAAGTTCAGGTTGGCGAGACCGGCCAGGACCTGCTGGAGGCCGGGGATGGTGCCCAGGTTGCTGGGCAACGAGATCTGGCCGGAGAAGCCACAGACGTAGTAGCTGTACCAGGAGCCGTAGGTGCCGGTCCGGGTCTGGTCGGTCATCGACTCCGGCAGCCGGTCCAGCAGCTCGACGATCTGCTGCTGGTTCTTGGGCTGGTTGAGCAGCTTTGCCAGCCTCTTGAGCTGGGCCACGTCGTCCTTGAGGATCGGTCGCCCCTGGCGGAGCAGGTCGGCGACGACGACGGTCAGGTCGGAGATGTTGTCGAGCGAGCTGCCAATGGTGTTGCGGTCCTGCGCCAGGTCGCCCATCCACCGCTGCAGCTCGGTGACCAGCGTGTTGAGCTCCTCGTGACGCTGGTCGACGGTGGTGAGCGTGATGGTCAGGTTGTCGATGACCTGGCCGATCAGGGCGTCCCGGTCGGCCAGGCTGTTGGTGAGCGAAGCCGTGTTGGCCATCAGCTCCTGGACGGTCCCGCCCTCGCCCTGGAGCACCTGGACCAGGTTCATGCTGAGCTCGTTGACCTGCTTGGGCGTGAGCGCCTGGAAGAGCGGCTGGAAGCCGTTGAACAACGTGGTCAGGTCCAGGGCCGGCGTGGTCTGGCTGACCGGGATGGTGGCACCCGCCTTCAGCGGGGACCCGGTGGTCGGCGCGTCCTCGGTCATGCCTCCGACACCTTCGTCGAGGCCGTCGGGCAATGCATCGCCGGCCGGGTCGCCGGCCTCGAGCGCCAGGTAGCGGTCGCCGACCAGGTTGAGGAAGCGGATCTCGGCGCGCGAGGTGGTCGTCAGTGGGACGTCGGACTTCACCTTGAACGTCACCAGCGCCATCGTGCGCTCGTGGTGCTCGACCTTCTTGACCTCGCCGACGCTGACGCCGGCAACCCGGACGTCATCTCCCTTCTCCAGCATCGAGGCGCTGGAGAAGACCGCGCGGTACTCGGTGCTGGCCCCGAAGCCGAAGTTGCCCATGATCGCTGCGAGCAGCCCGGTGACCAGGATCGAGACGATCGTGAAGATGAGCAGCTTGACGCCCGCCCTGATGGTCTCGGCATTGCGACGGTGGCGCAGCTTCGCGGCTGCCTTGGCCGCCCGCTTGTCAGCCTGCGGGTCGGTCGTCACGAGGCGTCACCACCCCTCACGACCGGGCCGTAGAGCAGCGAGCCGAGGGCACCGTAGGAGTCGGCGGCCCGGCCGGTCTCACCGGCAAGCAGCGCGTTGACGATCGCCTTCTCCGCCTCGGTCCCGGCGTAGCCGCTGGCGTTGGACCGGCCCTGGGTCGGGAGGCTGGACGTCGGAGGGTTCGAGTCGATGTCGGTGCCGTCCTTGAACGCCACGGGTCCGATGGGAATGTCGGGGTTGGGCAGGCCCGAGCACCACGGGCCGTGACCGATCTCGCCGTACACCGGCCGGTCGTCGGCGTGGTAGGGCTCGTACTGAGCGGTGCCGAACTCGAGGAACTGCTTGACCTGGTTGCCCCCGAAGGACTTCGCCAGCACGGGCGCGTACTTGGCGGCACCCTTGAGCAGGCAGGGGAACTCCGGGGAGTACATCGCGAGCAGCTTCAGCACCGGCTCGGTGACCCTGCCGACCCGGATCAGGTTGCGCTCGTTGTCCGACAGCACCCGGGTCGAGGTCACGGCCAGGCCCTGCAGGTCGGAGAAGAACACGTCGAGGTCGTCGGCCTTGTCGATGATCGTCTTGCTGGTCACCGTGAGGTTGCCGAGGACCTCGATCAGGTCCGGAGCCGCCAGGTCGTAGAGGTCGGCGACGTTGGCCAGGGCGATGAGGTCCTGTCGGAGCGTGGGCAGCTTGTCGCTGATGGCTCCGAGGTAGGCGTCGAGCTCGTCCAGGGTCTGGCCGAGCTGCTCGCCCCGGCCCTGGAGCGCGGTGGCGAGCGCGTTCAGGGTGTAGTTGAGCTGGGCCGGCTCCACCGAGCGAAGCAGCGGGAACAGGTCGGAGAGGATCTTGCTCAGCTCGACATTCGTCTCGACCCGGTCGGCCGGGATGACCTGACCGTCGTGCAGCCCCTCCTTGGACGGGTTGTCGGGGCGGACGAACGAGATGAACTTCTGGCCGAACAGCGTGGTCGGGATGATCTGGACACCGACGTTCGCCGGGATGTTGTCGGCGGCATCCGGCTCCAGCGCGACCATGATGACCGCTTCCTTGCCGTCCTGGCTGACCGAGCGCACCTGGCCCACCAGGGCACCGTTGATCCGCACATCGCCGAACTTGGCGAGCTGCAGCCCGGCCCGGTCGGCGCGGATCTCGACCATCGTGACGCGGTCGAACCGCTTCTGGTAGACCGCGATGGACAGCGCGATCAGCAGGGCGATGCAGGTGATGAAGACGACGCCCGCCACCAGCAGGCGGTTGTGCTCCCGCTTGCTGTCGTGGTGGATGTTGACCAGCACGCCGCTGCCCCTACCCCGTGATCCGAACGGTGGTGGTCGAGCCCCAGATCGCGAAGCTGAGGAAGAAGTCGGCCACCACGACGGTGACGATGCTGGTGCGGATCGCCCGGCCCACGGCCATGCCCACCCCGGCCGGGCCGCCCGAGGCGGTGTAGCCGTAGTAGCAGTGGATCAGGATGATCGCGACCGACAGGAAGAGCAGCTTCCCGAACGACCAGAGCATGTCGATGGGCGGCAGGAACTGGATGAAGTAGTGGTCGTAGGTGCCCGGTGACTGGCCGTAGATGAGGGTGACGATCAGCCGTGGCGAGAGGTAGGACGCGCAGAGGGCCACGACGTAGAGCGGGATCACCGCGATGAAGGCCGCGATCATCCGGGTGGTGACCAGGAACGGCAGGGACGGGACGCCCATCACCTCGAGGGCGTCGATCTCCTCCGAGATCCGCATCGCGCCGAGCCGAGCGGTGTAGCCGCAGCCCACGGTGGCGGCCAGGGCGATCGAGGAGACCAGCGGTGCGACCTCGCGGGTGTTGAAGTAGGCGGAGATGAAGGCGCTGAACTTGGCGACGCCGATCTGGCTGAGGGAGGCATAGCCCTGGATGCCGACCTCGGTGCCGGCGAAGAACGCGAGGAACGCGATCACGCCGACGGTGCCCGCGATGAAGGTCAGGCCGCCGGCGCCGAAGGTGATCTCCGCCAGCGTGTTGACGATCTCGCGGGGGTAGCGCTTGATGGCGCGCGGCGCCCACGCCAGCGCCTTGACGTAGAACATCAGCTGGTCGCCGGACTTCTCCAAGGACGCTCTGCGCCCCTCGTAGATCGCGCTTCCGATCGCTCCGATGCTCGCCATGTCAGAGTCCCGGGGGCGGAACGACCTGGAAGTAGATCGCGGTGATCACTGCGTTCAGGAAGAAGAGCAGCATGAACGCGATGATCACCGACTCGTTGACCGCTCGGCCCACCCCGCTGGGGCCGCCGCCGGCGTTGAGGCCCTTGTAGGCGCCGACGATCGCGGCCAGCCAGCCGAAGATGATGGCCTTGATCATGGAGATGTAGAGGTCAGGAAGGCCGGCCAGCACGGTGAAGTTCGCGAGGAACGCGCCCGCCGAGCCGCCCTGCACGATGACGGTGAAGAAGTATCCGCCGCCGATGCCTGCCGCGATCACGATGCCGTTGATCATCATGGCCACGAACATGGTGGCGACCACCCGCGGTGCCACGAGCCGTTCGAGAGGATCGACGCCGAGGACCTCCATGGCGTCGATCTCCTCTCGGATCTTGCGGGCGCCCAGGTCGGAGCAGATCGCCGAGCCGGCTGCGCCGGCGATGATCAGCGCAGCCGCGATGGGTGCGGCCTCGCGGACCGTCGCGAGCACCGCGGTGGCTCCCGCGAAGGACTGGGCGCCGAGCTGCGAGGTGAGGTTGCCGACCTGTAGCGAGATGACCGCGCCGAAGGGGATCGAGATCAGGATCGTCGGGACGAGGGTGACGCTGGTGATGAACCAGGCCTGCTCGACGAACTCCCGGAACTGGAACGGCCGCGTGAAGATGCGTTTGGTGACCTCGACGACCATCGCCGCCATCTCACCGGGGCCACGAAGGACCGACACAGCACTGAACGCCATCGGCACCTCCCCATTTCGCGCGTGGCCGCTCAGCAGAATAGAACGTGTTCTCGTTTTGCCGCAAACGAGAACGCCCCCCTCCGTGGCCCCACCCGAGCTGGGGATCACTCCTGGAACAACGGCGCAACGCCTCCCACGTCACGCACTGCTCACCAGGTGCACCGAGTGTGGCCCTAGGGTGAGGATTGTGGAAGAGCGCGGAGCCCGGGACCTCTGGGCGTCCTTCCAGCACGATCCGCGCGACCCGGCGGTGGCACCGCTGCGCGCCTCAGATGCAGACCGCGACGTGGTGCACCGGCTGCTGGCGGACGCGTTCGCCGACGGGCGGCTCGACCGCGACGAGTACGACGAGCGCAGTGCCGCGGTGCTCTCGGCCCGGACGCTCGGCGAGCTCCCGCCGCTGCTGAGCGACCTGGTGCCCGACCGGCCGCTGCTGCCCGCGCGGGTGCCGCTGACCGCTGCCTCGTCCACGGACCTCCAGAAACGGGCCGAGGAGAGCTGGCGTGACGACCGGCGCAACGCCTTCTTCGGGTTCCTCGGGGCCAACGGTCATCTGCTGGACGATCTGGTTCGCCGTGAACTGGGACCAGGGCAACGGTGGTCCGCAGTTCGATGCCTTTCCCTGGCCGTTGATCGTGATGGCCGTGACCATGCTCAACTTCCTGCGCGTCGCGACGAACAGGCGCGAGATCGTGGCCGCCGAGGTGAGGCGGCTGGAGCGCAAGCAGGCGAAGGCCATCGAGTCCCAGCGGAAGAAGCAGTCCGGCCCGTGACGCGAGCGTGGCAGGTACTGCGTGCCCACCCGTCCGGCGTACTCCTGGTCGGACAGCTGCTGGTCGTGCTCGCCTACCCCTTCCTCGACACCTCGACGCCCGGGCGGGCCGTCCTCGGCGTCGTGCAGATGGTGCTGGTCTTCACTGCCGTCGTCGCCGTGCGGAGCACCCCAGCGCTGAGCTGGGTGGCCCTGGTCTTCGGCGTCCCCGCCATGGTGTTCGCGGTCCTCGAGGCGGTCGAGCCCGACGTTGACTGGATCGTGCTGAGCTCAGCGGTCGTGCATGTGCCTTTCTACTTCTTCGTCTCCTACGCGATGATCCGGTACCTCTTCCACGACGACAGGGTGACCCGCGACGAGCTGTTCGCCACCGCTGCCGCGTTCACCGTGGTCGCCTGGGCGTTCGCCTACGTCTACGCCGCGGCGCAGGTGCTCTGGCCCGGGTCGTTCGTCGGCGAGAGCGGCTCCCACCAGTCGTGGTTCAACCTGCTCTTCCTGTCGTTCACCAACCTGACCAGCGTCGGCCTTTCCGACGTGATCCCGGTCGATGGCCATGCTCGGTCGCTGGTGATCATCGAGCAGATGGCCGGCGTCCTCTACATCGCGCTGGTGGTCGCCCGGCTGGTGGGGCTCACCGTGGTCCGCGCTGCGAACCGGGACGGCCTGTGACCGATCAAGCGTCGCCCCACCCGTCCGGCCTGTCCCGCTTCGGCATCTTGCCGACCACCAGCCGGTAGGACTCGTCGACGGCTTCCACCAGCTCGTCGTCAGGGATGGCGAAGTTGAGGGTGTTCCAGCCCGAGCGGCCGATGTAGGCCATCACCGTCGCCAGGCCTGGATGCCGGTCCAGCCATTCGTCGGCCACGTCGCGAGTCGGACCCGACTTGACTCCGACCGAGTCGGAGCCGAGGAAGGCGAAGATCTTGCCCCGCTCCCCCGCGCCGACCTTGATCACCGGGTGCTCGTGCTCCCACGGGAAGTCCGGCCAGGCGCCCGGCTTGGCCAGGCAGTAGGCCTGAATCCGTTCGACGTCCATCCGTCTCAGGTGTCGTCCTCGGAGTCGAGCAGTCCCTCCCGGCGCGCCTCGGCAACGAGCTCCCGAATGTGGGTGAGGGACCCGCAGCCGGCGTCCATCTGCGAGTTCCGCTCATTGGCGAACGCAACGCCCAGCTCGGCGCGCAGCCGGTCCCCGGCCTCCTCTCGGGCCGGGTTGAGGATCGAGAGCTCCTCCTCGGTGAGGTGATGGTTGACCACCCGCGCCAGCTCCTCCACCGCGTCGTCGAAGGCGTCGGTGTCGGTGCCCTCCAGCTCGAGCACGGCCAGCAGCGCCTGGTGGCCCTCGGCGTGCTCCTCCGCCCCGTGCTCGGCCTCGTGGGCGGGTATCGCGCGCCGCTTCCGCAGCCGCGGGTAGACGTGCTTCTCCTCCGCGAAGGCGTGCGCAGCGTGCAGGGTCGCGAACGCCCGACGTACGGCGTCGCGGTCTGAGGAGCTGTCCCGGAGATCGCGCAGCATCGCCTCGAACCGGCGGTGGTCCTCGAGGATCAGCTCGACGACGTCGCCGGAGATCGGCCGTCCGAGGTCGATGGGGGTCTCAGCCACGGCTGCAAGGTACCCGGATGTTGCTCGACCGCGCGCGGCCGCTGGGGGTCAGCCCTCGGCCCGCGCGCTGGCGGTCAGCGCGGCCCGGTCGACGACCGCGCGGGTCCGGCGCCGGTAGCGCCAGACCTGGAGGAGGCCGAGTGCCCACAGCGGGTACTGCGTGCACATCGCCCAGCGGAACGCCGATGCCGAGTAGTCGACGGTGTCGCCCGGCGTGCGCCAGTCGAGCACGAGACCGATCGCGACCACCAGGACCAGGCTGGCCGAGAAGCCGGCCTGGTTGATGATTCCGTTCGCGCTGCCCAGGCGTTCCGCAGGGTTGGAGGTGCGCGCCAGGTCGAAGCCGATCATGGATGCCGGTCCGCCGATCCCGACGACCTGGGTGAGGACCACCAGCAGCCAGAACGGCGCCGGCCCCGGCCAGATGAGCACCGCTGTCCAGACGGCGACGATCGCCCACACGATCGTGAGCACGGTGGTGGACCGGTGCCACGGGTGCCGGCCGATCAGCCAGCCGATCGTGGGCCCGCTGTACATGAATGCCACGACGACCAGGCTGAGCAGCAGGCTCGCCTGAGCCGAGGACAGGCCCTCGCCCTTGACCAGGAACGGGAAGCCCCACAGCAGGATCATCGCCGTCGCGCTGAACTGGGTCACGAAGTGCATCCAGAAGCCGAGCCGGGTCCCGGGATGTCCCCAGCTGGCCCGGAGACTCACCCTGATCGTCGCGAAGGTGAGCCGGGGACCCCGGATGCTCCGGCCCTCCGGCGCGTCGTGGACGACGACCGCCACTGCTGCCGTCGCAACCACGCTCACCGCGGCGGCGATGAGGTAGGCCTTGGTCCACCCGAGATGGCCCAGCGCCCATGTCATCGGCGCCGCCGCCCCGATCGCCCCGAGCTGGCCGAGGGTGCCGCTCAGTGCGGTCACGAAGGGGATCCGTCGCCCGCGGAACCAGTTCGTCACCACCCGCAACAGGCAGATCCACGTCATCGCGTCGCCGATGCCGACGAAGATCCGCGCAGCCAGCGCCGCGCCATACGACTCCGCGAGGGCGAACCCGCCCTGCGCCAGGGTCAGCACGATCGCGCCGGTGAGCATCACGCTGCGCGGGCCGTAGCGATCGACGAGCAGCCCGACCGGGA
This sequence comes from uncultured Actinomycetota bacterium, assembly GCA_963817125.1. Classification (GTDB taxonomy): domain Bacteria; phylum Actinomycetota; class Actinomycetes; order Propionibacteriales; family Nocardioidaceae; genus Nocardioides. The sequence continues at coordinate 80,652 of CAWFNB010000014.1, forward strand.
TCTGCATCCCGGCGTACACCAGCAGCTGGAGCATCGTGAACGTCGCCAGCTGCGCAGCGCTGATGTCGAACCGGTCGGCCGCGGCCAGCCCGGCGACGGCGAGCGAGGAGCGGTGGAAGATCGCCAGGAGGTACGCCGTGAGGGCGACTCCCCAGACAATCCACGCCCGCCTCACTGGCCTAGACGCTAGTCCAACGACTTCGTCGCCGGCTCGCTGCGCTCGCTGGCTCCTCGCTCGTCGACTGCTCGAGATCGTTCCTCGCTCGGCGAATCGCCTCACTTCGTCGCCTCCATCATCTGGCGCAGCTCTCGCTTGAGCTCGGAGATCTCGTCGCGGAGGCGAGCGGCGAGCTCGAACTGGAGCTCGGCGGCGGCGCCCTTCATCTGGTCGGTGAGGTCCTGGATGAGCTGGGCGAGGTCCGAGCTCGGCATGCCGGCGAGGTCCGCGGCGTGCTTGCCGGCGTCGGACTGTCGCAGCGCGGGGACGGGTTGGCCGGTCTTGGCCTTGACGCCGCCGGCCCGGCCCTTGGCCTCGGTGCCGGCCCAGGTCTGGAGCAGCGCCTGGGTGGACTCGTCCTCGCGGGCCAGCATCTCGGTGATGTCGGCGATCTTCTTGCGCAGCGGGGTCGGGTCGAGCCCGTGCAGCGTGTTGTAGTCCTCTTGCTTCTTGCGGCGGCGGTTGGTCTCGTCGATCGCCGCCGCCATGGAGGGCGTGATCTTGTCGGCGTACATGTGCACCTCGCCGGAGACGTTGCGGGCCGCACGGCCGATCGTCTGGATCAGCGACTTGTCGGAGCGCAGGAAGCCCTCCTTGTCGGCGTCGAGGATCGACACCAGCGACACCTCTGGCAGGTCGAGCCCCTCGCGGAGCAGGTTGATGCCGACGAGGACGTCGTAGTCACCCAGCCTCAGGTCGCGGAGCAGCTCGATCCGCTTCAGCGTGTCGACCTCGGAGTGCAGGTAGCGGGTGCGGATGCCGGCGTCGAGGAGGTAGTCGGTGAGGTCCTCGGACATCTTCTTGGTCAGCGTGGTGACCAGCACGCGCTCCTTGCTCTTGGTGCGCTCGTTGATCTGGTGGATCAGGTCGTCGATCTGGCCCTTGGTCGGCTTGACCACCACCTGGGGGTCGACCAGCCCGGTCGGCCGGATGATCTGCTCGACCACGGCCGGCGGGGTCGAGCCGCCCACCTTGTCGAGCTCGTAGTTGCCCGGAGTCGCGGAGAGGTAGATCGTCTGGCCGATCCGGTCGAGGAACTCCTCCCAGCGCAGCGGCCGGTTGTCCATCGCGCTCGGCAGCCGGAAGCCGTGGTCGACCAGGTTGCGCTTGCGGGACATGTCGCCTTCGTACATCCCGCCGATCTGCGGGACGGTCACGTGCGACTCGTCGATGACGAGGACGAAGTCCTCGGGGAAGTAGTCGAGCAGGCAGTTGGGCGCCGACCCGCGGCTGCGACCGTCGATGTGCATCGAGTAGTTCTCGATGCCCGCGCAGGAGCCGACCTGGCGCATCATCTCGATGTCGTAGGTGGTCCGCATGCGCAGCCGCTGCGCCTCGAGGAGCTTGCCCTCGCGCTCGAACTTGGCGAGCTGGTCCTCCAGCTCGAGCTCGATGCCCCGGATCGCGCGCTCCATGCGCTGCGGGCCGGCGACGTAGTGGGTGGCCGGGAAGACGTGCAGCTCCTGGTCCTCGGTGATCACCTCGCCCGTGACGGCGTGCAGCGTCATCAGCCGCTCGATCTCGTCGCCGAAGAACTCGATGCGGACCTGGTGCTCCTCGTAGACCGGGAAGATCTCGAGGGTGTCGCCGCGGACCCGGAAGTTGCCCCGGGAGAAGGTCATGTCGTTGCGGGTGTATTGCATCTCGACCAGCCGGCGCAGGATGCCGTCGCGGTCGTGCTCCTCGCCGACCTTGAGCCGAAGCATGCGGTCGACGTATTCCTGCGGGGTGCCCAGGCCGTAGATGCAGGACACCGATGCCACCACGATCACGTCGCGCCGGGTGAGCAGCGAGTTGGTCGCCGAGTGGCGCAGCCGCTCGACCTCCTCGTTGATCGAGGAGTCCTTCTCGATGTAGGTGTCGGTCTGAGGGATGTAGGCCTCGGGCTGGTAGTAGTCGTAGTAGGAGACGAAGTATTCGATCGCGTTGCTGGGGAACAGCTGGCGCAGCTCGTTGGCGAACTGGGCCGCCAGGGTCTTGTTGGGCTGCATGACCAGGATCGGCCGCTGGACCTGCTCGGCCACCCACGCCACGGTCGCGGTCTTGCCGGTGCCGGTCGCGCCGAGGAGGACGACGTCCTGCTCGCCGCCCTGGAGCCGCTTGGTGATCTCGGCGATCGCGGCGGGCTGGTCGCCCGAGGGTTGGTAGTCGGCCTCGACCTTGAACGGCGCCACGCGGCGCTCCAGATCGGTGACGGGACGCATGTGTCGAGACTACGGTGGCCCGCCGACAGTCCCTCCTACAGGCTTTGCGGCGTGAGGAGGCCCGAGCACGCCGTCGAGCGGGTGCTGCGCTGGGCCCGGCGGACGCTGCTGGTCGTCTTCGGCGTCCCGATGGCGATCGGGATCGGGATGAGCCTGGTCGACTCCTACCGGCGCCGCGGGAAGAAGCCGAAGCCGTTCCCCACCACGGCACCGCGCCTGCGTCAGCATCGGTGAGGGCACGATCACGACCTACACCTACGGCGCCGACCTCTACGCCGACATGCTGGCGGCCATCGAGGGCGCGCAGCGGCAGATCCTCTTCGAGACCTACATCTGGAAGGGCGACGCGGTCGGCGAGCGGTTCAAGGCCGCGCTCGCCGCGGCCGCCGACCGCGGGGTCGAGGTCTACTGCATCTACGACGGGTTCGCGAACCTCGTCGTCTCGCCCCGGTTCAAGCTGTTCCCCCAGAACATGAAGGTGCTCCGCTACCCCGCGTACGCCGCCGGCTGGCGCTTCTTCGACCTGCGTCGCTACGGCCGCGACCACCGCAAGATCCTGGTCGTCGACGACAAGGAGGCCTACGTCGGCGGCTACAACATCGGGTCGGCGTACGAGACCGAGTGGCGCGACACCCACGTCCGGATCACCGGGGCCGCGGTGGCGGACCTGCGGCGGGCGTTCGCCGACTTCTGGAACCTGCACCGCAGGCGGCGGCTGCGGGCCAGCGAGCGGCCGCTGCTGATGGAGACGGCGAGCGTGTGGGACCCGCACATCCGGCTGCAGCGCAACGTGCCGCGGCTGTGGATGTTCCCCATCCGCGGCATGTACATCGAGGCGATCAACCGGGCCAGCACCAACATCTGGATGACCCAGGCCTACTTCATCCCCGACCAGGACTTCGTCGACGCTCTGAACGCGGCGGCCCGGCGCGGGGTCGACGTACGAGTCCTGGTGCCGCTCAAGTCCAACCACATCGTCGCCGACTGGCTCTCCCGCGGCTACTTCTCCCAGCTGCTCGAGGCCGGGGTGCGGATCTTCCGGTTCAAGGACGCGATGGTGCACGCCAAGACCGCGACCGTGGACGGCAACTGGTCGACGGTCGGCACCGCCAACATCGACCGGCTCAGCCTGCAGGGCAACTACGAGATCAACGTCGAGGTGATCGAACCCGGCGCTGGCCAAGACGCTCGAGGAGATCTGGTTGGTCGACGAGTCCAACTGCATCGAGCTCACCACCGGCGAGTGGGAGGCCCGCGACCTGCACCGCAGGTTCACCGAGATGGTGCTCCGGCCGCTGCGACCCCTGCTCTGACTCTGCTCTGACTCGCTCGACTCGGCCGGTCTATCGGACGGGGAGATGGGTGCGGGGCGCCATCCGCGGTCCCCGGCGGGGGCGGCGCAGCCCGGTCATGGCGACCAGCGCGGGCACTCGGCCGCGCTGGGGGCGGTAGGGCTCGAGGAACTCCTCGAGCTGGGCGTCGTCGAACGGCGTCCCGGCCAGCGCCCAGCCGACGTCCTTGGCGACGTGGTAGTCGCCGAACGACACCGCGTCGGGGTCACCGTGGGCGCGCTGACGGACCTCGGCGCTGGTCCATGCGCCGACGCCGGGGACGGTGCGCAACCGCTGGTCGGCCTCCTCGTGCGGGAGCGTCGCGGTGCGCTCGAGCGCCGCGGCGACGCGAGCCACGGTGACCACGGTGCGAGAGCGAGCGGGGTCGATGTGCATCCGCAGCCACTCCCACGACGGCACCTGGCGCAGCGTCTCGGGACTCGGCTGCACCCAGAGGCGGAGCTCACGGCCGGGGCCGGGCGCGCGCTCGCCGTACCGGTGCACGAGCAGGCGGAACCCGGCGAACGCCTCCTGGCCGGTCACCTTCTGCTCGATGATCGCGGGCACGAGCGACTCCATGACCAGGCCGCTGCGGCCGAGGCGGGCGTGCGGGTGCCGTCTGCGTGCTTCCTCGAGCACCCGGTGGCGCGGTTCGAACCCGGTCCAGTCGTCGTAGGCACCGAGCAGGCCGGGCACGGACTCGAGTGCCCAGCCCGCGCCCTCGCCCCACGCCTCGGCATGGACCTCGCCGTCGTGCGGACGCCCGTGGATCGCGAGGGTGGCCGGGCCCTCAGGGGTCCGGATGCCGCGCCAGACCCGGCCCTGCTCGTCGACCCGGTAGGTGGGGTCGCCGCCGCCGTGACGCTGCTGGTGGAGGACGCTCCCGACCGGACACGGCCAGCCGGGCCGCCACACCCGGACCTGTCCACCCGCCACAGCCCAGACCCTACGGCCCGGCACAGACCACTGGGTTTCGCCCGGCCAACCTGGAGCGGCTGGCTGCGTTCGCCGAGGGGCGGGATACAGATTTCACGTCGGTGCCGCCGGGCTGGTGACTGCGTGGCCTTGGACCGTCGCGGTGACCAGGGCGTGCATCCGCGACCTGAACCGCTCCTCGGCGAAGGACTCGGCGTGGACGCAGATCGCCCGCGGGTCGAAGTGGGCGTCGTCGAAGCTCCGCAGCGCCTCAGCGAAGACCGACACCACTCGGTCGAAGTCACCCCCGTCGACGCCGTCGACGTGGACGCCCGTCTGTCCGTCGAGCACCGTGTCCAGCGCGCCGCCGGCGGCGAGGGCGACCACGGGGGTGCCGCAGGCCATCGCCTCGACGGGGACGATGCCGAAGTCCTCGACTCCTGGGAAGACCAGCGCGCGGGCGCGTCTCATCAGGTCGCGCAGGTGGTCGTCGTCGACGGCGCCGACGAACTCTGTCTCCGGCCCCGCGAGCGCCTCGCATGCCTGCCGGGACCGTCCGGCGCCGGCGACGACCAGGCGTACGCCGGCGCGACGGGCCGCGGCGACGGCCACCTCCGGCCGCTTGTAAGGGACGAGCCGGCCGGCGAGGAGGAAGAAGTCCTCGCGAGCGATGCCGGGCTCGGGTGTGAAGAAGTCAGTGCGTACCGGCGGGTGCACCACCTCGCTGTCCCTCCCCCACCAGCGCCGGATCCGGGCGGCCACTTCCGAGGAGTTGGCCACAAGTAGGTCCGGACGGGCGGCGGCCAGCCGATCGGCCCGCCGCTGCGTGGCGGCGTACAGCCCGAGCGCCCGCTCGCCGAACCGGCCGCCGGCCTCCCCGGCTCTCATCCGCGCGTCCCACATCCATCGGGCCGGCGAGTGCACGTAGCTGACCGTGGCCACCCCGGCGGCGGGGCGGACGCGTTGAGCGAAGGCGTGATGGGAGGTGATGACTGCGTCCGGCCGGCCAAGGTCGGCCCGCGCCATCGCCACGGGCAGCAGGGGCAGCAGGTGCGCGTAGCCGCCGCCGCGATACAGGCGCTGCAGCCAGCTGGTCTGCACAGCAGTCTGCGCCAGGACGCCGGGGCGGATCTTCGGATCGGCCACCGGGACGAAGACACGAGCGCCGGGAAACGTGCGGACCAGCTGCTCGACGACGGCCTCGGAGCCCCCCAGCTCGGTCAGCCTCTCGTGGACCACGACGACCCGGACGTCGCTCACCGCCCGACCGTCACGACAGCACCCGCCAAGGTGACGCCGAGTCCCCGCACCGCCGCTGCCGCCTGATGCAGCGCGCGGCGGGTCGCCGTGTCATGTTCCACCACGAGCACCAGGGCACCCTCCGAACCATCGGACACGAGCGACATCAGTTCGTCGAGACGGCGCCCCGACACCGCAACCACGACCTGGTCGGCGCCGCTGGCTCCGACGACTCGAGCCAGCCGCTTCCGCGGCGACCCGCCCACCGGTCCTCCACTCAGTCCCGACGTCAGCACCCGGAACCCGCTCACGGTGGGCAGCTCGCGCAGCCAGCGAGACAGCTCCTGGCGGTCGCGCGGGACGTCGCTGAGGCCCTGGTCACGGTCCACGCCGAGGGCTCGGTGCACCGACGGGCTATCGGGGGTGGCATCGACGAGGAGAACGTCGTTGCCCCGCGCCGCCAACAGCCGGGCCAGCAGGACCGCGGCGCGCGCGTCAGGACGACGCCCACCCAGGTGGGCGACCGTGATCCGGGAACTGCCGGCCAGCTGCGGCAACAGTGCGGCCACCGCCTCGACCCCGTCTCGTGGGCCCAGCGTCACTGCGGTGGCGCCGGTCGCCTCGCGGACGTCGCCGGCGGGGTCGCGCGCCGAGACGGCGCCTCGCCACGCTCGCCGAATCACGATGCCCTCCGCCAGCAGGATCAGGGCTATCAGGAAAGCCAGGAGGGCGTCCCGCTCCGGGGTGGGGGCCACCGGATCGGAGGGGAGCTCGGCCGACTCGACGATGGCGACCCGCCACGCGCCGTGGTCGGCGTTGGACCGCAGCGCGGAGATCAGCTCCTCGCGCTCGCGGATCAGAGCAGCACGCGCGGCGTTGTCGCTGGTGGGCGTGGCGTAGAGCTGCTCGAGCACCTCGGCCAGTGAGCCGGTCAGTAGGTCCCGCTCCGCCGCCAGGTCTGCTGCCTGGTCGGCGATCACCTTCGTGTCGACGGCTGCCACGAGCGCGTCCGCCAGGTCGGCTGCGCCGCGTGCGGACTCGCCGTCCGCGGTCACCTCGACGAACCCGGGCTCGGCGCCGGCCTGGACGTCGACGCGCTCGGCCACCTCCTCCGGATCCTCGCTGCGGCCGACAGCGGCGAGCGCGTCGGCGACGACGCTACGGCTGGTCAGCAGACCGATCACGGTCTCGGCGTAGTACTCGACCTGGGCCGACGGATCGCTCGCATCGGTGCCGGGCAACCGCACCTGCAGGGTGGTCGACGCGCGGTACTCCTCCGGGCCGGCGGCACGCCACGCGAAGACGGCGGCCGCCACCATCAGGGCGGCGAGGAGCACGGTCGCCCGCCGTGCCCACACCGCTGCGAACTGGTCTGCGAGGTCCACTGTTATCCGGCTCCGGGTGAGAGCTCGCGCCGCAGTGCCCAGAACGCCGGCTTTGGCCGGCCGCGGTGGTCGACCACGCCGAAGTTGTGTTCGAGATCCCCGTTGTCCGCTCCCGCGTCCTGGTAGGAGTACACGAAGATGGGGCCGACGAAGGCCAGCTGGCGGGCCTGGCGCAATGCCGCGACGAGCATCCGGGCCTGGCGACGAGGGCTGACCGCCCGCAACGAGTGACCGGTCGGCGCGCCGTACTCCGTGAGCCACAGGGGCAGGTCACCATCGCCGGCGCGAACCATCACGTCGTGCAGATCGGGCAATCGGGCGAAGGTGTTCCAGGACTCCTCGTCACCCGGCATGGCGGGGTAAGAGTACGGGTGGACAGACACCGCGTCGAACAGGCCTGAGCGCGGGAGCGCATCGTAGAAGCGGCCGAGGAAGGTCTCCGGGGACAACTCGGACCCGTCGGCCGCATCCACTCCAGGGGCGAGCGCCCCGACCACGACCTTGGCCGAGGGGTCCTCCGCCCGCACGTGGGGCGCCGTTTCCGCTACCAGACGGGCATAGGCCTCGGGATCGGGCCCCGGCGACCAGAACCGCCCGGAGTTGGGCTCGTTCCAGAGCTCCCAGGCCGAGACCCGGCCCGCGTAGCGACGGGCGGCGGCCGCGGCAAAACTGGCGAACGCCGACGGATCGAGGCTCGCGGCGTAGCTCGTGTGGTGCGCCCAGGCCGGTTCGTAACCCAGCACCCCCAACACCTTGAACCCAGCGGCCCGGGCCCGCAGGACGACTCGGTCGATGTCGGTCCAGTCGTAGTGGCCGCGGGTCGCCTCCACGCGGGCCCAGCTGATGTCGATGCGTAGCCGGCGGGCACCGACATCGCGCATGCCGCGCAGCTGCTTGCGCAGCGCCGCCGGACTCGCGTCGATGATCTGGAACCCCGGACTGAAGCCGACCGCCCTGGTGCGCACGCGCACGGCCTGAGGGTCCACCGGGGAGCGTGCCGCCCTCGCTTCGACGGACTGCCCGACGTCCCCCGGCAGCAGCGGCGGCAGCGACAGAAGACCCAGAAGCAGCAGCAGTCCGAGCCCGCAGGCCAGCAGCCGGGAAGCACTCCGGCCAGCCGGCGCCGGCACGCCTGTGCTCACTCCGCTCCTCACCGTGCTCCGAATCGTGGCTGCCCATGATCGCATCCGGGAGCGGGCCGGTTGGCAACTTTGCGATCGCCGCGCGGGCATGGTCATCGAGACTCGCCACCGCTGGTCACCCGGTCCAGCTGATGGTCGGGCCACGACTCGGGCGGCCGGCCGAGGTGATAGGCCAGGCGGAGCCGGCTGTGGTGGCGGCCCATCGTGAAGCGGGGCAGCCGCAGGCTGTCCTCGGGTCCCGTCACACGTCCGTTGAGGAAGGTGTACGCCGCCGAGTAGCCGGCCTCGCGGACGGCCTCGCGGACGGCCGGGTTCTGGTGGCCGAAGGGGTAGGCGAACAGCTCCACCGGCGACCCGGCCAGGTCCTCGAGCTCGGCCCGGCTCGCGGATACCTCGTCGCGGAGCCGGGCGCCGGTCAGCGAGGGCAACGAGGGGTGGCTGCGCGTGTGGGCGGCGAGAGTGAGTCCCAGGGCTGCCGACTCCTCCAGTTCGGCGCGCGTCATGGTCCGCGCCGCGCCCGCCCACCACGACGGACGTTGGCCCCACCCGGTGCTGAGCGTGAAGAGGGTGGCAGGGACCTGCAGCTCGAGCAGCACGGGCACCGCGTGACGGGCCACGCCCGCCAGGGCGTCGTCGAAGGCCACCGCGGCCAGCCCGTCGAGCGGCTGCCCGGCGCGCGCCCGCCCGCTCAGCTCACCCAGGGTGACGAAGTGGAAGCCGAGCCGTCGGGCGAGCCGGAGGTGCTGGCCGAGCTGCGCCGCGGTGACGTCGAGCTCCATCGGCGTGTCGGGCCCCGCCACCACGTCGTGGTAGCAGAGCACGACCCCTCCGCCCCGCGGGGCCCGTCCCGTGGCCAGGCGGAACGCGGCGGCCATCGGAGCAGCGCCGATCACCGCGCGCTCCGCGTCCGGGAGCCGTGCCGGTCTCGTGCCTCGGCGAGGAGGTCGACCAGCCGCCGGGTGGAGATCCGCGCGTCGTAGTCGACGGCGTACCGGTGTCGCGCCGCGGTGCCCAGCTCGGCTCGCAGTGCCGCGTCAGTGACGAGCTCGCGCAGCGCTGCGACAAGCGCCCGGTCGTCGCCCACCGGCACCAACCGACCGGTGTCGGGCTGCACCAGCTCGGGCATCGGACCCTGTTGAAGTCCCAGCACGGGGAGCCCCGCAGCAAGTGCCTCGAGCACCGCGTTGGACGCTTGATCGATGGTGCTGGGGAAGGCGAAGACCGCCGCGCTCCGCAGCTCCTCCCACAGGCGGTCCGAGCCGACGGTCACGTCGGAGACCGCGCGGACGTTGCGGCCGGCCGGGACCTCCTCGGTGGTGACCAGCACCAGCTCGCACTCGTCAGCGAGCTGCTCCTGGTGAAGGCGGAGCAGCCGCAGCGCCCCCTTGCGCTCCAGCTGGCGCCCCACGAAGACGACGCGGGGCAGCCCGTCCGACGCGGTGCCGGGTGCCGGTCCCGGACCGAAGTCGGGAGCCCGGATGCCGAACGGCAGCAATCGGAGCCGCTCGTCGGGGACTGCGTAGTCGGTGCTCAGCGAGTCGGCGACCCAGCTCGTGCTGGCCGCGACGAAGGTGGCGGCGTCGTAGACCCGCCGTTCGATGCGCTGGCTCACCCGGACCATCGTGGCGGTGAACCGGGTAGGTGGCCGGTAGGGCAGGCGAGAGGCGTTGGTGACGTTGGTGGCGTCGGTCGACACCACGGAGGGAAGCGCGGCGATGAGGGGCACGCTCCGCAGGCCCGCGTTCGCCGTGTAGACGTGCAGGACGTCCACTGGTCCGTTGCCGTGCCCGGGTCTCAACCGAACCCGCACCCGACGCCGCACCCACTCGCTGAGCGCGAGCTGAGCGCGCAGTGGCTGCAGGTCGAGGTCGAGCCGCGCGAGTCCGGGCAGCTGGGCACCCACCACCCGGCGGAGCCCTCTGGGCGGGGGCACGTCGATGAACTCGGCGTCCACCTCCGGGTGCTGCTCGGCCAGGGTGGCCCGCAGATGCGTGTGCACGGTGGCATGTCCACCGATGTTCTCGTTGACGAAGAGGACCCTCACGAGGCCACTCCCCTTGCCACGTCCGAGAGAACCACCAGAGCTGCCTCTGTCTGGCGGTCCAGCCGGTGCGCGGCAGCGATACGCTCGCGACCGAGTGCAGTGCACCGTGCGTGGAGCTCCTGGTCCGTCAGCAGCCGACCCACCGACTCGGCCAGCCCGCCGGCGTCGCCGGGAGGCACCAGGAGCCCGGCTCCGGCGAGCACCTCCGGGGCGCCGCCGTGGGCAGTTGCCACGACCGGCACACCGATGCTCATCGCCTCCAGGACGTTGAGGGGACAAGCCTCGGGCTCGACGCTGGCGCTGACGGCCACCGACCAGGACCGCATCCGGTCCACCGGATCGCAGACATGGCCCAGCACCCGCACCCGCTCGCGCAACGCAGGCGCGGCGCAGCGAGCCCGCAACGCGTCGGCGTGGTCGGCGTCCGTGGCGAGCTCGCCACCCATCAGCTCGACGACGACGCCGTCCGGCATGAGGGGGACGGCGTCCAGCAGCACGTCGTGGCCCTTCCAGGGGGTCAGCACTGCGCTGATTCCGACGACCGGCGGACCGCTGAGTCCGTCGGGGACGGGGTCGACCGGCCAGGGAACCCCGTTGTGCACGACCTCGATCGGCGGGCCGAACGGAGAGCGAAGCGGGGCTGCCACGACTGCTGACACCGCGAGCACGCGGTCCAGGGCCCCCCGGCAGGCCCGATAGAGGCGCAGCCGGTCCGGTCTGATCAGGACGTCGTGTGCCAGCCACACCACCGGTGGTCGGACCCGCGCAAGCCGGACGACGGGCAGGGCGGTGAGTGAGTTGACGACCATCACGTCGCTCTCGCGAGCCAGTCGATCGACCACCCGCGCGGCGCGGGCCCAGCGGACCAGCATGCGCGGCAGGGCGAGCGATCGGGGGCCGGAGGCGATGCCGAGCTCCGGCACCGCCACGTGCCGTACGCCGACGCGGGCCAGGTGGTCCGCCAGGACACCGTCGGGCGCGGCACACGTGACGTCCCAACCAGCCCTCGAGGCCGCCCCGAGCAGACGCACGAGCACCCGCTCTGCACCTGAGACCTGACCGGTGCTGGTGACCGCGACCAGCCGGACGCCGCTCACGTGGCCGTCCTCTGTGTCTGCCGTGGCAGGTGCACGCCGGCGGCCGCGGTGAGCCCGAGCAGGGCCGCCACGAGGGTGTAGGCGAGCATCGAGACGGCGGCCGCGAACGGCCAGGGCACGACCAGGTCGAGGAGCACACCCGCGAGCAGTCCGGCTCCCAGCGCCGGTAGCGCGGCCACCGCCCTGCCCAGGCCAAGGGGCCGTACGCCCGGCACGCGCATGAGCACTGTCCATATCAGCGCGGCGACGAGCGTGTTGCTGGCCAGGACGGCAATGCCTGCGCCGAGGTATCCGTGGGCCGGGATCAGCACCAGGTTGAGGCCGACGTTGACGGCCAGGCCCACCACCATCACCACCGGGTAGTGCCGGTGCCGGTCGCAGGCGACGAGACAGCACATGGCGAGTGCGGTGGCGAACGCAAACATCTCCGCAGCTGCAAGCACGCGCGTGGTGTCGGCGCCGACGGCGTAGTGCGCGCCGAACAGGAGCCGAGTTGCTGGGTAGCTGAACCCGAGCACGCCGGTCAGTGCCAGGCCTCCCGTGAGTGCGAGGAGCATGGCCCCGCGGCGGGTCGCAGCCCGGAACGCCACGGGATTGTCGGGCCAGTGCCTCACCAACAGGGTGAGCAACGGGATCGTCACCGCGGTCGACACGAAGTGGACGAGATCGACGAACTTGTAGGAGACGCCGTAGATGCCCACCGAGTCGAAGCCGTCGATCTTGGAGAGCATCAGCACGTCGACGCGGGTGTAGACGGTGGCCAGGCCGAGCCCGACCGACAGCGGCACCGCCTCGCGCAGCAACCGGCCCCAGCCCCTGAGGTCCACCCGGGGACGTAGCGACACCAGCCGGCGGGCGACGCGGAACGTCCACGCGAGCACCACCACCTCGAAGAGCACGGCAGGCAGCGTGAACAGCAGCAGCGTGCCGCCCGCGGCGGCCAGGGCCGCGGTGAAGGCGAGCTGGGCCAGGATGCCGACCGTGTCGGCCACGCTGACCGTGCCCATGCGCATCCGGGACTGGAACACCACCTCGAGTGCGTTGGAGGGCGTCGCGAGCAGGATGACGACCCCGGCGACCGCGGTCGCCGCGACGACCTCGGTCGGGTAGCCGGCCAGCACGACCACCGCAAGGGCCACGGCATACCCGAGGACACCCAGCAGCGAGCGCAGCACCAGGTAGGAGCCCGCGAAGCCGGGGTCGGCGTCGGTGTCGAGCATCCCGCGGATGGCTATCCGCCCGATGCCGAGGTCGGTGACGACGGACATCAGTCCGAGCACGGTGAAGATCAGGATGAACTGCCCGAACTGCTCCACCGAGAGCGTGCGGGCGACGAGGACCGTCCCGGTCCAGCCCAGCACCGCGCGGACGACCCGGCTCCCGAGCAGGGCGCCGGCGTTCGAGACGAGTCCCGCCGACCCCCCACCGGCGGGCTCCCGGGCGGGCGGCACAGGATCGGTGCTCAGCACGGCACACCGAGCCTGCGATAGAGCGCGGCGGTCGCCGCGGCGGTGTGGTGCCAACCGAGCCGGGACACGTCGTCGGGACCGGCGGAGCGCAGCGAGGCATTGGCCGCACGGTCGAGGACCGCGGTCCGCAACGCCGCGGTGAGGCCGTCGAGGTCGTCCGGGTCGACGAGCAGGGCACCTCGGCCGACGATCTCGGGCAGCCCACCCACCCGGGTCGCGACCACCGCCGCCCCGCAGGCCATCGCCTCGATCGGAGGCAGCCCGAACCCCTCGTAGCAGGACGCGTACGCGACGGCGTCGGCGGCGGTGTAGAGCGCAGGCAGGTCCGCGGTCGTCACGTAACCGAGGTGCCGGACACCGGAGGGGACCCGCTCACCCGCGGCGACAGTGCCGGCCAGCACCAGGGAGAGGCCCGCCTCGGCACAGGCCTCGGCCAGCAACCCGACTCGCTTTCGTGGCTCGATCGTGCCCACGCACAGGACGCTGCGTGGTGGCAGGTCGAAGCGTCGGCGGACCTCTTCCACGGCGCCCTGCGTCACCTGTGTCACGCCGGCCCGTGGCGCGAGCGGAATGACCCTGCAGGAGCGTCCGAACCGATCGGCGACCCGCTCGGCTGTGAATGCGCTGACGGCGACGATCTCGTCGGCCCGGCGGATCGCCCTTCTCACCAGCAGCCGCTCGGCCCGGGCACGGTGACCCGGATGCGCCCACGGGACGTCGAAGACCGACAGGTCATGCACCGTGGTCACCGTCGGACCCCGATGGACCAGCGGCAGGTCGACGTCCAGCCCGTGCAGCAGCCCCCCGCTGGTGCGCAGCGTCAGGCCGGTGAGCGCTCGCCGGACACCGCGCGAGACTCGGTGCGCCACCGCTTCCACCCCTGGCGGGAGCTCACCCACGGCGTCGGCCTGGACGTGGGCGACCATGCGGCACTCGAGCTGCGGCACCAGCGCACCGATCAGCTCACGGACGTAGGTCTGGACCCCACTTCCTCCGGGTCGGAGGCTGAGAGCGTTGAGGTTGATGACCGGTCGCAAGAGAGGAGCACCCCCAGGAGGAGCCAGAAGTAGAGGTCGAGCGGGAAGATCTCGAGATAGGTGGAGACGAGTCCCGCAGCCGCCGCCGCGACCACGGAGGCGGCCACGCCTTCGGCCAGGGCGCGGTCGGAGCGACGGGACTCGCGAGCCACCGCCATCGCCCCGGTGACCGCGGCTGCAAGGAGCAGGATCAGCAGCCACAGCCCGAGCGGTCCGAGCTCCAGCGCGATCTTCACGAACTGGTTGTCCGGCTGATAGCTGCGTCCGTCGACGACTATCACGTCCCGCAACGGCGCACCGAGCTCCAGTGCCTTCTCGGCCGCCGCACCCGTCGTGCCGAGACCGTGACCCAATGGCGCCTCCAGGACGCGCTCTAGAGCCACCGACCAGCCGGTGCCCCGTTCCTGGAGGCTGGTGGAGGAGAGGAAGGCGGCCAGCACCGTCGAGGGCGGTAGTAGTACGACCAGCCCCGTCGGCACCAGCGCATGAACGAGTCCTCGGTAGCGCCAGGCGCACAGGAACACCAGGCCCGCGAGCAGGCCGAGGAACGCACCGCGCACGAGCGAGGTCGCCATCCCGAGCACCAGGATCGGGACCACGGCGAGAAACACGGTGTTGCGCGGACGGCGGGGATCAGACATCGCCACCGGAAGGCAGACCAACAGCACGAGCGTGAGGAAGAGGCCGAACGAGAACGGCTGGGTGAAGGTCGAGAACGACCGGAAGAAGCCGCCGGAGAAACGGATGACGTCGTTATAGGCGTAGCCAAGGTCGTTCAGGCGAGTCGGACCGACGAGCTGTTGCGCCAGCCCCACGAGCGCCGTGACCAACCCGGTGGCCATCAGGATGGTGACCAGCCGATCGCGCTCCACACGGTCGAGCGGGCACCGCCACAGCACGACCGCCAGCAGCACGTAGAAGAAGGTGATCTTGGCCCCCCACAGTCCGACCAGGCCACCGACAACGGCCGCTGAGGCCAGGCCCAGCGCGACCAGCCCGATTGCCGCGGGCACCCAGCCCGGTGCCCGACCGGTCACCTGGGCCCTCGCGGACGCGGGAGCGAAGAACGTGGCGAGCAGCACCGCGAGGACCAGAGCCTCCTTCCATGGCGCCAGGGAGTCCCCGACGGGGACCACGAGAAGGAGACCGTCGAAGGGCACCAGCGCGGCGAGCAGCAGCACGCCGCGCTGCGGTCTCGCGACCAGCGCCCAGCAGAGATTGCCGAGCACGACCACAGCAGCGCAGACGACGACCAGCCTCGAGGGCTCGAGCCAGGACACGACGGCGCCGCTACCGCCGCCGGCGCCGGTGGGCGAGGTCGTCCACCAGCCCCGCGGCGCGGACCGCTCCGCCGACGACCGCCAGCGCCCAGGGCGTCCCGTTGCTGATCTCCACAGTGTCGTAGCAGCCGGTCGCCCACTGACGCTTGTTCTGGGACTCGCCCAGCAGCAGATCCACCTGGCACAGCCCGCGCCCGGCCGCCCAGCGGTAGGTCTCCCGCCACAGCAGATGACCAGGACGGTGCCTGGACACGGCGGGATCGAAGCGGGTGATCCACAACGACAGCAGGTGCTCGGAGACCAGGGTGATCATGAAGACCACCGCGCGGTCGCCCAGATACCCCACGCACGCAACGGCTCGCCCCCGCGCGACCTCGGTGCGCAGGTAGTCCAGGACGAAGTCCTCGAAGGGCGGACGGAGCAGGTGCTGGCGCGGACGGGCGGCCTCGGCGGCATCGAAGACGGTCCGGATGTCCGGCAGGAGAGCCTCGAACCCTTCAGGCTCCGACCCGACGACCATCCGGAAGTCCAGACCCTCCCTGGCCAGCGCGTGGTCGGTCCTCTTGAGGTTCTTGCGCAGGTTCTTGCCGGACGAGCCGCGCAGGACGCCGAGCCCGTCACCCGCGAGATCGGCAACCAGGCACACGTCCCGCGGCCGCACCCGCGTCCGCCTGCCCCAGGAGTCCGTGCCGGCGACCTCGGCCAGACCCGGGGCCCCCGCGCGGCACTCGACGAGGTCGAGGACCCGCCCCCGAGCAGCGAGTGCCTCCCACAGCAGCCGCCCAGCGGCGTCGTGGCCCGGCCGGACCAGCGGTTCGGTCACCGTGCCCAGTCCGTGACCGAGCCAGCGTGCGACGGTCACCGGTCCCACGCGTCGTTCGTGCAACGCGGCGAGCGCGGTGAGCCTGCCCTGCTCGCGGACGACCGCGACCAGCAGCCGGCCCCGGCCAAGGTGTTCCCACCAGCTCAGCGCGTACGCCGGTCGGGACAAGGGCCCCACGCCCGCCGCGTCGGCGAGCTCCTCCCACTCCTCGGTCAGGGCGCGCGCGGACGCCAGGTCACGAACGAGCTCGCCGGTGGCTGGACCGGCCGATGTCGCGACGGAGTCGAGCCTCACGACCCGCGCCTCAGGAGCACGGTGCTCACGGTCCTGGCCAGGATCTTCGCATCGAACCACAGCGACCAGTTCTGGATGTAGTAGTTGTCGAAGCGCACCCGCTCCTCGATGGAGGTGTCGCCACGCAGCCCGTTGACCTGGGCCCATCCGGTGAGCCCGGCGGGGGCTCGGTGCCGGGCGGTGTAGCGCGGGATGGCTCTGGTGAACTCGTCGACGAACGTCGGACGCTCGGGGCGTGGCCCCACGAGGCTCATGTCGCCGCGGAGGATGTTGACGAGCTGTGGCAGCTCGTCGAGAGACGTCTTCCGGATCAGCCGGCCTACCGGTCCGAGCCGCGCGTCGCCGTTGATCGACCAGACGACCGGGGCATCTGGCCCTTCGGACCGCAACGAGCGGAACTTGAGCAGTGTGAAGGGATGCCCGTCGAGCCCGACCCGCACCTGGCGGAAGAGAACGGGAGGTCCCACCTCCAGGCGGACGGCAAGGGCGACGACGAACAGCAAGGGCGCCAGCACGACGAGGGCGACGCCGGCGACGAGCACATCGATCGCCCGCTTGACCCGCCACGCCCCGCTGCGCCAGGTCGCTCGGCGCGCGCGGACCAGCGGGATGCCCCACACCTCGTCCATGTCACGGCTGCGGTGGTGGAGCTCGTAGAACCGCGGGACGCAGAAGATCTCGCAGCCCAGACGGTCACACGCACGCACGACCTCAACGAGCTCGGCGTCGTGCCAGCTGACCTCTGGGCCGGAGACGGCTTTGTCGGGAAAGGCGACGATCACCTCGCTGACGCCTTCGCGGCGGATGCAGCGACTCAGGTCGGAGTAGGTGCCTAGAAGCGGCACGGGCAGCGAGTCCGCGTGCACCGGCCAGGCGTCGAGCACCCCCACCGGGAGGAGCCCGTACTCCGGGTGCTCGGACATGGCGCGCGCCAGGTGTTGTCCCACCTCGCCCGCACCGAGGATCAGCGTGCGGTGTTGAACCAGCCCCACCCGCCGTGCGTACCGGACCAACGCGTAGGCGATGGCCCGCGAGATCGCGAGCAGCCCTGTCACCACCGCGATCCGGGTGAGCAGCTCGGGGGCCGGGGGCTCGTGGCCGTGCACCGTGCGCCACGCGAGCTGCCCCACGCCACCCACCAGGGCGGCCACTCCGATCGCCGGCAGGTCGTCCAAGAGGGACAGGCTGAGCCTCGAGCGGTAGGTGCCCATCCCGGCGAGCACGAGCAGGGCGACGGCGCACATGACCGCCGAGTCCGGCCAGCCGCGCGTCGACGTCAGCCAGGAGGCCAGGCCGATCGCAACCACATCGGTGCTGACCAGATAGGGCTGGATGGTCCGCCGCCACTGGCCGCCTCTGCTTCCTGCGGGGTCCTCGGCCACCGCACGGCCCGCCCACTGTGCACGGACCAATGCCCGGAGGCTGCGCCCGCGCCTCCCCTGGATCTCGTCCTCCGTGACCGAAATCCCAGTTTCATCTGTGCAAGCTGACATCCCCAGGCCCCCCAAACCGGAACCACCCCCGTGGCCCCGTAGCCAGACCTCGATCCTGCCGACGGTCCGGTCAACGTTCGTCCACGAGGTGACCACGAACGACCTACAACCGAGACCGGGCGCCCAGATCGAGGTATAAGGCGCTCTTCTGACCCGATACCCCCGAGGGCGTAGTGACAAACGGTCACGATTCTCTTAGGAACGGACATCAGCGCATTCACCCGCACCGGAGATCTTGCTTGGTTCGGCGGAGATGCTCGCCCTTGGTCGGGGGGTGGGTATGACGTGAAACGGAAGAGCCACGTCGGCCCAACACGTTCTACACCGTTCGGACACTCTGGGCCAACAAATCTCCAGCAACGAGCAACACGGGTGCGCCGGTCCCTGTCATCTGTGGCGCCATAGGCTCCTTGTCATGGCCCTCGTCTACCCGAACGCAACCCTGAGCCCCTCCAAGCGAGACCTGATGGCGGGCTGGTTGCCGACCCGCCCGTGGTACGACGGCGCGGACCGCAAGCCGGTCGGATCGTTTCGGTTCGACGATCCAGCGGGTGCGGTGGGTATGGAGGGCTTCCTGCTCGGGGCGGAGGGATCGCCGACCCTGTTCCTTCCGCTGACCTATCGCGGCGCCGAGCTCGACGGCGCCGAGGAGCACCTGATCGGCACCACCGAGCACTCCGAGCTCGGGCCGCGCTGGGTCTACGACGGCTGCGGCGACCCCGTCTTCGTGCGCTCACTCGTCCACGCGATCCTCACCGGCGCCACTGGTGTCGACCACGAGTACGACCTCGGGAACGGCCCGGAGTCGCAGCCCACGAACGCGCAGGTGCAGGGCAGCGGCAGCGCCGAGACCGACGTGCCCGAGGTCGACGCGGTGGGCTGTCACGACGAGGGTCCGCTGACGATCGTGAACGCCGGCCCGCTCGAGATCGTCGTCGCGCGCGTCGTGGGCACCGAGCTCGAGGCCGCGCAGACGCTCGCGGTGACCTGGAAGGGCGGCACGACCGCCGTCGCAGGGATTCGCTAGTCGGAGTCGGAGTGGTCCATCTCGAGCGGCGCCAAGGTCCCGAGCGACTCGGCGACCACGACGAGGTCGTCGCCGTGGGAGAGCCGGAAGTCCTCCGGCGGGTTGATGTAGGACTGCCCCCCGCGGCTGATCGAGAGGAGCGTTGCGCGATGCTCGACGCGGAGCTTGGCGGAGAGCTGGTCGACCGAGAGACCGACGTACTCGTCGGGCAGCGAGACCCGGTAGAGCTCGGATCCCTCGCCGCCGGAGACGATGTCGGTCACCAGCCCGGCCAGGCCGGGGTAGAGCGACGTGCGGGCCATCAGCCGCGAGACCAGCTGGGAGGAGACCAGGATCTCGTCGGCGTCGGCGCGCTGGAAGTGCTCAACGTGCGCCGGGTTGTTGACCTCGACCACGGTGCGGACGTGAGGCGCCAATGACTCGATCGCCATCACGCAGAGGATCGACTTCATGTCGGCCTCGTTGGAGCCGTCCCCGGGGCAGACGACCGCGGCCAACGCGTCCTCGATGCCGGCCCGCTTCAGGTCGTGGGCGGTCGTGATGTCGCCGCTGACGAAGTAGACGCCCTCGCCGGCCGGGTTCTTGTCGGTGTCGTGGATGACCACGATCCTGGTCGTGTACTCGTCGGTCGACAGCTCTTGGATCAGCTCCCGCGCGGTCGAGTTCCAGCCGCAGACGATGATGTGGTCGCGATAGCCGGAAGCACCCATGCCTTGGCCCTCCTTGAGCAGGTAGTCGATGAGGAAGCCGACGAGCGCACCCGTCAGGGCCGCGACGATGGCGACGCCGAACAGGATCAGCAGCCAGCTGATCAGGATCCCGATCGGGGTTGTGACGTACTCGGCGTTCCCGGCCGCCATGACCGTGGTGACGGCCCAGTGGATCGACAGCAGGAACTTCTCGAAGAAACTGCTCACGGTCTTGTCGCCGTCAGCGTCCTCGTAGCCCTCGCTGAACGTGACCGCGGTGGCGGCCAGCAGCAGGAACCCGACGAGCACGACGCCCACGCGCACCATGAACGCCCGATCCAGCCCACCGGTCATCCGGCGGAAGTGGAAGGCGGCGCGCCGCAGGATCGGGAGCGAGAAGAACGCGATGAAGCGCGCGGGGACGACAGCCATGACGCGGGGGATCATCGCACCAGATGCATCGCGCGGGACATGACTCGTCCGGACCATTCCCTCAGGTCAGGAGGGCACCAGGTCCGGTCGTGCCTCGGCCAGGACCTCGTCCCGGTCCTCCGGCAGCACGAACCCGGCTGCGATCGCCGCATCCGTGGCGGCGGCGTACGCCGCGAGGTAGGCCGCGCGGTTGGCGTACCGCCGGCGGATCTGCTCGGGGTCCATGGGCAAGGTCGAGCCGAACAGCTGGCAGAGGTACGACGCGTCCGGCTCGGTGTCGCCGCGCAGGATCTCGACCGGCGCGTCCACGACCGGCGTCCGGACTCCGCCACGGGTGTTGCCGGCCTCGTCGAGCACGAAGGCGTCGCCGTCCACCTTTAGGCGGGCCGCCGTCGGGGCGGGGTCGCCGCCTCGGGCCCAGCCGTCCAGCCACCGCAGCGCCGCGCGGGCTACGTACGCCTGCTGACCGCGGTTCACCGGCCGCGGGCAGCCCAGCAGCTCCTCGAACTCGCCGATGACGTAGCGATCCGCGTGCGCGGTGCCGGCCACCTCCCAGAGCCGCACGTACGCCGAGTCGGGCTGCCGCGCGGGCAGGTAGCGCAGCGCGCCGAGCAGGTCGGTCTCGGTTTGCAGCATCAGCACCGGGACGTCGAGGTCGTCACGGATGACGACAGGGTCAGTTGCGCGGTACTGGCGGGGGTCCACCGCGCAACTCGGCTCGCCGAGCGGCATGGCGGCGCCGCCGCGGGAGTGGATGAGGAACCCCGCGAACACGGGCACCTGGGGGTGCACGACGTTGACGAAGGTGGTCAGGGCGTAGGCCGACTGCGACTCGCCCACCGCAAGCCGCACATCGACGACGAGATCAGCGAGTGGCCCCTCGTCGAGGGCGGCCGCCACCGCGACGTAGATCGAGTAGCAGTACGCGTCGCCCGGGTGGCTGAGCGCGGCATACCGCTCGCGGGCCTTGATGCCGATCGGCGCCACCCCGGCGACGCCCACCACCGCGTCGCCACCTTCGACACCGACGTGCTGCGCCGAGACGCCGACCCAGGCATGGCCGCGGCGCACGATCTCGTCGGCGAGGTAGGTCCAGTCCGGCCCGGCGTCCGAGCCCGACGAGACGTTGAGCCACTCGACGACCACGGTGCCGCTGAAGGAGCCCGGCGCCTCCGGACGTCGGACGGCGACGCGGGTGAGGAACTCGGCTGGCTCGTGCCCGGCGTAGGACTCCGCGGTGCCGCGGGCGACGTACTCGCGCTCGACGTAGCCCGCGGCCGCCAGGTCCGGCCCAGGACGCGCGGACAGCAGTCCGGACTCCCCGGCCGGGAGCTCCTCGAAGGTCGTCACCACCTAGGCCCGCTTGGCCTTGGCGATCGTCTCCTCGACCAGCGAGTTGAGGCGCGCACCGTTCGGCCAGCCGGCGTAGTGGCAGACGAAGATCACGATCTCCCGGAGCGCCTCCTCGTCGAGCTCCCCGCGGGCGTAGGCGGCCGGGACCTGGATGGTGAGCACGTCGTGGGCGCCGGTGCCGGCCAGCATTCCGATCAGCAGCAGCCGGCGGTCGCGGTCGGTGAGGCCGGGCCGGTTCCAGATGTCGGCGAAGAGGTGGTCGGCGGTGTAGCCGAAGAAGTCCCCGTCGCCATCCGACATCTCGAAGCCGTAGACCTCCTCCATCTTCTCGAGGCCGCGGCGGCGCTCCTCCGGCAGGTCGTCGAACTTGCTCATAGGCCCAGTCCCTTTCCGAGGCGCTCGAGCGCGAGCTGCGCCAGCGGTACGTCGACGCCCAGTGTGTCGGCCAGCTCGATCGCGAACGAGAGGTCCTTCTCCCCGAGCGCCCGGACGTGGTCGAAGACGCCGTACCAGAAGTCGTCCGGGGCGAGCGGCTCCGTGGCGTCGCGGTACATGATCGCGCCCGGTCCGCCGGTGATCGCGTCGGTGTGCCGGACCACCTCGCCCAGCTCGACGAGGTCGAGCCCGGCGGCCTCGGCCAGCCGCTGCGCCTCGGTGACCGCGGTGAAGGCGACGAAGTGGATCAGGTTGCGGGCCAGCTTCATCCGGGTGCCGGCGCCGAGCGGTCCGGCGTGCACCACCTTCGAGCCCATCCGGGCGAGCACCGGCTGGGCCACGGCGTACGCCGCCTCGTCGCCGCCTGCCATGATCGCGAGCGTGCCGTCCGCGGCGCCCATCGGGCCGCCGCTGACCGGGGCGTCCAGGACCCGCAACCCCATCGCTTCGAGCTCGGCCGGCGTCGAGGGCGCCACCGTCGAGTGCACCACCAGCACCGGCAGGGCGAGGGACCCCAGCACCTCCGTGGCCACTGACCGCACCTGGTCGTCGTCGCGCACCATCACGCAGAGGACGTCCACCATCGCGGCCATGTCGGTCACCGATCGCGCCGCGATCGCTCCGGCTGCGACCAGCTCTGCCGCCGGCTCCGGTTCGACGTCGTACACGGACAGCTCGATCTCGGGGTCCGAGGCGAGCCGGAGCGCCATCGGCTTGCCGATGTTGCCCAGCCCGACGAACCCGACGGTGCTCATGAGCGGCTCATGAGCGGAAGGTCTGGCCGCCGTCGACCGCGATGATCTGCCCGGTCACCCACGCCGCCTCGTCGGACAGCAGGAACAGGCAGGCGCCCACCATGTCGTCGGGCTGCCCCATCCGCTTGATCGCCAGCCCCTTCACCAGCTCCCTGGCGGCATCGCCGGCCTGGGTGCGAGTGGCCTGGGTGTCGGTGGGCCCGGGGGCGAGGGCGTTGACGCGGATCCCCATCCCGCCCAGCTCGTGAGCGAGCTGCTGGGTGAGCCCGTTGACCCCCGCCTTGGCGAGCCCGTAGAACCCCGAGTAGAGCCAGGCCGCCGTCGAGCTCTGGTTGACGATCGCGCCGCCCCCGCGCTTCTGCATCTCCGGGTAGCAGGCCCGGGTCATCACCAGCGCGCCGTCCATGTTCACCGACATGAACTTCTTGTAGTAGTCCCAGTCGACGCTGATCAGCAGGTCGAACTGCATGTCGCCGTAGATCGCGGCGTTGTTGACCAGCAGGTCGAGCCCGCCGTACGCCGCGACCGTTGCCTCGACCATCGCCTGCGCGGACTCGGCCGACGAGACGTCGGTGCGCACGAAGAGCCCGCCGATGTCGGCGGCGACCTTCTCCCCCGCCTCGGCGTTGAGATCGGCCACCACGACCGAGGCGCCCTCACGCGCCAGCGCCCTGGCGTAGGCCTCGCCGATCCCCTGCGCCGCGCCGGTGACGACCGCGACCTTGCCTTCGAACCTGTTCATGCCGGCTCCGCGAGCGTTTTCGTCTCCAGGTACTCCTCGAAGCCGGCCACACCCATCTCGCGGCCGACCCCGGACTGCTTGTAGCCGCCGAACGGCGCGTCCGGGCTGAACCAGACACCGCCGTTCACGGCGAGGGTGCCGGTCCGGATCCGCCGGGCGACCGCCCTGGCCCGCTCGAGGTCGCCGGAGTCGACCGACCCGGACAGGCCGTACGCCGACTCGTTGGCGATCCGGACCGCGTCGTCGTCCCCGTCGTGCGGGATCACCACCAGCACCGGACCGAAGATCTCCTCCTGGGCCAGTCGCGACGTGTTGTCGAGGCCGGCCACGACGGTCGGCTCGACCCAGAAGCCGTCCTGCTCGATGACATGGCCGCCGGTGGCGAAGGTGCCACCCTCCTCCTGGGCGAGCCGGAGGTACGCCGCCACCCGGTCGCGCTGCGCCGCTGAGATCACCGGTCCGCAGATCGCGCTCGGATCGCCCGGGTCCTTGGCGCCGATCGACTCCATGGTGGTCGCAGCGACCTGCACCGCCTCGTCGTACCGGTCTCGAGGCACCACCAGCCGCGTCGTGAGCGCGCAGCCCTGTCCGGCGTGGATGCAGCTCGCGAAGGCCGTCGCCCCGGCCACCGCGGCCACGTCGGCGTCGTCGAGGGCGATCGCCGCCGACTTCCCGCCCAGCTCGAGGAACACCCGCTTCAGGGTCGGCGCGGCGGCGGCCATGATCGCGCGGCCCGTGTCGGTCGACCCGGTGAACGAGACCATGTCGACCCGGGGGTCGGTGACGAGCAGGGCGGCGACGTCGTTGCTCCGCGGGGTGACCACGTTGAGCACCCCCGGCGGCAGGTCGGTGTGCTCGGCGGCGAGCCGACCGAGCTCGCACGCGAGCCAGGGGGTGTCCGGCGCCGGCTTGAGGACCACCGTGCAGCCTGCCGCCAGCGCCGGGCCGATCTTGGCCAGGTTGATCTGGGTCGGCACGTTCCAGGGGGTGATCGCGGCCACGACACCGACCGGCTCGCGGCGTACGGTCCGCCGGCTCGGGATCCCCATGGGCGACGCGACCCCGAGGTCGGTCTCGTACTCGTAGGACTCGGCGAGGTCTGCGACCCAGCCCAGCCCCTCGACTGGGACGTCGAACCCGGCCGCGGTCTGCATGAACGCCGGCATCCCCACCTCGGCGGTGGTGAGCGCGCGGAAGTCGTCGGCGTGGTCGAGAAGTGCCTGTCGCAGCTGCCGAAGGCAGCGGACCCGCAGCTCGACATCGGTCGACCAGCCGGTCTCGTCGAAGGCCCGCCGCGCGGCCGTGATCGCCGCGTCCACGTCGTCCGCGGTCGCGTCCGGCGCCTGGCCGATCTCGGCGCCGGTGGCCGGGTTGACGATCGGGTACGTCGCCCCGCCGCTCGCCGGGACGAGCTTCCCGTCGACGAGCAGCAGGGGCGGTGGCGTGTTCATGCGTCCCCCACGACGGGCGGCCAGACGGTCGACGGAAGGTCGGCATGCCGGTAGTGACCGGGCTGGGACGGTCCGTCGAGCGACATCCGGTCCAGCAGACCCTGCGGCGCCTTGCCGCTGCCGGCCAGCTCGAGGAACGTCGTCGCGACACTGCCGAGGTCGAACCAGTCGCGCTGCCAGGCGAAGCCGTCCGGCGTCCAGCCGAACCAGGAGCCGCCGATGCCGCGGATCTCGTACTCGCTGCCGGAGTCGTCGACGATGCCGGCGCGCTGCTTCCAGAAGCCGACGATCATCCCGTTGGACTCGTCCATGACGGTGGCTGCGTAGTCGTAGTGCCAGCCGTCCAGCCCCGCCATCTCGAGCCCGAGCGCCCACTCCCGGATCTGCTCGCGGCCCACGGCCATGAAGTGCTCGTCGGGGGTGTACATCCACCCGTAGGTCGCGTCCTCGGTGTAGAAGTCCGCCAACAGGCCCCAGTCGCCGTTCGCCTCGGCATCCCTGTTGGCGGCGAGCCACCGCTCCCAGAACGACTCCATCTCTGCGCGGTTCATCAGTCCTCCTCGAGGCTCAGGGCCATCGCCGGGCAGTAGCGGACGGCGGCCTGCACCAGCGGCCGCAGGGACTCGTCGGGGTGGTCCTGCAGGACGGTGACCTGGTCGGCGTCCTCGTCGAACCCGAACACCTCGGGCGCCTCGCCCTGGCACACCTGGTGCGCCTGGCACAGGCCCAGGTCAGCAACGACCTTCATGCGTCACCTCCGGCCGATTCGTCTGCGGTCTCGCTTGCACTTTGAGGCGTGGCGGGGGCAGACGAATCGGGGTGGCGGCGCTTCCGGTAGCGGACCCGGCAGGGCTGCTCGAGCTGGATCACCATCTTGGAGGTGTCGTCACGGTAGGTCTCCGAGGGCTGGGCCAGCTCGAACTCGTAGTCGCGGAGGATCACCGAGAAGATCGCCTTGAGCTGCATCATCGCGAACGCGTTGCCGACGCAGCGGTGCTTGCCGGCTCCGAACGGGATCCAGGTCCAGCGGTTCTGCAGGTCCTCCTGGCGCGGGTCGAGGTAGCGGCCGGGGTCGAACAGGTCCGGCTCGGGGAAGTCCTCGGCGATCCGGTTGGAGACCCGGGGCGAGGCCGCCACCATGGTGCCCGCCGGGATGGTGTGCCCGGCCAGCTCGATCTCCTCCTGGACCACGCGCAGCAGGATGATCAGCGGTGGGTGCAGCCGCAGGGTCTCCTTCAGGACCGACTCCAGTCGCGGGATCGACCTGAGCGCCTGGAACGAGATCTCGGAGCCGTCGGCGTAGAGGTCGTCGAGCTCGGCGACCACGTCCTTCAGGTGCTCGGGGTGGCGCAGCAGCTCGATCAGCGCCCACGCCGCGGTGCCGGACGAGGTGTGGTGACCGGCGAACATCATCGAGATGAAGATGCCGGTGATGTAGTCAGCGCTCATCTCGATGGAGATGAGTACGTCGAGCAGGTCGCGCTCCTCCCGGGCGACCGTGCCGCGCTCCCTGCGCTTGTCGATGATCCTCTGGACCAGCTCGACCAGCTGCTCGCGCGCGGCGTCCCGGGCCCGGAACGACTCGATGTCGAGGTAGGGGTCGACGTACGCCAGTGCGTCCGTGCCCCGCTCGAGGTCGTGGTAGTGGTGCGCGAACGACGCGTCCAGCTCCTCCCGGAACGGCTTGCCGATCAGACAGCTGCTGGTCGTGTAGATGGTCAGCTCGGCGAACCAGTCGAGCAGGTCGATCTCACCCTCGGTGCCCCACTTGTCCACCATCCGGTGGATCTCGGCCTCGATGGTGGCCGCGTGGCCGCGCATCATGTCGCCGCGGAGCGCCTGGTTCTTCAGCATCTGCTGGCGCTCCTCGGGGCTGGCGTCGAAGACCACGCCCTTGCCGAAGATCGGGGTCATGAACGGGTACGCCGCGGCCTGGTCGAGCGTGGAGTCCGGCGCGCGGAAGAACTGCTCGTTGGCGTCGGCGCCCGACACCATGACCACGTCGCGGTCGGCCAGCCGGAACCGGCCGATGTCGCCGCACTCGTCGCGGACCCGGTGGAAGAGACCGATCGGGTCGACCCGCATCTCGGCCAGGTGGCCCCAGTCTTCGGCAGAGCCGTCATCGGCGACGGCGTACGAGACCTCTTGGATCACTGCTCCTCCACGGGTGCCTCGGGGCTGACCTCGACCAGGTTCAGATGCACGCCGCGCGGCGCGCTCACGATCGTGGCGATCGCGTCGGCGATCGCGGCGGGCTTCATGAAGTGCGGGTGCCTCGCCAGCCCGAATCGCACCCACTGGTTGAGCACGAACGCCGCCTCGTCGGGATCCCAGTCGCTGCCCATCTCGCTCCAGGTCGGGCCGGGCCGGACCACGCTGGCCCGCACGCCGGTGCCCTCGAGCTCCATCTGCAGCGACGAGGCCATCCCCTCGAGCCCCCACTTGCCCGCGGAGTACGCCGCCATGAACGGCCGGGCGCGGACCACGGTGTCGGAGGACACGAAGACGATGTCGCCGCGCCGGCGCTCGACCATCGCCGGCACGAACGCGCGCACCAGCCGGTGCGCCCCGACCACGGTCAGGTCGAGCTCGCGGGTGAACCGTTCCGGGTCGACCTCGGTGATCGTGCCCGGGGAGACCGCACCGGCGTTCGAGACCACCACCTCGATGTCGCCGAGATCCTGCTGGACGGCCTTGGCGAAGGCCACGACGGAGTCGTCGTCGGTCAGGTCGAGCGGGTGCACGACGGCTTCGCCGCCCCCCGCGCGGATCTGGGCGGCGACGTCCTCGAGCTTGTCCGTACGCCGCGCGCCGAGCGCGACCGGGAAGCCGACCTGGCCCAGCCGCAGTGCGGTCGCCGCACCGATGCCGGACGACGCGCCGGTCACCACGGCGGGCCGGCGCTCCGGCTGGGCGTACTTGTCGCTGGCCATCAGCGGGCCTTTGCGGTCGTCGGCATCGCTGCGAAGCCGCGCACGTTGAGGGAGTGCACGCGGACGCAACGGTCGTGCTCGACATCGACCTCGCGCACCCGCTGAACCAGGGTGGTCAGCGCGACGCGGGCCTCGAGTCGGGCCAGGTTGGCGCCGAGGCAGAAGTGCCGGCCGCCGCCGAAGGACAGGATCTGGCCGAGCTCCTCCTGGTCCCGAAGGATGTCGTACTCGTCGGGCCGGGAGAAGACCCGCTCGTCGCGGTTGGCCGAGCCCACGCAGAGCAGCAGCTTCGAGCCCTGCGGCGCCACCGTCCCGTGCAGCGCGACATCCTTGAGCAGGTAGCGGGCGAGCAGCTGGCTCGACGTGTCGAAGCGGAGCGTCTCCTCGATCCACGGGGCGACGAGCTCGACGTCCGGCTCGTCGAACACCTTCGCGAGCTGGTCCGGGTGCCGGGTCAGGTGGAAGAGCGCATGGCCGAGCAGCTTGGTGGTGGTCTCGTTGCCGGCCACGACCATGAGGAACAGGAACGCGATGACGTCCTCGTCGCTGAGCCGCTCGCCGTCGACCTCGGCCTCGATCAAGGCGCTGGTCAGGTCGTCGACTGACTGGCGCCGACGCTGGGTGACCATCTCCTGGTAGTAGCCGACCAGCCACAGCGCCGCCTCCGAGCCAGCAGCCGGCACGTCGTACACACCGGCCTCGCGATGCACCACGATGTCGGCCTGGCGACGCACCTGGGCCCGGTCCTCCTCGGGAACGCCCATCAGCTCGGAGATGACGTCCATCGGGAGCCTGCCGGCGAAGTCGGCGATCCAGTCGAAGCTGCCCATCTCCAGACACTCGGCGAGGTAGCGGTCGGTCAGTTCCTGGATCCGCGGCAGCAGGTCGTGGACCCGGCGCGGGGTGAAGCCCCGGGAGACCAGAGCACGCAGTCGGTTCTGCCGGGGCGGGTCCATGCCGAGGATCGACATCACCTTGTGCGCATCCGGCCCCCAGGCCGACTGCTCGATCGCGACTCCCCACGAGTTGGAGTAGGTGCCCTCGGTACGGAACGCCTCGGCGATGTCAGCGTGCCTGGTCAGCGCCCACAGGTCGAGCGTCGGGTTGTGGTGCAGCGGCTCCTCGGCCCGGAGACGGGCGTAGACCGGGTAGGGATCTTCCTGGAAGGCGTAGTCGTAGGGGTCCAGCGCGACCCGCTGGCTCGCCATCTGTTGTCGGGCCAGCGTCATGCGTTGCCTCGAAGGATCGTGGCCGTGACGGCGTCTAGCCGGTCGGCCAGGTCGTCGTAGGAGATCAGCCCCATGCCGGTCTGCAGCAACGCGCCTGTGAGCGCCAGCGTGAGCGCGTCGATGAGCCGAGGGTCGGCACCCTCACCCAGGGCGGCTCGGAACCGGCCGACGATCTCGGTTCCGATGACCAGGCGCAGCCGGTCGACGTCGGGGTCGCTGCCGAGCAGCGCGTGGTTGGCGGCAGCCGCCAGGTGCGGGGCGTCGCCCAGGACGGACGTGAGGTGGCGGGTGACGCAGCGGACCCGGCCAAGCGCCGTGCGTCCGCTGATCTCGGCGGGGTGGTCGAGCAGCACCTTGCGGAGGAACAGCTCTGCGAACAGGTGGTTCTTGGAGCCGAAGTAGTTGTACGCCGTAGCGGGCGCGACCCCGGCCCGCGCGGCCACCGTGCGGATGGTCAGCGCCTCGGGTCCCACCTTCGCCAGCTCGCCGGCGGCCGCCTCGAGCAACCGCTCGACGGTCTCGGCCGCGCGGGCGTTGAGCGCCTGCCGAGGAAAGGTGGACACCTGACTGGACACCTGTCCAGGTTAGCGGTCAGGCGAGACCGAGCGCAAGGACCACCGCGCCGGCGGTCAGGACCAGGGCGGGCAGCAGCCGGGCCCGGGCCGCAGCCTCCTTGAGCACGAGGGCGCCGAGCAGCACCCCGAAGGCGATGCTCAGCTCGCGCAGCGCGGCCACCGCCGCGAGCGCACCGCTGGTCTGGGCGAGCAGAACCAGGCCGTAGGCCACCAGCGACACCGCTCCCCCTCCCAGCCCGGTCAGGACCTGACGTCGAGGGAGGGCCAGGAGGCTGCGGCCCCGCCTGAGGACGGCATACAGCGGGACGACCCACGAGTGGAGGACGATGAGCCAGCCGGCGTACGCCACCACAGGAGCGCCGCCGGACACGGCCAGGCCGTCGACAATCGTGTAGCCGGCGATCGCGACGCCGGTGCCGAGCGCGGTGGCGATGCCGCGGACGTCGGCCCGACTCAGGGCCGGGCCGACGAGGGTCACGCCGAGCAGGCCGGCCACCACCAGGCCGGTCCCGACCACGACGTCGATGCCCAGGGGCGAGCGCGGCAGAGCGACCGAGGCGATGGCGACAAGCGCGACGCCGGTACCGCGGGCCAGCGGGTAGGCGCGGCTGAGGTCGGCGACTTCGTAGCTGGCCATGAGGAGGACCACGTACGCGACGTGCAGAGCGGCCGACAGTGCGGCGAACCAGAAGTAGTGCCAGCCGACCGGCTCGCCGACCAGGACGAGGACGGTTCCGAGGACCAGCGTCGCGGTGCAGATCAGGGCGAACCCGACCAGCCGGTCCTCGGCCGCGTGCGCGATGGCGTTCCAGCCCGCGTGCAGCACCGCGGCCATCAGCACGAGGACAACGACCAGAGGGCCGGGGTCGAGGTGCATGTGCCGTCCTGTCGGTGCGGGCGGGGAGACTGGGCCCTATGTTGCTCGCCGACGTCGTCGCAACCTCGCAGGCGGTGGCGGCGACACGTTCTCGCAAGGCCAAGGTGGCGGCGCTGGCCGACGCGCTGGGCCGAGCCGGAGACGAGGTGGAAACGGTCACGTCCTACCTCGCGGGCGTGCTGCGGCAACGACGTACAGGGGTGGGCTGGCGGTCGGTGGGCTCCCTGCCCGCACCCGCGGACGCACCAAGCCTGACGGTGGGTGAGGTGCACGCGACCTTCGACGAGATCGCGGCATTGTCCGGCCCGGGCTCGCAGAAGGCGCGCGCCGAGACGCTCGCCAGCCTCTTCGGCCGGGCGACCGCTGACGAGCAGCAGTGGCTGCGCCAGGCCGTCAGCGGGGCCGTGCTCCAAGGTGCGTCCGACGCGCTCGTCCAGGAGGGTCTCGCCGCCGCGGGCGGCGTCCCGCTGGCGGCTGTACGCCGGGCCGCGATGATGGCCGGCTCGACCGTGGCCGTCGCCAGCGCGGCGCTGGCCGGCGGCGAGGAGGCCCTCGCGACGTTCCTCCTCGAGGTCGGACGGCCGGTGCAGCCGATGCTGGCGTCGAGCGCGACCACGGTCGCTGCCGCGATGGAGAAGGCCGGCGGTGGTCGGGTCTCGATCGACACCAAGCTCGACGGCATCCGGATCCAGGTGCACCGCCGCGGCGACGACGTCAGCGTGGCGACCCGGTCGCTGGAGGACATCACTGCTCGGCTGCCCGAGGTGGTCGAGGTGGCTCGCGGGCTGCCGGCGTCGGCGTTCGTGCTCGACGGCGAGGTCCTGGCGCTCGACGACCAGGGCCGGCCGCGGCCGTTCCAGGAGACCGCCTCCCGCACCGCCATGAGCGAAGGCGTCCACCTGACGCCGTACTTCTTCGATCTCCTGCACCTCGACGGTGCGGACCTCGTCGACTCCCCCGGCTTCGAGCGGCTCGACGCGCTGACCGGGCTGGTCCCGCCCGAGCACCTGGTGGCCCGGCTGGTCACCGACGACGTCGCCGAGGCGGAGGGCTTCGTCTCGCGGGTGCTCGAGCTGGGCCACGAGGGCGTGGTGGTCAAGAACCTCGACGCGCCCTACGACGCCGGCCGACGCGGGTCCTCGTGGGTCAAGGTCAAGCCCGTGCACACCCTCGACCTGGTGGTGCTGGCGGTCGAGTGGGGCTCCGGGCGCCGCCGCGGCTGGCTGTCCAACATCCACCTCGGCGCGCGCGACGCCGACTCGTTCGTGATGCTGGGCAAGACCTTCAAGGGGATGACCGACGAGATGCTCGCCTGGCAGACGGAGCGGTTCACCGAGCTGGCCGTCGACCCGCCCGCTGTCCACGACCACCACGTCGTACCGCTCCGGCCCGAGCAGGTCGTCGAGATCGCCTTCGACGGCCTTCAGCGTTCCACCCGCTATCCCGGCGGCCTGGCACTGCGCTTCGCACGGGTGGTCCGCTACCGCGACGACAAGACGGCCGACCAGGCCGACACGATCGAGACCGTGCGGGAGCTCTTCAGGGGCTGAGCAAGCCGGCTCATGAGGAAGCCGTCACAGTTGTGCAACTCGGAGTTGCACTTTGACTACCATCGCGGCATGGCTTCCCCCGCTCCCCATACCGGCGGCCGCCGCTCCGCGGCCGCGGCCCGGCGCCGGGCCCGCGAGAAGGAGATCATCGCGGCTACCCGGGCGCTCTTCGACGAGAAGGGGGTCCGGGAGGCGCAGATCGACCAGATCGCCGACGCCGTGGGCATCAACCGGGCGATCGTCTACCGGCACTTCTCCGGCAAGGAGGAGCTCTTCGCGCTCACGCTGGTCAGCTACCTCGACGAGCTGCACGAGTCCCTGGAGTCCGCCGACGACCCCGACGCTTCGCCACCCGCACGACTCGAGGCGCTGGTCAGCGCGTTCGTCGACTACGGGCTGGCCCACCCGGCGTTCATCGACTGCGCGCAAGCACTGATGCGGCGCAGCGGCCCCGAGCTGATCGACGAGATCTCCGAGAGCGCGCTGTTCCGCCTCGGCCGCGGAATCTCCGGTTGCCTGGCCATCCTGGTCGGGGCCCTGCAGGCCGGCGTCGATGCCGGCGACTTCCGGGTCAAGGATCCCAACCTGCTCGCGAACACCCTCTACGCCAGCGGCCTCGGCGCCCTCCAGCTCGCCCGCGTCGGCATCCTGGTCACCGAGTCCGCGCCCGGCATCCCGACCGTCGGCGAGATCTCGCCCGCCCAGGTCCGCCAGTACCTCGTGGCCTCCGCCCTGGCCCTCGCCGCCCGCTGACCCCGTCACGCCGAGTCGGGCCTACTGCGCATCAGTAACCCCGACTCGGCACCGAATCGACCTCGAGTCGGGCCTACTGCGCATCAGTAACCCCGACTCGGCGTCTGGTCAGGCGCGCTCGAGGATCGCGGTGACGCCCTGGCCGCCGGCGGCGCAGATCGAGATCACGCCGCGGCCGGTGCCGCCCTCGGACTGCGCGAGCAGCTTGGCCAGCACCGGGACGATCCGACCGCCGGTGGCCGCAAAGGGGTGGCCGGCCGCCAGCGAGGAGCCGTTGACGTTCAGCTTGGCGCGCTCGATCGCGCCGAGCGGCGCGTCGAGGCCCAGGCGCTCCTTGCAGAACACCGGGTCCTCCCATGCCTTGAGCGTGGAGAGCACCTGCGAGGCGAACGCCTCGTGGATCTCGTAGAAGTCGAAGTCCTGGAGTGACAGGCCCTCGCGGGCCAGCATGCGGGGCATGGCGTACGCCGGCGCCATCAGCAGCCCCTCGCCGCCGTGCACGTAGTCGACGGCCGCGGTCTCATAGGCCGTGAGGTAGGCCAGCACCGGGAGGTCGTGCTCCTTCGCCCAGTCCTCGGAGGCCAGCAGCACGGTCGAGGCCCCGTCGGTGAGCGGCGTGGAGTTGCCTGCGGTCATGGTGGCGGACTCGCCCTTGCCGAAGGCCGGCTTGAGCTTCGACAGCTTCTCGACGGTCGAGTCCGGCCGCAGGTTGTTGTCCTTGTCGAGACCACGGAACGGCGTCATCAGGTCGTCCATGAAGCCGGCGTCGTACGCCGCGGCCAGGTGCTGGTGCGACGCGGCGGCGAGCTCGTCCTGCTCCTCGCGGCCGATCTGCCACTCCACCGCCGTCAGCGCCGCGTGGTCACCCATCGCCAGGCCGGTCCGCGGTTCGCCGTTCTGCGGGATGTTGGGGACCAGGTCACCCGGCCGGACCTTGGCCAGCGCAGCCAGCCTGCCCTGCAGCGACTTCGCGCGGTTGACCTCGAGCAGGATCTTGCGGAGGTTCTCGCCGACCGCGATCGGCGCGTCCGAGGTGGTGTCGGAACCACCAGCCACGCCGGACTCGATCTGGCCCAGCGCGATCTTGTTCGCGACCTGGACCGCCGCCTGGAGGCCCGTGCCGCACGCCTGCTGGATGTCGGTCCCGGGCGTCTCGGGCGACAGCTTCGAGCCGAGCACCGACTCGCGGGTCAGGTTGAAGTCGCGCGAGTGCTTCAGCACCGCGCCCGCGACCACCTCGCCGAGCCGCTCACCCTCGAGACCGAACCGCTCGACCAGGCCGTCGAGCGCGGCGGTCAGCATCTCCTGGTTGGACGCGGTCGAGTAGGCGGAGTTGGAGCGGGCGAACGGGATGCGGTTGCCGCCCAGGACTGCGACGCGACGGATGGAACCCCCACTGAGCTGAGTCATGGGCCAAGTTTCTCGCGGGTAACGTGTGCGAGAGAAGGCAGTGAGGCAGGGATCACGAAACGTGGACCCACAGTTACACATCGAGTTACATGGAACCATGAGCGACCGCTATCAGGGCTTCTCCTCGTCCCCCCTCGGCAAGCTGCTGGTCAAGAACCTCGGCCTCCCGAACCCCACCAAGCTGGAGCGGTACGCCGCCGGCGCGCCGCTGGTCGACGGCACCGTGGTCGTGGGCGGCACCGGCCGGCTGGCCGAGTCCCTGCCCGGCCTGCTCGACACCCTCGGGATCGCGAGCACCACGCAGACGCTGGACGAGGAGAAGTACAAGGGCCTCGTGTTCGACGCCACCGGGCTCCAGGACTCTTCCGAGCTCAAGGCACTCCGTGACTTCTTCACCCCGAAGCTCCGCAGCCTGGCCAGCTGCCCCCGCGTCGTCGTCATCGGTACGCCGCCCGAGCAGGTCTCCGGCGCGGAACGGGTCGCCCAGCGCGCTCTCGAGGGGTTCACCCGCAGCCTCGGCAAGGAGATCGGCAGGGGCGGCACCGTCCAGCTGGTCTACGTCTCCGAGGGTGCCGAAGGCGCGGTCGCTTCGACGCTGGCGTTCCTGCTCTCCCCCAAGTCCGCCTACGTCTCGGGCCAGGTGGTCCGCATCGGTGCGCACGGCGCGACGAGCGCCGGCGAGGTCGCCGACTGGACCATCCCGCTGGCCGGCCGGGTCGCCCTGGTCACCGGCGCCAGCCGCGGCATCGGTGAGCAGATCGCCCGGGTGCTGCACCGTGATGGCGCGACGGTCGTCGGCGTCGACGTACCCCAGCTCGCCGACGACCTGCAGACGCTGATGAAGGAGCTCGGCGGCGACTGGCTGGCCCTCGACATCACCGCCAAGGACGCCCCGCAGCGGATCGCCCACCACCTCAAGGAGAAGCACGGCGGGGTCGACGTGGTCGTGCACAACGCCGGCATCACCCGCGACAAGAAGCTCGCCAACATGGCCGAGGACAAGTGGGACTCGGTGCTCGCAGTGAACCTGACCGCACCCGAGAAGATCACCCGCGAGCTGCTGGCCCAGAAGGTGATCAACAAGAACGGCTCGGTCGTCGGCGTCGCCTCGATCGCGGGCATCGCGGGCAACGTCGGCCAGACCAACTACGCCGCCTCCAAGGCCGGCGTCATCGGGCTCGTCGACTCGCTGGCCGACGAGCTCAAGGACGGCATCACGATCAACGCCGTCGCGCCCGGCTTCATCATCACCCAGATGACGGCGGCGGTGCCGTTCGCGACCCGGGAGGTCGGTCAGCGGCTCAACGCGATGGCCCAGGGCGGGCTGCCGGTCGACGTCGCCGAGACGATCGCCTGGTACGCCTCCCCCGGCTCCACGGCTGTCAACGGCAACGTGGTCCGGGTCTGCGGCCAGATGATGCTGGGGGCCTGAACCGATGGGGCTCCCGCTCATGCTGAAGGCGGCACTGCCGTCGGTCCCGGTCGTCAACCAGCTGCCGGGGATCCGCAAGACCGGCGGCGAGTTCACCGGGCTCAGCCGCAGCGGCGACCCGGTGACGATCGAGCGCGCTCACGTCGACGCGTACGCCGGGGTCTGCGGCTTCCCCACCAAGGACACGGTGCCGCTGCCCTATCCGCACCTGCTCGCCTTCCCGCTGCACATGGCGATCATGAGCGACCCGGGTTTCCCGGCACCTGCGATCGGGACCGTGCACCTGGAGAACTCGATCACCGCCCACCGCGCGATCGCCATCGGCGAGACGCTGGGCGTGCGGGCAAGCGTCGGAGCCGCCCAGCCCCACCCCAAGGGCACGATCTACGAGTTCCTGACCGTGGTCACCGCCGACGGCGAGAACGTCTGGGAGGAGACCTCCACCTACCTGCGCCGCGGCAAGGGGGACGAGAGCGCGTCCTCCGGAAGCGTCTTCCCGGATGCCGAGCCGAACGGCATCGTCTGGAAGCTGCCCGGCGACCTGGGTCGCCAGTACGCCGCGGTGTCCGGCGACCACAACCCGATCCACCTCTACCCGATCACCGCCAAAGCGTTGGGTTTCCCGCGCCAGATCGCGCACGGAATGTGGACCATGGCGCGCTGCGTAGCGGCGCTGGAGAACCGGCTGCCCGGGTCGGTCCGCGTCGACGTCGCCTTCAAGAAGCCGGTGCTGCTGCCCGGCTCGGTGGCCTTCGGCTCGACCCCCGTGGACGGCGGTTACGCGTTCGCGCTGACCAACCCGACCAGCCAGGCCCCACACCTGGTGGGTCGCACGACCGCTCGTTAGGAGCCGCCGGAACTGGGAAGGTCTCCGTTGCCGGCCGACATCAGGGCCAGCAGCTCGTGTCGTTCCATCTGGGCCGGGAGGCCGTGCCAGATCACCCGGCCCCTGCGCATCACACAGAGGCGGTCACTGAGCGCGTAGAGCTCGTCGATGTCGTCGGAGACCACCATGAGCGCCGCCCCCCGGGCTGCCCGTTGATGCAGCAGGTCGTGGATCTGGGCCTTGGTTCCGATGTCGACGCCGGCAGTCGGCTGGTCGATGATGAGGATGTTCGGCTGGGCGGCGAGTGCCTTGCCGAGCAGTACCTTCTGCTGGTTCCCGCCGCTGAGGGCGCTGGCGGGCAGATCGACTCGCGAGGGCGACACCTCGAGGTCACGGACCAGCTGTCGCGCGAGCTTGTTCACCGAGCGGTTGGTGACGACCCCGCCCCGGCCGAGCCGACGGTGCAAGGACATCAGGCAGAGGTTCTCGGCCACCGGGCTGACCATGCTGAGTCCTTGGTGCTTGCGGTCTTCGGGGATGTAGGCGATCCCGTTCGCGATGCCGTCACGTGGGCTGCGCATCCTCAATGACCTGCTGCGCAGCTCGATCCAGCCTTCGGTGGGCTGGTCGACGCCGGCGAGCACCCGCGCGAGCCGGGTCCGGCCAGATCCGACGAGACCAGCAACGCCGAGGATCTCGCCGGCACGAAGGCTGACGTCCACCGCGCCGAGCCGCGGCCCGACGCAGACTCGGCGGGCGGCCAGGACGACTTGGTGCTGCTGGTCCGAGCGGCTGATGTGGCTCTCGCGCCTGAGGGTGTCTTGAAGGCCCTTGCCGAGCATCAGCTCAGCCATCTGTCCAACGTCGTACTCCGATGTCCGAGCCGAGCCGACCACCCGTCCGTTGCGCAGAACCGTGAGCCAGTCCGTGACGCCCCGCACCTCCTCGAGGAAGTGCGAGATGAACATGATGCCGACGCCGCGGTCCGACAGCGTGCGCATCATGGTGAACAGCCACTCGCGCTCGGAGTCCGACAGCCGAGCCGTCGGCTCGTCCATGACGAGAACTCGCGCGTCCTCAGCGAGCGCCTTCGCGATCTCGATGCGCTGCATGACGGCAGGGCTCTGGTCGCGCACGTAGGCGTCGAGGCGCGCCCCGACGTCGATCGCGACGCGCTGCAGCAGCTCTTCCGCCCGTCTGCGGACTTCGCGGGCGCTATACCGCACACGGTGCGTTTCCCGTCCCAGCAGCAGGTTCTCGGCCACCGTCATCGACGGTACGAGGCTGAACTCCTGGTGGATGACGGCAATGCCCTCCGAGCGCGACTGGCGTGGATTGCGCAGCACCAACCGGCGACCGTCGAGGACCACGTCACCCCTGTGGTCGGGGTAGAGGCCGGCCAGGACCTTCACGAGCGTCGACTTCCCCGCACCGTTCTGGCCGATCAGGCCGTGGATCTGAGCCTGCCGGACCTCGAGGCTGACGTCGTCCAGGACGACTGACGACCCGAACTGCTTGCTCAGTCGCGAGAGCCGGAGCCGAACATCACTCGACATCGCGGTCAGCCGCTCCACTCGGCCGGGGACTGGTCGACGTTGTCCGTGGTGATGACCGGCAGCTCGATCAGCGCTTCGGGCGCGGGGATGTCGCTGGCCTTTCCGTTGATGTGGAGGCAGGAGTACGCCGCCGCCAGCAGTCCCTCCAACCGCGGGCTCTGGTTCACCGTGCCGTACAGCGCGCCGCTGCGGATGGCGTCCTCGACCTGCGTGGAGTAGTCGCCGGCAATGAACTTGATGTCGTCGCGGCCGTTGTCCTGCGCGTAGTTGGCGCCGACGTACATCTGGGGCCCTTGGGCGACGACGGCGTCCAGCTCACCCTCGGGGTACTTCGAGAGCAGGTCCTGGGTCACGGCCAGGTTCTTGCTGTTGTCGAACTCGTCGACCGGCTTGGCGATGATGTCGAACTCCGGGTGTCCTTCGAGCGCGTCTTCCATTCCCTCCAGACGTTTGACCTGCGGGGTACCACCCAGCGGGCCCATGATCACGGCGACCTTCCCGCCCTCCGGCAACGCCTGCATCAGCAGCTCTCCGAGCGCCTGGCCGAACTGGAAGTCGGACACACCGACGTAGGTGATGACCTTCGCGCTGTCGTCCAGCGGGGCGTTGAGTGCGAGCACAGGGACGTCCGCGGCCCACGCCTGGTTGACTGCGGCGACGGGCGCGGTGGGGCTCGAGGAGGTCACGGACAGCACGTCGACGCCCTGCGCCGTCAGGGTCTTGACGTTGCCCACCAGGGCGGCGTTGTCGAGGCTCGCGTTGAGCACCGTCGCGCTCATGCCGAGACGCTCAGCCTCTTCGGTGAAGGCATCGCTCATCGATGCGAGGAACGGGATCGTCGTCGAGATGTTGGCCAGCCCGACCTTCTTCCCCTCGCAGGCCCCGTCGGGGAGCTCGGGGTTCTGGGCGTTGGTCGTGCTGTTGGCATCCGACGAGTCGCCGTTCGAGGCCGTCGCGGGGTCGCTGACCGTGTTGCTGCAGGCGGCGAGGGTGGCCGACGCGAGCGCGCACGCGATCACGCTCGCCCACCTTCCGGTGTGCAGGGACGGGTACTGGGACATCTGGTTCTCCTAGAAGGGTTGGGCTGGGTTGCGTACTTGGTGAGGGCAGGCGGGGTCAGCGGTTCATCACGACGGGTCCCTCCCGCGGCTGTGCCTGGCCGGCGTCGCCAGGATTCGTAGCCTCTTCAGTGGGAGTGGCGGGGTTGATTCGGCGTGGCGCTGGCTGGTGGAGCCGGTTGTACCGCTCGAGCACGACGGCCAAGAGGATGACGATTCCCGTGACCGTGGGCTGCCAGTACGGGGAGACGTTCAGCTGGTTCAGCCCGTTCGCGATCACACCGAGCAGCAGGGTCGCAGCGAGAACGTCCTCGACCCGGCCGACACCTCCTGTGAGCGCCACGCCTCCCACGACGCAGATCGCGATGGCCTGGAGGGCCCAGGACGATCCCGCCGTCGGCTGGCCGACCCCGGTCTGCCCGAGCAGGAGCAGTCCCGCGCCTCCGGCGAAGAATCCCCCCAGGGCGAACGCGAGGATACGGACCCGCTGCACGGGGACACCGGAGAGGTGACTGGCCTCCTCGTTGCCGCCGACGCTGTAGACGTAGTGCCCGTATCGGGTCCTGGTCAGGAAGAACCAGCAGAAGACCAGGCAGCAGATGAAGACGATGAAGCTGACTGGCACACCGCCGAAACGAGCGCTGGCGGCATTCGCCAGGATGGGGACGTACGCCGACTTGGACTGCGCGCCCGTCGCGACGAAGAGCAGCCCGGCCACGACGCTGGCCATCGCAAAGGTCGCCACGAACGGGTTGATGCGCACGATGGCGATCAGGACACCGTTGGTGATCCCGACCGCCAGGCCGAGGGCGAGTGCCGCGAGCATCGCGACCAGCGCACCGTGCTCGACGGCGACGACTGCGGCCAGGACCGAGGCGGACACGCCGACCGCCCCCACGGACAGGTCGAACCCACCCGAGATCATCATGATCGCCATGCCGCACGCGACGATGCCGAGGATCGCGTTCTGCTCCAGCACGTTCTGCACGTTGATGGGCTGCCGGAACGTCGGTGAGGCGACCGCGAGGACGAGCGAGACCAGCCCGAGGACGAGCCACAACCCGAAGCGGCGCACCACGCCTGTTCGACCGATGGACGTTGTCATGTCGACCTTTCTGCTGCCTGGAGGGTGACGACGGTTCCGGTGGCTGCCGACTCCAGGGCAGCGAGCGCCAGCTCGGTCGCTCGCCAGCCGTCGACAGCGGGGATGGGCGGTGGTCTGCCGTCGCCGATGGCGCTCAGCCAGTCGCCGAGGAGGTCGGCGTCGACGCTCCGGCCGTAGGCCAGGTGACGGGTGCGCCCGCCCGGCCCGACGAACGTGCCGTGGCGGGCGAACGCGTCGATCGCGACCCGACCGCCCTCGAACCACATCTCCATGAGGAAGTCGTTGCCGCCCGCCATACCCGTCGGTCGGGCCCAGCTGGGATCGATGCTCACCCACGCTCCCTCGGTCGTCGTCGCCACGACCTGCGCCACGTCGTCGACGTCACCGACGTTGAGGAGGTCGTTCGACTCGGCGAAGACCGAGGCGTACTCGCACCCGGTCATCCAGCGCAGTGCGTCGGCGAGGTGGACGACGTGGTCGATGATGGCGCCGCCGCCCGCCAGGTGACGGCTGCCGAAGAAGCCACCGGGGAACGGCGCGTGGTTGGCGCCACTCATCGCGAGCAGCCGCCCGAGGGCGCCGTCGCGCACCATCGTGCGCGCCTGGCGGATCGCCGGGACGTAGCGCATCGGGAATGCGACCGACAGCCACGCGTCGGTCGCGAGGATCATCTTTGCCGTCTCGAACGAGACGCCCAGCGGCTTCTCACAGAGGATCGGCTTCCCTGCCGCGGCTGCGACCTCGACCAGCTCTGCGTAGAAGACGTGTTCGGAGGTGACGACGACGGCGTCGACGTCTGCGCACAGGTCGGCAGCACTGTCGACGATGGCCAGGCCCGCTTCCGCGGCGAACGCCCGCGCCCGAGACGTGTCGTGGTCGTAGACCGCGGTGGGAACGGCGTCCGGTGCGCGCCGCGCGATCTCGTCGCGATACCCGGCCGCATGCACATGCGCACAGCCGAGGAACCCAATCCTCATGATGCGTCCGCTCCCGTCAGCGTCATCGGGACCCGCCGGCGGGCGCTCTGCTCGGCAGCTGCCGCGACACGAATGGCCTCGTAGGCGTCGGCCGCACTGGCCAGCGGCGCAGGGCCGCCCCGGAACCAGTCGATCGCCGCCTCGAGCTCCACCCGGAACGGGTTCTCCGCTGCGGGTTCAGCCGCTGTCCCGGGGAGGTAGTCCGTGCCCTGGGAGGAGGAGTAGCCGACTGTCAGACCGGCGTCGGTCGACCCGGTCGTCAGGTAGTAGCCAGCGCTGCCCCACAGCTCGAGTCGCGTGCCGAAGAAGTCGTTGCGCCAGCTCGCGTCGATGTAGGAGATGGCTCCGTTGGCGTGGCGCAGCGTGACGGCGGCGACCTCGGCGCTCGGTTCACCGGCACAGACGGCGTAGACACGTGCGACCGGCCCGAACGTCCACAGGCACCAGTCGATGTCGTGGATGGCCATGTCGAGCAGCACGCCGCCGCTGCGAGCGCTGTCTGCGTACCACTTCTGAACGGCTCCCGGTGATGCGTTGAGCCGCGCCAGGCGAGCGCAGCCAGGCTGACCCAGCTCGCCCGCACGGACGAGTTCCCGCGCAGCGGCGTACTCGGGGAAGTAGCGGACGACGTGCCCGACGGCCACCTTGACGCCGCGCTCGGCAGCCAGGTCCCGGATCGCGAGGGCCTGCGCCGGCGTGCGGGCGAGGGGCTTCTCGCAGAAGACGGCCAGACCGCGTTCCACCGCCGCGCGGACGATGGGGGCATGCCCGTCGGTGGGCGTCGCGACGACAACGGCGTCGACGTCGGTCGGGTCCAGAACCCCATCGAGATCGGTGACCGTGGCGCCGGCGTCAGCGATCTCGGCTGCCAGCGCGGTCGACACGCGATGGTCGGCCACCCGGGTGAGACGGCAGCCCGGGATCGTCGCGAGGCTGCGCATGTGGAGGCGGCCGAGAGCTCCGACGCCCACCAGACCCACTCGAATCTCTTCCACCGACAGGGCTCCAACCATTGTGTTGATTTCTGTAACGCAATTGCATTACGTAATTCTGGAACCGTAGACTTGAGGCCATCGGACTGTCAAGACACGGTGAGGAGGAAGATCGCGCCATGGTGACCAGTCCCGCGTCGGCACCGGACAGCCGCGATGGCGCCGGGTTCCTCTGGCCCCTCGGCGCGCTCGCCGCGCGTGCCCCGGCCGCGACTCCCCCGCCCTCGATCGTGGGCATGGCTGACCTGCGAGGGGCGAATGCTGCAGCAGTCCTGGCCGCCGTGCGACGGACAGCACCCCCGCCTCGCGTAGCCACCCTGGTGGAGACCACGAAGCTGTCACGCCCGACCGTCGAAGTGATCCTCGAGGACCTCATGACGTGCGGACTGGTCGCTCCTGCCACCGAGTCCGGTGCCACGCCGAGGGGCCGCCCGGCGAGACGCTTCCAGTTCCAACCGGACGCGGGCTACGTCGTCGGGGTCAGCGTCCGTTCACGTTCGGTGACCGCGTGCATCACCGACCTGGAGGGCCGCGTGGTCCAGAGGTCGGAGCGTGCCGTCCGGCGCGACCTCACGGGAGGAGCCAGGGCGAAGGCGGTTCTCGAGGTCGTGGAGCGTGGTCTCCACCAGGCCAAGGTCGAACGGTCCCGGGTGTGCGCGGCCGTGGTCGGCACCCCCGGATGGGTCGAGGCGAACACACGGGTCCGTTACGTCGACAACCTCAAGGACTGGGCCGACGTCGACATCGCCGGGATGCTCGGTGAGAGTCTCAGCTGTCCCGTGGCTCTCGAGAACGACGCCAACCTCGCGGCGCTCGGTGAACACTGGCGCGGTGTCGGACAGGCGGCCACAGATCTCGTGTTCGTCCTGCTGGGCGAGCGAGTCGGAGCCGGCATCATCGCCGGAGGCCATCCGCTGCACGGTTACCAGGGGGCGGCAGGTGAGATCGGCTTCATGGTCTTCCGGGGCGGCAACACCCTGGCGGCCCGCGCCATAGGTGACGTCGGCAAGCAAAGGCCGGGCATCGACCCGGCCAGCATCTACAGCGACGAACAGGTCGTTCGGGCCGCAGCGGACGGGGACCGCAAGGCCATCGCAGCACTCGAGTCCGTCGGGTCGCGTCTCGCAGAAGCCCTTGCGCCCGTGCTGCTCGCGCTCGACCCCATGATGGTGGTGCTCGGAACCAGCCTGTTCGCGCTTCCCGACCTGGATGCGGCCTCCGGCTACGTCCTCGAAGCTGCTGAGCGCCGCTCCGCCACCCTGCTCGTCGACCCTCCCGAATGGCGCCTGTCCAGCCTGGGTGACGACGTGATCCTCACGGGGGCAGCGCGATTCGCGCTCGCCGCTGTGGAGGAGATCCTGCTGACCCGGCCCACGACGCTCTTCGACTGATGGTTTGATTTCCAAACTCACTCGTGCGACGCTGGCAGCGTGTTCCCCACGCTGGCCGAGCTGCCCGGCCGCCCGTGCCCCATCGCCGCCTCGCTCGAGGTGGTGGGTGAGCGGTGGGCGCTGCTGGTGATCCGCGAGCTCGTGCTCGGCAGCACCCGGTTCACCGACATCGTCCGAGGCACCGGCGCCCCACGCGACCGGATCGCGGCCCGGCTCAAGGTGCTCGAGGAGGCCGGCGTCGTGGAGCGGCGCGCCTACCAGGACCACCCGGTCCGCCACGACTACGCACTCACCGAGTCCGGCCGCGCCCTGGTGCCGGTGCTCGACGCGCTGCTGGCCTGGGGGGTCGAGCACGCCGTCGCGCCCGACGACCCGGACCGGATGCGCCTCTATCCCACCCCTTCGAAGAGATTGGCGAAGCAGCGATGACGCTCACCGAGACCGACGCCCCGACCAGCTGGGGCGCGCCGCGCACCCGCACCGTCACCTGGTTCGACCCGATGATCGGGGCTGGTGCCGGGCTGGGCATGACGGGCATCGACTACCTCCGCGTCGATCCGGGACGGCAGCCTGCCGCCGGCGCCGATCGCCGGGCTGCTGCAGTTCGCGGTGGTCGAGGTCGAGGAGGGGCGGGTCTCTTTCACCTGCCGGCCCGACGAGTCGGCGTACAACCCGATCGGAGCGGTGCACGGCGGCCTGGTCTG
Source organism: uncultured Actinomycetota bacterium (assembly GCA_963817125.1). Taxonomy (GTDB): domain Bacteria; phylum Actinomycetota; class Actinomycetes; order Propionibacteriales; family Nocardioidaceae; genus Nocardioides. The sequence goes on from CAWFNB010000014.1 coordinate 124,874, forward strand.
CACCCTGCTCGACTCGGTCTGCGGCTGCGCCGTGCACAGCACCCTGCCGCTCGGGAAGGGCTACACCTCGGTGGAGATCAAGGTGAGCTATCTCAAGGCGGTGCGCGCGGACAGCGGGCTGCTCACCGCGACCGGCACGTTGGTCAAGGGCGGCTCTCGGGTGGCGTTCAGCGAGGCGGTGGTCACCGACGAGGCGGGCACCCCGGTGGCGACCGCGACGAGCACCTGCCTGGTCTTCGACCTGCCCCGCTGAGCGGTCAGCGCTCGACCGCGCGGCCGAACTCGACCTTCTTGATCCGGCCGGTCGCACCCGTCGGCGCCACTGCGCCGCGCTTGATGAACGTCGCGGTGGTCGGGCTCCACACACCGAGGTCGGTGAGCCCGTTGCCGTCCCAGTCGCCGGTGACCGGCACGTCACCGGGCGTGCCGAAGACGACCTGGGTCGTGAACGGCGTGCCGATCGGGTCGGTCTGGAGCAGCGTGAACGTCGCCGTGGACACGTCGTAGACACCGAGGTCGGTGGTCCCGTTGCCGTCCCAGTCGCCGGTGACGGGCAGGTCGTCCGCGTCGCCGAGTGCGACCTTGGTGACCTTGCCGTCGGCGGCGCGGAGCAGGAACTTCCCGGAGCTCGGGCGGCGTACGCCGACCTCCCAGGCGCCGACGCCGTCCCAGTTGCCGGCGATCGGCAGGTCGCCCTGCTTGCCGAACTTCACGGTGGCGTCCCGGCCACGCACCCGCATCTCGAAGAGCCGGGTGGTCGGGACCCGCACCCCCGGGTTGACCCGGCCGTCGCCGTCCCAGTCCCCGAGCACCGGCTGGTCCGAGGTGTCGCCGATCTTGATCACGCGCTCGGACTTGCCGGTCCGGGTCACGTGGAAGGCCGCTGGCTTCGAGCGCCGGTAGACCATCACCTCGGCGCTGCGCCCGCCGTACATGTCGCCGGCGAGCGGGATGTCGGTGACCGCGACCGCACCGCAGTTCTGCGAGGCCTGGGAGGAGTTCATCGGGAACGCCGACCCGTGGAACCACGAGTCCACGACCGCGCCGCCCAGCCGCTCCTCGAAGTGCAGGTGCGAGCCGCTCGAGTTGCCGGTGTTCCCGACGGTGCCGAGCTGGGTCCCGGCCGACACGACCTGACCGACGGTGACCAGCACCGCGTCGAGGTGGGCGTAGAGCGAGCTCTCACTGTTGCCGTGGTCGACCACGACGTACTGCCCATAGCTCGACTTCTTCTTGCCAACGACCGAGGTCACGACGGTGCCCGGCGCGGCCGCGACCACCGGCAGGCCGCTGTCACCGCCGGACCTGTTGAAGTCGACCGCCCGCACGCTGGGGCTGTGCCGGGACCGGGTCGAGCCGCTCCAGACCTCACCACAGGGGAACGGCATCTCGTAGGGCGTGACCGGCTGGGCGGTCGGCTTCAGCTCGTTCAGGCTCAGTCCGGCGTCGCCGTCGAGCGGCTTGCCGCCGTTGGTCGCCGTGGGGTCGTGCTCGGACGCGTCGTCGTCGTTCGGCTTGTCCGGCTTGTCCGGCTTGTCCGGCTTCCCCTGGCCCTGGTGCCCGCCGTTCTTCGGCCCGTTGGGCTGGTGGGTGAAGTTCGAGTGCGTGTCCGCGTACGCCGCCGGGCCCAGGACAGCAGCCATCGCCAGCGTGACCGCTCCGACCGCGGCCACGGAGGCGCGCTTGATGGTCGGGTGGCGCCGGAGGGCAGCCCGATGCTTCGGCGAGGACATGACGCGAAGTACACATTCGCCACACGCGCCCCGGACGTGGAACCTGGAAAAAATGGCCGATCGGACGAGAGCGCTGGTATTGACCAGCCCATTTGGGTCAGGCCCGTCTGGCCCGGCGGGCCCGGATCACACCCTCCTGGGCCGCCGTTGCGACCAGCGTGCCGTCGGCGGTGTAGACGTGGCCGAAGGCCAGGCCCCGGCCGCCGTGGGCGTTGGGCGACCACTGGTCGTAGAGCCACCACTCGTCGGCGCGGAAGGGTCGGTGGAACCACAGCGTGTGGTCGAGGGAGGCCATCATCGCCTTGGCCGGATTGACGTCGTGGACGGCGAGCGAGGCACCGAGCAGGCTGACGTCGCTGGCATAGGTGAAGGCCGCCAGATGGGTCATCGGGTCCTCCGGCAGCCCCTCCTTGAACCGGACCCACATCCGGGCCTGGGAAGGGTGCCGCGGGTCGGGCTCGAGACCGTGCCGGGAGTTGCCCAGGAACCGGACCTCGATCGAGGCCCACTCCTTGCCGAGCTCGTCGGCATCGGCGTTTCCGCGGCCGCGCATCAGGTCGACGAGGTCGAGCCCCTGGTCGGGGCCGGGTACCTCGGGCATCCGGTCCTGGTGGTCGAACCCCTCCTCGGGCCGCTGGAAGTTGATCGTCTGGTGGTAGATGGGCCGCCCGTGCTGGCGGGCGGTGACCCGTCGGGTGAGGAAGGAGCGGCCGTCGCGGAGCCGCTGGACGTCGAAGATGATCGGTACGGCGTAGTCGCCGGGCAGCAGGAAGTAGGAGTGGAACGAGTGCGGCACGAACTCCGGGTCCACGCTGCGGGTGCCGGCCACCAGCGCCTGCGCGGCCACCTGCCCGCCGTACACCCTGGCCCGGGCCGAAGGCGGTTGCGCACCGCGATAGAGGTCGTCGTCGATCTGCTCCAGGTCCAGCAGCTGCACGATGTCCCGCACCGCGTCGGTCTCGCCCACCTCAGTCCCGCTCTGGGCTGGCGTCGGGACCGTCCGGGGCGTCGAGGCCGGCCAGGAACTGCTCGAACTGCCGGCCGATCTCCTCACCGGTCGGCATCGGCTCGTCGGAGGCCAGCAGGCTGGAGCCGTTGTCCTCGGCGCGCTCGAACTCGTCGTACTGCTGCTCGAGCGCCTGCACCACCTCGCCGACCTCCTCGTTGCCCGCCAGGTAGCGCTCGACCTCGGTCTCGCGCTCCTCGGCGAGCTCGCGCAGCTCGCTGAGGTCGATGGTGAGCCGGCCGGCCAGCTCGACCCGCTCGAGCAGCACCGCGGCGGCCTTCGGATAGTCGAGCTGCGCGAGGTAGTGCGGGATGTGGGCCACGAAGCCGAGCATGTCGAAGCCCCACTCCCCCAGCCGCAGCTCCAGCAGCGACTGGGCGCTGCTCGGGATCCGCAGCTCACCGCGCCACGGGCTGGGGCCGGCCACCAGCTCGGCGCGGTTGGCGTGCGGGGTGATGGCGATCGGCCGGGTGTGCGGCACCGCCATCGGCACCGAACCCATCGACACGACACGAGTCACCGAGAGGCGTTCGAGGACCTCGCGAAAGGCGCGGGCGAAGGCTTCCCAGCGGTTGTCGGGCTCGGGCCCGTGGAGCAGGAGGTACGGCGTGCCGCCGCTGTCGCGGAGCAACCGGACCGCCAGCCGCGGCGCGTCGTAGCCCTCGTAGTGGTCGCGCACGAACGACATGGCCGGCCGGCGCGCTCGGTAGTCGTGGAACTGGTCGACGTCGAAGGTGGCCACCACCGGTCCGGCGCCGCGAGGGCCGGCGTCGAGGTCGGCCAGGTGTCGGGCGGCGTGCGCCGCGGCGTTGCCGGCGTCGAGGAACCCGTCGAGGACCAGCACCATCGTCAGCTCGGTGATCCCCGCAAGCTCGGGGACCTCGTCGACGATGTGCACGAGCCTGTCTTTGGGCACCCGTCCAGTTTCTCAGACCGGACGGTCGGCATCGGCATCGACCGGCGCCCCGCCCTCGGCGAGGGCGGTGATGTCCTCCACGATGCCGCGGGCGACCGCCTGCGGGGTGAGCCCGACCTGCTCGAGGATGCGGGCCCGCTTGGCGTGGGTGAGGAACTGCTGCGGGATCGCGCGCAGTCGGAACGGCGTGGTGACCCCCGCGGCATTGAGGGTCTGCAGGAGCACCGCACCGCAGCCGCCGGTCTCGCCGTTGTCCTCGAGGCTGACCACCAGCTGGTGGTTGCGGGCCAGGTCGACGAGTGCCGGATCGACGGGCTTGACCCAGCGGGGGTCGACCACGGTCACGCCGATCCCCTGGTCGGCCAGCCGGTCGGCGACCTCGATCGCGGTCGTCGCCATCGCGCCGACCGAGACCACCAGCACGTCACGGGCGCCGTTGCGGACGAGGACGTCGACCCCGCCGGTCCTGTCGACCGCAGGGATGTCGTCGGGCGGCGGTCCCTTGGGGAACCGGACCACGGTCGGCGCGTCGTCCACCGCCACCGCCTCGTTGAGCAGCTCGCGCAGCCGGGTGGCGTCGCGGGGGGCTGCCAGCCGCAGCCCGGGCACCACCTGCAGGATCGACATGTCCCACATGCCGTTGTGGCTGGCACCGTCGTCACCGGTCACTCCGGCCCGGTCGAGGACGAAGGTGACGCCGCACCGATGCAGCGCGCAGTCCATGAGCACCTGGTCGAAGGCGCGGTTGAGGAACGTCGCGTAGATGGCGACCACCGGGTGCAGGCCCCCCATCGCGAGGCCCGCGGCCGAGGTGGCGGCGTGTTGCTCGGCGATGCCCACGTCGAAGGTGCGCTCGGGGAACCTGGCCTGGAACGGGTGCAGCCCCACCGGGTGCATCATCGCCGCGGTGATCGCGACGACGTCCTTGCGGCGCTGGCCGATCTGGACCATCTCGTCGGAGAACGCGTTGGTCCAGATGTTGCCCTTGGGGTCCTGCTCGCCCGAGTCCGGGTCGAAGGGTCCGACCTGGTGGAACTGGTCGGCCTCGTGCCGCTCGGCAGCGTCGTAGCCGAACCCCTTGCGGGTGATGGCGTGCACGATCACCGGCCCGTTGAACTTCTTGGCCTGGGCGAGCGCGTGCTCCATGGCTGCGCGGTCGTGACCGTCGACGGGTCCGACGTACTTGAGTCCGAGGTCCTCGAACAGCCCCTGGGGCGCGAGTGCGTCCTTCACGCCCTTCTTCATGGCGTGCAAGGCGTCGTAGGCGGCCGGCCCGACACCCGGGACCGCGTTCAGCCGCTTCTTGACCACGTCGAGCACCTGCTCGTAGCGCGGGCTGGTGCGCAGCGTGGTCAGCGCGGTGGCGAGGCCGCCGATGGTCGGGGTGTAGGAGCGACCGTTGTCGTTGACGACGATGACCAGCTTGGACGACTGGGAGATCGCGATGTTGTTGAGCGCCTCCCAGGCCATCCCGCCGGTGAGCGCTCCGTCGCCGATCACCGCGACCACGTGCCGGTCCTCGCCGCGGATGGCGTAGGCCTTGGCCAGTCCGTCTGCGTAGCTGAGCGCCGTCGATGCGTGGCTGTTCTCGACCAGGTCGTGCGGCGACTCGGCCTGGCTCGGGTAGCCGCTCAGCCCGCCCTCGCGCCGCAACCCGTCGAACTGGGCGGCCCGGCCGGTGAGCATCTTGTGCACGTAGGCCTGGTGGCCGGTGTCGAAGACCACGCGGTCACGCGGGGAGTCGAACGAGCGGTGGATCGCGATCGTCAGCTCGACGACACCGAGGTTGGGGCCCAGGTGCCCACCGACGGGCGCGCAGGACGTGATCAGCCGGTCGCGGATCTCGCTGGCAAGGGTCTGCAGGTCGTCGTCGGACAGCTGACGCAGGTCGCGCGGTCCGGTGATCTTGTCGAGCACACCCATGGTCGTCGAGTGTACGGAGTCAGACCTGCACGAACGCGATCGCCGGCTGCTGCAGGCTGCCCAGCCAGACCCGGCCGTCGTGCTCCCGGACGCCGGTGACGAAGGCGTAGTCGGTCGCCGGCAGGTCGAGGTCGTGGACCAGCGTGCCGGCGTCGTCGTAGGCCTGGACGCGGACCCAAGGCTTCGGCTTCGGCTGCAGGTTCGTCGGCACCTTGGTGGCGGCGCGACGGAGCCATTGGGGGCCGACGCGGATCCGCTCGGCCAGCTTGTTGGGCGGGCTGGCGATCGTCACCCAGACCAGCCCGTCGCTGCCACGGGCGATGTTGTCGGGGTAGCCCGGCAACTTGGGGACCAGGTGGTCGCGGGTCCCGGCCTTCGCCCCGGCGAGCCACTGCCGTACGACGGTGCAGGCGCCGGACTCGGCGACGGCGACGTACGACTCGTCAGCGGCGAGCGCGACGCCGTTCGCGTAGTCGAGGCCCTCGAGGACGACCGTGGTCGTCCCGTCGGGGTCGTGGCGCATCAGCCGACCGGTGCAGGTCGCCTCGACGATGTCGCGACGCCAGTGCTCAAGGCGGTGGAGCTTCGAGGAGTCGGAGAACCAGACCCTGCCGTCAGCGGCGATGGCGGCGTTGTTGCAGACGACCATCCGGACCCCGGCCACGCTGTCGGCGACCGCCTCGACCGCCCCGCTGCGGGTGTCGACGCGAAGCAGGCCGCGATGGGCGTCGCACACGAGCAGCCGACCGTCGAGGTCGATCTCGATGCCGAGCGGGCGGCCGCCGGTCTCGGCGACCCGGTCGATTTTGGCGCCGTCGGGGCTGACCCGCCAGATGGCGCCGTCCTCGGTGCCGGTGAAGACCGCACCCTCGTCCGGGCCGTGGGTCGCGACGACGACGTCCTCCGCGCCCAGCCCGGGGATGGGGATGACGGTGAGGCTGCCGGCGGACTGGGGCACGCGGTCAGGGTACGGCGCGCCGCAGCCTGTGCATGCGGCGACCGAAGCCCTTGACGACGTATCGGAACGCGCGCGGTACGGGCACCCGAACCACAGCCTGCTTGCGGACGTACTCCGGCACCGTCCAGGTCACCCAGTGCCCTGCCGGGAAGTAGGCCGCGTCCCCGACCCGAAGCTGGATCGCGGGTTCGTCGTCGACCTGGATCGAGACAGAACCGTCGATGACCACGATGGTCTCGTCGACGTCGTAGTACCAGCGGAACTTGCCAGCGGTGCAGTCCCAGGTCCAGTGCGACGTGGTCCCGTCCTCGCTCTCTGCCCACTCCGAGATCCGCGCGGCCGGCGTGCCCTCCAGGACCCACTCGGGGTTGATCGGATGGTCCTCGAGCTCCACCTCGCCGTGCGAGACCTGGAGCACGCGGTTCAGGCCCGCGCTCTGGCTCATGCCGGACAGGTTACGGACGCCGCTCGGTGTCAGCGAGCAGAATGGCGCAATCCGAATCGCTGAACTCGCACTCACAGCCTCGCGACGAACCTCCGGCCGCGCAGCGCCTCCTCGACCAGCCCCGCGGCCCGGCGTACGCCGGTGAGCCGGGCCTCCTCCGCCAGCCAGGTCTCGACCGCGGCGTCGACGACGTCGAGGGTGGCGACGTCGCGAAGCTCGGCGCGCGCCTCGCTGAGCCCACGCTTGACCGCCGCGTGGCAGGCCTCGACATGGAGCACCGCGAACCGCGCCAGCACCACGATGTGGCGGCGCAGCGCCGGGTAGGCGCGGTATTCCGGCGGACATAGGTCGAGCAGCCAGTTGGCGGCGGTGCGCTCCCAGTCGGGCGCGTCGGGCGGCCGCACCTGGCGAGGCCAGCCGGGTGGGGCGACGTGGCTGACCATGCCGTTGATACTACGTCAGAAAATCGAACATCTGTTCGATCTTCTCTCGACTATCCCAGGAAGCTGAACCGGACGCTGCGCTCGTCGTTGTCGATGTTGAGGTCGACCAGGCAGATGCTCTGCCAGGTGCCGAGTGCCAGCTGCCCGCCGAGCACCGGGACGGTCACGTGCGGCGGCACTATCGCGGGCATCACGTGGGAGCGGCCGTGCCCGCGCGAGCCGTGCCGGTGCCGCCACCGGTCGTCGGCGGGCAGCAGGTCGCCGAGCGCGGCCAGCAGGTCCGCGTCGCTGCCGGCGCCGGTCTCGATGATCGCGATCCCCGCGGTCGCGTGCGGGACGAACAGCTGCAGCAGCCCGTCACCCTTGGTGGACACGAACTCGGCGCAGTCACGGGTCAGGTCGAGGACGACCTCGCGGTCGCCGGTGCGGTAGTGGCGGGTCTGGGACTCCACGACCCGATCGTGTCACGCGTCCCCCCGCCGGCCGTCCGCCCGAAGACGGCGACGAGGACCAGCAGCCAGACGGTGCCGTAGGCCAGGCTCGTGGCGACGTCGGTGAGATTGTGCGCGCCCTGGTAGAGCCGGGAGACCGCGACGAGCAGCGGGACCGCGACCAGGACCACGACTGCGAGCCGTCGCGCCCGGGCCGGACGCAGCCGGAGGGCCAGCAGGAGGCAGGCCGCGCCGTACACGACCACCGCGGTGCCGACATGACCCGACGGGAAGCTGTGGGTCGGCACCAGCCCCTGGTCGAGGATCTCGACGGGCGGCCGCTGCCGCGGGTCGGCGTGCGAGGCAGCCCAGTAGATGCCCCCGTGCCCGACGTCGGCCAACGCGACCACCGCCGGGCCGCGGAGCGACCGCTCCCACACGCCGGACACGAGGCCCACCACCGCGGCCACCGCGAGCCCGACCGGCGTCTCTCCGAGCAGGGTGCCGATCTCGGCGACCCGGTTGAGGTCGCCTGTCCGCTCGTCCTCGAACCACCGCGCGACCGGGTGGTCGACGCCGTCCACAGGATCAGCGAGCGGGTGGGTGATCAGCCAGCCGACGCCGATGACGACGAGCGCGATCCCTGCGTACGCCGCGACGAGGAGCAACAGCCGTCGGCCCACGCCGATCACCTCTCCTCCGGGTCCTCCCCCGCACCAGACACGTACCCACTCAGTCGTCCAGCAGCGCGTTGACCCGCTCGACCTTGGCGGTCAGCTGCCCGTCGAACCCGGGTCGGATGTCCGCCTTGAGGACCAGCCCGACCCGGGGCGAGACCTCGGCGACCGCGTCGACGGCTCGCTTGACGACCGCCATCACCTCGTCCCACTCCCCCTCAAGGGTCGTGAACATGCTGGTCAGCTCCCACGGGAGCCCGGACTCCTTGACCACGCGGACCGCGGCGGCCACCGCCTCGGAGACGGAGCCGTCCGCACTGGTGGCAGTGGGCGAGATGCTGAAGGCAACGAGCATGGTTCCAACCTAGTGTCGCCGTCCGTGGCAGGGTGGCCGGGTGATCCTCGCCTGCCACACGCTCATCTACTCCGACGACGCCGACGCCACCCGGGCGTTCCTCCGCGACGTGCTGGGCTTCCCCTTCGTCGACGCCGGCACCGGCGATCAGAACTGGCTCATCTTCCGGACCGGCCCCAGCGAGCTCGGTGTGCATCCGACGGCCGGCGAGGGCTACAGCTCGCCGCGGCACCAGGCGATCAGCTTCATCGTCGACGACCTGGAGTCGACCATGACCGAGCTGCGCGAGAAGGGCGCCACCTTCAGCTCGGGCCCCGACGACCACGGCTACGGGATCGTCGCGATGGTCCAGGTCCCGGGCGCGGACGACGTGCAGCTCTACCAGCCGCGGCACCAGACGGCGTACGCGCTCTGACGAAGCGGTGGACCTCGACGAGATCGGACGGCTCGCCCTCTCCCACGCCGGGGTGAAGCGCAAGGGCACCGAGTCCCGGCCTGCGTGGTACGTCGACGACCGGCTGGTCGTCCGCTGGCTCGACCCGACCTCGGTGGTCGTCCGGTCCGACTTCCCGGCCCGCGAACGGCTGGTGGCCGACCACCCGGACACGTTCAGCGTCCCGCCCAAGTTCGAGAGCCACATGATGGTCGTGGTCGAGCTGGACCGCGCCGACCCGGCCGCGGTCGCGCGCGCGGTCAGTGAGGCCGTGGAGCTGCAGCGCCGGCGCTGACCGGGTCGTCATCGAGCTCCAGATCGGGCAGCAAGGTCCGCAGCCGGGCCAGTGCGTCGCGAGCCTGCGACTTCACGGTCCCGACCGCGATGTCGAGCACCGACGCCGTCTCCTTCTCGGTCAGGTCCTCGTAGTAGCGCAGCACGATGACGGCGCGCTGCCGGGGAGCCAGCGCGGCCAGCGCCTGGCGCAGCGTCTCCCGCTCGGCCAGATCGGGCCCGGTGCCGGGGGGCTCGGGCACGTCGTCCGTCGGGGCCTCGCGCCACCGGCGGCGGCGCCACCGCGAGACACTCTCCCGGGCCAGCACCTGGCGCACGAACGGCTCGGGCCGGTCCGCTATCCGTTTCCACTGCGGGACGGTCTTCACGAGGGCGGTCTGCACGAGGTCCTCGGCGTCCGCGTGGCTGCCGGTGAGCAGGTACGCCGTCCGAAGCAGCGCCCTCCGGCGTGCCGCGACGAACTCCTCGAAACCTTCTTGGTCAGCGCCCGGCACGGTCGGGCGGGCGAGCAGGTCGGCCGCGACCTCGGGACTCTGGCCTTCGGGAAGCAGCACGAGCGTCCGCCGTTCGCCCGTGGTGATGTCGATGCTCACCATGGACTCCCGCGTCTGTCCCACCACGTGGGTGTCGTCGACCCAGCCGACGAGTCTGTCTAGGTGGACCCGATCGCCGATCCGATCCGTGGTCGTCGTCCCACCTCGGACCACGTTCCAGGACGCGGCACGGGTCGCCGGGACAGACCCAGACAAGATCCCCTGTCCAGCCCATGGTCGACGCCTCCAGGTCGCCCTCGAACGCGTGGCTCTGCGCCGCTCCGGTCCGGGTGTCCACGGTGTGCAGCACCAGTAGCTCGTAGCCGGGCAGGTCGAGCCACCGGTAGCCATGACCCGAGAAGGAGGGGTACGGATCAGCCGGCGTTGAAGATGACGTACTCGCCGCGATGCAGGAAGAAGCCCTCGGCCTTGTAGGTGTTGATGCAGGTGACGCCGATGGCCTCGCTCACGCAGGCGTAGCGGGTGTTCTCGACGAACGCGATCGAGCCGTAGGCCAGCACCTTGGCGCCGGGGGTGCGGATGGTGTCGGTGTTGCACACCGGCACGGCGCGCCCGCGCCGGAACTCGATCCGGCCGACGTACTTCGACACCGGGTTGCCCGAGCACACCGCCGGGTCCTTGATGGCGCCCTCGTTGATCTCGCAGCCCTTCGGACCCGCCGCCGCGACCGAGCAGTAGATGTTCAGGCTCGGGGTCTGGAACTTCCTCAGGGCGCGGGTCGGACCGTTGGCCTGGTCGAAGTGCTTCAGGGCGTCGTCGTAGGTCCGCGGGATGCCCAGTGGCCGTGCCGACGCGGAGGCCTTTGACGACGCCTCGGCAGACAACCCGGTGGCGGCAAGTCCGAGAGCGGACAGGACCAGGCAGAGCACGGGAACGAGCACCTTGCGCAGCGACATGTCGGCAGGCTGTCACAGGGCGGACGTCGTTTCTGTAGCCCGTTCGGGGGGTGGTGGTCTGAGTCCGCGGTCAGCCCCGGAGGCTGCGCAGCACGTAGGGCAGGATCCCGCCGTTGCGGTAGTAGTTGGCCTCGCCGGGTGTGTCGATCCGGACCACCGCGTCGAACTCCGTGCTCTGCCCGTCCTGGGGGGCTGCCGTCACCTTGACCGTCCGCGGCGTGCTGCCGTCGTTGAGGCCGGTCACCCCGGCGAACGAGAAGGTCTCCTCACCGGTGAGGCCCAGGGACTCGGCGTTCTCACCCTCGGGGTACTGCAGCGGCAGCACCCCCATGCCGATGAGGTTCGAGCGGTGGATCCGCTCGTACGACTCGGCGATCACGGCCCTGACACCCAGGAGCGCGGTGCCCTTGGCGGCCCAGTCGCGCGAGGAGCCGGAGCCGTACTCCTTGCCGGCCAGCACCACGAGCGGCGTACCGGCCTCGAGGTAGTGCTCGGAGGCCTCGTAGACGGTCGTGACCTCGGCGTCGTCGCCCTCACCGGTGGTGAAGTCGCGGGTGAACCCGCCCTCGGTGCCCGGCGCCAGCTGGTTGCGCAGCCGGATGTTGGCGAAGGTGCCGCGGATCATCACCTCGTGGTTGCCGCGCCTCGAGCCGTAGGAGTTGAAGTCCCGCTGCTCGATGCCATGGTCGGCGAGGTAGCTGCCAGCAGGCGAGTCCTTCTTGATCGCACCGGCCGGGCTGATGTGGTCGGTGGTCACCGAGTCGCCCAGCTTGAGCAGCACCCGGGCACCCTCGATGTCCTCGACGGGCTCGGGCTCCGCCGGCATGCCGTCGAAGTAGGGAGGCTTGCGGACGTAGGTCGAGTCCTCGTCCCAGGCGAACGTGTCGCCCTCGGGCGTGGGCAGCTCTTGCCACTGCTTGTCGCCGGCGAACACGTCTGCGTAGTCGGTGGTGAACATCTCGGAGGTGATCGCCGTGGCGATGACGTCCTCGATCTCCTTGGCTGTGGGCCAGATGTCCTTCATGAAGACGTCGTTGCCGTCCTGGTCCTGGCCCAGCGGGTCGTTGAACAGGTCCACGTCCATCGACCCGGCGAGCGCGTAGGCGACCACCAGCGGCGGCGAGGCGAGGTAGTTCATCTTCACGTCCGGATTGATCCGGCCCTCGAAGTTGCGGTTGCCGGAGAGCACCGAGACCACCGCGAGGTCGTTGTCGTTGACCGCCTGGCTGACCTCGGGGATCAGCGGACCGGAGTTGCCGATGCAGGTGGTGCAGCCGTAGCCGACGAGGTTGAAGCCGAGCTTGTCGAGGTACGGCGTCAGGCCGGACTTCTCGTAGTAGTCGGAGACGACCTTCGAGCCCGGCGCCAGCGTGGTCTTGACCCACGGCTTGCGCTGGAGCCCCTTCTCGACCGCCTTCTTGGCCAGCAGGGCCGCGCCGATCATCACCGACGGGTTCGAGGTGTTGGTGCACGACGTGATCGCAGCGATGGCGACGGCGCCGTGGTCGACCTCGAACTTGGTGCCGTCCTCGAGGGTCACCATCGCCGGGTTGCTGGGCCGGCCGCCGTCGGTGGGGGCGCAGCTGAGGTAGTCGACGCGGGGCGACTGCCCGTGGGCCTCCGACGACGGCGGGTCGGAGGCAGGGAAGCTCTCTTCCAACGCCTCGTCGTACTCACCGCTCGTCTCCGTACCGTTGCTGGCATAGTCGGTCAGCACCCCGCGGAACGAGTCCTTGGCGTCCGTGAGCGAGACCCGGTCCTGCGGCCGCTTCGGCCCGGCCAGGGACGGTACGACGGTCGCCAGGTCGAGCTCGAGCTTCTCGGAGTAGCGCGGCTCGGCATCGGGGTCGTGCCAGAGCCCCTGCTCCTTGGCGTAGGCCTCGACCAGCGCGAGCTGCTCGTCGCTGCGGCCGGTGAGCTTGAGGTACTTGGTCGTCTCCTCGTCGATCGGGAAGACCGCGATCGTGGACCCGAACTCCGGGCTCATGTTGCCGATGGTGGCCCGGTTGGCCAGCGGCAGCACCGAGACGCCGGGACCGTAGAACTCGACGAACTTGCCCACCACCCCGTGCTTGCGCAGCATCTCGGTGATGGTCAGCACGAGGTCGGTGGCGGTCGCACCTTCGGGGAGGTCACCGCTGAGCTTGAAGCCGACGACGCGCGGGATCAGCATCGAGACGGGCTGGCCGAGCATGGCGGCCTCGGCCTCGATGCCGCCGACACCCCAGCCGACCACGCCGATGCCGTTGACCATCGTGGTGTGGGAGTCGGTGCCCACGCAGGTGTCCGGGTAGGCGACGGTCTCGCCGTCCATGTCTCGCGTGAACACGACTCGTGCGAGGTGCTCGATGTTGACCTGGTGGACGATGCCGGTGCCGGGCGGGACCACCTTGAAGTCCTCGAAGGCACCCTGTCCCCAGCGCAGGAACTGGTAGCGCTCGCGGTTGCGCTCGTACTCGATCTCGACGTTGCGAGCGAACGCCTCCGGCGTGCCGAAGACGTCGGCGATCACCGAGTGGTCGATGACCAGCTCGGCCGGAGCCAGCGGGTTGATCCGGGTCGGGTCGCCGCCGAGGTCGGCCATCGCCTCGCGCATCGTGGCCAGGTCGACGACGCACGGGACTCCGGTGAAGTCCTGCATGATCACCCGCGCAGGGGTGAACTGGATCTCCGTGTCCGGGTCCGCGTCGGCGTCCCATCCGGCCACTGCGCGGATGTGGTCCTCGGTGATGTCGGCGCCGTCCTCGGTGCGCAGCAGGTTCTCGAGCAGCACCTTGAGGCTGTAGGGAAGGCTCGCGACGTCGAGGCCGTCACCGGTGACCGCGTCGAGCCGGAAGACCTGGTACGACGCGTCGCCCACCTCGAGGCTGCCCTTTGCGCCGAAGCTGTCCTTGCTGGCCATCGCTCACCATCTCCTCGTCTGCACGGGCTTCGTCACCCATCCTGCCGTCGCCGGTCCGGTGGTCGGTACCCGGCTTGAAGTCTCTTGATATCAAGATAC
>CAWFNB010000015.1:0-65138 GCA_963817125.1 uncultured Actinomycetota bacterium
AGTTGTGCGCGTCGGGCGAGCCTCCCGCAGGCATCGCGGAGTCTGTGTCGAACCGGGTCCGTAACCTCGACACCCGCGCGAGGACAGCCCTCGGGGCCGGGGCGGTGCTCGGACTGGACTTCGAGGTGGCAGCCGTGGCCCGGGCGACCCACCAGCAGGACTCCGACGTCGAAGGCTCGCTCGAAGCCGGGGTCGCGGCGCGGCTCATCGAATGGGGCGCGCCTGGTAGGTGCGCTTTCGTCCACGCGCTGGTCCACGAGGCAGTAGTCCGATCGGTGGGCCAGTCCGAGACCAGTCGGCACGCTGACGCGCTCGCAGCGGTCACCGATCCCGCCGACCATGAGCTGCAGGCTCGTCTGGCGACCCTGGGCGGTCGACGCGGTGACGCCGCGGAGCACCACCTCGCCCTCGCCGACCAGGCTCTGGCGAGGGGAGCGTTGGCCGGGGCCCTGGGAGCCGCTGAGACCGCGCGCTCCCTCGATCCGGCACCGCGACTGATGGGGCGATCCCTCGAGGTCGAGCTCACGGCCCGAGCGCTCTCCGGCGACGTGGACCGGGCGTTGGCCCTCGGCGAGGAGCTGATGCGGCGGGTAGGTCCCGACGAAGCGTCCACGGAGCGTCGGATCCGACTCGCGCTCGCGCGGGCCGCAGCCGATGCTGGCCGGTGGAGCGACGCGCGAGCCCAACTGGTCGACCTGCCTGCCGACCCGGTGGTGCTGGCGCTGAATTCTCACATCGCGTTGGGCGCCGGGGAACCCGACCGGGCTGGCGACCTGGCCCGACGGACACTCGAGGCTGCCGCCCGCGCGACCGACCACGACCAGGCCCCCCTGGCCGCCGCTCGCTGCGAGGCCTACGAAGTACTCGGCCGGGTGGCCCGGATGGGCGACCTCGAGGAGGCCGAGCAGTGGTTCCGGCGAGCCTCGGCGACAGCACTCGACGCCGGGCTGCTGCTGTGGCGCGCGCGGGCACACCATGAGCTGGCCACGCTGAGCCAGCTGCGTCGCCTCGAGGTCGACGAGCTTGTTGCGGCGCGCCGCAGCGCGGAGGAGGCCGCGGCTCCCGGACTCGTCACCCGGGTGGACTTCCACCTCGCGGCGATCCACGGCGTACGGTTCGAGGCCGACCTCGCGGCCGAGGCGGCCGGACGGGTGCTCGCCTCGAGTCGTCGCCTGGCCGCGGTCGGTCAGGAGGCATGGGGGTGGATCCTGCTCGGCCAGGCCGAGGTCGCACGAGGACGCTTCCTCGAGGCTGAGCGCGCGGGCGCCCGAGCCCGGGCGCTGCAACCCGACGACCCCGAGATCGAGGCACTGGACGAGGGCACCTGCCGTGGCCTCGCGGACCTGCTTCGCGGCGATCGGAAGTCCGCCGTCTCCAGGTGGGCCCGCTCGATCGACCTGTTGCGGCCGCTGCCTCGGGCTCCGCTCTCACCATGGATGCTCTGGCCCCTGGTCACGGCGGTGTGGGGCGGCGACACCGAACTGGCCATGGCCGACACCGATCACCCTGCGCTGCTGGTCTCACCCGGCATCGAAGGGATCCGGCACCTGACCACTGCCGTGACGGCGGCGCGCATGGGTGACTCACCTGATGACGCCTTGGCGGCCGCAGTGCAGTGCTTCGACCGCGCTCCCGCCTGGAGCGGCTATCGGCACATCGCCCAGCGGCTGGTGGCCGAGGCCGCACTCGACGACGGGTGGGCGGGCTCGTACGACGAGCCGCAACGATGGCTCACCGAGACAGAAGCCTGGGCCGACGAACACCAACTTCCGACCCTGGCCGCCCAATGCCGGGCGCTCTCCCGGCGGGCCGGCGGGCCGGTCCGACGTCGCGGCCGTGGGGCGAGCGAGGTCCCACCCGATCTGGCGAGGCGCGGCGTCACCAGCCGGGAGATGGACGTGCTCACCCTGCTGGCGACTGGACGGTCCAACCAGGCGATCGCCGAGGAGCTCTACATCGCGGTCCGCACGGTCAAGACCCACGTGGAGAGCCTGCTGCGCAAGACCGGCTCGTCCAACCGTGTCGAGCTGGCAGCTCGGCTCCCGCAGCCACGTTGACAGATCCCGCGCGGCAAACTCGGTCTGGCGACCGATGTGCGCAGTCGCGGGCCGGGCCACTGTCGTTCGCACCGGGCCCCGCACGGGGGCCCCGCACAAGCAGGAGACGATATGCACGCCCACGAGTCACTCAGCCGCGACATGGTGAACGCCTTCAGAACTGGCGACTTGGCCACCGTCGCGTCCCACTTCGCGCCCGACGCGATCTGGGAGCTGCCCGGGACGAGCGTCATCTGCGGCACCTACCGCGGCCCCGAGGAGATCATCGGTTTTCTCGGCCGGGCATTCGAACTGTCCGGGGGCACCCTCGGCCTCGAACTGATCGACGTCCTCGGCAGTGACTGGGGAGCCGTCCAGGTCCAGACGATCACCGCCGCTCACGACGGCCGGGTCCTGGACTGCGTCGAGGTACTCGCCCACGAGATCCGGGAAGGCAAGATCGCCCGCACCTACCATCGCCCCGACCAGGAGGCGTTGAAGGCGTTCTTCGGCTGACTCTCAGGCGTCGGCGAGAGCGACCTGAAAGTTCCTTGACGGCATGTGCCATCGGTGCCCGGCGACGCGCCGGCCACGTTCCTCGGTCGGCTTCGGCAGGGCGACTTCAAGCCGCTGTCCCAGGCGGGCGCGAGCAACAGGCCCGCAGCAACCCCTGACCGCCACATGGGCCAGCCCGTTGAGGTCATGTGCGTCGCCAGGAACCGCCCTAGCGTTCTGCCTGTCAGCACGTGGAACAGGGAGGGACCATGGAACCGCTTGCCCGTCTCCAGGCCGGGGTCGACCAGGCCGAGGAGGTCATAGGACGGATCGACCGCAGCCAGTACGACCTGTCCACGCCGTGCCACGAGTGGAATGTCGGCGAGCTCGTCAACCACATGATCGGCGCGCTGGTGATGTTCCGGGACGTCGCCGAGCACGGGGAGTGGGACCCGGCGATCCTCGGTCAGGACCTGATCGGCGACGACGCGACGAAGTCGCTGGTGACGGCTGGGCACGAGGCGATCGCTGGCTGGTCGGCGCCCGGCAAGATCGACGGGATGGCGAAGCTGCCCTTCGGCGAGATGCCGGCTCGGTTCGCCCTGCAGCTGCCCTCGATGGACATGCTCGTGCACAGCTGGGACCTGGCGAAGGCGACCGGTCTCGACGTCGACTGGAATCAGGCCCTGGTCTCTGACGTGAAGGCCTTCACGGAGGAGAACCTGGCCGAGCCGGAGCTGCGCGGCGACGACTTCGCGCCGCCGGTCCAGGTCGGCGAAGCCGCAGACGATCTGAGCGCGTTGGTGGCCTTCCTCGGTCGCACTCCCTAGCCGCCCCGTCGAACTCCCGGGCGTCGCTGCGCCCGCGAGTTCGAGGACGGCTAGGCAGGGACAGGGCTATCCGGCGACCTCAGCCGCCGCCCTGAGAGCAGATCCGGTCGGTCCTCGACCAGACCTCAGGTCGCGGGTTCAAGTCCCGCCCCAGCTCCGAAAGATGGGCCCTGACCTGCGGAAACGCAGCTGTCAGGGCCTGTCGGATATGAACCGCCAGCTCCAGAGTGGCCAGTTACTCCGGCTGGAACGCCACTCGTGGGTGCTGCCCAAGCAATGCTGAAGGATCAGAGGCTCTGGTGCACGTTGTGGATTGTGCACTCAGGAGCCGACCTGCACGTCGACCTCGCTAGCCAGGATCTGCTCAACGACCTCGGCGATGTCGGCACCGACGATGTCAGGCTGGCGACCGATCGGGCTGAGCACCATCCCTGGCCGGGCGACGAACGCAGCCTGGCAGCCGGCTGCCATCGCGCCGGAAACATCCCAGGAGTGCGCGGCGACCAACCGTACGTCGGCGGTGTCGACGTCGAACGCGCCGGCTACAGCTTGGTAGGGCTCGGGTGCGGGCTTGAGCCGCTTGACGTCGTCTGCCGACATGACACCGTCGAAGTAGCCTCGGAGGCCAGCGTTCGTCAGCTGCTCCTGAGCCACCGATTGGACCGAATTCGTCAGAGCGACCACCTTGAGCGTGGTCTCCCGCAGCAAGGCGAGGGCGCCGGCGACTTCGGGATGGGGCGGCAATGAGCTCATCTTGTCGACCATCTCCATGGCCGCGGCCTCAGTGACGGCAAGTCCGTTTCGTTTGGCGAGCATCAGTAGTGCGGCGTGTTGTGCAGTACTGAAATCCACGTACTCACCTGACAGACCCCCCACGAACGACAGCTGGAGCATCTGGGCGAACCACTGTCCCCTCAGGGCAGCCGAGCCGAAGACGTCCTCGAACGAGGCATCGAGCGCACTGAGATCGAGCAGCGTCTCGTTGACGTCAAAGGCGAGTACTTTCGTCATGTCTCACAGCCTAGGTCGAGCCGATGCGCCAACCGGGTCACGCACTCGCCCGCGGATGGGGGCCGCTGCCGCCGAGCCTGCCGAAGGCAGGGATCCGTCGCGATCCCCGTGCGAAAGGTGCGTCCAAGAGCTGTGGCGCAGCAGGCCAGCATGGTCGTGCGGCCGCGCTGCCTGCACCCGTTCGCCGACGTGGTTGCGCTGCGCGTCCTGCAGGGCCACCTGGAGAGGGCAGAGGCGCTGCGCACCGGCTTTGACGACGACTTCGACTGAGCGCCGGTCGCCGCAGCCATCGACGTCCACATGGGCGATCGCGACCGCTACATCGCCGATTACTGCGCCGACGCCGCCATGCCTCGGCTGCTTACGAAGTCATGACTGTTGTCCTGCGCTCCGGTACCGCCGCCCGTCCCCACCTACGATCGAGTTCGTGCCGATGCTCAGACTGATCTCGTGTTGGGGCGCAGCGACCCTGCTGCTCGGCCTACTCGCCGCCTGCGGAGAGGAGTCAGCCTCGCCCGAGGGCGCGGACCAGTCGCCGGGGGGCAGTCCAAGCGACTCACCGGCCCAGGAGCCAACCGACCAGGCAACCGCCCCACCGTCCGAGCCGGCACCCGAGACCGGGTCCGAGTCCACGCCCGCCCCGGGTCCCGGCACGGAGATCGTGGTGGCCGCGAGTGACTTCGGCCCGATGCTCTTCGACGCCACCGGTCAGGCGATCTATCTCTTCGACGTTGAGACGACGTCCGAGCCCGCCTGCTACGAGGCATGTGCGAAGGCCTGGCCACCCGTGCTCACCGACGGCCGTCCGGTCGCCGGCGAGGGTGTTCGGAAGCACTTGGTGGGCACGACCGTACGCAGCGACGGCAGCACGCAGGTGACCTACAACGGGCATCCGTTGTACTTCTACGCGCACGAGGGCAAGAACGAGGTGTTGTGCCACGACGTGTTCCTCAACGGCGGCAACTGGTACATCGTCCGGCCCGACGGTGACGCCGCTCCCCCGGGCTGAGTAGGCATGAACAGCCGCGAAGTCATCGAATGCCACCGGGCCTCGGGGCCGACGTTCTCTGCCGCCGGCGCGCCATCTGTCGTGATGCTGCTCGATTGCGGCCAGAAGAGACCTATCCGAACCGACTGCCGGGAGCCCCATCGGCGTCGTGGTCGACGCTTTCCGCGATGCTGAGCCGCTCGTACACCTTGCTGCGAGCGCGCAGCACGACGCTGGCGAAGATCGCGGCCAGGACTGAGCCGGCGAGGACGCCGAGCTTGACGTGCTCGCCGCGTTCGGTGCCGGGGCCGAACGCAAGCTCGCCGATCAGCAGGGACACGGTGAACCCGACGCCTGCGAGCATCGCCAAGCCCAGGACGTCCCACCAGGACAGGTCGGTGTCCAGGCCGGCGCGGGTGAACCGGGCGACCAGCCAGGTCGCGGCCAGGACGCCGAACGGTTTGCCGAGGACCAGTCCGGCGACGACGCCGACCGCGACAGGGTCCTGGACGGGATCGGCGAGGCCAGCGGAGCCGCCGATGTTGACGCCGGCGGCGAAGAAGGCGAATACAGGCACGGCGATCGATGCGGACAGCGGTCGCCAGCGGTGTTCGAAGTGCTCGGCGAGCCCGGGACCGGCGCCGGCGGAACGTCGGGCCACGGGGACGGCGAAGCCCAACATGATCCCGGCCACGGTCGCGTGGACACCTGATGCGTGGACCAGCGTCCACGTGGCCGCAGCGAGCGGTAGTAGCAGCCACCAGGACCGGATGCGGTGTTGGACTGCGAGCGTGAACAGAGCTAGCGGGACCAGGGCGAGCAGCAACGGGAACGTCGATAGGTCCTTCGTATAGAAGACGGCGATGATCGTGATGGCGAGCAGGTCGTCAACGACCGCGAGGGTGAGCAGGAAGGTGCGCAGCGCCGACGGCAGGTGCGAGCCGATGATCGCGAGCACGGCGAGGGCGAATGCGATGTCGGTCGCGGTAGGGATCGCCCAGCCACGGAGGTCACCCGAGCCGCCGAGGTTCACGAGCGTGTAGACCAGCGCCGGCACCACGACGCCGCCCAGCGCGGCGGCGATCGGGACGGCTGCCCGGCCTGGGTCGCGCAGGTCACCTGCAACGAACTCCCGTTTGAGCTCGAGCCCGGCGACGAAGAAGAAGATGGCAAGCAGCCCGTCAGCGGCCCACGTCCCAAGGCTCAGGTGCAAGTGCAGTGACTCGGGCCCAACCACGGTGTCGCGCAGCGACTCGTATGCATCGACCCATCGCGAATTTGCCCATACCAACGCCACCGCAGCGGCGACCAGCAGCAGAGCCCCGCCGACAGTCTCCTTGCGTAGTACGTCCGCGATGCGTTCGGCCTCGGGCCACGACCCGCGACTGAACAGGCGCCGCGGTGTCGGTGCGTTGTTCACCTCAGATCACCATTCTCTGTTGGCGGAGATCATCGGCCTCTTGCGGAAACCCCTGCGTGCAGTCAGACAAAGGCGTAGTACCGCAGCCACAGGTAGACCCAGCTGACCGCGATGGTGACAAGCGCGACCACCGAACCGTACTTGGTGAACCGCCAGAACGAGATCGGGTGCCCATGGCGGGCGGCGATGCCGAGCACAACGACGTTCGCGCTGGCCCCGACTGCGGTCGCGTTCCCGCCAAGGTCCGCGCCCAGCGCCAGGGCCCACCAGAGGGCGTTCGCCTGAGGGTCGCCGTCACCTGCAACGACCAGGTCCTGCACCAGCGGGCTCATCGTCGCGACGTAGGGGATGTTGTCCACGATGCCCGACAGCAGCGCTGAACCCCACAACAGTACCGAGGAGGCAAGTAGGTAGCGGTCGCCGACGGCGCCGGTCACCGCCTCCCCGAGCCGGCCGATGACGCCCACCTCGACCAGGGCGCCAACCATGATGAACAGCCCCATAAAGAACACCAACGTCGACCACTCGACCTCCTCCAGGTACTCCTTGGGTTCGAGACGGGACAACGCGACCAGTGCCCCCGCACCGAGCAAGGCGACCAGGGACGGTTCGATGTGCAGCGCGGCGTGTGCGACGAACCCGACCATGACCGCGCCCAGTACCACCCCGGACTTCAGCAGCAGACCGTGATCGCGGATGACATCTCGCTCGTCAAGGGCCATCAGCGCTGCCACGCGATCGGGGTCGTAGCTCAACATCGGGCGGAACAGCACCCAGCACAACCCGATGAACACGACCATCAGCAGGACGACGATCGGGGCCAGGTGGACCAGGAAGTCGTTGAACGACAGTCCGGCCCGGCTTGCGATGATGATGTTAGGTGGGTCTCCGACCAGGGTGGCGGTCCCACCGATGTTCGACGCGAGTACTTCGGCGATCAGGAATGGCACCGGCGACACCGCGAGCCGGTCGCAGATCAGCAGCGTGACCGGGGCGATGAGGAGCACCGTGGTGACGTTGTCGAGCAGCGCGGAAGCGACCGCTGTGATGCAGACCAGAAGCAACATCGTCGGGAATGGGCGTCCCCGGGTCCGTTTCGCCGCCCAGATGGCGAGGTAGTCGAAGACGCCGGTCTGTTTGACGATGCTGACGATGACCATCATGCCGAGCAACAGGAAAATGACGTTCCAGTCGACCCCGGTCCGCTCGCTGAAGAACGCGACATGGGCGTCAACCACTCCCAGCAGCACCATCCCAGCGGCACCGGCCAGGGCCGCAGACGTCCTGTGGATGCGTTCGGTCGCGATGAGCACGTAGGCAGCAACGAACACCGCCACGACCAGCGTGGTGGTCATCAGCGCGGCGCAGTCGGCGGGAGCAGGTAGTCCAAGAGCCGACTGACGGTGACTGCGCCGACGATCTTGTCTTCGACCACGACGGCGACCAGTGGGCTGTGCATCCGGGCCATCACGGCCGCCACCTCAAGAGCGGTGGCGTCCCCGTCGACCACCGGTAGGTCGTCGAGGTCCTTGCGCCTCGGCAGCAGATCGCCGACTCTGCTGCGTTCGAGCTTGCGGCACAGCTCGTCCGACGCCTGCTCGTCCAACGCCCGAGCGAGAGCGGGCTCGTCCTGGACGTAGGTGGGGATCAGGAACTTCAATACCTGCGAGCCGGGCAGCACGGTGAAAGGGCGCCCGTCCGGCGTGGACACGATGAGCCCCGGGCGACGATCAGCCGCCATGGCGCGTGCGGCGTCCATCGCGTCGGTTTCGGTGGTGACGACGGGAAACGGCTCGGCTAGCTCGCGTGCGCGCATTGGAACTCCTTCGGGGGCGGACAGCGTTGTGCTCGTGCCGACCAGACTTCCCGGCGCTCCGTGAAGAACCCTATCGTGCCGACCCTCGCGAGAGTGTGGCGTGGGTGGCGCTCCGCACCGGCCAGTGGTGTCGGGCCGAGACAAACGGGCAACCGCTGGCGCTGGAAGGCTGCACCAGTTCGGCCACTACGGCCAGGTTCGCCAGCAGACGGACGCCACACCGCATGACCTGCGGCACTACTTTCGAGCATGCAGATCGCGGGCGGCACGTCGATCAAGAAGCTTCAAGCGCTCCTCGGGCACAAGTCGGCCATGGAGACCTGGGACACCTACGGGCACCTCATGGGTGATGAGGACGACCGCTCGCGGTCGGTGATCCAGGGAGCGTTGGCGGGCCTGACAATTTCTGCGGACAGTACGCGGACAGTAGACCCCAGCTGATCACGTTTCCGCAGGTCAGCCGGGGTGGTGCGGACGGGCTGGCCTGTAGGCCGGGTTCTGTCCCCGGGTTCCTCGCGGTCACCGGGGGGCGACCATCCATCTACGGGAGCCGTTGCCGACGCCCTCCAGCGGTCTACCCGCGTACTTGGGCGGGCCGCCCTCGGCGTACGCGCGCCCGGTGCCCGTAGGCACCGGACTTCTTGACCTTGCTCCAGGTGGGGTTTGCCTAGCCGGCCCGGTCGCCCGGGCCGCTGGTGGTCTCTTGCACCACCGTTTCACCCTTACCTGCCCCTCCGAAGAGGAGCCGGCGGTCTGTTTTCTGTGGCACTGTCCCGCGGGTCACCCCGGGTGGGTGTTACCCACCACCTTGCCCTGTGGAGCCCGGACCTTCCTCGGCGACGTGTGGAAGCACGTCGACGCGGTCGCCCGGCCAGCCCATCCGCAGGAGAACTGTCGCAGGTCGGCGGCTCCAGCGCCAACGAGTCGTGTGCCTCAGGACGCGTCCCGGCCCGTCCTCAGGCACACGACCCGCCCACGGGCGAACCGGGCCGGCGTCAGGCCAGCCGGGTCACCTCGACCGTCACGGTCATCTCGGAGGTGGCGGGGCCGGAGTAGATCCCGCTGATCGGCTTCACGTCGTCGTAGTCGCGGCCGGTGGCGACCACGACGTACCGGTCGTCGGGCTGGACCGCGCCGGTCAGGTCGAAGGGGTGCCAGCCGTCGTCCCACCACTCGACCCAGGCGTGCGAGGCGCCGACCACGGGCTCGCCGACCACCGGTGCGGGGGAGGGATGGTGGTGGCCGGAGACGTAGCGAGCCGGGATGCCGACCGAGCGCAGCCCGCCGATGACCAGGTGCACCATGTCCTGGCAGACGCCGCCGCGCTGCTGCCACGAGCGGCCGGCCGTGGTGTGTACGTCGGTGGTGCCGGGCAGGTACTCCACCTCGTCCGCGACCAGCGCGCACAGCTCCCGCGCCGCGAGGCCCGGGAGCGCGGCGGCGGCCGCCACCGCCTTGGCGCGCTGCACGAAGTCCTCCGGCGGCGCGACCAGCTCGGGCAGCATCAGGTACTCGGTCCACCGGTCCGACACCTCGCGCGCCGCGAGCTGCTCCCACGTCGAGGTCGGCTCGTGCGTGGGCGGCCGGTTGACCTGCACCGTCGACGTCGCGGTCACCGTCATCGACTCGTGCGGGTCGACCACCTCGAAGGCGATGACCTGGGTCCCGAAGTAGTCGCGGTACTCGGAGGTCCACGGCTTCGGCGAGACCTCGAGCCGGCTGTGCACCACGATCTGCTCGGGCGTGGTCACCGGGGTCAGCCGGGCCTGGTTGTACGACGCGACCGCCTTGCCGTCGTACTGGAAGTGCGTCGTGTGCACGATCCGGTGCTGCATGCTCATCCCTGGATCCCCTGCCAGGCCAGTGCTTCCGAGCCGGCGAAGTAGCGTCGGGTGACCGCCTCGGTCGCCGTCGTGCAGGCCAGCTGGAGCCGCTCCATCTCCTGGGCCAGGTCGGTCATCAGGTCGGCGAGCGAGCGGTACTCCAGCTCCGCGCGCATCCGCCCGAGCAGCCGCTGGGCCTCGTTCTGGAACCCGGCCCGCTGCGAGGACTCGAGGTTGTCGAGGCACTGCTCGGCACGGGCCAGCGCGAAGACCACCGACCGCGGGAACAGGCGGTCCAGCAGCAGGAACTCGGCCGCGGCCCGCTCGGTCTCCATGCCGCGGTAGGCCCGCAGGAAGGCTTCGTAGGCACCGCACGCCCGGAGCGTCGAGGTCCACGGCGCACCGGTGCCGCGGGCCAGCGCCGCGCTCGCCACCAGCCGCGACGTCATGTCTGCCCGCTCGATGCACCGGCCGAGCATGAGGAAGTGCCAGCCCTCGTCACGCACCGTCGTCGCGTCCGCCGTTCCGTTGATCAGCGCCGCCCGCTCGCGCACCCACTGGAAGATCGCACGGTGCCCGCTGCGCCTGGAACTGGCCGCTCGGGATCGCGCGGTACGTAGTGTTGATGGCCTCCCACATCGGCACCGAGAGCGTCTCGCGGGCCCGCCGCGCCCCCTCGCGCGCGGCGCCGAGGGCGGAGGCGATCGACGTCGGCGACGACGGGTCGTAGCAGAGCATGTCCAGCACCAGGGCCACGTCGATGCGCTCGTCCGGTGCCTCCTCGACCCCCATGATCGAGAGCAGCGCGCGGCAGGTGGCCTCCTCGTCGATGGTGGCGTCCTCGAGGATCAGCTGGGTCTGGACGTCGAGGATCCGCGCGGTGTCCTCGGCTCGCTCTACGTAGCGGCCGATCCAGAACATCGACTCCGCGATCCGGCTCAGCATCCCGGGCTCCCCGGGCCTTGCTGCTGTTGCTCGGCCTGCGACCGCAGCTCGTGCAGCACCGGGCCGGCCGGCATCTCCGGCGCGTGGTGGGGTGGCTGCTGGACCGGGGGAGCGGGTGGGTCCTCGGGCGGCGCGGGCGTGCGACGTACGTCGACCGCGGGCTCGTCGTCCTCCTCCGGGTCCTCCGACTCGGCGACCAGCTCGACCTGGGTCGGGCCGGCCAGCACCCAGGTGTCCTTCGAGCCGCCGCCGCGTGAGGAGTTCACGATCAGCTCGCCCTCGGCCAGCGCGACGCGGGTGAGCCCGCCGGGCAGCACCCAGACGCGCGAGCCGTCGTTCACCGCGAACGGCCGCAGGTCGACATGGCGCGGCCCCAGCCTGCCGTCGACGAAGGTCGGCACGGTCGACAGCTGCACCACCGGCTGGGCGATCCACGAGCGCGGGTCCTCGAGCACCTTGGTGCGCAGCTCGTCGAGCTCGGCGCGCGAGGCCGCCGGGCCGATCACGATCCCCTTGCCGCCCGAGCCGTCGACCGGCTTGAGCACCAGCTCGTCGAGCCGGTCGAGGACCTCCTCGCGCGACTCCGGCTCGCCCATCCGCCAGGTGTCGACGTTGCGGAGCACCGGCTCCTCGGAGAGGTAGTAGCGAATGATGTCAGGCATGTAGGTGTAGACGAGCTTGTCGTCGGCGACCCCGTTGCCGACCGCGTTGGCGAGGGTGACGTTGCCGGCGCGGGCGGCGTCGATCATGCCCGCGACGCCGAGCATCGAGTCGGCGCGGAAGTGCACCGGGTCGAGGAACTCGTCGTCGACGCGCCGGTAGATCACGTGCACCGGCTCGAGCCCCTTGGTGGTCCGCATCATCACGCGGCCCTGGCGGCACTCCAGGTCGCGTCCCTCGACCAGCTCGACACCCATCGTCCGAGCCAGCAGGGCGTGCTCGAAGTAGGCGCCGTTGAAGACCCCGGGGGTGAGTACGACGACGGTCGGGTCGGTGACGCCGGCGGGCGCCGCGGCCCGGAGCGCGGCCAGGAGCCGCTGCGGATAGGCGGCGACCGGCCGGATCCGGTGCTCGGCGATCGTCTCCGGCAGCGCCGAGCTGATCGCCCGGCGGTTGGTCATCACGTACGACACCCCCGACGGCACCCGCACGTTGTCCTCGAGCACCCGGAACTCGCCGGCGTTGTCGCGGATCAGGTCGATGCCGCTCACGTGCACGCGGACGCCGTTGGGGGGCCGGACGTTGGCGGCCGCACGGTGGTAATGCGAGCTCGTGGTGATCACCTGTCGCGGGATCACGCCGTCGGTGAAGACCTGGCCCGCGTCGTACACATCGGCGAGGAACTGCTCCAGCGCCCGGACCCGCTGCTGGACGCCCTTGTCGATGGTCGTCCAGATGTCCATCTCGATGACCCGCGGCAAGATGTCGAGGGGGAACGCGCGCTCCTCGCCGCCGATGTCGAAGGTGACGCCCTGGTCGAGATAGCTGGCCGCCAGTGCCTCCACCCGGTCCACCAGCTCCGGGGTGGTCATCGTGTCGAGGGAGCTGCGCAGGCGCGCGTACGGCGGTCGCAGCGTGTCACCGTCGTACATCTCGTCGTAGGCCTGACCCGTGGAGCCGTACCCCTCGAACATGGCGCTCACCGTTCGACCCTAACGGGATGGGAGCCGGGTAGGTTTCGAGCCCATGAAGTACTGGTACTGCCTCAACCACCATGCGGTCGAGGGTCCCGACGGGTGCGACTACAAGGACCGGCTGGGGCCCTACGAGAGCGAGGCCGAGGCCGCCCGGGCGCTGGAGAAGGTCAAGGAGCGCAACGAGGAGTGGGACAGCGACCCTCGCTGGAACGACGAGGACTGACCGGTGGCGATCCCGCAGGGCCGCAAGGCATCGCCGTGGCCGTTCATCGCCATGATGGGCATGGCCGGCACCTTCTTCCTGTACGGCGCGAGCGGCCTCTGGGCCCCGTGGTACGCCGTGGTCCTGCTGCTGACGATCTGGGTGGTGCTGTTCTTCATCGCGACCCGCTGGTGGACCCCGCACCCCAAGCGCACCATGTGGCTGCCACTGATAGCCGTGGCGATCTGGTTCGCGGTCCTGATTCTCGGCGAAGCGCTCTTCGACTGGACCGCATAGTCGGTGGTTGAGCCGCGAGCGTCGCTGGTCGGTGGTTGAGCCGCGAGCGTCGCGCAGCGACCGAGCGTGTCGAAACCAGGCAAGCCGAGGCTGGGGCGCAAGCGTCGGACGCAACCACGTTCGAGCGCAGGGAGCTCACGCTCGCTGGCGCGAGTGTCGCGCAGCGACCGAGCGTGTCGAAACCGCCGCAGCATGTGCTGGGACTGGCCGACGGTGGTTGCCTTCCAGCCCCGGCTTGCGTGGTTTCGAGACGGTCGCAGAACGACCTCCTCAACCACCGGCAGGCGCGTGACCGCTACCTCGGGCTGACTCGCAGGATCACGTCTTCGCCGCCGCCGTTGTCGGTGGTCACCAGCAGGTCGCCGTTCTCGGCATTGCTGACCTGCCGGATCCGGCCGTACTGACGCAGGTCGCGCGGCGCGCGGGTGCGCAGCAGCTTGCCGCTGGCGTCGAGGGTCAGGAACAGGACCCGGCTGGCCTTGAGGCAGGCGACCGCGAGCGCGCCGTCGAGGGCGCCCCACTTCTTGCCCTTGACGAAGGTGCCGCCCGAGGTGGCGAGGGTGGAGTTGCCGGAACGCCAGCGCGCCTTGATCTGCTTGCCGGGCAGTGACTGGTCCGTCATCGGGACCGACTCGTTGTAGCCCGGGACGGGGTTCCAGCCGTAGTCCCCGCCGTTCTTGAGCAGGTTCACCTCGTCGTCGCGGTCGCTGCCCTGCTCGATCGACCACAGCGTCCCGCGGCGCTCGGCCACGCCCTGGACGTTGCGGTGGCCGAACGTGTGCACGTAGCGGCGCGGGCCGCTCTCGCTGGCGTAGGGGTTCGAGGGCCAAGGTGCGCCGGTGAACCGGTCCAGGCGCAGCGTCTTGCCGCCGAGGGAGTCCAGGTCCTGGGGGTTGGTGCCCTGGGCAGCGTCGCCGGTGCCGACGAGCAGGGAGCCGTCGCTGGTGACCAGCAGCCGGCAGCCGCCGTGCCGACCCGAGCTCGCGGGGAAGCCCCCGATCAGCTGGCCCGCGTTGGTCGCGGTCCGCAGCTTCTCGTCCAGCGTCCATGCGATCACCCGGACGTCGTGCCCGCCGCCTCCGGTGAAGCCGCCCTGGCAGGTGTAGATCCTGCGGTTGCTGGCGAAGTCGGGGTCGACCTCGAGCCCCATCAGCCCGGTCTCACCGGAGACCCACACCGAGTCACTCGGAAAGGTCACCTTGCGCACCCGGCCGTTCTTCAGCACCGACAGCGTCGCCCGGTCGCGCTGGGTGAAGATCAGTGTCCCGCCGGGAAGCGACCGCACGTCCCACGGGTGGTCGACGTGTCTGACGACCCGGGTGATCTTGAGCTTCGGCATCTTGGCTCTGGCCGAGCCCGTGGCCTTGGTGGCGGCCTTGTCGGCGGCCTCATCGGCCGGGGCAGAGCGCGCACCAGCCGCGGGTGCAGTCGGTACGACGAGGGCAAAAACGAGGGCCAGCAGCACCGCGCGCATGCCGCGACGCTACTCCGGCTGCCGGGCAACCAGTGACAGCAGGAAGCCCGGGGCGAGCTGACTGGTGGCCACGGTCGCGCCCAGGTCGGCGGCTCGCTCGCGCAGCCCGTCGAGGCCGTAGCCATGACCCAGGGGGGAGTTGGCCTCCGGCCCGTCGTCGCGGACCTCGGCGCTGCTCGCCGTCAACCGGATCTCGCACCGGGACGCGCCGGAGTGTCGGAGCACGTTGGTGATGCCTTCGCGCACCGTCCAGGCGAACAGCTCGCACAGCTCGGGGGGCACGCCGTCGATCGAGCTCGGCAGGTCGGCCTCGATCTCGGCCGCGGCCAGCGCGGCCCGGGCGCGCACCAGCTCGCCCGCCAGGCTGATCTCCCGGTAGCCCGCGATCGCGCCGTGCACGTCGTCGACTGCCTCCCGACTGATCCGCTCGACGTCCGCGATCTCGGCACGGGCCCGCTCGATGTCGACGTCGAGCAGTCTGTGCGCGAGCTCGGCCTTGACCTTGATGACGGTGAACGACTGGCCCAGGAGGTCGTGGAGGTCGCGGGCGATCCGGAGGCGCTCGTCGTCGACCGCCAGCCTGGCGTTCTCTTCGGTTTCGCTCGCTCTCGCGCGGAGTCCCACATCAGCACCGTAGCCACCCCTGGGGGTATCCGTCCCGGTCCGCCACGTTGTGTCGGTCAACTCGGGCGGCGCGCTCGCCTGGCCCCAGGAGTCACAAGATTCACCGGGTACCCGGTGAATCTGGCGCTTCCCCGCCGAAACTTCAGCGGGGAAGCGTGAGTTTCACCGGGTACCCGGTGAAACTCCGCCCGCCTGCCAGCGCCACCACGGTCACCACTCAGAAGGTGTGCTCGGGTCCCGGGAAGGTCCCGGCCTTCACGTCATCGGCGTACGCGCGAGCGGCGTCGAGGAGGACACCGTGCACGTCGGCGTACTGCTTCACGAAGCGAGCCATCTTGCCGGTGCGCAGGCCGAAGGCGTCCTGCCAGACCAGGACCTGGCCGTCGGTCTCGTTGCCGGCACCGATGCCGATGGTCGGGATGCGGAGCTTGCGGGTGACCTCGCCGGCGACGTCACCGGGGACCATCTCCATCACGACCGCGAAGGCGCCGGCGTCCTGGACCGCCTCGGCGTCGGCGAGGACACGGGCGGAGGTCTCGCCGCGGCCCTGGACCCGATAGCCGCCGAGGGCGTGCTCGCTCTGCGGGGTGAAGCCGATGTGCGCCATCACCGGGATGCCGCCCCGGGTCAGTCGCTCGATCTGGGCCGTCATCTCGACTCCGCCCTCGAGCTTCACGCAGTGCGCGCCGCCCTCCTTCATGAAGCGGGCGGCGGTCAGGTACGCCTGCTCGGGCGTGGCCTGGTAGGAGCCGAACGGCAGGTCGCCGACCACGAGCGCGCGCCGTGCGGATCGCGACACGGCGCGGGTCAGCGGGATCAGCTCGTCGACGGTCACCGGCAGCGACGTCTCGTTGCCGAAGACGTTGTTGGAGGCGCTGTCGCCGACGAGGAGTACGTCGATGCCGGCCTCGTCGAAGGTCTGCG
The DNA here is from genome assembly GCA_963817125.1 of uncultured Actinomycetota bacterium. Classification (GTDB taxonomy): domain Bacteria; phylum Actinomycetota; class Actinomycetes; order Propionibacteriales; family Nocardioidaceae; genus Nocardioides. The sequence goes on from CAWFNB010000015.1 coordinate 16,523, forward strand.
CGGCGTACTGCTCGTAGGCCGTCAGCATGGTGAACTTCTCGCCGCGCTCCTTCATCTCCCGCAGGTGGTGCGTGCGCACGCGCTTCACGGGAGCCGGGGCGGCCGCAGGGCCGGTGCCGTAGGGGGCCTGCTCTTCAGGGGCAGAGGCTTCGCTCATCGTCGAGCTCCCTTGTCGCGTCGTCTCGCAGCTCCCTGATGGAGTCCACGGACTTCTCGAAAAGGCTAGCGACCTACCGGGCGGTACCGGCTGTGTCGCTGGTCACCCGGGGCCAGCGGCGTCCGCGGCGGCTTCGAGCTCCGAGACCACGATCTTGCGCATCCGCAGCATCGCCTCTGTGGCGGCGTTGGCGCGAGCACTGTCCGGGTCGGACATCAGGTCGTAGAGGCGCTGGGGGACGATCTGCCAGGACAGCCCGAACCGGTCCTTGAGCCAGCCGCAGACCGACTCCTCGCCCCCGTCGGCGGTCAGCGCCTCCCAGTAGTGGTCGACCTCGGCCTGGTCCTTGCAGGTCACCGAGAACGAGATCGTCTCGGTGAAACCGGCGTGGTCGGGGCCGCCGTTGATGCCGCGGAACGTGAGGCCGTCGATGGTGAAGTCGCCAGCCATGACGTTGCCGGGCTCACCCGGACCACTCTCTGGGTAGCGGGTCATGTGGCCCATCGAGGAGTTCGGGAAGACCTTGGTGTAGAACTCCGCGGCCTCCTCGAGCTCGTGGTCGAACCAGAGGCAGGGGCTGATGGGAGAGTCGATGGTGGGCATGGTGACCTCCGGAGGCTCGTGGTTGTCCTTTTACAGACCAGCGCCATGCGGCCGACTCATCGCAACTCGCCACAACCGCCGGAGCGTCCCAGGGCGTTCACCAAGTGAAGGGTCGGAGGTGGCATGGATGACAGCGAGTTCACCGAGTGGGTGACTGGACAGCAGAGACAGCTGCTGCGCTCGGCCTTTCTGCAGACCGGTGACCTGCATCGCGCCCAGGATCTGGTCCAGGAGGCTCTGGTCAAAGTGGCCCTGCGTTGGACCCGGTTGCGAGACGGCAACCCCGCCGCGTACGCCCGCACGATCATCATGAGGGACAACATCTCGTGGTGGCGACGACGACGCCGGGAGACCTCCACTGCGGAACCTGACGCCACGTCGGCCGTCTCCACCGATCCCGACATGGCCATGGTCGTGAGCCGCGCCCTCGCCAGGCTCACCTCGAGGCAGCGCGCCGTACTGGTGCTCCGCCACTTCGACGACCTCACCGAGCGCGAGACCGCCGCGATCCTCGGCGTCAACATCGGCACCGTCAAGAGCACCAACGCCGCCGCCTTGAAGCGGCTCCGCGAGGGCGCACCCGAGCTGCTCGACCTGATCGGAGATGCCCGATGAGCGACCTGCACACGATCCTCGACCGGACGACTGACCGGATCGAGACCCCGGATCTCGCGGCCTCCGCGCTGGCGGGCGCCCGCGTCGTACGCCGCCGCCGGATCGCCGTCGTATCCGCGAGCGCCGCGATCGTGGCGGGTGTCGCCGTCGTGTTCGGTGTGTCGGGCAGCGAGCGGGCCGACCCGCCGATCGCGCCTCCATCCGAGGTGCCCGCGGTTCAGCCGGTGTTCGACCCAAGGCAGGCCGACTCGCTGGCCTTCCGGGACGCGGGTCTGCCCGAGACGATGAATCCGCCGGCCGACGTCCCGTCCCTCCCGATGGACGAGCCCGCGGCATTGGTCCTGAGGGGCGAGGGCGCCAACCTATTCCTGCTGACCGCCGACGGTCGGTGGGCCACGACCCAGACGCCGTCGGGCGCCCGCTATTACGCGTCGCTCAGCCCGGACGGCACCCGGCTGGCGAGCGTTGGGGAGATGGACGGCCGGCTGTTCGTCACCGACGTCCAGGACGGCGCCTGGCGGGAGATCCCGGTGCCAGATGGGATGCGCGGGCTGTTCGTGGGGACCATCAACTGGCTCACGACAGAAGAGCTCGTCATCTGGAGCGGCGGGGAGGCCTGGACGGTGCCGCTCGACGGCGGTGAGCCTCGTGGTGAGCGCAGGATGCCTACGGTCGGTTTCGGCGCCTACACGCTCGCGCCCGATGGTCTCGAGATCTCGTTCGGGTGGGATCGGCCGACGACTGATTCGCCGACCCGTGCTCGGATCGTTGCCGAGACGCGTGACGGCACCGTCCTGCGCACGTTCACCACCGACGCGCTCGGAAACATCTTGGGGGCGTTCGCCGACGAGGATCAGGTAGTCGCGATGGAGGAGACGACGGGCGACGTCACGACGACCACCGAGCGGGACGGGATCGTCGTGCTCGACCGTGACGACTACACCCCTACCCACCTCCTGCCCCTCAAGGGACTCCATTCTGTCTCGCCGTTGGGGTGGCTGGACGACGGGACGGTGCTGTTCATTTGGAGCAACTCCGCGAGCACTGGGAGCACCTGGGTCCTCGTCGCGTGGGAGCTCGAGTCGGGCGAGCTGACCCGAGTCACCACCGGGACGTCCGAGGCCACGCTCGATCCCTTGGCGGGGATCACGTCGTCGTTGTGGAACTAAACTTGGCACGTGGACTTCCACTCCGCCTACGCACAGGGGTTCGCCCGGGTCGCGGCCTGCACGCTGCCGGTGACCGTCGCCGACCCTGCGGCCAACGCGGGCCAGGTCATCGCGATGGCCAAGGAGGCCCACGAGGACGGCGTTGCGGTGGCGGTGTTCCCCGAGCTGTGCCTGACCGGCTATGCCATTGACGACCTGTTCATGCAGGACACCCTGCTCGACGCGACCTTGGCCGCGATCGACGAGGTGGTCGCGGCGACCAGCGACCTGCGCCCCGTCCTGGTCGTGGGGGCGCCCGTCGTGTTCGGCACTCGGGTGCTGAACTGCGCCATCGTCATCCAGCGGGGGCGCATCCTGGGAGTGGCCCCCAAGTCCTACCTGCCGACGTACCGCGAGTTCTACGAGCGTCGCTGGTTCGCGCCGGGCGACGACCACCGCGGGCGGTCGATCAGCCTCGGTGGACAGACCGTGCCGTTCGGGCCCGACCTGATCTTCCGGGCCACCGACGTGCCCGACCTCGCCCTGCACGTCGAGATCTGCGAGGACATGTGGGTGCCGATCCCGCCGAGCGCGGAGGCGTCCCTGGCCGGCGCGACCGTGCTCGCGAACCTGTCCGGAAGCCCGATCACGATCGCCCGCGCGGAGGACCGCACGCTGCTGGTCCGGAGCGCCAGCGCCCGCTGCAGCGCGGCGTACGTCTTCGCGGCCGCGGGGCAGGGCGAGTCGACGACCGACCTGTCGTGGGACGGCCAGACGATGGTCTACGAGTGCGGTGAGCTGCTCGCCGAGGGCGACCGGTTCCCTGACAGCGCGCGGATGACGGTTGCCGACGTCGACCTCGACCGGCTCCGGCAGGAGCGCATCCGGCAGGGCACGTTCGACGACAACCGGCGGACCTACGACGGCCGGATCGGCGAGTTCCGAAGCATCGAGTTCGAGCTCCAGCCGCCCTCGGGCGACATCGGTCTCAAGCGCAAGGTCGACCGCTTCCCGTTCGTGCCGGACGACCCGGAACGGCTCGCCCTGGACTGCTTCGAGGCCTACAACATCCAGGTCTCCGGGCTCGAGCAGCGGCTGGACTACATCGGCACGCCGAAGGTGGTGATCGGCACCAGCGGGGGTCTCGACTCGACGCACGCGCTGATCGTGAGCGCCCGGGCGATGGACCGGCTGGGCCGGCCGCGCAGCGACATCCACGCGTTCTCGATGCCGGGGTTCGCGACGGGGGACACCACCCGCTCGTACGCCACCAGGCTCGCGAAGTCGCTCGGCGTGACGTTCGAGGAGATCGACATCACCGCCTCGGCGCGGCAGATGCTGAGCGACATCGACCACCCGTTCGCCGATGGCGAGGAGGTCTACGACGTCACCTTCGAGAACGTCCAGGCCGGGCTGCGCTACGACTACCTGTTCCGGCTCGCCAACCACCGCGGCGGGATCGTGGTCGGCACCGGCGACCTGTCCGAGCTCGCGCTGGGCTGGTGCACCTACGGGGTCGGCGACCAGATGTCGCACTACAACGTCAACGCCGGAGTGCCGAAGACGCTCGTGCAGCACCTGATCCGGTGGGTCGCGGGCAACGGCGAGTTCGACGACGACACCAACGACCTGCTGCGCGAGATCGTCGAGCAGGAGATCACCCCGGAGCTGATCCCCACCCGCGAGGACGAGCTGCCGCAGTCGACCGAGACGTCCGTGGGTCCCTACAACCTCCAGGACTTCACGCTCTTCCACGTCATCCGTCGTGGTGCCCGCCCGAGCCGGATCGCGTTCCTGGCCTGGCACGCGTGGCGCGACGCGTCCGTCGGCGACTGGCCTCCGGCGTTCCCCGAGTCGCGCCGCGTGGCCTACGACCTCGGCGACGTACGCCACTGGCTCGAGGTCTTCGTCAAGCGCTTCTTCGCCAGCCAGTTCAAGCGCTCGGCGCTCCCCAACGGCCCCAAGGTCAGCGCCGGCGGCACCATGTCGCCCCGCGGCGACTGGCGGATGCCCTCGGACGCCTCACCGACCGCCTGGCTCGCCGAGCTGGAGAACGTGCCGAGGAAGTGACCGGTGGCGTCGAGTGACCCCAAGTGGTTGTCCAGGGGGCCCGATGACAACCACATGAGGTCACTCGACGGTCCAAGGCGGCCCCACCCCTAGGCTGGCGGCATGGGCAAGCAGGAAGACTTCGTGCTGCGCGCGCTCGAGGAGCGTGACGTCCGGTTCGTGCGGCTGTGGTTCACCGACGTGCTCGGGTTCCTCAAGTCCGTGGCGGTGGCGCCGGCCGAGCTCGAGGGCGCCTTCGCTGAGGGGATCGGGTTCGACGGGTCCGCGATCGAGGGGTTCGCGCGGGTCTACGAGTCCGACATGTTGGCCAAGCCCGATCCTGCAACGTTCCAGATCCTGCCCTGGCGCGGTGAGGGACCGACCACCGCGCGGATGTTCTGCGACATCGTGATGCCCGACGGCAGCCCGTCGTACGCCGACCCGCGCTACGTCCTCAAGCGAACGCTGGCGACCGCGGCCGACCTGGGGTTCACCTTCTACACCCACCCCGAGATCGAGTTCTACCTGTTCAAGGACGTGCCGGTCGACGGCGTCGAGCCGGTGCCGGTGGACCGCAGCGGCTTCTTCGACCACACCGCCCAGTCCAAGGGCTCGGACTTCCGGCGCGAGGCGATCACGATGCTCGAGTCGATGGGCATCTCGGTCGAGTTCAGCCACCACGAGGGCGGCCCGGGCCAGCAGGAGATTGATCTTCGCTACGCGGACGCGCTGTCGACCGCGGACAACGTGATGACCTTCCGCACGGTGATCCGGGAGGTGGCGCTGAGCCAGGGCATCTGGGCGACCTTCATGCCCCAGCCGTTCACCAGCCACCCCGGGTCGGGCATGCACACGCACGTCAGCCTCTTCGAGGGCGACCAGAACGCCTTCTACGAGGCCGGCTCCGAGTACCAGCTGTCCAAGACCGGCCGGCGGTTCATCGCCGGTGTGCTCGCGCACGCGCAGGAGATCAGCGTGGTCACCAACCAGTGGGTCAACAGCTACAAGCGGATGATGTTCGGCGGCGAGGCGCCGTCCTACGTCTGCTGGGGTCACAACAACCGCTCGGCAATGATCCGGATCCCGATGTACAAGCCGCTCAAGGGACAGTCCACCCGCATCGAGCTGCGGACCGTCGACGCGGCCTGCAACCCCTACCTCGCGTTCGCGGTGGTGCTCGCGGCTGGCATGAAGGGCATCGAGCAGGACCTGGAGCTGCCCCGCGAGGCCGAGGACGACGTGTGGTCGCTGACCGAGCGTGAGCGCACCAGCCTCGGCATCGAGCCGCTGCCGAAGAGCCTCAACGAGGCCATCGAGATCGCCGAGCGCTCCGAGCTGCTCGCCGAGACCCTCGGCGAACACGTCTTCGACTTCTTCCTGCGCAACAAGCGCGCGGAGTGGGACGAGTACCGCGGGCAGGTCTCGGCCTTCGAGCGCGACCGGATGCTGCCGGTCCTCTGACCGGAGGTCTTCGACAGCGGATGGCCGTCTACAGCCCCGACCGGGTGACCCGGCTGCGCCTCGTGCTGGCCCTCATCGTTGTCATCGCCGTGGTGCTCGCCGGGTTCGCAGCGCTGATCCTGGCCGGGGACGAGAAGGACCGCCCGGCCGGCGTCATCGCGATGGTGCTGGCCGGCGTCCTGCTCGGCGCCGGCGGCTCCGCGCTCAAGCTGCTGGGCGACGCCGGCCGTCCGGCCAAGGTCGCCACGATCGTGACCGCTTCCCTGGCCATGCTCGCCGGGATCGCGCTGGCCGGCACCTGGCTGTCGTTCCTGCTGCCGATGATCGGCCTGGGCCTGATGTTCCTCGCGCTGCTCCCGGACGAGCCGGAGGCGAGACGGTGAAGCTCCTGGTCGTCCAGCCCGAGCTCGAGGACCCGCCGGCCCTCTTCGGCCAGTGGCTCGAAGAGGCCGGCTGCACGCTCGAGGTCTGCCACCCCTACGCCGGCGACGCCGTACCCACCCTCGACGGCTACGCCGGCCTCCTGGTCATGGGCGGCGCGATGAGCGCCAACGACGACGACCTGCTCGACTGGGTCGGTCCGGTCAAGGAGCTGATCAAGGACGCCGTGGCCGAGCGGGTGCCGACGCTCGGGATCTGCCTCGGCCACCAGCTGATGGGCACCGCCCTCGGCGGCCGGGTGACCCCGAACCCGAGGGGTCAGCAGGTCGGGCTGCTCCCGGTCGGCTGGACCGCCGCCGCCAGCGACGACCGGCTGTTCGCAGGGCTGGCCACGCCGCGCCGCGGCGTCCAGTGGAACTACGACCTCGTCGTCGAGCCGCCGCCCGGCACCGTGGTCCTGGCCGAGACCCCGGCGGGTGAGGTGCAGGTGGCGCGCTACGGCCTGGCCGCCTGGGGCGTGCAGCTCCACCCGGAGGTCGACGAGGCGATCGTGGCCACCTGGGTCTCCGACTCCGAGCGCGCCGAGCTGGCAGACCGCGGCTTCGACGCGGACGCGCTGGTCGAGGAGATCCGGGCCGCCCGCACTGAGCTCGACCAGGCGTGGGCGCCGTTGGCTGCCGGGTTCGCGGACATCGCGCTTGGCGTGCCGGCGTGAGCCACCCCACCAGCGACAAGGGGCGCCTCTCGCGGCTGGGCTTTGCGGACCCGGAGTCGGCAGAGACCGGTCTCGGGGAGCTCGGGAAGGACGTCGCCGAGCCGTTGGTCGCCTTGCTGGCCCGCACCGCCGATCCCGACCTGGCACTGGCCTCGCTTGTCCGGCTGGTCGAGGCTGCCGGTTCCGAGAGTGCCGAGGGGCTGCTGCGCGGGCTGGTCGACGACGAAGGCACCGCGATGCGGCTGCTCTCGGTGCTGGGAGCCAGCGAGGCGCTGGCCGACCACCTGTGCCGGCACCCCGAGCACTGGCACGAGCTCACCGACCCGACCATGGGCTCGACGCGTCCGGCGGCGTACGCCGTCCGCGAGGACCTGCTCCGGGCCGTCGGGGCCGACCCGCACGATCCGACGCCCATCGCGACGAAGCCGGACGACGAGGCGGTGGACGCGCTGCGGGTCGAGTACCGCCGGATCCTGCTCCGGCTCGCCTCCCGGGACCTCACCCACCACCTCGGTGTGGACGACGCGGCGGCGGAGCTCTCCGACCTGGCCGCCGGCACCCTCGAAGCCGCCCTGGCTGTGGCGCGCCAGCGGGTGGGCGAGACGGCGTCCCTGGTGCGGCTGGCCGTGATCGCGATGGGCAAGTGCGGCGGCCACGAGCTCAACTACGTCTCCGACGTCGACGTGATCTTCGCGCACGAGCCCGCCGACGGAGCCGATGACAATGAAGCGCTCAAGGCGGCCACGCAGCTGGCCAGCCACCTGATGCGGGTCTGCTCCGAGCACACCACCGAAGGCACGATCTGGCCGGTCGACGCGGCGCTTCGGCCCGAGGGGAACGCCGGCCCGCTGACCCGCACCCTGGCCAGCCACCGTGGCTACTACGAGCGGTGGGCGAAGACCTGGGAGTTCCAGGCGTTGCTCAAGGCGCGTGCGGTGGCCGGTGACCTCGACCTCGGCAAGGAGTACGTCGAGATGGTCCAGCCGATGGTCTGGCGGGCCGTGGAGCGGGACGGGTTCGTCCAGGACACCCAGGCGATGCGCCGCCGGGTGGTCGAGCACATCCCCACCCATGTGGCCGAACGCCAGCTCAAGCTCGGCTCCGGCGGCCTGCGCGACGTCGAGTTCGCCGTCCAGCTGCTGCAGCTCGTGCACGGGCGGGCCGACGAGCGGATCCGACCGGCCACCACGCTGTCGGCGCTGGCCGAGCTGACCCGGGGCGGGTACGTCGGACGCGAGGACGGCGAGGCGTTGAACGACGCCTACGCCTTCCTGCGCACCCTGGAGCACCGGATCCAGCTCTACCAGCTGCGGCGGACCCACGTCGTACCCGACGACGAGCGCTCACTGCGCCGGATCGGCCGCAGCATGGGCCAGGTGAAGGAGCCCGTCGAGACCCTCGAGCAGCAGTGGCAGCACCACCGCCGAGAGGTGCGCCGGCTGCACGAGAAGCTGTTCTACCGGCCGCTGCTCACGGCGGTGGCCCAGCTGTCTGGTGGCGAGGCCAGGCTCACTCCCGAGGCGGCGACCCAACGGCTTGCCGCCCTCGGCTTCGCCGACCCGGCCGCGGCGCTGCGCCACCTCGAGGCGCTCACCTCAGGCGTGACCCGCACGGCCAACATCCAGCGCCAGCTCCTGCCCGCGATGCTCGCCTGGTTCGCCGCCGCGCCCGACCCCGACGCGGGGTTGTTCGGGTTCCGCAGGATCAGCGAGTCGCTGGGACGGACGCCGTGGTACCTCAAGACGCTCCGCGACGAGGGCCAGGTCGCCGAACGGCTCGCTCGGCTGCTCGCCACCTCGCGCTACGCCTCCGACCTGCTCGAGAAGGAACCCGCCGGAGTCCGGATGCTGGGGGAGGACCTGGCGCCACTCGACGCCGAGCCCGTCGTCGAGGAGATGTTGTCCGCGGCGGGCCGTCGTGACGACGCGGAGTCGGCGGTCCGCGCGATCCGCGCCATCCGCCGCCGCGAGCTGTTCCGCGTCGCCGCCGGCGACGTGCTGGGCGTGATCGATGTGGCCGACGTGGGCGCCGCGCTCTCGCGCATCACCGACGCGACGCTCGAGGCCACCCTGCGGGTGGTGATGGAGTCGGTCGCCTCCGCCCGAGGGCTCGATGCGGCCCCGACGCGGATGGCGATAGTCGCGATGGGTCGCTACGGCGGCTTCGAGCTGTCCTACGGCAGTGACGCCGACGTGCTGTTCGTCCACGAGCCCGGCGACGGCGTCGACCAGCACGAGGCCACGTCGTACGCCATGGCCGTCGGCAACGAGCTGCGCCGGCTGCTCGCGCTGCCCGGCGGCGACCCGCCGCTGGCCGTCGACGCCGACCTCCGCCCGGAGGGCAAGCAGGGGCCGCTGGTGCGCAGCCTGGACTCCTACGCGGCCTACTACGCCAAGTGGTCGAAGGTCTGGGAGGCGCAGGCGCTGCTGCGGGCCGACGCCGTCGTGGGCGATCCCGAGCTGCGAGGCAGGTTCGAGGACCTCATCAACCCACTGCGGTTCCCCGAGTCCGGGCTGGCCGAGGAGGACGTCGTGGAGGTACGCCGGATCAAGGCTCGCGTCGACCAGGAGCGCCTGCCCCGCGGGTCGGACCCGCAGAGCCACCTCAAGCTGGGTCGGGGCGGCCTTGCCGACATCGAGTGGACCGTGCAGCTGCTGCAGATGCGGCACGCCGGCACCGTGCCAGAGATGCGCACCTCGCGGACGCTCGAGGCACTGACCGCTGCTCGCGGTGCAGACCTGCTCGCCGCCGACGATGCGGACGTACTGATCAGGGGCTGGCGCTGGGTGAGCCGGGTCCGCAACGCGATCACCCTGGTCCGCGGCAAGGGCAGCGACCAGCTGCCGCACGACATCCGCGAGCGCGCGGCGGTCGCGAACGTGCTCGGCTACCCGGCCGGCGCCACCGACGAGATGGTCAACGACCACCTGCGCACCATGCGGGTCTCGCACGCCGTCGTGGACCGGGTGTTCTGGGAGTGACCACCGTCGCGGCGGGGGTGAAGCTCCGCGTCCACCAGCAGGAGGCGCTCGCCGCGCTGGCGGGCGCGTGGAGCGCCGGCCGCACGCGGGCCTGGGTGGCACTCCCGCCTGGTGCCGGGAAGACGCTGGTCGGCCTGAAGACCGTGCAGGACCGGGTCGCCGCCGGCGCGGTCGGCAAGGCCGTCGTGCTCGGTCCGAACACCGCGATCCAGGGCCAGTGGGCTGCCCAGGCCGTGGCCCTCGGCATCGACGTCGGCATCGACCGGTCGCTCGAGCACCAGCTGACCGCCCTCACCTACCAGGCCCTGGCCGTCTTCGACCCCGACAACGAGGTCGACGACGACGGGTTGGAGACGGCTCCGGTCGTTGCGGAAGGTGCTCCGGTGGTTGCGGAAGGTGCTCCGGTGGTTGCGGAAGGTGCTCCGGTGGTTGAGGAGGTTGCGCAGGAACCGTCTCGAAACCCCGGAGTCATCCCCACCCACGCCAGTCCCAGCCCCGCCTCACCAGGTTTCGAGACGGTCGCAGAGCGACCTGCTCAACCACCGACGGCGACGGTCGCAGAACGACCTCCTCAACCACCGAGTGGGCAACTGCTCGACCGGCTGCACCCCAACGGCCGCGCGTTCATCGAGCAGCTGAAGAACGCCGGCCCGCTGCTGCTGGTGCTCGACGAGTGCCACCACCTGCTCGAGGTGTGGGGCCGGCTGATCGGCGAGCTGCTCGACGAGCTGCCCAACGCGCTCGTCCTCGGGCTGACCGCGACCCCGCCCGAGGCGCTCACCGCCGACCAGGCGCTGCTGGTCGACGAGCTGTTCGGGGCGCCGCTCTACCGCGTCTCGATCCCGGCCGTGGTCAAGGTGGGCGACCTGGCCCCGTTCGTCGAGCTCGCCTGGCTGACCACGCCGACGCCGACCGAGGACGACTGGCTGGCCGAGGAGGCTGAGCGGTTCCGCGAGCTGATCACCCAGCTCACCGACCCGTCGTTCGGCTCGATGCCGTTCCTTCAGTGGCTGGACGCGCGGTTCGTGGCCAGCCGGTCGCCGTGGTTGACCCTGGTCAAGGAGCAGCCCGATGTCTGCCGCGCCGTCCTGCGGCTCCACCACGTCGACATGATCGGGCTCCCCAACGGCGCCCGCATGCAGGAGGAGCACCGATCTGCACCGACCGCCGACGACTGGGTCCTGCTGGTCGACGACTGGCTCACCGGCCGGCTGACCAAGACCGGGCTGGCACAGGACGAGCAGGTCGTCGAAGCCGTACGCCGCGCGCTTCCGTCGGTCGGCTACCAGTGGACCAAGCGTGGCATCCGCCGCGGCCGCAGCCCGGTCGACCGCGTCCTGGCCCGGAGCGAGTCCAAGACGGCCGCGGTCGTCGAGATCTGCGCGCACGAGCACCTCAACCTCGCCGAGCGGATGCGGATGCTCGTGCTCTGCGACCACGAACGGGCCGGCGCCACCCTGCCCGCCGACCTGACCGGGGTCATCGACCAGCAGTCCGGTTCCGCGCACGCGATGCTCGCCGCACTGGTCGGGGCGCCGGAGACCGCCGGCCTCAACCCGATGCTGGTCACCGGCAAGACGGTGGCAGGTGCCGCCGCCACGCTGACCGCGTTCCTCGCCGCGTTGCCCGACCGGGCCCTGGCCGACTCCCTGCGCGTCGAGCCGCTGGACGGCGCGATGTCCCAGATCCTCGGGCCGTGGGAGACCCGGCAGTGGGTCCCCCGGGTGACGTCGTACTTCCAGGACGGTCACACCCAGATCCTGGTCGGGACCCGCGGTCTGCTCGGTGAGGGTTGGGACGCCAAGCGGATCACCGGGCTCGCCGACGTCACCGCCGTCACCACGATCACGTCCGTGGTGCAGACCCGCGGCCGTGCGCTGCGCACCGACCCGCTGTGGCCGGAGAAGGTCGCGGTCAACTGGTCGCTGGTCTGCGTCTCCGACAAGCACCCCAAGGGCGGCAACGACTGGGACCGCCTGGTCCGCAAGCACCAGGGCTACTTCGGCATCGACCCCCAGGGCCAGATCGTCGACGGCGTCGCGCACCTCGACCCGACGTTCTCGCCCTTCGTCCCGCCTCCGGTCTCCGAGTTCGGTGCGGTCAACGCCCGAGCGGTGGTCCGCAGCGAGCAGCGCGCCACCATCCGCGAGCAGTGGCAGGTGGGCCAGCCGTACGTCGACACGGCGGTCTACGGGATCCGGATCAAGGAGCGCGGCGTTCCGGGTGGGTTCGGCTTCGGTCTCGGCACCGGGCCGGCCGAGGTCGTGCTGAAGCCGGACGCCGCCGAGCTGCGCGGGATCCGCAGGCACCGGGTCCGGGACCGGGCTACGTCGCTGCTGGCCGGTGCCGGGCTGCTGGCTGCGTTGGTGGCCGCGACCGCGGGCGCGCCGCTGGTCCTCGCGGGCGGCGTCCTGGTCGGGGTGGCCGCCGCTGTCGCGCGAGTCCGCAGCCATCTCCGCCATGGCGAGGAGCTGCTGCATGGCGCCGAGGAGGCGCCCTCGGTGATCCGGATCGCCTCAGCCGTCGCCGACGGGCTGCTCGCCGCCGAGCTGGTGCGGCGCGGCTCGGACTCGGTCGAGGTCGTGGTCGACTCGGCGGGGGAGTATCGCTGCGTCCTGAGCGGGGTCGACGAGTTCGAGGCCGAGCTGTTCGCCACCGCCCTGGATGAAGCCGTCTCGCCCATCAACCTGCCGCGCTACCTGCTCCCGCGCTGGGTCCGCACCCGTCGCGACGTGACCTGGTGGCGCGCGATGTGGGCCGGCTTCGGCCGGCTCAAGCCGGACGGCGTCGTCTGGCACGCGGTGCCGACCATCGTGGGCGTCAACGCCGAGCGAGCCGCGGCGTACGCCCGTGCCTGGGACCACTGGGTCGGAGGCGGGGAGCCCGTCTACACCGGGTCACCCGAGGGCCAGGGGATCCTCGCCGCCCAGCAGGCCACCGACCCGTTCGCGGCCAGCACCGTCATGCGCCGGCAGTGGGCCTAGCGCGCCGGGTCACCCCTCGGCGTGGTCGAGCACCTTGCCCAACAGTCGCCTGAGCTCCTGGGCTTCGGTGCCGGAGAGGTGCAGTGAGCCGAACAGCTCCGCCGGGACGTGCGCCACCCGCTCCCGCAGCGCCCAGCCCTCGTCGGTCAGCTCGACCAGCACCCGGCGCTCGTCCAGCGCGTCGCGCCGCCGGGCGACCAGGCCGGCGGCCTCCAGCCGCTTGAGCAACGGCGTCAGCGTCCCCGAGTCGAGCAGCAGCCGGTCGCCGAGCTCGCCCACGGAGAGTGGGTCCTCGGCCTCCCAGAGCGCAAGCAGTGTGAGGTACTGCGGATAGGTGAGCTGGGCGTCGGCGAGCAGCTCGCCGTAGCGGCGGGTCACCGCGCGGGTGGCCGCGTAGAGCGGGAAGCAGAGCTGGGCGTCGAGGTCGAGCTGGCGGTATCGCTGTGGCACGGGTCTCACTGTATCAGACTTGCACAATTCTATTGCGCACAATAGATTCATCCACATGAAGACTCTCTACACGACCACTGCCATCGCTACCGGTGACGGCCGCAACGGCCGCGTCGCCTCCCTGGACGGCCTCCTGGACACCCCCGTCAGGACCCCGAAGGAGCTGGGCGGTCAGGGCGAGGCCACGAACCCCGAGCAGCTGTTCGCCGCCGGCTACGCCGCGTGCTTCCACAGTGCCCTCAAGCTGGTGGCCATGCAGTCGGGCGCCGACACGTCCGACTCGGAGGTCGTCGCGGACGTCTCGCTCGGCGCCCTGCCGACCGGCGGCTTCGGGCTCGCCGCGCAGATCGAGGTCTCCCTCCCCGAGCTGGACCGCGACACCGCCGAGGCGCTCGTGGCGCAGGCCCACGAGGTCTGCCCCTACTCCAACGCGACCCGCGGCAACATGCAGGTCACGCTGGCCGTCGCCTGAGGCCAGCTCCCTCGGGTCAGCGCTGCCGGGTCAGCGACTCGTCGCGCAGGACGGTCTCGATCCGGGCCATGGGGTCATAGGACTCCAGCTCGGTCCGCACCGCCGCGACGTTCGCGGCGTACGTCGGGTCGGCGAGCAGCCGCTGGACCGCCTCGCGGATCCGGCCCGGCTTGGGATGCTCGGTCCGCAGGTCGATGCCGAGGCGGTTGTAGCCGATGCGGGCGGCGATGTCGTTCTTCCCCTCGGTCCTGCCCGCCGCGACCACCGGGACTCCGTGCCGCACTGCCGCGAGCACGCTGCCGAAGCTCCCGCTGCTGACGAAGACGTCGACGTGCGGGAACAGGGCGTCGTAGTCGATGAAGTCCTCGACCACGACGTTCGGGGAGACGAACCGGGCCCGCAGCTCCGCGGTCTGGACGCCGCCCGTCGTGGCGACCACGACGCACGGTCCCTCCGCGAGCGCCTCGAGCGTGGGCACCAGCAGCTTGGTCAGGTCGGTGTTGTCGACCGTCCCCTGGGACACGAGGACCACTCGCGCGTCCGGATCCAGCACCGCCTGCGGCAGCGGGGCGACCGGACCGATCGCCCCTCGGGCCGGCGCGAGAACTCCGACGAACTCGGCGTTGTCCGGAGGACGGTAGCCGGGGAACTCCAGGCCGGGGCTGCCGTTGAGGAAGACCCGCCGCGCGCTCGCCATCGGCACCTGTGGGAAGCCGTCGAGCGGGATCGGTGCGAGGCCGTGGCTCGCCAGGATGTCGTTGAAGGCGATGACGCCCGGCTTGACGGCACTCGCGAGCATCCGCCGTACGACGCGGTGCACGGTCCTGCCCAGAATGGTGCGCGCCGGTCTCAGGCCGAAGAAGGGCGGCGGACCGTGGTCGTCGGGCAGCACCATGCTCAGCCCGACCGCGAACACGGGCACGTCGAGCACTTCGGCGACCAGCTTCTCGGCGTACATCGCTCCGTCGCAGACGAACACCTCGAACGGAAACTCCTCCCGGACGTCCGCGATGTCCTGGAAGTGGTTGTCGACGTTGCTGACGAAGAACTTCTCGAGGTCGAAGGAGATCGCCTTGGGTCCCTTCAGACCGGACCGCTCGGGGAACTTCTCGTTGAGGTTGCCCGCGGTGATCTCGGTGGCGCGCTGGTAGGGGAAGTGGGTCATGCCGAGGCCGTCGAGCTTGCGGCCGTACTCCGGCCCGGCGTACCACCGCACGTCGTGTCCAGCGGCCTGCAGGTGGGCCGCGACCCCGGTGAGCGGGTTGAAGTGCCCGTCTGCCGGCATGGATGCGAACAGGATCCTCATGACTGCCTCCGGCTTGCTCGGCAACGTTCACTATAGCGTCACTATAGTGAGATAGAATCAAGCCGATGTCCACCACTTCTTCGCCCACCCGTGCCGAGCGCGCGCTGGCCACCCGGCGACGGATGGTCCGGGCGGCCTACGACCTCTTCTGCGAGCGCGGCTACCTCGGTACGACGGTCAGTGCGGTGGCCAAGGAGGCCGGCGTCGCGGTGCCGACGGTCTACTACACGTTCGGCACCAAGGCCGCGCTGCTCGGTGAGTCACTCGGTGCCGCGATCGCCGGCTTCGACCTGTGGCGCGAGCCACCGCCCGAGCCGGTCGACATCGTCGAGCTGTTGCCCTGGCACGACTGGTGGGCGGGGTTCGAGGCTGCCGCGACGTCGGAGCAGGCCCTCGACATCTTCGTCACCCACGGGGTCGACATCCTGCAGCGGGTCGGTCCGCTGATCCCCGCCATGCACGGCGCCTCGGGCGACCCCGAGGCAGCCGAGGTGGTCCGGGTCGCAGAGGACCGCCGCGTCGACTCCTACCGCGAGGTGGTGCGCGTCGTCGCCGGCAAGCCCGGCGGGCTGCGTGCCGGTGTGTCCGGGGTCAAGGCCACCGACGTCGTCGTGGTGCTGTTCAGCGCCGAGCTCTACCAGGCGATCGCCGTGGGCCGCGGCTGGTCCCACCCCCGGTGCGTCGGGTTCTTCCGCGAGATCCTGACCGCGCAGCTGCTCGACCCGCACTAGCGTTGGGGCCATGACTGCTGACGACGCCACCAGGGCCAAGGGCACCGAGCTGCTCCGCCTGCACGAGGACGAGAAGCTGCTCACCCTCGTGAACGTGTGGGACGTGGTCAGCGCGAAGGTCGTCGCCGCTGTCGAGGGCACCGCCGCCCTTGCCACCGCCAGCCACTCGATCGCCGCGTCGTTCGGCTACCCGGACGGCGAGCACATTCCGCCCGACCTGATGCTGGAGCAGGTCAAGCGGATTGTGGATGCCACCGAGCTGCCGGTCACCGCCGACCTCGAAGGCGGGTACGGCGACGCACCGGAGACCGTGCGGCGGGCCATCGGCATCGGCGTGGTGGGCGCCAACATCGAGGACCAGCTCAAGCCGATCGCCGAGGCCGCCGCCCAGGTGGAGGCGATCATGAAGGCCGCCGAGCAGGAGGGCGTCGACTTCGTCCTCAACGCCCGCACCGACGCCTTCGCGCTCAACCGCAAGGGCGACCCGGCCGACAACCTGCAGGACGCGATCGAGCGCGGGAAGGCCTACCTCGACGCCGGCGCGCCGGTGGTCTTCGTACCGGCCCGGCTCGACGAGGAGCAGATCCTCGCCCTCGTCGAGGCGTATGGCTTGCGCAAGCTCACCACCATCGGGGTCCCGGGCACCCCGCCGCGCGACTGGCAGGAGGCGCACGGCGTCGCCCGGACGTCGTACGGCCCGCTCTCGCTGAACGTCGCCCTCACGGCTCTCCAGGATCTGGTCGAGGAGGTGCACGACGGAGGCGGCGTGGCCTCGAACCTCAGGCTCCTCAGCTGAAGGGCCGGTTGCAAGGTCACTGCAACCGTGGCCCGCAACGGTGTCGCCATGACCACCACACATCCCGTCGACCGCTTCCTCGCCCAGATCAGCGCCGGCTGCGGCATCAGCACTGACATCTGGGTCGACGACGCGCAGCTCGACGCGACCGTCCCGCACTGGCGGTTCGAGCGGACCGGCTCCGCAGCCGTGGCTGCGCAGTTCTCCGGCTGGTTCAACCTGCCGACCACTGTCGAGAGCGCCGTACGACGACCGATCCCAGGCGGTGAGGCCGTCGAGCTCGACCTCAGCTGGGTCGAGGACGGCATCCCGTACGGCGCCCACCAGGTGCACCTGCTCACCGTGGTCGATGACAAGATCAGCGCCGACACCGCCTTCTGCGGAGGCCGCTGGCCGGCCTCGCTGCTCGCCGAGATGGAGGCCGCCCGTGGCCACTGAGCTGACCAGGCCGTACGTCGCCGCGACGCTGGACGAGCTGGTCGCGGGCGCCACCGACCGGGTCGATGTCCGGCCCTCCGACGGCAAGTCCGGTGCCCGGTTCGAGACGCTCCGCCTCGACGGCGTACCGCACTTCCTCAAGTCGCTCTCGGCCGAGGACGACTGGATCATGCGGGTCACCGGGAACGACTCCAACTGGGAGTTCAAGGTCTGGCAGGCCGGCATCTACGACGCGACGCCCGACCTCATCGACCACACGATCGTCGGCATGGCGTTGGAGGGCACCGGGCCGTCGGCCCGGCTCTCGATGCTGATGACCGACTGCACCGACGACCTCGTGCCACCCGGCGACGAGGAGGTCCCGGCGGAACACCACTGCGACTTCATCGACGCCATGGCGACGATGCACGCCCACTTCATGGGCTGGCAGGACGACCTGGGCCTGCAGGAGCACTCGCGCCGGTGGCTCTTCTTCGCGCCGGAGACGATCGCGACCGAGCTCGAAGCCGACGACGTCCCGGGCCCGATCGCGGTCGCCCACCAGGGCTGGGGCCTTCTCCCGGAGCGAGCGCCGCGGCTGCACGACCTCGTCACTGCCGTGCACCGTGACCCCGACGCCCTGACCGACGCGTTGCGCGCCACCCCGCTCACGTTCGTCGCCGGCGACTGGAAGTTCGGGAACGTCGGCCACCATGCCGACGGTCGGACCGTGCTCGTCGACTGGGCCTATCCCGGCGAGGCCGCGCCGTGCTGGGACCTGACGTGGTACGTCGCGCTCAACCGGGCTCGACTGCCGGAGAGCAAGGAGGCCACCATCACCCGTTACCGCGAACGGCTCGAGCACCACGGCGTGGACACCACCGACTGGTGGGACCGGCAGCTCGGACTGAGTCTGGTCGGGATGGCAGCGGCCTTTGCCTGGGAGAAGGCGGTCGGCGACCAAGCTGAGCTGGACTGGTGGGAGCGGGCTGCGCTGGACGGCGCGAAGTGGCTTTGAGCGGGTACGCCGGCATGGCGGACGCCTGGGCCGCCGACGCCGCGCTGGCCTACGGGCCTCTGGCCCGGCACCTGGTCGCGCGGGTGCCCGGCCCGGTCGACGGTGCCGTCGCTCTCGATGCCGGGGCCGGCTCGGGCCTGGCCGGTGACGCGCTGCGGGCGCTGGGGGCGCACGTGGTCGCCGCGGATCGGGAGTTCGACATGGCGGCGTACGGTGCCACAGCGGGGCCGACCGTGACCGCGGACGTGACCGCACTGCCGTTCCGGTCGGGCGCCTTCGACATCGCCGTGGCGGCGTTCGTGGTCAACCACCTGCCCGACCCGGTGGCCGGACTGACCGAGCTCCGCCGGGTCACCCGGCCCGGGGGAGCGGTGCTGGCGTCGACGTTCTCCGCCAACCGGGCGACGGTCAAGGCGACGGTGGACGGGGTGGCCGAGGACTACGGATTCGTCCGGCCGCAGTGGTACACCGCGGTCCAGGAGTCCCAGCAGGCCGTGGGCGATGCCACCTCGCTCGAGCGGGCACTGCTGGCGGCCGGCTTCGTCGGCGCGATGGTCACCGAGGAGTCGGTCGACGTCGGGCTGTCCGCACCCGAGGACGTGGTCCGCTACCGGCTCGGGATGCCACACCTGCACCACTTCGCGTCCACCCTGACCGCCGATGCGCGCGCGGACCTCGTCGCCGACGCCGTCGCGGCCGTGCGCCGCGCGGGCGAAGGGTTCGCGCCGGTCGTGCTCGAGGCAGTCGGCATCGCCTGATCACCGGGCCGCCGGTGGTTGAGGAGGTTGCGCAGCAACCGTCTCGAAACCGCGCAAGCGAGGGCTGGAACGCCACGACGGGCCAGTCCCAGCCATTCCTGCGGTGGCTTCGAGACGGTCGCAGAGCGACCTCCTCAACCACCGCCGGCCGGTCGCAGAGCGACCTCCTCAACCACCGATGCCTTCGAGTCGGTCTGCGGCGACCTGCCGGAACGCCTCGCTGCGGTCCTCCGCCTCGCGCGCCACGTGCTCGACCAGACGCCGTGCGGTGGCCAGCGCGTGCGCCGACCCGGTCGCGTCGGCCACGTCCGCCGCCAGCCACCAGCCCTCCAGCGCAGCCACGTGGCCCAGCCGGTCCAGGTCGGCGGCGAGCCGTTCGCTGTCGATGGTCCGGCCGAGCCGGGCCTCGGCTGTCGCGCAGACCAGGCGCCCGAGGACCGCGTATCGCGCGTCCCCGCGCTCCTCCGCCCCGGCCACTACCGGTTCGGCCGCGGCCAGGGCGGCGGCCGCGTCGTGCTCGGCCAACGCGAGCCGGGACACCAGCAGTAGCCGGCGCTGGTCGAAGCGCCACTTGTTGTGGAACCACCGGGTCCCCGACTGGGTCTCCGCGATCGCGAGGCGGTCGGCAGCTCCCGTCAGGTTGCCGGCCCGGAGCAGGCAGTCGGCCACGTCGAGGTGGCACTGCGCGAGGATCTCCTGCGACCCGGCGATTGCCAGGCCCGTGAGCGCGAGCTCTTCAGCGCTCGGGTCGCCGAGGTTGCGGAGGATCCAGCTCCGGTAGGTGTGCTGCACGCCGGCGTATCGCACGTCTGTACCACGCCGCTCGATCTCGTGCTCGAGGTGCACGAGGACGCGCAGCGCATCCGCGCTGCGGCCCAGCAGTCCGTAGGCGTGTGCGGTCATCTGCACGGTGTGCTCGACCCAGAAGCCCTGCCCGCCGCGGCGCGCCTCGGCGCCGAGCATCGGCTCCAGGGTGGCCAGCCCGTCGGCCGGACGGCCCTGGTGCACGCGGAGCACGCCGGTCCACGCAGGCAACCCGAGCTCCGGCGGCGCGTCCGCCGCCTCCTCGAGGACTGCCTCTGCCTGGCGCAGGTCGCCGTTCCCACGGTGCCCGAACGCGACAGCGATGAGGCTGCTGGCCTGGATCGTCCGGTCGGTGGCGGTGCCGGCCGCCGCGCGGCCGAGCCGGATCGCACCGTCGAGGTCGTGCCGGTTCCGCGCGGCCCAGGCGCGCAGCTCGAGTGCCTCGCCGGTCGTGTCGGTGGCCATCGCGACCACCGCGTCGGTGTCGGCGCCGTCCAGGTCGCCGCGGGACATCCGGACTCGGCTGCGCTGCAGCCGCAGAGGCCCGCCGTCCTGGAGCTCGATCGCCTCGTCGAGCAGCCGCTCCGCGCCGGCCAGGTCGAGCCTGCTGAGCGCGACATCGGCGGCGTGCGCCAGCCCTTCGGTCGCGAGGTCTCGGTCGCCGCCCTCCCGGGCGTGTCGGGCCAGCTCGAGCGGAGGCGGGTCCGGTCGGGAACCCAGCACCTGGGCAGCGCGACGGTGCAGCCAGGCCCTCCTGGCCGCGCTTGCGCCAGCAGCGACCGCCAGCCGGACCAGCTCGTGCCTGAACGCCAGCGCGCCGTCGCGCTCGGCGAGGAACTCCTGACGGACTCCGACGTCGAGGGTCTCGAGCACGTCCAGCGGAGCCGCTCCGAGCACCCCGGCCAGCAGGTCGAGGTCGATCGTGGCGCCCAGCACGGCCGCGGCTTGGAGGGTCGGCTCGGCGATGCCGGTACGGCGCAGGCGCGCGCCGACCGCCTCACGGAGGGATCCGGGGACCTCGGCGTCCGCGTCGGCACCAGCCCGGGCCAGCTCGGTGAGCAGCAGGGGGTTGCCGCCGCACCTGGCCAGGAGGTCTTGGGCCTTTTCGGGACCGACCAGCTGGGTCACCTCCGCCGTGCCGAGGGGCGCCAGTGGCACGGCGGTGTCCGGGGTCGCTCCCGCGGCTCCGGCGTCACGCAGGGCGACGACCACCAGCAGCGCGAGCTCCCGGCGGCGACGCACGTGCGCGACCCAGGCCCAGGTCACCGGGTCGGCACCGTCCGCGTCATCGAGGAGCAGGGCCAGCGCGCTGCCGGCGCCGGTGGGCAGCGACCGGACGGCTTCGTCGAGGTGGGCGAAGACCCGCAGGTTGAGCGCGTCGGCGGTGGCGCCCGGCCCTGGCAGCCCGCCCGCTGCCGCCCATTCCTCGGGAGCCACGTCGGCGAGCCGACCGGCCAGCGCGTCGAGGACCGGCTGGAGCGCGAGCTCGCCCTGCTCGGCCCGCCCGCGCAGCACCACGGTGCCACGCGCGGCGGCCGTGGTCGCCCAGTGGTCGAGCAGCGCGGTCTTGCCGACGCCGGGCTCGCCGCTGACGACGACCACCCGCGCGCCGCCGCGCGAGCGCTCCAGCTCGGCGTCCAGCGTCCGCAGCTCCGCGATCCGGCCGACGAGCCTGTCGGCTCGATCGGGCACCGTGACGGGTGGCAAGTCCTCGCGCAGCAGCTCCTCGTGAACGGCGCGGGTCTCGGGCGCCGGGTCGACGCCGAGCTCCTCGGCCAGGAGCTCGCGGACTCTGGCGAACTCGGCCAGCGCCGACGCCGGGCGTCCCGCGGCCGCATGCGCGCGCATCAAGGTCCGCAGCGCGGCCTCGTCATACGGGTCGCTGCGCAGCGCCTCGGCGGCGTACGCCGCCGCGTCGCCCACCTGGCCCGTCATCAGTGCCGCGGAGGCCGCCACCCGGCGTACCTCCGCGACCGAGGTGTTTGCCGCCGCCCGGGCCTCGGTCGCCCACTCTGCGTCCGCATCGTCGGCCAGCAGCGGCCCGCGCACCAGCGCGAGGGCGCCCTCGGCTGCGATCCTCGCGCCGACGGCGTCGCCGGCCTCCGAACGGCGCGCCGCCTCCCGGGCCAGGCTGGCCAGCTCGGCGACGTCCCACCAGTCGGCCACCAGCGCGTACCCACCGTCGCGGTGCACCACCCGGTCCGCGCCCACGACCGTCCGGGCCCGGCTCACCAGGACGTGCAGGTCGCGGTCGGGCTGGGCGGGCCGGCTGGCCGGCCAGACCGCCTCCACGAGACTGTCCGCCGACACGGTGCCGCCCCGCTCCAGCGCCAGCCGCTTGAGCAGCGTGCGGGCCTGGCGGCTGCGCAGCGCCTCGACCGCGACCCCGTCGATGCGGAACTCGCCGAGCAGTCGCACGCCCAGCCGGTCGGCCATGGCGTCATTGTGCCGACAACGCCGTCTAGCGCTAGGCCAGGCAATGGAGCCTCGCGGGGGTAGTCACGGACGTTCGACTGGTGCGCAAACGTTTGTCCACAAGTCGAGGGTCCGTGACTATCCCGACCGAAGGGGCCCCGAGCGCTCAGTCCTTGGCGTAGTTGGAGGCACCCCACCAGTCGACGATCACGACCGGCTCGTCGCCGACGACCCAGGCGTCGTGACCGTGGGGGAGCGCGGTGACGTCGCCGGCGTGCGCGTCGAGCTCGGTGCCGTCGGCCATCTGGACCCGGAGCGTGCCCTGGAGGTGGTACTGGAAGTGCGGTGCCTCGCACAGGTCGGTGCCGGCGATCGGCTTGACGTGGTCGGACCAGCGCCAGCCGGGCTGCAGGGTGAGCCGGCCGATCTGGCTGCCGCCGATGTCGACGAGCTCGACCAGACCGCACTCGAAGGTGCGGGTCTCGTCGGGGGTGCTGAAGCTCTTCAGCTCAGCGCGCTTCTGGTCCGCGGTCGCGGAAGTGGTGGTCATGATCTCTCCTCGAGGTCGTGTCCCGACGCGTCCGTCGCGTCGTACGTCGAGAGTGGTCCGCCGTGCTTGCAGCCTCCTTGCAGCCGGGCTGCAAGGCCGGTCGCCGGTTGGTACGCAGACCTCGTGGCCGCCGCCGGCCGTTAGTCTCGGCAGCGAGGAGGTGCGGATGGCTGAGGCGGTGCAGGACGAGTTCCCCGTCGTGCCCGTGTTCTTCCTGTCCGACAGCACAGGCATCAGCGCCGAGACCATGGGCAACGCGCTGCTCATCCAGTTCCCGGACGCCCGGTTCGAGCGCACGCTGATCCCCTTCATCACCACCGTCGAGGAGGCCCGGCGAGTGGTCGAGATCCTCGACGAGGCCATGGACGGGCCGGTCACGCCGCTCGTGTTCACCACCGCGGCCGTCGACACCGTGCGCCACGAGCTGGCCAAGAGCCGGGCGCCGGTCATCGACTTCTTCGAGCTCCACATGAGCCGGGTCGAGGAGATCCTCGGCATGCGCGGACTGCACGAGGCGGCTCGGCTGCACGGCGTCGGCGACATCCGCAACTACAACAGCCGGATGGCGGCGATCGAGTTCACCATCGAGCACGACGACGGGCAGAGCGTGCGGGCCATGGAGAAGTCCGACGTGATCCTGATCGCGCCCTCGCGCTGCGGCAAGACGCCGACCAGCATGTACCTCGCCCTCCAGCACGGGCTCTTCGTCGCCAACTACCCCCTCGTGGACGAGGACCTCGGGCGGTCCGACCTGCCCGACACCGTGCGTGAGCACCAGCAGCGCTGCATCGGGCTGACCACCACCGTCGAGCGGCTCAGCCGGGTTCGCAACGAACGCCGCCCCGGCTCGCGGTACGCCTCGACCGACCAGTGCCGATGGGAGCTGCGCCGGGCCAGCGACATCTACGCCGCGCATCGGATACCGGTCATCGACTCGTCCTCGCGCTCGGTCGAGGAGATGTCGACCCTGATAGTCCAGACCCTCACCAAGGACCGGAAGAAGGAACGAGCATGAACGCCAACGTGCGGTGGTTCTCCGAGCTCGGGATGGCTGACCTCGAGCAGGTGGGCGGGAAGAACGCCTCGCTCGGCGAGATGGTCTCCCACCTCGCCGGGCTGGGGGTGCAGGTCCCCGACGGGTTCGCCACGACGTCCGACGCCTACCACCGCTTCATCGGTGACACCGGGCTGGCCGAGCGGATCAGCGGGCTCCTCGACGGACTCGACACCGACGACGTACGCCGCCTCGCAGAGGTCGGCAAGGAGATCCGGGCCGCCGTCGTGGGGCAGGAGTTCCCCCAGGACCTGGAGGCGGACATCCGGGAGGCCTACGACCGCCTCCTCGAGGAGTCCGGGGACGAGATGTCGTTCGCGGTGCGCTCCTCGGCCACCGCCGAGGACCTGCCGGACGCGTCGTTCGCCGGACAGCAGGAGACCTTCCTCAACGTGCGCGGCATCGACGCCGTCCTCACCGCCATCCGCGAGGTCTACGCCTCTCTCTACAACGACCGGGCCATCGCCTACCGCGTCCACCACGGCTTCGCCCACGGCGACGTCGGGCTCTCGGCCGGGGTCCAGCGGATGGTCCGCTCCGACATCGGCGCGTCCGGCGTCATGTTCACCATGGACACCGAGTCCGGGTACGACGACGCGGTCTTCATCACCTCGGCGTACGGGCTGGGTGAGGGCGTCGTCCAAGGGCGCGGTGAACCCCGACGAGTTCTACGTCTACAAGCCGGCGCTGCGCGCGGGGCGGCCCGCGGTGCTCAAGCGGGGGCTGGGGGACAAGGCCACCAAGATGGTCTACACCGATGATGCCGCCGTCGGCCGGACCACCGAGTTCGTGGACGTCGACCCGGCCGAGCGTCGCCAGTTCAGCCTCAGAGACGCCGAGCTGGAGGAGCTGGCCCGGCACGCGCTGGTCATCGAGGAGCACTATGGCCGCCCGATGGACATCGAGTGGGGCAAGGACGGGCTCGACGGTGGGCTGTACGTGCTGCAGGCGCGACCGGAGACCGTCCAGTCGCGGGCAACCGGCGCGTTGGAGCGGTTCAAGATGGACTCGGCGGTCTCGAAGGGGGCCGAGGTGCTGGTCGAAGGGCGGGCGATCGGCCAGAAGATCGGCGCCGGAGCGGCGCGAATCCTGACGACGGTCGACCAGATGCACGAGTTCGTCGAAGGAGAGGTGCTCGTCGCCGACATGACCGACCCCGACTGGGAGCCGATCATGAAGCGCGCCTCCGCGATCGTCACCAACCGCGGCGGCCGCACCTGTCACGCCGCGATCATCGCCCGCGAGCTCGGCATCCCGGCGGTGGTCGGCACCCGCTCCGCGACCAAGACCCTGTCCGACGGCCACGAGGTCACGGTCTCGTGCGCCGCCGGGGACACCGGGCTCGTCTACGACGGGATCCTCGACTTCACCGTCGAGCGCACCGAGCTCGACACGATGCCCGACATCCCGGTCAAGATCATGATGAACGTCGGCACCCCCGATCAGGCGTTCGCGTTCTCCCGGCTGCCGCACCGCGGCGTTGGGCTGGCCCGGCTGGAGTTCATCATCAACCGGCAGATCGGCATCCATCCGAAGGCACTTCTGGACCTGGAGCGCGATCCGTCCGCGCTGGACGACAAGCTGCGGCGCGAGATCGAGGACACGATCGCCGCCTACCCGGGCCCACGGGAGTTCTTCGTGCAGCGTGTGGCCGAGGGGGTGTCAACGCTGGCGGCGGCGTTCGCACCGCACCCGGTGATCGTGCGGATGTCGGACTTCAAGTCCAACGAGTACGCCAACCTGGTCGCCGGGCCGGCGTACGAGCCGCACGAGGAGAACCCGATGATCGGCTACCGCGGCGCGTCGCGGTACCTGTCCGAGGAGTTCGCCGACTGCTTCGCGATGGAGTGCGAGGCGCTGCGGCATGTGCGCGACGACATGGGGCTGACGAACGTGTGGGTGATGATCCCGTTCGTCCGCACGCTGGCCGAAGCGCGTGGGGTCATCTCGCTGCTCGCCGACAACGGGCTGGAGCGCGGCAAGAACGACCTCAAGGTCGTGATGATGTGCGAGATCCCCTCCAACGCGGTGATCGCCGAGCAGTTCCTCGAGCACTTCGACGGCTTCTCGATCGGCTCCAACGACATGACCCAGCTGACCCTCGGCCTGGACCGCGACTCCGCCCTGGTGGCGGCCGGCTTCGACGAGCGCGACCCGGCTGTCCTCCACATGCTCGAGCTGGCCATCAAGGCCTGCAAGGCGCAGGGCAAGTACGTCGGCATCTGCGGCCAGGGGCCCTCCGACCACCCCGACCTCGCCGAGTGGCTGCTCGAGCAGGGCATCGAGTCGATGTCGCTCAACCCGGACACGGTGGTCGACACCTGGCTGATGCTGGCCGGGCAGGCGACGCCGGGCTGAGCTGAGCCGGTTCTGCTGTGTCGGAATCCCCGGCCGCCCGGGGTTTCCTGCCCTGGACGGGCGTTGCAACACCCGTCCGGGGCCAGAAACCCCGGGCGCCCGGGGTTTCCTGTGACGGGTGGGACGGCCGCCGCCGACAAAACAGCAAGGAGGCGGGGCCGTGCCGCCCCGCCTCCTGCGTCAGGTGGCCACCGCGTGCGTGACCGGCGGCCACCGCTTGGTCAAGCCTCGATGGCCTGCCGCTCAGAGCTGCCCGACACGGTCTGGCCGCCGGTCTGGCCGCCGGTCTGGCCGCCGGCCTGATCACCGGTCTGGCCGCTGATCTCGATCTTGCGCGGCTTGGCCTTCTCGGCGACCGGTACGACGAGCCGTAGCACGCCGTCGTCGTAGCCGGCCTCGATGCGCTCGAGGTCGAGGTTGTCACCGAGCACGAGCTGCCGGCTGAACGCGCCGCGTGGCCGCTCGGTGGCCAGCATCTCCCAGTCGCCGTTGCGGGAGACGCGCTCGGCGCGCACGGTCAGCACGTTGCGCTCGACGTCGAGGTCGATGCTCTCCTTGGCGACCCCCGGCAGGTCGAACTCGATGACGAAGCGGTCGCCCTCGCGCCAGGCGTCCATCGGCATCACCGCAGGACGACTCGTGGTGCCGAGCAGCTGCTGGGCGAGGCGGTCGAAGTCACGGAACGGGTCGGTGGTTCGCAGCAACATGGTGTCCTCCTGGTTCTGGAAAACGGAGCCCCGGATCGGGCCCACTATCTATATCAGCAAGTACAGGTTTGTTATATTCCCAACATCAGGTCGAGTCAAGTCCCAGGAACCGGAGCCGACATGCCCGAGCAACAGCGCGGAGTGTTCGCCATCTCGGTTGCGGCACGGATGGCGTCGATGGAGATCCAGAACCTCCGCGTCTACGAGCGGCGGGGTCTGGTCGACCCCGCGCGTACGCCGGGCGGCACCCGCCTCTACAGCGAGTCGGACGTCGAGAGGCTGGTCCGGATCGGCGAGCTGCTGGCCGAGGGCCTCAACCTGGCGGGGATCGCCCGGGTGCTCGAGCTCGAGCGTGCGGTGGTCCGGCTCCGGCGCGAGAACGACAGGCTGCGAGCCCGAGCCGGATGAGCCAGCGGACTCGTGGGTACCTGCCGTAGCGCGCCCCGCGCCCTATGACAGAGGAGTTCCCCATGGCCAAGTCCACCGACGCGATCGTCCACCTGAAGGAAGACCACAAGGAGATCAGGCGGCTGTTCCGCGAGTTCGAAGGCGCCGGCGACGACGCCCTCAAGACGCAGGGCCGGCTCGTCGACCAGATCATCGAGCTGCTCACGGTGCACACCTACATCGAGAACGAGGTGATGTACCCGCGGGTCCGCGAGCTGCTCCCCGACCTCGAGGACGACGTGCTCGAGTCGTACGAGGAGCACCATGTCGCCGACGTGCTCGTGATGGAGCTCTACGGGATGAAGCCGGGCGACGAGCGGTTCCAGGCCAAGACGATGGTGCTCATCGAGAACGTCCGGCACCACATCGAGGAGGAGGAACAGGAGTGGTTCCCGAAGGTCCGCGAGGGCCTGGGCCGCAAGATCCTCCAGGACCTCGGCGCCGAGATGATCAAGGCGCGGAAGAGGGCACCGCGCAAGCCGTCGCAGCCCAGCGCTCTGAAGAAGACGATCGACGCCGTCATCGCCTGACCCAGTGTCCTGACGGAGAGCCAAAGGCTCAGTCCGGAAGGCTCGCAAAGGCTCGCACCGGGAACGTCGACATCCCCGCGACCTTCACCGGTACGGCGCTGAACGTCGTGCCGGTGAGCGGCAGCTGGTCGAGCCCGGTCAGATGCTCGACGATCGGGATCTCGTGGTCCAGGAGCACCGTGTGCACCGGCCTCTGGCCGCCGCGGGTGTCGTCGATGTTGACCGAGTCGATGCCCACGAGGGCAGCGCCGGCGTCGACGAGCCGCTGCGCGGCGTCCGTCGCCAGGTAGGGGTGCTCGGCGGCGCCGTACTCCTCGGTGCCGAAGCGCGCCGACCAGCCGGTGCGCAACAGCACCGCGGCGCCGGCCACGTCGAGCCCGTCGAACGCCGACGCCTCGACCGCGCCGACGGATGGACCGTCCACGACCACGGCCGGCAGCAGCGCGCACTTGTGCAGCGGCAAGCCGCTGAGGTCGTGCCGGCCGCGATGCCGGTGGCCGGGCGTGTCCAGGTAGGTGCCGGTGTTGGAGACCATCTCGATCCGTCCGATCGAGAACTCGGTGCCCTCGTCGTACACCTCGTGCGAGGCGTCGAAGGACAGGTGCTCGGAGATCACCGGCGCGGGAAGCCCCGGGTAGGTGATCAGGCCGTGGGACACCGTGTGGCTGAGGTCGACGAGGCGCACGGCGGCCATCCTGTCCCCCCGAGCCGGGGTGCCGCCACCCGAGGTCCCGGGGCCATGGTGCGGTGGCCCGTCCGGGTGGTTGTTGGAGGAAATCCTTCCGTTGGGTGCCGCAAACGCTTACTTTTCGAGTAGAGGACGTGGAGCCCCCTGGGGAGGGAGCGCGACGTACGAAAGCGGAGCCCGCTTGCGAACGCCGTGTGGTGACACGTCCTCGACAGGCGCGTCATCGCCCCGTGCGGTGACGCGCCGCCGCGCCGGCACGAGGCGCGACCGGTCCAGCACGTCGCCTCTACCCTGAACCCGTGAAGCTGACAGGCCTGGCCGCCCTGCTCCTGGTCGCGTCACCCCTGGCTGTCGCGTGCAGCTCAGAGGCGAGCTGCGACGACGTCGATGCCCTGACCGAGCAGCTCGAGAACACCGACACAGATGACCCGGACTACAACGACCTCGTCGAGCGGCTCAACCGCGCCGAGGCCGACTGCAACACCTAGACCTAGCCGCGAAGGTACGTCGACAACACGTCGAGCAGGTGGTCGACCTCGGTCTGGTGGTTGTACGGCGCCAGCCCGATCCGCAGGCCGCCGTCGGGGCCGAGGTCGATCCGGCGTCCGGGCTCGTAGGCGTAGAAGGTGCCGGCGGGTGCGTTGATCCCGCGCTCCGCCAGGTCGCGGGACACCTCACCTGCGTCGTGCCCGTCGAAGGTGGCCAGGATGGTCGGAGTGCGCCGGGCCGCACGCGAGTGCAGCGTCACGCCGGGCAGCGCGGCGAGGCCCGCCTCGACGCGCTCGCGCAGGCCGTCCTCGTACGCCGCGAGTGCTGCCATCGAGGTCGTGAGCCGCTCGCGGCGGGTGGTCGCACCACCCGGCGCGAGCCCGGCGAGGAAATCGACCGCGGCAGCGGTGCCGGCCAGCAGCTCGTAGGGGAGTGTCCCGAGCTCGAACCGGTCCGGCACCTGGTCGGGGGCGGGAACCAGCTTGTCCGGCGCCAGCTGCTCGAGCAGGTCGACCCGGCCGGCCACGACGCCGCAGTGCGGCCCCATGAACTTGTACGGCGAGCAGCCCACGAAGTCTGCTCCCGACTCGGTCATCGACACGGTCGCGTGCGGCGTCAGGTGGACCGCGTCGACGTACAGCCAGGCGCCCGCGTCGTGCACGCGGTCCGCGATTGCGGCGAGGTCCGGCATGGTCCCGATCAGGTTGGACGCGCCAGTCACCGCCACCACCCGGGTGTGGTTGCTCAGCGCGGCGTCGACGTCGTCGGGCGTCAGCTCGCCGGTCTCAGGGTCGAAGTCGGCCCACCTCACGGTGGCACCCACGGCCTCCGCTGCGATCACCCACGGCCGGACGTTGCCGTCATGGTCGAGCCGGGAGACGACCACCTCGTCGCCCGGCCCCCAGTCCTTGGCCATGGTGCGGGACAGGTCGAAGGTGAGCTGGGTGAAGCTGCGGCCGAACACGATGCCGCCGGCCTCGGTCCCGAGCAGGTCGGCCATCGCGGCCCGCGCCTCCTGCACCGCGCGCTCCGCGTTCAGCTGCGCCTCGGTCAGGTCTCCGCGGTTCGACAGCGGTCCGACCAGGGTGTCGTGGACTGCCCGGGCAACCACGTCCGGGGTCTGCGACCCGCCCGGGCCGTCGAAGAACGCGAGGCCGCTCGCCAGCGCCGGGAAGTGCTGGCGGACCGCCGCGACGTCGTACCCAGAGGTCATGCACGCACCCTAGGCCGGCGATGAGGTCAGCCCTCGACGCCGGTCGAGCTGTGGGGTTCGCCGACCGGCTTGCTCTGGGAGGAGCCGCGTTGCCTGAGGTAGATGGCGAGCACGGCCAGCGTGCCGACCGCCAGGAACTCGCTCTGCCAGTTCTGCAGGGTGCGGGACCAGAAGTCCGGGTTGCCCAGGTAGCCGTGCCAGGTGATCGGATCCTGCAGGCGCTCCAGCCGGGTCTCGTTGAACGTCGCCCATCCCACGATCGACTGGGTCAGCCAGGCCAGCACGAAGATCAGGCCCATCACGATCCCCAGGGACGAGGAGCACACCGCGGTGCGCCAGCCACCGGTCTGCGCCCATCGTGGGGAGTAGGCCTGTGCGTACCGGCCGATCTTCTGCTCCTTCTCGGACTCACGTCCGGCCTTGTCGAGCTCCTTGGACTCGGGAGAGCCCTTCCGCAGGAACCAGACCGTGGCCGTGAGGTACAGCCAGAACTGGGGGAACTCGCTCTGCCAGTTCTCGGCCACGTCGACGGCGAAGTCGGCGGAGGTCGCGTACCGGATCAAGGAGACGCGTCCGAGCCCCTCGGCGAGCTGTTCGGAGTTGAACAGGTAAGCGCGCACAGGGGATGGGTCAGCGGCGACACACAGGCTGCGCCCAGGAGAGTTCCCGCGCGAAGGGCCAGCCGGACACTAGGGATCTTCCGTGCGCTGCTCGGACGGAGTCGCCAACTCGATGACCAGCTTCGCGATCTCTGCCTCGGTGGCGCCTGCCCTCCTTGCGGCCTGGTGCAACCGCTTGCGGGCGGTGCTCATCGGGACGTTGAGCGCGCGGGCGATAATTCCCAGAGCGACCTGAAGGCGTGTCTCCTCGAAGAGCCGGCGAGGAGCCTGCTCGGCGGTCCGGCGGGTCTCGAAAGTCAGGTCCGCGTTCTCCACGGCCCCGGGTGCCCAGGCGCCCACGGCAGCGGCAACCTCGGCGTGCTTGCCGGAGAAGGCGTTTGGGGATGCGGCGTAGAGGTTGACCGACCCCACGACGGTGCCCCGGACCCTGATCGGGAGGGTGAGGGTGCTGGCGATGCCGGCCGCGGAGGTCGCTCGGGAGAACAGCTGCCACCTCTCCTCGGAAAGCGGGTCGTCAGAGGAGTACGCGAGGACGCCTGTCTCGGCTTCGACGGCTGCAACGCAGGGCCCGCCGTCGAGGTACTGCAGCCCGTCGAGGGCGGCGATGCGCTCGTCAGATGCGACGACGGTGAAGGTGACGCCGTGCTCGCGGTAGGCGATGCTGAGCCCGACGCAATCTGGGACGATGTCTGTGACCCGGGCGCCCACTTCCTTGAGCTGCGCGAGGAGGTCGACATGCTGCAGGAAGGGACCAAACTCCTCGATCGCCTCGAACGTCTCCGGGATGGGCTCCATTGCTCCTCGGTTCCCCGCGGATCGCAGCCCCAATCGTGTGGCAAAGCGGTGACGGGTTGGAAACCTCCGCGAGCAGTCGTTCTCCAAATCTGCTTGCCATGGCAGCGGAGCGACGAGCGCAAGGCCAATTGGTCCTCTTGTCCACCCGTGCGGGTGGAGTTTTTAGCCTTGGCGAGCGGTACTAATGAGTGGCCGGCGTCTCGGTCTCCTGGTCACGCACCAAGGGACGGCCGCCGGACCAGACTTCCCCGCGCGCTGGTCGCTCGTGCGGAAAGCGCCCGTCACAAGGACGGCCCCATGAGCGTCACCAGATCCTCGACAGTCCGCCCGCCGCCGAGACCTGACGCAATCGGCCAGTGCGTGACGTACGGCCCCACGGGCATGCCAGACGTGATGGTTCTCGTCGACCAGGCTGGCGGGCGTGTGTGGTGCCCCGGCAGGGTCCACAAGCAGGTCTATTTTGAAAGGGCTGGGTGGGTCTTCACGGTCGACTACCTCGTGGCCGGTCGGTCGAAGACAGACACATTTCCGGCCCAACGAGTCCGCGGAGAGGCCGTCACCCGGTACATCAGTCCCGGCCAATGACAGACCTGAGACCGGATCCCAGGGTGGCCTAGGTTGGACACATGGAACCGGCGAAGCGCCCTTGACGCGCCTGTGAAGCGCCCGCTTCGGCTGGCCATCGTCGATGACTATGCCGTCGTCGTGGCAGGCGTGGCTTCGTTTCTGGCGGCCGAGCGGATCGACGTGATCGAGACCGGGGCATCGACGCCTGTCATCAGCGACGTCGACATCGTCCTCTACGACGCCTTCGCCCAGGTCCAGGGCAAAGGCATCGATCTGGAGGACTTCGTCCGCGAAAGCGGCGCGAAGGTCGTGATCTACAGCTGGAACCTCAGGCCCGAGATGATCGAGCAAGCGCTGGCCGGCGGCGCCCGTGGCTACCTGTCCAAGGTCCTCACCGGACCCGAGCTCGTCGCCGCTCTTGAGCGGGTCATGAAGGGCGAGATCGTCATCCTCCCCGGCGACAACGAGAGCAGCGTCGCAGGCGCCGGCGACTGGCCCGGCCGGTCGGCCGGGCTGTCTCCCCGTGAGGCGGAGATCCTGGCGCTGATCACCCACGGTCTGAGCAACCAGGAGATCGCCGCTCGTGCCTTTCTGAGCATCAACTCGGTGAAGACCTACATCCGCACGGCCTACCGCAGGATCGGGGTGACCAGCAGGACCCAAGCGGTGCTGTGGGCGGTGGAGCACGGCTTCAGGCCCGACACTCTGCGCACCATCGACCCCGCCCTCCTGATGCGCCCGCCGCCCCCGGCGCCCTGACCGGCGCAAGCAGACCACCGCCCCGCAGGCCGTGGCGAGCGCGGGATGCCGCCGTCACTCGTGCGCAAACGGGACGATCCCGTCGCGCGACGAGCGCCCAGGCACCATCCCCCCGCTTCTACGGTGCCGGGGCGCGTCTTTGCGCGATTCGCAGCAGGGCTGGAGGAGTGGTCATCCGCCGGCGGCGCCGCGCGGCGTGCGTCTGAGGACGGCGAAGCGGCCGCGCGCGGTGGTGACAGCCCAGTCGCCGGCGACCTGAACGCGAGGGAAGATGCCGGAGTACGTGCCGGCAACGCGGGTGGAGCCGTCCGCGGTGCGGTTGAGGACGAGCTGGGTGCCGTCCTCGAGTACCGCGACAGCGACCGGGGAATCCTCGAAGCCCGGCACCGCGAGGGTCTCGACAAGACCGGGCAGGTCGGCGTACAGAGGCGATTCCGCGCCGGCCCGCGCCGGCGCCGCTTCCTGGGAGCGGGACGCGACCTGGACGGGTACGGCCTCCGCTGCGATCTCGAAGACGTCAGTGCCGTCCTCGAACTCCGCGCGCACCAACGTCTTGCCCGCGGCGTCGACAACGAGGCTGTTGCCGACCGTGCCGCCCTGCATCGACAGCTGCCGGGTGAAGACTGCCGTGCGCGAACGCGCCCCGGTCGTCGCCTGGCGGGTGACCCGTTCGAGCCCGACCGGCTGCGCGCGGACCCTTCCGACGACGATTGCCGGGATCATGACCCGGCCGTCCTGGTCGACGGTCACATCGATGGTGGCGGTGGCGGTGCGCACTCGGACGAGCTCCCCGGCCTCCCAGTCGTCGATCTCGATGAACTTGACGTACAGGCCCGGCACATCGACCTCTGGGTCAGGGTCGTCGAGCGGGTTGTCGGGGAACGGGTAGTCCGGCGCAGGCCCGAGGTAGGGCCGCAGCTCCGGGAACATGTCCCAGAGGTTGTGCCACTCCTCGTAGGCCTGGAGCGCGATCCAGTGCGCGTCGACGTACAGGCAGTCGTCGATGTAGGCGATCTCGGCCTCGTCTTCGGACTTCGGCCTGCCGAGGTCGGCCAGCCGCACACCACGGCTGCCGCGGACGAGCATCTGCACCGGGGCGACGACCGTGCGGGACACCCCCAGCGGCAACCTCAAGCGCACGGTGTGCGACTCGGCGGACCAGTCCTCGACCTCGACGTGCGGCAGGAGGTCCTCGTGCGGCGGCAGCAGCCTGAACCCGCACAACGTGCCCCCGCCGAGTGAGACGCTGGCGGTCACCCACAGGTCGCTCGGAGGGTCGGCCTGCCAGCCGAAGATGCAGTCGCGGTCGGAGGCGAGGACCGTGCCGCGCGGAACTCCGAAGGCCGTGACTCCGAAGCCGAGCGTGTCCCGGCCGGGGTCGGAGAGCAGGCTCACCGGCCCGCCGAGGAACAACCCCTCAGGGGTCGCGACCAGGGACTTCCACAGCAGCCGGGTGGCGATCCCCTGGACCCGAGGCCCGAGCTCGAGCGTCGGCAGGAAGACGTCGCGGCGGAACGACTTCAGGCCGGTGCGGACGCCGCCGAACTCGGCCGGGTCGATCAACGCCCCCGCGAAGCTCTCGACGATCTCGGAGAGGAGGTCGTCGATCACCGGGGGCACGGCCGCGCCCAGGTTGAAGTGGATGTCGAAGTCCAGGTCCACCTGCAGGACCGGCGTGATGGTCGGCGTCAGCCCCAGCCGCAGCCGGACGGCACCCTCGAAGTCGCCCGCGAGGGGGTCGGGAACGTCCGCCTTGCCGCTGAACTCGAGGTCGATTCTTGGGCGGCTGCCCTCCGGGTTCCAACGCGCCGCGGACCTGACCGAGGTCACCTTCGGCAGCCGGCTCAAGTCGGGGGTGGAGTTCTTGGCGAACTTCTCCAGCGCCGGCTTGTCCATGTGGATTCCCCACTCGGTTCCCGGCAGGAGGCGGTTGCGTACGGCGTCCACCGGGTCGAACCGGATCGCCACCGTCTCAGGGGTCAGCTCGACCGCCGAGCGCTCGACCTCCCGCAGCCGAAGCGCCCCCAAGGACTCGGTGAGGTCGAGCGGGATCGGGGTGCTGAGTCGCTGTACGAGCGCGGTCCGGAGATCGTCGAGGCCGGGGAACGGGTTGCCGACCAGGTCGGCGTCGACGACCTGCAGCGACGCCACCGTCCCGGTAGCGGTCATCCGCAGGGTGAGCGTGCCCGGGACGGTGATGGTCGGCGGAGCCGCGTTGGGGGTGGTGAGCATGGCAGCGTCGGTGACGATGAACGCGTCCACGCGCACCGTGACGTCGACGCCGCCGCCAGGGCCCAGCGAGAACTGGGCCGTTCCCGTCACGACATCGGCATGGTCGACCCACACGCCGCCGAAGCCGGGGAAGCACGCTGCGCGGAGCTGCTGTTGGAGAGCACGTTCGAGGAACGTGCCGAAGATCGGGCGTGCGATGTGGACTTCGACGGTCATGCCGCTCCTCCCGAGGGGTGACTCGCAATCCTCGACCCTCGCGCAGCCATCGGGCAACGGTCAAGGCGGGCGCCGGCGTCGCGGAGCACGTTGGCGCTACGAGTTCGGGCCCCCGCCCGCGTCGCAGCAGGGAGCGGATCGCAGCGCCGCCGCGAAGTAGTCGATGAGCAGGTCAGCGGCCTCCGCCACCTGGTCGGTCGACAGGTCCGGGTGGTTGTCGGTCCTGGTCACCCCGACGTCGACCTCGACGAGGCGGTTTCCGAGCGCGACGATCTCGTCGACATGGCCCTCATGAGGCGTTCGTCTGCACACGTGCAGACCGCTGGCCAGTGATGGCCGATCGCAGTCGAAGTCGCTCAGACTGGCTGCGACGAACGCGTCCCAGTTTTCGTCGGAGCTCGAGTCACCGCGGACGACCAGGCTGGCGTGGATGTCGATTATCCACGTGAAGAACGGCTCCTCCTCGGTGAAGCCGCGGCCGGCCGAGCCTCGGCAGAGCACGAGGGTCAGCCCGTCGGGGCGACGCACGATGTCCGCTTGAGCGAAGGTGCCGGATTCGCTGTTGGGGACC
Organism: uncultured Actinomycetota bacterium; assembly: GCA_963817125.1. Taxonomy (GTDB): domain Bacteria; phylum Actinomycetota; class Actinomycetes; order Propionibacteriales; family Nocardioidaceae; genus Nocardioides. Next base: position 52,580 of record CAWFNB010000015.1, read on the forward strand.
AGGCTCTGGATGTCGGCCGGGGTCGCCCACGTCTTGCAGTCGTCCCCGTCCACGTTCGCGTACGGGTCCGGCCCGTCGCACAGTTCCCCGAGGAGGTTGTCGAACGAGTCGGCGAACAGGCGAACCTGCGACTTGGCCTCCGGCGGAGCCTCGCCAGAGGCGGGGGCACCGAAGAAGGCGGCGGTGGCTTCACGGAACGGGCGGACCAGCAGCGCGATGCCCGGCGTCGCCGACAATCCCGTCGGGCAGACGCACTCTGCCGGGTCGATGCAGAACCACTGGTCCGATCCGTCGCCGGAGACCAGGTCGTCGGGACCGCTGGCAGACGTGCCCCAATGCAGAGCCCCGGACACTGGCGACGACAGGTGAACCACGTCCACCTCGTCCTCGAGCTGCAGGTCCACGTACGCGAATGCACGAAGAGGGACACGCTGGGACTGGCTGGTGCCGGCGGCGAGCACCAACGTGGGGGCATCCGGTGGCCGCTGCGTCGTCAGGCCAGGCCCCCGGTTGTCCCAAGCTGCACCGAGCATCGCTCGGCGGGTGAAGGCCATCGCGTACGACTCCAGGGGCCTGGTCGAGCGGTCCTTCTCGGCGAGTACGGCGGCTCCGGCCTGCTCTGCCGATGCCCACGGCTGCGCCAGGCTGAAGCGCAGCAACCCCCACGGGTCGGACGCATGCGACCAGAAGCCGACGGCGTCGTAGTCGGACCGGAACAGGTCGCGCTCGGGGTTGGCGAAGTACTCCTCCCACCAGCTCACGGCGCTGGGATATGCGGGTGGGGTGGGGGAGTACTCGAAGGCGTAGCCGCCCCATTCGGCGGAACCCTCGCTGACCCACCCAGGCAATTCCCCCCATGCCTGCGTCGTTCCCACCAGGCGGTACTGGTGACAGTGCATGAGCTCGTGCGCCGCCGTCTCCCTGATGATCCGCAATGCCTCAGCCGAGCGCGCAGGGTTGGAGGTGTCGACGTAGCGGTCGTACAGCTTCATCCCGTATGCGAGGAAGACGATGCCGCAGTCCGTGATCGGCATCGAGCCGACCGCCGGCCCGGCGTCGCCGAACGGCCACGCCTCCGCATAGACGTCTTTGCCGTCGGGTTCTGGGCCTCTGTACGTCGTCACGAAGTGCGGGACCGGGTCGAACGCCGGCTCCCGAGCCCTGAACTCGGCCGCCACCTGGTCGACGATCTGCTCGACGGTCAACGGCGCTCCGCTCAGCAGGCGGGCTGGCGCAGTTGTCGCCGAAGTTGCCACCGCGTACGCCGCCAGCACGTCCTGCTGTTGAGTGTCGCTGAGCTCGTCCCAGTGACCGAGGACCCATCGGATGCCGGGCGTCCCGGACGTCGCACCCAGGTCCGCGGCCTCCGCCGCCGTGCCTCCCTCGATGGGCCCGACCAGCGTGGCGAACCCATCCAGCGCAAGGTCGAGCGGCACCTCGCCATCTGCCCCGACACGGTCCGTGAGGGAACCCCAGCCCGTTACCGTCGTCTTCGGCTGTGGCGGCGGCTCCTTGTCGCTGCAGGCGGCGAGACCTCCGAGCAGCGCGAGCGTGCCCGCCAGCACTCCACAGCTCATGCGACGCATCTTGGCCACCATTTCCGCGAGGCGATCGTCTCACCGTGATGCACTCGTGGCTACGAGCCCGCTCTGGGGGAGGCGACCCCTCTTGCCATCAACACCCACAACCGCCCGTCACCTGTTTTGGCAGGCAACGGGCACCCGGTGCATGTGGTGACCAGCCGCGAAGCTTGCGCTATCGCGTCCGTCCACTCGGCGCTCCTTTGCACCTTCTGAACGCAGCCCGATCGAGGATCTGAGCGCCTAGATACCCCAGGGCTGTAACTGGTCAAGCTGCGTCGTGGATGGGCCAGGCGGCTGCAGCCCCCACTGGGCAGACCCATCGCCACCACCAGGCAGATCTCGTGGGCGTCAGCGGGCGGGTTTCATGTCCACCGCTGCGCAGTTCCTACTGTCCCCTGACAAAGGCCCCGGCAAGCCGGGGCCTCCGGGCAGATGACGGTGGCGGCCGGGCACGTCATACGCCCGGGCACCCCAGGACGCCGTTCGCTGAACGCCCTGCCTCCCGCATGTCAGGCGAGTCGAAGGAACTCGAGGTGTCCTTCGTAGTGGTCGATGCAGTCGTGGATGACCTGCCCAGTCGAGTAGCCCATCACGTCGTAGTCCTGCCCACCGCCAACGGTGTGTACCTCCAGGCGGGCGTACTGGTCGCGATCGCCGACCATCCTGCCGCCGTACGTCGGCACCGGTGACTCGTGGACCTGCACCCGGTAGACGAACGGGTCCTCGCCTTCCACGGTGCGCAGCTCCACCCAGGCCAACCCGCCGTCCTCGTCGTCCTCGCCTCCACCCGAAGCCTGAGTGACCTGGGTGGGCACTCCCCGGTCTTCCAGCTCGTGGGCCACCTCGGTGAGCGCGGGCCGCACCACGTCGTCGAGCCAGGCCGTTGCGGCTCCGACATCGACGAAGTTGACGGCACGGGCAAGTCGAGCCTTCCACGACGATTCGGCGCTTCGTTCTTTGTCGGTTCCCGCGTCGCGGTCCGGCACGAAGAACGGCAGCGCACGTGTCACGGCCCCGGCGCGCCGGCCCTCGACCCGCAGTGCCTTGAGCAGGCCGAGCATGACCAGCACGATGACGAACGCGAACGGCAGACCGAAGATCACGGTGGCGTACTGGAGGGCGTAGATGCCGCCCACCGCCAGCACGGCGATCGTCAGGAGCCCAGTTGCCGAGGCCCACACGATGCGCAGCCAGGGCGCTGCGTCGTCCTGCACCGAGCGCAGCTCCGAGGAGAGGTTGCCCATCACCAGGGCACCCGAGTCGGCCGAGGTGACGTAAAAGAGCAGGCCGACAAAGACCGAGACGGCGATGACTACGCCGGAGATGGGGTAGTCCTCAAGCAGTGTGTAGAAGCCCGCCTCCGGTGAAGCCAGCGCCGCGTCGGCGAACACGTCGTCGCCTCCCCGGATCCGGTCGAGGGCCGCGTTGCCGAAGATCGAGATCCACATCACGATGTAGGTGAAGGGGATGATCATCGTCCCGGCGACGAACTGCCGGATCGTCCGCCCCCGTGAAATCCGGGCCAGGAACAGTCCCACGAAGGACGCCCACGCGATCCACCAGGCCCAGAAGAACAGGGTCCACAGCGACATCCACTCGGTCGCGCCCTCGAACGCGAACGTCTCCATGGTCTTGCGGGAGAAAGTCTGCGCGTAGTCGCCGACGTTCATGACGACCGCGTTGAGGATGAAGCTCGTACGTCCTGTCAGCAGGACGTAACCGGCGAGGCCGAGCGCCAGGATGACGTTGAGCTGGGACAGCAGGCGGATGCCCTTGTCGACACCCGTGGTGGCCGAGATGGCGGCCATCGCCACGGCGAGGACGACAAGACCGATCTGGGCACCGAGGCCGATCGGCACGTCGAACAGGACGTTAAGCCCATAGTTGAGGAACACCACTCCGATGCCCAGGCTGGTCGCGACCCCGAAGATCGTGCCGAGCACGGCAGCCGTGTCGACGGCGTGACCGAGGCCGCCGTCGACACGGCGTCCGAAGATCGGGTACAGCGCCGAGCGCACCGCGAGCGGCAGGTTCATCCGGTAGGTGAAGTAGCCCAGCGCCATTCCCATCAAGGCGTAGAGACCCCAGCCGGAGATCCCGTAGTGGAACAAGGTCCACACGGTTGCCTCGCGGGCGGCCGCGATGGTCTCGGGGTCGCCCGTCGGGGGAAGCATGTATTGGCTGACAGGCTCGGCGACCGCGTAGAACATCACGTCAGTGCCGATGCCGGCGGCGAAGAGCATCGAGGCCCAGGCGAACGTCGAGAACTGCGGCTTGGAGTGGTCAGGACCCAGCTTGATGGAGCCGTAGCGCGAGATCGCCAGATAGAGCACGAAAACCAGCACCGCCGTGGTCAGCAGGACGTAGAACCACCCGAACCAGTCGACGACCCGGGCCACCGCCTCGCCGATGACCCTCTCGGCCTGGTCAGGTGCGAAGATCGCCCAGGTCGCCATGACCAGGACTCCGATCACCGCCGAGTAGAACACCGGCTTTCGGATCGGTGGTCCGTCGGTGAGGAAGGCCCACCGGCTGCTGGTCACGACCGAGTTGGGGGTCCTGGTCGTCGTCAAAACTGTCTCCTCGGCTGCGGGGCTCAGCCTGACGCTGAACTGCGGTCGTTGTCGCTGGAGACATCATGGACCTCGGAGGGTGGATGGGTCACCCTGCGTCGGAGCGGGCAGCGGCGATGCGGCGGCGGTCGGTCGTTACAGCTCGCGTTGGACCGGGTCCGGCTCTTGGCGGGTGGTGTGGTGATGTTGCGGATGGCGACTGCGAGACCACCTCATACCTCCGACATGGCGATGAGCATCACGACGAAGGCGGTCGGAGCTCACTGACGGGTACGTGAACCTGGGCATCGGGGTGTCGACGCTGGCGTCAACGACTTCAAGCTGATGCTGCCGTCGGAGAACGGGATCCTGGCGGTGGGGGCTCACCCCACGTGGGAGGAGGAACCGGACCTGATCAACGCGGGCAAGAAGGCCGTCACGCTGCGCCGGGGTGCGTCGTTCTTCACGGCTGTAACGGATCGTCGGCCGAGATGGCCGACCTCATGACTGCCTCGAATCGTTTGGAGCCCTGGGAATGCACCACGCCATCTGAAGCGGGGCGACGACTTATGTTGGGTTCGATGCAGGCAGATGCGCGATGGTCCTCGGGGGACCTTCCGAGGACCATCGCCCAATCGAATAAGACTAATACAATCAATTTACTTTCTAGATGTCGTAGAACTAGTAGGACACGTGCATTGACCTGCGGCAACGTCCCTTGAAATGACGATGGGGCCGCAGTGGGGCCTCGTGTGCCCAAGGCCTCACCTGATTGCCGCTGCGGTCCAGCGAGTCAGTTCGAGGTCGGGTGTCATTGACGGTCTGCTTGTGGTTGCGAGTAGCGCTTCGCATGCCACTGAGGTGTGCTCGGAGCTCCACGACCCTCGGCGCGTGAGTAGAGAGCCCGGGTCTGCTCCGTCTAGTCCTTTCCTGTTTCGAGCACATGGTCGCGGTAACTAGCGTTGCCGCGAGGCCCGCCGCGGACTTGAGCCACGATCGCAGTCAGGACCGGCCGAAGATCCTTCGCAAGAAGCTGGGATTGTTGCTGGATCCGCTCGCGCCGGTCTTGCAGTGCTCGCCGGGACACCACTGTCCAGCGGGAACCCGCGCCCTGACGCTCGCGATGTGCTGGCCGCAGCCGGACCACGTGGTCCGGCCGCACGTCTTGCATCGGACTGCTCGGCACATGAGGGGGTCTCCGTTCAGCTGTGGGAGAAGCGGATGTCGGGCAGCACCCGGGTCAGCCGGCGTGGCGCCCACCAGGCTGCCCGGCCGGTGAGGCGCAGCAGTACGGGTAGGAGGACGAGCCGGACAAGGAACGCGTCGAGGAGCACGGCGGCGCCGAGCACGATGCCCATCTCCTTGGGCGGAAGCGGGCCGGACAGGGCGAAGGTGAAGAACACCGCAACCATGACGGCGCCGGCCGCGAAGATGACCCGGCCGGAGTGGGCCAGCGACCCGACCATCGCGTCCTTCGGGTCGCCGGAGTGCTCGAAGTGCTCCTTTGCCGAGGCGAGGAGGAAGACGGTGTAGTCCATCGCGATCGCGAAGATCATCGCGAAGAAGAACACCGGCGCCCAGGCGTCCAGGAAGCCTTGGGACTCAAAGCCCATGAACCCGGCACCCCATCCCTCTTGGAACACCAAGCGCGCGACACCGAAGGCGGCGGCAGTCGAGAGAAGGCTGGCCAGGGTCCCGAGCAGAGCGATCAGCGGCGCCTGGAGGGCGACTAGCAGGAGCAGGAAGCCGAGCGCCAGGATGACGCCGATGACCAATGGCGTGGAGCCGTCGAGCTGGGTCTTGAGGTCGAGGTTCTCGACCGCGGCTCCTCCGACGTAGGCCGAGGCGGGGAGGACTGCGCGGAGCCGGTCGACCGTGTCGCTCAGGGCGGGGTCGGACGGGTCGACGGTCGGCACCGCCTGGATCAGGGCGTACGGGGATCCGTCGGCTGCCGGCGTCGCGGGCATCGCGCCGGCGATGCCGGGGTCGCCGGCCAGGACCACCGACGCGGTTGTGGCGTCGGTCTTGTTGACGACGATGGTGAGGGTGCCGGGTGCGCCGTCGCCGAAGGCTCTTTGCACCAGGTCGTAGCCCACGCGGGCGGAGGAGTCCTTGGGTAGCACCGCGATCGACGGCATCGCGGTCCTCAGACCCATCACCGGGGCGGAAAGCGCGAGGAGCACGACGAGAGCGGCCAGCCCGAAGGCGACCGGGCGCTTCCAGAGCCGCTCGCCCCAGGCGGCGAACTTCGGGGAGCGGTGCTCGCCGGTGCGCGACCAGGGGAGCGAGAGGTTGTTGATGCGGTGGTCCAGCTTCGCGAGCACCAGGGGCAGCAGTGTCAGGGTGGCTGCGAGCACGAAGACGACGGAGAGCATGATGCCGCCGGCCATGGAGCGGAAGGAGGGGGAGGGCACCAGCATCACTGCGGAGAGCGAGATGAGGACGGTCGCTCCGGACAGGAGGACGGCCTTGCCGGCGGTGTCCATGGTCTCGGCGATCGCGCTCTGCGGGGTGCTGCCGGCTCGGGCCCGGGCGGCGCGGTAACGGACCACGATGAACAGCGCGTAGTCGATACCGAGGGCCAGGGCGAACATCATGGCGAAGTTCATCGCCCAGATGGAGACCGGCACGAACTGGTTGATCAGCACCAGAGATCCGGCCGACGCGACGAGCCCTGCGAGCGTGAGGATCAGTGGAAGGCCGGCAGCAACCAGCGCGCCAAAAGCCAGCACCAGGATCGCCAGCGTCACCGGCCACGAGTACAGCTCTGACTTCAGCATCGCCGACAGGTTGGCCTCGTTGAAGTCCGACCAGAGCAGCGAGGCCCCGGTCGGGTTCACCTGGATCCCCGAGGTGGAGAGGTCCTGAAGGGGCCCTTTTAGGTCGTCGGCGGCCCGGACCATCTCGTTTGGGTCGGCGTTCGCGCCGGCCAACAGAACCGCGGTGGCACCGTCCTGGCTCAGGGATGTGCCGGGTTTGGGCTGGACCACGTCGGCGATGCGGGGATCCTCTTCGAGCAGGGCGGTGGCGCTGGCGATCACCTCTTGGCCCTGGGGCGAGGTGAGCGGGCCGTCGGTCGAGTGCACGACGACCTGGATCGCCGTCGAGGCGTTCCCACCGAAGTGTTCCCGGGCGAGTTCTCGCGCCGTGACGGAGTCGGAGCCGTTCGCCTGCCACCCGGCGCCAGAAAGCTCGGACTCGACGCGGGGTGCGAAGACGCCGAGCCCGACGATCACAAGCAGCCACACGACCGTGGTGAGACGGGCTTGGCGCGTGACCGCGACACTGAGGCGTCCGAGCGGGCCCGGTCGGTAGCCGAGGTCGGGCTCGGGGGCGGCGGCGTGGCGGGCGTGCGTCGTGGACATGGCAGTCTCGTTCGATCGGTTCAGACGAGGGCGGGGAAGGCGCGGACCGCGGTGTAGCCCGCGATGCCGAGCACGAGGACGGTGAAGGCGAATTGAAGGCGACGGGCGTCGACGCGGTCCGCGAGCCGGGCCCCGGCCACCGCAGCGATGGCCGAGGCGGCGGTCAGGACCAGTACCAGCCACCAGTCGGGAGAGACGCCGGAGCTGGCGCGGACGACGAGGGCGACGGCGCTGGTCATGGTGATGACGACCAAGGATGTGCCGGCGGCGTACTCCATCGGCAGGGCGAGCGCGAGCAGGAGTGCGGGGACGACGAGGAAGCCGCCGCCGACGCCGAGGAAGCCGGTGAGAAGTCCGACCACGCTGGCGGTGATCAGCACCGTGAGGGCGCGGGGGCACCGGCAGGCGAACGTCGGGCTGAAGGTGATGATCGGGTCGTCCAGCGACCCCCGCCGGTTATGGTGCTGCTCGCCACGCACGAGACGCACCGCCATGACGACGGCGACCGCGAGCATCAGCGCCGCGAAGCAGGCGAGCAGCGTCGACTCGGGCACGAGGGCGGAGGCCTTGGCGCCGACCACGGCACCGCCGAGTGCTACGGCACCGAAGGCGGCACCGCGGGCGAGCAGGACGTGGCCGGCGCGGTACGCCGTGACGGCCCCGATCAGGGAGGTCACGCCGACGACCACCAGTGACCCGGTGGTGGCCTGCGCAGGGCTCTGCCCGAGGGCGTAGACCAGCACCGGGACGGCCAGGATGGAGCCGCCGCCGCCGAGCGCGCCGAGGCTCAGCCCGATCAGCGCGCCGGCGAGGATCGCGGCGGCAACCGTGGTCACGCGTCGGGGCCGACCAGGTGCAGGCCAACCTCGGCGGCGTTCTCGAAGGAGTCGTTGATCGCGACGATGGTGCGTCCCGACGCGTCGAGGAGCGAGGCGGCCACCGAGGCCCGGTAACCGCTTGCGCAGTGCACCCACACCTCGCCTGCCGGGACGTCGTCGACACGGTCGAGCAGCTCGTGCAGCGGCACGTTGACGGCTCCCTCGATCCGGGCCGCAGCGAACTCCTCCTCGCGGCGTACGTCGAGGACGACGACCTCGCGGTGGTGCCGGACCTGCGCGAGGTCCGCGAAGACGCCCGTGGGGAACGAGGCGACCTCGTCGGCCCAGTCCTCCGGTGAACCGGTGGCGTGCGCGGCGGGGCGGTCGATGCCGATGCGCACCAGTTCGCGCTGGGCCTGGGCGACGTCATCGGCAGTCTCGCCAAGCAGCGTGAGCGGTGTTCCCCAGGGGATCAGCCAGCCGAGGTAGGTGGAGAACTTTCCCTCGATGCCGAAGTTGAGGCTGCCGGCGACGTGTCCGGCCGCGAAGGCCGTGCGGTTGCGCAGGTCCACGACCCACTCGCCGTCCTCGATGCGGCGACGTACCTCGGTGGGGTCGGCGACGCTCGGGGGGCTGAGGTCGGGCTCGGAGGGGCCGGCCGCGTTGGCGGGCATCATGTGCGCGTAGTACGCCGGGAAGCTGCCCAGCGCGTCGAGCAGCTCGCGGACGTAGGTCTCCTCGTCCTGGGTCAGCACCGGGTTGACCGACTTCTCCGCACCGATCGTCGACTCGGTCGCGTCGCTCTGGGTGGCGGCGCAGAACGACCCGAACCCATGGGTGGGGTAGACCTCGGCGGCGTCGGGGAGCAGCCGCGTGAGGTGGTGGGCCGACGCGTGCTGGCGGCGGCTGAGCTCCTCGGTGTGCTCCTCGCCGAGCAGGTCGGGACGACCGGTCGCCCCGAAGAGCAACGAGCCGCCCGAGAACACCCCGGCCGAGGCGTCCAGGTCGAACTCGCTGCCCTCGGCCGCCTCGACGAGTGCATACGAGAGGTGGGTGAAGGTGTGGCCCGGGGTGGCGACCGCGACCACGCGCATCCGGTCTCCGACGGCCACGACCTCGCCGTCGCGCACAGGCGTACGGTCGAAGGAAACCTCGTCCTCGCCGTTGACGAGGTACGCGGCGCCGGTGCGCCGCGCGAGCGCCAGACCGCCGGTGACGTAGTCGTTGTGGATGTGGGTCTCGAAGACGTGGGTGAGGCGGACGTCGTGCTCGTCGAGCAGGTCGAGGACGCGGTCGATGTCGCGTTGCGGATCGACCACGAAGGCGACCGCGCCGTCATGCACGAGATAGCTACGGTCGCCGAGCGACGGCGTCTCGATCGTGAGAACGGTCAGAGCGGTCATGGATGAATGTCCCTTTCGTCGGACCGGTGGCCTGCGTCTTTGGAACCCCCTAGGGGGATAACCACGACCGTAACAGAACCCCCCGGGGGGTTGTACAGTTGGGGCCATGACCGACTACACGCTGTCAATCACCACCGAGCGCCCCTACGACGAGACGGTGGCTGCGGTGCGCGAGCAGCTGGCGGAGGCGGGCTTCGGCGTGCTCACCGAGATCGACCTCAAGGCGACGCTGAAGACGAAGCTCGACGTAGACGTCGCTCCGCAGATCATCCTGGGCGCCTGCCGACCAGAGCTAGCCCACGAGGCGCTCCAGGCTGAGCCGTCGATCGCGGCGCTCCTGCCCTGCAACGTCGTGGTCCGCTCGGCCGGCGCGACGACGACCCTGGTCGAGGCCTTCGACCCGGCCATCATGACGACGTTCGTCGACGAGCCGAGCGAGGCGTTGCGCAGCATCTCCGAGGATGCGCGGGGCCGGCTCACCTCAGCACTGGAAGCCCTGTCGGCGCCTGACACCGCAGAAGGGAGCAAGTGATGGACCTCGAACCCACCGAGATCAAGGCGATCATCACCCGGATGAAGCGCGCCAACGGTCACCTGGCCAGCGTGATCCGGATGATGGAGGAGGGGTCCTCCTGCGAGGACGTCCTCACCCAGCTGGCCGCGGTCAACAAGGCACTCTCGCGTGCCGGCTACGCGATCGTCGCAACGGGTCTACAGCACTGTCTCGAGGACGGCGACGGCCTCGAAGGCGTCGACATCAAGAAGATGGAGAAGCTCTTCTTGGCCCTCGCCTAGCAGCGTCAATCAGCACCAGCCTTCGGAAGCTTCGAAACCACGAAGGCCCCGGCTGTCGCCGAGGCCTTCGTTCGTCGTCGGTCAGCGAGTTCGAGCTCTACTCCTATATGTCGTAGTAGAGCTCGAACTCGTGCGGGTGCGGCCGCAGCTGCACCGGCAGGATCTCGTTCTCACGCTTGAAGTCGATCCAGGTCTCGATGAGGTCCGGCGTGAAGACGTTGCCGGCGGTCAGGAACTCGTGGTCGGCCTCGAGCGAGTCGAGGACGGCGCCGAGCGAGGTCGGCACCTGGTCGATGTCGGCCATCTCGTCCGGCGGGAGCTCGTAGATGTCCTTGTCGATCGGGGCGGCGGGCTCGATCTTGTTCTTGATGCCGTCCAGGCCGGCCAGCAGCAGCGCCGAGAACGCGAGGTAGGGATTGGAGGACGGGTCGGGGCAGCGGAACTCGATCCGCTTGGCCTTCGGGTTGGAGCCGGTGATCGGGATCCGGACGCAGGCGGAACGGTTCCGCTGGCTGTAGACCAGCGAGATCGGGGCCTCGAAGCCCGGGACCAGGCGGTGGTAGGAGTTCACCGTCGGGTTCGTGAACGCCAGCAGCGACGGAGCGTGCTTGAGCAGTCCACCGATGTAGAAGCGGGCGGTGTCGGAGAGGCCGCCGTAGCCGGTCTCGTCGTAGAACAGCGGCTCGCCGGCGTTCCAGATCGACTGGTGCACGTGCATGCCCGACCCGTTGTCGCCGAAGATCGGCTTCGGCATGAACGTCGCCGTCTTGCCGTTGCGCCAGGCCGTGTTCTTGATGACGTACTTGAACTTCATCACGTTGTCGGCGGCCTTGAGCAGCTCGTCGAACCGGTAGTTGATCTCGGCCTGGCCCGCGGTACCGACCTCGTGGTGGGCCCGCTCGACCTGGAGCCCGGCCTTCTCGAGCTCGATGACCATCTCGTCGCGGAGCTCGCCGAAGTGGTCGGTCGGGGCGACGGGGAAGTAGCCGCCCTTGTACTTCACCTTGTAGCCGCGGTTGTCGTTCTCGAACGCGTCACCGGTGTTCCAGGCGCCGGCCGAGGAGTTGATCTCGTAGTAGCCGGTGTTCTGCTTGGTCTCGAAGCGCACGTTGTCGAACACGTAGAACTCGGCCTCGGGCGCGAAGTACGCCGTGTCGCCGATGCCGGTGGTGCCGAGGTAGGCCATGGCCTTGCGCGCGATGTTGCGCGGGTCGCGGGAGTAGGCCTCGCCGGTCAGGGGGTCGTGGATGAAGAAGTTGATGACCAGCGTCTTGGCCGTGCGGAACGGGTCGATGTAGGCCGTGGTCGGGTCCGGGAACAGCGACATGTCGGACTCGTGGATCGCCTGGAAGCCACGGATCGACGAGCCGTCGAAGTTGACGCCCTCGTCGAACGTCTCCTGGCCGAACGAGGACACCGGGATCGTGAAGTGCTGCATGATGCCGGGCAGGTCGCAGAAGCGAACGTCGATCATCTCGACGCCCTCGTCCTTGACGTACTTGAGCAGCTCGTCGCTGTTCTGGAACATTCGTCCTCCTTGGCTGCGGGCGCAGTCACGTGATCTGTGCGGGCAACCGGAAAGTCTGCGAGTGAGAACATCCGGAGCGGGCTGCTCCGGAAGTTGTCCGCAACGTATGCAGGGGCAGTTTCTCGACCGTATCGCGATTGTTTCGGGCGTGTAACAGGTGCCCATTGCCGCGGCGGTCGGGCCGGCCCTGAGAGGCTGGCGCGGTGGAGACCGCGACCTGGGCCCGCCGGATCGTGGCGCTGGTGGTCGACTGGTTCGCGTCGACGTTCGTGGTGATCCTGCTGCTCGGCGGTGTCGAGGAGTGGAGCGGCAGCCGCGAGGCCGGCTTCTACGTCCTCGGCATCTTCGTGCTCGAGTCCGCGCTGTTCACCGCGCTCTCGGGCGGGTCGTTCGGGCAGCTGGCCACCCGGCTGCGCGTCGTACGGGTGAACGGCGATCCGCGGCCGCTCAACCCTCTGAAAGCACTCGGGCGTCAACTGCTGATCGCGCTGGTCATCCCGCCGCTCGTCTACCGC
>CAWFNB010000016.1:0-418616 GCA_963817125.1 uncultured Actinomycetota bacterium
GGGCAACCGCGTGGTCGCCGAGATCGACGCCAGCAACGGCCAGCTCGGTGGCCGCAGCACCGCCAACGCCGGGCGCATCTGCGGCATCGTCGGCACCTGCATCATCGGCCTGGCCCTGCTCGTCGTCCTCGCTGCGGTCGTCCTTGCCCTCATCAGCGCCGCCGCCACGGCCTAGCGACGCAGTGAAAACTCGCATGGACGAGCTCGTCCGGCCCGCGAGGCCACACCACCGGCTGACCGAGGACGGCCGCCGGATGCGGGAGGTTCTCTCGTACGCACGGCGCGGCAACCGCTTCACCCCCTCCCAGGCTGCCGCCTGGGACGCCCACCATGAGCGCTGGGTGATCCCGGACGAGGAGGTCGACCGACCCGGGTTCTCGTTCGCCGCATGGTTCGGGCGCGAGGCGCCGCTGGTCGTGGAGATCGGCTCGGGCGTCGGCGAGGCGACCGCTCGGCTCGCGGCCGCGCGCCCGGCGTACGACGTGCTGGCCTTCGAGGTGTGGCGGCCCGGCGTGGCCGACACGCTGCGGCGGCTGGACGAGGCAGGTGCGGACAACGTGCGGCTGATCGGCGTCGACGCGGTCTGGTCGTTCGAGCACCTGCTCGGTCCGGCCGCGCTGGCCGAGCTGTGGACCTTCTTCCCCGACCCCTGGCCCAAGCAGCGGCACCACAAGCGTCGGCTGGTCGGCCCGGCGTTCGCCCGCCTGGCCGCCAGCCGACTCGCGCCGGGCGCGACGTGGCGGCTGGCCACCGACTGGGCCGACTACGCCGACCAGATGCGCGAGGTGCTCGACGCCGAGCCGACGCTCGAGGGCGGCCCGGTCCCGCGGTGGCAGGAGCGTCCGCGGACCCGGTTCGAGCGCAAGGGACTGGACTCGGGACGCACGATCACCGATCTGGCCTACGTCAAGCAGCGTGGGGGAGCCGGACGCCGGAGTCGGTGAGCTGCAGCTCCACCCGCTCGCGCTCGGCGTCGAGCTCCGGACCGGCTGGCAGGACGCCGAGCAGGTGGGTGAGGCCGAGTGCGGCGCAGCACTCGCCCAGGGCCCGGTCGTAGGCCCCGCGCACCGCCTCGGTCTTGGCGAACGACGCGTGCGGGTCGAGGCCGTGGAACCGGTTGCCGAGCCGGTGCAGGTCAGCCGCGATCGCCTCGATCGGCCGCGACTGCGGCTGCGGCCCTCGCCGGTGCCGCCACCGGGTCGTCAGCCTGTTTCGCATCGGCTCGCCGCGCTTGCCCATGGCCATGCCGAGTCCATAGGCCGCGACGCACAACAGCGCCGCGACCACCAGGAAGGCGGCGAACACCGGGGCCATGTCCCGACGGTACTCGCCAGTGCCGACAGTCGAGCGGGTCAGCCGCCCTCGAGCAGGGCGAGCTCCTCGTCGACGTACGGGTCCTCCTCGCCGGCTGCCTCGAGCTCGGCCTTGAGGGCGCGCTGGACGGCGAGCGCCTCGTCCTTGTGACCGAGGTTGCGCAGCGCCCACCCGACCATCCATTTCCCCACCCGGGTGCGGCCGGCGTCCGCCGCCGAATGACTCTGTCGCTCACACGCCTCGAGGGCCTCCTCGAAGGCGGCCAGGGCCGCACCCCAATCGCCCGCGTCGGCGTGCACCATGCCGAGGTTGTTGAGCAGCGAGGCGTCCCAGTTGCGTGCCGCCGGCTCCGACGACGAACGCGCGGCCGCCAGGGCCGCCTCGGTGAGCTGGAGCTGCTCCTCGGCCGGCGCGGCCAGCGCGACCATGTGCAGCGCGTCGACGTGCAGTGCCTCCAGCCCGGCGTCCCGTGCGGTGGCCGCGGCGGCCTCGAAGTGCGGGCGCGCGGGCTCGGGCTCGCCGCCCGAGCGCAGCAGCCGGCCGCGCTCGAGCGAGACCCGCGTCGCCACCTCGGGGTCGTCGGCGGACAGGTCGTTGAGGACGGCGTGGCCCTCGTCGTACCGCTCTTGGAGGCCGAGCGCGCGGGCCACCTGGGTCATCAGGACCAGCCGGTCGGTGCCCTCGGCCGTCTCTGCCGCGGTTCGGAACCGCTGCTCGGAGCCGGCCGGGTCGTCGAAGTTCCAGAGCGCGGTCGGGTCGATCACCGCGACATCCTCTCTCACGCGGCTCAGCGCCGCGTGGTCATCCGGCGTCGCAGCTCGGCCTCGCGGCGCAGCCGGGCCTGGTCTCGTTCGCGGCGGGAGGCGATGACCGCAGCGAGGTAGGCCTCCGGCGGGGTGCCGCGCGGCGGGTCCGGCGCGACGTACTGGCTGACCTGGTCGGCGAGCCGCTGGCCGATCGTGACCCGCGAGTGGGGGTCCAGCGTGGGCAGCCGGCTCAGGAACTGGCGGACCGCCAACGCGAGGCCGGTCGGGAGGGAGGCCATGTCCGCGCCCCGGGCCCACTGCGCCAGTGGCGGCGGCATCAGCGTGGGCGGCGCGAGCCGCAGCCTGACCCGGTCGCGGACGACGTAGGTGCCGGCGGCGTAGTCGCCGAGGCGCTTGCCGCGCGAGCTCATCAGCGCCGAGAAGAACGCCGGCACGCCGGTGAAGCCGTAGATCTCGACGAAGCCGATCAGGGCACGGACGAACGCGTGCTGGAAGGTGATGGGGCCGGCGTCGTCGCGGACCGTGCGGAGGCCGCAGACCAGCTTGCCGAGCGACTTCCCGGACGTCAGCGTCTCCAGGGTGGCCGGGAAGACGAGGAAGACCATGATCAGCGTCAGGATGAACGAGGCGTAGATCAATGCGCCGTCGGCCTGAAGTGCCGCGACGACGAAGACGAAGATCGCGGCGATGAACAAGATCATCGTGACGAGCACGTCGATAAGCCCCGAGACGATCCGCGAACCGAGACTGGCCGGCGGCAGGTCGAGCGCGACCGCCTCGCCGGTGACCAGGTCATCGGTCGTGAGGGTCGCGAACTCGGGGGCGGACATGGTGCGGTCAGTGTAGGGAGGGGTGGGGCCGATCTAGGCTGAGCGCGTGGACCTCGACGCGTATGTGCTCGCGCACGCGCACGAGTGGCAGCGACTCGATGCGCTGGTCCATGGCGGCCGGCTCAGCGGCGCCGAGAGCGACGAGCTGGTCGACCTCTACCAGCAGGTCGCCACTCACCTGTCCGTGGTCCGCACCTCCGCACCCGACCCGTCGCTCGTCGCGCACCTGTCCTCGCTGCTCGCGAAGGCCCGCAACAAGGCCGTCGGCACCCGCGTCAGCTCGTGGCGCGGCTTCGCCGCGTTCTTCACCGAGCGGTTCCCGGCCGGGCTCTACCGGCTGCGCTGGTGGTGGCTGGGCTGCCTGGCCGGCAACGTGGTGGTGACCGCGGTGATGATGCTCTGGCTGCTCGACCACCCCAACGTCGAGCAGAGCCTGCTCACGCCCGAGGAGGTCGACCAGCTGGTCAACCACGACTTCGAGGACTACTACAGCTCGTACGCCGCCAGCCACTTCGCCGCGCAGGTCTGGATCAACAACGCCTGGGTCTCCGCGCTGTGCATTGCGTTCGGGATCCTCGGCTTCCCGGTGATCATCCTGCTGTTCAGGAACATCGAGAACCTGGCGATCATCGGCTCGATCATGCACCGGCACGACCACGGCCAGCTGTTCTGGGGGCTGATCCTCCCGCACGGGCTGCTCGAGCTGACCGCGGTCTTCGTCGCCGGCGGCATCGGCCTGCGGCTGTTCTGGTCGTGGATCGAGCCGGGACAGCTGTCCCGTTCCCAGTCGATCGCCCACGAGGGCAGGACCGCCGGCACCGTCGCACTCGGCCTGGTCTGCGTGCTGTTCGTGAGCGGACTGATCGAGGCGTTCGTGACCCCCTCGGGGCTGCCCACCTGGGCTCGGGTCGGCATCGGCATCACGGCCGAGCTGGCCTTCCTCGCCTACGTGTTCGTGCTCGGACGCCAGGCCTACCACCGCGGCGCCACCGGCGACATCGACAGCCGCTACCTCGAGGACCGGGTGGCCACCCAGGCCTGACCCTCTGCGCGGACCACCCCAGACTTCTGCGAAATCGGCCACGGGGCCGCGCCGTTGGGTCGATCATGCCGACCGTGACCATGTCGATCTCGGTCGACGTCTCCGACTCGCTGGACGAGGCACGGAGTCGGCTGCTCCGCACTGCTCGGGCCCTCAACAGGGCGTGGGCGGCTTTGCTGTGCACGATGGTCCTGCTGATGCTCGCAACCCTGGGTCTGCTGATGGTTGCGACGCGGCATCAACCGGTGTACGTCGTCATCTGGTCGGTCCTGTTGGCGGCGACCGGCTACAACGTGACCCGGTTCTGGCCGCGGCGACCCGAACGGCGCGGGGTGCCGCTCGACGAGGGCGAGATGGTTGCGCTGCGGGCCGCGGTCGACCCGCAGGACCGCGTCGACTGGCCCGACACGGTGCGGCTGGTGCCGCAGGCCGAGCTCGAGCTCACCGAGGGCGAACTGATGCTGGGGATGCCGCTGCTCGCCTGCCTCGACAAAGGAGAGCTGCGAGACCTGCTCGTCGTGGCGGCCGCCCAGGCCGTCGTCGAGGAGGAGCGCGGGGTTCGCTGGGCAGCCCGGGTCGCTCACGGAGACGTGGGTCGCAGCCTGGTCGGTGGGCGTGGTCCACGGCTGACCTGGCCGACCGCCCGACTGACCTCGTCGCTCCGGACCAAGACCGCGGCCCTTGAGGCCGACCTCGGGAACTGGGCCGGCGCCTGCGCCCGCGCCGCGGCGCTCCTGTCGGAGTCGAACGCCGCCGCCCTGGCCTCCCGCGACCAGATCACGGAGGCCTGGACCGTGCTGAGGACCGAGTGGCTGTCCCCGGCGTTCGCACGCGGCCGCCGCCACGTCGCTCCGTTCACCGGGCTGCGCCACTTCGTCGAGGCTGCGGACGCCGCCGGCTGGCTGACTCACCCGCCGGCATGGTGGCCGACTACCGGGGTCTTCGGCGACCTCGTCGCCCGCCACGAGGAGGCAGTGGCCCGCGATCTCGACCCCCGAGGAGACCGGCTCCGCCCGATCACCTGGGAGGAGCACCCGACCGAGGTCACAGTGCCCCAGTGGCGGGCCCTGGTCGCGGAGGTGCTGGACGCGGCCCGCAGGTCGACCCGTGGGCCGGCAATCACGCTGGCTTCCGTGCTCGACCTGCTCGAGGCCGGCGAGGGACCCGCCCTGGCCGAGGCCACAGCCGCCGATCGCGGCATGGCGCGCAACGGAGATCCGGCGTATGGCGCGTGGTCGGAGAAGTTCACTGCGCGCGTGCTGACCGCCTCGATCGGCATCGCGGCCATCGACGCCGGCACCTGCCACCAGACCTGGTCCTGGCCCGAAGGCACTCGCCTGGACTCCGACGAGGGCTGGACACTGCCTCTGGAATCGGTGGTCGCCGACGTGCAGGGCATGGTCCGCGACGGGGAAGGCATGGAACGCGCCTACGCGGAGCTGCGCGCGGCACTGAGCGAGCTCGGGATCGACATCGACGAGCCGCTCTGGCTCGATCACGACAGCGGACCGCGACCCGAGCGGCCGATCGGGTCCTTCTCGGCCCGGCAGGGGTTCAAGCCGCGGCTCGTCGTGCTCACCGATAGGTCACTGCACCTGTTCCGCGACCCCCAGGGTCCGCGGCCGGCCCGGGTCGAGCTGCGCAGGCAGATGCTCGCCGTCTGGCAGGGCGACACCACCGACCAGGTGCTGATTCTCGGCACCGACGACGTACGGAAGGCCCGCTTCATCAGCGCTTTCGGGGGCCTGTGGTGGCGGCTCACACTCACGTTCGACGACTGCAAGGTCGTGCTGCGCGGCCCCGGCGAGGGCCTCGAGGAGGAGGCCGAGGTCGCCGAGTGGCTGGTTGACCGGGTGGTGGTGCAGCACCCCCGCGGTGCCCGGCTGGCCGAGCCGGTCTCCGACGTCTAGCGCAGGACTTCAAGCACAGCGAGAGCCACCGCCGCCGCCGCGAGCACGGTGCGCATCCGGTCGACCCGGAGCAGCCGGTCGATCACCGCGTCGTCGCGCCGGACCAGCCTGCGGTGCAGCGGCGCTGCCAGCACCGCGGTCACCGCCATCGACAGCACGGCCAGGGTGACGGCGACCGCCGCGAGTGTGGACCAGTCGACGGCCAGCCACCAGGCACCGGTCCCGGCCACGGCGGCGTAGGTGACGGCCACCATCGGCACGATCGAGCGGCGGTGTCGGTCGTGCTCCTGCCGCCAGTGGGTGGCGCGCACGCGCGCCAGCACCGGGTAGACCAGCATCGTGACCGTCGCGAGGAACCCTGCCTGGACTGAGGCCGCCACCAGGAATGCTGTTGCCGCGGCGTCGTTCATGAGGTGCAGGCTAGAGCAGGCCGCTGGCCTTGAGGGTGAGGTAGTGGTCGGCCAGCGCCGGCGGCAGGCGCTCCGCGTCGGCGTCGATGACGTGGAGCCCGACCGCACCGAGCAGCTCGGCGGTCTGGCGGCGGCGCACCATGGCCTGCTCGGCCGCGGCGGCGTCGTACACCTCGTCGATGGTGCCGCGCGTGGCCGCGAGCTGCGCCAGGGCTGGGTCGCGGACCGAGGCAAGAACGACCCGGTGGTGCCGGGTCAGCGCGGGCAGCACCGGCAGCAGCCCCTCCTCGACAGCGGACGGCTCGAGCGGTGTGAGGAGTACGACGAGCGCCCGCTGCCGGCCGAACTGGGTGACCGCGCCGGCCAGGGCGGACCAGTCGGCCTCGGCGATCACCGGCTCGAGGTCGGCCATCGTGTCCTGGAGGTTGGCGGCCACGTCGCGGGCGCCGCGCGAGCGCAGCCGGGCGCGGACCCGCCGGTCGCCCGCCACGAAGTCGATCCGGTCCCCGGCCCGGGCCGCCAGCGCTGCCAGCAGCAGCGCAGCGTCCATCGCGGAGTCGAGGCGCGGCACGTCCTCGACCCGACCGGCCGAGGTGCGCGAGGTGTCGAGGACCAGCACCACGCGCCGGTCCCGCTCGGGCTGCCACGTGCGTACGACGACGTTGCGGTTGCGCGCGCTGGCTCGCCAGTCGATGGAGCGGACGTCGTCGCCGCGGACGTACTCGCGCAGCGAGTCGAACTCGGTGCCCTGCCCACGAACCCGGATCGCGGCCCGGCCGTCGAGCTCGCGGAGCCGGGCCAGGCGGCTGGGCAGGTGCTTGCGGGACTCGAACGGCGGCAGCGAGCGGACCGTGCCCGGGACGTGGAGGGTCCGCTGTCGCGCGGCCAGCCCGAGGGGACCGCGCAGCCGGACCGTGACGCCGACCGCGTGCAGGTCGCCGCGGCGCCTCGGTTTCAGCGGTGTGCGGAGCAGGACCCGGTCACCCGGGGAGAGGGCGATCCGGTGTCGGTTGGCGGTGGCTCCCGCAGTCGGCTGCCAGGCGTCGCGCACCAGTCCACGCAGCCGACGGCGGCCGACGTTCTCGACCAGCAGCAGTGACTCGGCGTCGTACCCCATCCGCACCGTGCCCACGGGTGTCCTGGTGACCGCGACGGCCCGCGCGGCCGGAGCAAGCACCAGGTCCGCGACCAGCAGCACGGCGACCACGAGCAGCCACAGTCGGACCGTGCTCGCCTCGGGTCGGAGCACCACCGGCACCAGCCCCAGGACCAGCAGCAGCGGCACCCGGCCAGTGATCACCATCGGACCACCTCCATCTACCGCGGCACCGGCACCGAGCCGAGCGCGGAGGCCAGCACCTCGGCGACGTCGACGCCCTCCAGCTCGGCCTCGGGACGCAGCCCCAGTCGGTGGACGACGCTCGCGTGCGCCAGCGCCTTCACGTCGTCTGGAGTGACGAAGTCGCGGCCGGTCAGCCAGGCCCACGCCCGGGCCGCGCGGAGCAGTGCGGTGGCTCCGCGCGGGCTGACGCCGAGACTCAGCGAGGGCGACTCCCGCGTGGCCCGGGCGATGTCGACGATGTAGCCGACCACCTCGTCGGTGACCTGGACGGTCTTGACTGCGGCCTGCCCGGCAGCGATGTCGGCCGGCCCGGCCACGGCCGTCACCCCGGCGGCTCGCACGTCGCGCGGGTCGAAGCCGGCGGCGTGCCGACGCAGGATCTCGCGCTCCTGGTCGCGCTCCGGGATCGGCAGCACCACCTTGAGGAGGAACCGGTCGAGCTGGGCCTCGGGCAGGGGATAGGTGCCCTCGTACTCGATCGGGTTCTGGGTGGCGGCGACCAGGAACGGCTCGGGCACCTTGCGCGAGACGCCGTCCACCGAGACCTGGCCCTCCTCCATCGCCTCGAGCAGCGCGGACTGGGTCTTGGGTGGGGTCCGGTTGATCTCGTCGGCGAGCAGCAGGTTGGTGAAGACCGGGCCCTCCCGGAAGGTCAGCTCACCGGCCTGGCGGCTGTCGATCACCATCGAGCCGGTGATGTCACCGGGCATCAGGTCGGGGGTGAACTGCACCCGCTTGGTGTCCACCGACAGCGCGGCGGCCAGGGTGCGCACCAGCAGTGTCTTCGCGGTGCCGGGCACACCCTCCATCAGCACGTGGCCGCCGCACAGCAGGGCGACCAGCAGCCCCGACACGGCGGCGTCCTGCCCGACCACGGCCTTGCCGACCTCGACACGCACCGCCGCGAGCCGCTCGCGGGCAGGCTCTGACACGTTCTCGGTCATAGACGGCTCACTCATGTACGACGTACCTCTCTGTCGAGCTCGGCCAGCTGCCTGGCCAGGGTGATCAGGTCTCCGTCGCTGGACGGTACGGTGCCCGGCGGGCTGAGCAGCGCCGCCACCTCGTCCACACGCCGACCGGTGCGGCGGGCCACCTCGCGGACGACCACGTCGGCCGGGGCGGTGGAGCCGAGCCGGAGCCGTTCGGCACAGCGGGCGACCGCGGCCCGTCGCAGCGATGCGGCGGCGTGGCCGCGGTCGCCCGACCGGCGGTAGAGCCGGCCCAGGCTGCGGGTGGTCTCGACGGCGCGCACCACGACCGGCAGCGGTTCGGTGGCCAGCGCGCCCAGCCGGCGCGCACGCCACAGGATCACGGCGACCATCACGATGGCCCCGAGCACCAGCGCCGGGCGGACCCAGCGGGGCAGCAGGCTCTGCAGGCTCACGCCGTCGTCACCCACGAGGTCGTCGAGTGACGGGACGTACCAGACCAGCCGTTCGCTCTGCCCGAGCAGCCGCAGCGCGACCGCGGCGTTGTCGGCGCGCAGGATCTGGTCGTTGGTGAGGGCCTGGTCGGCCCCGAACAGCACCAGCCCGTCCTCCGGCTCGGCGACGACCGCGCCGGCCTTGCCGTCGAAGCACTGGCCGTCGGGGTAGACGGTCGCGCTGTCCACCTCGAGGGTGAGCCCGTCGTACAGACGGTTGTCGCACCCGGACCGGCGGCCCTTGTCCAGGGTGACCTGGGCGCCACCGTCGGGGACGCCGAACGCGTCGGAGACACCCGGACCGGCGCCGACCACCACCACGGTCTGCGCGTCGGCGGTCTGGTCGCGCAGCCGCTCGATGGTGCTGGTGCCGAGGTAGTAGGGGAGTACGACGACCACGGAAGTCCGGCCGTCCACGGCGATCGACTCCAGGGCGTCGGCGTCGCGCGCCACCTCGACGTCGACCCCCTCGTCGTCGAGGACCCGGGCCAGCGCGCGGGCGCCGTCCGGGCCGGGGTTGTCGGGGTCCATCGGGATCGAGGTCTGGGTGCCGGTACCGAGCACGACCGCAGTCGCGACCGCCGCGACCAGGGCCAGGCCGATGAGCAGGGTGGAGCGGTGCTGGCGCAGCTTCATCTCCGCACCACCAGGTCGTCGTCGAGAGCCAGCACCGACACGGCCTGTTCCCGGGTGGCCGGCCGGTCGCCGTACAGCACCGCGTCGAACAGCAACGCGCTGGCCTGGACCCGGTCGCTCAGGCCGGAGTACTCCGCGGCCAGGGTTCCCGCGACCTCGTGGGCGGTCGCGCCGGGGGCGTCGGCCAGCCGGCCACGCTCGACCTGGCGGACCGCGAGCGCGCGGAACGCCTCCACCACCGCTTCCTCGAACCGGCCGCCCTCCAGCGCCGCCTCGGCGCGGGCGCGGAGCTCGGCCGCGGACACGACCTCCTCGGTGAGGACGGCCCGCTTCTCCTCGCGGTCGGAGGCGGTACGACGGACCCGCGAGGCCAGCCACGCCAGCGCGGCCACGAGCGCCACGAAGAGCAGCATTGTCGCCAGGGTCGACAGCGGCGGCGCCTCCGAGGCGCGCTCGAGACCGCTGCTCACCTTCCGCTCGATCCAGCTGAGGATCCTCTGCAGCACGTTCTGCTGGTGGTACTCGGGGTGCAGCAGCTCGCGGCGGAGCTTCGAGCGCGCCTCCGAGCCCGACGGATCGAGCGGCGGGTCGGGCCAGATCACGACGCCGTGATCCCGGCCTGCTGCATCAGCTCGACGTCGTAGGCCTCCTTGCGCATCCGCTGGTCGAGGTACTGGAGCGAGGTCACCGCCGAGGTGAACGGGGTGACGAACGCCGCCGAGATCACCTGCGAGAGCGCCTGGGTGATGACCAGGACGAGCAGCGCGTACTGGGCGCCGACCGCCAGTGTGGCGAACTGCCCGACCATGCCGATCGGGAAGGCGAGCACGTTGGCGGCGATGCCCACGACCACCAGGGTCAGCAGCGCGATGCCGAACGTGCGCCAGAACTGCTTGCCGGTGAGCCTGTAGCCGCGGGCGATCGCGCCGAAGATCCCGACCGGCTCGAGCATCAGCGCCGGCACCGGCAGGTAGTAGACCCGCACCCAGAACCACACCATGAAGCAGAGGAACGCCGGCACGCTGGCCAACCCCCAGATCACCACCAGCCCGGTGTTGTCGCCGACTCCGACGACAACCAGCACCCACAGCAGCACGTAGACGCCGATGAGCAGCAGCGCCGAGAACCCGAGCAGCAGCGCGAGCCCGACCAGCCGCCACCGCTTGCCGCGGGTGGCCGCCCAGGCCTCGCCGAGGGTGAGCCGGCGACCGACCGCGGCCGCCGCGGTGACGTGGGCGATCATCCCGGTCACCAGGATGGTGCCGAAGCTGGCCAGCACGATCCCGAGCCCCAGCGAGCCGAGCGAGCCGACGAACCCCACGATCGTGCTGTCGTCGGTGTCGCCGCTCTCGTCGAGCGAGAGGTTGACCGAGGCGGTGAGCACCGCGGTGATCACCACCGGGATCGTCATCGCCACCGCGGCCACGAGCACCGCCGACCCCACGGTCGCCTTCGGGTTGAAGCGGATGATCCGGAACGCCGCGTCGTACATGTCGCCGAGCGACAGCGGCCGCAGCGGCATCGCCCCCGGCTTGTGGGCGGCGCCGAGCATCCCGGGCACCGGTGCCCAGGCTCCGGGAGCCGGCTGCTGGGGGTAGGCGGGGGGCGGCGGGTGCCCCGTGTACGACGGCGGCGGGGGTGGGGGCGGGAGCCAGCCCGGTGGCGGGGGCGTGCCGCCAGGCCCCGGATCCGACATGTCGTTCATCCTGTCAGGTGCTAGGGCGTGTCTGACCGCCCCGACCTACCGAGCGCCGCCCCACGGGCGCTCCGCGGCGTTGCCGTCGCTCGTAGATGGACCTACAGCGACTTCGCTCCGGCGCCTTGCGGAGCATCCCGTGGATGCGACGCTCGCTACGGACGGGATCGGTCAGACACGCCCTAGTCGAGCCCGTCGTAATCTGCGGTGGTGCGATCGCTGCTTGGCCACGCCGCCGCGCTGCTGCTCGGCACGGTGTTGCTCATCGGCTGCTCGGACGACGAGCCGGACCCCGACGGCTCGGCGGCCGGGCCCGGTCACGACACGATGTCGATCCAGGACCACTGCCCCTCGGGCGTCAAGGACACCGCGGACGCGACGATCATCGAGCTCGGCGGTGGAGACCTCACGCTCGTCGGCGCCGAGTTCGCCTCGGAGTCGGGCAACGGCACGGTGATGGTGCTGCTGCACCAGACCGGCATGCTCGGGCTGTGCGGCTGGGGCGTCTTCGCCGAGCAGGCCGCCGCCGCCGGGCTGCCGTCGCTGGCCATCGACATGTGCGGCTACGGCGGCTCGGAGTGCGCGGCCGGCGAGGCCACCCCGGCCCGGGACCAGGTCGATCTGGCTTCGGCGTACGCCCGCGAGGAGATGGGCGCGGATCGGGTCGTGCTGGTCGGCGCCTCCATGGGCGGCTCGCAGACCGTGATCGCGGTCGCCGACGGCGCCGAGGTCGACGGCTGGTCCGACGTGTCCGGCCCCAATGTCTGGGCGGGCACGACCCTGGCCGACCGGGCCGCCGACGTCCGGGCCCGGGAGCTGCCCGGCCTGGTCGCACACGCTGCCGATGACGACGGCACGTGGTACGCCGCGGCACAGGCCCTGGCCCCGGCAGCTGGCGCGGAGTTCCTCGACGGCGACTCGGGGCACGGGTACACCCTGCTGACCACGAACCTCGGGGACCTGCGCCCCGACGGCCAGGCCCTGCTCGACTTCGTGCTCTCCGTCTAGGACCTAGTGCGAGGGCAGCACGCAGGCGGTGTCGAGGCCGAGCACCCGGTTGAGCCGGCCGAAGGCGAGCCAGGAGCCCAGACACATCGACAGCTCGACGATCTCGGCGTCCGAGTAGTGCTCCTTCATGCGGCTCCAGAAGTCGTCGTCGAGGCCGTGGTGGTCGAGCGCGTACCGCTCGGCGTACTCTGCGGCCAGCCGGGTCCGGTCGTCGAGGTCGGGGCTGGTCCGCCAGTCCGACACCGACTCCACGAACGACTCCTCCACCGTCACTCCGTCGCGCTCGGTGCGCCAGTCCTGGCAGAAGAGACACCCGTTGATCTGCGCGATCCGCAGCCGGGCGGCCTCGAACTCGCGCAGGCCCAGCGTGCTGTGGTCGTAGACGGCCTGCGCGAACCTCGCCGCGGCCGGCCCGATGCCGGGCACCATCGACCCCCAGACGTGGATGATCGGGTCCTGGCCCTCGGGGACGTCGACGATCATGCGGGTGCCTTCCAGCCGAACTTCGATCCGAAATAGAACGTGTTCTCGTTCTGCACAGACCGAGAGTAGAGCGATTTGGCGAGGTAGGCGATCTCTGACAAACTGTTCCGGTTGCTCTGGCGGGTTGCCGGGGTGCATCGCACGTTTTGACTCCTAAATCGCGTCTCCTTTGTGATTGACGGGCTCGCGTGCGTCCGCACCGAACCAGGAGACCCGATCAGCCCGGCCGATGCGCCGGGGGCCACCAACGCCAACATCGACGAATCACGGTCCTGTGTCGCCCGGAATGAACGCGACACGCCCGACCGCGGGGGTCGGTGCTGGGGCGGGGGAGAGCAGCCCACAAGAAGCAGACCCACACCAGACAAACAGGGCCCAGACGCGGCACGCAGACGTAAGGACGAGAGAGACCTATGGCGGGACAGAAGATCCGCATCAGGCTCAAGGCCTATGACCACGAGGTGATCGACACCTCGGCGCGCAAGATCGTGGACACCGTCACCCGGACGGGTGCTCGCGTCGCCGGCCCCGTGCCGCTGCCGACGGAGAAGAACGTCTACTGCGTGATCCGCTCGCCGCACAAGTACAAGGACTCGCGCGAGCACTTCGAGATGCGCACCCACAAGCGGCTCATCGACATCCTCGACCCCACACCGAAGACGGTCGACTCGCTCATGCGGCTCGACCTCCCGGCTGGCGTCGACATCGAGATCAAGCTCTGAGGTTCGACACATGACCACCGAACGCAACGTGAAGGGGCTGCTGGGCACCAAGCTCGGCATGACCCAGCTGTGGGACGAGAACAACCGGATCGTCCCGGTGACCGTGATCGCCGCCGGCACCAACGTGGTGACGCAGGTCCGCACGCCCGAGACGGACGGCTACAACGCCATCCAGGTCGGCTTCGGCGAGATCGAGGGCCGCAAGGTGACCAAGCCCCGCGCGGGTCACTTCGAGAAGGCCGGCACCACGCCGCGTCGCCACCTCGTGGAGATCCGCACCACCGGCGCCGGCACCTACACCGTGGGCCAGGAGCTCGCCGTCGACACCTTCGCCCCCGGCGAGGAGATCGACGTGACGGGCACCAGCAAGGGCAAGGGGTTCGCCGGCACGATGAAGCGGCACGGCTTCCACGGTGTCTCGTCCTCGCACGGCGCGCACCGCAACCACCGCAAGCCGGGATCGATCGGTGCCTGCGCGACCCCGGGGCGGGTCTTCAAGGGCATGCGCATGTCCGGCCGGATGGGCACCGACACCGTCACCACCCAGAACCTCACGGTCCACGCCGTGGACGCCGACAAGGGCCTGATCCTCGTCAAGGGAGCCGTACCCGGCCCCAAGGGCGGCCTGGTCGTGCTCCGCTCGGCGGCCAAGCGGACCGCTGACCAGACCACTGGCGGGGAGGCCTGAGCATGGCTACCAAATCCAGCACCAAGGGCACGAGCAGCAAGGTCGACCTGCCCGCCGAGATCTTCGATGTGGCGGTCAACATCCCGCTGATCCACCAGGTCGTGGTGGCCCAGCAGGCGGCCGCACGCCAGGGCAGTGCCTCCACCAAGAGGCGCGGCGAGGTCCGCGGCGGTGGCCGCAAGCCCTACAAGCAGAAGGGCACCGGCCGCGCGCGCCAGGGTTCGACCCGCGCTCCGCAGTTCGCTGGTGGCGGCGTCGTGCACGGCCCGCACCCGCGCAGCTACGACCAGCGCACGCCCAAGAAGATGAAGGCGGCCGCCCTGCGCGGTGCCCTCTCCGACCGGGCCCGTGACGGTCGCATCCACGTCGTGAGCGGCTTCGGTCTCGACGAGAGCCCCTCGACCAAGACCGCGCTGGCCGCGCTCTCCGCGATCAGCGACCGCCACCGCTTCCTCGTCGTGCTCGAGCGCACCGACGCGGTCACGTGGCTCTCGCTTCGCAACGCGCCCCAGGTGCACATCGTGGCCGTCGACCAGCTCAACACCTACGACGTGGTCGCCTCCGACGACGTGGTCTTCACGCAGGGCGCCTTCGACGCCTTCGTGAACGGCGCAGGCGCCCCCAGCGAGCGCAAGGCCACCGAGGTTGCCGAGGTCGCCGAGGTCGCCGAGGTCGAGGAGAAGCCAGCCGCGAAGACGGCGGCGACCAAGAAGACCGCTGCCAAGAAGACGGCCACCAAGAAGACGGCCGAGAAGCAGCCAGCCGAGAAGAAGACCGCCGAGAAGAAGCCGGCGGCCAAGAAGACGGCCGCGAAGAAGACGGCCGCGAAGAAGACGGCCGCGAAGAAGACGGCCGACGAAGAAGACGGCTGACAAGGCCGAGGAGGGGTCCGAGTGAGCACCCTGCACAAGGACCACCGCGACGTCCTGATCGCGCCGGTCGTCTCCGAGAAGAGCTACGGCCTCCTCGACGCGAACAAGTACACCTTCCTGGTCCGCCCGGACGCGAACAAGACCGAGATCAAGATCGCGGTCGAGAAGGTGTTCAACGTCAAGGTGACCGCGGTCAACACCCTCAACCGCCCGGGCAAGACGCGGCGGACCCGCAACGGGCTGGGCAAGCGCAAGGACACCAAGCGCGCCATCGTCAGCCTCGCCGAGGGCCACCGCATCGACATCTTCGGAGGACCGGTTTCCTGATGGCCATTCGCAAGTACAAGCCGACCACCCCGGGCCGTCGCGGCTCGTCGGTCGCCGACTTCGTCGAGATCACCCGCACCACGCCGGAGAAGTCCCTGACCCGGCCGCTGCCCCGCAAGGGCGGCCGCAACAACCAGGGTCGGATCACCACCAGGCACCAGGGTGGCGGGCACAAGCGCGCGTACCGGATCATCGACTTCCGGCGCTACGACAAGGACGGCATCCCGGCCAAGGTCGCGCACATCGAGTACGACCCCAACCGCACCGCCCGGATCGCGCTCCTGCACTACGCCGACGGCGAGAAGCGCTACATCGTCGCGCCGAAGGACCTGCGTCAGGGCGCGATGCTCGAGTCCGGGCCCGGTGCCGACATCAAGCCCGGCAACAACCTGCCGCTGCGCCACATCCCGGTCGGTACGACGGTGCACTGCGTCGAGCTCCGGCCGGGCGGCGGCGCCAAGATCGCCCGTTCGGCCGGCATCAGCGCCCAGCTCGTGGCCCGCGAGGGCTCCCGCGCGACGCTGCGGATGCCGTCCGGGGAGATGCGGTTCGTCGACGTCCGCTGCCGTGCCACGGTCGGCGAGGTCGGCAACGCCGAGCAGTCCAACATCAACTGGGGCAAGGCCGGCCGGATGCGCTGGAAGGGCAAGCGCCCGACCGTGCGCGGTGTCGTCATGAACCCCGTCGACCACCCGCACGGTGGTGGCGAGGGCAAGACCTCGGGTGGCCGCCACCCGGTGTCCCCCTGGGGCAAGCCTGAGGGGCGCACGCGCAAGCGCAAGGCCTCCGACGCCCAGATCATCCGTCGTCGCCGTTCCGGCAAGAACAAGCGCTGATACGGGCCAAGGAAAAGGAACTAGAGACAGATGCCTCGCAGCCTCAAGAAGGGCCCGTTCGTCGACGACCACCTCCAGAAGAAGGTGGACGCGGAGAACTCCAAGGGCTCGCACAACGTCATCAAGACCTGGTCGCGCCGGTCGATGATCGTGCCCGACATGATCGGCCACACGATCGCCGTCCACGACGGCCGCAAGCACGTGCCGGTGTTCGTCACCGACTCGATGGTCGGACACAAGCTGGGCGAGTTCGCGCCCACCCGCACCTACCGAGGTCACGTCAAGGATGACCGGAAGGGTCGGCGTCGATGAGCACCACTGAGCGCCAGCGCACCAGTGCCCGCCGCGACACGCTGCTCGGCGACCGCCCGGGTGCCTTCGCGAGCGCCCGCTACGTCCGGATCACGCCGATGAAGGCGCGCCGGGTCGTCGACCTGGTCCGCGGCGTCCCGGTCGACCAGGCCCTGTCCATCCTCCAGTTCGCCCCGCAGGCGGCCGCGGAGACCGTGCACAAGGTCCTGCGCAGCGCCGTCGCCAACGCCGAGACCACCGAGGGCCTCGACACCCACGACCTGGTCGTGTCGGTGGCGCAGGTCGACGAGGGTCCGACGATGAAGCGCTGGCGCCCGCGGGCCCAGGGTCGGGCCACCCGCATCAACAAGCGGACCAGCCACATCACGCTGGTCGTCCAGCCGGCCTCTGAGGTCGCCCCGGAGAAGGCTCCGGCTACCAAGAGCACCGCCAAGAAGACCACCAAGAAGACCGCGGCCCCCAAGGCCGAGACCACGGGAGAGGACGCCTGATGGGCCAGAAGATCAACCCGAACGGGTTCCGGCTCGGCATCTCCACCGACCACAAGTCCCGCTGGTACGCCGACAAGCTCTACAAGAGCTACGTCGGGGAGGACGTCGCGATCCGCAAGCTGCTCTCCAAGGGCATGGAGCGGGCCGGCATCTCCAAGGTCGAGATCGAGCGCACCCGCGACCGCGTGCGGGTGGACATCCACACCGCGCGCCCGGGCATCGTGATCGGCCGCCGCGGCACCGAGGCGGACCGGATCCGCGGCGAGCTCGAGAAGCTCACCGGCAAGCAGGTCCAGCTCAACATCCTCGAGGTCAAGAACCCCGAGGTCGACGCCCAGCTCGTCGCCCAGGGCGTGGCCGAGCAGCTCTCCGGCCGCGTGCAGTTCCGCCGCGCGATGCGCAAGGCGATGCAGACCACGATGCGCTCGGGTGCCAAGGGCATCCGGATCCAGTGCTCGGGCCGCCTCAACGGCGCCGAGATGTCTCGCACGGAGTTCTACCGCGAGGGCCGGGTGCCGCTGCACACGCTGCGCGCCGACATCGACTACGGCTTCTACGAGGCCCGGACGACGTTCGGCCGGATCGGCGTCAAGGTCTGGATCTACAAGGGCGAGGTCGCCGGCACCCGTGCCGAGCGTCAGGCGCAGGCTGCGGCCCGCGCCGGCGTCCCCGGTCGTGGCAACCGTCCGGCCCGCGCCGGCGGCGAGCGTCCCAGCCGGGGCACCCGTCCGACCCGCGCCGACCGCGAGGGCGGCGCCCCGTCCGCTGAGGCAGGCGCCACCACCGCCGAGGCACCCGCTGAGCCGGCGACCGGCACCACGACGCCTGGAACGGAGGGCTGAGCCATGTTGATGCCACGTCGGATCAAGCACCGCAAGCAGCACCACCCCAAGCGGAGCGGTGCCGCCAAGGGCGGCACCCGCCTGGCCTTCGGCGACTTCGGGATCCAGGCGATCGAGAGCCACTACGTCACCAACCGCCAGATCGAGTCGGCGCGTATCGCCATGACCCGTCACATCAAGCGCGGTGGCAAGGTGTGGATCAACATCTACCCCGACCGCCCGCTGACCAAGAAGCCCGCCGAGACCCGGATGGGTTCCGGCAAGGGTTCGCCCGAGTGGTGGATCGCCAACGTCAAGGCCGGCCGCGTGATGTTCGAGCTGTCCGGCGTCGATGACGCCACGGCCCGCGAGGCGATGCGCCGCGCGATGCACAAGCTGCCGATGAAGTGCCGCTTCGTCACCCGAGAGGCTGGTGAGTTCTGATGGCATCCGGGACCAAGGCGCACGAGCTCGACGAGATGAACGACGTCGACCTCGAGACGCGGCTGCGGGAGGCCAAGGAGGAGCTGTTCAACCTGCGCTTCCAGGCGGCCACCGGCCAGCTGGAGAGCCACGGCCGGCTCCGCACGGTCAAGAAGGACATCGCCCGGATCTACACCGTGGTGCGCGAGCGCGAGCTCGGCATCAGGACCCCCCCGGGCTCGGACGACGAGGACAGTGACAGTGACTGATGCAGTGAACGAGACTCCTGCGACGCAGGAGCGGCGTACCCGCAAGGTCCGTGAGGGCGTCGTGGTGAGCGACAAGATGGACAAGACCGTGGTCGTAGCGGTCGAGGACCGCGTCAAGCACGCCCTCTACGGCAAGGTCCTGCGCCAGACCGCGCGTCTCAAGGCCCACGACGAGCAGAACGAGTGCGGCACCGGTGACCGGGTCCTGATCATGGAGACCCGGCCGCTCTCGGCGACCAAGCGCTGGCGCGTCGTACAAGTGTTGGAGAAGGCGAAGTGATCCAGCAGGAGAGCCGTCTCAAGGTCGCCGACAACACCGGCGCCAAGGAGATTCTGTGCATCCGTGTCCTGGGTGGCTCGGGTCGGCGCTACGCCGGCATCGGTGACACCATCGTGGCCACGGTCAAGGACGCCATCCCCGGCGGCAACGTCAAGAAGGGCGACGTCGTCAAGGCGGTCGTGGTGCGCACCGTCAAGGAGCGCCGCCGTCCGGACGGTTCCTACATCCGCTTCGACGAGAACGCTGCGGTGATCCTCCGCCAGGACGGCGAGCCGCGCGGCACCCGCATCTTCGGCCCGGTGGGCCGCGAGCTGCGTGACAAGCGGTTCATGAAGATCATCTCGCTCGCACCGGAGGTGCTGTGATGGCCCACAACCCCAAGAGCCTGAGCATC
This sequence comes from uncultured Actinomycetota bacterium, assembly GCA_963817125.1. Lineage (GTDB taxonomy): Bacteria > Actinomycetota > Actinomycetes > Propionibacteriales > Nocardioidaceae > Nocardioides. The sequence continues at coordinate 19,300 of CAWFNB010000016.1, forward strand.
AAGAAGGGCGACACCGTCAAGGTGATCGCCGGCCGCGACAAGGGCGCCGAGGGCAAGGTCATCCAGGTCCTCCGTGACGAGCACCGGGTGATCGTCGAGGGCGTCAACCGCGTCAAACGGCACACGAAGGTCGTCAACCAGGGCGGTCGCGCCGGCAACACCGGCGGCATCATCACCGCCGAGGCGCCGATCCACGTCTCCAACGTGATCCTGGTCGACGGCAAGGGCGTGACCCGCATCGGGTTCCGTCGCGACACCGTGACCAAGCGCCGTCCCGACGGCTCGACGTACGCCGCCGAGCGCAGCGTGCGGATCTCCCGCAAGACCGGCAAGGACATCTGATGACCGAGACCGAGACCGAGACCCAGACTCCTGAGGCCGGCGTGGCGTCGGCCGACGTGACTCCGCGGCTCAAGACGCGCTACCGCGAGGAGATCCTCCCGGCGCTGAAGTCCGAGTTCGAGATCGCGAACGTGATGCAGGTCCCCGGCCTGGTCAAGATCGTGGTCAACATGGGCGTGGGCGAGGCGGCTCGCGACTCCAAGCTGATCGAGGGCGCGGTCCGCGACCTCACCGCGATCACCGGCCAGAAGCCGCTGGTGACCAAGGCCCGCAAGTCGATCGCGCAGTTCAAGCTGCGCGAGGGGATGCCGATCGGTGCGCACACCACGCTGCGCGGCGACCGGATGTGGGAGTTCCTCGACCGGCTGCTGTCGCTGGCGCTGCCCCGCATCCGTGACTTCCGTGGCCTCTCGCCGCGGCAGTTCGACGGCAAGGGCAACTACACCTTCGGCCTCACCGAGCAGGTCATGTTCCACGAGATCGACCAGGACCGGATCGACCGCAGCCGCGGCATGGACATCACGATCGTGACCACCGCCACCAACGACGACGAAGGTCGGGCGCTGCTCAAGCAGCTCGGCTTCCCCTTCCGCGACAGCGGAAATTAGGCAGAGCAGGGAGAACTGACATGGCGAAGACAGCACTGAGGGTCAAGGCGGCCCGCAAGCCCAAGTTCGCGGTGCGCGGCTACACCCGCTGCCAGCGTTGCGGCCGTCCCAAGGCCGTCTACCGCAAGTTCGGCCTGTGCCGGATCTGCCTGCGCGAGATGGCCCACCGCGGTGAGCTGCCCGGCGTGACCAAGTCGAGCTGGTAGCACCCAGACCTACAACACGTCACAGGTCCGCGAGGAAACCAGACGAGAAGGAACACCGAACCAATGACGATGACCGACCCGATCGCAGACATGCTGACCCGTCTGCGCAACGCCAACCAGGCGTTCCACGACTCCGTGTCGATGCCGCACAGCAAGATCAAGCAGGGCGTCGCGGAGATCCTGCAGCAGGAGGGCTACATCGCCTCCTTCAAGGTCCTGGACCCCGAGGAGGGCGAGGTCAGCAAGACGCTGACCATCACCCTCAAGTACGGCCGCAACCGTGAGCGCTCGCTGGCCGGCGTCCGCCGGATCAGCAAGCCCGGCCTGCGGGTCTACGCCAAGAGCACTGGACTGCCCAAGGTGCTCGGCGGCCTCGGTGTCGCGATCATCTCGACCAGCCAAGGGCTGCTCACCGACCGCCAGGCGAACCAGAAGGGCGTGGGTGGGGAAGTCCTCGCCTACGTCTGGTGACGAGAGATCAGGAGGAGGACTAGCAAATGTCGCGCATCGGCAAGCTTCCCGTCCCGGTCCCCTCGGGCGTGGACGTCGCGATCGACGGTCCCGTCGTGACCGTCAAGGGCCCCAAGGGCACCCTGAGCCACACCGTGGCCGCACCGATCACCGTCGAGAAAGCCAGCAACGAGCAGGGTGACGGCGTCCTCGACGTCCGCCGCCCCGACGACGAGCGGATCAGCAGGTCCCTGCACGGGCTGACCCGGACCCTGGTCAACAACATGGTCGTCGGCGTGACCGACGGCTACGAGAAGAGGCTCGAGATCGTGGGCGTCGGCTACCGCGTCCTGTCCAAGGGCCCCACCCAGCTCGAGTTCCAGCTCGGCTACAGCCACTCGATCGTCTTCAACGCCCCGGACGGGATCACCTTCTCGGTGGACAGCCCGACCCGGCTCGGCGTCCAGGGCATCGACAAGCAGCTCGTCGGCGAGGTGGCCGCCAACATCCGCAAGCTCCGCAAGCCCGAGCCCTACAAGGGCAAGGGCGTCCGCTACGCCGGCGAGCACGTACGCCGCAAGGTCGGAAAGGCTGGTAAGTGACCATGGCGATCTCGCTGAACAAGCACAAGCACACCTCCGACCGGGTTCGGTCGCGGCTGCGCCGACAGGTACGCGGGCGGAAGAAGGTCGCAGGCACCGCCGAGCGGCCGCGCCTGGTCGTCACCCGTTCCGCCAAGCACATCACCGTCCAGGTGGTTGACGACGCGGTCGGCAAGACCCTGGCGTACGCCTCGACGATGGAGGCCGACCTGCGCTCGCAGTCCGGCGACAAGACGTCCAAGGCCAAGCTGGTCGGCGGTCTGGTGGCCGAGCGGGCCAAGGCAGCCGGTGTCGAGGGCGTGGTCTTCGACCGGGCCGGCAACAAGTACCACGGCCGGGTGGCCGCGCTGGCCGACGCCGCCCGCGAGGGAGGCCTGCGCTTCTGATGTCGTGCAACAGTCACGCTCCCATCACCTTTGAGGTTGAGCGAGCGCAAAACAAGTCATCTGTAGGAATGGAGTACGTGTCATGAGCGGACCGCAGCGCGGACAGCGTTCGGGCGGCGACCGCCGCGGAGGACGCGACGACCGTCGCGGTGGCCAGGGCGGGGACAAGACCGCCTACGTCGAGCGCGTCGTCGCGATCAACCGCGTCGCCAAGGTCGTGAAGGGCGGCCGCCGGTTCAGCTTCACCGCACTCGTGGTGGTCGGTGACGGCGACGGCATGGTCGGCGTCGGCTACGGCAAGGCCAAGGAGGTGCCGGCCGCGATCGCCAAGGGCGTGGAGGAGGCCAAGAAGGCCTTCTTCAAGGTCCCTCGCATCCAGGGCACCATCCCGCACCCGGTCCAGGGCGAGAAGGCCGCGGGCGTCGTGCTGCTGCGTCCCGCCGCTCCCGGTACCGGTGTCATCGCCGGTGGCCCGGTGCGCGCGGTGCTGGAGTGCGCCGGCATCCACGACGTGCTGAGCAAGTCGCTCGGCTCGTCCAACCAGATCAACATCGTCCACGCGACCGTCGAGGCGCTCCGCATGCTGGAGCAGCCCGAAGACGTCGCCGCTCGTCGAGGGCTCACGGTCGAGCAGGTCGCTCCGGCGGCGCTGCTGCGGGCCCGGGCCGAGCAGCCGGCTGCGGCAGCGCCAGCGGAGGTGTCGTCCTGATGGCGCAGCTCAAGGTGCAGCAGAAGCGCTCGACGATCGGCTGCAAGGCCAACCAGCGCGAGACCCTGCGCACCCTCGGCCTGAAGCGGATCGGCGACGTGGTCGTCAAGGAGGACCGCCCCGAGATCCGGGGCATGGTCCACACCGTCCGTCACCTCGTGACGGTCGAGGAGGTCGACTAAGTGCCTCGTCCCGGAGGTCTTCGCGCGCTTCGCGCGCCCATGGCACGCACCTCGCGGCGTTGCCGTCGCTCGCAAGACAACCCGGGTATGGCGTCGCTCCGGCGCCTTGCGATGCACACACCCTGAACACGCCAAACCAGCAAACACCTCCGAGACGAGGCACTTATGACACTCAAGCTCCATCACCTGCGCCCGGCGCCAGGTGCCAAGACCGCGAAGACCCGCGTGGGTCGCGGTGAGGCCTCCAAGGGCAAGACCGCCGGCCGTGGCACCAAGGGGACCAAGGCTCGCTACCAGGTCCCGGCGTCCTTCGAGGGCGGCCAGATGCCGATCCACATGCGACTGCCGAAGCTGAAGGGGTTCAAGAACCCGTTCAAGGTCGAGTTCCAGGTCGTGAACCTGGACCGGCTCAGCGAGCTGTTCCCCGACGGCGGCGACGTCACCGTGGAGACGCTGGTGGCCCGGGGCGCGGTCCGCGACGGCAAGCCGGTCAAGGTCCTCGGCCAGGGCGACCTGTCGGTCAAGATCGACATCACCGCGCAGGCGTTCTCCGCCTCCGCCAAGGAGAAGATCGAGGCCGCCGGCGGAACCACCACCGTCGCCTGACCGTTCCCCGTGAAGGGTGCTGTGCATCTGCTGGGTTACGCTGCCATGTCTGTCCGTGAGCTCGGCTCTCGACGGGCTCGGGACTTGCTGAACAGGAATAGAGGACCTTCGTGCTGACCGCGTTCGCGAACGCCTTCCGAACCCCGGACCTGCGGCGCAAGCTGTTGTTCGTCCTGATGATCATCGTGGTCTTCCGGGCCGGTTCGCAGATCCCTGCGCCGGGCGTGGACGTCGGCAACGTCCAGTCGTGCATCAACGACGTCGACAACACCGGTATCTACAACCTGATCAACCTGTTCTCCGGCGGCGCCCTGCTCCAGCTGACGATCTTCGCGCTGGGGATCATGCCCTACATCACCGCGAGCATCATCCTGCAGCTGCTCGTCGTGGTGATCCCGCGGCTCGAGGCCCTCAAGAAGGAGGGTCAGTCCGGGCAGACCAAGATCACCCAGTACACCCGCTACCTCACCCTGGGGCTGGCGCTGCTCCAGGCGACCGGCATCGTCGCGCTGGCCCGCTCGGGCAACCTGCTCCAGGGCTGCGACAAGAGCCTGCTGCACGACAACGGCACCCAGACCTTCCTGGTCATGGTGATCACGATGACCGCGGGCACCGCGGTGATCATGTGGCTGGGCGAGCTGATCACCGAGCGCGGCGTGGGCAACGGCATGTCGATCATGATCTTCACCCAGATCATCGCGACCTTCCCGTCGACGATGTGGGCGGTCGGCCAGGACAAGGGGTGGTGGACGTTCAGTCTCGTGATGGCGATCGGCCTGGTCATCGTGGCCGCGGTCATCTTCATCGAGCAGTCGCAGCGCCGGATCCCGGTCCAGTACGCCCGCCGGATGGTGGGCCGCAAGATGTTCGGCGGGAGCTCGACCTACATCCCGCTCAAGGTCAACCAGGCGGGTGTCATCCCGGTCATCTTCGCCTCGTCGCTGCTGTACCTGCCCGCCATGGCGTCCCAGTTCAACGCGAACAGCGACACCGTCTGGGTCAGGTTCATCAACAACTACCTCGTGCGCGGCGACCACCCGGTCTACATGCTCACCTACTTCGCGCTGATCGTCTTCTTCACCTACTTCTACGTGTCGATCACCTTCAACCCTCAAGAGGTGGCGGACAACATGAAGAAGTACGGCGGCTTCATCCCCGGCATCCGGGCGGGCAAGCCGACCGAGGACTACCTGTCCTACGTCCTGTCCCGCATCACGGCCCCGGGTGCGACGTACCTGGGTCTGGTCGCCCTGATCCCCTTGATAGCGCTGGTGCTGGTCAACGCCAACCAGAACTTCCCGTTCGGCGGCACCTCGATCCTGATCATGGTCGGTGTCGCGCTCGACACCGTGAAGCAGATCGAGAGCCAGCTCCAGCAGCGCAACTACGAAGGATTCCTTCGCTAATGCCCACTAGAACATGCGGCTGATCATCATGGGCCCGCCGGGAGCGGGCAAAGGGACCCAGGCGAAGTTCATCGCCGAGCACTTCAAGATCCCCGCCATCTCCACCGGTGACATCTTCCGGGCCAACGTCTCGAAGGGGACGCCGCTCGGGCTCGAGGCCAAGCGCTTCATGAATGCGGGGGAGTACGTCCCCGACGAGCTCACCAACCTCATGGTCCGCGACCGCATCGACGAGCCCGATGCCACCAACGGGTTCCTTCTCGACGGCTACCCGCGCACGCTCGCGCAGGTCGAGGAGCTCGACGGGATGATCAAGTTCACCGGCCACCAGCTCGACGCGGTGGTGGTGCTCACCGTCGACCAGGACGAGATCGTGGAGCGGCTGCTGCAGCGGGCCCAGGTGGAAGGCCGGGCCGACGACACCGAGGACGTCATCCGCCGGCGCCAGGAGGTCTACGTCGAGGAGACCGAGCCGCTGATCGGCATCTACCGCAGTCGCGGCATCCTCATCGAGGTCGACGGCATGGGTGAGGTCGACGACGTCACGCACCGCATCTTCGACGTCCTCGACGTGGTCCCGGAGAGCTGACCTTCCCCACCGATGGGCTGGCGGGACCGCGGCGTCGAGATCAAGACGCCCGAGCAGGTCGCGGTCATGCGCCGCGCCGGCCTGGTGGTCGGCCGGACCCTCGAGCTGCTGCGCCACGCCGTACAGCCCGGCATGACCACCCGAGACCTCGACGGCATCGCCGAGGACGCGATCCGCACGGCGGGCGCCACGCCGTCCTTCCTGGGCTACCAGGGGTTCCCCGCCTCGATCTGCACCTCCGTCAACGACGAGGTCGTGCACGGCATCCCCGGTGACCGCGAGCTGCGCGAGGGCGACCTCGTCTCGATCGACTGCGGCGCGATCGTCGACGGCTGGCACGGCGACGCGGCGATCTCGGTGCCGGTGGGCGCGGTCGGCCCGGAGCTGGTCGCGCTGGTCGACGACACCGAAGCCGCGATGTGGGCCGGGATCGCCGCGGCCAGCCCGGGCGGCCGGGTGGGTGACATCTCGCAGGCGGTCGAGGCGTCCCTACGCGCCTGCGACGCCAGCTACGGGATCCTCGAGGACTACACCGGCCACGGCATCGGCTCGGCCATGCACCAGCCGCCCGACGTACCGAACGTCGGCCGGGCCGGCCGCGGCGTCCGGCTGGTCGAGGGGATGGCGCTGGCCGTCGAGCCGATGGTCACCCTCGGCAGCCACGAGACCGAGCTCCTCGACGACGACTGGACCGTGGTGAGCGCAGACGGGTCCTGGGCGGCCCACGTCGAGCACACCTTCGCCCTGACCGACCGGGGCACCTGGGTGCTCACCGCGCTGGACGGCGGCGAAGCGGCACTGGCCGCGCTCGGGGTGCCCTTCGGCGGCAGGTAGTGTTCCTCCTGCGGGAGGGGAGTATTCCTTCGCCGTGGGGTCGTCAGCACGAGCGCAGGTGAGCGTTCCGGCCCGCGGGCCGCCTAGGCGGTGGGAGAGACCTTCGGCGGTTCATCGTCCCCTCGCCTCAGGAGAACACCCGTGGATGTCCCCACTTGGCTCTGGTGGACCACGATCGTCGTCACGGTCGGGTTCCTGCTGGTCGACGTGCTCGTCATCGGCCGCCGACCCCACGAGCCGTCCACCAAGGAGGTCTCCCGCGACCTGGCGTTCTACGTCGGTGCGGCGGTGCTCTTCGGCATCGGCGTGTGGATGTTCGCCGGCGGCCAGTCCGGCGGCGAGTTCTTCGCGGGCTGGCTGACGGAGTACTCGCTCTCGATCGACAACCTCTTCATCTTCATCATCATCATGACCAAGCTGAAGGTGCCGCGTCAGTACCAGCAGACAGCGCTGCTCATCGGCATCGTCATCGCCCTGGTCATGCGCGGCATCTTCATCGGCGTCGGCGCGGTCGCGATCAACCAGTTCAGCTGGGTGTTCTACCTGTTCGGTCTCTTCCTGGTGTGGACGGCCTACAAGCTCGCCAAGGATGACGACATGGATGGCGAGCACTACGACCAGCCCCGGATCGTGACGTACGCCCAGACCCACCTGCCGCTGACGGACAAGTGGAACGGCGTGAAGCTGAGCATCAAGGAGAACGGCAAGCGGCTCTACACGCCGATGTTCATCGTCGTGCTCTCGCTCGGCATGACCGACCTGCTGTTCGCACTGGACTCGATCCCGGCCATCTACGGGCTCACCTCGGAGCCCTACCTGGTCTTCACCGCAAACATCTTCGCGCTGATGGGCCTGCGCCAGCTCTACTTCCTGATCGGTGACCTGCTGCAACGGCTGGTCTACCTCTCCTACGGCCTCGCGGTGCTGCTCGCCTTCATCGGCGTGAAGCTGATCCTGCACGCGATGCACGAGAACAAGCTGGGCTTCATCAACGATGGCCACGGCATCCATTGGGCGCCGGAGATCCCCATCTGGCTCTCGCTGGTCGCCATCGTCGGCATCCTCAGCGTCACCACGGTGGCCAGCCTGCTCAAGGACTCGAGGGACAGCCGAGCGGCTCGATGACCCGGTTGAAGCTGTCGGTCCTCGACCTGGTGCCGGTGCGCAGCGACCAGACGACCGCCGGCGCCGTGACGGCCACGCTGACTCTGGCCCGCACCGCGGACGGGCTCGGCTACCACCGTTACTGGCTGGCCGAGCACCACAACATGCCGGCGGTCGCCGCCACCAACCCGCCGGTGCTGGTCGGCCTGGTCGCGTCGGCGACCCGGCGGATCCGGGTCGGCTCGGGCGGGGTGATGCTGCCCAACCACGCCCCGCTCGTGGTGGCCGAGCAGTTCGCGCTGCTCGAAGCCGCCTACCCGGGCCGGATCGACCTGGGCATCGGCCGGGCGCCGGGCACCGACCCGGTGACGTCCTTCGCGCTGCGCCACGGCGCCGGCGGCGTGAGCGACGAGGCGGTGAGCCGGTTCCCGGAGTACGTCGACAACGTGCTCGCGATGATGGAGCCGGCCGGGGTCGGGCTCGAGGTCGCCGGGCGCCGGCACGTGCTGCGGGCCACCCCGGTCGCCCGCACGGTCCCGGCCATCTGGCTGCTCGGCTCCTCGGACTACTCGGCCCGGCTGGCCGCGGAGAAGGGGCTGCCTTACGTCTTCGCGCACCACTTCTCGGGCTCCGGCACTGCCGAGGCGCTCGAGCTCTACCGCACCAGGTTCCGGCCCTCGCCTGAGCTCGCCGAGCCGCGCACCTTCCTGACCGTCAACGCCGTGGTCGCTGAGGACGCCGCCGACGCCGAGCGCCTGGTGCTGCCGAACCTCCTGATGATGGTGGCCCTGCGCACCGGCGCCCCGCTCGGCCCGCAGCTGCTGGTCGAGGAGGCCGAGAAGCTGGACGTCCCCGACGCACACCGTCCGCTCATCGACGCGATGCGCTCCCGGTGGGTGGTCGGCGACCCGGCGAGTGCCCGCGCCCAGCTGGCCGAGCTGGCGGCGACGTACGGCGTGGACGAGGTGATGCTGCACCCGGTCGCCGGGGCCCATGTCGGCACCGAGCCCGACCGCAGCCCGGCCCGCGAGGAGACGCTGCGGCTGCTCGCTTGACTGGTGTGACGTGAGTCCGGGGGATTCGTGTTTCTGGCCGCGCACTGTCTAAACTGGTCCGTCGGCCCAACATGGGTCTGTCCTGTGGTGCCTCGCGGCTGCCCGGACGCAGGTCACGGCCTCGCTCAAGCGGGTCTCGACGTGTGCCGGGGATGAGGCGCTCCGGACGGCGGAGGTTCGCGGGCCGACGGTAGACGACAGCACCAACTACGGATTGTGGAGGACATGCCGAAGAAAGAAGGCGTGATCGAGATCGAGGGCACCATCACCGAGGCCCTCCCCAATGCGATGTTCCGCGTGGAGCTGAGCAATGGGCACAAGGTTCTCGCCCACATCAGCGGCAAGATGCGCCAGCACTACATCCGGATCCTCCCTGAGGACCGGGTCGTGGTGGAGCTCTCGCCGTACGACCTCACCCGTGGTCGCATCGTCTACCGCTACAAGTAAGCAGTGACCGAGCGCAGCGAGGTCACCATTCAGAACAGCCAGCCGACCCAGAGAAGGACCGATGAAGGTCAACCCGAGCGTCAAGAAGATCTGTGACAAGTGCAAGGTGATCCGTCGCCACGGCCGCGTCATGGTCATCTGCGACAACCCGCGCCACAAGCAGCGCCAGGGCTGAGCGCACCACCAGCTTCACAACTGAACACCTCACATCGTGATCGCTAGCCAGGGAACTCTCTGGTGAACCAACCTCCGGAGCAGACGGCCGGAGCCCACCCATGGCAGGGCGGGACGCGTCACGACCGACACCGCTGCGAACCAATAAGGGCTCAGCCCTTGAAAGAAGGCCAACATGGCACGCCTCGTTGGTGTTGACCTCCCGCGCGACAAGCGCATCGAGGTCGCACTCACCTACATCTACGGCATCGGCCGTACCCGCGCCCAGCAGCTCCTCGCGAAGACCGGGGTCAGCCCCGATGCCCGCGTCCATGAGCTGGGGGACGCCGAGCTGGTCAGTCTCCGTGACGCGATCGAAGCCGACTACAAGATCGAGGGTGACCTCCGTCGTGAGGTCCAGGCCGACATCCGTCGCAAGATCGAGATCGGCAGCTACCAAGGTCGCCGTCACCGCCAGGGCCTCCCGGTCCGCGGTCAGCGCACCAAGACCAACGCGCGCACCCGCAAGGGTCCCAAGCGCACCGTGGCCGGCAAGAAGAAGGCGAAGTGATCTAGATGCCCCCCAAGACTCGAGCGGCCGGCGCCAAGAAGGTCCGCCGCAAGGAGAAGAAGAACATCGCTCAGGGCGAGGCCCACATCAAGAGCACGTTCAACAACACCATCGTCACGATCACCGACCCGACCGGTGCGGTGATCTCGTGGGCCTCGGCCGGCACCGTCGGCTTCAAGGGCTCGCGCAAGTCCACGCCGTTCGCCGCGCAGATGGCCGCCGAGGCCGCCGGGCGCCGGGCGATGGACCACGGCATGAAGAAGATCGATGTCTTCGTCAAGGGTCCGGGCTCGGGCCGCGAGACCGCGATCCGCTCCCTGGGTGCCATCGGCCTCGAGGTCGGCACCATCCAGGACGTCACCCCCACCCCCCACAACGGTTGCCGCCCGCCCAAGCGCCGGCGCGTCTGACCACCGAGACAAGAAGGAGAGACTGACATGGCCCGCTACACCGGCCCCATGACCAAGAAGTCGCGCCGTCTCGGTGTCGACCTCGTCGGAGGGGACGCGGCATACGAGCGTCGCCCCTACCCGCCCGGCCAGCACGGCCGTGGCCGGATCAAGGAGAGCGAGTACCTGCTGCAGCTCCGCGAGAAGCAGAAGGCCCGCTACACCTACGGCGTCCTCGAGAAGCAGTTCCACAACTACTACACCGAGGCCTCGCGTCGCGGCGGCAAGACCGGTGACAACCTGCTCCAGCTCCTGGAGTGCCGCTTGGACAACGTCGTCTACCGGGCCGGGTTCGCCCGCACCCGGCGGCACGCTCGCCAGCTGGTGGCCCACGGTCACTTCAAGGTCAACGGCCGGAAGGTCGACATCCCGTCGTTCCAGGTCAGTGCCCACGACGTCATCGACGTCCGGGAGAAGTCGCTGGAGATGACGCCGTTCATCGTGGCGCGCGAGACCCACGGCGAGCGCCACGTCCCGGCGTGGCTCGAGGCCCTCCCCACGCGGATGCGGATTCTCGTGCACTCGGTCCCGGTCCGCGCCCAGATCGACATCCCGGTCCAGGAGCAGCTCATCGTCGAGTACTACTCCAAGAAGTAGTCCTCGTCACTTCTCGGTAATCGTCAGCCACGTTCGCCATCGCAACATGTTCGGGTCCTTCAAATAGCGGTCGGACCCGGAAAGGAAAAATCCAGTGCTCATCGCACAGCGCCCCACCCTGTCGGAAGAGTCCGTCGACGAGTTCCGTTCGCGGTTCGTCATCGAGCCGCTGGAGCCCGGCTTCGGCTACACGCTCGGCAACTCTCTGCGTCGCACGCTGCTGTCCTCGATCCCGGGCGCCTCGGTCACGAGCATCCGGGTCGACTCCGTCCTCCACGAGTTCTCGACCATCGAGGGCGTCAAGGAGGATGTCACCGAGATCATCCTCAACCTCAAGGGCCTCGTCGTGTCCTCCGAGCACGACGAGCCGGTCACCATGTACCTGCGCAAGTCGGGTGCCGGTGCCGTGACCGCGGCCGACATCACCCCGCCGGCCGGCGTCGAGGTGCACAACCCCGACCTGAAGATCGCCACCCTGTCCGACAAGGGCAAGCTCGAGATGGAGCTGGTCGTCGAGCGCGGCCGCGGCTACGTCTCGGCGGTGCAGAACAAGGGCGCGGACAACGAGATCGGCCGGATGCCGGTCGACTCGATCTACAGCCCGGTCCTCAAGGTGACCTACAAGGTCGAGGCCACCCGTGTCGAGCAGCGCACCGACTTCGACAAGCTGGTCATCGACGTCGAGACCAAGCCGTCCATCCGGCCCCGCGACGCCATCGCCTCGGCCGGCAAGACCCTGGTCGAGCTGTTCGGCCTGGCCCGCGAGCTCAACGTCGAGGCCGAGGGCATCGACATCGGCCCGTCGCCGGTCGACGAGCAGCTGGCCGCCGATCTCGCCCTTCCGGTCGAGGACCTGCAGCTGACCGTTCGCTCCTACAACTGCCTCAAGCGCGAGGGCATCCACACCGTGGGTGAGCTCATCAGCCGCTCGGAGCAGGACCTGCTCGACATTCGCAACTTCGGTGCGAAGTCGATCGACGAGGTCAAGGCCAAGCTGGCCGAGATGGGCCTCTCGCTCAAGGACAGCGCGCCGGGCTTCGACCCGCACGCGGCCCTCGCGGCGTACGGCGACGACGACTACGACGACGCGTACGTCGAGGACGAGCAGCTCTGAGTCACCCAAATCGACCCGCGTCATCCCGGCGGGTCGTCTACCCCGGTACCTGATCCGGCCGGAGAGATGAGAGAGAAAAGATGCCCACTCCCAGGAAGGGTGCCCGCCTCGGCGGCAGCCCCGCTCACCAGAAGCTGATCCTCTCGAACCTCGCCACGGCGCTGTTCGAGCACGGCCGGATCACCACCACCGAGACCCGGGCGCGCGTGCTGCGGCCGGTCGCGGAGAAGCTGATCACCAAGGCCAAGCGTGGAGACCTGCACAACCGGCGTGAGGTCCTCAAGACCATCCACGACAAGTCTGTGGTGCACACGCTCTTCACCGAGATCGGCCCGTCGTTCGCCGACCGGCCCGGTGGCTACACCCGGATCACCAAGCTCGGCCCGCGCAAGGGCGACAACGCCCCGATGGCGGTCATCGAGCTGGTGACCGAGAAGTACGACCCGAAGCCGGCCCGGACGAAGAAGAAGTCCGAGCCTGCCAAGGCGACCACCACGGCGCCCGTCGCCGACGAGGTCGAGGAAGCGCCGCTCGAGCTGGCCGACGAGGCGTCGCCGGAGGAGAGCGTGATCGCCGAGGCCGAGGAGACAGCCGACGAGGAGGCCACTGACGAGGCCACTGACGAGGCTCCCGCTGAGGACGTCGACAAGGCCTGACCGGCGGGCTTGCCTCACCACCGCCGTCGGGGCATGGTGTGGATGAGGAGGTGGGCGATGCACGCCAAGGTGGGAGATCGCCTCGTTGTCGAGGGTCGGACGGACCATACGCCGCGCCGCGAGGGCGAGGTCCTCGAGGTGCGTGGAGATGATGGTGCCCCGCCGTACGTCGTGCGGTGGTCGGACGGGCACGAGGGGCTGACCTACCCCGGTTCCGACGCCCACGTCGTCGAATCGGGCTGACCAGGTCTCAGCGATCGGTACACCTGCTGCTGGATGCGCTCGTTGACAGGCGTTGGCACGCCGTGCAGGCGGCCGAGCAGCACGATCTCGCCGGCCCGGTAGTCGATCTCGGTGCCGGAGACGCCCCGGCGGAGGCTCTGGCCGAGTGAGTTAGGCGCGTCGACCCCGGGCCGTGCATGAAGCAGGTCGTCGCGTCGCTGGAGGTCCGCCTCGTGACTGACCAGCGGGACTCCGGCGGCGGCCAGGACCGCTTCGCACTCGGCGCGGACCTGCGGCCTGAGCGTGTCCGCCTCGTTCGGGAGCACTGCCGAGACGTCGCCCACGGCGTTGGTGACGAGCTTGCGGTACTTCCACGCCATGATGTCGGCCCGGGGCACCGACTCGAACCCGGCGCTGCGCAGGTCGGCCGCGATCGACTCCGCAACCTCGTCGGTGCCGTCGGGGTAGCGGCCGAGGTCGAGGATGCCCGGCGTCGGGTGGGACTTCTGCACCACGACGCCCGGCTCGAGGTGGGTCGAGGGCAGCATCACCGTGAGGCCGTAGGTGCGAGCGAAGTGCCGTAGCACCGCCGGCTCGTTGGCGATCCCGTTCTGTGCGCACACGACCGGCGTCCCCGCCGGGGCGTGCGTCACGAGGTCATCGAGCGCTGCCCGGGTCTGGTGCGACTTCACGGTGAGCAGGACGACGGTCTCGTCGGTCCACGCAACCTCTGCCGCGGTGTCCGACGCGGCCGCGCGTACGGCGTGCCGCCCCTCGTGGGTGTCGAGGACCAGCCCGTGCTTGCGAATCATGGCCAGGTGATCGCCGCGGGCGACCAGGGTGACGTCGTGTCCGGCCAGGTGCAGCCGGCCGCCGATGACGCCGCCGACGGCGCCCGCGCCGTACAGGACGTACGGCGTCACAGAGCCTCGGGCTTGTTCCGCATCCACATGACGTAGGCGAGCAAGCCGCCGCCGCAGAGCAGCATCACGACGCCCACGATGCTGAACGCCTGCAGGTCGCTGGTCACGCCGATGACCGCGAGGACGACGCCGGTCAACAGGTCCATCAGGGCCGCGATGCCCAGAATCTTGGTCATTGACGGGCGCGGGCTGCTGGCGGTGTCGGACACGAGGCTCATCCTTGCACCAACCGTGATAGAGACTGGGCCATGGATCGCGGTGTGCTGGTGGTCGGGGAAGCTCTGGTCGACATCGTGCAGACGCTCAGCGGCCACCTCCACGAGTACGCCGGAGGCAGCGCCGCGAACGTCGCCGTGGCCCTGGCCCGGCTGGGGCGACCGGTCCGGCTCGCGACCAGCTTCGCGGGAGACCGTCACGGCGAGATGATCGCCGCTCACCTTGCTCACGCGGGGGTCACCCTGGCCTGCGACCCCGGCGCCGTCGAGCGCACGTCGACCGCGCGTGCCACGATCGGCACCGCAGGTGCTGCGGAGTACACCTTCGACATCGACTGGCGGCTGCTCCCGGTGCCCGACGGCACTCCGCCTCTTGTCGCGCACACGTGCTCACTCGGGGCGGTGCTCTCGCCGGGCGCCGACGACGTCCTGGCGCTGCTGCGCCGGTTGCGCAGCGATTCGACGATCACCTACGACGTCAACGCCCGACCAGCGGTCACCGGCAGCGGACCCGACGTCGTCGCGCGCGTGGAGCGGATGGTCGACGTCGCCGACCTCGTGAAGGCGAGCGACGAGGACCTGGAGGCGCTCTACCCGGATCGGGGGTACG
This sequence comes from uncultured Actinomycetota bacterium, assembly GCA_963817125.1. GTDB lineage: Bacteria > Actinomycetota > Actinomycetes > Propionibacteriales > Nocardioidaceae > Nocardioides. Next base: position 34,336 of record CAWFNB010000016.1, read on the forward strand.
CCGAGTCGGCCGCCGCGCTCCTGGAGCGCGGACCGGCCGTGGTCGTGGTGACCCGGGGGCCTGGGGGTGCCCTGTGGCTGGACCGCGAGGGGCCGGTCGAGATCGAGTCCCGGCCGGTCGTGGTGGCCGACACCATCGGGGCCGGGGACACGTTCGGGGCCGGCCTCGTCGACGCGCTCTGGGAGCGTGGCCGGCTCGGCGCCGAGGGCCGCGGGGCGCTGGCCGGGTTGCCGCGCGACGAGGTCGTCGAGGTGCTCGACCACGCGGCGCGGGCTGCGGCGGTCACCGTGTCCCGCCCGGGCGCAGACCCGCCGTACCGGCACGAGCTGGGGTAGCTCAGGAGATCGGGACCGCCTCGGCGGCGTCCTCGGGCGCAGGGGCGAGGTAGGCGTGCACCAGCGGTACGACGGAGGCGCCCTCGCCGCTGGCGGCGGCCACCCGCTTCATCGACCCGGACCGGATGTCGCCGGCGGCGAAGACGCCGGGAACCGTGGTGGCGAGGTTGGCCGGAGGGAGGCCGTCGACCCAGCGGTCACGGGGGACGTCGCGGCCGGTGAGCACGAAGCCGTTGTCGTCGCGTGCCAGCTCTGCCGGCAGCCAGTCGCAGAGGGGTTCGGCGCCGAGCAGCAGGAACAGCCCCTGTGCCTCCTTCGTGGTTCTCTCCCCGGTGGTCGTGTCCTCCAGGCACAGCCACTCGAGCCGACCCTCGCCGCCGCCGTCGACCACGCGGGTGCAGGGCAGGACCGAGATCCGGTCGTTGTAGCTCAGCTCGTCGATGAGGTAGCGCGACATCGTCTCCTCCAGCCCCGGACGGCGGACCACGATCGTGACCGACCGCGCGAACCGGGACAGGTGCACCGCCGCCTGTCCGGCCGAGTTGCCGCCGCCGACCACGACGACGTCGTACCCCTCCATCTCGCGGGCCGCGGTCATCGCGGCGCCGTAGTGGACGCCGAGCCCGACCAGCTCTTCGAGCGGGCGGACGCCGAGCTTGCGGTAGGAGACGCCGCTTGAGATCACCACGGTGCGGGCGCGTACGTCGCCGCCGCCGTCGGTGTGCAGCACGTGCGGAGTGGCGCCCGCCCCCGGCTCGAGTGAGGTGACCTCCCAGCCGGTGAAGAACCGGGTCCCGAAGCGGATGGCCTGGTTGCGGGCGCGCTGGGCCAGCCGCATCCCGGAGATGCCACGTGGGAAGCCGAGGTAGTTGCGGATCATCGAGCTGGTGCCGGCCTGGCCACCCACCGCCTCGGCCTCGATGACGATGACGCTGAGCCCCTCCGAGGCGCCGTACACCGCGGCCGCCAGTCCGGCCGGTCCTCCGCCCACGACGGCCAGGTCGACGACCTGGTCGACGTCGATGTCCTGGGGCGCGCCGTAGATCGCCGTCGCAACGTCGCGCACCGACGCCGCCTCGATCCGGAAGCGGCCCGGCCAGTAGACCAGGGGGTAGTGCGAGTCCTCCGGGAGGTCCGCGAGGTGCGGCACCAACACCGGGTCGTCGGGGCGGTAGAGGCGGTTGGGCATGCCCATCCGGTCGAGGAAGTCGCGGATCGACATGGTGAGCAGGTCGTCGACGGGGGAGATGATCTTCGCGGTGATCACCTCGGGGTCGCTGACCGTCGAGCCCCAGTCGGAGAGCAGCTCGGTGATCGCGGTGTGGAACTCCTCGTCGTGCAGCCCGCGAGGCATCAGCAGGAACGCGTCGAACTTGCCCTTGGCCAGCCCGGGACGCAGCCCCTCGGCGTCCTCCATGAAGTAGTCCCAGTGCGCGGCCACCACGCGCCGGGCAGTGGGGACGAGGGCACGCCAGCGCCCGAAGGCCGCGATCACGTTCTCCTCGTCCGGCAGGCGCGACTCGCTGACATAGAGGGCGACCCGGCCGTCCGCGGCGAGGATCTCCTCGGTGACGGCCATCGCCTCGGCGGAGCTGCGCGCGGTGCGGATGACGTACTCGAAGGAGTACCGGCGGAACTGCTCTTCGAGGACATCTGGGTGTTCCGGCGCCACGAGCACGATGAAGGGATCAGGCACGCCCTCCAGCCTATTCCGGAGGCTGCGAGGATGCTCGAGTGCGGATCCGCCTCGACGTCGCCTACGACGGCACCGGCTTCCACGGGTGGGCCGCCCAGCCGGGGCTGCGGACCGTCGAGGGTGACCTGGCCGCCGCGCTGGCGACGGTGCTGCGCGTGCCCTCGGTCGGCCTGACGTGTGCCGGGCGGACCGACAGCGGGGTGCACGCGCGCGGGCAGGTGGTGCACGCAGACCTCGACTCGCTGCTCGAGGGCCCGGAGCGGCTGGCCAGGCGGGTCAACGGGGTGCTGACCGACGACGTCCGCGTGCACCGGGCGACGGTGGCGCCGGAGGGGTTCGACGCACGGTTCTCGGCGTCGTGGCGGCAGTACGCCTATCGGGTGGCCGACCGGCCCGAGCTCGTGGACCCGCTGCGTCGTTCGCACGTCCTGGCCTGGGGGCGCTCCCTCGACGAGGCGCTGATGAACGCCGCGTCGGTTGCGCTCCTGGGAGAGCACGACTTCGCGTCGTTCTGCAAGCAGCGTGAGGGCGCGACCACGATCCGGACGCTGCTCGACCTGTCGTGGGTGCGCGAGGACGACGGGCTGCTCGTGGCGCAGGTGCGTGCCGATGCGTTCTGCCACAGCATGGTGCGCTCGCTGGTCGGCTGCCTGCTCGCGATCGGCGAGGGGCGGCGGGACGTGGCTTGGGCGGCCGCCGTGCTCGAGCGCGCTCGTCGGGAGTCGGCGGTCGCGGTCGCGCCGGCGCACGGGCTCACCCTCGAGGAGGTCGGCTACCCGCCGGACGCCGAGCTCGGCGCCCGGGCCGCAGTGACGAGGGCGCGCCGTGACTGAGTCGCCGGAGGACCACTACTTCACCGCCGACCCGGCCGTGCCGTTCCGCCGGACGCCGGTGCGGGCGTCGGTGTGGGGCCACGAGCTGGCGTTGACCAGCGGGTCCGGGGTCTTCGCCCAGGGCCGGGTCGACATCGGCACCTCGGTGCTGTTCCGCGAGACGTCGCCGCCGGCCCGGGGCCGGGTGCTCGACCTCGGCTGCGGGTACGGCATGATCGGGCTGGCCATCGCTTCTTGTGTGCCGGGTGCGACGGTGACGGGGGTGGACGTCAACGAGCGCGCGGTGCTCCTGGCCAACGAGAACGCCGCGGCGCTCGGGCTCGCCTCGAGGTTCACAGCGGTCACTCCTGGCGGCGTACCGCCCGACGCGACGTACGACGAGCTCTGGTCGAACCCGCCGATCCGGATCGGCAAGGCCGCGCTGCACGAGCTGCTGCTGACGTGGCTCGCCCGGCTGGTGCCCGGGGGCCGCGCGGTCCTGGTGGTCGGCAAGAACCTCGGCGCAGACTCGCTGCAGCGCTGGCTCGGCGAGCAGGGCTACCCCACCTCGCGGGTGGCCAGCGCCAAGGGGTTCCGGGTGCTGGAGAGCCACCGGCCGTGATCTTGCCGTGGGAGGACCCCTCGTGGCGGGCCGGCGCTGTCGACTGGTCGAAGTCCGCGGTCACCTCGGCCTGGGCGCCCTCCGCCGCGCACTTCAGCTCCTCCAACGCACGGATCAGGTCGATCCTCGCGGCGTCGTCGAGCTCGTCCCCACTTCCACCCAGCTGCTGGGTCCAGGCACCGATCTCGGCGGCCGACGGCAGCACAGCGGTCGCCCGCTGGCGCCTGCGGCGAGCCCGAGATCCCTCATGCCTCACGCTAGAGGCGACCCCCGACAGTCTGCTTCCGGTCCTTGCCAAGGCTGTGGAGGAAGCCGGTTCCGTAGGACGGTGATGAGCCGGGGGACTACGGTTCCCGCGTGACGGTACATTCGCAGCCCGACAGCGACCACGCGGCCGCGGCCGCGCTGACCGGCCGCTCCGGGGGCCTCGATGGGGTCCTTGCTCGCGTTGTGGATGCGATGCAGGCGGACATGGCGCAGGTGCTGCTGCTGGACGAGGCACAGTCCGTGCTCGAGCCGGTGGCGTCGTACGGGCTCGGGCGGGCCGGCCGCGGGTCCCTGCGGGTTCACATCGATCAGGGGTTCGCCGGGGGAGTTGCCGGTGCGCGGCGCCCAGTGGTGTTGACGGAGATCAACGAACGCACGGTGCTTGATCCCGTGCTGCGGCTGCACCAGCCCCGGGCCCTACTCGGCGTTCCCCTGCTGCTTGGACATGAGCTCCTCGGAGTCGTCCATGTCGGGTCGCTCGCGGACCGTGTTTTCGACATCAGTGACACGGTCCGTCTCGAGCGCTGGGCCGACGAGATCGCGCGGACCATCCAAGAAGAACGACTCAATGAGCAGCAGACCGCGGCTCTCGTCCTGCAGCGAAGCCTGATGCCCGCCGTCGGTGCGCCGGTGGCCGGCCTCGAGGTGGCTGCGCGCTACGTGCCGGCCGAAGGGGAGCTCGGTGGTGATTGGTATGACGTGTTCACCCTGCCCGGTGACCGCGTCGGTTTCGTGATGGGCGACGTCGCGGGACATGGGTTGCGAGCAGCCGTCATCATGGGTCGGCTCCGCAGCGCTCTACGTGCCTACGCCTTGGACGGGAACGACCCAGCCGAAGTGCTGACCCGGCTCGACCGCAAGATCAGCCATTTCGAGGCTGGCTCGATGGCAACCGTCCTCTACGCGGTCACGACCGCGCCGTACGACACGATCGAGGTCAGCTCGGCTGGGCACTGGCCGCCCTTCGTCGTCGGGCCAGACTCCCAGCCGATCGCTGTCGACGTCCCCGCTGACCTCATGCTGGGCACCGGACTGCCCGCGCCTCGGCACTCGGCGACGATCGACTTCAGGCCCGGCACCACCATGTGCGCGTTCACCGACGGACTCGTTGACCGCCGTCCACGGCCGGGCGCCAGTCCGGAGGCACAGTTGACCGAGCGTCTCGAGACGGTGCGTCGGAGCCTGGTCGCGCATGATGAGCCCGAGACGGCCTGCACGCGCATCCTGCTGAATGCGCTCGACGACGAGCCGACCGAAGACGACATCGCCCTTCTGATTGTCCGGCGCCCGTTGGCCTGAACCCATCCCGACAGCCTCAGCTCCGTGCGTTGGCCATGAGAGCGTTGCTGTCATGGCAGGTGCAGCGACTCCTGGCCGCGAGGTTGTGCTCGAGACGGATCGCCTGGTGGACCGAACGTGATCCGCGTGTGCCGCCGCACCGCCGGATCGACGCGGATGGACACCCGACGGTCGCAGACCTCGAGGAGTCGATTCGCATCAACCAGCGATCGGAGGGGGAACCGGAGCTGGCGTTCGAGCTGCTACGCCGCGCCTGGGGTCAGGGATACGCGACCGAAGCCTCGTTGGCGGTTCTGGACTGGGCGAGATCGTCCGGGTACGCCCGTCTGTGGGCCACGGTCTGGGAGTGGAACACCGCTTCTCGCGGGGTGCTGGCCAAGGTCGGGTTCACCGAGACCGAGCGGAAGGAAGTGGACGAGGTCTACGGGACGACCCTGTTCACCACGAAACGGCTCTGAGATAGCCGACGCTCCCAGGACCAGTCGCTGGCGAGCCAGCGTGCGACGGCGTCCGCGAGTGATACGTCGAGGTCCGCTCTGTCGGCCCGCACCCAGGCTGCACCGTGACGTCCCACTCCTCGGAGGCTGAGGGGTACAGGCAGACGCAGCCGATGACGTCGTTGTCGCCCGGGTCGACGAAGCGACCGTTGGGCCACCGTGAGGAGGCTGCCCGTGACAACGGGCTCACATCCGGGATCTGAGCACGTCGACCTCGCAACCTGGAGCCGCAGGGTCGAAGCCGTGCTCGACCAGCCAGCGGATCGCCAGCAAGCTTCGCATCGACCACCAAGCATGGATCACGTCGAGATCGACGTCAGTGCCGTACCCACGGACGACGTCGCCAAGATGCTCCTCGTGTCCGAGCGTCAAGCTGGCGAGGTCATACAGGGCGTCACCCTGTTGCGCCTCGGGAGGCGCGATGTCAACTCTTCGAGGTTCTCACCGGGCCATGGCGGCAGCGGCGCGTCGTGCAGCATCCGTACGGCGGCGCCCGCCGAGGCCCACGCCGCCGCCGACGCGACCGACGGCCCACCCAGCCGGGCGAGTGCCGTGCCTGGGAGGGCGGCGAGCGGTGTCCGATGACCGACAGGCTCCGTGGATCCCTCCTCCGGTCGAAGAGGTCGTCGAGTCCATCGAGCGCACCCGTCCCGAGGTCGTCTTCGCGGCACACGTGGAGACGGCGGCCGGCATGGTGCTGCCCGATGACTATGTCCGCGCCGTCGCCGCGGCCATGCATGGAGCCGGTGGGCTCTTCGTTCTTGACTGCATCGCGTCAGGGGCGTTGTGGGTGGACATGTCCGAGCTTGGCGTCGATGTCTTGCTCAGCGCCCCGCAGAAGGGGTGGAGCGGTTCACCGTGCGCGGGCTACGTGATGCTCGGCGAGGCCGGTCGGGCACAGGTCATGTCGACGACGTCGACCAGCTTCGCGGTCGACCTTCAGAAGTGGTTGACGATCACCGAGGCCTACACCCGGGGACTGACGCCCTACCACGCGACGATGCCGACCGACACGCTCGCGCACGATGCCGCGCTCATGCTCGAGACCCGCCGCCGGGCTCACCGAACTGCGTACGGCTCAGATCTCGCTCGGCACGCGAGTCCGCGCCATGCTCGCCGAACAGGGGTTCCCGTCGGTCGCGTCCGAAGGATTCGCTGCACCCAGCGTGGTGTCCAGGTGGCCGCCGGCGTACCCCTGATGTGCGGCGAAGGCGACGACTTCTCCACTTTCCGGGTGGGGCTCTTCGGCCTCGACAAGCTCACTGATGTCGATGGCACCGTCGGGCGGCTCGAAGCAGTCACCCGATCGCCGCTGTGACCTACAGGAGCCGATCGATCGCGAGGTCGAGTGCCTCGTCGAGGCCGAGCTCCCGGCCGGCGGCCGTCATCGACTCACGGTCCGCCGCCGGCAGCCGCGACAAGGCAGCTCCCACCCGGCGCGCACGAAGGCTGACGTCCGCAGGCACCTGGACCGACCCCACGTCAGCCATGGCCCGGTCGGCGGCGCCGACCAGGAGGGCGGCGTCCGGCAACAGGGAGGCTTGAACGGCCAGCCCAGCCATGGTGTCGAGCACCTCGATCAGCTGGGACTCTGCATCGTGACTCCGGAGCACGGGGAGCGCTTCGCGGAGCAACGCCCTCGCCTCGTCGAGCGACCCCTCGGCGATCGCGAGGTCTGCCAAGATGCTGCCCGTCCGCGCCCGCTCGAGCTCGTTGCCGGCTGCCAGGTCACGTGCCTCGACCAGGCAGCGGCGAGCCGTGACCAGATCGCCGAGGTCGATGGCCGTGATCGCCCGGTTGGAGAGCGGGATCCCCATCGGGAGGTCCGGATCGGCGAGGCGACGACGCAGCGCGATCACCTCGTCGAGGAGCCTGGCCGCCTCCGTGGCTCTGCCGATGTCGCGAGTGAGTCCGGCGAGGCTGTTCGACGCGCGGGCCAACCACGCCTCGTCGCCCGCGGACTTGAGCAGGCGGTAGCTCTCTTCGCAGGCCGTCAACGCGGCTTCCGACCGGCCTTGGTCACCCCGGCAGATCGCCAGCCCGTAGAACGCTCGGCCGCGCAGGTGGTCGTCGGCCTCCGGGGTGCGACGCAGGGCGAGCTCGACCCAGTTGAGATCCTCGCCGGCGCCCGTGCGGTACCAGAAGATGGTCAGGGCGGTGGCGAGCCGGAGCAGGAGTACGCCCTGGCCGCTGTCGTCGTAGTGCTCCAGGGCGGCTCTCAGGTTGGACCGCTCGGCGCGCAGCCGCCTGACCAGGGCCACCGACTCGGGTCCTGCCATCCCGGGACGGGCCTGCTCGGCCAGGCTCAGGTGGTAGGCCGCGTGCCGTTCCAGCACCGCATCGCGGTCCGGATGTGTCGCCAGACGCTCGAGGGCGAAGTCACGGATCGTCTCGAGCATCCGGTAGCGACCTTCCTGCTCACGAATGACGAGGCTTGAACCGACCAGTGCGTTGAGCGTCTCCCTCGACACCCCGGCGATCTCGTCGGCCGCGTCTGCCTGGAAGCCCCCCGCGAACACGCCGAGGTGGCCGAAGGCTCGCGCGGCCTCGGCCGACAGCAGGTCGACGCTCCACGCCATCGTCGTCCGCAGCGCCCGTTGCCGGCTCGACCGTTCACGTGGTCCGTCGGAGGCGAGGTCGAGCCGTTCCCGGAGCCGCGTCGAGAGCTCGTCCAGCGTCATCTCGGCCACTCGGGCAGCGGCGAGCTCGATCGCGAGGGGCAGGCGATCGAGTGCCACGCAGATCCGGTTGATCTGCTCGAATCGTGATGCGTCGAAGCGGTGATCGGCCGCTGACGCCCGCGCGGAGAACAGGGCCAGCGCGTCCTCGGTGTCGAGGGGATCGAGCTGACGGACCCGCTCGCCGTACACCCGCAACGGGACGCGGCTGGTCACCAGCACCTGGACGCCGTCCCCGGCGGCCAGCAACCGGGCCACCAGCGCCGCGGCGTCCTCCACCTGCTCGAAGTTGTCGAGAACCAGCAGCAGCCGACGTCCGGCCAGGTGCTCGAGGAGCGGTTCGACGTAGTCGTCGCCGACGGGGTCGACGTCGAGCGCCTCGCCGATCGCCGGCGGGACGAGGCGTGGATCGCTGAGCGCCGCGAGCTCGACGAACCACACCCCGTCCGGGCAGTCGCTCGCCATCTCGTGGGCCAGCTGGAGAGCGAGCCGGGTCTTGCCGACCCCGCCCGGCCCGGTGAGGGTGAGCAGCCGCGTCCCCTCGTGCAGCGATCGGACGAGATCGGTGAGGTCTGCCCGCCGGCCGATCAGCTCCGACGCCGGAGATGGCAGGTGGCGTCTGGCTCGGAGATCCGCGTCCTCGAGTCGCAGGGACGGGTCGTCGCCGAGGATCGCCGCGTGCAGCGACTGCAGGCTCGCGCCGGGATCCAGGCCGGTCTCCTCCGCCAGGTGGCGTCGGCCCTCGGCGTACACCTCCAGCGCCTCGGCCTGGCGTCCCGACCTGTGGAGCGCCAGCATCAGGTGGCCGCGGAGGTCCTCCCGGAGCGGGTGCCGGATCACGAGCTCCTCGAGCTCGGGCACCTGGTCGCGGTGGCGACCCAGGGCGAGCAGGGCGGCGGCCCGGGTCGCGCGCACGTCGAGACGCAGCTCGTCCAGCCTGGCGGCGTCCGGCTCGAGGCCCGGGACGTCTCGCAGGCCCTGCCATGCCTCGCCCCGCCAGAGAGCCAGTCCCTGGTCGGCGACGCGGACGGCGGACTCGTGGTCGCCGGCGCGATGCCAGCGAACGCACTCGGCGGCCAGGTCCGTGAACCGGTCGACGTCGAATCCGTCGTCGGGTACGTCGAGCCGGTAGGCCCTGCCGATCGTGACCAGCCGAGGTGCTTCAGGCCCCAGTGCCTGGCGCAGGGCCGACAGGTAGACCTGCAGGCTGCGCAGTGGCTGCCGTGGACCCCCGCCCGGCCACACCTCGTCGACCAGTCGCTCGACCGGGACCGCGTCGGGGGCCCGGGCCAGCAGCACGGCCAACACCGCACGCTGCTTGGCGGGGCCCAGGTCGACCGTTCGGTCGGCGACGCGCACCTCGAGCGGCCCCAGCGCCCGGAACTGCGGCCTCCCGTCTGCCATGGGGCCAATCTGCCACCGGGTCGTCACGGTCAGCCCGATTTGAGCGTTCTTTGAGCGGTGGAGGCCACCCTCGTCGCACTCGACCACTATTCACACCTGGAGCCGTCATGAAGATGCCTCACCTCACACCGACCACCGCAGTCACCGCGCGGGCCCTCGCCTGCCTGCTCATAGGGAGTGCCCTCGGCCTCCTCACTTCGGCGCCCGCACAGGCGGCGTACCCCGGCAAGCCCGGGCGGATCTTCTTCCAGAGCGACCGCGGCGGCGCCCCCCACATCTACTCGATGAACAGCGACGGAAGCCGTCTCGCCCAGCTCACGACCGGCGCGACGAACATCAGTCCTGCTCTCTCGCCCGACGGCACGAGGATCGCGTTCATCCGCGCCGGTGACGTCTGGACGATGGACATCGACGGCACCAGCGTCAAGCAGGTCACGCGGACTCCAGCCACCGAGCAGACGCCCGTATGGTCGCCTGACGGGGGACGCATCGCCTACGTCGTGAGAGCCGATGGCGGTAGCGACCTGGAGATCCTGGTGCGCGCCGCCGACGGCAGCGGCTCGCCGACCCAGCTCACGGACAACACGTTCCCGGACATCCATCCGGCATGGTCTCCGTCCCTGCCGGGGCGGCCGCAGGGCCTGATCGCCTTCGTCAGCGCGCGCCCCGGCGACACCAACCGCAACGTGTACGTCATGAATCACCAGGGCGGCTCGGTCGCGAACCTGACGCCGAACGGGCAGTACGCCGGCTCGCCGTACCAGGGCCATGACGACGACCCGTCCTGGAGCCCGCAGGGACGCCTGGCCTACACCCACACCTTCCTGCCCAACGGCGGTGGGCTGCCGGCCATCTGGGCGATCGAGGCGGACGGGTCCGGGATGACCAGGCTCTCGAGGGACTCGTCGCAGACGGCCACCGAGCCGGCCTGGTCACCCGACGGTAGACACATCGCCTACGTCGGGACGGTGGGCACCGACCGCAACATCGCGGTGATGGCGGCCGACGGATCCGGGGCCAGGCAGATCGACACCACCATCAGCCACGACATCGCCCCGGAGTGGCAGGAGGACTCCGTGGACCCGGAGACGACCATCACGAACGGTCCGGGCAGCGGAACCGCGACGTCGGCCACCGCAACCTTCATCTCCGACGAGCCCGGATCGACGTTCGAGTGCAGCCTCGACGCCGCCGCCTTCTCGGCATGCCTCTCGCCTCGCACGTGGACCGGCCTGGCGGTCGGCGAGCACAAGGTCCGGATCCGCGCGGTCGACCCCGTGGGACGGGTGGACACCTCGCCTGCGTCGGCGAAGTGGACCGTGTCGTCGTCGGCCACAGAGGGGTCGACTCCGACCGCACCCCCTCCGAGTGTCGCCGCGTCTGTGGCGCCCATCGTGCGGCTGGACTCGACGCGTGGACGGGTGCCGGCCACCGTGTCGGTGAGCCCGGCAGGTTCCCAGGTGCACCTGTCGGTGTCCGCCCGCGTGTCGGCTACGTGGGTCCGGCTGGGCATGCTGCGCTACTCGGCCGAGTCCGCCGGCGCAGCCAAGGTCCGGGTCACGGTCGGCCGCAAGTGGCGAGCGAGGCTGGACGGCCAGCGCGTCAAGGCCAAGCTGGTGGTCGCGTTGACGTCGCCGACCGGCGTCACGGTCGACGCAGTGGAGACGTTCCGGCTGAACGGCTGAGGGCTGAGGTTCGCGCGTCAGTCGTCTGGCATCGAGCGGCGGTCGCCCACCGGCCCGTCGGCGAGCGGGAAGGCGAGCGAGCCGGCGCGGACCCACCACTCCATCACGTCGTAGGCGAGCCGTCCTGCGATCACGGATGGGTCGCCGTCCGACAACCGCGCGGCCTCGGCAGGGCTGCAGGCGAAGACCGACATGCCGCGGTACGACGGGTCGCTCTGCTCGTCGAACGGCCCGTTGGCGACAGTCAGGCCCTGCTGTGCCAGCTCGGCGCGGTAGGCGAGGTGGCGGGCCTGGAGTACGTCGAGCTCCTCGTCCGACATCTCGGGCGCATCGGCTGGCCGCCGCAGCACCACGAGCGTGAAGACGTCGAAGGCGTCGGGGACGTTCGGATCGAGTGGCATCGGCCAGATCTTAGGCTGAGCCCGTGGCCGGACCAGTTGTCCTCGACGGAGGGCTCTCGACCGCGCTGGAGGAGCAAGGAGCCGACCTCTCCGGCCCGCTCTGGACGGCGCGGCTCCTGGGCGAGGAGCCGGAGCGGATCGCCGAGGTGCACCGCGCGTACTTCCTGGCTGGTGCGCAGGTCGCGACGGCCGCGAGCTACCAGGCCAGCATCGAGGGGATGGTCGCCGCCGGCTACGACGCGGCGGAGGCGCGGCGGCTGATCACGCTCAGCGTGACCCTGGCCAAGGATGTGCGTGACGAGCTCGTGGACACGCATCCTGGACTGCTGGTCGCCGCGTCGGTCGGGCCGTACGGCGCGTTCCTGGCGGACGGGTCGGAGTACACCGGGAACTACGAAGTCCCCAAGGCGCGGCTGCGGGACTTCCACGCCGCTCGTCTGGAGCTCCTGACCGAGGCCGGGCCCGACCTGCTCGCCGTCGAGACGATCCCGGACGCCGACGAGGCCGCGGTGCTGGTCGAGCTGCTGGACGGCATCGACGTGCCGGCCTGGTTCAGCTACTCCGTCACAGGGGCGACCACGAACGCCGGCCAGCCGCTGGCGGAGGCGTACGCCGTCCTCGCTGGCACCAGGACGATCCTCGCCGCGGGCGTCAACTGCTCGGCGCAGACCGACGTGCTCGGTGCCGTCCAGGAAGCGACAGCGGCGACAGGCCTTCCCGCGGTCGCCTACCCCAACCGCGGCGGCAGCTGGGACAGCGAGGCCAAGCAGTGGTCGTACGGCCAGGCCCTCGACCTCGATCTCGTCGAGACCTGGCTCGACGCTGGCGTCAGGTTCGTGGGTGGTTGTTGCGGCACCGGACCCTCAGACATCGCCGCGCTCGCCGAACGGGTCGAGGGTCTCAGGAGCTCGGCACCGTCTTGACGCGCTCAGCCGGGTGCTCGACGAGGGCCAGCACCCGGCTGGCCATGAAGCGGGCGGTCCGGACCGGGTTGCCGCTGCGGGTGACCTCGGTGACCGTGACCAGCCCACGTCCGGTCTCGATCTCGACCCGGCGGCCGTTGCGGGTCGCGACGATGTCGTAGGTGCGGACCTCGCCGCCCGCGTCAATGACGATCTCCACGCGATCATCGCGCACGCTTTCACCGTACTCCGGGGCTCGGACAGTCAGTGGTTGCGCAGCGCCTTGATCAGCTTCGTCTTGTTCATCTTCGACCGACCGTCGATGCCGATCTCGGCTGCTCGCTTGCGCAGCTTGTCGACCGTCCAGTCGTCGTAGTCGCCCGCCTTCCCACCCTTGCGGCCGACCTTCGAGCGAGAGGTGTTGGCGGCAGCGTTGGCGATCCGGGCCGCCTTCTCCTTGCTGCCCCCCTGCTCCCGCACCTTCTCGTAGAGCTCGTCGTCGCCGATGCTTGCTCCGTGATCGCGCTTGGCTGCCATGCAGGATAGGTACCCATGGGCAACCTGCGAGCCACAGGTCGGTGCCTGTGCGGCGCCGTCACCTTTCAGGTCAGTGGAAGGCTCCGCGAGGTCGTCAACTGCCACTGCCACCGCTGCCGCAGGTTCACCGGCCACTTCATGGCCGCGGCCAGCGCCGAGGCGAGCGACGTGCGGATCGACGACGCGGAAGGGCTGCTGACCTGGTTCTACCCGGTCGACGAGGCGGGCTACGCGTTCTGCGGGCGCTGCGGGTCGTCGCTGTTCTGGCGAGCCCAGAGCTCTCCCGACTGGCTCTCGATCTGCGCCGGCACGCTCGAGCCGCCGACGGGATTGAAGACGGTGGAGACGTGGTGGACCAGCGAGGCCAGCGACTACCACGAACGGCAGCCGGTGCCCGAACGCTCGACGGAGTGAGCCAGGACGTGCCCTAGACGAACGCCGAGATGCCGGTCTCGGCACGTCCGATCAGGAGCTTCTGCACCTGGCTGGTGCCTTCGTAGAGGGTCATGACGCGGGCGTCGCGAAGGTACTTCTCGGCCGGGTGGTCATCGACGTACCCGGCGCCGCCGTAGACCTGGATGCAGCTGTTCGCGGCGCGAACGGCGGCCTCCGAGGCGTAGAGCTTGGCCTTGGACGCGGCGGTCCGGAACTCTGCGGTGTCGGCGCGGCCCCGGTCGAGCAGGTCCGCGGCCCGCCACACCAGCAGCCGCGCCGCGTCGGCGTCGAGGGAGATGTCGGCGATCATCTCCTGGACGAGCTGGAAACCCGCGATGGGACGGCCGAACTGGGTGCGGGACGTGGCATAGGAGACCGAGGACTCCAGGCAGGCCTGGACGAGGCCGACGCAGCCCGCCGCGACCGAGACCCGGCCCTTGTCGAGCGTGGTCATCGCGATCTTGAAGCCTTGGCCCTCGTCCCCGAGCCGCGCGGACTCGGGCACGCGCACGTTGTCCAGGAAGAGCTCGGCCGTGGCCTGGCCGCGCAACCCGAGCTTGCCCTTGATCTCTCGCGCCTCGAAGCCCGCGCTGTCGGTCGGCACGAGGAACGCCGTCACGCCCTTCGGTCCTACGCCGCCGGTGCGGGCGAACACCAGCGCCACGTCGGCCCAGGTGCCGTTGGTGATGAACAGCTTCTGCCCGGAGATCAGGTAGTCCGATCCGTCGCGCGACGCGCGGGCGGTGAGGTTGCCGGCGTCGGAGCCGGTGCCTGGCTCGGTCAGCCCGAAGCAGCCCAGCTTGTCCGCGGTCGCGATGCTCGGGAGCCACTCCTGCTTCTGCTCCTCGGTGCCGAAGCCCAGGATCGACTTGCCGACCAGCCCGTTGCTCACCGAGACGATGCCGCGCAGCGCGGAGTCGGCCCGGCCCAGCTCCTCCATGCCGAGCACGTAGGTGATGTAGTCCCCGCCGAGGCCGCCGTACTCCTCGGGGATGGTCAGGCCGAAGAAGCCGATCTCGGCCATCTTCGGAATGATCCCGAGGTCGACGGACTCGGCGCGGTCCCACTCCTGCCGGTGCGGCACCGCCTCCTTCTCCAGGAAGTCGCGGGCCAGGGCGCGGAAGCTCTCCTGTTCTTCGGTGAGCGAGAGGTCCACGACTCAGCTCCTGTTGCTCGCCTGACGGGCCAGCTCGGCGCGCGCCAGTGAGGCCTTGTGCACCTCGTCGGGTCCGTCGGCGAAGCGCAAGGTGCGGATCGCGGCGTACGAGGAGGCGAGGGGGAAGTCCTGCGACAGACCACCGGCGCCGTGCGCCTGGATGGCGCGGTCGAGGATCTCCTGGACGACCTTGGGGGTGGCGATCTTGATCGCCTGGATCTCGGTGTGCGCGCCACGGTTGCCGACGGTGTCCATCAGCCACGCGGTCTTCAGGACCAGGAGACGGAGCTGCTCGACGGCGACCCGGGCGTCGGCGATCCACTCGCGGATCACGCCCTGGCGCGCCAGCGGCTTGCCGAACGCGACCCGGCCCTCGACCCGCTCGCACATCAGCTCGATGGCCCGCTCGGCCATCCCGAGCGCACGCATGCAGTGGTGGATCCGGCCCGGGCCGAGCCGGGCCTGCGCGATCGCGAACCCCTGCCCCTCGTCACCGACGAGATGGGAGGCCGGCACCCGGACGTCCTCGAACCGCAGCTCCGCATGACCGCCGTGCTCGTGGTCGTCGTACCCGAACACAGTCATCGGCCGGACCACGGTGAGCCCGGGGGTGTCGCGGGGGACCAGGATCATCGACTGTTGCTGGTGGCGGGCCGCCTCGGGATCGGTCTTGCCCATCACGATGAAGATCTCGCACTGCGGGTTCATCGCACCGGTGATCCACCACTTGCGGCCGTTGAGGACGTACTCGTCCCCGTCCCGGACGATCGACGTCTCGATGTTGGTGGCGTCGGAGGAGGCCACGTCCGGCTCGGTCATCGCGAACGCCGATCGGATCGTGCCCGCCAGCAGCGGGGTCAGCCAGCGCTCCTGCTGCTCGGGGGAGCCGAACATCGCCAGCACCTCCATGTTGCCGGTGTCCGGCGCCGAGCAGTTGAGCGCCGGCGGCGCGATGTGACCGGCGCGGCCGGTGATCTCGGCGAGCGGCGCGTACTGGAGGTTGGTCAGCCCGGCGCCGTGGCTCTGTCCGTCGGGGGCTCCGGGGAGGAACAGGTTCCAGAGCCCGCGCGAGCGTGCCTCCGCGCGCAGGTCCTCGAGCACTGGGGCCGTCGACCAGGCGAACGGCTCGTCCATCCCCGCCAGCTGGTCGTGGAAGACGGCCTCGGCCGGCTCGATCTTCGTCGCCATGAAGTCCAGCAGCTGCTCGCGCAGCTCCTGGGTACGAGCGTCGAGGGCGAAGTCCATGTGTCCTAGTTCTCCTTCAGGGAGTTGAGGCCGGCGGCCACGATCAGGTCGAAGCCCTCGCCGATCCGGTCGAACCCTTCTCCGACGGTCTGGCCCTGGAGGAACCGGTAGTGGATCCCCTCGAGGATGACGGCGAGCTTGAAGTAGGCGAGCGCGAGGTGGAAGTTCATGTCCCCGGGCTCCCGGCCGCTGGCAGCTGTGTACGCCGCGAGCTGTTGGTCGTTGCCCGGCCAGCCCCGCGACTTGGCCACGTCCGAGACGAGCTCGCCGGCGGCCGACGAGCCCAGGGTCTCGTAGACCAGCATGAGCGCGACGTCCGTGCGGGTATCGCCGAGGGTGGCCATCTCCCAGTCGACGACGGCGTGGATCTCGTCGTCGGCGCCGACCAGGCAGTTGTCGAGCCGGTAGTCGCCGTGGACGACGCCGAGCACCGACGGATCCTCGGCCGGGAGGCGCTCGGTCAGCAGCCGGTGCAGCTCGTCCGCGTCGGGGTGCTCCCGGGTCTTCGAGCCCTCGAGCTGCTTGCCCCAGCGGCGTACCTGCCGCTCGAGGAATCCCTGTGGTCGGCCGAAGTCGCCGAGGCCGACCTGCTCGGGGTCCACCGCATGGAGGGCGGCGAGCACCTCGACCAGCCGGCCCGCGATCGCAGTGGTCCTGTCGGCGCCCAGCGCGTCGAGCTCCACGGCTCGCCGGTAGGCGACGCCCTCGACCTTCTGCATCACGTAGAACGGTGCCCCGAGCACGCTCTCGTCGGCGCAGTGGGCGTAGGTCCGCGGGACCGGTACGCCGGTGTCGGCCAACGCGGTCATCGCGGTGTACTCGCGGCCCATGTCGTGAGCCGTGGCCTGCACGTGGCCCAGCGGCGGGCGCCGCACGATCCACCACGCCGCGCCGTCGGTGACCTCGTAGGTGAGGTTGGACTTGCCGCCGGCGATCAGGGACGCGGACAGGTCGCCGTTGATCTCACCGGGCCGCTCGCCGTCGTACCAGCGGCGGAAGGCATCGAGATCGAGGCCGGGCACCTCCATCAGACCGCGCCCGTGCTCTGCTCGTCGAAGTGGGCATCGACCTTGGCCTGCAGCCGCCGCATCCCGGCCAGCCACGCGTCGGGGTCGGCCGCGCGGGCGGCGTAGTAGCCACCCACCTCGGGGTGAGGCAGCACCAGGAACCGGTCGTCGGCCAACGACGCCACCCACGCGTCCGAGACCTGCTCCGGGCTGAGGGCGGCGTCGCGGGTGAGGAGGTCCTTGAGCGGCCCGGCCTGCTCGAGCATCCGGGTCTGCACCCCCTGCGGGCAGATGGCCTGGACGGCGACACCGCGGTGGCCGTAGGTGACCGAGAGCCACTCGGCGAAGCCGATCGCGGCGTGCTTGGTGACCGAGTAGGGAGCCGCGCCGATCATCGTGAGCAGCCCGGCCGCGGACGCGGTGACCACGAACCGACCGCCCTGGCCGTCGGCGAGCCAGGTCGGGACCAACACCCGCGCGGCCCGGACGTGGGCCATCACGTTGGTGTCGATCATCCGCGCCCAGTCGTCGTCGGAGGCCTGCAGACTGTCCGGCTGGGTGCGGTCGATCCCGGCGTTCGCCAGATAGACGTCGACCCGGCCCAGCGACTCGGTCGCGGAGCCGATGAGCGCGCGGACTCCCTCGTCGGAGGAGCAGTCACCGGGCGCGGCGGTGGCGCCGAGCTCAGCGGCCACCTCGCGGCACGCGTCCTCGTCGAGGTCGTTGACCACCACCCGGGCGCCCTCGGCGACCAGTCGACTGGCGAGTGCCCGGCCGATGCCGTGCCCGGCGCCGGTCACCACCGCGCCGGCGTCTCCCAAGGATTGGGGGGAGAGATTCTGCATGGGCCAACACTCGCATGGGCCCACCCCGGTCCATCCCGGGCGGTCGCTCAGGTCTCGCAGTTTGGCTTGATCTCGCCGGTGCAGGTGTCCCGGCCCTCGTGGCCGTTCACACGGTCGCGGCCGGCACCCCCGATCAGCACGTCCTTGCCCGGCCCGCCTTTCAGCTCGTCGTCGCCGCCTTCCCCGTACAGCCGGAACTGGGGTGTGCAGTCCAGATCCTGGACGTATTCGAGCGTCATCCGGCCCAGGAAGTCGTCGCCCGGTCCGCCGCGCATGGTCACTCGGCAGCCCCAAGCGTCCGCCGATTCGGAACGCCTCGTGCCGGTGTACTCGATCCTCCGGGCCCGGAGCTGGGTGTCCTCAACCCCGCCCACCTTGACCTTCCCGAGCCTGCCCTTGCTCAGGTCGAGAGCGACCTTGCCCGCCGCGTCGAGGTACAGCTCGTCGAGCTGGGCACCCAGCTCGATCCGGCCCGAGGTGGGCAGCGGACGCAAGGGCGATCCAAACAGGCCCACAAAGTCCCCGCCGTTGGAGCCGCCCAGTCCCAGCGCGTCCTGTCCAGCGCCCAAGTCGATGTCGACGGTGCCGGCCGCCACATACAGCCAGTCGTCCCCGGGCGTGCCGCGGACCGTGGCCGACGCTGAGCGGGCAAGGTCGAGGAAGGTGCTGGCGAAGTTGGTGAACGTGCCGACGGACGCACCGTCGTGGGTGAGCGAGCCCGGCAGCCGTAGACCCCAGGCCCCCGTGTCATCGGCGGGGCCTTGCACCACGAGCTGGGCCGCCGGCGCCGGACCGTACAGCTGAGAACCTCCCTCGGCCTGCACGCTCGAGCCAGGCGGCAGCTGGACGGTCAGCCGGTCAGAGTTGTCGCCGAGGTCGATGACGTCGAGATTTGGCTCGGACGGCGTCCCGCTGAAGACGCGGTCGAGGGTCACACCGGGGCTCGCGTAGTGGTTGGTGCCGGGCCCGAGGTGAGCCTCTTGGCCGTTACCGTCGGTGGTGACCAGGACCGAGTCGTTGCCGGCCCCTGCATCCAGGAGGCCGCCGGCGGCGCAGATGAGGTCGTCGCCGCCCAGTGCGTTGATGGTGGCCTGCCTGGTCGCCAGGATCACGTCCGGGCCCTCGGTGCCGATGATCGTGGCCCCGGGCGTCGAGGACTCGATGGTGGCGGGCTGCCCTTGGCAGGTGCCGACGGCGTGGGCTGCTGGCGCGGGAGCGAGGACGAGCACGGGTACGGCGAGGAGCGGGACGATGAGGTAGCGCACGGAGGCCTCGAGAGGTGTGTGGGTGGGTCAGTATGTCCGACGCACGTCCGAGCAGTTTGGTTCGCAGCCGTCGGGTCAGTGCCGGGTGACGATGCCGCGCGTGTCGACGGTGAGCCGCTGGCCGTAAGGGCTGGTCCAGGTGTAGCTGCCGTCCTGGTTGCGCTGGTAGGTCCAGCCGCGGTGGGTCTTTGCCCGGTGGTGTCGCCGGCAGAGCGGGGCGAGATTGTCGGGCCGGGTCTGGCCCGGTGGGCCGCCGTCGTCCATCTCGACGTAGGCCTCGATGTGGTCGACGTCGCACTCGCGCGCAGGCTTGTCACAGTAGGGATGCACACAGGTGCGGTCGCGCAGATACACGAGCTCACGCATCCAGGCGGGCGGGTCGTGCTGGTCGACTGCGTCAGTGCGACCGAGGTCGAGGACCGGCTGGAGCGTGAAGCGGCTCGTTGTCAGCCATTCTCGGATCGTGGCGGTGGTGAGCGGTCCGAGCCGCTCTACCGTGCCGAGGGTCATGATCGGGTCGGCCAGGTCGGCAGCGTCGAGATGCAGGTAGAGCTTGGTCTGGGTGGTGGCCCCGGCGCCGTCGGCAATGACCCCGATCGCGGCCACCTTGCGATGCTCGAGCGACGGTTGGTCCTCAGCGGGCAGCTGCGGGTCGAGCACTTCGTGTGCCTTCGCTGACACCAGCTTGTAGAAGCGTTTGAGCGTTGGGGTGTCGCCGATGATCTCCAGCTTGGAGGTGCCGGCCCACACCAGCCCCTCGTAGTCGTCGAGGCGAACCCCCCACGCCGCCTTGGCCTCGTCCTCGGCCGCGGCACGTGCCTCCGGGTCGAACTTCACTGTCGCCTCGTCGACGAGGCGCTGGATGAGCACCACCCCGCACGAGTCTGCGACGGGCGCCAGCTGTGCGTCGACGTATGCCGCGGCCTCCCGGGACAGACCGTGTGTGAGTGTCGCGATGCGCCGGGCGCGCCACGGCGCGATCCGCAGCTCCTCCACTCCCTGGTCGATCTGCGGGAGCCGGTAGCCCAGGTCCAGGCTGTCAGAAAGCAGCTGCATCGCCGCATGTGCCGAGACGCCGATGGCAGCGGCCAACGGCTCAACGCACCGCGAACTGACCAGCGGAGTGCCCTCGCCACCGATGGTCTGCTCGGCGTCGCGGAGGTCTGCGTCACTCCAGTGCGCCGCATCGAGTACGTCGGTGACCACGTGACGCTCCGCCCAGTGGCGTGCGTAGCGGAGCCGGCGCCGGTCCGCCTCCCGAACCTGCACCTCGGACTCGCGGATCAGGTCCAGGACAACGTCGTCGCACACCTGGTCCACGAGGACCGGCTCGCCCGAGCGCTGCACTTCGACCAACATGATGCGACCACGCTAGACGTGGCCACCGACATTCCTGCCTGGGTCACTCGGTGCCCTGTGAACAACTGCGATCGCACCGGTGCTTGGCCGCATCAAGCCCTCGATAGCCACAGCGAAACCCGGCAGGCCCCGCGCCGTTCGCGGCAGCTACGGCGCTTCATTGGCGGCGGATTGACGTCAGACCCAAGCGTGAGATCCAACGTTCGGGAAGTAACACAGTGCGGTGGATCGCAGCTATCAGGCGACTGCGATCCACCGCGCTATCAACGGCAGTCCGTTCGGCTTACGCCGATGACCTCCAGCGTCATTCTGGGCGGAATGACGCGGCCCATCCCTGCTCGCCTATCGGCTGGGCGGTCCGCCCGCTCGATGCTCGGCCGCGTCGGTTCACCTTCGCTCCAGACGACGAGCAAACCGACGCCGGCAGTCAGCCGGTGAAGTCGTCGACCGCCCGTTGCCGCGCCCGCCGCCGCTCCCACAGCCCGCAGCCGACCATCACCAGCGCGGCCAGCACGGCACCGGCGAGTACGTCGACGACGTAGTGCTCTGAGTAGTAGACCAGCGCGGTGGACATCGCCACGGGATAGAGCACCAGCAGGTATCGCAGCGGGGTTCGCAGCCGCCAGATCCCGTACATCGCGACCAGGAACGTGATGCCGGCGTGCAGCGAGGGCATCGCGGCGACCGGGTTGCCGACGCCCTGGAGGACCAGGTCGAACCGGCCCAGCCCCAGATCGCGCCAGCCGCGCCCGGTGAGCCGCGGCAGCGCCGCGTCGATGTAGCCCTGCTCGGAGGCCATCCAGGGCGGCGCCATCGGGTAGAGGATGTAGACGATGAGCGCGCCGAAGCTGATGGTGATGTAGCGACGCATCCAGAGCAGCCACTCCGCGCGACTGCGGACCCACAGGACCGCCGCGATGGTGAGCCCGGTCAGGAAGTGGCTGGCGTAGACGGTGGTGAAGAAGACGTCGTACCAGCGCGGGTCGCTCTCGCGCAGGCACGGGTCGCCGCACCATGCGTCCTGCAACCGCTCGGTGGGGAGCACGCCGCCGCCGAGCCACTCGTCCCACCGGATCGGCGCCGTGATGTGAACCGGCAGGCCGAGCTCGTCGGTGAGGCCTCGGCTGTAGAAGTAGATGACCAGCCCCACCATCGGGATCGACCAGTCGCGGACGAACCGCAGGTGATAGCGCGGCGGGGCCTCGATGTGCCAGGCGATGGTGCCGAACCACAGCCAGACGAAGACCTGGACGGTGTCGTTGGGGATGCCGAGCAGCTCGGACCAGGTCGCCAGCGCGACGGCGTACACCGACATCGCCACCACGCGCACCCAACGCCGGGTGACCGGGGGCAGCACGTCGGTCTTGGGGGCGACAACGGTCTCGTTGCCCTCCTCAAGACCCTGTGCCATGCGCGAACTTTATGTGAGGTGCTGTCATTCCAGCGGGTCAAGGGCGCCGTATGTCGTCACCGCGCCGGCGAGCGCGCGCAGGTGGTGCCCGGCGTCGCCGAGCAGGTGGTCGAGCGCGGTGAGGTGAGCGGTCACCATGCCGACGGAGTACTCCATCGTCATGGCGATGCCGCCGTGCAGCTGGATCGCCTCCTGGCCGATGTGACGGCCAGCGCGGCTGACCTGCACGGAGACCCGTCGGGCCGCGTCGGCGACCTCATCCGGGGTGGCGCCACCGGTGTTGGCCTTGGCGACGACCATCGTCGCCCAGTCCACCATCGAGTGGGTCAGCTCCAGCGAGACGTACATGTCTGCCGCGCGGAACGTCAGCGCCTGGAACGTGCTCAGCGGGACGCCGAACTGCTTGCGGCTCTTGAGGTACTCCGCCGTGGTGGGGAGCAGGAACTGCATCGCGCCGAGCGCCTGGTTGGCGGCCATCACCCGGGTGATGTCCTGGACGGTCGCGATGCTCGAGGTCAGGTCGCGCCCGGGATCGCCCAACGGCGTCGCCGCGGTGCCGTCGAGGGCCACCCGCGCGGCCCGACCGCCGTCGTACGTCGGGTAGCCGGTGCGGTCCGCAGCCTCGCCGTCGACGACGAAGAGACCGGTGCCTCCGTCGGGAAGCCCGGCGCTGACCACCAGTACGTCGGCCCGGGCGCCGTGCAGCACCGGCTCCTTGACCCCGGTCAGCGTCCACGAGTCCCCGTCCTGGGTGGCGGTGACCTGCTCGGCGTCCACCGTCCAGCCGCGCCCGGGCTCGTCGTGGGCGAAGGCCAGCACGCTCTCGCCGGCGGACAGGGAGCCGAGGAGCTCCTGCCGCTGCTCGGCGCTGCCGCACGCCGCGACCAGTCCCCCGGCCAGCACCACCGAGGTGAGATAGGGCTCGGGCGCGATCACCCGGCCGAGCTCCTGGCACACGATGCCGATCTCGACCGGGCCGGCGCCGACGCCGCCGTCCTCCTCGGCGAACGGCAGCCCGAGCAGCCCCATCTCGGCCATGCGCGTCCAGAGCTTCTCGTCGAAGCCGGGGTCACTCTCTCCGTCCGAGGGGGCGACCGCGCGGCGGCGGTTCTCGTAGTCGCTGTAGGCCTTGCCCACCAGGCCACGCACGGCCTCGCGCAGGGCGGTCTGCTCGTCGTCGTACAAGAAGTCCATCGTCGCCCCTCAGAGGCCCAGGATGTTGCGGGAGATGATCTGGCGCTGCACCTCGTTGGAGCCGCCGTAGATGGAGGCCTTGCGCAGGTTCAGGTACGTCGGCCCGGCCAGCCGCTCCCAGTCGTCCTCGCCCCCCAGGCCAGCGAGGCCACCCGGGGCCGGCGAGGTCGAGCACCAGCTCGCTGACGGCCTGCTGGAGCTCGCTGCCCTTGAGCTTGAGCACCGACGAAGCCGGGTGCGGCTTGCCGTCGGATGAGTTGGCGGCCACCCGGACCGCGGTCAGCTCGAGAGCCAGCAGCTCGTTCTCGAGCTCGGCGATCCGTGCGCGGAGCAGCGGGTCGTCGGCGAACCTGTCCTCGGCGAGCCCCTTGATCCGGGCGAGCACCCGCTTGACGATGCCGGGCGGGGCGACCCCGACCCGCTCGTTGCCGAGCAGGAACTTCGCGATCGACCAGCCGCCGTTCAGCTCCCCGACCAGGTTCTCGGCCGGCACCCGGACGTCCTCGAACCACACCTCGTTGACCTCGTGGCCGCCGTCGATCAGCTGGATGGGCCGGACCTCGAGCCCCTCGCTCTCCATGTCGATCAGCAGCATCGAGATCCCGGCCTGCTTCTTGGCGTCGGGGTTGGTGCGGACCAGCGTGAAGATCCAGTCGCCGTGCTGGCCCAGGGTGGTCCACGTCTTCTGGCCGTTGACGACCCAGTCGTCGCCGTCCCTCACCGCGGTGGTGCGCAGCCCCGCCAGGTCGGATCCGGCGTCGGGCTCGGAGAAGCCCTGCGACCAGAAGATGTCGATGTTGGCGGTCTTGGGGAGGAACTCCTTCTTCTGCTCCTCGGTGCCGAACTGGGCGATGACGGGCCCGATCATCCCGGCGTTGAAGGCGAGCGGGGTCGGGACGCAGGCGCGCTCCATCTCCGAGTGCCAGATGTGGTGCTGGATCTCGGTCCAGTCCTGGCCGCCCCACTCCACCGGCCAGCGCGGGACCGCGAGCCCCGCGGCGTTGAGCGTCCGCATGCTCTCGACCACCTGATCCTTGGTCAGCTCCCGGCTCGCGGCGACGGTTTCGCGGATCTCCTCAGACACCTTGGTCGTGAAGAACTCGCGCATCTCGTCGCGGAACGCGCGCTCCTCCTCTGACAGGTCGAGCTGCATGCCGACTCCTCGTTCGCCGTGCCCAGCCACCAGGTCCTGGCTTTGCTACTGGCCAGTACACACCATTTCCGCGGGGCTCACGCGTCGGGGTTGGCGGAGTAGGCCTTGACGAAGTTGAGGGGATAGACGGGCAGGCACCAGTGGGAGTCAATGAAGCTCGGGATGTCGCCGGTCTTCCACTTCTGCCAGAAGACCGTGTAGGAGTCCGCCTCGTTGCCGATCGGGACCCTGTTGTAGTCGGCGTGGTTCTCCCGCAGGTCCGGGTCGAGGACCTCGGGGTCACTGCGCGTCTCGCCCTGGCCGCCCGAGTTCTGGAAGTAGAACGCACCGGTGCTGGTGTGCTCGTTGCCGTCGTCGTCGGTGTAGCGCAGCTCCGCGTCGTCGTCGTACCCGACCATCACCTTGTAGTGCTCCGAGCTGAAGTGACCGTCACCCTGGTCCATCAGCTCGTCGACCGTGACGATCACCGGCACCCCGGCGTGGATCCAGCGCTTGAGCTGCGTGAGCGCCTCCGACTTGCCGAGGGAGTCGTAGGTGTAGCCCTGGTAGGAGAAGCCGAAACGCCGCGCGCCGATCGTCATCGTCTCCTGCAGCGTGCCCGGCGAGGGGTCGTCGGTGAAGATCGAGACCACCGCGGGGATGACGCCGAAGCTGGCGTAGGCCAGCAGCGAGTGCAGCCAGGTCGAGGTCCAGCCGTCCTTGATGTGCTCGCCCGCCCACTGGCCGTTGTCGCCCGTGGGGTTGTAGCGCAGCGGCGCCCAGTAGCTGAACGCGTGGGCCAGTGAGTAGAGGCCGCACCAACGGGTCTGTTGCTGGCGCTGCTGGACGACGTTGCCCTGCAGGAACGCCTTGGGTGGCGGGTCCGTGGTCAACCGCGTGAGGTCGAAGGCGTGGTCCATGCCGATCTCCCGCACCGAGCCGGCATCCATGACGACGTCGCGCACCGTGGTCACCACGATGCCTTGGTCGGAGTGGCCGGCGACCACGTAGCGGCCGGCGGGCAGGTTCGTCAGCAGAGTGCTTTCCTGGTCCGGATCGGTGGCCACCGTCAACACCGAGGCAGACTCCAGGTCCTCCTGCTTGACGAACGCGAACTTGTCACACGAGCCGCACGGGGTCCCGCTCTTGTCGAAGGTCGTCTGGGACTGCTGATGCATGGCGGGGTACGACGCCTTCGCGGGGTGCATGGACAACGTGACGATCTCCGGGTCGTGGAAGACCCGGAGCGAGTTGGCCGGCCCTACGCCCACCCGGGTGAACGCCGTGGCCACGCGGACCTCCACCCGGATCGACCCGGTGGTGTCGGACACGACGTACTCCCCGACAGAAGGAAACGCGAACACGCCACCTGCTGCCTGGTCAAAGCCGACGCCGTGCTGCACTCGGACGGTGATCGGGCCAGCCAGGCCGGGACCGGACTGGATGGTCAGGTCGACGCCGTCGAGTGGTGACCCGTCCGGGGCGACGAAGACGGGCAGGCACTCCCCGAAGCGATGCACCCACCGAACGGCCATCATGATGAACATGTCGTAGTAGGTGTCCGGGCCGACGTCCTTGAGCCGCAGCACGTCGAGCCAGGACTGCGGCTGGGCATCGATGAGCCGTTTGGGTGCCTTGGCGCGGGGTCCGCGGAAGAAGCGCCCCTTGCCGACGTTGTGCAGCGATGGAGCCACGAAGGCGCCGGCCGTGTCCCGGAACGTGGTGAACAGCTCCTCCCGAGTCAACCCGGGGGAGTTCAGGAAGGCGAGGAGATCCGTGGTCACCTCGTCGAACAGCCACTCGTCCGGCTCCCCGATGATGGGTGCCGTGCACCGCCGTACCATCGTGGACTTGCGCGGCGGGTAGTTGCCTGCGATCTCAGCCGGGCTGCGCTCGTCGACCATCATCAACCTCCGTTGCCCGAGAACGTCCCGTCCCCCGATCCTGTCGGTTCCGCGGGCGAGGGTGCACCACCCAGACGGGCTATGTACGCGGGTCCCGTGTCCCGCTCTGCAACACATGAGGGCCACGCAGCGTTGATGATGCATGCAGGTCGCTGTGCAGGACGGCGTGGGGCAGGAAGGAGCCCGGGTGGCAGGCGCTGCCATTGAGGGGGCACCGGACTTCGACGGCTGGGTCGCCGCGCGCGGCCCCGCGCTGCTGCGGCTCGCCTACACCCTGACCGGCAACAAGTCCGACGCCGAAGACGTCGTCCAGGAGGCGCTGGCCCGCGCGCTGCCTCGCTGGGGCCGGATCTCCCGGGTCGGCGATGTGGACGCCTACGTGCGCCGGATGGTCGTCAACGAGCACACCTCGTGGTGGCGCCGGTTCCGGCGCCGGGAGTCCCCGGTCGCCGAGGTGCGCGACACGGTCGCCCCGGCGCCCGCCGGTGCCGGGCTGATGCCCGACCAGCGGGCCGGGCTGTGGGCGGCCTGCCAGGCGCTCCCGGAGGTGCAGCGCACCGCGGTGGTGCTGCGCTACTACGAACAGCTCGAGTACGCCGAGATCGCCGAGCTGACCGGCGTCCGCGAGGGCTCGGTGCGCTCGCGGGTCTCCCGTGGGCTGGCCGCGCTGCGCACCACGATGGGAGAAGCCGATGTCTGACCCCCGCACGGACATGGAGGAGCGGCTCGCCGACGCACTGGCCCATGGCGCCCACGCCGCGCCGTCCGCGGTCGGCCTGGCCGCGGCCGCACGGACCCGCGCCCGGCAGCGCCGGCGCACCCGGCTGGCTGGGGCAGCGGCACTCGTCGTCCTCGCGGTGGGCGTCCCCGCCGGTGTGGTGGCCATGAGTGGGGGCGACCGGCCGGGTGTTGGTCCCGGTCCGGCGGGAGGCAGCAAGGCCACCGACCCCATCGAAGGCAGCGGCGGCACCCCGAACGGCTACCACGTCGAGAGCTGGCACTCGGTCACGATCGAGGCGCCCAACACGTGGGAGTACGGCCCACTCACCACGTGGTGCTCCGGGGGCGGCAGCGCGACGGACTCGCGGATCA
The DNA here is from genome assembly GCA_963817125.1 of uncultured Actinomycetota bacterium. Lineage (GTDB taxonomy): Bacteria > Actinomycetota > Actinomycetes > Propionibacteriales > Nocardioidaceae > Nocardioides. The sequence continues at coordinate 61,516 of CAWFNB010000016.1, forward strand.
GCCGGCCCGGGGTCGCGATCACCATCGCGTGCTCCCCGCTGTCGTCGTACGGCGTGGAGTTCGCGCCGTCGAACGGCAACGACGTGCAGTGGCCGGTCGCAGCCCAGCACTCCGACTCGTGGCCGGACGGCGCCTATGTCGGCGCCACCACCCGAAACGGCGTGGTCGTCACCGTCGCCGCCCGCAAGTCCACGGTCACCCAGGCGATCCTCGACTCGGTGCAGGCCATCGGGCCGGACGGAGACCCCAACGGCTGCACGTCCTCGCCCGGCGAGGCCCGGCCCGACGTCGCCGCCGGCGCGATCGCGATCTGCCGGTACGACGCGGAAGGGCTTCTCGAGCAGAGCGAGCTGCTCACCGGCGACGACGTCAAGGCCGCGAACACTCGGTTGGAGTCGGCCCGGAGTCATCGATACTCGATTGCAACCCGGGCGACCCGACAGGCCGTCGTGCGCATGCACAGCGTCGACCTGGATGCCACCGTCGACCTAGGCGGATCCTGCGCCTTGATCCACGGGCTCGAGGGCGACCGACAGCTCACCGCCGATGTCCTCTACTGGGCGCTCTCGCCGGGCTGGACCGGCGCGGTCGGCGCGGAGATTCCCTTGCCAGCGGAGCTCCGGCAGAGGTAAACCCGGGCATGGTCCGGAGGATTTTCGTGGCGTTGCTCGTCGTCGGCCTGCTGGTGGCGGCCTACGTCGGCTACCGCCTCTTCACCGGGCCGGCGTGAGCCCGGCGAACCGTTAGTCGGGTGCGCTCGGCGCACCCGGTCGCGCACAATGCTTCGACGTGGGACATGTGGACGTCGCCGGAGTGCGCTTCGAGCTGCCCGACGGGCGGGTGCTGCTCGACGACGTGTCGTTCCGTGTCGGCGAGGGAGCGAAGGTCGCGCTGGTCGGGGCCAACGGCGCCGGCAAGACCACGCTGATGCGCATCATCACCGGCGACCTCCAGCCGCACGCCGGCGTGGTGACCCGCAGCGGCGGGCTGGGAGTGATGCGGCAGATGGTGGGGATGGCGCTGGGTGCGGAGCCGACCGTCGCAGACCTGCTGCTCAGCGTCTCCCCGCCCCGGGTCCGCGAGGCGGCCGCCGCCGTGGACAGCTGCGAGCGCGCGCTGATGGAGGCTGACGACGAGCAGACCCAGATGCGGTACGCCGAGGCGCTGGCCGAGTACGCCGACGCCGGGGGCTACGACGTCGAGGTCGTGTGGGACGTCTGCACGGTGGCCGGGCTGGGCGTGCCCTACGAACGCGCCAAGTACCGCGAGCTGCGGACCCTCTCGGGTGGTGAGCAGAAGCGGCTGGTCCTCGAGTACCTGCTCCGCGGCCCCGACGAGGTGCTGCTGCTCGACGAGCCCGACAACTTCCTCGACGTACCGGGCAAGATCTGGCTCGAGCAGCGGATCCGCGAGTCGGAGAAGACGATCCTGTTCATCAGCCACGACCGCGAGCTGCTGAACAACACCGCCACCCGGGTGGTCACTGTCGAGCTGGCCAGCGGTGGGCACGGTGTCGGCAACTCCGTGTGGACGCACCCCGGCGGCTTCATGTCGTACCACGAGGCCCGCACCGACCGGTTCCTCCGCTTCGAGGAGCAGCGCCGCCGCTGGGACGAGGAGCACGCCAAGATCAAGGCGCTGGTGCTCCGGCTCAAGATCAAGGCGGAGTACAACGACGGGATGGCCAGCCAGTACAAGGCTGCCCAGACCCGGCTCCGCAAGTTCGAGGAGGCCGGCCCACCGACCGAGCAGCCCCGCGAGCAGCAGGTCGCGATGCGGCTCAAGGGCGGGCGCACCGGCAAGCGTGCGGTCGTGTGCACCCACCTCGAGCTCACCGGGCTGATGAAGCCGTTCGACCTCGAGGTCTGGTACGGCGAGCGAGTGGCCGTGCTCGGCTCCAACGGCTCCGGCAAGTCACACTTCCTGCGGCTGCTGGCCGTCGGCGGCAGCGACCCCGACGTCGAGCACCGTCCCGTCGACGACGCTCTGTTGAACGGGCGGGGCATCGAGCGGGTGCGGCACACCGGCAAGGCCAAGCTCGGTGCCCGGGTCCGGCCCGGGTGGTTCGTGCAGACCCACGAGCACCCCGAGCTGCTGGGCCGCACGTTGCTGGAGATCCTGCACCGCGGTGACGGCCGGCCCGACGGCCGCCAGGGGATGGGCCGGGAACAGGCCGCCCGGGTGCTGGACCGCTACGAGCTCGCGCACGCCTCGGAGCAGAACTTCGAGTCGCTCAGCGGCGGGCAGCAGGCGCGGTTCCAGATCCTGCTGCTCGAGCTGTCCGGTGCCACGCTGCTCCTCCTCGACGAGCCGACCGACAACCTCGACGTGCAGTCCGCCGAGGCCCTGGAGACGGGGCTGGAGGCGTTCGAGGGCACCGTGATCGCGGTGACCCACGACCGCTGGTTCGCCCGCGGCTTCGACCGGTTCCTGGTCTTTGGCGCCCACGGCGAGGTCTACGAGTCGCCCGAGCCGGTCTGGGACGAGGGCCGGGTGGCGCGCTCGCGATGAGCCCTAGGAGTTGGAGGCCTCCGAGTCCGAGTCAAGGGTGAGCTCGGCGGTCCTGGCCTCGCCGTCGCGCTCGTAGGTGACGGTGACGGTGTCGCCGGGCCGGTAGGACCGGATCGTGGCGACCAGCGAGTCGGAGCCGGTGATCAGGTGGTCGTCGACCTTGGTGATCACGTCCCCCGCCTGGATCCCGGCGTCCGCGGCCGTCGAGCCGGCGTTCACGTCCTGGATCTGGGCGCCGTCGCCGACCAACGCGCCGGCCTGTCCGACGTCGGACACCGAGACGCCGAGGCGGGCGTGGGTCGGGGTCTCACCCTTGGCCATCTGGTCGATGATCGGCAGCACCTCGTCGATCGGGATCGCGAAGCCGACACCGATGTTGCCGCTCTCGCCGCCCATGCTCTGCCCGGCGGTTGCGATGGAGGCGTTGATGCCGACCACGTTGCCGCCGAGGTCGACCAGCGCCCCGCCGCTGTTGCCCGGGTTGATCGCTGCGTCGGTCTGGATAGCCGGGTAGACCGTGCTGTTGCCCTGGCCGTCGGAGCCCACGTCGACCGGCCGGTTCAGGGCGCTGACGATGCCGCTGGTGACGGTGGCCTCCAGGCCGAGCGGGGAGCCGATCGCCACCACGCCCTGACCCACGGCGAGGTCACCGGACTTGCCGATGGTCGCCGGGGTCAGGCCCGAGACGTCCTGGGCCTGGATCAGGGCGGTGTCGGTGAGCGGGTCGGTGCCGAGCATCTCCGCCTCCGCGTGGCTGCCGTCGTTGAAGGTGACCGTGAGCGTGCCGTCGGTCCCGGCCAGCTCGACCACGTGGTTGTTGGTCAGGATCTGGCCGTCGGAGCTGAGGATGATCCCCGAGCCCGAGCCGGCACCCTGGCCGCCGCTGACGTCGATCTTGACCACCGAGGGGAGCACCTTGGCGGCCGCCGACTCGACACTGCCATCGGTGGCGGGAGTGGTGGGCGTGTCGGCGACCCTCGAGGTGGACGGCGCCGAGGACGGGCTCGCGGATGCGGAGGGCGAGCTGTCGTCGTGCCAGGCCGTCCAGGCGGCGGCTCCACCCGCTCCCGCGCCCCCGCCGACCAGCAGGGATGCGGCCACGACCGTGCCTGCGAACGCCACCCGGCGATCGCCGCGAGGCGGCGCCGGGGGCTCGGCGTACGGGCGCCAGGACGGGGGGTTCGGAGGGCTCGGGGGCATCGGGGCCGTGTCGTTCACGAGGCCGACGGTGGCCCCCCGATCTGTGACCAGCCTGAGACGTCGCTGGGTGTCGATGAAGAACTCACGACCGTGGCACGATTCCGCCATGCTTCGACCTGCTGCCCTCGTCCTGGCCGCCGCCCTTGTGGGCTGGTGTGGGCCCGGTCACAATCCAGCATGAGCGCACCGATCCCCACCTTCGTCGACGACCGGGTCGGCCACTGGGCCGAGCACCTGCCTGACGGCGTCGCCTTCACCTACGGCCAGCGGAGCTGGACGTGGCGCGAGTGGGAGGACCGGGTCCGGCGCTGCGCCGGTGGCCTCCAGGCGCTCGGGATCGGCCGCGGCGACGTCGTCGGCTTCCTCGACAAGAACCACCCGGCCTGCGTCGAGCTGTCGTTCGCGTCCGCCTCGCTAGGAGCGGCCAACGCGATCATCAACTGGCGCTCGGCCGGTGACGAGGTCGACTACGCGGTCAACGACTCGGGTGCGAAGGTGCTGGTGGTCGGCTCGGAGCTGATGCCGACGATCAACAAGATCCGCGAAGGCCTGACCCACGTGGAGAAGGTCATCGAGGTGACCCCAGAGGGCGCGGACGGCGACGAGTACGAAGCCTGGCTCCAGGGCTCCGAGCGGGTGACCCGTCCCGACGACGTGTCACCCGACGACGTGTGCCTGGTCATGTACTCCTCCGGCACCACCGGCCGGCCCAAGGGCGTGATGCTCAGCCACGCCAACATGGTGGCCCACACCCTCAACGCCCATGACGGCTGGGAGTTCGAGCCCGGTGACAAGAACATGGTCGCGATGCCGCTGTTCCACGTGGGCGGCTCGTCCTACGTCCTCTTCGGCATCCACGACGGCATCCCGAGCGTGATGACCCGCGACCCGGACGGCGCCTCGTTGGCCGGGGCGATCCTCAACGGTGCCAACCGGACCTTCCTGGTGCCGGCCGTGCTGGCGCAGGTGCTGCAGGCCGGGCCGGACGCCGTGAAGCTGTTCGGCGCGCTCAAGACCTACACCTACGGCGCCGCCCCGATGCCGCCACCGCTGCTGCGGGCCGCGATGGAGGCCTGGCCGGACACCGACTTCATCCAGGTCTACGGGCTCACCGAGGTCTCCGGCGTGGTCACCCACCTGATGCCAGAGGAGCACCGGTCGGCCGTGGCGGACGGGCACCCCGAGCGGCTGGTCTCGGCCGGCCGGCCGATCCCGGGAGTCGTCGTACGCATCGTCGACCCGGCGACCCTGGAGGAGCTGCCGGTCGGCGAGCACGGCGAGATCTGGTTGCAGACCCCGCAGCTGTTCAAGGGCTACCTCGGCAAGCCTGAGGAGACCGCCGAGGTGATCACCCGCGACGGCTGGTTCCGGACCGGCGACATGGGCAAGGTCGACGCGGACGGCTACGTGTTCGTCGAGGACCGGCTCAAGGACATGATCATCAGCGGCGGCGAGAACATCTACAGCCCAGAGGTGGAGCGGGTGCTCGCCGAGCACCCGGCGGTCATGGAGGTCGCGATCATCGGGATCCCCGACGACACCTGGGGCGAGTCGGTCAAGGCCGTGGTCGCCCTCAAGCCCGACACCACGGCGACCGAGGAGGAGCTGATCGCCTGGTGCCAGGAGTCGCTGGCGAAGTTCAAGTGCCCGAGATCGGTCGACATCGTCGACCTGCTGCCGCGGAACCCGACGGGCAAGATCCTCAAGCGTGAGCTCCGGAAGCCGTACTGGGAAGGTCGCGATCGGGAAGTGAACTGAGCGGCTCCTCGCTCACGTAGAGCCGGAACAGGCAGTACGCAGACACCGCACAGAGCAGGTGCCAGACACCGTGGCCCTGGTAGACCGAGTGCGGGAAGCAGCCGAATGCGCCGGTCTTGGCGGTGTTCCACACCGCGAAGGCGACGGCCAGCGCCGCGACCGCCGCAAGCAGCCAGCGGAGGTCGAGGGTGACCGCGTTGCGCCGTGCGTGCTGCCGCTCGAGCACCAGGGCGACGAGCAGGAACGCACCGAAGGCCAGGTTGCCCGCGAAGTCGACGACCGGGATGTGCCCGCCGTAGGTGCCCGCCAGCTCGCACGTCGCCACCGCGGCGACATACGCCATTGCCAGAAGGACCGGGCCGCGGCGCCAGCGCCGCATCGCGGCGTACGACGCGGCGAAGGCGGCCACGAGGTACATGCTCAGCACGTCGAGGTGCCCCCCGAGTGCGCTCTCGGTGGCGTGCATCGCCATGCTTCCAGGTCCGAGCAGCACCACCAGGCAGGCGTAGGCCGTGGCCAGTCCGGGCATCCGGCTCATCGTCGATCTGCCGAGGCCGCCAGGCCGCCCGGCGCGCACGGCTATGGCCAGGCCGGCCACGACGAACCCGAGGTTGCTCAGGGTGTTGACCGGCTGCTCCAGAACCCCGTCGGACAGCTCGCAGAAGACCGCGCCGCGGTCGACGTCCGGCCCCAACCAGCCGAACCCGACGGCCAGCGCCAGCAGACCCAGGCTGGTCGCTGCGGTGGCCGTGGCCAGCGCCACCGGCCGGGTCATAGTGCCTCCGGTAGGGACGGATCAGGGGACGTAGCGGACCTGCCCCTGGGTCAGGAACGTGCCGTCGGTGGTGCGGGCTATCCAGTCCACGTGGTGGTAGCGGGACGAGAACACCAGCGAACCGCGCTTGGGGATGATGACCTTGCCCTCGGGGTCGTCCTTGCTGAAGTTGCCGTAGGTCAGCTCGACCTTGAACGGCGCCTTCGAGGTGGCCCGCAGCCGGCCGTGCGCCGCTCGGACCGCGCGGACCTTGATCTTCGGTGGTTCGGTCACGACCAAGGTCAACGTGCCGGGCGTCTGCGACGTGCCATCGCACGCGAGGTAGGTGAAGGCGTAGGTGCCGGGCGTCGCCTTGCCCCCCACCTCGAGGACCAGGTACTTCTTCTCGAAGTCGACCCGGATCCGGGGGTACTTCTCGGTGCCCAGTCCGCACACCTTGAGCTTGTCGCCCTCGGCGTCGGAGTCGTTGGCGAGCACCTTGGTGAAGTCGAAGTTGCCCGGGTACGTCGTGACCGGGTCCGGAGCGGTGACCGGCGCGCTGCCGCTGCGGGCATCCGGGCGCGCGTCGGCCGAGCCGCCGGGTGCGGCGAGGGAGGCGAAGGCCAGGACCGCGACGAGCGCGGACAACCCGTGGAGGGGGCGCTTCATACAGACGGACCCTAGCGGGAGGAGGGCGTCAGACCGGCAGGCCGCGCTCTCGCAGCTGCTCGCGCAGGTCCTCGGCGCCGGTGAACAGCACCCCGTCGAGGCCGGCCTCGATCGCGGCGGCGACGTTGACCTCCCTGTCGTCGACGAGGAGCAGGTCGGAGGCCGGCCGGCCGGTGCGCGCCACGGTGATCTCGTAGATTCGCGGGTCCGGCTTGGCCACGCGCTCGGTGCCGGAGACCACGACATCGTCGAGCAGGTCGAGGACCGGGAACCGCCGGGGGGCGTACGGGTACAGCTCGTCGGACCAGTTGGTCAGCCCCCACATCGGGACGCCGGCCGCGTGCAGCTCCCGGACCAGGTCGGCCGTGCCGGGCACCTCGCCGACCAGCGAGGCCTCGAAGTTCTCGCGGTAGGCCAGGGCATGACGCTCCCAGTGCGGGTGGCTACGGCGTACGGCGTCCTCGCCCTCGGCCCACGTCCGGCCGGCGTCCTGGAGCTCGTTCCACGCCAGGAAGTCGAAGTCCTCGGCGGCCAGGAACCGGCGCGCCTCGTCCTCGCCGACGCCGGCGGCGATCGCGGCGTGCGGGTCCCAATCGACCAGGACGTTGCCGAGGTCCCAGATCACGCCCTGGGGTGCGGGTCGGGTCGCTGCCATCAGCGGTGCATCAGCTCGCGGCGGATCTCGCGGCGGCTCTCGGCAAAGACCACGGACTCGACGAGCAGCGTGGCCACCACGACTCCGGCCACGGTGCCGAGCTGCCCCAGGGCCGGGACGCCCTTGATCGGCGCCCACAGCACGAGGAGCACCCCGACCGCCCCGAGCCGGAACGCCGAGACCGAGTGGGCGACCAGCCACTTGAAGAGCACGTGTGCGAGCAGGTAGGCGGCGACCCCGCCGACGAGCGCGCCGAGGGCGACCCCCTTGAGCGGGTCGGACAGGTCGTGCTCGTCGGTGTTGCCGACGTACTCGAGCACCTTCTTCATGCCCAGGGCCGCGACCACGACGGCGGCCACGAGCGGCAGGTGCGCGAAGGAGTAGGCGGTGCGTCCCAGGCGCGCCCGGGTCTCCACGGGCTCGGTGGCGAGCGCGCGCTCGCCGAGGAGGGCGCTGACGTCGAAGTAGGCCCACCACATCGCGGACGCGAGCAGCAGCCCCAGCGCGGCCGCGACCAGGATCGGCCAGCTGATCGGCAGCTCGGCCACTCCGACGCCGATCGCGACGATCGACTCGCCGAGCGCGATGATCACGATCAGGCCGTGCCGCTCGGAGAAGTGGCCGGGGGAGGGCAACCGCCAGCCAGAGGCGCCCCCGAGCCAGGTGCCGACGTAGTCGACGACCAGGGCCAGTGCCCACAGCGCGGTCTGCGTGTCCCCGTGGAACTGCGAGGCGACCACCAGCACGATGCTGCTGCCGGCCACGCTCGGCGCGAACCGGGCCAGCTGCCCGCGCAGCGTCGGGTCCTCACGGGCGACGAGCCAGAACATCACGAAGTGCATCGCCCGGACGAGCAGATATGCCAGGGCGAGGACGAGTGGCCCGTCCAGCCCGCCGGAGCCGTCCTCGAACGCCTCCGGGATGCACAGCGCGAGCACGAACATCGCGGACATCCCGACCAGCATCGTCAGCTTGAGCGGGGGCTCCTCGACGTCGCTGACGTTCGCGAGCCAGGCGTAGCCGGTCCAGGCCCACCACAGCAGCGCCAGGATCAGCACGCCGCGCACCAGCCCCTCGATGCCGTGTCCGGCACTGATCTCGTGGGCCATGAAGGCGGTGACCTGGGTCAGCGCGAACACGAAGACGAGGTCGAAGAACAGCTCGAGCGGGGAGACCTCGGCTTCGTCGAGGTCGCCCCGCTCGCGCGGAACGGCGGAGGAACGGGCCTGGGTCACCCGGTCATTGTCTCGCCGACGCCGCCGGGCGCGACACCGCCGCCGCCGCGCGAGGCGCGGTCGCCTCATGGGCGAGCATCGCGATCGCGAACATGATCGGGATGTCGGTGTTGCCGAGCGACGTCACCTCGCTGATGGTGAGGAAGAACGGGATGTTCAGCAGGAGGAGGATCGCGGCGAGCCGGGGTCGCGCGCCGCGCCTGAGCAGCACGACGCCGAGCACGGTCGAGCCGATGGAGCCCACGAGTGCGGCGGGGAGCTGCGCCCAGAGCCCGATGTCCTCGAGGACGTTGTACGACGTCCACTGGCCCCAGTAGAACGCGCTGACCCCGATCGTCAGCAGGCCGTAGCCGCCGACGAACAGCCGCCAGCCCCACTTCTCGGCGCCGTACGGCTGACGGCGTCGCATGACCACGACCGCTGCCGCGACCATCACGCCCAGCGCCACGGTCCACCACTTGCCGTAGGTGAGGTAGACGGTGTCCGGGCCGGCCCAGTCGAGCAGCGGGTCCAGGGCGCGGCCGGCGGGTTCGGCCCACCATGCCGTCGCCGCGAGGTCGAGGTCGGACTTGCCCTCCTCGGTGCGGTGACGTGCGAGGGCGTGCAGCTGGCCGATCACCAGCGTCGCGAGGGAGGTCAGCCAGGCCCAGCGGGTGATCCTCAGCTGCTGGTCTGCGGTGTCGAACATGAGGTGCTCCTAGCGGTCGGGAGTGATGTCCTCGACGCTAGGAACGGCGACCGGTCGCGGTCGTCGGCGCCAGGGTCGCACCTCCGTCCACCCCAGGGTTGACGTGGCAGGCGGCCCGACGGCGTTACCTTCACGACGTGCGGGTGTCCATGCCTCCGGTCCGGGACACACTCCTGCCCGCAGCGCTCTTCGTGCTCGCCACGCTCGAGCTGGCACTGAGCGGGCTGCCCTCCTGGGGCCTGGGTGTCGGTGGCAACGCGGTCGCCTGTGTCCTGCTGGTCTGGCGGCGTCGGGTCCCGCTCGTCGTCGCCCCGCTCGCGGGCTGGGCGTCCACCGTGGCCTCGCTGGTCGAGCCGGAGCTGTCGGAGCCGGCCGCGGGGATCGCGATCATCGTGGTCGCGTGCTACTCGTGCGCTCGCTACCGGGCCGACCTGTGGGGCATCGCCGCGGTCGCGGCGATGCTGACCGCTGCGATCCCGCAGTACTTCGCGGTCGACAGCGACAGGGACATCACCGACCTCTTCTTCGTCGGGTCGCTGCTCGTGCCGCCCTTCATCTTCGGCCGGGTCACGCGTCAGCTGGACGACCAGGCCCGGCTGCTCGAGGAGCAGCAGGAGGTGCTGCAGCGGCAGGCGGTGCGCGCCGAGCGCGACCGGATCGCCCGCGAGCTGCACGACGTGATCGCCCACTCGGTCAGCGCGATGGTCGTCCAGACCGCGGCCGCCCAGGACCTGGTCACCTCCGATCCCGCACGCGCCCAGCAGGTGCTCGCGGGGGTCGCGTCGACGGGACGTCGCGCGCTCGCAGAGACGGCCCGGCTGCTGCACGTGATCCGCGACGAGTCGGACGAGCTCGGCCTCGAACCCGTGCCCGGCCTGGCCGACGTCGACCGGCTGGTCGCCGACCTCGAAGGCTCCGGGCTGGAGGTGGACCTCCAGCGCTCCGGGGACCTCACCGGGCTGCCGGCCGGCGTCGACGTGTCGGCGTACCGGATCGTGCAGGAGGCGCTCACCAACGCGCGCCGCTACGGCAGCGGACCGGTCTCGCTCGCGGTGCGCCGCGAGGACGGCCAGGTCCGGATCACCGCCGCCAACGCGGTCGTCTCGCCCCCGGCGTCGCAGGGCGGCGGGCTCGGTCTGCTCGGAATGGCCGAGCGGGCCTCGGTGCTGGGCGGCAGCCTGCGGCACACCGTGCGCGGAGGTCGGTTCGAGCTCGAGGCCGTGCTCCCGGTGGCCGAGCCGTGAGCGGCCCCACCGTCCTGATCGCCGACGACCAGGACCTCGTCCGCAGCGGCCTGGAGATGGTGGTCGCCGCTCGCGGCTGCGAGGTCGTCGGGACCGCCGGTGACGGCCGCGAGGCCGTGCGCCTCGTGCGCGAGCTCGCACCGGACGTGGTGCTGATGGACATCCGGATGCCGGTTCTCGACGGGATCGCGGCGACCCGGATGATCGTCAGCGAGGCCCTCCCGACCAAGGTCCTGGTGCTGACGACGTACGACGTCGACAGCCTGGTGTACGACGCGCTGGACGCCGGCGCTGCGGGGTTCCTGCTCAAGGCCACCCCGCCCGACCGGCTGGTCGAGGGGATCCGGACCGTCGCCGCGGGCGAGGCTCTCCTCGCCCCGACGCTGACCCGGCGGCTGATCGAGGAGCATGTCCGGCGCCCGCCACCGCACGACGGGGTGCCACCACAGCTGGCCCAGCTCACCGAGCGGGAGCTCGAGGTGCTCGGCCTGATCGCGCGCGGCCTGTCGAACGACGAGATCGCCGCGACGCTCGTGGTCTCACCGGCCACGGTGAAGACGCACGTCAACCGGATCCTCGCGAAGTGCGCGCTCACGTCCCGCGTGCAGGTCGTGGTGCTGGCCTACGAGACGGGGCTGGTCCGCCCGGGGTCGTGAGAGGTCAGGCCCAGCGCTCCTCGGCGGGGGTGAAGTCGAGCGTCCGGTCGCCGGTGTAGATCTGCTTGGGCCGGGCGATCTTCTGCTCCTTGTCCTGCACGAGCTCCAGCCACTGGGCGAGCCAGCCGGGGGTCCGGCCGATCGCGAACAGGACGGTGAACATCTCGGGCGGGAACTGGAACGCCTCGTAGATCAGGCCGGAGTAGAAGTCGACGTTGGGGTAGAGCTTGCGCTTGACGAAGTAGTCGTCCTCGAGCGCGATCTTCTCCAGCTCGAGGGCGATGTCGAGCAGCGGGTTGGTCCCGGTGACCTCGAAGACGTCCTCGGCGGACTTCTTGATGATCTTGGCCCGCGGGTCGTAGTTCTTGTAGACCCGGTGGCCGAAGCCCATCAGCCGCTCGTTGCCGTCCTTCACGCCCTTGATGAAGTCGGGGATGTTGTCCTTGCTGCCGATCCGCTTCAGCATCCGGAGCACCGCCTCGTTGGCGCCGCCGTGCAGCGGACCGAAGAGTGCGGCGATGCCCGCGGCGACCGCCGAGTAGGGGTCGACCTGCGAGGAGCCGACCGACCGGACGGCGTTGGTCGAGCAGTTCTGCTCGTGGTCGGCGTGCAGGATGAACAGCACGTCGAGCGCCTTGACCAGCCGCTCGTCGGCGTCGAACCTCTGCTCGCTCATCTTGAACAGCATCGACAGGAAGTTGGCGGTGTAGCTCAGCTCGTTGTCCGGGTAGACCATCGGCTTGCCCTGCGCGTGCCGGAACGACCACGCGCCGAGGGTCGGCATCTTGGCGATCATCCGCACGATCTGCATGTGCCGGTTGTCTGCGTCGCTGATGTTGCGGGCGTCGGGATAGAAGGTCGAGAGGGCCCCGACCGACGCCATCAGCATCCCCATCGGGTGCGCGTCGTAGCGGAACCCCTGCATGAACTCCTTGACGTTCTCGTGCACGAAGGTGTGGTAGGTGATCTCGTGCACCCAGGAGTCGTACGCCGTCTTCGACGGCAGGGTGCCGTGCACCAGGAGGTAGGCGACCTCGAGGAAGTTGGACTTCTCGGCGAGCTGCTCGATGGGGTAGCCGCGGTATTCGAGGATCCCCTTCTCGCCGTCGATGTAGGTGACCGAGCTGCGACACGAGGCCGTGTTGACGAAACCGGGGTCGTAGACCGCGAGCCCGGGTTCGTCGTCGTCGGTCTTGATCTGCCCGATGTCGGCGGCCTTGATGGTGCCGTCGGCGATCGGGACGTCGTACTCCTGCCCGGTGCGGTTGTCCCGGACGGTCAGCGACTCAGTCTTCTCTTGGGTCACCCTGCCAACCTAGTCCGCGCCCTGACCCGGCCAACAGCCGGTGTCCAGCGCGTGGGTCGGTCTGCACCCGCGGTTTTGACCCGTACGACGCCGCCCACGTAATCTAGTCCGTCGGGTCTGAGCGCGGTCGCATCGCGCCCGCCGACCCGACCCGAGTCCCGCAACGTAAAGGTCATTTCACCGTGCGTACGTACAGCCCGAAGCCCGCCGACATCACCCGCGAGTGGCACGTCATCGACGCCACCGACGTGGTGCTCGGCCGCCTGGCCGTGCACGCCGCGACCCTGCTGCGGGGCAAGCACAAGCCGATCTACGCCCCGCACATGGACACCGGTGACTTCGTCATCATCATCAACGCCGAGAAGGTGGCGCTGGCCGGCGACAAGAAGACCACCAAGCTCGCCTACCGGCACTCCGGCTACCCGGGCGGCCTCACCGCCACCCCGATCGGCAAGCTGCTCGAGAAGGACGCCCGCAAGGTCGTCGAGAAGGCGGTGTGGGGCATGCTCCCGAAGAACAAGCTGAGCCGCGGCCAGCTGCGCAAGCTCAAGGTCTACTCCGGCCCGACCCACCCGCACCAGGCCCAGAAGGCCACCCCCTACGAGATCACCCAGGTGTCTCAGTGACGTCCACCAACGAAGACTCCGAGCGAGGACCAGCAGTGCCTGACACCACCGAGGCCGAGGAGACGACCACCTACGAGGTCGACGAGGAGGGCGTGGCCTACAGCTCCGAGAGCGCGCCGTCCGCGGATGCTCCGGCTCGCCCGGCCACCATCGCCCCCGCCGCGGCCACCGGCCGCCGCAAGGAGGCCGTGGCCCGGGTCCGCATCGTCCCCGGCACCGGCGAGTGGACGGTCAACGGCCGCGCGCTGGACTCCTACTTCCCCAACAAGCTGCACCAGCAGGTCGTCAACGAGCCGTTCGCTGCGCTGCAGCTGGAGGGCCGCTTCGACGTCATCGCCCGCATCCACGGCGGCGGCATCACCGGCCAGGCCGGCGCGCTCCGTCTGGGTGTGGCCCGTTGCCTCAACTTCATCGACGAAGAGGCCAACCGCCCCTCGCTGAAGAAGGCCGGGCTGCTGACCCGCGACGCCCGCGTCATCGAGCGCAAGAAGGCCGGCCTCAAGAAGGCGCGCAAGGCGCCCCAGTACAGCAAGCGCTGATCCCGGACCCAAGACAGCATCGGATGCCGCGCGTCTTCGGCACCGACGGGGTCCGCGGCCTCGCCAACGGGCAGGTCACCGCGGAGCTGGCGCTCGACCTCTCGGTCGCGGCCGCTCGGGTGATCATCGACCGCGGCGACTTCGACCGGACCCGGGAGCGACCCCTGGCGGTGGTGGGTCGCGACCCGCGCATCTCGGGGCAGTTCCTCGAGCACGCGGTGGTCGCCGGCCTCGCGTCTGCCGGGGTCGACGTACTCCGGCTGCGGGTGCTGCCGACCCCGGGCGTTGCGCACCTGACCGCCGCGCTGGACGCCGACCTGGGCGTGGTCATCAGTGCGTCGCACAACCCGATGCCCGACAACGGCATCAAGTTCCTCGCCCGCGGAGGCGTCAAGCTCGACGACGCCGTGGAGGCGGCCATCGAGGAGATCCTCGGCGGTGAGTGGGACCGGCCCACCGGGGAGCACGTGGGTCGGGTCCGCCCCTACGAGCGGCCTATCGAGGAGTACGTCGACCACCTGGTCGCGACCCTCGACCGACCCCTGACCGGGCTCAAGGTCGTCGTCGACTGCGCGAACGGCGCCGCCACCGAGGCAGCCCCGATGGCGCTGAGGGCGGCCGGCGCCGAGGTCGTCGTCATCGGGGCCGAACCCGACGGCCTCAACATCAACGACGGGTGTGGCTCCACCCACCTCGCTCCGCTGCAGCGGGCCGTGGTCGAGCACGGCGCCGATGTCGGCTTCGCCCTCGACGGCGACGCCGACCGGTGCCTTGCCGTCGACCACGAGGGCCAGGACGTCGACGGTGACCAGCTCCTCGCGATCCTGGCCCTGGGCATGGCCGAGGCCGGGCAGCTGGTCGACGACACCGTGGTGGCCACGGTCATGAGCAACCTGGGCTTCGTCCAGGCCATGGAGGGGGCCGGCGTCCGCGTCGTCCAGACCCGGGTCGGCGACCGCTACGTGCTCGAGGAGATGCGCACCGGCGGCTTCACCCTCGGCGGTGAGCAGTCCGGTCACGTGATCATGAGCCGCTACGCGACCACCGGCGACGGCATCCTCACCGCGATGCACGTGCTCGAGCGGATGGTCGTCACCGGCAAGGACCTCCGGTCCCTCGGGTCGGTGGTCACCCGGCTGCCGCAGGTGCTGGTCAACGTGGCCGGGGTCGACAAGGACGGCACGGACGACCCGGTGCTGGTCGAGGCGGTGGCCGCCGAGGAGGCCGCGCTGGCCGGTCACGGCCGGGTGCTGCTGCGCCCCTCGGGCACCGAGCCGGTGGTCCGGGTGATGGTCGAGGCGCCGACCGACGAGGCCGCCCGCGCCGTGGCCGCCCGGCTGGCCGAGGTGGTCCGCGACCGTCTCTCGCTCGGCTGAGGCCGACGGCCGGGTCAGATCTTGCGCAGCCTCACGTAACGCACCGAGTGGTCGGCGTCCTTGCGGAGCACCAGGGTGGCGCGGGAGCGGGTGGGCAGGACGTTCTGGGCGAGGTTGGGGCCGTTGATGGTGTCCCAGATCCGCAGCGCCTCGGCGGTTGCCTCGTCGCGGGAGAGCGAGGCATAGCGAGCGAAGTAGGACTGGGGGTCGCGGAAGGCGGTCTCCCGGAGCCGGAGGAAGCGGGAGACGTACCAGTCCCGGATGTGGGTGGTGCCGGCGTCGACGTAGACGGAGAAGTCGAAGAAGTCGCTGACCGCCAGGCCGGTGCGGCCGTCGTCGCGGACCCGGGCCGGCTGCAGGACGTTGAGGCCCTCGATGATCACGATGTCGGGGCGCTTGATGTGGACCTTCTGGTCGGGCACCACGTCGTAGGTGAGGTGGTTGTAGACGGGGGCCTCCACCTCGTCCTTGCCGGACTTGATGTCGACCACGAAGCGGAGCAGGGCGCGCCGGTCATAGGACTCGGGGAAGCCCTTGCGCTGCAGCAGCCCGCGGCGCTCGAGCTCGGCGTTGGGGTGCAGGAACCCGTCGGTGGTGACCAGCTCGACGTTCGGGTGCTCGGGCCAGTGCGCGAGCAGGTGCTGGAGCACCCGGGCGGTCGTCGACTTCCCGACCGCGACCGACCCGGCGAGCCCGATGACGAACGGCGTCCGCGGCGGGGTGGCCAGGTGGAGGAACTCCTCCTGGTCGCGGTGCAGGTGGCCGGCCGCCTCGACGTACAGGCTCAGGAGCCGGCTGATCGGCAGGTAGACGTCCCGGACCTCCTGCAGGTCGAGCTGGTCGCCGAGCCCGCGGAGCGCCGCGATCTCGTCCTCGGTGAGGGGGTCCTCCACCTCGTTGGCGAGCGCCGCCCAAGCCGAGCGGTCGAGCTCGATGTAGGGGGAGGCCTCGTGGGCACCGTTGTGGCTCCCACCATTGGGCATGGCCGCGATTGTGTCAGCCACCGCGCCTGAGGGGGCGGTGACCCTGGTCTCGATAGACTCGCCGCTCATGTGCGGGATCGTCGGGTACGTCGGGGCCAGGCAGGCCCAGGACGTCGTCCTCGACGGTCTGCGACGGCTGGAGTACCGCGGCTACGACTCCGCGGGGGTCGCGGTCGTCGACGACCAGACGATCGCGCTGTCGAAGAAGGCCGGCAAGCTCGCCAACCTCGAGAAGGCGATCGCCGACCACCCGCTGCCGGCGTCCAACACCGGCCTCGGTCACACCCGCTGGGCCACGCACGGAGCCCCGAACGACGTCAACGCGCACCCACACGTCGGCTACGCCGGCAGGGTCGCGCTCGTGCACAACGGGATCATCGAGAACTTCGCGGAGCTGCGGGCCCGGCTCGAGGCCGACGACCACGTGCTGCTCTCGGAGACCGACACCGAGGTCGCCGCCCAGCTGCTCGAGCTGCAGCTGGAGTCCGACATCGACCTGACGGTGGCGATGCAGCGGGTCTGCCAACAGCTCGAGGGCGCCTTCACGCTGGTCGCGGTCGACGCCCTCGACCCAGCCCGGGTGGTGGCGGCGCGTCGGAACTCGCCGCTGGTGGTCGGGCTCGGTGACGGGGAGAACTTCCTCGGCTCCGACGTGGCGGCGTTCATCGAACACACCCGCGAGGCGCTCGAGCTCGGCCAGGACCAGGTGGTCACCATCACCCGGTCGGCGGTGGAGGTGACCGACTTCTCCGGGCAGGTCCAGGAGGGGCGCCGCTACCACGTCGACTGGGACCTGTCGGCGGCCGAGAAGGAGGGCCACGACTGGTTCATGCGCAAGGAGATCTTCGAGCAGCCGCGGGCGGTGGCCGACTCACTGCTGGGTAGGCGGAGTGCGGCCGGGCTGCTGCACCTTGACGAGATGCGCCTGTCCGACCAGGAGCTCCGCGACATCGACAAGATCATCATCATCGCCTGCGGGACGTCGTTCTACGCCGGGATGGTGGCCAAGTACGCGATCGAGCACTGGACGCGGGTGCCGGTCGAGGTGGAGCTGTCCTCGGAGTTCCGCTACCGCGACCCGATCCTCGACTACTCCACGCTGGTCGTGGCCATCTCGCAGTCCGGCGAGACCGCGGACACGCTGCAGGCGATCCGGCACGCCCGGACCCAGCGGTCGAAGGTGCTGGCTATCTGCAACACCAACGGCTCGACGATCCCGCGCGAGTCCGACGCAGTCATCTACACCCACGCCGGCCCGGAGATCGGCGTCGCGTCGACCAAGGGGTTTCTCACCCAGCTCGTCGCGTGCTACCTGCTCGCGCTCTACCTCGCACAGGTCAAGGGCACGCGGTACGGCGACGAGATCGCCCAGGTCATGTCGCAGCTCGAGGCGATCCCGTCGCAGCTCGACGCCGTCCTGGAGACCGCCGAGCCGGTCTACGCGCTGGCGCGGTCGCTGGTGGGCACTCCGTCGGTGCTCTTCGTCGGCAGGCATGCTGGTTATCCGGTGGCCCTGGAAGGTGCCCTCAAGCTCAAGGAGCTGGCCTATCTGCACGCCGAGGGCTTCGCCGCGGGTGAGCTCAAGCACGGGCCGATCGCGCTGATCGAGCCCGGGATGCCGGTGTTCTGCGTCGTTCCACCGCGCGGCCGCGACCAGCTGCACGACAAGATGCTCAGTGGCATCCAGGAGGTCCGAGCGCGCGGGGCGCGCACCATCTGCCTCGCCGAGGAGGGCGACGACCGGATCACGGCGTTCGCCGATGAGCTGATCCGGCTGCCGAAGGTGCCGGTGCTGCTGCAGCCTCTGGTCGCGGTGGTGCCGATGCAGCTGTTCGCCTGCGAGCTCGCCACCGCCCTCGGCCACGACGTGGACCAGCCGCGCAACCTGGCCAAGTCCGTCACCGTCGAGTGAGCGTCTGATGGGCGTGATCGGCGTCGGCATCGACGTGGTCGACATCGAGCGCTTCGGCCTGTCGCTGGACCGGACTCCGGGGCTGAGCGAGCGGCTGTTCACCGCCGTCGAGGGCTCGCGACCGCTGGCCTCCCTCGCCGCCCGCTTCGCCGCCAAGGAAGCCCTCGCCAAGGCGCTCGGCGCACCCGGGGACATGCACTGGCACGACGCCGAGGTGGTCTCCGAGTCATCGGGCCGTCCGCTGTTCGAGCTGCGTGGCACGGTGCTGGCTCGCGCCAACGACCTGGGTGTCTCCTCGGTGCACCTGTCGCTCTCCCACGATGCCGGCATCGCGTCGGCGGTCGTGGTGCTGGAGGCCTGAGGGCTTGGCCAATGTGCTGACCGCGGCCCCGGTCAGCGGACTCCCATGTCGGTGGCACTGGTGACCCGATCCGCGTCGACGTCGTGCGCATTCAGCTGCCGGCGAGCGACCATCCCCGCTTGGTCGTCGATCAGGGCTCGTAGCTCCTGGTCCATGTCATCGGCATTCCCCGATGGCCCAGACCCGCCGCGCGTCGCCAGGGGTCGGGCCGAGGGCAACCGGACCCGGCTAGCGTGGCCAGCATGCTGCACGCGCACACGGTCAAGCAGGTCCGGGCGGCTGAGCAGGAGCTGATGCGCACGTTGCCCCCGGGCACGCTGATGCAGCGGGCGGCGGCCGGGCTGGCGGCCGCGGTGGTGGACTTCCTCGGGTCTGCCTACGGCCGACGGGTACTGCTGCTGGTCGGGTCGGGGGACAACGGCGGTGACGCACTCTGGGCGGGGGCGATGCTGGCCCGGCGCGGCGTGCACGTCGAGGCCTGGCTGCTCGGCGCCAGCGCCCACGAGGGAGGCGCCGCAGCCTTGAGGAGCGCCGGCGGGCGGATCGTGGCCGAGCCGGGCCGGCGTCCCGAGGTCGTGATCGACGGCATCGTCGGCATCGGTGGCCGGGCCGGCCTGAAGGAGGAGGCGGCGCGGGCGGCCAAGCTGCTGCACGGGGTCCCGTTCGTGGCGGTGGACACGCCGAGCGGGGTCGATGTCGATGCGGGCGAGCTGGACGCCAGCGACGGTGCCAGCCACGTCGAGGCGGCGCTCACGGTCACCTTTGGCACCCACAAGGTCTGCCATCTCGCCGATCCGGCCGCGGAGGCCTGCGGCGCCGTGCACCTAGTCGACATCGGGCTCGAGCTCCCGGAGGCCCAGGTCGAGGCGCTCCAGCCCGAGGACGTCGCGGCCCTGCTGCCCCGACCCGCCACCCGGAGCGAGAAGTACGCCCGCGGCGTCGTCGGGGTCCGCGCGGGGAGCGCCCAATATCCCGGCGCCGCCCTGCTCAGCGTGGCCGGCGCCGCCAGCGGCCTGTGCGGGATGGTTCGGTACGTCGGCGACGCGGCGGTCGCCGACCGGGTCCGCGAGGCGCACCCCGAGGTGGTCGGCGAGGGCCGGGTGCAGGCGTGGGTGGTCGGCTCGGGGGGCGGCGAGGGCGCCGGTAGGGAGCTCCGGGCCGCGCTCGAGGATGACGTCCCCGTGGTCGTCGACGCCGACGCGCTCCAGCACGTCGAGAAGGGCCAGGCGGCGGTGCTCACCCCGCACGCCGGCGAGCTCGCCGCGATGCTGGGCGAGGAGAGAGGCGACGTCGAGAACCGGCCGCTGCACTTCGCGCGGGCCGCGGCCGCGACGTACGACTCCACCGTCCTGCTCAAGGGCCGCCGCACGCTGATCGCCCGGCCCGACGGCGAGGTCCGCGTCAACACCACCGGCACCGAGTGGCTGGCCACGGCCGGGGCCGGCGACGTGCTCGGCGGCGTGATCGGCGCACTGCTGGCCGCCGGGCTCACGCCGTACGACGCCGCCTCGGTCGGCGCCTGGCTGCACGGCGCGGCTGCGATGCTGGCCTCCGACGGGGGCCCCTTGGACGCGAGCGACGTGGCGGGAGCACTGCCCGAGGCGGTGCGTCGCGTGCTCACCCACGCCTGAGAGAATCGACGTCCATGGGCACCGCGCGCGCCGAGATCGTGGTCGACCTGGCCGCGATCCGTCGCAACGTGCGCACCCTCCGGGAGCTCACGGGCACGGCGATGATGACCGTGGTCAAGGCCGACGGCTACGGCCATGGCCTCGTGGAGTCCGCGCGAGCGGCGCGCGACGCCGGTGCCGAGTGGCTCGGCGTGGCGACCCTCGACGAGGCCCTCGCACTCCGCGCGGCCGGTGACGACGGCAGGGTGCTCTCCTGGCTGACCGTCCCTGGCGAGGACTACACGGCCCCGCTCGCGGCCGGCGTCGAGCTGACCGCCTACTCGGTCGCGGAGCTGGACGAGATCGCCGCAGCCGCCCGCTCGTGCGGTGCCTCGGGTCGTCTGCAGCTCAAGGTCGACACCGGCCTCTCCCGCGGCGGTGCGCCGATGGCCCAGTGGGAGGAGGTGGTGAGACGGGCTCGCCAAGGTGAGATCGACGGAATGTGGAGAGTTTCAGGCATCTGGTCCCACTTCTCCTCCAGCGACGAGCCCGACGACCCCGCCAACGACGCCCAGGAGAAGCTGTTCGGGGAGGCCCTCGACCTCGCGACCGCCGCCGGACTGGACCCCGAGGTGCGGCACCTGGCCAACTCCGCGGCCGCGATCCTGCGGCCCAGCTCGCGACTCGACCTGGTCCGCTGCGGCATCGCGTCGTACGGCCTGGACCCCGCGCCCGGTCTCACCCCGCCGCTCGAGCTGGTGCCGGCGATGACCGCCCGCGCCGACCTGGCGATGGTCAGGGACGTCGAGGCGGGGGCGGCCGTCTCCTACGGCCGCACGTGGACCGCCGAGAGGGCGACCAGGCTCGGACTGGTCCCGGTGGGGTACGCCGACGGGCTGCCCCGGGTCGGCGGCAACAGGGCCGAGGTCGGGGTGGGAGGCCGGCGCCGTCCGGTCCGGGGCCGGATCAGCATGGACCAGCTCGTGATCGACCTCGACGGTGATGAGCCGGTCCCCGGCGCCGACGTCGTGATCTTCGGTCCCGGCACCCACGGCGAACCCACCGCCCTGGACTGGGCGGTGGCCTGCGGGACGATCAGCTACGAGATCGTCACCCGGATCGGCGGCCGGTTCGTGCGTCGGTACGTCGACAGCGAGAGGCAGACCCCATGACCGCCCGCCGCCGCGTCCTGGGTGCCGCGGCCGGGGCCGTCGGCCTCGCTGCCGCAGGCGCCGCGATCGGCGTCTCCCGCCAGCGTCGGGCGATCGGTCGCCGCAAGGTCGACGAGACGCCGTTCGGCACGCTGCGCTCCAGGCCGGTGACGGTGGTCGCCGACGACGGCGTGCCCCTGCACGTCGAGGTGGACGAGCTCGACCCGGCACTACGCCAGCCGGGGAGCCCGCTGACCGTGGTGTTCTGCCACGGCTACGCGCTCAACCTCGACTGCTGGCACTTCCAGCGCGCGGCCTACCGCGGCCTGGTCCGCTCGGTCTACTACGACCAGCGCTCCCACGGCCGCTCCGGCCGCTCCACGGAGGACCACGCCACCATCGACCAGCTCGGCCGTGACCTCGAGTCGGTGCTCGACGCAGTCGTCCCCGACGGTCCGGTGGTGCTCGTGGGCCACTCCATGGGCGGCATGTCGATCGTCGCTTTCACCGAGCAGCATCCCGAGGCGATCGGCGACCGCGTGGTCGGCACCGGCCTCATCTCGACGACGGCGGGCGGCCTCGACCCGAGCCGGATCCTGCTCCCGATGCTGCCCGCGAAGCTGGGTGGCGAGCTCACCCATCGCACGGTCCGCACGCTCGCGCGCGGTCACCGGCTGATCGACGGCGTACGCCGGGCCGGCCACGCCATCGCGATGGTCGGGACCGACCTCTTCGCCTTCGGCGACGAGGTGCCGGCGGCCTACGTCGACTTCGTGGACGAGATGCTCTCGCAGACGCCGTTCGAGGTGGTCGCGGAGTTCTTCCCCAGCTTCAAGGGCCTCGACAAGTTCCACGCGGTCGAGACCCTTGCCACGATCCCGACCACGATCATCTGCGGCACCGCCGACCGGCTGACCTCGATCGGTCACAGCCGCAAGCTGCACGAGATGATCCCCGGCTCGGCGCTGCTCGAGTGCGACAAGGCCGGGCACATGGTCATCCTCGAGCGGCACGGGCAGGTCAACGCGGCGCTCGACCAGCTGCTCTCGGCGGCCACCGAGCGAGTCGGCACGCGGTGAGCACCAGCGACGCCCACGTCGAGGTCAAGCCGGTCGGAGCGGAGGAGGTTCGGGTCGTGCACGCGGTCGTGCATGCCGCGTTCGAGGCCCGCCCCCCGCTGGACCCGCCGGCCGCGGCGCTCGCCGAGACCCTCGAGGAGCTCGAGGTCCGGCTGTCCCTGCACGGCGGCCTGCTGGCCCGTGTGGACGGCGTACCCGCCGGTGCGCTGGTCCTCGACCCGGTCGGCAGCACCATGTACCTCCGGCGGTTCGGCGTCGTACCCGCCATGCAGGGCCACCACGTCGCGGCGGCGCTCATCGACGCCGCGGTGGAGGCCGCCGAGGGGTACGACGACCTCACCGTCGTCGCTCGCGAGGAGCTGCCCGGCACCATCCGGTTCTGGGAGCGCCAGGGATTCAAGGAGATCCTCCGCTACCCCCCGAACGTGGAGCTGCGCCGACCGCTGCGCACTGCGGTCTTCCAGGCACCCGACGTGGAGGCGATGCGCGGGCTGGGCCGGTCGATCGCCGGCCAGCTCAGTCCGGGGGACCTGATCGTGCTGACCGGCTCGCTCGGCGCCGGCAAGACCACCTTCACCCAGGGGCTGGGCGCCGGGCTTGGCGTCCGCGGGGCGGTGACCTCGCCGACGTTCGTGATCGCTCGCGAGCACCCGAGCGAGGTCGGCGGGCCCGCCCTGGTGCATGTCGACGCCTACCGGCTCGGCGGCGTCGCCGAGCTCGACGATCTCGACCTGGACACCTCCCTCGACCACGCGGTCACCGTCGTCGAGTGGGGCGGGGGCCTGGCCGAGGGCCTCACCGAGTCCCGGCTCGAGGTGCACATCGTCCGCTCCGACGACGACGAGAGTCGCCGGGTCGAGCTGACCCCGGTGGGCCCGCGCTGGCACGCACTGTCCTTCCGGGGGCTGGGATGACCGTCGTGATCGCGCACGTCAGCGACACCCACTTCGGCGGCCCGCCCGACGCGCGGGTCCGGGCCGAGGCGGTGATGGCTCACCTGCTCGCGATGGACCCGCGTCCCGACGTACTCCTCGTCACCGGCGACGTCGCCGACCACGGGTTGCCACAGGAGTACGCCGAGGCGCGGGTGGCGCTCGACGCGTGGCCCGGGCCGAAGCTCGTCGGCACCGGCAACCACGACGTCCGCGAGGAGTTCGCCCGGGGGTTGCTCGACTTCGAGGCCGATGGCCCGATCCTGCTGGGCCTCGAGGCAGCGGACTTCCGGTTGCTGATGCTCGACTCGCTCGTCCCCGCGCAGGGCGGCCGGCGAATCGACCACGGCGAGCTCGACCAGAAGTCCCTGGCCTGGCTCGACCGCCAGCTCGCGTCAGACGACAAGCCCGCCTTCGTCTGCCTGCACCACCCGCCCGCCGACGTCGGCCTCGGGCTGATGGCGCCGATCCTGCTCAGGAACCCCGAACCTCTCGAGCTCGTGATCATGAAGCACGCCCACGTCGTCGCCACTCTGGTCGGCCATGCCCACACCGCCTGTGCGACCACGTTCGCCGGCCGACCGCTGCTGGTCGGCGGCGGCTGCGCCTCGACCGTGCCCCTCGACGCCGAGGACCTCCCCGTCGTCTGGGAGGCGGCGCCCCCGAGCTTCGCGATCCACCTCCTGCACGACGACGGCCGGCTGACCAGCCACTGGCGGGCGCTCTGATGCTGCTCACCTTCGACACCGCCACCCCGCTGGTCACCGTCGCGCTCCACGACGGCGAGGACGTCGTCCTCGAGCTGGTCTCCGAGCGGCCGCTCAAGCACGGCGAGCAGCTGGCGCCGCTGATTGACCGAGTGCTCCGCGAGACGGGGCTGGTGCGCCAGGACCTGACCGCGATCGGCGTAGGGGTCGGGCCGGGACCGTTCACCGGGCTACGGGTCGGCCTGGTCACCGCGCGCACTCTTGGTTTCGTGCTCGAGCTGCCGGTCTACGGCGTCTGCACCCTCGACGTGCTCGCCGTCGAGGCGGCGGACATCCAGGCGGTCACCGAGGAGTTCGTGGTTGCGACGGATGCCCGCCGCCGCGAGGTCTACCTGGCGTCGTACGACTCGGACGGGGTCCGACTCGACGGGCCGGTCGTCGGCAAGCCCGCCGACCACGCCACCGACCGGCACGTCGTCGGAGAGGGCGGCGTCCTCTACCCCGACGCGTTCCCGCACGCGGCTGGGCCGACGCAGCCCAGCGCGGGCTGGCTGGCCAGGGTGATCTCGGAGGAGCGCGCCGAGCTGCGCGACCCCGAACCGCTCTACCTGCGCCGGCCCGACGCCGCGACACCCGGGACGCCGAAGCGGGTCTCGTGAGGGTGCGCCCCGCCACCGAGGCCGACGTCGACGCGATCGTGGTCTCCGAGGCGGACAACCTCGGCGATGACGCCTGGTCGGCCGGGCTGGTCGCCGAGGGCGTGGCCGGCCGGCTGCCGACCGTGCACTACCTGGTCGCGGAGAGCGACGGCAGGATGGTCGGGCACGCCGTGGCCAGCCTGGTCGCCGAGGTGGGCGAGCTGCAGCGGATCGCGGTGGCCGAACCGTGGCGGCGCCGTGGCGTGGCCGGAGCGCTGCTCGACGAGGTGGTCGCCCTCGCCGTCCGGGCCCGAGCCGACCGGCTGCTGCTGGAGGTGCGCGAGGACAACACCGCCGCCCTCGCGTTCTACGCGGCGCACGGGTTCGTGGAGATGGATCGTCGGCGGCGCTACTACCGCGACGGCGCCAGCGCCGTCGTGCTGGAGCGTCCTGTGAGGATGGAGACGTGACCGACCCCCTTGTCCTCGGCATCGAGACGTCGTGCGACGAGACCGGCGTCGGCCTGGTCCGCGGCCACACGCTGCTGGCGGACGCGGTGGCCAGCAGCGTCGACGAGCACGCGCGGTTCGGCGGCGTCGTCCCCGAGGTGGCCAGCCGCGCGCACCTCGAGGCGATGGTCCCGACCATCGAGCAGGCCTGCGAGACCGCCGGTCTCCAGCTGCACGACGTCGACGCCATCGCAGTCACCAGCGGCCCGGGCCTGGCCGGCGCGCTGCTGGTCGGTGTCGCGGCGGCCAAGGCGCTCGCGATCGGCCTGGGCAAGCCGCTGTACGGCGTCAACCACCTGGCCGCGCACGTGGCGGTCGACCAGCTCGAGCACGGGGCGCTGCCGGACCCCTGTCTGGCCCTGCTGGTCAGCGGCGGCCACTCCAGCCTGTTGAAGGTCGAGGACGTCACCACCACCGTCGACCCGCTGGGCGCGACCATCGATGACGCGGCGGGGGAGGCGTTCGACAAGGTGGCCCGGTTGCTCGGCCTGCCGTTCCCCGGCGGCCCGCACATCGACCGGATGGCCGCCTCCGGGAACAGCGTGGCCATCGACTTCCCGCGAGGACTGACCAGCCGCCGCGACCTGGAGCGGCACCGGTTCGACTTCTCCTTCTCCGGCCTGAAGACAGCCGTTGCCCGGTGGGTCGAGGCACGCGAGCGCAACGGGGAGCCGGTGCCCGTGGCCGACGTCGCAGCCAGCTTCCAGGAGGCGGTCTGTGACGTGCTGGTCCGCAAGGCGCTGGACGCGGCGACGTCGTACGGCATCGACGACCTGCTCATCGGCGGCGGGGTGGCGGCGAACTCCCGGCTCCGTGCGATGGCGGAGTCCCGGGCCGCAGAGGTCGGCGTGCGGGTGCGCGTGCCGCGGCCGGGGCTGTGCACTGACAACGGCGCCATGGTGGCCGCTCTGGGAGCGGAGATGCTTGCGCGGGGCCGGGCACCGTCGGCGCTCGACCTGCCGGCGGACAGCAGTCAGCCGGTCACCAGCATCCTCGTCTGAGATCGCTCGACGAGACTCAGTCGAGCAGCGGCGGGGCGATCCCCTCGTCGTCGGTCCAGTCCTTCTCCGTGTCGAAGAAGTCCTGGGTCGTGGTCTGGTCGCGCTCGTCCTTGTCGCGCCGACGACCGCCCGCGACGCCGCCGGCCGCGCCCCGGGCCCCGGCGCTGCCCCGGCGGCCGGAGGACGAACCACCAGCGCCTGCGCCGCCCGTGAGGGCGCCCCTGGCTGCACCCCGGGCGCCGCCTTTGGCGCCGCCCTTGGCGCCGCCCCTGGCACCGCCCCTGCCCACGCCTGCCGTGCCGCCGCTCCGGCCGAGCACCCCGCCGGCACCGATGCCCCGGCCGCTCGCCCCCAGGGGCGCCGCTCCGCGGCTGCTCAGGGGCACCGCGCCGACTCCGGACGTGCCGCCGACGCCGGTCAGCCCACCCAGCGCCCCGGCACCGCCGAGCGCGCCGATGCCGGCGGCGGCCACGCCGCCCGCCACCGAACCGCCGATGGAGCCCGTCCCGGCACCGGCCGTGCCACCGGCGACCCCACCACCGACACTCCCTCCCGGGATGGTCGCACCGGGACCCGCACCCTGCGGAAGGCCGGTGCCAGCGCCGGTGCCTGGCCCGGGCCCGTCTGGGATGGTGCCGCCTCCGGTGCCGCCTCCGCCGCCGTCGCCGCCTCCGCCACCACCGTCATCGCCGCCACCGCCACCGTCGTCACCGCCGCCGTTGCCGCCGCCGTCGCCGTTGCCGCCGCCGCCGTTGCCGCCACCGCCACCGATGCCACCCCCACCGGTGCCACCGCTGCCCCCTTGGGTCTGCACAGGGGAGGCGGGACCGGGCGGTGGGGGATCGGGCTCACCGTGGATCGACTTCATCACCTGCGTCGGCCCCGCGTAGGAGGTCCGCATCCGGTCGAGCGCCTCGCCTGCCTTGCGCTCTCGCTCGGCCAACGCTGCATCGTAGGCGTCGGCCTTCGCCTTGTGGTCGATCTTGTCCTGCTCCTGCTGCGTCTCGCTGCGGGACGGGTCTGCCGTGTAGCTGCCGGGGTTGGTCGGGTCCGGTCCGAGACCGTCCAGGTCGTTCTCTGCCCGAAGCATCGCCTCGTTTGCCTGCTTGATCGCTTCGGCCGCCTCGTTCATCTGGGCAGCACGCCTGTCGGCCCGGTCGGACGCGTGCGTGAACGCCGCATGTCCCGCCTGGCCGACGTTCGAACGCTCGCCAAAGGCCTTGTGCATGGCCGAGGCCGCCTTGGCGAGGCCTTGGTGCGCGATCTCGAGGTTCTTGGCGCTCTTCTGCCAAGCGGCGTCGGAGGACCGGACGTCATAGTGCAGCATCGGATCGACGGCCTGGCGCAGCCGGGTCTCGTTGGGTCCGGCGGCCATCAGCGGCTCCCTCCGTCGGGGGTCCACGGATTCCTCACGTGGTTGCGGGACTGGTCGTGTGCGGCGTCGGCGTTGGAGTTTCGGTCGAGGTAGCTGAAGGCCTCGGCGAGCGTCTGCTGCTTCTTCAGGTCGCTGGCGGTCGCCGTGTCCACGTCGGTGATGATCTCGGCCGCCTTCACCAGGTTCTGGGCGAAGGCGTGGATGTCCTTCTCGATGCCCCTCTTGGTGTCGGCCATCACCTGGTGCGCGCGACCGTGGTGGTAGCTGAGGTCGGTGGCGGGGTCGATGCCGCCGAAGGACTCCCGCTGGATGGTGCCCATGTATTCGAAGGGGTCGCCCTGCAGCGTCTCCAGCACGGACTGGAGCGCCGTGTGCGTCTCCTCGACGACGTTGGGATCGACCTGGAGCTCGTTCAATGCTCCGGTGATCGCCGCAACAGCTTCAGTGAGGAACATCCCGGGTCTGTTTCCTTGTCTGGGGACGGCAGTCGCTGACAGGTCGCCCCTACCCACGGCCCGCGCTCACGAAACGTCGTGCCCTCGACTACCTTGGACGCGGGCCGCAGCTCGGAGACGACCTTGAGGAGCCGATCGTGTCACTAGTGCGACTCGCGCTCGCGACCGCCTCGGTGACCGTGCTCGCGTTCGCGGGCTGCAACGACGACGACCCGCCCGAGGACGAGCCGACCCCGACGGCCCAGTCCTCCACGACCGCCCAGTCCTCCACACCCCCCACGACCTCGCCGACGCCCACGGACGACACGTCCACGACACCTGCGGTAGTTCCGGCCTCGGGGCCGCTGCTCGATCTCGAGACGTACACGATCAACCTGCCTGCCGGGTGGGAGGTCCAGGTGCCCGGCGGCGCGACCGCGAACGGCTTCGACCCGGGCAGCACGGGCGGACAGGTCAACGTCTACGACGAAGCCGCGTTTGGGGTCGAGACCCTCGACTCGGAGGCCGAGTTCGCGATGGACGACGCCCGCGACGACGACCTCGACCCGGTCCGCGAGCCGAACCGTGAGATCGCGGGGGTCGAGGCCTACGTCGTGAGCGGTCACAACAAGCTCACCCCGACGTACTACGAGTTCGGCATGGTCTACGACGACCGGGTCGCCACGATCTTCATCAGCTTCACGGAGAAGATCCCCGAGGCCCAGGCCCAGGACATCATCGAGTCGGTCCTCGCCAGCGTCACCCTCAAGTAGCCAGCCGTTCGACCCTCAGGCGGACCTGGACACGTTGCCCATCACGAGCCCCACGACGATCAGGACGACCAGCGCAACGACGAAGCCGAGCCAGAGCGTGCGCCACCGCTCCGTCTTGATCCCGACGATGCCGGCGACGACGACGGTGAGCGTGGGGGCCACCAGGTACGCGACGAACGTGACCATCCCCGGAGTGGTGCTGCACAGGTCGTCCGCGGTCGACCCGGGGGCGTGCTGGCTCGGTTCGCACAGCGTGTAGAGCACCACGATCGTGGCCATCACAGAGGACAGCGCGACACCCACGGCGATGATCACGGTCACCAGCCCGATTCCCCACCGCTCTGCCGACATCCGGACCTCCTGGCGGCATCTTGGCAGGTGGTGGTGCTTGACGCGTGTGGTGGCATGGCACCGAGCCAGCGGGTCGTCCAGGAGGAGTGCATGCACCAGGTCAAGGCGGTCGTGTCCAGGGGCAAGGGTCGGCCGGTCGAGGTGACGACCATCAACGTGCCTGACCCCGGTCCCGGCGAGGCCCTGGTGCAGGTCCAGGCCTGCGGCGTGTGCCACACCGACCTGCACTACCGCGAGGGCGGGATCAACGACGACTTCCCGTTCCTGCTCGGCCACGAGGCCGCCGGCATCGTCGAGGCGGTCGGGCCTGGTGTCACGGCGATCGCGCCGGGTGACTTCGTCGTCCTCAACTGGCGGGCGGTCTGCGGGAACTGCCGGGCCTGCGACCGTGGCGAGCCGTGGTACTGCTTCGCGACGTTCAACGCCACCCAGAAGATGACGCTCGCCGAGGGAGCGGACGCGGGCACCGAGCTCTCGCCGGCGCTGGGGATCGGTGCCTTCGCGGAGAAGACGCTGGTGGCTGCCGGCCAGTGCACGAGGGTCGACCCGGCGGCGCGGCCGGCCGCAGTGGGACTGCTGGGCTGCGGCGTCATGGCCGGCATCGGGGCCGCCATCAACACCGGCGGCGTCACCCGCGGGAAGTCCGTGGCGGTCATCGGCTGCGGCGGCGTGGGCGTGGCCGCGGTGGCGGGCTCGGCGCTGGCCGGGGCCGGGACGATCATCGCCGTCGACATCGACGCGAAGAAGCTCGAGGCGGCCACCAGGATGGGCGCCACCCACACCGTGGACTCCTCCGTCACCGACCCGGTCGCCGCGATCCAGGAGCTGACCGGAGGCTTCGGCGCCGACGTCGTCATCGACGCGGTCGGGCGTCCCGAGACGTGGCGGCAGGCGTTCTACGCCCGTGACCTGGCCGGCACCGTCGTGCTGGTCGGGGTCCCGACGCCGGACATGAAGGTGCCCGACCTGCCGCTGATCGACATCTTCGGTCGCGGCGGCTCGCTGAAGTCGAGCTGGTACGGCGACTGCCTGCCCTCGCGCGACTTCCCGATGCTCGTCGATCTCTACCTGCAGGGCCGGTTCGACCTCGACGCCTTCGTCAGCGAGGAGATCGGCATCGGCGACGTCGAAGCGGCGTTCGGGCGGATGCACTCGGGCGACGTGCTGCGGTCGGTCGTCGTGCTCTGAGGGTGCCCGCGCGCTTAGCCGATCGCGTCTCGCCGTCAAGGATCTCGCTTCGCTCGACCGCTGCGCGGCGGCCTTCGGCCGTCCATTGACCGCGAGCCTGTCGCGATCGTTTGCTCTGCCGCCTCGGTGGCAGCTGACACACCGTTGGGTCAGCTTCTATGGCGTTCGAACACCAGAGAAGCTGACCGAACGGTGAGTTACCTGTCCGAGCAGCCGGGCGCCGGGGCTACGCGCACGGCCGCCCACGATCCCCTGACTCAGCTTCTAGAACGGCCGCACCAGCAGGCAGGTCCCCTCGCCGGCGACGCGGGTGAGGATCAGGGTGGCGTCGTCGTCGCCGTGCAGGTCGAGTCGCTTGCGCAGCTGGTCTGGCACGACGTCGACGCCCCGCTTCTTGATGGTGACCCGACCGATGCCTCGCTCGCGGAGCGCCGCGCGCAGCGCCTTCTCCCGGTAGGGCAGCACCTCTCGCACCTCATAGCTGCGCGCGAACGGCGTTCGAAACGACTCGTCGGCGGTGACGTAGGCGATGTGTCGGTCGAGCAGGCCGCCACCCACACCGGCTGCCACGGCGGTCACCAGGCCGGCCCGGATCACGGCACCGTCGGGCTCGTAGACGAACCGACCGAGCGGGACCACGTCGGCGCCCGGGTCGTCCTCGGTCGTGATCGTGGCCAGGCCGCCGTCCCCGATCACCGTGGCCCGGCGGTCGGTGGTCGCGAGCCGGCCGCCCCAGAGGGCCGCCTCCTTGACCTCGCCGTGGTCGCTGACCCACTCCGCCTCGACCCCGGCCGGGATCACCTCGTGCGGCAGCCCGGGAGCGGTCTTCACGCACGCGTCGCGCATGAGCAGGCCCTCGACGAACGACCACGGCGGCGTCCAGGCCTCGAGCGTGAAGGTCCGTCCGCGGCCGGTACGCCGGGCCGGGTCGGCGAACGCCACGTCGAAGCCCTCGTGGCTGGTGGCCAGGAGGTCCGCCTCACCGACGGCACCGGGCAGCCCCAGTGCGGTCAGGTTCGCCGAGGCGATCGCCGCCCGCACCGGGTCGACGTCGACACCTGCTGCGGTCAGCCCGGCGCGCGCGAACGCGATCAGGTCGCCCCCGATCCCGCACCCGAGGTCGATGATCGTGGCGGCACCGAACGCCTGGACCCGGGCCGCCCGGTGCGATGCCACCGACAGCCTCGTGGCCTGCTCGAGTCCGTCCGGGGTGAAGTACATGGCGGAGGCCAGCGCGCCGAACTTGTCCACGGCTCGCCGCCGCAGGTCGACCTGGGTCAGCGCGGCCGCGAGCAACGCCGGGTCCGTGCCCGGTGCGCTCCGGGCCAACTGGTCGTGCGCCCGCAGCGGGTCCGGCAGGTCGATGGCATCGGCCGCCGCGAGCAGCTGCTGACCGTCCTCGGTCAGCAGCCAGCGCAGGGCCTCGACGTCCACGCGGTCACCCTCTCTGGCACTCCATTGTCCTGAGTGCTAGTTTCGGAGTTGGCACTCTCAGGTTGAGTGTGCCAGCGAACTTCGTTCCATCACTCATGCCATAAGCACCTGACAACCCCGCAGCACGAAAGTGGAGGTCGACACAGTGTCGGTCAACATCAAGCCCCTCGAGGACCGCATCGTGGTCAAGCCGCTCGACGCGGAGCAGACCACCGCGTCCGGCCTGGTCATCCCGGACACCGCCAAGGAGAAGCCCCAGGAGGGCGAGGTCCAGGCGATCGGTCCCGGCCGGATCGACGACAACGGCAACCGCGTCCCACTCGACGTCGCCATCGGCGACAAGGTCATCTACAGCAAGTACGGCGGTACCGAGGTCAAGTACGGCGGCGAGGAGTACCTCATCCTTTCCGCCCGCGACGTCCTCGCGGTCGTTTCCTGACGCACCTGGCATCCCGGCTGGCGGCGTTGCACGCCGCTCGACGACCGCTCCGCTCAAAGGTCGCCTTCGCGGCGGCGCCTTGCCAGCCGGGCGCCAGGCACGTCAGGACTTTTTCTTCCTAAAGGAGAGCCATGCCCAAGATCCTCGAGTTCGACGAGCACGCCCGGCGTGCACTGGAGCGCGGTGTCGACGCCCTGGCGAACACCGTCAAGGTGACGCTCGGCCCCCGCGGTCGCTACGTCGTACTGGACAAGAAGTGGGGTGCGCCGACGATCACCAACGACGGCGTGACCGTGGCCCGGGAGATCGAGCTCGACGACCCCTTCGAGAACCTCGGTGCGCAGCTGACCAAGGAAGTCGCCACCAAGACCAACGACATCGCCGGTGACGGCACCACCACCGCGACGGTGCTGGCCCAGGCGATGGTCCACGAAGGACTCCGAGCGGTGGCTGCCGGCGCCAACCCGATGGGGCTCAAGCGCGGCATGGACGCCGCCGCGACGGCCGTCAGCGACGAGCTGCTGAAGGCCGCTCGTGAGGTCGAGTCCAAGGAGGACATGGCCTCGGTCGCCACCATCTCCAGCCGTGACGAGGTGATCGGCCAGCTGCTCGCCGAGGCCTTCGACAAGGTCGGCAAGGACGGCGTGATCACCGTCGAGGAGTCCAACACCATGGGCACCGAGCTGGAGTTCACCGAGGGCATGCAGTTCGACAAGGGCTACATCTCGGCCTACTTCGTGACCGACCCCGAGCGGATGGAGACGGTTCTCGAGGATCCCTACATCCTGCTGATGCAGGGGAAGATCTCCGCGGTCTCCGACCTGCTGCCGCTGCTGGAGAAGGTCATCGCGTCCGGGAAGCCGCTGTTCATCCTGGCCGAGGACGTCGAGGGCGAGGCGCTCTCGACCTTGGTCGTCAACAAGATCCGCGGCACCTTCAACGCGGCGGCGGTCAAGAGCCCGGCGTTCGGTGACCGGCGCAAGGCGATGATGCAGGACATCGCGACCCTGACCGGCGGTCAGGTCGTGGCCCCCGAGGTCGGGCTCAAGCTCGACCAGGTCGGTCTCGACGTGCTCGGCCAGGCCCGGCGCGTGGTGATCACCAAGGACAACACCACGATCATCGACGGCGGCGGCGACCAGGCCGAGGTCGAGGGCCGGGTCAACCAGATCAAGGCCGAGATCGAGAAGACCGACTCCGACTGGGACCGTGAGAAGCTGCAGGAGCGGCTCGCCAAGCTGGCCGGCGGCGTCTGCGTGATCAAGGTCGGCGCCGCGACCGAGGTGGAGCTCAAGGAGAAGAAGCACCGCATCGAGGACGCCGTCTCGGCGACCCGCGCGGCCATCGAGGAGGGCATCGTCCCCGGTGGCGGCTCGGCGCTGATCCACGCGTCGACCGTGCTCTCGGACGGACTGGGCCTGACCGGCGACGAGGCGGTCGGCGTGCGTGTCGTGCGCCTGGCCCTCGACGAGCCGTTGCGCTGGATCGCGGAGAACGGCGGTGTCAACGGCTACGTGGTGACCACCAAGGTCCGCGAGCTCGGCGTCGGCAACGGCTACAACGCCGCCACCGAGGAGTACGGCGACCTGGTCGCCCAGGGCGTGCTCGACCCCGTCAAGGTGACGCGTTCGGCCCTGATCAATGCCGCCTCCATCGCGGGGATGCTGCTCACGACCGAGACCCTGATCGTGGAGAAGCCCGAGGACGAGGAGCCCGAGGCCAGCCACGGCCACGGGCACGGACACGGTCACTGAGGACCGAACGTCCTCAAGCCTGACCCGCCCGGAGCAGTCCGGGCGGGTCAGCGTGATTTTGGGGGCTACCCGTGAGTAGCAACGGGGGCTAGGGTCGCTCCGGCGGGGAGGGAGACCCACGCCACACTCTCGGAGAGGCCCTCCCGTGCACCGTTCGCTCCCTCGCCCCACCCGTCCTCGTGTCAGCGCCGTGCTCGGCGTACTGGCTCTTGCCGCGTCGTTCCTGACCCTCGGGCTGGTGACGACCCCAGCCCACGCGGACGGTCCGGGTGCCGGGTCGCCGTGGGTGGTCAGTCTCGGTGACTCCTACATCTCCGGCGAGGCAGGTCGGTGGGCCGGCTCGTCCAACAGCAGCTCGTCATACGCCGATGCGCTCGGGGGCACGGCGTACTACGACAACGCCGGCGGCACGGCCGAGACGATCAACCGCTGCCACCGCAGCAAGGCCGCGGAGATCTACCTCGGCGGCGGCGTCAGCGGCCTGAACCTCGCCTGCTCGGGGGCGACGACAGGGACGTCCGACGGCGAGAACTTCAAGCCCGGCCTGGACTTCTACAGCAATGGCAGCAAGCAGGGTCAGGCGCTGATGCTGCAGGGCTTCGCGGCCTCCCACAACGTCAAGATGGTCGCGGTCTCCATTGGTGGCAATGACTTCAACTTCGCGAGCATCGTCCAGCAGTGTGTGCAGGACTTCCTGACGTCCCCGACGTGGTGGAAGGACTACTGCCAGGACGACTCGTCGGTGACGGCCAACTTCACCTCCGCCAACGTTGCGGCGGTCAAGTCGCGGATCGCCACCGCCCTGCAGAACGTGCGGACCGCGATGCGCAACGCCGGCTACAGCGACGGCTCCTGGACGATGCTCGTCCAGACCTACCCGTCGCCGATCCCCAACGGCAGTGGGTTCCGCTACGCCGAGAGCGGCTACACGCGGCAGAGCACGGGTGGCTGCGGGTTCTGGAACAACGACGCCAACTGGGCCAACGGCACCGCTCTCCCGACGATCAACAACACCGTGACCGGCGCGATCAGCCAGGCCGGGATCACCAACGCCAAGGTGCTCAACCTGTCCTCGGCCCTCAACGGGCGTCGGTTGTGCGAGACGGGCGTCGGTCTCTACGAGGAGGTGGGGCTGACGTCGTGGACGCAGTCGACTGCGGTCAACAAGACCGAGTGGGTCAACCAGATCCGCACCGTGTCGACGTGCTGCTCGGGCAGCCCCTACTACATCCAGGAGGGCCTGCACCCGAACTACTGGGCGCAGCTGGCGTTCCGCAGCTGCGTGCGGCAGGCCTACAACGGCGGTACGCCGCGCGGCGGCACCTGCACCCGGTCGGGCAACGGACTGGTCAACGGTGAGCCTGCCATGACGTTGAGCTGAGTGACGCTGTCCTAAGGGCCCGTCGCTCAGCCCCCATGGCACCGGGGGTGCGGCACCGCCCGGTCCACCCCGCGGAGCAGCCAGATGGGCCGATCATCGCAGCCGGTGCCGTGGCGGACGTAGCCGTCCTGGACGAGGAGCGCGAGCTGACCGCCGTGCTCCTCGTCCCACTGACGGAACGGCACCCACTCGACGACCCAGGTGGGCGGGTGCGGCCCGGTGACCAGCGCGTCCAGCTCGGCCAGGTCCGGGTCGAGCGTGCGCATCGGCAGGCTCCACAAGTAGGCGTACGGCGACGACAGGCCGCTCTCGAGCTGCAGGTCGGCCCGGCCGCCGTAGACGACGAGCGTGTCGGATGGTGCGGCGACCTCCCGTAGGGCGACGCCGGTGTCGTGCTCGTCGTACTCCTGCAGCCCGCTGGCGTTGTAGAGGACCCAGCCCACCAGGCACAGCACGGTCGACGCGGCTGCCGCGCTGATCACCGCCCGCATCGCCGTCCCCCGGCGGGTGGCCCGCCGGGCGAGCAGGGCGGCGCAGAGCGCGGTGCCGGGCAGCAACGGGAACAGGTACGAGCGCCAGAAGCTGCCGCCCAGCGCGAGCCCGAGCAGGTCCACGGCGAGCATCGCCGCGATGGCGGCGGTCAGCGGCGCGTCGTCGCGCCACTCGGTCCGGATGTGGACGAGGAAGCCGCCGATGATCAGGAGCATTCCGGCCCCGACCGCCGCCAGCACCAGCACGCCGAGGCGGATGGTCGGGGCGGGGTCGCCGTCACCGGCCAGCACGGAGCTGGCGTCGAACCGGAACCCGTAGACGGCGTACCAGAGCGTCTGCATCCGGACTCCGGCGGCGAGTGCCCAGCCGATGATGGCCAGGACCGGCACCGCGGCCCCGGCCGCTGCAGCGCCGGACAGCTTCAGCAGCTCGGACCGGGTGAGCCGGTGGGCGCGCCACGACCCGACGAGGAGGACGGCGGCGAAGACGACCCCGCCGGCCAGGTTCTGCTTGAAGCCGAGCGCGAGCCCGGCCAGGAGCCCCGCGGCGAAAGCCAGCCGCCAGGACTTGTCGCGCACCGCGACCAGCGACAGGCCCAGGCTCGCCATCAGCACCGGCAGTCCGAGCAGCTCGCCCTTCACCGCAACCGCGTCGATGAGCACGTTGGTGCTGAGCGCCGCGGTGGCCACCGCGGTCCAGCGGGCCGCGTGCTCGTCGGCGACCAGCCGGGCCACCGCCGCGGCCGCCAGCACCAGGGCGGCGCAGGCGACTGCCCCGACCAGCCGGATGAACAGCGGCCCGCCGATCGCGTCCGAGACCTTGAACAGCGCGATGAGCAGGGGTGGGCGGTCGACGAAGTAGGCGCCGTACAGGCTGTCCGGCATCGCGTCCCAGGACCGGGCGACCAGGGCCAGGCCGGCCTCGTCGGCCCGGATCGGCCGGGTCAGGCCGGGCAGCCGCAGCAGGAACGCGGCCGCGGCTGCAACGGCCACCGTCCAGGGGGAGTCGATCAGCCGGCCGGCCCGGCGCTCGACACGAACCATCGTCGAGAGCGCGTCGGTCACGGGTCCAAGCATGGCTTGCCGCGAGCGGCGATAGAATGACTGGGGTGGAGCTACCCGAGAAGTTCGCCACCCTGGGCCTGACCTATGACGACGTCCTTCTGCTGCCGGGTCACTCCGACCTCGCGCCCGCCGACATCGACACGACGACGAGGTTGACGCGCGAGCTCTCGCTCAGGGCGCCGCTGATCAGCGCCGCCATGGACACCGTCACCGAGTCGCGGATGGCGATCGCGATGGCCCGGGAGGGCGGTCTCGGCGTCCTCCACCGCAACCTGTCGATCGAGGACCAGGCCTACCAGGTCGACCTGGTGAAGCGGACGCAGACCGGGATCATCTCCAACCCGGTCACGATCGGCCCGGACGCGACGCTCGAGCAGCTCGATCAGCGCTGCGGCGAGTACCGCGTCTCCGGCCTGCCCGTGGTCGACACCGACAACCGTCTGCTCGGCATCATCACCAACCGCGACCTGCGGTTCACACCGGTCGCCGAGTGGGCCACCACCAAGGTCGACGAGGTCATGACGCCGATGCCGCTGTTCACCGGGCCGGTCGGGATCTCCCGCGAGGACGCGACGCTGCTGCTGCGCAAGCACAAGCGCGAGCGGCTGCCGCTGATCGACGACCAGGGCCGGCTCGGCGGGCTGATCACGGTCAAGGACTTCGTGAAGTCCGAACAGTTCCCCGACGCCTCCAAGGACGGCGCGGGCCGGCTCATGGTCGGGGCCGCGATCGGCTACTTCGGCGACGCGTGGCAGCGCGCGGCCACCCTGGTCGACGCCGGGGTGGACGTCCTGGTGGCGGACACCGCGCACGGCAACGTGCGGCTGCTGCTCGACATGGTCAAGCGGCTCAAGTCCGACCCGGCCACCGCGCACGTGCAGGTGATCGGTGGCAACGTCGGCACCCGGGAGGGCGCACAGGCCTTCGTCGAGGTCGGCGCGGATGCCGTCAAGGTCGGTGTCGGTCCCGGAGCCATCTGCACTACGCGCGTGGTCACCGGCGTCGGCGTCCCGCAGGTGACCGCGGTCTACGAGGCGGCGCTGGCCTGCAAGCCCGCCGGGGTCCCCGTGATCGCCGACGGTGGCATCAAGTACTCCGGTGAGATCGCGAAGGCGCTGGTGGCCGGCGCCGACTCGGTCATGGTCGGCGCGCTGCTGGCGGGCTGCGAGGAGGCTCCGGGCGAGCTGGTCTTCGTCAACGGCAAGCAGTACAAGAGCTTCCGCGGCATGGGCTCGCTCGGCGCCATGAGCAGCCGCGGCAAGAAGTCCTACTCCAAGGACCGCTACTTCCAGGCCGAGGTCACCAGCGACGACAAGATCGTCCCCGAGGGGATCGAGGGCCAGGTCGCCTACCGCGGCCCGCTCTCCGCCGTCGCGCACCAGCTCATCGGCGGCCTCAACCAGTCGATGTTCTACGTCGGCGCCCGCACCGTCCCGGAGCTGCAGGAGAAGGGCCGGTTCGTCCGCATCACCTCGGCCTCGCTCAAGGAGAGCCACCCCCACGACGTGCAGATGACCGTCGAGGCGCCGAACTACTCGGGTTGACGTCTGAACTTGCCATGTTGGAAAGTTCAGTGCATACTTTCCAACATGGCAAGTATGAATGCGTTCCCTTCCGACCCAGCCGGCGATCTGGCCGCAGCCGACGTCGCGCGCAAGCGGCTGGCCGCGTCACTGCGACTCCCGTCGTGGTTCCACATCTCGCTCGGTGTCGCCGTCGCGATCCAGATCGGCGCGGCGGCGTACGGCGTCGCGGAGCAGACCGGCTGGGGGGTGGCGGTCGCCGTCGCCGGCTGCCTCCCCTTCGTCGTGGTCGCACGGATGCAGGTGGTGCGGTTCCGCCGGCTCAACGGGGTCCGGGTGGACGGGTTCGTGAGCCGGGCAGTGCTGGGCACGTCGGGCTGGTCCGTGCTGGCGGAGGTGGCGGGTCTGGCCGGTGCGATCTGGGCCGCGATGGAGGACCAGCCGGGGTTGGCAGCGGCCCTGGCGGTCGCCGGTGGAGCGGCGTACGCGGCGGGCGCCCACCTGTGGTGGCGGGCCTACCAGCGCGACCCGGCTGGTCACGCCAGGGCAGAGTCGCTGGCGACCCTGCTGGGCTACGGCCTGGTGGCCGTCGTGGCGCTCGTCCTCCTGGTCACGATGCGCTGATGCCCGGGATCGACCCGCTCATCCACCCGCCGGCGCGGCTTCAGCTGATGACGACGCTGACCGCGGTGACGGACGCCGAGTTCGTGACCCTGCGCGAGGCGCTCGACGTCAGCGACTCGGTGCTGTCGAAGCACGTCTCGGCGCTGGCCGACGCGGGCTACGTCGCGAGCCGCAAGGGTGTGATCGATGGCCGCCGAACCACGTGGGTGTCGTTGACCAAGGTCGGCGACCGCGCGCTGCGGACACACGTGGCCGCCTTGCGGTCGCTCATCGAGGTCGTCGACTGAGCCTCACAGGTACAGGCCGGTCCCGTCGTTCTTGCCGGTCGCGGCGGCGGTGTCCGGCAGGTCCTCCGGCCGCAGCTGGGTGACGACCTCCTTCGCCGGGTCGGTCATCGCCGTGATGCGAAGCGCCTGCCGGGTGACCGCGTCCTCGAAGACGTTGCGGACGAACCGGCCGTTGCCGAACGCCGCCGGCCGTGGGTCGGGGATCAGGTTGCGGAACGCCGACTCGACGCCGTCGAGGAGCGAGAAGCCGGCCCGGTCGGCGTACCGCAGGAAGATTCCCCACAGCTCGTCGGCGTCGTAGTCGGCGAAGTGGATCGTGGTCGGGAACCGCGAGGCCACGCCGGGGTTGGAGTCGACGAACCGCTGCATCTCCTTCGGGTAGCCGGCCACGATCACGACCACCTCGTCGCGGTGGTCCTCCATGAGCTTCAGCAGGGTGGAGATCGCCTCGTTGCCGAAGTCGCGGAAGGAGTCGGCCGGCACCAGGGAGTACGCCTCGTCGATGAACAGCACGCCCCCCGTCGCCTGGTTGAACCGGGCCGTGGTGCGCGGTGCGGTCTGGCCGATGTACTCGCCGACCAGGTCCGCGCGGCTCACCTCGATGAGGTGCCCGTGCGCCAGCACGCCCAGCTGGGCGTAGATCCGGGCCAGCAGCCGGGCCACAGAGGTCTTGGCGGTGCCCGGGTTCCCGGTGAAGATCATGTGGCGCGCCTTCTCGGAGGGCGGCATGCCGGCCTCGGTGCGCAGCTTCTCCGCCTGGAGCTCGGCAACCAGGCGCTTGACCTGGTCCTTGACCGGAGCCAGGCCGACCAGCTCCTCGAGCTCGGCCATCGGGTCGCCGATCTCGACGTCCGGCACAGCCAGCTCCGGGATGCCGTCGCCACCCTCTGTGGCCGCGACCCGGACGCCCTCGCCGGATGGCGTGACCGTGCCGGCCACCGGCAGCGTCGTACGCCGCTCGTCGAGCAGCTTTGTGGCGAGCGGGTTGACCACCTTCGGCGGGGCGCGGAACAGGCTGGTCAGGTCGTCGAGGTAGCCGCTCCTGCTCGGGCACGACGTCGCCCGCGCGAACGACGGCAGGCCCGCGACCAGCTCGGCGACCTGCGTGGACATCGCCAGCCACAGGCGGACCGCGTCGATCTCGCCCGTCACCATGCCGCGGGCCAGCCAGCCGCGGTTGTCCGACATCCAGTCCGCGCCGTCGTAACCGGGCTTGAGCCGCTCGAACGCCGAGTTGATCGCGCCGAAGCGCTCGGGACCCGCCGCCGCGGCGAGGGCTGCCGGAAGCTCGTCGACGACGTCGTGCAGCGCCATCGACGCGATCACCTCGTCGACGGTCTGGGCCCGGCTCACGACCCGGCTGAGCACCTCGTGCGCCGCGTCGAGGCCGCTCAGCGACCACACCAGCTGCGAGGTCCAGCCGCGGCCCTCGGAGAAGACCTGGGCGTCCTCCTCGGTGCAGACCTGCTCGCGCCAGGTCTTGGAGACCACGTCCCACGCGGCGGTCTCGTGGAGG
The DNA here is from genome assembly GCA_963817125.1 of uncultured Actinomycetota bacterium. Classification (GTDB taxonomy): domain Bacteria; phylum Actinomycetota; class Actinomycetes; order Propionibacteriales; family Nocardioidaceae; genus Nocardioides. Next base: position 102,251 of record CAWFNB010000016.1, read on the forward strand.
GTGCGGAGCTCGGGGTCGTCGAGGACCCGGTGCAGCATCGTGGTGAAGGTGGCGGCGCGCGGGGCGTACTGCGGGACGTCCGCGAGGACCGCCACGCAGTCGATGATCAGCTCCAGCGCGGCGAGTCGGGCCGCGCCGCCGAGGTCGCGCTGGCGCCACCACAGGTCGAGGTGCCAGGTGTCGTCGCTGTTGACGTAGTAGGTGATCCGCGGCTCGGTGGTGGTGTAGGAGTCGGAGAGCCAGGGCTTGAGCAGCACGTCGCCGAGGCTCGCGTAGCTGCCGGCCCAGACCGGGATCGCGCTGGGCAGGAAGGTGAGCAGGTTCCACAGGAACGGCACCGTCCCCGACGTGCCTGCCTTCCAGCTCTGCGACGGCGCGGTGCCGCCCTGGCCGCGCGGGTCCTCGGCCAGCAGCTTGAACTTCTGCTGGGTCTCCTCGAGCCATCCCTCCGGCACCGGCCACGGGTCGCAGGTCCCGAGCACGTCGAGGTGCGGCTCGGGGCGCAGCAGCGGGGCGAGGTGGGACGGGAGGACGAGCATGGCGCTAGGTCGTGACTCTCGATCCGGGGTGGAGGCCAGCGTCGTCCAGTGCGTGCGATGGCAAGGCGCCGGTGCGAAGGCAGGCTGGGCGTCTTTCGAGCGCCGGCAACGCCGCCAGCGTGCGTACTGGGCGGCGCTGGCGCCGCCGGGGATTGGGAGTCACGGCCTAGCAGTGTGCCGCATTTCCTTTCGCGGGCGCGCGCGATGGAAGACTGGCACCGTGAGCGAGATCGAGATCGGCCGGGCCAAGCGGGCGCGCCGCGCGTACTCCTTCGACGACGTGGCGATCGTGCCGTCGCGGCGGACCCGCGACCCCGAGGAGATCAGCGTCGACTGGCAGATCGACGCCTACCGGTTCGAGCTGCCGGTGCTCGCCGCGCCGATGGACTCGGTGATGTCGCCGGCCCAGGCGATCGCGCTCGGCCGGTTCGGTGGACTGGGGGTGCTCAACCTCGAGGGGCTCTGGACCCGCTACGAGGACCCCACCCCGATGCTGGCCGAGGTCTCCGGCCTGCGGGGCGAGCAGGCGACCGCCCGGCTGCAGGAGATGTACGCCGAGCCGGTGCAGGAGGAGCTGATCACCGAGCGGGTCCGCGAGATCCGGGACGCGGGCGTCACGGTCGCCGGTTCGCTCTCGCCGCAGCGGACCCGGGAGTTCGCCAAGACCGTGGTGGACGCCGGTGTCGACATGTTCGTGATCCGCGGGACCACGGTCAGCGCCGAGCACGTCTCGTCCCAGGCCGAGCCGCTCAACCTCAAGGAGTTCATCTACGAGCTCGACGTCCCGGTCATCGTCGGCGGGTGCGCGACCCACCAGGCCGCCCTGCACCTGATGCGCACCGGCGCCGCCGGCGTGCTGGTCGGCTTCGGCGGCGGTGCCGCGCACACCACCCGGACCGTGCTCGGCGTCGCCGTACCGATGGCCTCGGCCGTGGCCGACGTCGCCGCGGCCCGCCGCGACTACCTCGACGAGTCCGGGGGTCGCTACGTGCACGTCATCGCGGACGGCTCCATCGGCAAGTCCGGCGACATCGCCAAGGCGATCGCGTGCGGCGCCGATGCGGTGATGGTCGGCTCGCCGTTCGCCCGCGCCACCGACGCACCCGGCCACGGGTTCCACTGGGGCGCCGAGGCCCACCACAAGTCGCTGCCGCGCGGCGAGCGGGTCGAGTTCGACACCATCGGCACCCTCGAGGAGATCCTCTTCGGTCCCTCCCGGGTCGCCGACGGCACCATGAACCTGATCGGCGCCCTCAAGCGCTCGATGGCCACGACGGGCTACACCGACCTCAAGGAGTTCCAGCGGGTCGAGGTCGTCGCCGTCGTCTAGAGACTGGCCAGCAGGGCCCGTGCGTACGCCGCCTCGGCGGTGACGTCCACGTGCCGGCCGGCGGCCACGGTGACGGCGTACCCCTCCGGCGTGCCGGGGACCCGCTCCAGGCTGACGAACGCGCTGCCGAGCAGCGCCCGCAGCTGGTCCTCGCGGGGCAGCCAGACCGCCTCTGCCGCCTCGAGGCTGTCGAGCGCCCACTCGGTGGTGCCGTTGAAGGCCAGCAACGGCGGGCCGTCGGCGACCTCGAGGGTCTCGATCACCATGTCACTGAGCACGAAGACGTGCTCGTCGAGGTCGCGGTCCGGCACCGCGAACGCGTCACCAGCGGTGGGGTGCCACGTCACGCCGGCGTCGCGGAGCGCGTGCGCGAGGTCGAGCGACAGCATGGCCCCAGTGTGCGCGCCGCCCGTTCTATCCGCCGTGCAGGGCCGGGACGGCTCCCAGGCCGTTGACGTCGGCGGCTACCTCGGCTGCAGCGGAGCCGTGCAGCCTGGCCACCCGGATCGGGCTACCGGGGTGCGCGAGGTTCCACCCGATCGGGACGTACGACGCCCGGGTGACGGCGAACCGGCCGCTGCGCCGCTCGGTGAACGTGAACCGCGCGAGGATCCCCTGGAAGGTGTCGGGCCGGGCGGCATCCTGCTGGGCGACCATGTTGCCCATCCCGTAGACGACCCACTTCCCGTTCACCTTGGTGATCGGCTGGACGACGTGGGCGTGCTCCCCGAGCACGAGGTCGACGTCGGGGGAGCGGGTCAGCCGGTCGACCAGCGCGACCTGTGCGGCGTTCGGCAGGTGGTTGTACTCGTCGCCGCCGTGCAGGTGGACGACCACGACGTCGGCGCCGGCGCGGCGGGCGGCGCGGGCCTGGCCCAGCAGGTTGGCGGCGTCCCACATCGAGACCGACCACTCCCGCCCCTCGGGCAGCGGGAAGCCGTTGGTGCCGTAGGTCCCGGCCACGACGCCGACCCGCACGCCGGTCGCGGTGGTCAGGATCACCGGCCGTCGGCGCTCGGCCGCGGTCCGGAACGTCCCGATGTGGGCGACCCCGGCCCGTTCCAGCAGGTCGGCGGTGCGGACCAGGCCGTCGTACCCCTGGTCGAGGCTGTGGTTGGACGCCGTCGTGCAGGCGTCGAACCCGAACGAGCCGATCCAGGCCGCAATCTCGCGCGGCGCCGCGAAGACCGGGTAGCTCTCCGGCTGCTGGCCGGGCGCCGCGAACGGCACCTCCTCGTGGCACAGGGCCAGGTCCGCGCGAGCCACCATCGGCCGCAACGCGGCGAACATCGGGTCGAAGTCGTACCGCTTCCCGCGCCCGGTCTGTGCATGGTCAGCGGCTGCGCTCTCCCAGACCGTGTTGTGCCAGAGCAGGTCGCCGCCCATCAGCAGGGTGGCGGTACGCCGAGGCGCGGCCGCCGCCCGGGCGGCCGGGCTGGGGGATCGGTCGCTGGGGTTGGCCGCCTCGAGCCGGATCGAGCCGGAGGCAGAGGGCCGGTGCGAGACCTCGGGATGCGGTGTGCCGAGAGCCGTGGCGAGGGCCGCCAGCGCGCCGACCGCGCCCACCCCCGCCCGCATCTGCACCCGCACGGGGACAGTGACTCACACCCGCGGCTCCAGGTTGCGGAAAACCGCCTGAGAGGATGCGCACATGGACCGTGGTCCGAGCGCGTTGAGCCCGGACGCCCGCGAGCGTGCGCTCGCCACGCTGGCCGGCCGCGGACCGGTCGTCGAGCTCGACGTCCTCGTCGTCGGGGGTGGCGTGGTCGGCACCGGGGTCGCTCTCGACGCGGTGACCAGGGGGCTCAACACCGCACTGCTGGAGCAGCGCGACCTCGCGAGCGGGACCAGCAGCCGGAGCAGCAAGCTGATCCACGGCGGGCTCCGCTACCTCGAGATGTTCGACTTCGGGCTGGTGCGCGAGGCGCTGCGCGAACGCGGGTTGCTGCTCACCACGCTGGCGCCGCACCTGGTCCGTCCGGTGCCGTTCCTCTACCCGCTCACCCACCGCGTCTGGGAGCGGCCCTACGTCGGCGCCGGGCTGATGCTGTACGACGGCATGGCGATGCTCGGCAAGGGCGAGATGGGGCTGCCCCGGCACCGTCACCTGAGCCGCCGCCAGGTGGCCAGGATCGCGCCGGACTTCGCGCCGGAGTCGATCGCGGGCGCGATCCGCTACTACGACTGCCAGGTCGACGACGCGCGGCTGGTGGTGACCCTGGCGCGCACCGCCGCCTCCCACGGCGCCCACGTCGCCACCCGCGTCAAGGTCACCGGCTTCCTCCGCGAGGGGGAGCGGGTGGTCGGCGTCCGGGCGTTCGACCTCGAGGAAGCGCGGTCGTTCGAGGTCCGCGCCCACGTGGTCGTCAACGCCGCTGGGGTCTGGACCGACGAGATCCAGGAGATGGTGGGTGGCCGCGGCGCGCTGCACGTCCAGGCGTCGAAGGGGATCCACCTGGTCGTCCCGCGCGACCGGATCCGCTCCGAGACGGGCTTCATCGTCCGCACCGAGACGTCGGTGCTCTTCGTGATCCCGTGGGGCCGGCACTGGATCATCGGGACCACCGACACGCCGTGGGACCTCGACAAGGCTCACCCTGCCGCCAGCCGCACGGACATCGACTACGTGCTCGACCACCTCAACGCGATCCTGCGCGAGCCGCTCGACCACGACGACGTCGAGGGCGTCTACGCGGGACTTCGTCCCCTGCTGTCCGGGGAGTCCGAGCCGACCTCGCGCATCTCCCGCGAGCACACCGTGGTCACTCCGGTGCCGGGCCTGGTGATGATCGCCGGCGGCAAGCTGACGACGTACCGGGTCATGGCCCGCGACGCCGTCGATGCCGCCGCGCACTCCCTGCGGACCACCACCAACCTCACACTGCGGCCCTCGATCACCGATCGGGTGCCGCTCGTCGGCGCGGACGGCTTCGAGACCCGCACCAACCAGCGCGTCCAGCTGGCCCGCCGGTCCGGGCTCCACGTGGCGCGGATCGACCACCTGCTCGGCCGGTACGGCGGCATGGTCGACGAGCTGCTCGCGCTGGTCGCCGATCGACGGCTGCTGGGGCTGCCGCTGGACGGCGCCGAGGACTACCTGGCCGCCGAGATCGTGTACGCGGTCAGCCACGAGGGCGCCCGGCACCTCGACGACGTGCTGACCCGGCGTACCCGCATCTCGATCGAGACCTTCGACCGCGGCGTCCGGGCCGCTCCGGCCGCGGCCCGGCTGATGGCCGAGCAGCTCGGCTGGGACGAGGCCCGCGTCGCCGACGAGGTCGACCACTACCTGCGCCGGGTCGCCGCCGAGCGCGACTCGCAGGCCAAGCTGACCGACCAGGAGGCCGACGAGGCCCGGGTGAAGGCGCGGGACATCGTCTAGGAGGTTCTCCGCCGGGCCCGTTGACAAACTAGAACACGTTCCACAACTCTGACACGTGTCAAATAGCAACGACCTGACGAGCCAGGGAGGGACCGTGTCGCAGGCGCCGCCGCCGACCGAGCTCAAGCTTCAGCGCTCCAGCCGGGACGCCAGCACCGTCCCCGGCAGGCTTGCCGAGTGGCTGGCCACGCTCCTGCCCGAGGGCGCCGAGCCGCGCGTGGTGCTGCACAGCGGCATCGACGCCAACGGCATGTCCTCGGAGACCCTGGTCCTCGACGCGACCTGGACCGAGGACGGTCAGGAGCGTCTGGGTCAGTACGTCGCGCGGGTCGCGCCGGCGGCCGCCGACGTCCCGGTCTTCCCGGCCTACGAGCTGCAGGACCAGTACGACGCCATGCGGATCGTCGGCGAACGCTCCGACGTGCCGGTCCCGACCGTCGGGTTCATGGAGCCGACCGGCCAGGTGCTGGGCACGCCGTTCTTCCTCATGGACCGCGTCGAGGGCGTGGTGCCCCAGGACGTGATGCCGTACAACTTCGGCGACAACTGGCTCTTCGACGCCGCACCGGAGGACCAGCGCCGGCTCCAGGACGCGACGGTCAGGGCGATCGCCGGGCTGCACGCCATCGCGGACCCGCAGACGACGTTCGGGTTCCTCGATCCCGCCAAGCACGGTCACGAGGGCGCGACGCCGCTGGCGCGCAACGTCGCGCGGACCCGCGCGTGGTACGACTTCGCCGTTCCGGACATCGGCCGCTCGCCCACCGTCGAGCGCTCCCTGGCCTGGCTCGAGGCCAACGTCCCGGACTCCGCCGAGAGCGTGCTGACGTGGGGTGACTCGCGGATCGGGAACGTGCTCTACCGGGACTTCGGGCCGGTCGCCGTCCTGGACTGGGAGATGGCCACGCTCGGGCCCCGGGAGATGGACGTCTCCTGGCTCGTCTTCGCCCACCAGGTCTTCGAGACGTTGACGACGCTGTTCGAGATGCCGGGGATGCCGCACTTCATGCGCGAGGAGGACGTGACGGCGACGTACGCCGAGCTCACCGGCGTGAGCCTGGGCGACCTGACCTGGTACCACGTCTACAACGGCGTCCAGTGGTGCATCGTCTTCATGCGGACCAGCGCCCGGCAGATCCACTTCGGCGAGATCGAGAGACCCGAGGACATCGAGACGCTCATGCACTCCAAGCCGCTGCTCGACCGCTACCTCGACCAGGTCGGTGCCTGACGTGGTCGGCCCTCTGGACGAGTACCCGATCCACCAGGCCCCGCTGCCGGTCACCTGGGCGGCGAGCAGCGACCGCAACTTCTACGACCGGTCCTACTTCAACGCCCACGACCGGACCGGCGACATCTTCCTCATCACCGGCGCGGGCTGGTACCCCAACCTCGGCACCAAGGACGCGTTCGTCCTGGTCCGCCGCGGCGACACCCAGACCGCCATCCACCTCTCCGACGTGATCGACGACGACAGGCGCCTCGAGCCTCAGGTCGGCGCCTACCGGATCGAGGTGGTCGAGCCGCTGCACAAGGTGCGGATCGTCATGGAGGAGACCGAGGGCATCGCCGTCGACATGACCTGGGAGGGGTCGTTCGACGTCGTGCAGGAGCAGCCGCACGTGATGCGGTCGGGCTCGCGGGTCACCCTCAACGCGCAACGGTTCGCCCAGGTCGGCACGTGGGCGGGCACGCTCGTGATCGACGGCGAGGAGATCGCGGTGACGCCGGACCGCTGGGTCGGCTCGCGCGACCGGTCGTGGGGCATCCGCCCGGTCGGCGAGGCCGAGCCGGCCGGCGCGCCCGCGCAGCCGCCGTTCGAGGGGATGTGGTGGCTCTACGTCCCGATGCGCTTCGACGACTTCGCGGTGGTCCTGATCATGCAGGAGGACCCGGACGGCTTCCGGATCCTCAACGACTGCACCCGGATCTGGAAGGACGGCCGCCGCGAGCAGCTCGGCTGGCCGCAGGTCAAGATCCACTACACCTCGGGCACCCGAGTCCCGACCGGCGCGTCGATCTCGTGCACCACCCCGGACGGCAAGCCGGTCCAGCTCGAGGTGGAGTCGCTGCTGCCGGTGCCGATCCACGTCGGCGGCGGGTACGGCGGCGACCCGGACTGGGCCCACGGCATGTGGAAGGGCCCCGGGTTCACCGAGCGCGTCAGCTACGACCTCAACGACCCGGACGTCGCCGGCCGGGTGATGTTCGGCGTCATCGACCACGTCGGCCGTGCCGTCTGTGACGGCGCCGAGGGCTGGGGGCTCTTCGAGCACGGCGCCCTCGGCCGGCACGACCCCAGCGGATTCGCCGACTGGTTCACGCTCGCCCCCTGACTCGCCCAATCAAGGAGACCCCATGACCCTCGACCGCGAGGCGTTCTTCATCGACGGCGGCTGGGCCGCCCCCGCAGGCACTGATGTCCTCGAGGTGGTCTCGCCGCACTCGGAGCAGGTGGTTGCGCGGGTCCCCGAGGGGTCGGCCGCCGACATCGACGCGGCCGTGGCGGCCGCGCGCCGCGCCTTCGACGAGGGGCCGTGGCCGCTGATGTCCCCGCAGGAGCGGATCGACGTGGTCCAGGCCTTCTCCGGGTTGTACGCCGGGAAGCTGGCCGAGATGGCCGACCTGATCACCCTCGAGATGGGGTCACCCACCTCCTTCTCGAACCTGGCACAGTCGCCGGCCCCGTGGATGCAGATCGAGGCGTTCCTGGGCATCGCCCGGGAGTTCCCGTGGGAGGAGGAGCGCGCCGGTGTGCTCGGCTCGCCGGTCGTCGTACGCCGGGAGCCGGTGGGCGTGGTGGCCGCGATCCCGCCGTGGAACGTCCCGCAGTTCACGATCATGTCCAAGCTGGTCCCGGCGCTGCTGGCCGGCTGCACGATCGTCGTCAAGCCGGCGCCGGAGACGCCGCTGGACGGCTACCTGATGGCCGAGCTGCTCACCGAGGCCGGCGTACCTGCCGGCGTGGTCAACATCGTCGCCGCCGGCCGCGAGGTGGGTGAACACCTGGTCGCGCACCCGGGCATCGACAAGGTGGCGTTCACCGGGTCGACCGCGGCCGGCCGCAAGATCGCCGCGGTCTGCGGAGAGCAGCTCAAGCGGGTCTCCCTCGAGCTCGGGGGCAAGTCCGCGGCCATCGTGCTGGACGACGCCGACCTCACCGCGACCATGGCCGGGCTGCGGTTCACCGCGCTGATGAACTCCGGCCAGGCCTGCGTCGCGCAGACCCGGATCCTCGCCTCGCGCGCTCATTACGACACGGTGGTGGACGCGTTGGTCGAGACGGTCGCGTCCATGCCCGTGGGCGACCCCGCCGACCCGGCAACCGAGATCGGCCCGCTGGTGGCCCAGCGCCAGCAGGAGCGGGTCGAGAAGTACATCGCGCTCGGCCAGGAGGAGGGCGCCCGCGTCGCGCTGGGCGGGAACGGCATGCCCGACGGGCTGTCCTCGGGCTGGTACGTCCGGCCCACCGTCTTCGCCGATGTCGACAACCGGATGCGGATCGCCCAGGAGGAGATCTTCGGCCCGGTCCTGTCGGTGATCCCCTACGACGACGTCGACGACGCGATCCGGATCGCCAACGACTCCGACTACGGGCTGGCCGGGACCGTGTGGACCGCCGACAAGGAGGCCGGCCTCGACGTGGCCCGCCGGGTCCGCGCCGGGACCTACGGCGTGAACACCTACACGATGGACTTCGCGGCGCCGTTCGGGGGCCACAAGTCCTCCGGCATCGGCCGCGAGTTCGGCCCCGAGGGGCTGGCGCAGTACACCGAGCTGAAGTCGATCTATACGGAGCTCCCCGCGACGTAGAAGACTCGTGGCGTGACCATCGAATCGATCGTGCGGGGGATCAACCGCGAGCTGGTGCCGGTCTTCGAGGAGAGGTTGCGTGCCGCGCTGGCCGAACGCGACCGGGAGTGGCTGATCGAGCAGGTCGTGCGGCTCACGCTCGACGTGCACGCCCTCGAGGAGGCCGACCGGCGCCAGGTCGGCGAGGCCAAGGCTCGCGCGCGGCGCGAGCGCCTCGAGCGGGTGCGATCTCTGGCGTTCGGCATTGACCAGCTCCGGGCCTTCGTCGACGAGCACGCCGGCGTGACTCGCGAGTCGTTGATCGAGGCCGGTCACCTGCGCGGGACGGCGCCGGCCAAGGGCACGGCTCTCCTCACCGCCGCGGACCGCACCGAGTCCGGCGAGGCGCTGCTCACCCACGCCAAGGACGTCCTGTTCGCGCTCCTGTTCGCCGACGAGTCGATGGGCTGCGACCTCGCCCGTGGCCCCCAGGAGCTGCTGACCCTCGCGCTGCCGCGGTTCAAGGCCGGAGCCCTGGACTTCATGCGCGCCTCGACCGAGCTCGCCGCGGCCGGCACCTGGCAGGACCCGGACAGCGTCTCCAACGACGAGCGCGCCGACAACGTCCTGCTGGAGGTGCAGTACGGCGAGGTCGAGGGCGAGCTGGTCGGCCACGGCATCGTGCTCGCGCTGACCCTGATCAACAACCTCGAGGTGAACGAGCAGGTCCTCTACGCCCGGATGATCAACGTCGAGGAGACGTCGCTGATCCTGTGAGCTCCGGTCCCCGGGCGCGGAAACCCCGGGCGCCCGGGGATCCTGGCCCTGGAAGGCCGTTGCAACGCCCTTCCAGGGCCAGAAGAGCCTGACCGGGTCCTCAGCCGGCGAGGCCGGACGCAGGGAACAGCTTGTCGCGGATGCGACTGGCGGTGTGGTCGGGGCGCTCGAGATCGGCCCACACCAGCCGGATGCACCGCCACCCGGTCAGCTCGCAGACGAGCTCCTCCCGGCGCTTCTCGCGGACGACGACATCGGATGGCGACTCGCCGTCCTTCAGGAGCTTCTCGTACTTGATCTTGCCGTCGAACTCGAGGAAGAGCCCCAGCTCTGGCCAGGCGAAGTCGACCACTGCGACGACGTTGCCGTCTCGGTCTCGCACCTTGTACTGAGGCTCGGGTGCGGGCAGGCCGTAGAGGTAGCAGAGATAGAGGACCCGAGACTCCCCTGGCGATTCGATTCTCGGGTCCGCCAGGCGCAGCACGATGTCAGTTGAGAGCGTGCGTGCCCAGCAGTCCATCCCACGCTCGTAGCGGCTGCGCATGTCCTCGAGCGTCGTGGCTCGAGTGTGCAGCAGATGGTTGACCGCGACCAGCGCCGCCTCGGTGCCGGCGACCGTGGTGATCTCCAAGCCGAGTCTGGGCGCCGCCATCACCGCGATCCCGAGTCGATTCACCACATCGCCTTCGAGAATCTTGCCGCGATGCTGGCGGACACCTGCCTCTGCGCGGCCCGATCGACCGTCCGTCCGCGTCACGTCGACCGAGGTCAGGTCGAGTCCCCAGGTGGGGCCTTCGCAGACCATCAGTCCGCTGACGTGGGAGGCGACCACCTCGGTGTTCGCCTGCCGCATCACTGCGCGCGTGCGCACCACGTGCTGGCCAGCCTTGTCCAAAGCCCGCCAGTCCCTGCGCACGGCGTACGCCCCGCGGCGAATCTTCACCCAGGTGCCGACCTTGACCATGCGAGCAATCCCGCGGTCACTCCAGCCAGCGCCGATCAGCTCGCCGCGGAGCATGATGCGAGTGAGGCGGGGATCACTCGGTTCGTCTTCGTTCATGGACCACATCGTCAGTAGACCCAGCGACACCAGGCTGAGCCGTTCAGAGAAGCTGTGGAACCGGGGGTCGGTCGGGCCACCTGTTGACAGTTCGGGGACTTGTTCCGATCCCCCGGCGCAGGTCCGCCTGAGCCGGACGGGCAGTTCTGGCTCCGGGGGGCCGTTGCAACGCCTGCCCGGGGCAGGAAACCCCGGGCGGCCGGGGATTCCTGCGATGTGACCGGCACTTGACAGATCAAGTCACTGTGTAAAGCACCACACTGGGCTACTCAGCGGTAGTAACGCACGTCACGACGGCCTACCCTCAACCACATGAGTGACCGGAACCCCAGCCCCGCCGGCGGTCCGCTGGTCGAGGGCCCGCGTGACCCCGAGCACGACGCGACGGCGTCGTACGCCCTCGAGCCGGAGTACGCCGAGAGCCTGACCCGGCGGGTGCTGACGACCACAGGGAAGACCGTCGAGGTGCGCAGCCCGCTCAACGGCGCGCCGCTCGCGCACGTCCCGCAGTCGAGCGCGGACGACGTGGCGCAGGCCTTCGCCCGCGCCCGCAAGGCCCAGCAGGCGTGGTCGCGAGTCAGCCTCGACGAGCGCGCGCGGGTGATGCTCCGGCTGCACGACCTGATCCTCGACCGCCAGGACGAGGTCATCGACCTGGTCGTCATGGAGTCCGGCAAGGCTCGCAAGCACGCCTTCGACGAGCCCCTGCACGTCGCGCTCACGGCCCGCTACTACGCCCGTACGGCGCACGAGCACCTCGACCCCCAGCGCAAGCTCGGCGTCGTCCCGGGTCTGACCCGGGTCGAGGTGAACCGCGTCCCCAAGGGGGTCGTGGGGATCATCTCGCCGTGGAACTACCCGTTCACGATGGCCCTCTGCGACGGCCTGCCGGCGTTGATGGCAGGCAACGCGGTGGTCGCCAAGCCGGACGCGCAGACGATGCTCTCGGCGCTGTTCGGCGCCCAGCTGCTGGAGGAGGCCGGCTTCCCTCGTGACCTCTGGACCGTGGTCGCCGGGCCCGGCTCGCAGATCGGGCCGGAGATGATCAGCCGGGCCGACTACGTCTGCTTCACCGGCTCGACCGCGACCGGCAAGCTGATCGCGCAGGGATGCGCGGAGCGGCTGATCGGCTGCTCGCTCGAGCTCGGCGGCAAGAACCCGATCCTGATCCTGCGCGACGCGGACCTCGAGAAGGCCGCCGAGGGAGCGGTGCGGGCGTCGTTCTCCAACGCCGGCCAGCTCTGCGTCTCCATGGAGCGCATGTTCGTGGCCGACCAGGTCTACGACCGCTTCGTCGAGCGCTTCGTGGCCCGCACCGAGGCGATGACCCTCGGCGCGACCCTCGACTGGGGCAACGACATGGGGTCGCTGATCTCCCAGGACCAGCTCGACACCGTGGTCCGGCACGTCGACGACGCGGTGGCCAAGGGCGCGCGGGTGCTCACCGGCGGCAAGGCCCGGCCCGACCTGGGTCCGTACTTCTTCGAGCCGACCATCCTCGAGGGCGTCACGCCGGCGATGACCTGCTTCGGCGAGGAGACCTTCGGTCCGGTGATCTCGCTCTACCGGTTCCACGACGAGGCGGACGCCGTCGCGCGCGCCAACGCCGGCGAGTACGGCCTCAACGCGTCCGTCTACAGCCAGGACGGCGCCCGTGCGCGGGCGATCGCCCGCCACATCAAGTGCGGCACCGTCAACATCAACGAGGCATTCGGCGCGACGTTCGCCAGCATCGACTCACCGATGGGCGGCATGCGGGAGTCCGGGATGGGCCGTCGCCAGGGCAGTGAGGGGATCCACCGCTACACCGAGTCGCAGTCGGTGGCCACCCAGCGGCTGATCCGGTTTGCGCCGATGCTCGGGATGTCGGACCGGGCCTACGCCAAGGTGATGACCGCGAACCTGAGGCTGCTCAAGAAGCTGGGCCGGACATCGAGCTTCGACTTCGACGTCCTCGTCGTCGGCTCCGGCTTCGGCGGCTCGGTCACCGCGCTGCGGCTGACCGAGAAGGGCTACCGCGTCGGCGTACTCGAGGCCGGCGCACGGTTCGAGGACTCGGACTTCGCCTCGGGCACGTTCGACCTGAAGCGGTACCTCTGGGCGCCCGCGCTCGGCATGTACGGCATCCAGCGCATCGACGCGGTCCGCGACACCATGATCGTGGCCGGCGCCGGGGTGGGCGGAGGATCCCTCGTCTACGCGAACACGCTCTACGAACCGCTGCCGGCGTTCTACAACGACCCCCAGTGGGCGCACATCACCGACTGGAAGGACGAGCTGGCGCCGTTCTACGACCAGGCCAAGCGGATGCTCGGCGTCGTAGAGAACCCGGTCCGCACGCCCTCGGACGACGTGATGGAGAAGGTGGCCACCGACATGGGGGTGGCCGACACCTTCCACCCGACCCCGGTCGGCGTCTTCTTCGGCGGACCCGGACAGCCGGGCGGCGAACGGGTGGAGGACCCCTACTTCGGTGGCGCCGGCCCGGCGCGCAACACCTGCCTCAACTGCGGCGAGTGCATGAGTGGCTGTCGCCACAACGCCAAGAACACCCTGGTCAAGAACTACCTCTACCTCGCCGAGCAGAACGGCGCGACGGTGCTCCCGCTCACCACGGTCACCCGGATCTCCCCGCGCTCTGCTGACGGGATGGCCGGCGGCTACGACGTGCGCGCGAAGTTCACCAAGGCCAAGACCCACCGTGGCCAGAAGGTGCTCACCGCCGAGCACGTGATCCTGGCCGCGGCCTCGCTCGGCACCCAGAAGCTGCTGCACCGCATGAAGGACGAAGGCCACCTGCCCCGGCTGTCCCCCCGGCTGGGCTACCTGTCCCGGACCAACTCCGAGTCGATCCTCGGGGCGATCGCGCCGACGTCCGACACCACGGACTACACCTACGGCGTGGCGATCACCTCGAGCTTCCACCCCGACGCGGACACCCACATCGAGCCGGTCCGGTACGGCAAGGGCTTCAACACGATGGCCATGCTGCAGACCGTGCTCACCGACGGCGACGGCGACGGGCCGCGCTGGCGGGTGTGGCTCAAGGAGATGTGGCACCAGCGCGCCAACATCCGGGACCTCTACGACTTCAAGCACTGGTCGGAGCGCACCGTGATCGCGCTGGTCATGCAGAGCCTGGACAACTCGATCACGACCTACGGCAAGCGCGGCAAGCTGACCCGGGTGTGGCGGATGACCTCCCGCCAGGGCCATGGGGCGCCGAACCCGACGTGGATCCCGGTCGCCAACGACGCCGTACGCCGGATGGCCGCGAAGGTCGACGGCACCGCGGGAGGCAACATCGGCGAGCCGTTCGGCATGCCGCTCACCGCGCACTTCATCGGTGGCTGCGCGATCGGCGACTCGCCCGAGACCGGCGTGATCGATGGCTACCAGCGGGTCTTCGGCCACCCCGGCCTGCACGTGGCCGACGGTGCCGCCGTCACCGCGAATCTCGGGGTCAACCCGTCGCTCACGATCACCGCCCAGGCCGAGCGCGCCATGGCGCTGTGGCCCAACAAGGGCGAGGTGGACCCGCGACCGGCGCTGGGGGAGCAGTACGTCCGCGTGCAGCCGGTCGCCCCACGGGCGCCCGTCGTACCGGACTCCGCGCCCGGTGCGCTGCGGCTGCCGATCGTCGGGGTCAGCTGACCGTTTGCGTTTCCGCAGGTCACGTACCGGGACGGGTATGGCTGGTCCAGACCGCCCGAAACCCGCTCGGAATTGCCCCTTCTACAGGCGTAACCCGCCCGCCGACCCTTCGTTGGACGGTCGGACCCGGTCTTCATGCTCCCTCCCTCTGACCGGGCTCCAGTCCGGGCGCTGTCCAACAAGTGCGTGGACGATCAGGGCCCGGCCACCCTCCCTCCCCGGCCGGGCCCTGGTGCATTTCGGATAGGTATGTCTGTGGTTGGGCAGGGCCCAGTCGTTGCGGTTGCCCGCCACGTGGGTTCCTTCCCTTTGTTGGCAAGGGAGGAACGCTGCTGCGCCGCCCGAGGTCGAAGTCCGAGCGCCGGTAGGGTTTGTGCATGACGGCTGGTGAGCACGACCTGGTTCTCGTCGTCGACTTCGGGGCTCAATATGCGCAGCTGATCGCGCGGCGGGTGCGGGAGGCTCGGGTGTACTCCGAGATCGTGCCGCACCACGTGCCGGTGGCGGAGATGCTGGCGCGCAAGCCCAAGGCGATCGTGCTGTCGGGTGGGCCGTCATCGGTGTACGCCGAGGGGGCGCCGTCGATCGATCCGGGCCTGTTCACGGCCGGGGTTCCGGTGTTCGGGATGTGCTACGGGTTCCAGCTGATGGCGCAGGGGCTCGGCGGCGAGGTGGCGCACACCGGGGTGCGGGAGTACGGGCGCACGCCGGTCACGGTCGGGACGTCCGGCACGCTGCTGGCCGACGTACCGGTCGAGCACACGGTCTGGATGTCGCACGGCGACTCGGTGGCGGCCGCGCCCGCAGGGTTCACCGTCCTGGCGTCGACGGCCGGCACACCGGTGGCGGCGTTCGAGGACGTCGGCCGCGGGCTGGCCGGGGTGCAGTGGCACCCGGAGGTGCTGCACACCGAGCACGGCCAGAAGGTGCTCGAGCACTTCCTGCACGACATCGCCGGGTGCCGCCAGACCTGGACGATGCTCAACATCGTCGAGGAGCAGGTCGAGTCGATCCGCGCCCAGATCGGCGACGGGCGAGCCATCTGCGCGCTGTCTGGCGGCGTCGACTCAGCGGTGGCCGCCGCGATCGTGCAGCGCGCGATCGGTGACCGGCTGACCTGCGTGTACGTCGACCACGGGATGATGCGGCTCGGCGAGACCGAGCAGGTGCGGGCCGACTTCGAGGCGGTCTTCGACACTCTCGACGTGGTCGACGCGAGCGACCAGTTCCTCGGCGCGCTCGAGGGGGTCCACGACCCCGAGGAGAAGCGCAAGATCATCGGTCGGGAGTTCATCCGGGTCTTCGAGGCCGCCGAGGTGCGGGTCTTCGCCGAGGTCGCCCAGGAGGGCGACACCGCGTACCTGGTCCAGGGCACGCTCTACCCCGATGTGGTCGAGTCCGGCGGCGGCGCCGGCACCTCGAACATCAAGTCCCACCACAACGTCGGCGGCCTCCCCGAGGACCTCGCCTTCGAGCTGGTCGAGCCGCTGCGGACGCTGTTCAAGGACGAGGTCCGACTCGTCGGCGAGCAGCTCGGGCTCCCGTCCACCATGGTCTGGCGACAACCCTTCCCCGGCCCCGGCCTCGGCATTCGGATCATCGGCGAGGTCACCCGCGAACGGCTCGACATCCTCCGCCAGGCCGACGCCATCGCCCGCGAGGAGCTGACCCGCGCCGGCCTCGACCGCGACATCTGGCAGATGCCCGTCGTCCTCCTCGCCGACGTCCGCTCGGTGGGCGTCCAGGGTGACGGCCGCACCTACGGCCACCCGGTCGTGATCCGCCCGGTCACCTCCGAGGACGCGATGACCGCCGACTGGGCCCGGCTGCCCTACGACGTCCTGGAGCGCATCTCGACCCGGATCACCAACGAGGTCGCGGAGATCAACCGAGTCACCCTCGACGTGACCAGCAAGCCACCGGGCACCATCGAGTGGGAATAGCGGGGGCCCGGCGCGACCTGCCCTAGCCCTGGGGGCGTACCACCGTGATGCTCGCGTGGTCGGCTGAGTGCGCGGACGTGCCGGGCAGCAGGACGAGGTAGCGGGTCCTCTTCTGCGCCGGAACGACGGTGAACGACACCGAACCGCTGTCGTCGAGCGTGCCGTTGGTGACCTCGCCGGCCTTGGTGAGCAGCTGGACGGTGTCGCCCGACTGCGCGCCGAGGGCCGAGACCGTGATGACCACGGTGCCCGTGGTCGCGCCGGGTGCTGAGGTGACGGAGAGCTCGGGATGCAGCGTGACCCGCCACCGGGCGCTGTGCACGCCGTCGGAGCGGAGGCGCACGGCGGTGCTCGCCGAGATCGGGGGCAGCACCAGTGTCACCTGTCCAGAGGCGCTGGTCCGGCCCGCGGCCACCGGGACCCAGCGGCCGTCGTACCTGGCTTGGAGGATCACCCGCTTCTTGCGCACCGGGTTGCCGTCCTGGGACGTGACGGTGCCGGAGAGCGCGACCGACTCGCCGGGTCCCACCTTGTGGGTCGAGCCGGAGATGCTGACCGCCGCGACGACCGGCGGTGGGACCACCGTCGGCGTCGAGGTGGGAGTGGGGGTCGGTGTCGGAGTTGGGGTGGGCGTCGGGGTCGGCGTGGGCGTTGGGGTGGGGGTCGGCGTGGGGGTCGGTGTCGGAGTGGCCGAGGGGGTGGGCGTCGGTGACGGCTTGGCCGAGGGCGACGGCTTGGACGACGGAGTCTGCGCCTCGCTCGGCGTCGGAGTCGGTGTGGGCGTCGCGGATGCCGAGGGAGTGGTGGCCGCGGTGACGCGGTCCTTGGCCCGCTCCGGGCGCTCGTCGGGCGCGGGCGGGGCCACCGGGCCGAGTGCCCGATGCACGAACTTCTGGATCGGGTCGGGCAGGTTGCCGGTGTACGCCGCCGCCACCCCGCCGCCACCGACCGCCAGGGCAACGACGAGGGCAGAGCCCGCGCCGAACCGGCCGGCGACCCGGCGGGGACCCCGACGGCCCGCGAGCACGGACGGGGCCGGGCCGGCCGCATCCCGCGCCTCCCGGAACATGGCGACGTAGTGCTCCTCCTCACCCAGCTCGCCGGCCGAGCCGGGTGCGCGCAGGGCGCGCACGAGCGGGTCGTCGTCGTACTCGTCGCCGGTCACGTCACACCACCTCTCGAGCCGATGGGGGCTGGGCGTCGCGCGCCAGCGTTCGCAGCGCCCGGTGCACCATCACCCGGACGGTTCCGGGCTTCTTGTCCAGGAGCCGCGCCACGTCGGCGACGTCGAGGCCGGCCACGACCCGCAGCATCACTGCTTCCGCCTGGTCGGGCGGGAGCGTGGCCACCAGCTCGAGGGCGCGGGCCGTGTCGTCGTTGGCGACCGCGTCGTCCTCTGCACTCCGGACCATCGGGTGGGCCTCCATCTGTGCCGGGTCGGCGACGGCGATCGTGGCGGGACGGCGGGCTTTGGTGCGGGACTGGTCGATGGCGCGGTGTCGGGCGATCGTGAACAGCCAGGCACGGAACTCTGCATCGTTTCCCTCGAAGGTCGCCAACCCCCTCACGACGTGGATCCAGGTCTCGGCGGCCAGGTCCTCGGCCAGGTCTTCGCCGCGGACTCGGAGATAGCGGAGCAGAGGGGGGTGCAGGGTGCGCCAGAGCACGACGAAGGCGGCCTCGTCACCCTCGCGCGCCGCCTGGACCGCCGCCGTGAGCTGGTCAGGACCGGGCGCCAGTGGCGCGCGCTGACGGACCCGAGCGCGAGTGGGCTCGGGTCCGTGAGCGGTCTCGTGGCCAGTGCCGTCCAGCGCCGTCCCCTTCCGGTCTGCGGGGCGGAGTTCAGTCGACCACGATTCCACTGAGGCTCGGCGCGAACCACCAGTTCCCCGCGAACGAGAGCTGGTAGCTGGTGCCGGCCGCCGGGGCCTGCACGAACCTGACCCGGCCGTGCCGCTTGGTGCGCTTGGAGTCCACCTCGGTCCACGTGGTGCCTCCGGGCGCTTGGGCCAGCAGCGTGACGGTCGCTGCCGGGATGCCCCGACCGCCGCCGAACAGGACTCCGGTGATGGTGAACCCGGCGTCCTTGTCGCGCCCGACGATGGCGAGCGCGCTGGCCTTGCGCACGTGCACCCGCACGGGCTCGCTGATGGCCCGCGGCTGCTGCGTCGCGTGCCGCACGAGCATCCGGTACGCCGTGTTCTCGCTCGGCGCGTCGGTGAAGCCAACGTTGCCGTCCGGGTTCGTCATCGCCGTGCCGACGACGACGAACCCGCCCGAGTGCCTGGTCCTGGTCAGCAGGTCGACGGTGGCCCCGGCCAGGGGCTGCCCCTCGAAGGTCACCGTGCCGGTGACCGCGGTGGACTCGCCGGGGTTGATGCGCGTCGGATCCGCGGCGATCGTGACGTGGGGCCGGACGCCGACCCGGACGACGCCGCTGTGCGACGGCGCCAGCAGCCGGGTGCCCAGGAAAGCCAGCCGGTAGCGGGTGACCATGACGGGGCTGACGTCGAAGTCCACCAGGCCGCTGCGGTCGGTCTGCTCGCTGTCGACGGCCTGCCACTGCGGCTGGTCCGCGGAACGGGCGAGGAGGAGCACCTGCCGGTTCGGGAGCCCGAGGTGATGAGTGCGCAGCCGGCCACGCACCGCAGCGGTGCCGTCGGCTCCGACCAGGCGGTGGACCGCACGGATCGACAACGTCGTCCGCACTCGGTGGCCGTCATGGCCGTCGGTGCGCACCCGGACGGTGGCGATGCCGCTGCGACTTGGACGGGCATCCTCCGTACCCTCGAAGCGCCAGCGATAGTGGGTCGTGACCGAGGGCTGGACCTCCATCCGCAGGCCGCCCATCGGGCCGCTCGTGACGCTGCCCAGCGGCGTGAAGCCCGTAGTCCCCTTGGGCTTTGCTTCGAGCAGCACCGTGCGGCCAGAGTCGGCGGCGCCTCGGATGTTCAGGTTGCCACGGATTCGGTCGCTCTCGCCGGGCTCGATGTGCCGGTGGGCCACTCGGATCGAGATCGAGCTCGGGGCGAGTCCCGACCCTTCGCTGGTCGCGGGCGCTGCGTCTGCCGCAACGGCCACGAACCCGGCCAGGCAGGCGATCGAGGCCAGGGTCGCGATCGCGCTCGCCCGGCGCTTGCTGTGCTTGTCCATGCCGCTCCTCTGGTTCCGAGAGCGCAGTGTTCGCCCTCGACCAGATGAACCGACACCGCCCGCCAATCCGTTACACACATGACCTTGCGCTGTGCCGCACCTGGGTTAGGGTCGCCGAGTCAGTCAGGGTCGAGGGAGCGGGGACACCGTGCACCAGCGTCTGGGCAGGAAAGCACTCGTCGTACTGGCCACAGTGCTCGCGCTGGTGCTGGCGCCACACGTGGCGGCGGAGGCCAAGAAGTACACCGGCACGAACAAGGCCGACACGCTCAAGGGCACCGGAGCCAATGACAAGTTCATGGCCAAGGGCGGCAACGACAAGGTCATCGGCGGCGGCGGCAACGACAAGGCGTTCGGCGGCGACGGCGACGACTCGCTGACCATGTCCGCCGGCAACGACAAGGCGTACGGCGAGGCCGGCAACGACTCGATCAGTGGCGGCGGCGGCAACGACTTCGGCGACGGCGGCGAGGGTGCCGACAGCGTCCAGGGAGCAGCGGGCGACGACGACCTCCTCGGCGGGGAGGGCAACGACAAGGTCACCGGCCAGGCGGGCAACGACACGCTCGACGGCGGCGGCGGCAACGACACCCCGCAGGGCGGCCCCGGCAACGACTCCGTCACGGGCGGCGAAGGCGACGACCAGCTCGACGCCGGCGACGGGGTGGACAAGCTCGACGACGGCGCAGGCAACGACAAGCTCGCCGGCGGGCCGGGCGACGACACGCTGACGGTCGGCGCCGGCGCCGACAACGCCTTCGGCGAGGAGGGCGCCGACACCCTGTTCGTCGTCAACGACGGCAACGCCGACAAGATCTACTGCTCGAAGGGCAACCGCGAGGGCGACCCTGGCGACAAGCTGGTCCTGGTCGGCGGCAGCGACAGCGCCGACACCATCGCGTACTGCCCGTCCGCGAGCACCCAGCGACACCTGCCGCTTCCGGTCCGGATCGCTCTGGCGCTGGCCCGGCTGGCCCACCTGTGACCGAACGGATGAAATCCGTGAGAATCCACCGGTTCGGCGCCGCTGCGGGCGGGCGCCGGGTTAGCGTCGGAACGTGACTCGTTTCCGCCGCTCCCTCGTGGTCCCGGCGTCCCTGCTGGCGCTCGCGCTCGCGCCGCCCTTGGCCGCCGAGGCGAAGTCGTTCCACGGCACCAACAAGGCCGACTCGATCAAGGGCACCCCCAAGAACGACAAGTTCAAGGGCCAGGCCGGCAACGACACGTTCAAGGCCATGGCCGGCAACGACAAGGCCTACGGCGGACCCGACAACGACAACCTCGTCATGGGCCCCGGAAACGACAAGGCCTACGGCGAGGACGGCGACGACGTACTCAGCGGCGGCGGCGGCAACGACCTCGCCGACGGCGGCATCGGCAACGACCAGTTTGTCCTCAACGCCGGCGACGACATCGCCTACGGCGGCGACGGAAACGACACGATCGGGACCGGCACCGGTCGCGACCAGGTCTACAGCGGGGCTGGTGACGACGACGTCAGCCTCAACGAGGACGACGACCTCGGCTACGGCGGCGACGGCAACGACCAGATCCGCGGCACCGGCGGCAACGACACGCTCTATGGCGAGCTCGGTGACGACTACGTCCAGGGTGGTGACGGCAACGACGTCGACTACGGCGGCGACGGCAACGACGACCTCGACGGCGGCGCGGGCAACGACGTCCTCTACGACGGTCCGGGCAACGACCACCTCTCCGCCGACGAGGGCGACGACATCGTCTACGTCGGCGTTGGCGCCGAGGACGTCTACGGCGAGCCCGGCGCGGACACCATCTACGTCCTCAACGACGGGATCCGCGACGAGGTCTACTGCGCGGACAACACCGAGCCCAACGGCGACCCCGGCGACCTGATCATCTTCGTCGGCGGTCGTGACACGGCAGACCACGTCAACTACTGCAACTTCCGGACCGCCAAGGACGTGCCGCTCGGCAGCGTGTCCTTCCCCTAGTGGCAGGACACCAGGTCGACCAGCTACTTGTCGAAGATGCTGTAACCGCCGGGCCCGACCACGAAGGCCAGGATGATCAGGACGACCCCCCACAGGATCTGACCCCGGAACAGAGCCACGATCCCGGCAATGCCGATCACCACGGCGAGAATCCACAACAGGAACATCTGACTTCCTTTCTCCGGCCCGCCTGGCGGCGGGTCGTCCCTCCCTCAGCGGTCCCCGGGTTCGGGGACCACGTGCACGGCTGCCTCCTCGGCGGAGGCGGCCGCGCCGTCGATTCCGACGTCGTCGCCGACCAGGTCACCCTCGGTGTCCTCACCGAGCCCCTGGTCCGGGTCGACCAGCCGGCCGGCGCGCTGGTCCGCTGACCCCCCGGGGTCGTCGTCGAGATCGGCCTCGGCGTACGGGTCGGCCTCCGGATCCTCCTGGGCGATCCGCTGGTCCAGCGACTCGCCGGTGGCCTCCTCGCGGGGGGTGTTGCCGTAGCGCTGGCCGGCCGACCAGTTCTCGGGCGGCGAGTAGCCGCGGTCGAGCTCGTCGGCTACATCTGGGTCGGGCAGCCCCTCGATGTTGGAGGGCTGGTCCTCGTAGTCTCGCTCGGTCACGCCCCGGGGTACCCGGGCGGGCACCCCGTCATGCGCCGCTCGCGCGCGTTCAGCGGATCAATCCACGACCAGCTCGGTGCGTTCGGCGGCCAGGAGGACCGCGCCCACGAGGCTGGCTCGCTCGCCCAGCTCGGAGGCGAGCACCGGGGTCAGGGCCACGGAGTCGAGCGCGTGCCGGCGCAGACCGATCCGCGCCGGCTCGAGCAGCAGCTCGCCCGCGCGGGCCATGTCGCCACCGACGACGACGATCTCCGGGTTGAGCAGGTTGACGATGCTGGCCAGCCCCCACCCCAGGTGCAGCCCGGCGTCCTCGAGCGCCCGATGCGCCGCGACATTGCCCTCCTGCGCCGCGGCCACGACATCGTCGAGGGTCGCCCCGGGGAGCTGGCCGGACAGCATGGCCAGCACGTTGCCGGTGGAGGTGTAGGCCTCGAGGCAGCCTCGGCTGCCGCATCGGCAGAGCGGTCCCTGGTCGTCCAGGGTCAGGTGCCCGATCTCACCCGCGGTCCCACCGGCACCGTGGAACAGCTCGTTGCCGATGATGATGCCGGCGCCGACACCGGAGGAGATCTTCACGAAGATCGAGCTGTCGTGGCCGCGACCGACGCCGCGCCGGTGCTCGGCGAGCGCGCCGAGGTTGGCGTCGTTCTCGACGTGCACTGGGGCCGCGAACGTCACCTCGGCTGCGGCGCGGGCGTTGACGCCCTCCCAGCCGGGGAAGATCGCCGCCGACCGGATCACCTCGTCCTTGACCGGCGCGGGCAGGCCGAGCCCGACGTGACGCAGCGAGCCGAGCCCGCCGGCCATCCGGGCCAGCATCGTGCTGGCCAGCTGCAGGGCTTCGTGGTGCTCGGTGGCGGGCTCGAGGTCGACCCGCTCCTCAGCGAGCACCCGGCCGGCCAGGTCACCCACCCCGACCGCGACGTGGCTGTGGCCGAAGTCGACACCGGCGACGATGCCAGCGCCGCGGGCCAGCTGCACCGACGACCCGCGCCGGCCGCTGCCGGCCTCGGTGTCGACCAGACCCACCCCGGCGAGCTCGCGGACGATGTTGGAGACCGTCGCCGGCGCCAGTCCGGTGACCCGAGCCAGCTCGGCCTGGGTGAAGACGCCCTCGCCGGTCGGGTCGATGTCCAGGTCGATGCCGCGATCGGCCGGCACGCCGCGCAGCACGTCAAGCACGCGGTGCAGGTTCGCGGCGCGCAGCGAGGAGGTCGACCCGGGGGAGGGGTCGATGCGCTGGGGCGGCGTCATGGCGGAACTGTGCCTGTTCGAACGCTTTGTGGTCAAGAGATGGCGACAAACTCGATCCAACTATCGATTTGGAACATTTTACGTTCAACTCTTGACGACAACGCTGTGACCGTCAACACTCCTCCTGAGATCACCGGACGGCTGGTCCGTCCGCACCTGTCGAGGAGAAACATGTCCACATCCCTGTTCCGAGCGGCCGGCTTCGGCGCTGCGCTCATCATCGGCACCGGCGGCCTCGCGGCCTGCGGCGCCAACGACGACTCCGGCAACGGCGGCTCCGGCGGCGATGGTGACAAGACCATCGCGCTGCTGCTCCCCGAGTCCAAGACCACGCGCTACGAGGCCTTTGACAAGCCGCTGTTCGAGGCGGCGGTCGAGGACCTGTGCAGCGACTGCAGCGTCGACTACTACAACGCCGACCAGGACGAGGACAAGCAGGCCGAGCAGATGGACACCGCCATCGGCAAGGGCACCAAGGTCATCGTGCTCGACCCGGT
Source organism: uncultured Actinomycetota bacterium (assembly GCA_963817125.1). Lineage (GTDB taxonomy): Bacteria > Actinomycetota > Actinomycetes > Propionibacteriales > Nocardioidaceae > Nocardioides. The sequence goes on from CAWFNB010000016.1 coordinate 126,213, forward strand.
GAACGGCGCCGGCGCGACCACCATGGTCCAGGACGCGCAGGCCGCGGACGCGAGCGTCATCGCCTATGACCGCTTCATCGAGGGCGCGGACTACTACATGTCCTTCGACAACGAGACCGTCGGCAAGCTCCAGGCCCAGACCCTGGTCGACGCCATGGGCGGCTCCGGCAACATCCTGATGCTCAACGGCGCCCCGAGCGACCCGAACGCCGCCCAGTTCAAGGCCGGCGCGCACAGCGTCCTCGACGGCACCGTCGAGATCCTCGAGGAGTACGACAACCCCGACTGGAGCCCGGAGAACGCGCAGTCCTGGACCAGCGACCAGCTGGCCAAGCACCCCGCGGACACCATCCAGGGCGTCTACGCCGCCAACGACGGCCAGGCCGGCGGCGTGGTCGCGGCTCTGACCGGAGCGGGCGTCGCCGCCGACGCGCTGCCGCCGATCACCGGGCAGGACGCCGAGCTGGCCGCGATCCAGCGGATCGTGACCGGCGAGCAGGCGATGACCGTCTACAAGCCGATCCCGATCGAGGCGGAAACCGCCGCCGAGGTCGCGGTCGACCTGCTCAACGGTGACGAGGTGCCGAGCACGTCCGACACCGGCATCGACCAGACCACCTACAACGACGTCGCGTCGTTCATCTTCACGCCGGTCGCGGTCACCCAGGACACCGTGGGCGACACGATCATCGCCGACGGCTTCTACACCGCCGACGACATCTGCACCGAGGAGTACGCGGACGCTTGCGCCGCGGCCGGCATCAGCTGATGACGGCTGCTCATGCGATGGAAGCGCCGGTCAGGGGCGAGGTCGTCCTCTCCCTGACCGGCGTCACCAAGAGATTCGGTGCCGTCCAGGCCCTCACCGACGTCCACCTCGAGGTCAAGGCCGGCGAGGTCGTGGCCCTGGTGGGCGACAACGGCGCCGGCAAGTCCACGCTCGTCAAGATCATTGCGGGGGTCTACCAGCCAGACGATGGCCAGATCAGTGTCTCCGGGCACCAGGTCTCGGTCTCGGGTCCCTCGGCCGCGCAGTCGCTCGGCATCGCGACGGTCTTCCAGGACCTGGCGCTGTGCGACAACCTCGACGTCGTCGCGAACCTGTTCCTCGGGCAGGAGCGGCTGGTCGGTCCGGTCATCGACGAGGTCGGCATGGAGAAGGAGGCGTGGCGGCTGCTGCGCACCCTGTCCGCCAAGATCCCGTCGGTCCGGATCCCGATCGCGTCGCTCTCCGGTGGCCAGCGGCAGACCGTGGCGATCGCCCGCAGCCTGGTGGGCGCGCCTCGCATCGTGATGCTCGACGAGCCCACCGCTGCGCTGGGCGTGGCCCAGACCGCAGAGGTGCTCAACCTGATCGAGCGGCTCCGCGAGACCGGGCTCGGGGTGATCCTGGTCAGCCACAACATGGCCGACGTCCAGGCGGTGGCCGACAGAATCGTCGTACTCCGGCTCGGCCGCAACGCGGCGGAGTTCCGCACCGAGGAGGCGACCACCCAGCAGCTGGTGGCTGCCATCACGGGGGCGTCCGACAACGTCGTCGCCGCCCGGGCCAATCGGACCCAGACCCAGCCGGGAGACCACGATGGCTGACACGATCCTCGAGCCCGACGAGCCGGATTCGGCGGTCGCGGCCGACCTGATCGACGAGCGGCTGATCCAGAGCCAGGGCCTCGGCGGCTACTGGTCGATGCTGGTCAACCGCCTCAAGGGTGGCGACCTCGGGTCGATTCCTGTGGTCGTCGGGCTGGTAGTCATCTGCTCGGTCTTCTACCTCATCGACCCGGCGTTCCTGTCGTCCTACAACCTGGTCAGCATGACCCAGTTCGCGGCGCCGGTCGGGATGATCGCGCTCGGCATCGTGCTGGTGCTGCTGCTCGGCGAGATCGACCTCTCGGTCGGCTCGGTCTCGGGTTTCTCGGCAGCGTGCATGGCGGTGCTGATCGTCAACCGCGGTTGGGACCCGACGCTCGGACTGCTCGTGGGCATCCTGGTCGGCACGTCCGTCGGGCTGTTCTACGCCGTGCTCTACACCCGGATCGGCGTCCCGAGCTTCGTGTTCTCGCTCGCCGGGCTACTCGCCTTCCAGGGCGGGCTGCTCTACGTGCTGGGCGACACCGGCACGATCCGGCTTCCCGCCGAGTCGTGGCTGGTGGAGTTCGCGCGGTTCAAGTTCGTGCCGGACACCGTCGCCTATGGGCTCGTAGCTGCGATCGTCGTGCTCTACACGGCCGCACAGCTCTACGGTCGGTCTCGGCGCACGGCTGCGGGGCTGTCCAACGCCTGGTTCCCGATCGTGTTCATCAAGGCCGGAGCCATGCTGATCGGGCTGGAGTACCTGACCTACTACCTCGGCATCGACCGTGGCTGGGGCTACCTCTGGCTGCTCTTCGCGGCGCTCGTGGTCCTCATGGACCTGCTGCTCCGCAAGACGACGTGGGGCCGGCACGTCTTCGCCGTCGGCGGCAACGAGGAGGCGGCCCGACGCTCCGGCATCAAGGTGGGCTTCATCTACACCTCGGTGTTCGTGGGCTGCTCGACGCTGGCGGCGCTCGGCGGCCTGATGGTGGCCAGCAACCTGACCACGGTCTCGCAGGCCAGCGGTACGACGGACACCAACCTGACCGCGATCGCGGCTGCGGTCATCGGCGGCACCAGCCTCTTCGGCGGCCGGGGCTCGGCGTACTCCGCCATGCTGGGGATCCTGGTCCTCCAGGCCATCCGCAGCGGGTTGAACATCATCAACGTCGACTCCGACGTGCGGTACATCGTGACCGGCGGCGTCCTGCTGCTGGCGGTGGCGATCGACTCGGTCAGCCGCCGGATCCGCACCAGCAGCGGACGCGGCTAGCGACACGGCCCTAGCGACCCAGACCCCGCTGACCCGTCCGGCCTGCTCCGGGCGGGTCAGCGGCGATCAGCGGCGCTCGTACAGGGTGGTGCGCTCGACCACCGGCCGGTCGATCCCGACCCCGATCTCGACGAGCTCGAGAGGTGTCTTCGCCGAGCCGTGCTCGGACCCGGCCATCCGGGAGATGGTCTCTTCCATCAGCGTGCCGCCGAGGTCGTTCGCCCCGGCGCGCAGCATCGCCCGGGTGCCGTCGACGCCGAGCTTGACCCAGGAGGTCTGGATGTTGCGGATCCGGCCGTGCAGCAGGATTCGGGCCAGCGCGTGCACGGCGAGGTTGTCGCGCAACGTGGGGCCCGGTCGGGCGACGCCGGCCAGGTAGATCGGTGCGCTGGTGTGCACGAACGGCAGTGGCACGAACTCGGTGAAGCCACCGGTCTCGTCCTGGATCCGGCTCAGCACCCGCAGGTGGGAGACCCAGTGTCGGGGGTTGTCGACGTGGCCGTACATCATCGTCGAGGTGCTCGGGACGCCCACCCGGTGCGCGGTCGTGACCACCTCGATCCAGGTGCGGGTCGGCAGCTTGCCCTTGGTCAGGACCCAGCGCACCTCGTCGTCGAGGATCTCGGCCGCGGTCCCCGGGATCGAGCCCAGCCCGGCCTCGCGCGCCTTGATCAGGAAGTCCTCGATCGAGAGCCCGGTGCGGGCGGTGCCGTTGACCACCTCCATCGGGCTGAACGCGTGCACGTGCATCTCCGGCACGCGTTGCTTCACCGCGGTGGCGAGGTCGAAGTAGGCCGTCGCCGGCAGCTCGGGGTCGATCCCGCCCTGCATGCACACCTCGGTGGCGCCGAGCTGCCAGGCCTCGTGGGCCCGGTCGGCGACCTCGTCGAGGGAGAGCGAGTAGGCGTCCGCATCGGTCCGTCGTTGCGCGAAGGCGCAGAACCGGCACCCGACGTAGCAGACGTTGGTGAAGTTGATGTTCCGGTTGACGACGTAGGTGACGTCGTCGCCGACGGTCTCCCTGCGCAGGTCGTCGGCCAACCGGCAGACCTGGTCGAGCAGCTCGCCCTCGGCCGTCATCAAGGTCAGCGCGTGCTCGTCGGAGAGGTTGCCGGGGTCGGCGATGGCCGCCGCGAGCGCCTCCCTGCCTTCGGCATGCAAGACCGCCGGTCCGCCCGTCAGGGCGGCGGCGTCCTTGACCGACTCCCAGTCGCCGTAGACGTCGGAGAAGTCCGATCGCCGATCCTCGCTGCGGCCGGTGGTGTCGACGGCCTCGAACAGGTCGGTGCGTCCTACCGATGCGAAGCCGCCGTCCGGCTCCTGCCAGGGCAGTCCGGTGGGGCGGGCGCCTGCCCTGGCGAGTCCGTCGTCGCGGGCCAAGGCGGCGACGTGGGCCGAGACGCGCGGGTCAAGCCAGGGCTCACCTCGGCGCACGTACTCGGGATGCACGGTCAGCCGGGCCGCGAGCTCGAAGCCACACTCGGCGGTGACCGCCCGGAGCCGCTCCAGCGACGGCCACGGCCGCTCCGGGTTGACGTGGTCGGGGGTCAGCGGCGAGACGCCGCCCCAGTCGTCGACGCCGGACTCGAGGAGGGCCCGGCACTCGGACAGGTCGACGAGGTTGGGCGGCGCCTGCACGCGGGCCTTGGGGCCGAGCAGCAGCCGGGTCACCGCGATCGCCGCGCGGTACTCCTCCAACCCCAGGTCGTCGGCGTGCCGCATCGCGGTGTCCGGCTTGGCCCGGAAGTTCTGCACGATCACCTCCTGGACCGCGCCGTACGCGCGGGAGGTGACACGTAGCGCCAGGATCGTCTCGGCGCGCTCGACCATCGTCTCGCCGATGCCGACCAGGAGGCCGGTGGTGAACGGGATCGACAGCCGGCCGGCGTCCTCCAGCACCCGCAGCCGGACGTCGGGGTCCTTGTCGGGCGAGCCGAAGTGGGCCTCGCCTCTGGTCTCGAACAGCCGCCGTGAGGTGGTCTCGAGCATCATCCCCATCGAGGGGGAGACCGGCTTGAGCCGGTTCAGCTCCTCCCAGGTCAGCACGCCTGGGTTGAGGTGGGGGAGCAGACCCGTCTCCTCGAGCACGCGCACGGCCATCGCGCGGACGTAGGCGAGCGTGGAGTCGTAGCCTTGCTCGTGGAGCCACTCGCGCGCCTCCGGCCAGCGGTCCTCGGGCCGGTCGCCCAGGGTGAAGAGTGCCTCCAGGCAGCCCAGCTCGGCACCCTTGCTGGCGATGTCGAGGATCTCGTCGGGGGAGAGGTACGGCGCTCGTCCGTCCCGCGCCGCCTGCGCGGGCGTCTCCACGAACGTGCAGTAGTGACAGCGGTCGCGACACAGCCGGGTGACCGGGATGAAGACCTTCGGGGAGTAGGTGACCACTCCCGGTCGGCCGGCTGCGACCAGGCCCACATCACGAACCTTCGCCGCTGCCGCGCAGAGCCGGTCCAGCTCCTCGCCCGTGGCCGCCAGCAGCACTGTCGCCTCGGCGAGGTCGAGCGCGGCACCCCGCTCGGCACGCGCCAAGGCCCGCCGGATCTGCTGGGGCGTCGGACTCTGGGAAGCCATCAGATCAGGCTAACGAGAGGTGGGCCGGGGAGATTCCCGTGCCCACCCCTCGACGCGTGCGGTCGGTCAGACCGACACCGGCTCCCGCTCCGGCTCGCTGGCACCCGGGTCGACGGTCGGGTCGCCGCGGTCGAGCTTGCTCGGCCACCAGATCGTGCTGCCGAGGTCGAGGTTGAGCGCCGTGACCAGGACCGAGCGGACGATCATCGTGTCCAGCAGCACGCCCAGGGCGACCGCCGTCCCGAGCTCGACCAGGAACACGAACGGAAGCGTCGCCAGCACCAGGAACGTCGCCGCGAGGACCAGGCCGGCCGAGGTGATGACGCCGCCGGTCGAGGACAGCGCGATCAGCGACCCCCGACGCGTGCCGTGCTCGGCCGTCTCCTCGCGGACCCGGGTCATCAGGAAGATGTTGTAGTCGACTCCCAGCGCCACCAGGAACACGAAGGCGAACAGCGGGAACCCGGCGTCCGCTCCCGCGAAGTTGAAGACGTACTCGAACAGGAGCGAGGAGAGGCCGAGTGCGGCGCCGAAGGACAGGATCACGGTGCCGATCAGGATCAGCGGAGCGGTGATCGCCCGCAGGAGCAGCACCAGGATCACGAGGACTACCAGCAGCACCATCGGGATGACGACCTTGTTGTCGCGGGTCGAAGCGATCTTGGTGTCCAGGTAGAACGCCGCACCACCTCCGACGAGAGCACCCGCCCCGTCGATGGCGTGCACTTTGTCGCGCGCCTCCTCGACGATGTCGAAGGCCGCCTGGGACGCCAGGTCGTACTTGATGGGCACCTCGAAGTAGCTCTGACCGTCGCCGATCGCGGTGGCATCGGTGGGCGTACCGAGGCCGTCGATGTCGGCGACCGCCTCCTGGGCGGCGGACAGCTGGTCGTCGTTGGCCACGACCTGGAGGGTGTTGGAGCTGTCGGCGAGGTCGTGGTCGGCGAGCAGCTTCTGTGCGGTGACCGAGTCGAGCGTCTCGGTGAACGAGTCCTCGGTGGAGAGACCGCTCGCGTCCAGCCTGAACAGACCCAGGCACGCGACGAGCAGCACCACCGCCGTCCCGACCCACACGGCGCGCGGCCGCACGCTGATCCGGTCGCCGACGCGGGCCCACAGGCCCGAGTGCGTGGGCTCGGCGGTGCCGAAGCCGGGGCGGACCGGCCAGAAGATCCACCGCCCGAAGATCACGAGGAGCGCCGGCAGCAGAGTCACCATGACCAGCAGGGTCACGGCCACGCCGACCGCCAGGACAGGTCCGAGGCTCGCGGTCGAGTTGAGGTCCGCGAACGACAGGCACATGAGGCCCACCACGACTGTCGCGGCACTGGCGATGATGGCCGGCGCCGCCCGGTGCAGCGCGAAGGCCATCGCCTCGTGCCGGTCTTCGTGGCGGCGGAGCTCCTCTCGGTAGCGAGCCACCAGCAGCAGCGCGTAGTCAGTGCCGGCACCGATGACGAGGATGCTCAGGATGTATTGGCTCTGGTCGTTGACCACGAGGCCGGCGTACTTCGCGAACAGGTAGACGACGCCGCCGGCCATGGTGTTGGCGACGAAGGCGCACAGGATCGGGAGGATCCAGAGCACCGGGCTCCGATAGGTGAAGAGCAGGATGAGGATGACCACGCCGAAGGTCATGAGCAGCAGCGTGACGTGGGAGCCGTCGAACGAGCTGATGAAGTCGTAGGCCTGGCCGCCGAAGCCACCGACGTAGACGTCCACGCCGTCCATCGCGGTGATCTCTTTGATCTCCTCGACGGGCTCCTTGATCTTGTTCCAGCCGTCCTTTCCGAGGTTGAAGGTGAAGTAGACGTAGGCGACCTCACCGTCCTCGGACAACAGCGTCGGCACGTTCTGGCCCTGCGCCTGCAGCGCGGCTGCGCCGTTGGGCGTCAGCACGCCGGCCTCGGTGATGCCGTCGATCTGGGCGATCTCCGTCGCCTGGTCGTCGATGGCCGCCAGGTCGGCCTCGCTGATGCCGCTCGGACGGTGGTAGGCCACCAGCGTCGGGATCTCGTTGGGGTTGATCTCTTCCGACAGCAGGTCGGCCACCTGCGTGGACTCCGCAGACGACGGGACCCACGAGGACTGCTCGTTGTTCTTGACGTCGGCGAGCTTGGCGCCGAGGGCGCCGAGCACCCCCGTCAGGAGCACGACAGCGACGAACACGACCCACTTGGTGACGGGTCCGGTCAGCTTTCCGGCGATCTGGCGATGCATGGGGCTACTCCATCTGGACGTGGGGACGGTCGACTGCGGGACTTCGCGCGATCAGGACAGGGAGTGGACGCTTTCGCGCTCCTCCTCCGGAGCACCCGGCTCGGCCTCTCCGTGCGCGCTGTCGAGCTTGCTCGGCCACCAGATCCTGCCACCGACGTCCAGGTTGATCGCGGTGACCAGGACGGACCGCACGATCATCGTGTCGAGCAGCACACCCAGGGCCACGGCAACTCCCAGCTGGGCGAGGAAGACCAGCGGCAGCGACCCCAGCACCAGGAAGGTGGCCGCGAGCACCAGGCCCGCGGAGGTGATCACGCCCCCTGTCGACGACAGCGCGATCAACGAGCCCTTCCGGGTGCCGTGCTGAGCGGTCTCCTCACGAACACGGGTCATGAGGAAGATGTTGTAGTCGATGCCGAGGGCGACCAGGAACACGAACGTGAACAGTGGGAACCCTGGGTCGGTGTGCGCGAAGCCGGAGTTGCTCTCGAAGAGTGGCAGTCGCGTGAACACCTCGGTGAACAGCAGGGTCGAGATGCCCAGCGCCGCGCCGAACGACAGGATCACGGTGCCGATCAGGATCAGCGGCGCTATCAGCGCCCGCAGCAGCGCCACCAGGATCATGAAGACCACGACGAGCACGATCGGGATGATCACCTTGTTGTCGCGCTCGGACGCGAGCTTGGTGTCGAGGTAGAACGCGGACCCACCACCCACGAGCGCGTCGGCCCCATCGACCGCATGCACCGCGTCTCGGGTCGCCTCGACGATCGCGAAGGCGTCGGTGGAGGAGATGTCGGCCTTCACGGTCGCCTCGAAGAAGGAGCGCCCGTCGCCGATGTCCTGGACGGTCGTCTGCGGCCCGAGACCGGCGATGTCCGACATGGCCTCCTGGACCTCGGGCACGCTGTCTGTGTTGGTCACCACCTGCACGGTGTTGGACGTGTCTGACAGCCCGTGGTCGACGAGCAGGGCCTGGCCCTGGATCGAGTCGAACTTCTTGGTGTAGGTCTCCTCGGTGGACAGGCCCGACGGGTCCAGCTTGAACAGACCGAGGCACGCAGCCCCGAGGACAATTGCGGTCACGACCCACACCATGCGGGGCCGCGGGCTGATGCGCTGTCCGACCTTGGCCCACAACCCGCGGGTGTTGGGCTCATCGGAACCGAAGTGGGGGCGCTTGGGCCAGAACACCCAGCGGCCGCAGATCACGAGCAGGGCGGGCAGCAGTGTGACCATGATCAGGAACGTCACCCCGACGCCGACGGCGAGCACCGGACCCAGACCAGCGGTGGAGTTGAGGTCGGCGAAGACCAGGCAGAGCATGCCGATGACGACGGTGGCGGCGCTGGCCAGGATGGCCGGCGCGGCGCGGTGAAGCGCGAACGCCATCGCCTCGTGCCGGTCCTCGTGGCGACGCAGCTCTTCGCGATATCGGGCCACGAGCAGGAGTGCGTAGTCGGTGCCGGCACCGATCACGAGGATGCCCAGGATCGACTGGCTCTGGCCGTTGACGGTGAGATCGGCGTACTTGGCGAGGAGGTAGACCACGCCGCCGGAGATCATGTATGCGAAGACCGCCGAGATGATCGGGAGGAGCCACAGCACGGGGCTCCGGTAGGTGAGGAGCAGGATCACGATCACCACCAGCAGCGTGATCATGATCAGGTTGGTGTCGATGCCCTCGAAGGCCTCCGACGCATCGGCCGCCTGACCGCCGTAGCCGGCCAGGTGCACGGTCACGCCGTCGAGCTTGGTGATGTCGCGGACTTCCTCGGCGGCGTCGGGGATGTCGAGCCAGCCGTTGGTCCCGAAGTTGAAGGTGAAGGCGAGGTAGGCGACCTGCCCGTCGTCGGAGAGCAGCTGGGGCACCTGTTGGCCCTGGGCCGCGAGGGCCAAAGCAGCGTTGGGCGTGATCACACCCTTGTCGGCCACGACGCCGTCGATCTTCGCGATCTCCTGTGCCTGCTCGTCCATCGCCGCGAGGTCGTCTTCGGTGAGCCCGGACTCGCGGTGGAAGACGACCAGGGTCGGGATGTCGTTGGGGTCGAGCGTCCCGCTGAGCTCCTCGACCACCTTGGTGGACTCAGCCGAGCCCGGCAGCCAGGAGGAGGCCTCGTTGTTCTGGACGTCGACGAGCTTGGCGTTGAGAGGCATCATCGCCCCCAGCACGAGGACGGACGCGACGAGCACGATCCACTTGGTGACGGGGGACGTGAGCTTTCCGGCGATCTGGCGATGCATGGGGTCACTCCATCAGAAGGCGGGGACAGTCGGCATCGGGGTTTTCCCCGAGATGGTTGCGAGGTCGACCCGGCAACCCTGCCGAACTCATCGACACCAGCCGAGAACAGAAGGTGACATCCTGGTCAGTGGTCTGGACCACTGACCGCATTCGCGTGCGACGGTGGCCGCATGGTTGCAGTCAGAGGCCGAGCATCCGCCCGATGATCTCCTTCTGGATCTCGGTCGTCCCGCCGTAGATGGTCTGGATCCGGCTGTCCACGAACGCCTTCGCGATCGGGTACTCGGTCATGTACCCGTAGCCGCCGAACAGCTGGACGCCGCGGTCGACGATCTTGACCTGGAGCTCGGTGGTCCACCACTTGGCCATCGAGGCCAGCGAGGTGTCGACGTCGCCGGCGTTGAGCCGGGTGACGCAGTCGTTGAGGAAGACCCGGGCGATGTGCACCTCGGTGGCCATCTCGGCGAGCAGGAACCGGTTGTGCTGGAAGCTGCCGATCGGCTTGCCGAAGGCCTGCCGGCTCTTGGCGTAGTCGAGGCACAGCTCGAGGACCAGCTCGCTCGCCGCCACCGCGATCGCGGCGATCGAGATTCGCTCCTGGGGCAGGTTCTCCATCAGCGAGACGAAGCCTGAGCCCTCAGCCCCGAGCAGGTTCTCCTTGGGAACCTGGACGTTGTCGAAGAACAGCTCGGCGGTGTCCTGGGCCTTGAGGCCGATCTTGTCGAGGTTGCGGCCGCGCTCGAAGCCGTCCATGCCGCGCTCGACGACCAGCAGGCTGATGCCCTGGTGGCCGGCGTCCGGGTCGGTCCGCGCGACCACGATCACCAGGTCGGACAGGATGCCGTTGCTGATGAACGTCTTGGAGCCGTTGAGGACGTAGTGGTCGCCCTTGTCGACCGCCCTGGTCCGGATGCCCTGGAGGTCCGAGCCGGCGCCGGGCTCGGTCATCGCGATCGCCGAGATCAGGTCGCCGCTGACCAGCCCGGGCAGCCAGCGGTGCTTCTGCTCGTCGGTCGCCAAATGGCTGATGTAGGGGACGATCACGTCGTTGTGGACCGGGAAGCCGACCCCGCTGGCCCCGGCCCGGGTGATCTCCTCGGTGAGCACCACGTTGTAGCGGAAGTCCTTGACCCCGGCGCCGCCGTACGCCTCGTCGACGTCGAAGCACAGCAAGCCCGTCTCGCCGGCCTTGCGCCAGACCTCGCGGTCGACCTGGCCGTCCTTCTCCCACTGCTCGTGGTGCGGGACGACCTCCCGCTCCAGGAAGGCGCGCGCGGTGGCGCGGAAGTCCTCGTGCTCCTGCCCATAGAAGTCGGACACTGTGTTCGACGGGCGCTCAGGCAACGGTGGGCTCCTTCCGGTGCGTCTTGCGGTTGAGCTCGTCGAGCATCGACGCCGGGCCGATCTGGCTGAGCTGGTAGCCGTTGGGGTACGTCGGGTGCGTCCGCTCGTACGGCGCCACGCGCGGAGGCGCAAACCGCAGGACCCGCGCGCGCAGCCGCAGCCCCAGGTCGACCGCCGCGACCAGCCACCGCGGCTGCCGCTCCATCCCGAGCGCCCGGCGCAGCGGCTCGTCCATCAGCGCGATGGTGACCCGGCGGAATCCGAGCTTGAGGTACCACGGCGCGGTTGCCCGCCCGATCCGGATCGTGGCCTCGGTGACGCGCGTGTTGGCCGGGTCGGGCTCGAACCGCTCTCGCTCGTAGGAGGTGAGCAGCTCGAGGTAGCCGCCGTAGGTCTCGGGCAGTCCCTTGATCCCCATCAGCTCGCCGAACCTGGTGGTGAAGCGGGTGATCGCGACCAGCTCGACCGGGTCGAGGCGCCGCCAGCCGTAGCGCTCGATCCAGCGCACCGGGCCGACCAGCGTGGTGGCCAGCACGTACTGGAACTCGTCGTTGGGGATGTCGTAGTGGCCGTGGATCCGGTTCAGCCGCTGCAGCGCGGCGCGGGACCGCTCGGAGTCGACGCCGTCGGCCACCGCCTCCTCCTGGAAGATCAGGGTGTCGTCGTAGCGCTTGACGCCGTGGTCCTCGAACTCGGCGGTCCGGTCGAGCAGCCGGGCGATCGAGGGGATGCCGTAGTCGCGCAGGAAGGCGATCGCCACGCCCTGGTCGAAGTCCCAGGGGAAGTCGTGGCGCGCGGTGAGGGTGACGATTCGGTCGCGGTCGGCGTCGTCGTAGGGGTCCAGGGTCCGGATCTCGTCGAGGTTGTCGAAACGGCCGCGGGACCCCCACCTCGACGCCAGCTTCATGACACCCAGTCCTTGAGCTGGGAGACCGTCGCGGCCGGGTTGTCGCTGGCCGGGACGATCGACAGGTGGGTGACGCCGGCCTCCTTGAAGGCGGCGATCCGCTCCTGGATGTACGACGCGGGGCCGACCAGGTTGCTGGCCTCCATCCACTCCATCGGGACCAGCGCCTCGGCTTCCTTCTTCTTGCCGTCGAGGTAGAGGTCCTGGATCTCCTTGGCCTCCTTCTCGTAGCCGTAGTGCTGGGCCAGCTCGTTGTAGAAGTTCTTGCCGCGGGCGCCCATGCCACCGACGTAGAGGGCGTACATCGGGCGCAGGAAGTCCAGCAGCCCCTTGACGTCGTCGCCGATCGCGACCATGCCGCCGGCGCTGATCTGCAGCGGTCCGAGCTCGGGGTCCCGCTTCGCCTCGCCCGCCGTGAGCGCGTCGCCCCAGACGTCGTTGGCGCGCTCGGGGATGAACAGGATCGGCAGCCAGCCGTCGGCGAGCTCCGCGGTCATCTGGACGTTCTTGTCGCCGAGCGAGGCGACCCAGATCGGCACCGTGTCGCGCTCGGGCTTGGTGAGGATCTTGAGCGGCTTGCCGAGGCCCAGCCCCTTGCCTTCCGAAAGCGGGATGTCGAAGATCCCGTGCGACTCCAGTGGCTCGCGCTTCAGCCCGGAGCGGATGATCCGGATCACCTCACGGGTGCGGCCCAGCGGTTTGTCGTACGGCAGCCCGTGGAACCCCTCGATGACCTGCGGTCCCGAGGCGCCGAGGCCCAGGACGGCGCGGCCGGCAGAGACATTGTCGAGACCGGCCGCCGTCTGCAGCAGCGCGCCCGGAGTGCGCGAGAAGACGTTGAGGATGCCCGCACCGATCTGGAGCGTCTCGGTCTTGGCGGCCAGGTAGCCCATGAGCGTGGGCGAGTCGAAGCCGTAGGCCTCGGCGACCCAGACCATGTCGAGGCCCGCCTTCTCGAGCTCGACGACCTGGTCGGCCGTCGCGCGGGGGTTGCCGTCGTACATGAGGGGATAGGAGAGATGCACCCCCCAACTGTGACAGTGACACTGTCACGATGGCAAGCGAGCAGCCGACCGCGAGGAACGAGCGGTCGGCGACAACGTGGGCTGGGACTGACCAGCTCACTCCGTGGTGGTGCCCGGCGGGTCCAGCATGTGCAGCGCGGTGCCGAGCTCCGCCCAGAGGTTGGCGGCGTACTCGGTGGTGATGTGGTCGGTGTCGCGGTAGCTGAGCGTGCCGCCGATGACGACCGGGCACTCGCCCTGGTAGCAGAGCCACGGGGTGGGATCGACGACCTCGATGCCGGAGCCGAGGGCCGACTCGACGGCGACGTCGCCCAGCACGGTGGAGCGCTCGACCGGCTCGAACATGCAGTCATCGAGGTTCGGGTCGCCGGTCGACAGGCACGTGGCCGGGTCGTCGGGCGACTTCGGTACGTCGCGGACCAGAGCCACCTGCTCGGCGTACAGGCTGAGCTCCAGGAACAGGTCGTCGTAGCCGTTGCGCAGGATCGGGATCACGGCTTTGATGTCGGTGACCCGCTTCGCACCGTTGAAGACGCCGTTGACCGGCGGCGACGAGGCGACCACCACGAGGTCGGGCTCCAGCGCCGCGACCTGGTCGATCGCCCAGTCCTGGAAGTCGGAGCAGTCGGTGAACGGCTCGTCCGAGTCGAGCGACGCGATCGTCACGTGCGCCGCCGTGCACTGTGGCTTGACCAGGTAGTAGGCCTGCCACCGCCCGGAATCGATGATCCTGTTGAACGCCGGGATCCAGGCCCGCGCGTGGGAGTCGCCGATCACGACGAGGGTCCGGTCGCCGTCCACGGCGCCGCGCGGGCAGAGCTTCCGGACGTTCTTCTCGTAGTCGCAGTCGCCCACGTCGGCGATCGAGTTGCGCAGGTTCATCAGGTCAGGTGTCAGGTCGCTCGGGACCTCGCGCTTGTCGCGCGCCGCTGTGACCGAGGCGCGGACCAGCGCCTCGGTGTTGTCCTGCAGCCCGGCGACGGGCCCCCCGGCGACGGTGATCGGCGGGTTGTCGCCCTGCTCGCCGCCCTGCAGGCCGGTCCACCACCAGGCGCCGGCCGCCGTCGCGATGACGAGGGTGGCGCTGGCCGGGTAGAGAACCAGGGAACGGGTGCGCCTGAGCCGGTGCGCCGGCCGGCCGGCGCGGAACGGCATCTCGATGAACCGGTAGGAGTACGCCGACAGCGTGATCACCACGAGCACGGCGACGGCCTTCTCGAAGGCGGTCATCTCCCGGCCGAGCGCGATCGGCGGGATGATGAGGACCGGCCAGTGCCAGAGGTAGAGCGAGTAGGACCAGTCGCCGAGCATCCGCATCGGCGCGATCGAGAGCACGACCGACGAGATCGTCCGCTTGCCCGCGGTGGCGGCCACGGAGCCGGCGACGAGCAGCATCGCGGTGCCGGTCACCGGGAGCACGGCCGCGATCCCCGGGAACGGCGTCTCGGGGGTGATCAGCACGCACGCGGCGACCACCATCATCGCTCCGGTGAGGGCGATGATCTCCAGGCTCAGCCGGGTCAGCCTGCGGACGGCCGTGGGCGGGACCAGTGCGACCAGTGCGCCGATACCGAGCTCCCAGGCTCGCGTGAACGTCGAGAAGTACGCCGTGGTCGGCGATGCGACCGTCTGGTGGACCGACCAGGCCAGCGAGGCCAGGCTGAGCACCACGAGCATGGTGACCACCGCGCTGCGCGGCAGCCGCTCGACCCGGAGCCGGTCCCGGCGGGGGGCGACCAACCGGGCCACCGCGAGACAGCCGACGAGCAGGAGCGGCCACACGACGTAGAACTGCTCCTCCACGGCGAGGGACCAGTAGTGCTGGAGCGGTGAGGGACCGGTGTCCTGGGCGAAGTAGAAGACGCCCTGCTGGGCGAAGTGGACGTTGGCGGCGAACGCCGAGGCCCAGAGCGCGTCGACGACGACCTGGCGTGCATCCAGGAGACTCATCCAAGCCAGGGAGGCGACCACCGTGGCGACCGTGACGAGGGTGGCGGCCGGCAGGATGCGGCGGGCCCGGCGGGCCCAGAACGCCCCGATCGAGACCCTCCCGGTGAGCATCACCTCGCGGTAGAGCAGGCCGGCGATCAGGTAGCCGGAGATGACGTAGAAGACGTCGACCCCGACGAATCCGCCGGGGAGGAACGGAATGCCGGCGTGCGCAGCGACCACAACCAGGACTGCGACCGCGCGCAGCCCCTGGATGTCACTGCGTAGCTCTCTGGCCATCGCCCCGTCGCCCATGTCCCTGATCCGTCGAAGATATCAACTGGCGCTCCCAAGAGAGGTCACGGCAGGGGTGCGTGCGATCATCCCCGGCGTGACGACGTACCGGATCGCGGTGATGGGCGGGACCGGCCCGCAAGGCAAGGGGCTGGGCTACCGCTTCGCCCGGCACGGGCACGACGTGGTCGTGGGATCACGGGCTGCCGAGAAGGCGCTGGCGGCTGCCACCGAGATCGACGAGCGGCTGGCCGGGGTGGACGGTGCGGGATCGGTCTCCGGCGCCGCGAACGCCGACGCCTGCGAGCAGGCCGACGTGGTGGTCCTGGCGGTCCCCTGGGACGGCCACGACGACCTGGTCGCCTCGCTCCCGCTGGCCGGGAAGACGGTCGTCTCCTGCGTCAACCCGCTGGCCTTCGACAAGCGCGGCGCGCACGGGCAGGTCATCGACGGTGGCGAGGGATCCGCCGCCGAGCGGGCCCAGCTGCTGGCCCCGGACGCCACGGTGGTCGGCGCCTTCCACAATGTGTCGGCGGTGCTGCTCTGGGGCGACGAGGACTACCTCGACGAGGACATCCTGTGCGTCGGCGACTCCGACGAGGGCAAGCAGGTCGCCATGGACCTGGCCCGCGCGGTGACCGGTCGCGAGGGGATCAGCGCCGGCAAGCTGCGGCTGGCCCGTCAGCTCGAGCCGCTGACCGCCGTACTGATCTCGATCAACCGGAAGTACAAGGTGCACTCCGGCCTCCGGATCACGGGGATCCCGGGCCGCTAGCCATCTAGGTGACGGCGGTCTTGCTCCGCTTCCCGAACGGCGCCAGCTTGGCCATCAGCAGCCCGTAGACGATGCCGATGAACGGGATCGCAACGACCAGCACGCTGTTGAGGGGCAGCACACCGGCCAGGACGAGCGTGACCGCGAGGAAGACGCCGAAGAAGAACCCGGCGAAAACCCCGAGCACAGGACGACCGCGCATGGCTACATCCCCTCCTTTCGTGCGATGCCGGCCATCGTGGCCAGGACGCCGAACAGCACCGTGCCGCCAGCCGCCCCGAGCGAGACCGGGCTGTCGGTGAAGCTGCCCGCGACCTTGAGCTCACCCTCGAAGACACACACCGTCTTGCCCTTCTCGGCGTGGGTGGCGACGAGAGGGACGTAGAAGCCGCGGGGCACGAAGCTCGGCAGGTCGTAGTCGTCGGCCTTGGGCTTGGTGGTGGCGTACTTCTTGCTGGAGTCGCTCGACCATGCCCATGAGCCCGGCCCGTAGTCAGGGAGGGGGTCGGGGAGGTCGATCTTCACCGAACCCGCGAAGGACCTCTTGCCCTTGCCCTTCCCGCCGTTGATGCTCCCGGTGCCCGAGTAGGCGCCGGTCGGGTCGACCGTCGCCTTCGTGGTGTCCTGGGTGATCGTGGTGTCAGTGCCGTCGTCGCCGGTGATCACCACCTCGCCCTGGCAGCTGGCGGAGTCGGTGGTGAGCTCGGCGTACGCCGGCCCGGCCAGCGCGAGAGCGCCGAGCGCGACCAGCGACCCGGCGGCGAGGAGCGGAATGGTCTTGACGCGTCGACGGCGCATGCGGGCCTCCCCCGTATGTCCCGAGCTCTGTTGGCGAGGCTAGGACCAACCGGTCGGGCAAGGCGATGGCCCACCCGGGGGGTATTTGGCTGGGGGCGTCTCAGTGCTTGCCGTTCCAGCTGTCCCACAGCGCGGCGTACGACCCGCCGGCGGCGACCAGGTCGTCGTGCGGGCCGAGCTCGGAGATGACGCCGTCCTCGACCACCGCCACCCGGTCGGCGTCGTGCGCCGAGAACAGCCGGTGCGCGATCGCGATCACGGTGCGGCCGTCGAGGACCGCCGCCAGTGAGCGCTCGAGGTGCCGGGCGGCGCGCGGGTCGATCAGCGAGGTCGCCTCGTCGAGGACCAGCGTGTGCGGGTCGGCGAGGACCAGCCGCGCCAGCGCGATCTGCTGGGCCTGGGCGGCGGTGACCGCGCGGCCGCCCGAGCCGACCACCGTGTCCAGCCCCTCGGGCAGCGAGTCCGCCCACTCGAGGGCGTCCACCGCCGACAGCGCGGCTCGGATGTCGCCCTCGGTGGCCCCCGGTGGAGCGGCGAGGGCGAGGTTCTCCCGCAGGGTGCCGACGAAGACGTGGTGCTCCTGGGTGACCAGCGCGACGTGGCCGCGCAGGTCGTGGAGCGGCAGCTCGACCAGGCCGACCCCGCCGACGGTCACCTCACCGGTGCGAGGCGGATGGATGCCCGCCAGCAACCGGCCGAGCGTCGACTTGCCCGCGCCGGAAGGCCCGACCATCGCGATCCGCTCGCCGACGCCGACCGCCAGGTCCACGCCGTGCAGGACGTCGCGACCCTCGACGTAGGAGAAGCGGACGTCGCGCGCGTCGAGCCGTTCGCCGGCCGGCTCCGCACCGGTGACCTCGCGGTCGTCGGGCACCTGGGCCACGCCGAGCAGCCTGGCCAGCGACGCCGCGCCCATCTGCAGCTCGTCGAGGATCGACACGATCCGGTCCACCGGGTCGATGAGCATCTGCACGTACAGCGTCGCCGCGGTCACCTCGCCGAGCCCGACCTGGCCCTGGCTGTAGAGGTAGCCACCGAGCAGCAGGGTCGCCACAGTCGGGATCAGGTAGGAGATCTCCATGCTGGGGAAGAACACGGTGCGCAGGTAGAGCGTGTAGCGCTCCGCGTCGTAGGACTCCCGGATGTCGTCGTCGATCGCCTCGATCCGCTCGGGTCCGAGCCCGAGCGCCTCCACCGTCCGGGCACCCTCGACGGTCTCGGTCAGCGTCGCGTTGATCGCTCCGTACGACGCGGACTCGCGGAGGTAGCCGGCCTTGGCGCGGGCGAGGTACCAGCGCAGGCCGATGAACAGCGGCGGCAGGCCCAGCACGACCGGCAGCAGCACCCACCACCCCACGGTCACCGCCGCCACCAGGGTCATGAGGGCGGTGACGACCGCGATCGTCCACTCGGGCAGTGCCCAGCGCACCGACCAGCCGAGCTGGTCGACGTCCCGGCTGGTCCGGGTCAGCAGGTCGCCGGAGCCCGCCGACTCGACCACGCCCACCGGCAGCGCGAGCGCGTTGCCGACGAAGTCCTCGCGCAGCTCGGCCAGCACCTGCTCGCCGAGAACCTGGCTGGTCAGCCGCGCATACCGGGTGAGCACGGTCTGCAGGAGCAGGAAGACCGCCAGCGCGAGCACCACCCGGTTCACGTGCCCGACCGTGGTGCCCTCGTCGACCGACTGCACCAGGTCACCGAGGAGCCGGGGCGCGGCCAGCCCGGCCATCGCCGCAGCCAGGTGCAGAGCGACCGCGGTGCCGAGCATCCGTGGGTGCCGGCGGGCCAGGTCCCGGACGTAGCGGCGCAGCGACCGCGCGTCGGCGACCGGCAGCGCGGTACGGGTGCTCATCGGGCTGCCCCCGCGGGCTCGGTCTCCCGGGTCACCACGGCGCGGTAGTCGGGCCGGGTGTCGAGCAGGTCGGCGTGCGTCCCGGTGGCGACCACCACTCCGTTGCGGAGGAACGCCACCTCGTCGACGGCGGCGAGCACCAGCGGACTCGACGAGACGACCACGGTGGTCCGCCCCGCCCGGTGCCCGCGCAACCGCGCCGCGATCCGGGCCTCGGTGTGCGCGTCCACGGCTGAGGTCGGCTCGACGAGCATCAGGATCTCGGGGTCGCCGGCCAGCGCCCGGACCAGCACCAGCCGCTGACGCTGTCCACCGGAGAAGGTGCGGCCCCGCTCGGCCACGACCGTGTCCAGCCCGTCCGGCAGCGCCTCGAGGATGTCGTCGGTGGACGCCGTCTCCAGGGCGCGGAGGACCTCACCCGCGTGGCTCGGGTCGCCTCGGCTCGTGTCCAGCACCATGCCGAGCCGACCGGAGAACAGCGTCGCGCCGCTGTCGGAGACCACGATGCGGCGGCGTACGTCGTCGCGGCGCAGCGCCGTGAGGGGCACGCCGCCCAGGGTGACGTCGTCGTCGACCTCGGGCGCGCAGAGCCCGAGCCGGTCCGCCAGCGCCTCCGCCTCCTCGGGCTGTTCGCTGACGACCGCGGTCATCAGCCCCGGCCTGATCCGCAGTCCGGTGCGGGCGTCGGCGAGCTCGGCGCCCGGCGGTGGGGCCGTGGCCGGCGCGACCGGGTCCGTGAAGCCGGGGGTGAGCGCGAGCACGCGGCAGACCCGGCGCGCCGCGACCCGCGCGCGGATCAGCTTGTTGGCGTACTCGGTCGCGGTTCGAAGCGGGATCATCAGGAACGCCGAGTAGCCGTAGAAGGCCACCAGCTCGCCGGGGGTGATCCTGCCCTGGACGGCGTACCGCGCGCCCAGCCAGACCACGAGCACCACGAACACGCCTGGCAGGAGGACCTGCATCGCCTCCAGCACCGACTGCAGCCGCGCCACCTGTACGCCGGCCCGGCGGGTGGTCTGCGACTCGCGCCGGTACCGCTCGTGGAAGACCTGCTCACCGCCGATGCCACGCAGCACCCGCAGCCCGCCGACGATGTCGCTGGCGGTGTTGGACAGGGCGCCCATGAGGTGCCGCTGGTGAGCGCTGCGCCGGTCGAGCGGCCGCAGGAGCGGTCCGATGAGCAGCATCAGCGCCGGGACCCCGATCAGCACCAGGAGCCCCAGCGGCACCGAGGCGCTGAGCAGGATGACCGCGACGAGCAGGAACGACACGATCGCGCCGGCGAACCGGGCCGAGACCTCCATCACCTGGCCGAGGTGCGCCAGGTCGCTGGTGCCGATGGCCACCACCTCGCCCGTCGACACCTTGCGCGGCAGGGTGCCGCCGAGGTGCACGGCCTGCCGACCGACCAGCTGGACGGTGCGGTAGGCCGCGGTCAGCCAGTTCGTGACCGCGAACCGGTGCCGCATGATGCCCGCCACGGCCTGGACGAGCCCGAGGCCGAGCATCACGGCGGCGTACATGAGCAGCGCCGACCCGTCCTTGGCGGCCACGCCGTGGTCGATGGCGCGTCCGATCGCCGCGGGCATCACCGCCTGGCAGCTCATCCAGACGATGCCGAAGCCCATGCCGCCCAGCAGGGTCTGCCACTGGCCCTTGGCCATCCACCACAGGAACGCCCCGGCCGAGCTGTGCACGGCCGTCCCGGGATCGTCGAGGGGGAGGAGGCGCACTCGCTCCACGGTACGGAGCAACCCGGCGCAGAGCGACCGGATATCTGCTAGCCCTCGCCCCCGGTGACCGACTCGAGCATCCCGCAGGAGGCTCGGGCGAAGTTGATCGCGTTGGCGGCGCCGGTCGGGCTCATCCGCAGCGTGATCTGACCGGGCTCCCCGTCGAGGTGCAGCCCGATCTTGAACGCCGTCGCGCCGCCGGACTCCGCGAAGGCGTGGGCGTCGCAGCGGGTCGGCTTCAGCGGCAGGTCGATGCGCTGCGGGGGCTGGTCGCCGGTGATCGTGACGCCGGGCCGCCACACGTCGGTGCCGACCGGCGAGAGCACTGGGGTCCCGGAGACGGTGTCGATGGTCAGGGTCGGGCCGGGGGTGCCGGTGGTCTGCACGACCAGCGTGAGGGTGCCGGTGGCGCCCTCACCGCCGTCGCCATCGGCCGGCACGGTGTCGTCCCAGCTCAGCGTCGCGACCTTGGCGACCGCGATCTCGAGACAGCGGGCCGAGGTGTAGCGGCCGACGACGTCGGTCTCGTCCTCGACCGGCACGGTGACGGTCTGGTCGCCGTACTCGACGATGACCTGGCCGCTCCTCGCGTCGCTCGCGCAGTCCGGCTGCTCGGGCTGGTAGATCGGGAAGCCGCGCTCGGACTGGGAGGGGATGTCGCGCAGCCGGGTGCCAGGCAGCTCGGTGTGGAACCGGCCGTCGGTGTAGGTCACCTTGGTCGGCGTGATCGTCTGCGCGGTGTCGTTGTTGATCCACACCTGGAACCGGTTGGCCGCCGCGTCGCGCGAGGACTGGCGCATGTCGGCGAGGAGCTTGCCGGTGGGCGGCGGTGGGGGTGGCAGCGGGATCGGGGTCAGCGTGTAGATGGACTTCGAGGGGCTCGCCTCGGGGCCGGGGGTCCCGGCCGTCGGCGTGCCGTCGTCCGCGCACGCAGCGAGCGCGAGTGCCAGCACTGCGGCGAGGACGAGCCTCACTTGCTCACGAGTGCCCTCGGCAGCACCAGGAGCAGCCCCACCAGGACCAGCCCGAGTGCGCCACCCGCGACCATCGCCGCGGTCGAGTCGATGAGCACGTCGAAGATGAAGGTGACGGTCCCGGTGACGAGGACGGCCAGCGACGCCAGCGCGAGCTGCATCATGGCATGGCCCGCGCTGATCACCCGGTGCTTGACCTGCTGCCCCGACAGCCGGCGGTGGATGGCGACCGGCGCGAGGACGAACGCGGTGACCAGAGCGGCCAGCATGACCAGGCACAGGTAGAAGCGTTCCTGGTTGGTCGACAGGTTGGCGAAGGCCTGCTGGAACGGCAGCGTGAGCAGGAAGCCGGCGGTCAGCTGCGCGCTGGTCTGCATCACCCGCAGCTCCTGGAGCATGTCGTTCCACTTGCGGTCCTCGCGCTCCGCCTCGCTCTCGTCGCGCTCCTGGTCCCATCGGCCTGCCATCCGTCCCTCTCGTCAGTCAGTCTGCCGCTCCATTACCCGGCCAGCCCGTCGACAATCTCGGCGCCCGGCAGCCGGCCGGCCAGCGGGCCGGGGATCAGCAGCTTCGAGCGCCGGACCCCGGAGCCGATCACCGCGACCTCGATCTCGAGCACCCGCGGGTCGACGAGCAGCCGCCACTGCGCCGGCAGCCCGACCGGGGTGATGCCGCCGTACTCCATGCCCGACTCCTCGACGGCGCGGTCCATGGACAGGAACGACGCCTTGCGGACGTCGAGGGTCCGCTTGACCACGTTGTTGACGTCGGCGCGGGTGTCCGCGCGGACCAGGCAGGCGGCCACCCGCTCCGAGCCGTCCCGCCTGCCGGCCACGACCACGCAGTTGGCCCCGGTGTCCATCCCGAGGCCGTAGGCCTCGCTCATCGCGGCCGTGTCCGCCACCGAGGGGTCGATCTCGACCACCGCCAGGTCGCCGCCGTGCTCCCACGACTCGAGCGCGGCCACCACGGGCGGCGCGAGCAGCTCCGGGTGGTCGAGGGCGGGCAGTGACACGAGGCCGCCGAGCGTGGGTAGGGCCATGGCGATATCCAACCTCACGCTCGATGTCACCCGGGGTTCATGTCGAACCCGCCGACCGGCCACGTGCGTTGTGGACCGTCGAGGCCATGAGCAGGCGGCTGCCGCAGGTGATCGGGCACCGGGGCGCTCCCGGCTACCGGCCCGAGCACACGCTGGCGTCGTACCGTCTCGCGATCGCGCTCGGAGCCGACGCGATCGAGCCGGACCTGGTGATGACCGCCGATGGCGTGGCCGTGTTGCGTCACGAGAACGAGATCGGCGGGACCACCGACGTCGCCGCGCACCCGGAGTTCGCGGACCGGCGCACGACCAGGTGGATCGACGGCCACGAGGTCACCGGGTGGTTCTCCGAGGACTTCACCCTCAGCGAGCTGAAGGTGTTGCGCGCGGTCGAGAGGCTGCCCGGTCGGCGGCCGCGGAACCGGCGGTGGGACGGCCGGTTCGAGATCGCCACCTTCGACGAGCTGCTGATGCTGGTCGCCGAGGAGTCCCGCCGGTGGTCCCGGCCGATCGGAGTGAACGTCGAGCTCAAGTCGTCGTCGTACTTTGCCGCGATCGGGCTGCCGCTCGAGGACGTGGTGCTGTCCTCGCTGCGAGACCACGGACTCGACCGGCGCGGATCCGGGGTGCTGCTCCAGTCGTTCGAGACCACCAACCTGCGGTGGCTGCGGGACCGGACCGACGTGCCGCTGGTGCAGCTCGTCGACACCTCCGGCGCCCCGGCCGACCTGGTCGCCCTCGGCGATCCCACGACGTACGACGACCTCTGCACGCCCGCCGGGCTCCGGGCGGTGGCGAGGTATGCCGACGCTGTCGGGGTGGCCCGCACCAGGCTGCTCGCATGCCCGGGCCTGGTCGAGGCCGCGCACCTGAACGGGCTGCAGGTGCTGGCCTGGACGGTGCGCGACGACGACCCGCGCGGCCCCGCGCTGGTCGATCAGGAGACCCGGGCGCTGCTGGATGCCGGCGTCGACGGGTTGTTCAGCGACCAGCCGGACACGACCCTGCTGGTCCGCGACGACTGGGCCGCCGACCAGCAGAGCCGCCCTGTCAGCCGCCCTGTCAGCCGTGCTGTGGGTGCGGCACCGGGACCGGTGTAGCGGCGAACACGTCCACGTCCTTCGGGACGATCAGCCAGGCGACGAGGTAGGCGATGATCACCGAACCGAAGCCCAGCACCGTGACCAGCACGGTGAGCAGCCGGACCAGCGTCACGTCGAGGCCGAGGTGGTCGGCCAGGCCGGCGCACACGCCGCCGATCAGGCGGTCGTCGGTACGACGCACCAGGCGGCGCGGGACGCTGACCGACGAGGCGTACTGCTGGTCGGCGTTCGGGCTGGCCGGCGGGGTCGTCGGCTGGCTGGGCGGCTGGCTGGGCGGCTGGTCCGCGGCCTGGTTGGTCGGGTCGGTCGTGCTCATGAGCTCTCCTCGGGGTCGTCGTGGCCCGCACGCTGCGGGACGGGGTGTTGGTCAGGCTGCTCGGACTGCGTACCGACCCAGCCGGTCTGCCGGACGGCGTACCGCCGGGAGCCGGTGATCGCCGTCACGGCCAGGCCGACGACGCCGGCGAAGACCCAGGGGATCGGCAGCAGCCAGCGGATGTCCTCGCCATTGACGGTGTCGGTCTGGACGATCGACCAGACACAGACGATGCCGAGCAGGGCCAGGCCCATCACCAGGTGACCGATGTTGACGGGATGCCGGCCACTGAGCCGGTCGTTGGTGACCATCAGAACTCTCCTTCGTGGACCTGGATCTCGCCGATCGACAGTTCGGCGTCGATCGAGATCTCTGGGGTGCCGGGTCCGGCGTCGTGGCGGACCTGGTCATCGATCTCGATGCCGCCGCGCTCATCACCGAACAGCTCGATGTGCCCGGGGCCGTCGATGCTGGCGTCCACCCGGACGGTGAGCCCCTCGGGGACGATCACCTCGATGCGGCCTACATCGGCGTCGAGGTCGATGTGCTTCCCGTCGAGTGCCGCGACGTCCTGAACGTCACTGAGGTCGAGGATGAGCTCGCCCGCGGACGTGTCCAGGCTGGTTGGCACACTGGCGGCGGTGAGCGGCCGGCGGGTGATGTCGCTTCCTTCGATGTCTTGGGCGGCAGTGGCGCCGAGCAGCCCTACCGAGGCGAGCAGGCCCACGACGATCAGACCACCGGCGCGGCCGTAGAACGCGCCTACCAGCAGCATCAGCCCGCAGGCGCCGACCACGACGGCCGGGTAGGCCGGGTCTGCGATCGGAGCGCCGGCCAGGTCGAGGATGCCCAGCACGCCGATTCCGAGCGCGGACAGCGCGAGCGTGAACCAGAACAGGATGGGCCCGCGCTTGCGTGGGTTGCGGGGCAGTCGGTACGCCGGCGGCGCGGCCACCATCGGAGTGCCGGGCGCGGCCGGCACGAACTCCCCGGTCGTCGGGTCGGGTGTGTGCGGGACCGGCGGGGCGCTCGGCGAAGGGTTCTTGTCGCGGTCGATGACGGTCAGCACGATCAGGGCGATCGCGGCGATCCCGACCAGAGGCCACGGGAAGCCGAACTGCCCGACCGAGTCAGCGAGCAGCGCGAGCACCGCAAGCGCCCCGACGCCGATCAGCGCGAACGTGCGGTTGCGCTCGTCAAGGTGGAGCGACGCCCGGGGCTTCCCGTCCTCGGGCAGCAGCAGCCAGCAGGCGACGTACAGCAGGATGCCGGAGCCGCCGAAGAAGACGAGCACCACGAAGGCCACGCGCAGCAGGATCGGGTCGATGTCGAGGTGGCGGGCCAGGCCACCGGCGACGCCTGCCAGCTTGCGATCAGGTCCGACTGTCCGGCGGATGCGAGCCAGGTCGCGGGCCTCGTCCCGGCTGACGCGGGGGCCCTCTTCGGCCGGTGCGGGACCGGTCGCGGCCTCTGGCGGTGTCGTGGTCATGTCACCAGACTGCGCGCTCCGGCGGCCACTCACCATCGGGGAGGACCCTGAACTTCCCTGCTCAGAGCGAGCGTGCTCTCAGGGTCGACTCGGGGTCCTCGCCCATGGGGTCCACCCTCCTGACCTGCGAAACTTGGCTCAAATGACGAGCGCACCGACCCACCCGCACGAGTGGCGCCGGGCCGCCCGTAGCTCCGAGTCGCTGATCGTCGGCGGCGTGGCGAGCGGGCTGGCGCGGCACCTCGCCATGCCCGTGATCTGGGTGCGCGTCTTCTTCGTGCTCGCCTCGGCATTCGGCGGGCTTGGTGTCGTCCTCTACGCGGGGCTGTGGATCATGCTGCCCAGCGACTCCCGGTTCGAGACCGGCACGCCGGGCGCCGAGAGCGCCTCCCGCGGTGGCCGCCGGCCGGGTCGGGTCAGGCGGCTCGCCGACGCCGGCCCCACGATCGCCCTGGCCGCTCTGGCCTTCGGCGCCATCCTCGTCGTCGAGGGCATGTTCGGCGGCGGTGCGGTCTTCTGGCCGATCGTGATCGGGTTGGCCGGCCTCGCGCTTCTCTGGCGACAGGCCGACGAGGCCCAGCGCGAGCGCTGGATCGACAACAGCGGGCGCCTGGACCCGGTCCGGGTCGTGTTCGGCTCGGGCGGATGGGCGTCGTACGCCCGAGTCGCGGCTGGGGTGCTGCTCGTGGGCATCGCGTTTGCGGTCATCGGGTTCAACGGCGCGTCGTTCGGCCAGGCCCGGATCGCGCTGCTCGCCGCCCTGTTCGGCGTGGCCGGGCTGGCCCTGGTGGTGGGCCCGTGGGTGCTGCGACTGGCCGCCGACCTGACCGCCGAGCGCGAGGAGCGGATCCGCACCCAGGAGCGCGCCGATGTGGCCGCACACCTGCACGACTCGGTGCTGCAGACGCTGGCGCTGATCCAGAAGAGCGCCCACGACCCGACCACCGTCGCCCGCCTGGCCCGGGGGCAGGAGCGCGACCTGCGCTCGTGGCTGTACGTCGGCGAGTCCACCGACGAGCGCAGCGTGGCCGGCGCGCTGCGCGCCGTCGCCGCCGAGGTCGAGGACGCCCACGGGGTCTCGGTCGACGTGGTCGCGGTCGGCGACTGCGACCTCGACGACCCGCTGCGCCCGGTCGTCCAGGCCACCCGCGAGGCGGTCACCAACGCCGCCAAGCACGCCGGCACCGGCCGGGTGGACGTCTACGCCGAGGTCACCGCCGGCGCGGTCGACGTGTTCGTGCGTGATCGGGGCCCCGGCTTCGACCTCGACGCCGTCCCCGAGGACCGGTACGGCGTCCGCCGCAGCATCCTCGACAGGATGACCCGGCACGGCGGCACCGCCGAGGTGCGCTCGGCTCCCGGCGAGGGAACCGAGATCCGCCTGCACCTGCCCCGGCCCCACTCCAGCTCCACCGAGGAGAAACCATGACCCCCACATCCACCGGGCCAGTCCGCGTGGTCATCGTCGACGACCATGCGATGTTCCGCAGCGGCGTCCGCGGCGAGCTGGCCGCGGCCGGCGCCGCGCGAGGTCGAGGTCCTGGCCGAGGCCGCCGATGTCGACCAGGCGATCGCCGCGATCGCCACGCACCAGCCCGACGTCGTGCTGCTCGACGTACACCTGCCCGGCGGCGGGGGGGTCGAGGTGATGAGGCGGTCGCAGTCCGGCGTGCCGGACACGCGCTACCTGGCCCTGTCCGTGAGCGATGCTGCCGAGGACGTGATCGGCACCATCCGCGGCGGCGCCCGCGGCTACGTCACCAAGACCATCACCGGACCCGAGCTGGTCTCGGCGATCCGGCGGGTGGCCGACGGAGATGCCGTGTTCTCGCCCCGGCTGGCCGGCTTCGTCCTCGACGCCTTTGCCGGCTCGATCGAGGTGGCCGCCGTCGACGAGGACCTCGACCGGCTGACCGAGCGCGAGCGCGAGGTGATGCGGCTGATCGCGCGGGGCTACGCCTACAAGGAGGTGGCCAAGGAGCTGTTCATCTCGATCAAGACCGTCGAGACGCACATGTCCAGCGTGCTGCGGAAGCTCCAGCTCTCCTCCCGTCACGAGCTGAGTCGCTGGGCCTCGGACCGCCGCCTGCTCTAGCCCTGCCCGATTCGTCTGCGGAATGACCGGGCGTTCGCCGCTCGCCGCTGGCAGACGAATCGTCGAGGGGGCGGCGCCACATAGGCTGGCGAGGCCATGACGACGGAATCGCTGCCCGGCTTCGAGCACCTCGCCGCGCCTGCGGAGAAGCAGTCCCGGCGCGGCGGGCCGACCGCCGAGCAGCTGCTCGAGGGGCTCAACGAGCCGCAGCGCGCCGCCGTGGTCCACGAGGGCAGCCCGCTGCTCGTCGTGGCCGGCGCGGGGTCGGGCAAGACCCGGGTGCTGACCCGCCGGATCGCGTGGCTGATCTCGGAGCGCCGGGCACACCCCGGCTCGATCCTGGCCATCACCTTCACCAACAAGGCCGCGGCCGAGATGAAGGCGCGCGTCGAGGAGCTGGTCGGCAAGAGGGCGCGGATCATGTGGGTCTCGACGTTCCACTCGGCCTGCGTCCGGATCCTGCGCAAGGAGATCACCGCGCTGGACTTCGGAGGGCTCGGCTTCCGCTCCAGCTTCTCGATCTACGACGCCGCGGACCAGAAGCGACTGATGACCAACGTGGCCAAGGAGCTAGACCTCGACCCCAAGCGGTTCCAGCCCGGAGCGTTGCTGCACTGGGTCTCCGACCACAAGAACGAGCTGCGCGACGAGCAGGACGCGGCCCGCGACGCCAAGAACAAGCTCGAGGAGACCTACGCCGCGGCGTACGCGCTCTACCAGACGCGTCTCCGGCAGGCCAACGCGCTGGACTTCGACGACCTGATCATGCTCACCGTGCACCTGTTCCAGCAGTTCCCGGACGTGCGCGAGACCTACCGACGCCGGTTCCGGCACGTGCTGGTCGACGAGTACCAGGACACCAACCACGCGCAGTATGCGTTGATCCACGAGCTGTGCGCCGACTCCTTTGAAGAGACCGACCACTCCGGAGGCGAGCGGGTCGAGCCGGCTGAGCTGATGGTGGTCGGTGACGCGGACCAGTCGATCTACGCCTTCCGGGGCGCCAACATCCGCAACATCCTCGACTTCGAGCAGGACTTCCCAACGGCGACGACGATCCTGCTGGAGCAGAACTACCGATCGACCCAGACCATCCTGACCGCGGCCAACTCGGTGATCGGCCACAACCGCGGGCGCAAGGACAAGAGGCTGTGGTCCGACGCCGGTGACGGCGAGCGGATCGTGGGCTACGTCGCCGATGACGAGCACGACGAGGCGCGGTTCGTCTCCGGTGAGATCGACAGGCTCGTCGACGGCGGTGCCCGGGCCGCGGACATGGCGGTCTTCTACCGGACCAACGCACAGTCGCGAGTCTTCGAGGAAGTCTTCATCCGCACCGGCCAGCCCTACCGGGTCGTCGGCGGGGTCCGCTTCTACGAGCGGCGCGAGATCCGCGACGCGCTGGCCTACCTACGGTTGCTGGTCAACCCCGACGACCTGGTCTCGCTGCAACGGATCCTCAACGTGCCCAAGCGCGGGATCGGTGACCGGGCCGTGGAGTGCGTCCAGGCCTTGGCCACGCGCGACGGGCTGACATTCTGGGAGGCGCTGCGCCGGGCCGACCAGGCGCCCGGCCTGGCCACCCGCTCGTTGACCCAGATCCAGGCGTTCGTTGCGATGGTCGAGGAGCTGCAGTCGATGGTCGACGCGGGGGAGCGGCCCGACGTCGTCCTCGACACGGTGCTGGCCCGCTCGGGCTATCTCGCCTGGCTCGAGGAGTCCGACGACCCCCAGGACGAGACCCGCCGCGAAAACCTCGGCGAGCTCGTCGCGGTGGCCCGTGAGTTCGCCGACGACCCCGTGGCGGGTCCCTCGGCCGACCCGGCCGACGTCGACGCGGGCACGGTCGAGCCTGGGTTGAGCGACTTCCTCGAGCGGGTCTCGCTGGTCGCCGACACCGACCAGATCCCCGACGACGAGGACGGCGTGGTCACCCTGATGACCCTCCACACCGCCAAGGGGCTGGAGTTCCCGGTCGTCTTCCTCACCGGCCTCGAGGACGGCGTCTTTCCCCATTCCCGCTCACTCGGCGACCAGCCCGAGCTCGAGGAGGAGCGGCGGCTCGCCTACGTCGGGGTCACCCGAGCGCGCGAACGGCTCTACATCTCCCGCGCGGTGGTCCGCTCCGCCTGGGGGGCGCCCTCGCACAACCCGGGCTCTCGCTTCCTCGACGAGCTCCCGGTCGACCTCGTCGACTGGCGTCGCACCGAGGCCGCCCAGGCTTCGTGGGAGCGGCCCGACCTGTCTGATCAGTACGGCGGCCGCGCCAGCTCGTGGGGCACCCCGACCGCGAGCGGCCGCCGCAACTTCTCCTCGGCCGCGGCCCGCGCCGACGCTGCGCGCAAGGCCAAGCCGGCCCGCGCGATCCCCTCGCTCGAGCCTGGCGACCGGGTCCTGCACGACTCGTTCGGCATGGGCACCGTGGTCGCGCTCGAGGGCGTCGACGACAAGCAGGTCGCCTCGATCGACTTCGGCAGCGAGGGCGTCAAGCGGCTGCTGCTGCGGTATGCGCCGGTGGAGAAACTCTGATGGGTCCGCGGCGCCGACGGAGAGATTCACCGGGTACCCGGTGAAACTCACGCTTACCCGCTGAAACTTCAGCGGGGGAGCTCCAGATTCACCGGGTACCCGGTGAATCTTGTGCCGGCCGAGAGTCACACGGAAGGCGACGAGCCGTCAGAACAACCCGTGCTGCTGCATCGCGGTGTGCGGATCGACCGGGTCACCACCGCCGGGGCGCACCTCGAGGTGGAGGTGTGAGCCGGTGACGTTGCCGGTCGCGCCGACCAGGCCGATGACCTGGCCACCGGTGACGAAGTCACCGACCGAGACGCTGAACGAGCTCTGGTGGCAGTACCAGATCTCGGTGCCGTCCTCGAGCCGGACCACGGTCTTGTTGCCGTAGGCGCCGTCGTAGGACGCGGAGATCACCTCGCCGTTGGCGATCGAGTGGATCTCGTCGCCGGAGTTGCCGTTGAAGTCCAGGCCGGTGTGGTAGCTCGACCAGAGGCCGTACTGGCCGAAGTAGGCAGTGAGGGAGACCGACTCGAGCGGATACTGCCAGCGGTCCTTGGCGAGGATCTTGGCGTAGCCCTCGGCCTTGCCGGCCAGCTGGGCGATCGCGGTGTTGCGCTGCTGGGCCAGCCCCTCGGCGGCCTCCTGGAGCTTCTCGTCGGCCGCGTCGCCCTGCGCGTCGCGGGCGGAGTCGCGGTTGGTCTCCCGGTCACGCTTGGAGAAGATCGTGCCCTGCCCGCTCGAGCCACCGAGCGCCGAGGCGGCGTGGGTGATCGGCGGAGCGTCGTCGCTGGCCAGGTCTGGTTCGCTGACCGTCACCGCGCCGCCCACCGACACGGCCAGAGCGGCGATGCCGAGCAGGACGGGTGCGGACGGCAGCCTCTTGAACAGCGGCCCGCGTCGGCCGGAGTGCTTGACCGCGCGGCGCTTGCCGGCGGTCGAGGCGGGCTCGGCGCGCAACATCGGCAGCGGGGCGGTCGGCTCGTGCTCGAACGACGTCGTCTGGTCGATGGGCTCGAGCGCGCTGAGCACCCGCTCGATGGACCCCGTGTCGAGGTGGCGGCTCGGCGCGGGCTCGACCTCCACTTTGGGGTGGTCTTCGCGCCAGGCCGTTTGCGGCGCGGAGTCCGCGGGCACCGGAGCCCTGCGTCGTCCGACGTACGGCGGAGGAACGGTGGGCTCAACCGGACGCACCCAGTCGACCGGGACATCGGCCACCCGACGCCCCGCGAGTGGGGTCGCAGAACCTGCCTCGAGTACATGAGGCTCAGCTCGGTGACCAGCCACGAGTCAGGGTCCTCCAGGCCGACGACGGGACAGCGCGCTCGACAATAACGGATGCCGTTGGAGCCCCGAAATCGGTGTCAAGGCATTTGTGGAACGAGCCGGTCGCCTGATGGTTACTCAACGTCCATGTTCGCGTCGGGCATCCGAGGTTGTCGGCGAGGAGGCACAGGTGTTCTGGGTCACGTCGCCGACCCGACCCTCGTCCCCGCCCGAGCCACGGGACTAAGGTGCGCGAGACCACTCGACACCCCTGGACAAGGACTTCCCCCGTGGACTTGATGGAGTACCAGGCGAAGGAGCTCTTCGCCAAGCACGGAGTCACGACCACCCTCGGCACCGTGGTCACCACGCCCGAGGAGGCCCGGGCCGCCGCCGAGGAGTACGGCTTCTGCGTGGTCAAGGCCCAGGTCAAGGCCGGCGGCCGCGGCAAGGCGGGGGGTGTGAAGCTGGCCAGGACCCCCGACGAGGCCTTCGAGCACGCGTCGAACATCCTCGGGATGGAGATCAAGGGCCTGACGGTCAATCGAGTCCTGGTCACGCCGGCCACGCCGCCGGTGGAGGAGTACTACTTCTCCTTCCTGCTCGACCGGTCCAACCGGCAGTACCTCTGCATCGCCAGCGTCGAGGGCGGGGTGGAGATCGAGGAGGTCGCCAAGACCGACCCGGACGCCGTCAAGAAGATCCCGATCGACCCCGGCAGCGGCGTCGACGAGGAGAAGGCCCGGGCCATCGTCGACGAGGCGAAGTTCCCGGCCGAGCTGGCCGAGCAGGCCGTCGCCATGGTGCTCGCCCTGTGGCGGGTCTTCGTGGACGAGGACGCCACGCTGGTCGAGGTGAACCCGCTGGCCCGTCTCGAGGGGGATGTCCTCGAGGCGCTGGACGGCAAGGTGTCGCTCGACGACAACGCGGACTTCCGGCACGAGGACCACGCGGCCTTCGAGATCAAGGACGAGACCGACCCCCTCGAGGCCAAGGCCAAGGAGAAGGGGCTCAACTACGTCAAGCTCGACGGCGAGGTCGGCATCATCGGCAACGGCGCCGGGCTGGTGATGTCCACCCTCGATGTCGTCGCGTACGCCGGTGAGGCGCACGGCGGGGTCAAGCCGGCCAACTTCCTCGACATCGGCGGAGGCGCCAACGCCCAGGTGATGGCCGACGGCCTCGACGTGATCATCCACGACGAGCAGGTCAAGGCAGTCTTCGTCAACGTGTTCGGGGGCATCACCGCATGTGACGAGGTGGCCAACGGCATCAAGGGCGCGCTGGAGATCCTCGGCGACGAGGCCACCAAGCCGCTCGTCGTACGCCTCGACGGCAACAACGTGGCCGAGGGCCGGCGGATCCTCGACGAGCTGAACCACCCGCTGGTCACCCAGGTCGACACCATGGACGGCGCGGCCGACAAGGCCGCCGAGCTGGCCCACGCCTGAGCCCGGCTCACCACCGACGAGAACAAGAACGAGAGAGCTATGTCGATCTACCTGAACAAGGACTCCAAGATCATCGTCCAGGGCATGACCGGGGGGATGGGTTCCAAGCACACCACCCTGATGCTCGATGCCGGCTCCCAGATCGTCGGCGGCGTCAACTCGCGCAAGGCCGGCACGACCGTCGAGCTCGCCGGCCAGGAGCTGCCGGTCTTCGGGACCGTGAAGGAGGCGATGGCCGAGACCGGTGCCGACGTGTCGGTCGTCTTCGTGCCGCCGGCGTTCACCAAGGACGCCTGCCTCGAGGCCATCGACGCCGGCATCGGGCTGCTCGTGGTCATCACCGAGGGCGTGCCGGTGCAGGACACCGCCGAGGTGTGGGCCTACCTGGACGGCCCTGCCAACTCCGGAAAGACCCGGATGATCGGCCCCAACTGCCCGGGCATCATCACCCCCGAGGAGTCGCTCGCGGGCATCACGCCGCACACGATCGCGGGCAAGGGCCCGATCGGCCTGGTCTCGAAGTCCGGCACGCTGACCTACCAGATGATGTTCGAGCTCAAGGACTTCGGCTTCTCGAGCGCCATCGGCATCGGCGGCGACCCGATCGTCGGGACCACACACATCGACGCGCTGGCCGCCTTCGAAGCCGACCCGGAGACCAAGGCGATCGTGATGATCGGCGAGATCGGTGGGGACGCCGAGGAGCGCGCGGCGGCGTACATCAAGGACCACGTCACCAAGCCGGTCGTCGGCTACGTCGCCGGCTTCACCGCCCCGGAGGGCAAGACCATGGGCCACGCCGGCGCCATCGTCTCCGGCTCCTCGGGCACCGCGGCCGCGAAGAAAGAGGCCCTCGAGGCGGTGGGCGTGAAGGTCGGCAAGACGCCGTCGGAGACCGCGCAGCTGATGCGGGAGATCCTGCGGGGGCTCTAGCTCACCTGCCCACCCGGTCCATCTGCCGCACGACCGGGCGCTCCAGCTCGGTGGCCCGCGCGATGCTGTCGCCGCGGGACTCGTCGGAGCCGTTGCCCTCGCCGTACTCGTAGGCCAGCAGCACGGCACGTCCGACCCGGACGAGGTGGTGGACGGTCAGGCCGGTGTCGTGCAGCTTCTCGCCGTCGCTGACGAACCAGTAGGTGTCGGCCCAGACGACGGACTCGTCGCCGAGTGGGACGTCGAGGACCGTGTGCGTGCTGCCGTAGTCGGCCTCTGATGGCTCGTCCGGACACCCGGCCACTGCTTCGCGAGCAGCGAGAACGGCGCGCACCGCGTCGTCGGCCGACGGGTAGAGGACGAGGGTCCGGCCTCGTGACCACTCGGCCTCTCCGCGCCACTCGACGCCGATCAGGTCCGTGGTGCCGGCCAGCGGGTCCCACACAAGACGCCCGCACAGGTCGAACGCCGTCTGCGCGGGCTGGTCGGTCACCTCGACCCGTGAGTGGTCGTCGCCGTTCTCGTCGTCGTAGCCGAGGTCGAGCGGGAAGCCGGCCAGGGGATCCGGTGGCGCGGCCGTCGACGTGGAGGTGGGGGTGGCATCGGAGGTGGCGCCGGGGCGTTCGGTGCCGCAGCCGGTGGCTGCCAGCGCGGCGGCGAGGATCAGCGGGACGAGTGGGCGCACACAGGTGGGACCCGCGGCGCGGGGCAAAGGTTGCCAAGGCTCCTAGGGCAGGGCGAGCTGGCCGAGCCGGTCCTGGGCCCGGTGAGCCAGGACGATGAACGCCTGGGGACCGATGCTCACCTCTCCGGACGGCACGAAGCTCATCTGGGCGACTGCGTTGCCGGAGCGGACCACGGCCATCAGGTAGCGCACCGACCGCTCCTCGGAGACCTCCACAGTGAGGCGCCACACGGACAGGTCACCGGGGCCGGTCTCCTCGTTGGCGAGCCGCTCCACGTCGGTGCCCAGGTCGTTGTCGGGGCAGGCTCTGAGCTTGGCGCGGATGCCGTCGACGAAGGCTTGCGCGTCCTTGCGGTCGAGGGCGCCCACGGTCTCGGCGAGGCCGAACTCCGGCGGCAGCTCGGCGGCAGCCGGGATCACGAACGTGCGGGTCAGCGACTTGGTGAACTCCGGACCGGAGAACGCCGTGTCGTCGCAGCGCGTGGCCGCGACGTTCTCCTTGGCCTTGCGCGGTGTGGTGCCGACCCAGGGCTGGTCGATGCCCGGGACCGGTGGCAGGTCCGCCTCGAGGAGCAGGGAGGGGTGCCTGCCGACCGGCACCGGCGAGGAGTCCCGCACATTGGGGGTGGCGGAGCACGCGCCGGCGTGCGGGAGCGTGCAGAGTCCGGAGACGGCGCTGGCGAGCAGGCCTGCGCTGGGTCCGAGGTCGGGTTCCTTGGCCGGATCGGTGATCCCGGTCCGGGTGTCGACCACGGTCGTGGTGAGCCCACCGGTGCGGGCCACCCCGACCACCTGCGTGGTCACTGGTTCCGCCCAGCTGCGCAGCACCAGCAGCGTGGCCTCGTCGCCCACGCCCTGGACGCGGTGCGTCGACAACAGCTGGACCCGGGGGCTGGCGCAGGCGGCGTACCACCCCAGGGTGGTGGCGTAGGTCCGTTCCGCGCCCGCGGCGTCGACGGACGCCTCGGCAGACTGACCCGCGGTCAACGCACCCAGCTTGGGCGCCGTGCCGGTGAAGGTGCGGACCAGGGCGCCGATGCCGCGCATGTCGGCGTACCGCCCGCCCTGGCAGGTGAAGACCAGCCCGTCGCCCTCGGTGTTGCGAGTGGTCGCGCCCTCCGTCCACTTCGCGGGGAAGGCGGCGGACACCTGGTCCACGCCGAGCAGTGCCTCGGGGGTGAGCGGATCGGGTGGCGGCGGAGTCGTCTCCTGGTCGCGTGGCCCCGGCGGGTTGCTGCCCTCGAGGATCCCCTTGGAGTCGAGCTCGGGACGGACGCCGGCAGCGTCGGTCACCAGCGAACCCGAGACCAGCAGCGCCGCGACCGCAGCGGCCGCCCCGACCGTCGTGTGCGCGCGGCGGCGGGCCGAGCCGGCTCGCATCAGGATCGACGGCCGGGGCCAGCGCACCGAGTCGGCCGGTGGCGCGAGCGCCTCGAGGACCTGCCGGACCGTCGTGGACGGGACGTCGCGGTGCACGGCGAACTGGGCGGTCGCGTTCTGCAGCTCGCGTTCGGCGGTGGCCCGGGTGACGCCGACCTCGCGGGCCATGTGGTCCATCGGGAGGGCGGTGAGGTGGGTGAGGAGCAGCACCTTGCGCTGGGTGGTGGACAGCTTCCCCAGCGCGTCGAGGGTGGCGCGGACCTCGGGGGCGAGGTCCTTCTGCCGGGCCCACCAGCGGGCGGTGCTGCCGCCGCTGGGCGCGGGTCCAGGCCAGGGGACGGACGTAGTCCTCGGGATGGTCGAGCCGCGAGACCTTGCGCCAGTGGTGCCAGCCGACGATCAGTGCGTCGCGGACCGCCCGCTGTGACGCCAGCAGATCGCCGGTGAGCGCGTAGGTCTGGAGGAGCAGCCGACCGCGGACGTCCTTGTAGAACGCCTCGAATCGGTCGGACCGACGACGAAGCTGGGTACTCCTCATGGCCGGTCCACGGTAGCGACCCCGCCTGAATGCTCCGATTCGGCGTGGCAGCGCGGTCCGTCGGCGACCCGCCGTGATGATGGTTGCGACATGACCTCGCTGATGCCGAACTCGACCCGACCGTCCGCGGGTGAGCTCAACGTCGACCTGCGTCACCGGCGACCACTGGTGCTCTTGGCGACGCTCGCGGGGGCGCTGGCGGCGGCCAGCACGCTCGTGGTCTGCCTGGCCCTCGGGGTGGCCGGCTGGTTTCTGACCAACGCGGGCGCGCACGGCGCTCCGCGCGACGGACTCCAGGTCGGCGCACTGGCGTGGCTCATGGCACACGGCTCTGGGGTCCACGTCGGTGGCGCCCTGGTCTCGTTGATGCCGCTCGGCGTGACGCTGGCGTGTGGCTGGGCGACCTGGCGCCTGGGCCACCGGCTGGGTGACTCGATCTCCGGCCACGGGCCGGACGCCGCCCGGATCGCCGACGGCGAGC
Source organism: uncultured Actinomycetota bacterium (assembly GCA_963817125.1). Classification (GTDB taxonomy): domain Bacteria; phylum Actinomycetota; class Actinomycetes; order Propionibacteriales; family Nocardioidaceae; genus Nocardioides. Next base: position 163,018 of record CAWFNB010000016.1, read on the forward strand.
GGGACTGGACCGTCCCGGCCGCGGCGCTGCTCTACACGACCGGGTACGTCGTCGTCGCCGTGCTCACCGGCGCCCTGGCCTCGACCGCGGCGACCGCCCCGAACACCTCACGCGTGGTGCTGTGCTCGTTCCTGCTCTGCGGCGTCCTCGGCGCACCCGCGATCGCGATCGGCTCGGGGCGGGCCGCGATCTGGACCGCGACCCTGCCGGAGTCCGTCATGGCGACGGCCGCGGCCTGTCGTCGGGTGCTCGGCACCTGGCTCCTGGTCTCGCTGCTCGCCTTCGTCGCTGCCCTGGTCCTGGACTTCGACACCGCCCTGAACGTCACCTCCCAGCTGCACACCGACGCCGGCGCCACGGCGCAGCTGGTGGTGATCTCGCTGTTGGTGGTTCCGAACGCGGCCATCTTCTCCGGCTCCTACCTGCTCGGCCCGGGCTTCACCGTCGGCACCCACACGATCGTCTCCCCGGCCGTGGTCACCGTCGGGGCGCTCCCGATGTTCCCGCTGCTGGCCGCCCTGCCAGACACCGGCCCGACGCCGGGCTGGACCTCCGGGCTGGTCGTCGTGGCGCCGCTGGTCGCCGCGGTGGGCGCCGTGCGCGCCCAGCGCGCACACCCGACGTACCGCTGGGAGGAAGGCGCCGTGCACGGCTGTGCCGGCGGGATGCTGGCCGGCGCGGCGTTCGGCCTGCTCGCGGTCCTGGCCGGCGGCGCCGCCGGCCCGGGCCGGATGACCGACGTCGGTCCGCTGGCGTTCTCGGTGCTGGTGCACGCGATCACCGCGTTCGGCATCGGCGGGCTGCTCGGCGGCCTGGCCATGACCTGGTGGCAGCGTCGCAGCGACGAGCCCGAGTCCCCGTCGAGTGACCCCCAGTGGCTGGAATCCGAGCCCGCTGAGGACCACACGGGGTCACTCGACGTAACCCAGGCCTAGACTCACCACCCGTGCCGATCCCCTCGTCCGAGGCCGCTGCTGCGCGCCTCGTGGTCCTCGTCTCGGGGGCCGGCACCAACCTCCAGGCGCTGCTCGACGCCACCGCAGACCCGGCGTACGGCGCGACCGTGGTCGCAGTGGGCGCGGACCGGGACGGCATCGAGGGCCTCGCGCGCGCCGAACGAGCGGGGGTGCCCACCTTCGTGCGGCGGGTCAAGGACTTCTCCGACCGCGCCGAGTGGGACCAGGCAATCACTGCCGCCGTCGCGGAGCACCGGCCCGACCTGGTCATCTCGGCCGGTTTCATGAAGCTGGTCGGCAAGGACTTCCTCACCGCGTTCGGCGGCCGGTTCGTGAACACCCACCCCGCGCTGAGCCCGTCGTTCCCCGGGATGCACGGGCCGGCCGACGCCCTCGCCTACGGCGTCAAGGTCACCGGTTGCACGCTGTTCCTCGTCGACGAGGGCGTCGACTCCGGCCCGATCGTGGCCCAGGCCGCGGTCTCGGTCGCTGACGACGACACCCCTGAGTCGCTGCACGAGCGGATCAAGGTGGCGGAGCGGGCGCTGCTCGTCGACACCATCGGCGCGATGGCGCGGCACGGGTTCACCATCGACGACAGGAAGGTCCGCCTTGGACAGCAGTGAAGGACGTGTCCCGATCCGGCGCGCGCTGGTCTCGGTCTACGACAAGTCCGGCCTCGAGGAGCTGGTCCAAGCCCTGCACGAGGCCGGCGTCGTACTTGTCTCGACCGGTGGCTCCGCCGCTCTGATCGAGGGGCTCGGCCTGCCGGTCACCAAGGTCGAGGAGCTGACCGGGTTCCCCGAGTGCCTCGACGGCCGGGTCAAGACGCTGCACCCCAAGGTGCACGCCGGGATCCTGGCGGACCGCCGCCTCGACTCGCACGTGCAGCAGCTCGAGGAGCTCGGCATCGAGCCGTTCGACCTGGTGGTCTCCAACCTCTACCCGTTCCGCGAGACGGTGGCCTCCGGCGCCAGCCCCGACGAGTGCGTCGAGCAGATCGACATCGGTGGCCCGTCGATGGTGCGCGCCGCTGCCAAGAACCACCCGTCCGTCGCGATCGTCACCTCCCCGGCCCGCTACCCCGACGTGCTCGCCGCGGTCGCTGCCGGTGGCTTCACCCTGGCCGAGCGGCAGGGGCTGGCCGCCGAGGCGTTCGCCCACACGGCGTCGTACGACGTCGCGGTAGCGGAGTGGATGCAGGTGACTCTGGCGCCGTCCGAGGAGGGCTGGCCGGCCATGGCCGGCGCCACCTTCGAGAAGAAGTCGGTGCTGCGGTACGGCGAGAACCCGCACCAGCGGGCGGCGTTGTACGTCGACGGCTCCGGGGCCGGGCTGGCCAACGCCGTGCAGCTGCACGGCAAGGAGATGTCCTACAACAACTACGTGGACACCGACGCCGCCCGGAGGGTCGTCCAGGACTTCGCCGACCCAGCGGTGGCGGTCATCAAGCACGCCAACCCATGCGGCATCGCGGTCGGCACGGACGTGGCCGAGGCGCACCGCAAGGCGCACGCCTGCGACCCCACCTCGGCGTTCGGCGGGGTTATCGCGGTGAACCGGCCGGTGTCGGTCGCGATGGCCGAGCAGGTGGCCGAGGTCTTCACCGAGGTGATCGTCGCGCCGGCGTACGACGACGGCGCGGTGGAGGTCCTCCAGGGCAAGAAGAACATCCGGATCCTCCTGTGCCCGCTCTCGACACCGGGCACGGGCGAGGAGTTCCGCGAGGTCAGCGGTGGGCTGCTCGTGCAGCAGGTGGACCACCTCGACGCGCCGGGCGACGACCCGGGGACCTGGACCCTCGCCACCGGTGAGGCCGCGCCGGCCGACGTGCTGGCCGACCTGGCGTTCGCCTGGCGGGCCTGCCGTGCGGTGAAGTCCAACGCGATCCTGCTGGCCAGGGACGGCGCCTCGGTCGGCATCGGCATGGGGCAGGTGAACCGGGTCGACTCGTGCCGGCTCGCGGTGTCTCGTGCAGGCGACCGGGCGGCGGGCTCGGTGGCCGCCTCGGACGCCTTCTTCCCGTTCGAGGACGGCCCCCAGATCCTCATCGATGCCGGGGTGCGTGCGATCGTGCAACCCGGGGGCTCGATGAGGGACGAGCTCACCGTCGAGGCCGCCAAGGCCGCTGCGGTGACGATGTACTTCACCGGGACCCGCCATTTCTTCCACTGACCCCCACCGAGGAGCGACGTTGACGGCTCAGAGGCTCGACGGCACCGCCACGCTCAAGGCGATCAAGGCAGAGCTGACCGAGCGCGTTGCCCGCCTCAAGGACCACGGGGTCATGCCCGGGCTCGGGACCGTGCTGGTCGGCGACGACGCCGGGTCGCACTGGTACGTCGGCGCGAAGCACAAGGACTGCGCCGAGATCGGCATCGAGTCGATCCGTCGTGACCTGCCGGCCACCGCGACCCAGGCCGAGGTCGAGGCCGTGATCGACGAGCTGAACGCCGACCCGTCGTGCACCGGGTTCCTGGTCCAGCAGCCGACCGGTCTGGACGAGTTCGCACTGCTCTCTCGGGTCGACCCCGACAAGGACGTCGACGGGCTGCACCCGGTCAGCCTGGGCCGGCTGGTGCTCGGCGAGGAGGGGTCGCTGCCGTGCACGCCGGTGGGCGTGATCGAGCTGCTGCGGCGCCACGGCGTCGAGATCGAGGGCGCCGAGGTGACCGTGCTGGGCCGCGGGATCACGGTGGGCCGGCCGCTGGGGCTGCTGCTGACCCGTCGTACCGAGAACGCGACGGTGACGCTGTGCCACACCCGGACGCGAGACCTGGCCGCCCACACCCGCAACGCCGACATAGTGGTCGCCGCTGCCGGCGTCCCCGGCATCGTCACCGGCGACATGGTCAAGCCCGGCGCTGCGGTCCTCGACGTCGGGGTGTCCCGGGTCGACGGCAAGATCGCGGGCGACGTGGCCGACGACGTCTGGGACGTCGCCGGCTGGGTCTCGCCCAACCCGGGCGGGGTCGGCCCCATGACGCGAGCCATGCTGCTCACGAACATCGTGCTGATGGCCGAGCGGACCGTGGGTTGATCTCAGTGCCCCGAGCCAGAAGTCTTCGTGCGCTTCGCGCACACATCGCACGCACCTCGGGGCGTTGCCGTCGCTCGATGATGGACCTACAGCGCCTTCGCTCCGGCGCCTTGCGCTGCACCCACGCTGAGCACGCCAACCGAATGAACACTTCCGGCTCGGGGCACTGATGTCCCAGGAGCCGCCCGCCGAGCCGCCGCCGGCCGAGGAGCCCGAGGAGGTCAACGGGCCTGACCCGCCCATGCATGCGGAGCGTCGCTACCCCTCGACGATCGGCGGAGTCTTCTACCTGCTGGTGCTGGCGGCCGGGGCGACCGGCATCGCGATCGTGTGGAGCGGCGACTGGCGGCTCGGCATCCGTTGCCTCGCGGGGGGTCTCTGCTTCGCCGCCATGCTCAGGCTGGTGCTGCCGACCAGGGACGCCGGCATGCTCGCCGTCCGGCACCGGTTCTTCGACGCGGTGCTGCTCGGCGGGGTCGGCGCCGCCCTGTTCTTCCTGGCGACGACGATCCCCGACCAGCCGGGGTAGGTCGCTGCGATCTGACCCGTCCGAGATTCACCGGGTACCCGGTGAATCTCATGGTTCCCCGCTGAAGCATTGGCGGGGAAGCATGAGTTCCAGCGGGTCAGTGCATCGGTCAGGCGGCTGAGGGCTTGGTCAGTTTTGACCGCACTCGGGCGGCGGTTCGCTCATCCTGGAACCAGTCCGACCAGATGAACCTGATGAATGTCCATCCCGTGAGCTCGCGGAGCAGGTCTTCCCGCTGCTTCTCCCGCATCACCGTCTGGGCGATGGTCTCGCCCGGGCGACGCAGGCGCAGGTACTTGCCCAGCCCGTCGAACTCGCCGAGAACGCCGTACTCAGGCCAGGCCCAGTCGGTCCGGCCGGCGAGTTGACCATGGGGATGGAAGACCTCGTACTGAGGTACGGGCATCGGCAACCTGTGCCTGCGGAAGAACTCCTTGCCCAGGGATTCTCCGACCGACTCTGATCGTGCATCGCATCGTTCAATGACCAAGTTCAGGACCAGTGCTCCCGGCCAGTCCTTCATGGCTTGGTGCAGCTGTTGCAGCTCCGGCTTGGTGACCAACTTGCGATGAAGGAAGTCGTCCCCGACGACAATGCCGGCCTCAAGTCCGTGCAGCATCGCGATGTCGAGCACCGTGCGCGCCGGCGACGTGAGCCAATGGCCGTCGAGCCGCGTCACGTCGAGCACCCGGGCGGTCCCCTCGTGGTGAACGATCCCCGCGACATTTCGTCGTCCGCTCTTTGGCAGCAGATGCGTCACGTGGACCGCGCTCAGTTCGAGACCGTGGTCTGGTCCGACGTGACGAAGCACTGCGCTGTCATGTGAAAGCGCGATGTCGTCGTCCTCGTACTGGCACATCACGGCATCGGAGAGGAGGGCATGACGCCCGCGTGTGTCGAGCGCGCTCCATGTGTCGTGCCGAGCGTAGGCACCCTGGCGAATCCTCTCGAGCTGCTGGCCGCGGACCAGCCGAGCGAGGTAGTTGTCGTCGTAACCCGCTGCGATGGCGTCGCGACGCAGGACTAGTCCCGCCGGGTTCATGAGTTCGTGGACCACGGCGACACCATGCCCGGATCGGAGCGCCGCGCGGCGGAGCGTCGGAGGCTCTGGGGACAAGCAACCATGCGGTGGAGCCTGTGGACGAATGCACGACAGTTCTGCGGACAACCCCACAGCCTGCCCCGCAAAATCTGGAGCTCACCCGCAGAAGGTTTTGCGGGCAAGCGTGAGTTTCACCGGGTACCCGGTGAAACTCGCCCCTCTTGGGACCCCGGTGCCGAAGCCAGCAGGCTCAGATCAGCCCGAGCTCCTTGACCGCGTCGCGCTCCTCGCCGAGCTCGGCCACCGACGCGTCGATCCGGCCGCGCGAGAAGTCGTCGATCTCCAGCCCCTGGACGATCTCCCAGTCGCCGTCCTTGGTGGTGACCGGGAAGGAGGAGACGAGCCCCTCCGGGACGCCGTACGAGCCGTCGGAGACGACCGCCATCGACACCCAGTCGCCCTCGGCCGAGCCGAACAGCCAGTCGTGGGCGGCGTCGATGGTCGCCGACGCCGCGGAGGCGGCGGACGACGAGCCGCGTGCCTCGATGATCGCGGCGCCGCGCTTGGCGACCGTCGGGATGAAGGTGCTCTCGATCCAGTCCTGGTCGTCCACGACCTCGGCGGCGTTGCGGCCGCCGACCTCGGCATGGAACAGGTCCGGGTACTGCGTCGCGGAGTGGTTGCCCCAGATGGTCATGTGGGTGATGTCGGTGACCGGAGCGCCGGTCTTGGCGGCCAGCTGGGAGATGGCGCGGTTGTGGTCGAGGCGGGTCAGCGCCGAGAACCGGTCGGCCGGGATGTCGGGCGCGTTGGACTTCGCGATCAGCGCGTTGGTGTTGGCGGGGTTGCCGGTGACACCGATGCGTACGTCGTCGGCGGCCACCTTGTTGAGAGCCTGGCCCTGCGCGGTGAAGATCGCGCCGTTGGCCGACAGCAGGTCGCTGCGCTCCATGCCCGGGCCGCGCGGCCTGGCGCCCACGAGCAGCGCCAGGCTGACGCCGTCGAAGATCTTCTCGGCGTCCGCGCCGATCTCGACGCCGGCGAGGTTCGGGAACGCGCAGTCGTCGAGCTCCATGACCACGCCCTCGAGAGACTTGAGCGCCGGCTCGATCTCCAGCAGCCGCAGCTCGATCGGCCGGTCACCCGCCAGCGAACCGCTCGCGAGGCGGAACAGCAGGCTGTAGCCGATCTGGCCGGCGGCCCCGGTCACGGCGACCTTGAGGGGGGTGGTTGAGCTCACGGCGACTCCTTCGGCGAGAAGGGAAGGGGGCGGACCCGCGTGACGCTAGCAGCGCACGGGTGCGCCACGATGGGAGGGTGCGCAGGCGGCGGAACGGGGGTCACGCCCTGGTCCCAGTTCTGCTGTCCGCGCTCCTGTTCGCCGGCTGCGGCACCGCGTCCGAGCCGAGCCCGCCCTCGGGGATCGACCAGCTGGTCATCCCCACCCCGTCGCCGGACCCGTCGGACTATGTCTCGACCATCGACAACCCGTGGCTGCCGCTGGTCGCCGGGTCGACATGGACCTACCGGACCAGCGGGACGCCGACCGGCACGCTCACCGCGACCGTCGAGGCGAAGGCCGAGCCGGTGGCGGGCATCACCACCACCGTCGTGACGCGCACGGACAGCTCGGGGACCCAGGTCAGCGACTACTACGCACAGGACCGCCTCGGGAACGTCTGGTGGTTCGGCCGCGAGGGCGTGTGGCGGGCCGGGGAGGACGGGGCCCAGGCCGGGCTGGCCATGCCGGCGACGCCACGGCTCGGCGACGGCTGGCGTACCGGCCACCAGCCGGGGGTCGTGGACGAGCGGGCCTACGTCGCCAGGCTCGACCAGACCCTGAACACCCCCGCCGGGCGGTACGACGGCCTGCTCGCCCTCGACACCAGCAGTCCGCTGACACCGGGCGTGGCGACGCGGTCGTTCTTTGCCCGCGGGGTCGGACTGGTCGGGGAGGTCTCGACAGAGGGTCCGACCCGGCTCGTGGAGCTCGAGAGCGGACCCTAGGTGGCTGTAGGGCTCACTCCGGCGGGCGGACCTGGGTGTGGCCGGGGTCCGGATCGGGCGGGGACCAGCCCTGCGGGTCGGTGGCCGAGGGCTGGGCCGAGGGTTGGGCCGGCGGAGCGGGCTGCCACTGCTCGAGCGGCTTCCACTCCTGCGCGGCGTGGTCCCACTGCCAACCGTCCTGGATGATCGGCTCCTGCTCCCAGGCGGCCTGCTCGGTCGCGGCCTGCTGGTTCCACTCCTGCTGGAACTGGTCCGGCGCGCCGTACCCGGGCACCGCGGCCGCCGCGGCCTGCGCCCGGTTGAAGACGAGCCCCGAGCCCGGCACCGGGTCGGTGCCGTGCCCGAAGACCAGCGGGTAGGTGAAGCCGGCGATCGCGGCGCCGATGAGCGGCGCCAGGATGAACAGCCAGAGCTGGATGATCGCGTCGCCGCCCGCGAAGAGCGCGGGGCCGATGGACCTGGCCGGGTTGACCGAGGTACCGGTCGCCGGGATTGCGACAAAGTGGATCGCGGTGAGCGTGAGGCCGATGGCCAGCGGCGCCAGCGCCGGGTGCTCGAAGCGCGCGTCGGTCACCGCGAGGATCACCACGACGAACAGCAGGGTCATCAGCACTTCGAGGAGAAGCGCCGCCCACCAGGCGTAGCCGCTTCCCTCCTCACCGAAGGAGTTCTGGCCCATCGAGCCCTCCGAGTCGAAACCCTCGAAACCGTGCAGGAGCGCGAACAGCGCGACGCCGGCGATGATCGCCCCGCCGAGCTGCGCGCCGACGTACAGCGGGACCTGGCGCCAGCTCATCCGGCCGCCCATGGCCGCGCCCACCGAAACCGCTGGGTTGAAGTGGGCACCGGAGACCCGACCGACCGCGTAGGCCATCACCATGACGGCCAGGCCGAAGGTGAGACCCACCGAGACGATGTCGAAGTCGCCGCGTCCCACGCCGTTGTAGATGACGGAGCCGCAGCCGAAGAAGACGAGCACAAAGGTCCCCAGACCTTCGGCGGCAACCTTCTGGGCGGTGGTTGAGGTATCGGCCATGTTCGGCATGCTAGACCGAGCAGGACGCGAGTTCGCGCCCGCAAGCTCGTCGAGATATCTTGACGTCAAGACAAGTCGCCCGTCGTACAGGAGCTGCCTCAGCCATGGCCACGATCATCTACACGCACACCGACGAGGCACCGCTGTTGGCGACGTACTCGTTCCTGCCGATCATCGAGGCGTACGCCGCCCAGGCCGGGGTCGAGGTCGAGACCCGCGACATCTCGCTGGCGGGCCGGATCCTCGCGCAGTTCCCGGATCGGCTCAAGGACGAGCAGCGGGTGGGCGATGCGCTGGCCGAGCTCGGCGAGCTGGTCACCCAGCCCGACGCCAACATCATCAAGCTGCCCAACGTCTCCGCCTCGGTCCCGCAGCTGAAGGCGGCCGTCAAGGAGCTGCAGGACCAGGGCTACGACCTGCCGGACTACCCCGAGAGCCCCGACAACGACGAGGAGCGCGACGTCCGCGCGCGCTACGACAAGGTCAAGGGCTCGGCGGTCAACCCGGTGCTGCGCGAGGGCAACTCCGACCGGCGCGCGCCGGCATCGGTGAAGAACTACGCCCGCCAGCACCCGCACCGGATGGGCGCGTGGACGCCCGAGTCCAAGACCAACGTGGCCACGATGGGCAAGCACGACTTCCGCTCCAACGAGGCCTCGGTCGTCATCGAGGCCGACGACACCCTGCGCATCGAGCACGTCGCCGCCGACGGCACGGTGACCGTGCTCAAGAGCTCGGTGCCGGTGCTCGCCGGCGAGGTGGTGGACGGCACCTTCATGGACGTCGCCGCCCTGCGCCGGTTCCTCACCGAGCAGATCGCCCGGGCCAAGGCCGACGACGTGCTGTTCTCGCTGCACCTCAAGGCAACGATGATGAAGGTCTCGGACCCGATCCTGTTCGGCCACGCGGTGCAGGCGTTCTTCCCGACCTTGTTCGAGCAGTACGGCGAGGTGCTGAAGGCCGCCGAGATCTCGCCCAACGACGGACTCGGTGCCCTCCTCGCGGCCGCGGCCTCGCTGCCCGAGGGCGAGGCGATCGCCGCCGCGGTGACCCAGGGGCTCGCGGACGGCCCCGCCATCGCGATGGTCGACTCCGACAAGGGCATCACCAATCTGCACGTTCCCTCCGACGTGATCATCGACGCCTCGATGCCCGCGATGATCCGGCAGTCCGGGCACATGTGGGGTCCCGACGGCGAGGAGGCCGACACCCTCGCGGTCATCCCCGACTCCTCCTACGCCGGCGTCTACCAGACCGTCCTCGACGACTGCCGCGCCCACGGTGCCTTCGACCCGGCGACCATGGGCTCGGTGCCCAACGTCGGCCTGATGGCCAAGGCCGCCGAGGAGTACGGCTCCCACGACAAGACCTTCGAGGTCCCGGCTGCCGGCACCGTCCAGGTCGTCTCGTCCGGTGGCGACGTCCTGATCTCGCACGCCGTGCAGCCCGGCGACGTCTGGCGGGCCTGCCAGACCAAGGACGCGTCGGTCCGCGACTGGGTCAAGCTGGCCGTCACCCGGGCCCGCGCCACCGGCTCCCCAGCGGTCTTCTGGCTCGACGAGGGCCGGGCCCACGACGCCAACCTCATCAGGAAGGTCAACCAGTACCTCTCCGACTCGGCCGTTGTCGGGGACACCGACGGCCTGACCATCAAGATCATGGCGCCGACCGAGGCGACGGCGTACTCCCTCGAGCGGATCCGTCGCGGTGAGGACACCATCTCGGTGACCGGCAACGTGCTGCGCGACTACAACACCGACCTCTTCCCGATCCTCGAGCTCGGCACCTCCGCCAAGATGCTCTCGGTCGTCCCGCTGATGAACGGCGGCGGTCTGTTCGAGACCGGCGCCGGCGGATCGGCGCCCAAGCACGTGCAGCAGCTGGTGAAGGAGAACTACCTGCGCTGGGACAGTCTCGGTGAGTTCTTCGCACTCGCGGCGTCGTTCGAGCACCTGGCTGACCACACCGACAACAAGCGCGCGCAGGTCCTGGCCGACACCCTCGACCGCGCCACCGGCACGTTCCTCGAGAACGACAAGTCCCCGACCCGCAAGCTCGGCGGCATCGACAACCGCGGGTCGCACTTCTACCTGGCGCTCTACTGGGCCCAGGAGCTGGCCGGCCAGGACCAGGACGCCGAGCTGGCGGCGGCGTTCAAGCCGTTCGCCGAGGTGGTGGTCAACCATGAGGAACAGATCGTCGCCGAGCTCCTCGCCGTGCAGGGCAGCCCGGCGGACGTGGGTGGCTACTACCGCCCCGACCCGGCGCTTGCCGAAGCCGTGATGCGGCCGTCATCGACGTTCAACAAGGCGCTGGCCTCGCTCTCGTGAGCGACACCAAGGCTCCAGACGCCCCTCGCGCCCCCGACATCGGGAGGCGGACTCTGACGCCGTTCGGGTACGCCGTCTGCATCGTCGTACCGGTCCTGATCGCCGCGATCGGCTTCACGTTCCTGCACTTCAGCTACGACGAGGACGACCTGGTGGACGGCACCAGGGTGCCGATCCTCACCTCGGACTGGGAGCCGGGCGTGCCCTCGATGACCGCGCTGATCACCGGCGAGCTGGTCTTCGACGACGGGTGCGTCGTGCTCACGGCCCCGGACGGCACCGAGGCTGTGCTGGTGTGGCCTGCGGACTTCGAGGCCACCATTCAGAGAGTGGGCAAGAGCGACCAGCTCAAGGTCTACGACTCCGACCGCAACATCGTCGCCCGCGGCGGTGACCAGATCGAGTTCGGGGGAGGGTCGGTGCCTGTCGGCGAGTACGCCGGTCGGCCGTGTGCTCCCGACTCCGGCGACGTGGCAGTCGTGCAGTCCGAAGTCACGGTCGTCCGAGGGTCCTGATGCGCGTCCTGCTCCGGTTCCTGGGCATCGGGCTGCTCGCGCAGCTCGCGCGCCGGCTGCCGGGGCCGCTGGCCTGGTGGGCCACCGCGGTGGTGCTCGTGGCCGCCAACCTCCTCCCCGTCGTGGCCGTGCTCCATGGCTCCGCGGGGATGGGCGACGTCTTCCTCGTCTACTGGATCGAGAACGTCGTCGTCTACCTGACCGGCATCGTGCGGGTTGCGACCGCTGACGGCAACGACGGCGCGCGCATGACATCGCGGGGCGACCGGATCAGCAGTGCCTCGTTCTTCGCGCTGCACTACGGAGCGTTCACCCTGGTGCACGGCATATTCACCGTGATCATCGTGATCATCACCGGGCTGACCGGAGGCTGGGTCCCGGTCCTCGTGCTGTCCGCCGCGATCACCGCCAGCCACCTCTTCAGCCTCGGCTTCGTGTGGTTCGGCCGCGGCGAGCAGCACGTCGTGAGCCCGGCCACAGCGATGTTCGCGCCGTACCCCCGGATGATCGCCATGCACATTTCGATCATCCTGGGCTTCGGCATCGCGCTCGACGGCGACGCCAGCAACCAGAGCACGGGGGTCGCGATCCTCTGCGGACTCAAGACGCTGATCGACCTCGGCTTCCACCTGCGCGGGCGGCGGCGGGCGCTCGCTGCGTCCGACGACGGGTTGTACGGCGCCCCAGCCACCTGAGGAAGGCTGCGCGGAATAGGCGATCCACGGGGTCGGGTTCCACCATGGTGACAGTGACCAGCACCGCGACGCCGACCGCCGAGACCGGGAGCCGGGTCACCAGGTTCTGGCCGGCGATCATCGCCCTGGCCATGGGCGGCTTCGCGATCGGCACCACCGAGTTCGTCACCATGGGCGTGCTTCCGCAGTTGGCCGACGGCGTGGACGTCTCCATCCCGGTGGCCGGCCGGGTGATCTCGGCGTACGCGCTGGGCGTGGTGGTCGGGGCGCCGCTGCTGGCGTTCGTAGGCGCCAAGCTGCCCCGGCGTGGGCTGCTGCTCGGGCTGATGGCGGCCTACGCGCTCTTCAACGCGGCCAGCGCGCTGGCCCCGTCGTACGGCGCCCTGATGGTGGCGCGGTTCCTGGACGGACTGCCGCACGGTGGCTACTTCGGGGTCGCGTCCCTGGTCGCCGCGAGCATGGTGGCGCCCGAGCGGCGTGGCCGCGCGGTCGCGATGGTGCTCATGGGACTCCCGGTGGCCAACGTGCTCGGTGTCCCGGCCGCGACCTGGCTGGGGCAGACGCTGGGCTGGCGGGCGTCGTACTGGGTGGTGACAGCCCTGTCCGCACTGACGATCGCGCTCGTGGTGTGCTTCGTGCCGAAATGCCCGGGCAACCCCGAGGCCACCGGACGGCGCGAGCTGCAGGCGCTGCGGAGGCCGCAGGTGTGGTTCGCGGTGGTCGCCGGGGCGGTTGGGTTCGGCGGGATGTTCGCGCTGTTCTCCTACATCGCCCCCCTCGTGACGAGAGCCGGCGGGCTGGGCGACGGCGCTGTCCCGGTGTTCCTGCTCACGCTGGGTGTGGGCATGGTGTTCGGCAACTGGCTGGCGGGCCGCCTCGTGGACTGGTCTCTCAAGCGGTCGCTGCTCGGCGGGCCGGTCGGCCTGGCGATCGCACTGCTGCTGGTCTGGCTGTTCGTACCCCACGGATACGCCGCCCTGCCCGCCGCGTTCCTGGTGACCACGCTCGGCTCGGTGCTCGCGCTGGGCTTGATGCTCCGGCTCATCGACGTCGCCGGGCACGCCGAGACGCTGGGTGCCGCGGTGAGCCACGGGTCGCTCAACATCGGCAACGCGCTCGGGGCCTGGCTGGGTGGCGTGACCATCGCCGCCGGGTACGGCTATCGCTCGCCGCTGCTGGTCGGGATCGTGCTGTCACTGACCGGGTTCGCGGTGCTGGCGGTTGCGTTTGCGGCGGACCGCTCTCCAAACGCTGCCGCCCCCGAGACCGGTTCGTCGTAGACGGCCATGTCGACCAGCCTTTCGCGCCACTTTCGCGCTTGGCACCGCGCCGGCACATGAGGGGCCGTCGAGACCCTCACGTGCCGGAAGCGCGAGAAACACGTCAGCCGACGTGCTCGCTGTGGTGACTCACCAATTGGCGCTGAAGTTGCTGCAGTAGATGCCGTTGGGGACGATGCAGTTCTTCCCGCCCTCCGCCCAATACACGCCCGAGCCATTGCTCGACGGATCCCATGACAGGAACCACCTCTGAGTTCCAGCCGGGTTGGGGAAGTTGTTCCTGGTGAAGACGCAGTGACTGACACCGTCGTTGCTGATGCAGTCCTTTTGGAAGTAGAACGTGGTGCCGCCCCGGTTCAGCACCGGTGCGACGTTGATCCTGTGGTAATAGCGCTGGGTGCAGTAGATCTCCCACCGCATGTTCACCGTGCCGTTGCTCTGCCGGTTCGCGGAGGCGTAGCCCGTGCAGTCCGATCCCGGCGCCGCCGCCTGCGCGACGGACTTCTCGTGAGCCGGAGCAGGGGAGGCCATGGCTGGCGCGGTCCCGGTGAGACCGAGACACGCGGCGACGGCGAACAGGACGGACATCAGAGTCTTGTAAATACGATCATCTCGTTTTCGGATTTGGAGTACGGCTGACCGGCCGCGCGGTTGCCCGAGCTAAGTCGTGCGGTGTCAGGCCGCGACCAGTGTGGCCTGCGGAGCAGGTTCACCAACGGGCGTTGCATGAAGCTGCAACGCCCGTTGCTCGCCCGTCGAGCTCGCCGCCCAGCGCGGCCGCCGTCCCCAGCTCCTCTGCGCTCTGACTGTTGCGTTGCGTGGCATTCAGCGAGCGACCTAGCGTTTCAGTCCTATGACTGCTGACCTGATCGCGCTCGCCTTCGATGCGAACGACCCCGTCCGGCTCGCCTCCTTCTGGGCCGGCGTCCTGGGCCGGGAGATGGTCGCCGAGCCCGACGACGGGTTCGCCCTCCTGCCGGACGACGACACCGGTTTCCGGATCGAGTTCTTCCCGACCGAGGCGCAGAAGACCGGCCCCAACCAGATGCACTTCGACCTGACCAGCAGGTCCCTAGAGGAACAGCAGGAGACGGTGGCCCGGGCGCTCGAGCTCGGCGGTCGCCACCTCGACATCGGCCAGGGCCCGGACGCGGAGCACGTCGTGCTCGCGGACCCCGAGGGCAACGAGTTCTGCGTCATCGAGCCGGGCAACAACTTCCTCGCCGACTGTGGGTTCATCGGAGCGCTGTCGAGCGACGGTTCGCAGGAGGTCGGCTACTTCTGGAGCAAGGCCCTGGGCTGGCCGCTGGTCTGGGACCAGGACCAGGAGACCGCGGTCCAGTCGCCGCGCGGCGGCACCAAGATCACCTGGGGCGGTCCGCCCCTGGCACCGAAGACCGGGAAGAACCGGCTGCACCTCGACATCGCTCCACCCGTCGACGCTGATCAGCAGGCGGAAGTCGACCGTCTCGTCTCCCTCGGTGCGGCTCGCATCGACATCGGTCAGGGAGACGTCAGCTGGGTCGTCATGTCCGATCCCGACGGCAACGAGTTCTGTGTCCTGACCCCCCGATAGCGGACGGGGGTGACGTCAGGAGACGGCCTGCTTCACCAGCGCGACGACCTTCTTCTCCACCGCGGGGCTCCACCCCTTGAGCGCGTACGACGCCGGCCACAGGTCGCCGTCGTCGAGGTTCGCGGCGTCCTGGAAGCCAAGGGTCGAGTACCGGTAGCCGAACTTGCCCGCGTCCTGGAAGAAGACGACGACCTTGCCGTCCGCGTCGGTGTAGGCGGGCATGCCGTACCAGGTCTTGGGCGACAGCTCGGGGGCGTTCGACGTCACGATCACGTGCACCCGCTCGGCGAGCGCCCGGTCCTCCGGAGCCATCTCCGCGATCCGGTCGAGCACCGCCTGCAGGCCGTCGGCCTTCTTGGCGCCCTTCTTGCCCTCGGCCCGCAGCTCGGCGGCGCGCTCCTTCATCGCGGCACGTTCCTCGGCGCTGAAGCCGTCGGACTGGGTCTTTGCGTTCTTCGTGGGCATGTTCAGAGTTCCTTCCGAGGCTTGGGGCTCGGCGTGGTGCCGGCCTTCCTCGGAGAGGCTAGGTCGGACAACTTCGTGGTGCTTCTCGATTCCTGATCAGGTCGAGCCGTTCCGCTCACGTCCGCCGGTGGAAGGTGAATTTGCCGGTGGGGAGCTTGGTCATGGTGAACGCCGGGTTGTGGGCGCGGGTGTGATGCGGCGGGCAGATCAGGAGTCCGTCGCGGTTGGTGGGTCCGCCCTGGCTCCAGGGGATGGGGTGGTGCATGTGGGCGAGCCCGGGTGGGTAGTCGCAGCCCTCGATGTTGCAGCCGCCTTGTTCGATGATGGCGACGATGCGTTGGGCGTGGTTGTGGAAGCGTCTGGTGCGGCCCAGGTCGAGGACGCGGGACTGTCCGTCGAGGACGGTGGGGATGATCCCGGCCTCGCAGGCCAGCCGGCGGGCCAGGCCGGGGGAGATGTGTTCGCCGGTGTCGAGCTTGGCTGCCTTCAGCCCGCCCATCAGGGTCTCCAGGGGCATCAGCACCACGACGGTGGCGTTGAGCCCGCCGGCCTTGGGGAGCTTCTTGGCCGGGTAGCGCTCGATGAGCTCGGCGAACGCCTGGCCGAGGCGTTCGGGGGTGGGGCGCCGCTCACCGAGTGGTCCTTGGCTGGCGCGGTGTCGGGGGGCGGCGAACGCGAGGAGTGCCTTCTTGAACATGGCGCCGTGCAACGCGTCGAGGGTGAACCGGCCATGGACCTTGCCGTGGCCGTCTTCCCAGATGGTGAGCCGGGTCGCGGCGTCCGCCTCTCGCTCCTCGCGCTCCAGCAGCTTGGCTTCATGGGCGTCGGCAAGGTCCGGGTCGATGACCTCCAGCAAGCGTCGGCCCAGGATCCGGAGGGTCTTGGCGTCGTGGTGGCCGGCCTCGCCGATCAGGTGCGCCTCGGCCTTCGCGACCAGCTCGGGGTCGAGGTCCTCGGGCAGCTCGTCCAGCGCCCGGGTGATCACCTCGGCCTGCTCGACGTGCAGCCGTCCCTCGGCGAGCGCCACCCGGGTGGCTGTTCGTACTTCTCCAACGACGTGGCGAGCCGGGTCTGGCGGTGGGCCTCACGCCGGGTGAGCTTGGTGTGGTGGGCCAACCAGTTGGCGGTGGAGGTGGCGCCGACCTGGTCGGCGACCTGGATCTGGTCGGCGTGGGCCAGGGCCGCGGTCTTGAGCTGGACGACCTGGGCTTCCAGGGCCAGGAGCTGGTCGATCGCGGCGGTGGCGGCCTGGGAGTCCAGGGTCCACAGCGGGGTGTCGGTGACCGAGGCGAGGTCGGCTCGGGCGTGCGAGCACCGCGTCGTTCACCCGGTCCAGGGGTGGGTTCGCGATCGCTGTCATGGAAGCAATTCAAGCACCGGCCACCGACAGTCCGGGGCCCCCGAAAGCCCTTGTCCACAAGGGGTTCCGGAACTTTCTCGAAGTAGTTTCGCCCGGGGCCGGCCCCGGCGTTCGTTGCGGGTGATCTCGACAGGCTCGATCAGCGCAGGTCGGCTCCCAGCCTTCCTTGCGGTGGTTTCGAGACGGTCGCTGCGCGACCTCCTCAACCACCGGTAGTCGACGAGAGCTGCTCCCGCAGGGACGCCAGGTCTCCCAGCACCCACGCCGAGGTCAGCAGGCCGTCGGCCGCGGTGAAGAACGCCGCGCCGGCGTACTCGAACCGCCTGCCGGTGGCCGGCAGCCCCAGGAGCGGGCCGGTGTGGGTGCCTGTGTACGTCAGCCGGACCGCGGCCGAGGAGCCCTGGCAGACGAGGCTGATCACCGAGTTGTGGAAGTCGGCGGCACCGGCACGGACGGTGTCCCGGTAGGAGCGCCAGCCGTCGTGCCCGACGGTGGAGGTGCCGAGGGAGCCGCGGAACGCGAAGTCTGGCGAGAGGACCGAGGGCACCAGCGAGTCGTCCCAGCGGTTCCAGAGGTCGTCGTAGAACGAACGGACCAGGCTCTCGGTCGACACGGGCGCTGATGGTAACCGTCGGCGACGGTGCTCGTTGGGCGGTCATGCGTCTGGTCCTGGTAGTGGTGGCCGTGCTCGCCGGGTTGATGGCGGCGCCGACCGCGGAGGCGGCGCCAGCGGGTGTGGACGAGGTGCACGCGAAGCGCAGCGGCGGCTCCCGGGCGGTCCCCTCCGGCCAGTGGATCGTCGACGGGAGCGGCCGGGTCCTGGTCCTGCACGGGCTCAACATGGTCTACAAGCGGCCGCCTTACGCCCCCGATCACATCGGCTTCGGCAAGGACGACGCCCGCTTCCTGGCCAGACACGGACTCACCACCGTCCGGCTGGGCCTGATCTGGAAGGCGGTCGAGCCGCAACCGGGTGTCTACGACGACCAGTACCTCGCGCGGATCCGGAAGACCGCGAGGATCCTCGCCAAGCAGGGCATCTGGACGCTCCTCGACTTCCACCAGGACCTCTACCACGAGCGGTTCCAGGGCGAGGGCGCTCCGGACTGGGCGGTCCAGGACGACGGGCTGCCGGCGCAGCCGCAGCTGGGGTTCCCGCTGAACTACTTCGCGATGCCGGCACTGAACCGCGCGTTCGACCACTTCTGGGCCAACGACCCCGGGCCGGGAGGGGTGGGCCTCCAGGACCGGTACGCCGCCGCGTGGGCGCACGTCGCGTCGTACTTCCGACAGAGCCCGAAGATCCTCGGCCTCGACCTGTTCAACGAGCCCTGGCCTGGCACCGGCTGGCAGTCCTGCGCCAACCCGGCCGGCTGCCCGGCGTTCGACGCCCGGCTGCAGGCCTTCTCGCAGCGGGTGATCGACGCGATCCGGGTGGTGGACCCGCGGACGGCCGTCTTCTACGAGCCGAACGTCATCTTCAACAACGGCGCTCAGACCTCGGTCCGGCCGCACGGAGCGCGACTCGGGTTCTCGTTCCACGACTACTGCCTGACCGCCGAGGCCGGCACCGAGGGTGGCGGCCAGGCGGCCTGCGACAACTTCGACGACCTGGTCTTCAGCAACACCGCCGACCACGTGAAGGCGACCGGGCACGCGCCGCTGCTCACCGAGTTCGGCGCCACCACTGACGGGCCCACCATCACCGGGGTGGTCGACCGCGCCGAGCTCGCGATGACCGGCTGGCAGTTCTGGGCGTACTGCGGCTGCGACGACCCGACCACCACCGGTCCCGGCGCCGAGCAGGCACTGGTCCTCGACCCGGCCCGGAAGCCGTCGCGCACCAACGTCGATCTCAACAAGCTCCGCGCTCTGGTCATCCCGCACCCTTTGCGTGTTGCGGGCACGCCGATGCGCTACCACTACGACCGCTACGCGCGGACCTTCCAGGCTGCGTGGTCGACGACGAAGGCGGTCGGCCCCGGCCGGTTCCGGCACGGCAGCCGCACCACGCTCTCCCTGCCGAAGCTCGTCTTCCCGCGCGGGTACGTCGCGACGGTCACCGGTGGACGGGTGGTCTCCCGCCCCGGCACCCGGGTCCTGGTCGTGAAGCAGGCGAAGGGCGCCACGGCTGTGGAGGTCACCGTCCGCGCCCGCTGACGATCGTGAAGAATGCCCGGCATGACCGCGCCGCTGAGCACCCCAACTGCACAGCCCGAGGTCAGCGTGCCCGAGGTGGTGACGGGAGGCGCCCGGCCGCGGGTGCTCTCGGGGATCCAGCCGACCGCCGACTCCTTCCATTTCGGCAACTACCTCGGCGCCCTGCGGCAGTGGGTGGACCTGCAGCGCGACCACGCGCCGTTCTTCTTCATCGCCGACCTGCATGCGATCACCGTCGAGCAGGACCCGAACGCGCTGCGCGAGCGCACCCTGCGGGCCGCCGCCCAGCTGCTCGCGATGGGGATCGACCCGCAGCGGTCGGCGATCTTCGTGCAGAGCCAGATCCCGGCGCACACGCAGGCGGCGTGGGTGCTCCAGTGCCTCACCGGCGTCGGCGAGGCGCGCCGGATGACCCAGTTCAAGGACAAGTCCGCCAAGGGCGGAGAGGGCGCGGCCAGCGTCGGGCTGTTCACCTACCCGGTCCTCCAGGCCGCCGACATCCTGCTCTACCGGCCGCACTACGTCCCGGTCGGCGAGGACCAGCGCCAGCACCTCGAGCTCACCCGCGACCTCGCCCAGCGGTTCAACAGCCGCTACAAGAAGACCTTCCGGCTGCCCGAGCCCTACATCCTCAAGGCCACGGCCAAGATCGCCGACCTGCAGAACCCCACCGCCAAGATGTCCAAGTCCGCGTCCAGTCCGGGCGGGATCATCGAGATGCTCGACGAGCCTGCTGTGAGCGCCAAGAAGATCCGATCGGCGGTCACCGACTCCGGCAGCGAGGTCCGATGGGAGCCGGACGAGAAACCCGGCATCAGCAACCTGCTCACGATCTACAGCTCGCTGACCGGGACGGCGATCCACGACCTCGAGGAGCAGTACGCCGGCCGCGGCTACGGCGACCTCAAGAAGGACCTCGCCGACGTCGTCGTCGAGTTCGTGACGCCGTTCCGGGATCGCACCCTCGAGCTGCTCGACGACCAGACCCACCTGACCCAGGTGCTCGAGCAGGGCCGCCAGCAGGCCCAGCCGATCGCGCAGGGCACCCTTGACGACGTCTATCGACGAATGGGGTTCGTCGCCACCGCGAAGTAGCCCGCCAGTAAGGTCTGACGGTGCCAACGATCGGAGTAGCCGTTGCGATCCCGGAGCCCTGGGCGACCCAGCTCCAGGACTACCGCACCTCCGTAGGCGACACGATGGCGGTCACGATCCCCACGCACATCACGCTGGTCCCGCCGACAGTCGTCACCGACGACGAGCTCGAGAAGATCGAGGCGCACCTCGAGATGGCGGCCGACGACGTACCGGCCTTCGCGGTGCACCTCCGCGGCACCGGAACCTTCCGTCCGGTCTCACCTGTGGTCTTCGTGACCGTCGTCGAGGGGATCTCCCAGTGCGAGCAGCTCGCTGAGGCAGTACGCCGTGGCCCGCTCGCCGTCGACCTGGCCTACCCGTACCACCCGCACGTCACGATCGCCCACCACCTCGCCGACGCCCAGCTCGACCAAGCCTTCGACGAGCTTGCCGACTTCGAGTGCGAGTTCGCGGTCGACGACTTCCGCCTCTACGTCCACGACGACGCGCTGGGCTGGACTCCCACCCGCTACTTCAGGCTGCCCCCGGGTACTTAGGTGGCATGGCCTCGCTGAAGGAGCGCCTCACCGACCGCGTCGCCGAGATCCGCCAGCGACGCCCCGCGGTCGACCACGTCGTGCTCATGCAGGAGCACTACGGGGCCACGAAGGCTGGCCAGCAGGCCGGTGCGGTGACGTACTTCGGGTTCCTGTCCGTATTCCCGGTGCTCGCGCTCGCGTTCTTCGTCGTCGGTTACGTCGCCAAGGTCTATCCCGACGCCCAGGACACCCTGGTCGCCGCGATCAAGTCGATGTTCCCGGGACTGATCGGCTCCGGCTCCGGCCAGCTGAACATCCAGGACATCCAGGACTCCGCGGCCACCGCAGGCGTCATCGGTCTGGTCGGCGTGCTCTACTCCGGGCTCGGCTGGCTCTCGGCCCTTCGCGACGCCCTGATCACCGTCTTCGCGCTTCCGCGACGCGAGCAGCCGAACTTCATCATGGGCAAGATCCGCGACCTGATCACGCTGGCCATCATCGGCACCGTGCTTCTGATCGCCGTCGCGTTCACCGGGCTGGTGTCCGGCTTCTCGAACGACCTGCTGGACTGGCTGAACCTGAGCACCGCCCTTGGCTGGCTGGTCACGCTGCTCACGATCGTGCTGGGTCTGCTCGCCAACGCCGTGCTGTTCTTCGCGATGTTCCGGCTCCTGGCCGCTCCCGACATCCCGAAGCGGGCGATGTGGTCGGGTGCTCTGCTGGGTGCGGTCGGCTTCGAGATCCTCAAGCAGCTCTCGACCCTGCTCATCAAGGCCACCGAGGGCAACCCGGCGTTCCAGGTCTTCGGGCTGGCCCTGATCCTCGTGGTCTGGATCAACTACTTCTCGCGCGTGGTCCTCTACGCCGCCTCGTGGGCCTGGACCCACCCCCTGGCCCGCAAGCTGCGCGTCGTCGAGCCGGCCGAGCCGGTCCAGGGCCCGCCGTTGCCGTCCCTGGGCGAGCTGCCGGACGACGAGAAGAAGTCTCGGAAGGGCTCCTTCGTCGCGGGTGCCGCGGTCGGGGCTGCCGCCGCGACAGCGGTCGTGGTGAAGGGCCGCAAGGACGAGTCATAGCCTCGCGACGTAAGGCTAGAACGCGGGCGCGGCCAGCTGCAGCTCACGATTGCCGACCTTTCGGATCCGACACGAGCTGTGACCTCCTCGCTGGATGGGGCGATACTGGCCGCGCTCGCCGCATCGGGTCGACCGATGACGGTGGGGCAGGTGGCCGAACGCGCCGCGCGTGGATCGGAGATCGGCATCCGGCGAGGTCTGGCTCGACTTGTCCATGAGGGACTCGTCCGGTCCACGCTCATGGGTCGCAACCACGTACACGAACTCAATCGAGACCATGTCGCCGCTCCGATCGCAGACCTCCTGTCAGGGCTGCGCAACGAGCTGTGGAAACGGCTTCGCGACGAGCTCGGCTCCTGGGACCCGCCGCCCTACTACGCGTGCATCTTCGGATCCGCGGCTCGACGGGACGGGGGCCCTGACAGCGATATCGACCTTCTACTGGTGCGTCCGACATTCAAAGGTGAGTCGAGGCAGCGTCGCTACCGGCTGAGGCATGTCGACGAGGCTCTCGCTCGACGCCTCCTGGCCGAGCCGACGAAGGACCTGTCCACGGTGTGGGAGACGCAACTCGAGCGACTGCACGATCTGGTGCCCAGCTGGACAGGGAACCCGCTGCAGATCGTTGACATGTCGGTCGATGAGTGGCTGGACCCCAGCTCGTCGCAGCGTGGCTTGCTAAACGATGTGCAGGTGGACGGGCTCGAGCTGCTCAGAGCGCGCGGGTTGAAGGCCTGGCCCGTGGACGGGTCATCGCCTGGCTAGGAAGGCTCGTACAAGGCGGGAGTCCAGGGAGGATGCCCGCGTTCGAATGCACGCCGCGCGGGCCTATCTTGATGTCGCGGAGCTTGTCCTGGAAGAGTCGGTAGACGTCGCCATGCCTGGAGTTGCTGCGGGCCTCTCCGTTCTCGCCGGCATCGCTGGTTCCGACTGCATCTGTGCGGCGCGACTCGGCGAGATCCATCGAGGCGATGATCACCGGGCGGCCGCCGACCTCTTGTCGACTGCGACGCCTGATGGGCGCGAGATGGCCTCCAAGTTCCGCCGCCTCGTTGACCTCAAAGATGAGGCGCGCACTACGGCCTGACGCTGGTGTCTGCGCGCAGGGCTCGGGACGCCGTGCGATGGGCTGGTCAGATCGTGACGCGGGCCGGAGAGGAGCTCGAGCGCTAGTGCCCGTGCCGCAGCGCGGCGTGCAGGTCCCAGTTGAGCCGCGAGATCACGTCGAGCGGGATCTCCTTGGGGCAGGCGGCGGTGCACTCGCCGATGTTGGTGCAGCCGCCGAACCCCTCCGCGTCGTGCTGGCCGACCATGTGCACCACCCGGCGGTCGCGCTCGGCCTGTCCCTGCGGAAGCTCGCCGAGGTGGGTGACCTTGGCACCGACGAAGAGCGACGCCGAGCCGTTGGGACAGGCTGCGACGCACGCGCCGCAACCGATGCAGGTCGCGGCGTCGAAGGCCCGGTCGGCCTTGTCCTTCGGCACCGGTACGGCGTGCGCGTCGGGGGCGGCGCCGGTGTTGACCGAGATGTAGCCGCCCGACGCGATGATCCGGTCCAAGGCCCGCCGGTCGACGACCAGGTCCCTGATCACCGGGAACGGGTCGGCCCGCCACGGCTCGATGACGATCTCGTCGCCGTCGGTGAACGAGCGCATGTGCAGCTGGCAGGTGGTGGTCACCTCTGGGCCGTGTGCCTGCCCGTTGATCATCAGCCCGCACATGCCGCAGATGCCTTCGCGGCAGTCGGAGTCGAACGCGACCGGCTCGTCGCCCTGGGAGGTCAGCGTCTCGTTGAGGACGTCGAGCATCTCGAGGAAGGACATGTCCTCGGAGACCTCGTCGAGCTCGTACGTCGCCATCGCGCCAGGCGAGGCGCTGTCGGGCTGGCGCCAGATCTTGAGGGTCACCTTCACTTGTAGCTCCGCTGCTTGAGCTC
Organism: uncultured Actinomycetota bacterium; assembly: GCA_963817125.1. Lineage (GTDB taxonomy): Bacteria > Actinomycetota > Actinomycetes > Propionibacteriales > Nocardioidaceae > Nocardioides. Next base: position 186,634 of record CAWFNB010000016.1, read on the forward strand.
GACGAACTCGTAGGTGAGGTGCTCCTTGTGCAGCACCGGCGTCTCGCCCTCACCGGCCCACTCCCACGCCGCGACGTAGGCGTACTGGTCGTCGTGGCGCAGCGCCTCGCCGTCCTCGGTCTGGGACTCCGCGCGGAAGTGCCCGCCGCAGGACTCGCGCCTGTTGAGGGCGTCGATGCACATCAGCTCGCCGAGCTCGAGGAAGTCCGCCACGCGGCCGGCCCTCTCCAGCGACTGGTTGAGGCTCTCGGCGGACCCCAGCACGCGCACGTTGCGGCGGAAGTCGTCGCGCAGGGTGCGGATCAGGTCGATCGCCTTGCGCAGCCCGTCCTCGGTGCGCTCCATGCCGCAGAACTCCCACATGATGTTGCCGAGCTCACGGTGGTAGGAGTCGACGCTTCGGGTGCCGTTGGTGGACAGGAACGCGTCGACACGCGCCTGCACCGACTGCTGGGCCGCCACGACCGCGGGGTGGTCCTCGGGGACCCGGTCGAAGGGGCCGTCGGCGAGGTAGTCGCGGATCGTGTTCGGCAGCACGAAGTAGCCGTCGGCCAGCCCCTGCATCAGGGCTGACGCGCCGAGCCGGTTGGCGCCGTGGTCGGAGAAGTTGGCCTCGCCGGTCACGAACAGCCCAGGGATGGTTGCCTGCAGGTCGTAGTCGACCCAGAGCCCGCCCATCACGTAGTGCACGGCCGGGTAGATCCGCATCGGCACCGTGTAGGGGTCCTCGCCCGTGATCCGGGCGTACATGTCGAAGAGGTTGCCGTACTTGCTCTCGATCGCGTCTCGGCCGAGCCGCTCGATGGCCTCGGCGAAGTCGAGGTAGACGCCGCGGCGTACGCCCTCGACCTCGGGGCCGACGCCGCGGCCCTCGTCGCACATGTTCTTGGCCTGGCGGGACGCGATGTCGCGGGGGACCAGGTTGCCGAACGCCGGGTAGATCCGCTCCAGGTAGTAGTCGCGGTCCTCCTCGGCGATCTCCCTCGGGTCCTTGTCGCAGTCCACCTTCTTCTTCGGCACCCAGATGCGGCCGTCGTTGCGGAGCGACTCCGACATCAGGGTCAGCTTCGACTGGTGATGGCCGGTGACGGGGATGCAGGTCGGGTGGATCTGGGTGTAGCAGGGGTTGGCCATGTAGGCGCCCTGCCGGTGCGCTCGCCAGGTCGCGGTGACGTTGCTGCCCATGGCGTTGGTGGAGAGGAAGAAGACGTTGCCGTAGCCGCCGCTGGCCAGCACGACGACGTCGGCGAAGTAGGTCTCTATCTCGCCGGTCACCAGGTCGCGCACGATGATCCCGCGGGCCCGGCCGTCGACCACGATCAGCTCGAGCATCTCGTGGCGGGTGTAGCAGCGGACCGTGCCGGCGGCCACCTGACGCTCGAGGGCCTGGTAGGCCCCGATGAGCAGCTGCTGCCCGGTCTGGCCGCGGGCGTAGAAGGTGCGCGACACCTGGACGCCTCCGAACGACCGGTTGTCGAGCAGCCCGCCGTACTCCCGTGCGAACGGGACGCCCTGGGCGACGCACTGGTCGATGATGTTCACGCTGACCTCGGCGAGCCGGTAGACGTTCGACTCGCGCGAGCGGTAGTCGCCGCCCTTGATGGTGTCGTAGAAGAGCCGGTAGACCGAGTCGCCGTCGCCCTTGTAGTTCTTGGCCGCGTTGATGCCGCCCTGTGCCGCGATCGAGTGCGCCCGGCGGGGGCTGTCCTGGTAGCAGAACGACTTGACCACGTAGCCGGCCTCGCCGAGCGTCGCGGCCGCGGAGGCGCCGGCCAGCCCGGTGCCGACCACGATGATCGAGAGCCGGCGGCGGTTGGCCGGGTTGGCGATCCGAGACTCGAACCGCCGGGTGCCCCAGCGCTCCTCGAGCGGCCCACCGGGCGACTTGGTGTCGCTGAGAGGGTCGCCGTCGACGTAGTAGCCGGCCGCGTCGTCGTACTCCTCCCCGCCCGGCTCGCGGCTGCGCGACGGGTCGAAGGACAGCGTGGTGTCCGGCATGTCCGGGCCGGAGGGCGTGAGGCTCACGAGATGACTCCGAACAGGACGAAGATTGGCACCAGCGAGAAGCCGCCGGCGATGACGACGGCGAGCAGCACCCCGATGACGTTCGCGTTGCGACGGGCCCGCGCGTTGTTGGTCAGCCCGAGGGTCTGTGCCGCGCTCCACACACCGTGCCGCAGGTGCATGCCGAGCGCAGCCATCGCGACGAGATAGATGGCGGTGAGCCACCACGTCTGGAACGAGTCGACGAGCAGGTCGTAGGGGTCGTCCGTCGAGCCACCGCTGACGTTGACCTTGCCGATCGTGAAGTTGAGCAGGTGCCAGACCAGGAACAGCAGGATGGCGACGCCACCCCAGCGCATCCAGCGCGAGGAGAATGTCGACGCCGCGTTCTTCTTCACCACGTACTGCGTGGTGCGGGCCCGGGCGGCACGGCGCCACAACGCCACCGCGCAGGCGACATGGACCACCAGCGCGACGATCAGCCCGCCGCGGAGGATCCACAGCAGGCCGGCATGCGGCAGCATCGGCTCACCGAGGGTGCGCAGGTGCTCCGCGTACTCGTTGAAGGCGTCGTGCCCGCTGAACGCCTTGAGGTTGCCGTACATGTGCCCGAGCACGAACAGGATGAAGATGGCGCCGCTGACGGCCATCAGCATCTTCAGGGCGATGGTCGAGCGTGCCGCGCGGGCACCCGTCACCAGCCCCGCCGTCTGGCCCGGACTCGGACGCGTGGTCGCCACCTGCGCAGGCTATCGCGGGCCGGGCCGCCGGCTAGTGGGAGATGGCCTGGGCGGCCCATGCGGCGGAATGGGCCACGCCCGTGGTGACCGGACACGTTGCCGGCCGTCGCCACACGACGACGGTGCGCCGGTCCGGCAGGTCGACCGTGGTGTTGCGGACGAAGCCGGCGTTGCGGGCGGCCTGCGCCATCAGGTCGGCGTCGACGATCGGCTCGATCTCGGAGGACAACCCTCGAGAGGTCAGCAGCAGGCAGGCAGTCCCCGCGACCCCGGTGGTGAGGTAGTCGGTCATGGCCTGCTCGTCGTTCGGCACCTCGACGGGGTTGATCCCCGCCAGGGGTAGCGCCGGACCGCCGTCCAGCAGCTGCTCGAGCTGGACGCTGTTGGTGTTGACCAGCCGGTGCCGGAAGCCGAAGGCTGTGAAGGCCTGGCCAGGTCCGAGCTCGGCGACGTCGGTGGTGAGCCGGTCCAGCGCCCGATGCCATGCGCGAGCCTCCCGGTCGGTCATCTGGCCGTTCTCCAGGTCCGGCCGGGCGTAACCGATGTATCCCTGGATGACGCCGCGGCCGTTGTAGACAGGGGCACTGTGCAACCAGGGCACTCGGACCCGATGCTCCTGGACCCAGTCGGGCCGAGGGTCGAGCGCCACCACGGTGTTGAGCGCCACGACGCCCAGCGCGACCCCGCCCAGGATCCGCGCCGCGGGACGGGGCAACCGCCAGATCGCCCATCCGGCGAGAAGGGAGAAGGCGGGCACCAACGGGGTCAGGAAGCCGCTGCCCTTGTTGCCGCTGCTGGTCAGCGCGGCCAGGCACCACAGAGCCCAGACCAGGCTCGGCGCCAGCGGTGAGCGAGCCGCCCGCATGAGCGCGCTTCGCAGCCCTCCGCGCCGCCACGCCACGACCAGAGCCCACACCAGGACGGCGAAGCCGACCAGCCACAGCACCACCATCGGGAGCGCGGCGTTGACGACCACGTAGTCGGCCGTCACCCGCCACGACTCCAGCGACAGCAGCGACTGGTCCTGGCCGTACGCCGTGCTCCCGCGGCCATATCCGTACGAGGTGAGGTAGTCGAAGACGCCCTCACCGTTGCGGTAGTACCACGGGCCGGCCACGACCAACGCCGCCAGCGCACCTACCGCCAGGCCGCCGAGGCGACGACCGCGCCTGGGACCGGCGGCGAGTGCCACCAGCCCCACGACCACGACCGCTGGCAGGAACGCGAGGGTCAGGGTCCGCGAAAGGGCCACCAGCCCGATGGCGGCGCCCGCCGCGACCGACCAGCCGATCCGGTCGAACGTGCGGGAGCGTGCGATCGCCCACAGCATCACTGCGGTCGCCGCGCCCGACGCGATGGCGAAGTTGTAGGAGCGGGAGAAGCCGATCACCACCGGCGTCCCGGCGGTGAGGGCGAGCGCCGTCCAGCCCACCCGGGGGCCGCCGACCTCGTGGCCGAGACCGTAGGCCGCCAGCAACATCACCCCGCCCAGGAGCAACGGCACCAGCAGCCCGGACAGGATCCCGGTCCCGGTCACCACGAAGACCGGAGCGGTGAGGGCGGTCATCAGCGGCGCCTGGACACTCGGTCCCATCACCGCATCCCAGTAGCCGCCCGGACCGCCGTCGACGAGGCCGCGGTAGTCCGTGATGGCGATCGAGAGATAGCCGGCCTCGTCGATGTCGATGGGGTGCCCACGCCGGAACCGCCACAGCCAGATGGCGCCGAGGGCGAGGAACGCGCCGATCGCTGCTGCGAGCAGCAGGGCTCGCCGCAGCCGCGGGCTCAGTTGGGCCACAGGGCGAGCCCGATCCGCCGGACCATGGTGGTCCGGGCCCCAGCGGACGCGAGGGACAGCCACAGGTGGTGATCGACGTGCGCGGCATGGGCGGGGTCCTCGGTGAAACCGCCGAGCGCGTCGAGCGTCGTCCGTCGTACGACGTAACCGCGGGTGAGGTACTCCCGAGCGCGGAGCCGGCGCTCCTCGGGGAGGAGCACGTTGACCAGCGCCCGGGACCCGTGGGTGGCGGGACAGAGCACGGCATCGAGCTCGTCGTTCGCGCGGAGCAGCTCCACCATCTCCTCGATGGCGTCCCCGAGCAGCTCGTCGCCGGCGTCGAGCACGGCGACGTGGGCCGCGTCCGTCTGGGTCAGCAACCGGTTGCGGGCCGCGCCCCGGCCGAGGTCGGACTCCACGTGGTCCACGTGGGCCACCAGGTCGGGCGCGTGCGTGGCGAGGGAGAGCATGGTGAGCTGAGCCGGTCCGTCGCTGGGCAGCCCGGTGACGAGGGCTGCGCAGCCGTCGGCTGTCGAGGCCCTGCCGCGCGTCAGCGGCGCGGGTGTCATCACCGGCGCCTCGGGGCCGCCGTCGACAGCGGGCAGCCAGACCGCCATCGGGGCCACGCCGTCGGTCCAGCCGCTGACGTGGTGCTCGACCGGCTCCGGTCGCTCCGGCGCCGCCCGGAGGGCGAGCTCCCGGCAGACGTCCAGCAGGGCCTCCGCGGGGGCGGCCATGTCGAGCTCGTCTCGGCACAGGTCGTACGCCGACCGTGCGATCCGCTCGCGCAACGCGTCGTCGCGCACCGCTGCCGCCGCCACGAGCCCGATGTTGTCTGCGTGTGCCACCAGCAGGTGCTCGCCGGGCCGCAGCGGGCCGAGCTCCGTCGAGGGCTCGGTGACCACCACACAGCCGTTGTGGATCGCCTCGAGCACCCGGACCCACTCGAGGGCGGCTTTGTCCTCCCGGTGCAGGTTGATCAGGACCTTCGAGCGTGCGAGCAGACGCCACTTGTCCTCGCCGGTCAGGAGGTCTGGCCGCGGCCCGGTCATCGGCTCGTGCGGCGGGGCCAGCAGGGCGGTGCGCAACCCGGCCAGGGACCGCGCGGAGTGGGCCAGGATGCCGAGCCGGCGCGGGTCGGCAGTTCCGAGGTAGGCGACGTCGATGTCGCGCTCGACCCGCTCGCCTCCCCACCGGTCCCAGCGCGGCACGTGGCCCAGCGAGAACAGGGTGCCGGCCAGCCCGTGCTCCATGAGTGCGTCGAGTGAGCGCTGTGAGATCTCGAACCGGGCTCCGGCCCGCGCCGAGGCCTTGGCGGACGCGGTGAAGGTCGTGGTCCCCGGGTGCTCGACGCCGAAGGCGATCGTGCGGGCCAGCAGCTCGTCCGGCTCGTCGGGCGCGACGGCGGCGTACTCGTGCGGGATCACGACCGCCACGGTCGAGCGGTCGACCACGTCGGACACCAGTCCGTGGTGGGAGACGACGGTGACGTCCGGATGGCCCAGCGCGGCCACGGCGTCGCCGACCCCGGTCAGGAGCTCCTCCATGAACACGCTCGAGCCGGGGGCGGACACGAAGGCCACGGTGAGGTGAGCGTCGCTGATGCTCATGACGGCGGTGCGGCCCGGCGCGACCGCAGCCGCCGAACCACGCGGCGCGGCAGGGAGACCCGGGTGGCCAGCGCGGCCCGCGCCTGCTCTGCCTCGGCTCTCGCTCGACGCGCCTGCGCGCGCAGCTTGCGATTCTTGGCCCGCAGCCGTTGCGCGGTGCCGCGACGCCGGCGGAGCCTGGCTCGGAGCTGTTCGGCCTGGCGCTCGGCCTCGGCCAGCTCCGCCAGCGGCACGCTCGCACCGGGACGGGGCACTCCGGCCAGCTCCTGCTCGAGCAGGAGGAGTCGCAGGGTCAGCTCGTCGCGCTCGCGGGCGGCGTTCTCGAAGGCCAGCCGCAGGTGGCGGAGCTGAACGTCGGTCGCCTCCCAGCGCGTCTGCAGGTCGGCGGCCTGCTGGAACGCGTCGTCGCGGGCGGTCATCAGCGAGCGGAGCGTGGAGTCCGCGTCGCGGAGCTGTTTCTGCGCAACAGACAGCTGCGCCAGGATCTCTCGCCGTTCGGCGGCCAGCTCGGCCAGCTCGGTGGCCGGGGCGAGCGCCGCCCACGGCGGGAGGTCCGGCAGCTCGGCGTGGCTGGCGACGACAACTGAGAAGGTCTCGGCACCCGGCGTCATGGGAGCCACGCTGAGACCGTGCAGCTCGATCCCATCGAGCGAGGCCGCCATGGAGTCGTCGTCGGCCAGCACCGCAGACGCGAGCAGCCGGTACTGGCGGAGCAGCCGGGTGTGCGCGAACCGCGCCGCGAGCTCGCGGTGGAGCTCGTCGGCAGTCAGCTCGTGCAGGTGGAACGGGTTCCCCGGGTTGTAGACCCCGGGGTTGGGTGAGGAGACCAGGAGCACGCCGTCGGGGGTCAGCACGCGGGCCAGCTGGTCGAGGCTGCCGCCGGTGTCCTCGGCGTGCTCCAGGGCCTCCATGCAGACCACCACGTCGAACTCGTGGTCAGCGAACGGCAGCTTCTCGAGGCCTCCCGGCACGAACTCGCACTCCGGTGCACGTTGCCGGGCAGCCGCCAGGGCATCTTCGGAGATGTCGACGCCGACCACGGACGCCGCCCCTGCCAGACGGAGCAGCTCCGAACCCCACCCCACGCCACACCCGGCGTCCAGCACCCGTCGACCGGGCACCAGGGCCACGGCCAACCGGTAGCGCGCCCGGTGCTCGGCTTCGATGAGCCTTCCGCCCATCTCCTGGGGCACGAACCGTTCGGCATGTCCTGCGCCCTGGTCGTCTGTCATGTGTGGGCGCTCGTCCGTCTCGTCGCCTGGGTCTGAACCAGCTGGGTGAACAGTCGGTGGTAGGCCTCGGCGTACCCGACGCTGTCGAACCCGGGGGCTTCGGCCCGGCAGTTCTTGCGCATCGCCTCGAGGACCTCCGGTGGCGTGCTCAGTGCGCGGTACAGCCCGGTGACGAGGGCGTTGCCGCTGTGCGCTCGACACAGCCAGCCGTTGACCCCGTCACTGATGATCTCGGGCAGGCCGAAGACGTCCGTGGCGAGGGTCGGCAGCCCGAACGCCTTGGCCTCGAGGATGCTGCGCGGCAGCGACTCCACGTCAGAGGCATTCACGAGAATGTCGGCGACGGTGTACCACGGGTAAGTGTCGGGCTGGATCGGCACGAGGTCCACCCGGTCCTCGACGCCGAGCCGCTGCACCGCCTCGCGGACGCTCGCGGCGTAAGCCGTGGGGTGCTCGCCGACCAGGACCAGCCGGGCCCGCGGGAACCGGGACGCGACGGTGGCGAAGGCGAGCACGAGGGCGAGCTGCGCCTTGCGTTCCTGGAAGACGCCCATGGACAGGACGATCATCTCGTCGTCGGCGATGCCGGCCTCGCGGCGCAGCACGGCGCGATCGTGGGTCTGCCGGAAGTGCTCGATCACCCCGACGTCGATCCCGTAGTGGACGTGCCGCCCCCGGAGGCCGGGGATCTGGCGGAGGTAGAGGTCAAGGGTGGGCTCGGCCTCGAAGATGGTGTGCGCTCCGGAGAGCGCCGCGCGCATCCGCTCCTCGACACGGTCATGGAGGTTCCGCGAGCCCCAGTTGAGGTAGATGAAGTCCTCGATCTCGAAGGACTCGTGGATCGCCCAGACGACCTCACGACCCTGCCGAAGCGCCGCGTCGACGGCCGGGAAGACACCGAGGGTGTTGGCCAGCACGACGTCGGGCGCGATGTCGTTGAGGAGGGCCTGAAGCTCCGAGACCGCCCCCTCGTAGAAGTCCGGGTGCGTCTCGTAGGGCCGGGTCAGGTGGAGCTCGACACCCAGCTCGGCCAGCCCTGCGGCCAGCGGCCCGCCCCGTGGCGAGACCACGGTGACGTCGAGGTCGTGCGCGCTCGTCAACCGACGCAGCAGCTCGTCGAGGTAGAGCTCCCCGCCCGCCAGGTGCAACGAGTGCGTGAAGACGCAGATGCGGAGCCGCCCGTCGCCGTCGGTGCGAGGTCGGGCCGGGCGCAGCCGTCCGCCCACGGTCATCGGATGGTCGCCGTACGGCGGCTCCCGCGTCACCGGAACCGGCACGGTGGGGCTGTGCCACGTGTCGCCGAGCTCGGAGACGGCACGAATCCGCAGGTCGACGGTCTGCCCGGCGGCCGATCGGGGCACGACGACCCCCGCGAAGAAGCCGGCGGCGACCGCTGCGGGGGTGGCCTGCAGGCGAGGCGGGAGGTCGACTGTGGGTAGCGCGCGCCGGGCGGGCCGTGGCGGCTGGTCACCGACGTAGACCTCGACCCGGTCGGCGGGAAGCCCGTCGAAGAGCACCCAGCCGTGCACTTCCAGGACGCCGCCGGGCATCGCCGGCGTCGGGCCCCCGGCGCCGTGCAACGGGTCGTGCAGCAGCGGCGTGTCCAGCGCGCCCACGACGACCACCTTTCGACCCTAGTGCCCCGTGTCGGAAGTCTTCGTGCGCTTCGCGCACACATCGCACGCGCCTCGCGGCGTTGCCGGCGCTCGATGATGGACCTACAGCGCCTTCGCTACGGCGCCTTGCGATGCACGCACGCTGAGCACGCCAACCGTTCGAACACTTCCGACACGGGGCACTAGTGCCCCGGGTCGGACGCAAGAGACCGGCCGCGGCGGTCGAGGCACGTATTCTCGGCTGATGCGCCCGGGCGGCAAGGTCGGCACCCTGGCGGTCGTGGGCCATGGGTTCATCGGTGGCCGGGTCGTCCGTCTGGCCCTGCGCGACGGCTGGAAGGTTCGCTCGCTCGCACGCCGGGTTCTCGAGCACCGTCTCCAACCGGGCCACGAGTCGTTCGTCGGCGACGCCCGCGAGCCCGAGCTGGTCCGCGAGCTGCTGGAGGGCGCAGACCACGTGGTCTTCGCCGCCGGCACGGCCAAGCCGGCCGAGTCCAACGAGCACCCGATCCACGAGATCGCCGCCAACCTGAGCCCGCTGCTGGCCACCCTGGAGGGCATGCGGCGCGCCTCGGTCCCGGCATTCACCCTCATGTCCTCCGGGGGCACCGTCTACGGGCCGGACGCGCCGACGCCGACTCCCGAGACCGCGCCGCTGTGGCCGATCAGCACCTACGGCGTGCTCAAGGTCGCGGCCGAGAGGTACGTCGGTCTCTACGCCCGCCAGCACGGCCTGACCGCCGACATCCTCCGCTGCGCCAACGTCTACGGGCCGGGGGAGCCCACACACGGGTCCCAGGGCCTGATCGGTGTCACCCGCGCCGCGCTTCGCGCGCACCGCCCGGTCGTGGTCTACGGCGACGGCTCGGCCCGCCGCGACTTCGTGCACGTGGACGACGTGGCCGAGACGGTGGTGGCGCTGGCCGCGCGACCCGACGGTGTGCGGGTGCTCAACGTCGGCTCCGGCCGCTCGGCGTCCGTTCTCGAGGTGATCGACGCGGTGGCCGCGTCGCTCGGCACCACCGCGACTCTGGAGCACCGCCCTGGCCGGCCCACCGACGTACCGGTCGTGCGGCTCGACATCAGCCGGGTCCGCGAGCTGGTCGATCTGCAGCCCCGCAGCCTGCTGGAGGGGCTCGGACCAACGCCGTCCTGAACCGTCCTGAACCGTGGGTCACGTGTGACATTTCCCGCGTCCACGGCGCAGACCCGGAGCCGGCAGTTCCAAAGTGGCGTGGCAATGTGCAGACTGCGCCCGAACTTGTGTCCAGCGCAGAAGCGGTCACCAGCGGAGGTGGGTATGGCGTCGACGGACGCTCGTGAGTCGACGGTGACGACAGCAGCACGGTCGACGGGAGCAGGGGTCGGTGGTCCGACCCGGCCCCAGATCGACGCCCGCACCCTCCGCCAGGACCGGTGGTGGCTCTACCCGCTCGCGACGTTCATCGTCTTCTTCTCCTTCGTCGTCTACTCCACCATCCGCGCGTTCATGGGCCGGGACTACTTCGCCGAGCCCTACCTCTCGCCGTTCTACTCACCGTGCCTCGGTGACTGCGTCGAGGGCTCCTCGGACTTCGGTCAGCCGTTCGGGTGGTTCCCGCTCTCGGCGGCCCTGATCATCCTGATCTTCCCGCTCGGCTTCCGGTTGACCTGCTACTACTACCGCAAGGCCTACTACCGGGCGTTCTGGCTGTCGCCGCCGGCCTGCGGGGTCGCCGAACCGCACGCGACGTACACCGGCGAGACCCGGTTCCCGCTGATCATGCAGAACGTCCACCGCTTCTTCTGGTACGCCACCCTCGTGGTCGCCCTGATCCTGACCTGGGACGTGGTGCTGGCCTTCGGCCCGGCTCCGGGGGAGCCCGAGGGCATCCACATGGGGCTCGGCACCCTGCTGATGCTGGTCAACGTGGTGCTGATCTGGCTCTACCAGCTGTCCTGTCACTCGTGTCGACACATCGTGGGCGGCCGGCTGAGGCACTTCTCCAAGCACCCGCTGCGCTACAAGCTGTGGACCTTCGTGTCCAGGCTGAACTCCCGGCACGCGAACTACGCGTGGTACTCGCTCTTCTCGGTCGCCTTGGTGGACCTCTACATCTTCCTGCTGGCGGCCGGGGTGTTCGACGACCCCCGGTTCTTCTGAGGAGGTCACCCCCCAATGACTGAGTTGACCGAGACCACCGTCCCCGCCACCGAGTTGGGTGCGATCGAGAGGCACCAGTACGACGTCATCGTGATCGGTGCCGGCGGCTCCGGCCTGAGAGCCGCGATCGCGGCCCACGACGCCGGCGCGAAGACGGCGATCATCACCAAGTCGCTGCTCGGCAAGGCGCACACCGTGATGGCCGAGGGCGGCATCGCCGCCGCGATGGGCAACACCTGGCCCGAGGACAACTGGGAGGTGCACTTCCGCGACACCATGCGTGGCGGGAAGATGCTCAACAACTGGCGGATGGCCCAGCTGCACGCCCAAGAGGCCCCGGAGCGGGTCCAGGAGCTCGAGGACTGGGGCGCGCTGTTCGACCGCACCGAGGACGGGCTCATCTCGCAGCGGGACTTCGGCGGCCACCGTTACGCCCGGCTCGCTCACGTCGGCGACCGCACCGGCCTGGAGATGATCCGCACGCTCCAGCAGCGCGCCGTCGCGCTCGGCATCGACTGCTTCATGGAGTGCACCGTCACCGAGCTCTTCAAGGACGCCTCACCGGGTGGGGCCGGTGCGATCAGTGGTGCCTTCGGCTACTGGCGCGAGACCGGGACCTTCATCGCCTTCGAGGCCCCTGCGGTCGTGCTCGCGACCGGTGGCATCGGCAAGTCGTTCAAGGTCACGTCGAACTCCTGGGAGTACACCGGCGACGGGCACGCCCTCGCGCTGCGTGCCGGTGCCGCCCTGATCAACATGGAGTTCGTCCAGTTCCACCCCACCGGGATGGTCTGGCCGCCCTCGGTCAAGGGACTGCTGGTCACGGAGTCCGTCCGAGGGGACGGCGGAATCCTGAAGAACTCCGAGGGCAAGCGGTTCATGTTCGACTACATCCCGGACTTCTTCAAAGCAGAGACGGCCGACAACGTCGAAGAGGCCGACCGCTGGTACGACGACAAGAAGAACAACCGGCGCCCACCCGAGCTGCTGCCGCGTGACGAGGTGGCCCGCGCCATCAACTCCGAGATCAAGGCGGGGCGAGGATCACCGCACGGCGGCATCTACCTCGACATCGCGTCGCGACGCTCCGCGGAGTTCATCCACAAGCGGCTGCCGTCGATGCACCACCAGTTCAAGGAGCTGGCAGACGTCGACATCACCAAGGAGCCGATGGAGATCGGCCCTACCTGCCACTACGTGATGGGCGGTGTCGAGGTCGACCCCGACACCGAGCTGTCCGGGGTGACCGGGCTCTATGCCGTCGGCGAGTGCTCGGGCGGCATGCACGGCTCCAACCGGCTCGGCGGCAACTCGCTGTCCGACCTGATCGTCTTCGGCAAGCGGGCCGGCGAGGCCGCGGCGGAGTACGCCGCCGCACGCCCCTCCGCGCCCGAGCTCGGGGACGACGTCCTGGGTCAGGCCGAGCGGGCGGCGTTGGCGCCGTTCGACTCGACCGGCGGCGAGAACCCGTACGCGATCCAGGAGGACCTCCAGCAGTCGATGAACGACCTGGTCGGCATCATCCGGACCGGCGACGAGCTCGAGCAGTCGCTCAAGCAGATCGAGCAGCTCAAGGAGCGCGCCGAACGTCTCGTCGTCACCGGCGGGCGTGCGTACAACCCCGGCTGGCACCTGGCCATCGACCTGCACAACATGCTGCTCGTCTCCGAGTGCATCGCCAAGGCCGCGCTGGCCCGGCAGGAGTCACGCGGTGGCCACACCCGCAACGACTTCCCCGGCCCGAACCCGGAGTGGGGAGCGAAGAACCTCGTGCTCACCATCAACGACTCCGGCGACGGCGTCGACCTGGCCGAGAAGCCCCTCCCGGTCATGCCCGACGAGCTCCAGGCCTTCTTCGAGGACAAGTGAGGATCTCCCTGTGACTGACCTGAAGATGCGTGTCTGGCGCGGCGACGACCAGGGCGGCGAGCTGCGTGACTACACCGTCGAGGTCTCCGAGGGCGAGGTCGTCCTCGACGCCATCCACCGCCTGCAGGCCACCCAAGAGGGCGACCTCGCGGTGCGCTGGAACTGCAAGGCCGGCAAGTGCGGTTCCTGCTCGGCGGAGATCAACGGCCGGCCGCGGCTGCTGTGCATGACCCGGCTCTCCGACTTCGAGCCGGGAGAGACGATCACGGTGACGCCGGTGCGCACCTTCCCGATCGTCCGCGACCTGGTCACCGACGTCTCCTACAACTACGAGAAGGCCACCGAGCTGCCGGCGTTCGCGCCGCCACCGCGCGACGCCGACGGCAAGCGCCGGATGGCCCAGGTCGACGTCGAGCGTGGCCAGGAGTTTCGCAAGTGCATCGAGTGCTTCCTGTGCCAGAACGTCTGCCATGTCATCCGTGACCACGAGGACAACAAGCCCGCGTTCGCCGGGCCGCGGTTCTTCCTGCGGTACGCCGAGCTCGACATGCACCCGCTCGACACCCACGACCGCCGCGAGCTCGCCCAGGCCACGGCCGGCATCGGGATGTGCAACATCACCAAGTGCTGCACCGAGGTCTGCCCCGAGGGGATCAAGATCACCGACAACGCGATCATCCCGATGAAGGAGCGCGTGATCGATCGCAAGTACGACCCGCTGGTCTGGCTCGGCGCGAAGATCGGCCTTCGCACCAAGGACGACGCCGGCCGCGAGCCTGCACCCCAGCGCGAGGCCAGCCCGGTCAAGCGTCCGGCCCGCTGAGCAGGCCCGATGCGGATACCCCACCGGGTGTCAGGACGACTTGACCGCGTGACGGCCGTGTGAGTTGATGCGCCTGTGGCGAGGGGGGTCTCGCCGGGGTGGTACCCGGACTACGACGCTCCGCCCGGACACCAGCGCTATTGGAACGGGGAGCGCTGGACCGAGCGGCGCTCGCCGACCCCACCCCAGACCCAGCCGGCGGGAGGTGTCGCCGGCTGGGTCTTCGCCGTCGTCGCCTGCCTCGTCGCCGTGAGCGCGGCGGTGCTGGTGCTGGGGGACGACCAGAACGCGTCCTCCGGCTCAGGCTCTCCGCCGCCACCGGCCACCACCCCGGCACCCGCTGGGTCGCAGGGCCCGACGGCCAACGAGAACGCCGGACCGCAGCGGCGGACCTGGGAGGTGGCGGCCGTCCTTGACGGCAACACGGTCCAGCTCACCAATGGGGCGACGGTGCGGCTACTGGGTGTGACGGCCGTGGCCGACTGCGCAGCCGCCGGGCTGGGGCACCTGGTCGAGGGGCGGCGGGTCACCCTGACTCGTCGGGGCCCGGACAGGGATGCGGACGGTCGGCTGCTGCGATACGTGGAGCGGGACGGTGTCGACATCGGACTGCGCCTGATCCAGCGCGGCTGGGCCGAGGCCTCCGACGTGGCCAACCCCCGCCGGGCGATCTACCGACGCGTCGACGCACGCAGCCCCGACGTCTGCTGATCCGGGCCTAGTCCTGCACCGGCTCGTAGCGGACGAACGACCGGGTGAACGACCCGGTGCCGTGCGTGGCCGAGCGCAGGTCGATCGCGTAACGCACCAGCTCGCTCGCCGGGACGTGGGCGCGGACCAGCGCCATCCCGTCGGCGGTGTCCTGGCCGACGACCCGGCCCCGTCGGGAGGCGAGGTCACTCATCACGGTTCCGACGAGGTCGTCGGGGACGTGCACCTCGACCTCGTCGTACGGCTCGAGCACGACGATGCCGGTGGCGTTCGCCGCTTCGCGCAGCGCCAGCGCACCGGCGCTCTGGAAGGCCATGTCGGAGGAGTCGACGCTGTGCGCCTTGCCGCCGATGAGCGTGGCGCGGATGTCGACCATCGGATTGCCTGCGCAGCCGCGGGTCAGCTGCGCGCGGATCCCCTTCTCGACGCTGGGGATGAACTGCCGGGGCACGGCGCCGCCGACCACCCGCTCGGCGAACTCGAACCCGGAGCCGCGGGGGAGCGGTTCGACCTCGATCTCGCAGACGGCGTACTGCCCGTGGCCACCGGACTGCTTGACGTGCCGCCCGAGCCCGGAGCCGGTGCCGGCCAGCGTCTCGCGCAACGGCACGAGGAACTCGACCTGTTTCACCGAGACGCCGAACCGGTCCTTGAGGCGCTCGAGCGACGCGTCGGTGTGCGCCTCGCCCATCGTCCACAGCACCAGCTGCTCGCTTCCCATGTCGACGCGCAGCGACGGGTCCTCCGCGGCCAGCCGGGTGAGCGCGGTCGACAGCTTGTCCTCGTCGGACTTGGTGGCCGCCTCGATCGCCACGGGCAGCAGCGGGGTCGGCAGCAACCAGGGCCGGAGGACGCGCGGGTCTTCGACGGACGAGAGGGTGTCGCCGGTCTCCGCGCGGGTCAGCCGGCCGACGGTCCCCAGGTCGCCGCACACCACCCGGGAGGCGGGCTGCAGCTGCTGACCGAAGGGGTAGGACAGGGAGCCGACCCGCTCGTCGTCGTCGTGGTCGGCATGGCCGGACTCGGCGCCGAAGAACGAGGTCAGGTGACCGGACACATGGACCGGGCGATCCGGGTCGAGAGTCCCCGAGAAGACCCGCACCAGGCTGACCCGTCCGACGTAGGCGTCGCTCGTCGTCTTCACGACCTCGGCGACCAGCGGCCCGCTGGGATCACAGGTCACGGGATCGGCGGCCCGCCCGGCCGGGGTGTACGTCGGCGGGCTGGGGTGCTCGCTGGGCGACGGGAAGCCGCGGACCATCAGGTCGAGCAGCTCGCCGCAGCCGACCCCGCTGGACGAGCAGGCGGGAACGACGGGGAAGAAGGTGCCGCGGGACATCGCGCGGTGCAGGTCCTCGAGCAGCGCGTCCTCGGTCACCACCTCGCCCCCGAGGTACCGGTCCATCAACCCCTCGTCCTCGGACTCCTCGATGATCCCCTCGATCAGCGCGGCGCGCGCGTCGTCGTGCTCGCTGGCCACGTCGGACCCGAGCAGGCTGATCAGGTCGGTCACCTCGGTGCCTGACATCACCGGGACGTACAACGGGAGCACCTTGTCACCGGTGCTCCCGAACGTCGCCTGGGCTGCGGCCAGCACCCCCGGGTAGTCGGCCCGGGCGTGGTCGAGCTTGGTCACCACCACCGCGCGCGGCATCCCCACGTCGGCGCACTCACGCCACAGCAGCGCCGTGACCTGGTCGACGGGCTCGTTGGCCGCGACGACGAACAGCGCGCAGTCGGCGGCGCGCAGCCCGGCGCGCAGCTCACCGACGAAGTCCGCGTACCCGGGGGTGTCGATGAGGTTCACCTTGACGCCCCGGTGCACGAGTGGCGCCACGGAGAGGGCCATCGAGCGGCCGTGGGTGCGCTCACCGGCCTCGAAGTCGGAGATCGTGGTGCCTTCGGCGACCGTGCCCGCCCGGGTCAGGGCACCGGAGCGGACCAGGAGCGTCTCCAGCAGGGTGGTCTTTCCACCGGAGCTCGGGCCCACCAGCACGACGTTGCGTATCTCGTCAGGCTTGAGGGCCTCGAGATCTTGTCTGCCGACTGCACGCGCTCCCTTGTCCGCCATAGGGACACGTTGCTCCGATCGACGCCGCACGGCAACCATTGGCATGGACAAATTCACAGTCGATGGCCCAGGACCGGTCGTGAACCTACGCTTCGCAACGTGACCGATGACCGGACCGTCGAGGGTGGCCTGGCCGAGCCCGAGGAGCTCGAGCCGGAGCAGGGGACCCTCGATCTCGCCGCGCCGGAGGACCGGCACGACCGCGCGGAGTGGGAGGCAGCGGCCGCCGCGGTACTGCGCAAGGCGCGCCGGCTCGGCGCGGACGACTCCGACGAGCTGGTCTGGCAGAAGCTGACTCGCACCACGCTCGACGGGATCGCCATCACGCCACTGGGCACCCCGGACCTGCTCGACGGGCTGGTCACGGCGGGTCGGCCGACCCGCGCAGGGGACTGGGACATCCGCTCCCACCTGACGGTCACCGACGTGAAGGCCGACAACCAGACCCTGCTCGCCGACCTCGAGGGCGGGGTCACCTCGCTGTGGCTCGAGGCCCACGAGGACACCGACTGGGCCACTCTGCTCGACGGCGTGCTCCTCGACCTCGCCCCAGTCGTCCTGGAGACCACCGAGTTCGGGGCCCGCTCGTTCCTGCGCTACGCGGACGGCAGAGAGCTCCATCCACGGACCAACCTCGGCCTGGACCCGGGCCACGCCAGCCGGGAGCTGGCCGAGATCGCGTGGCAGACCGGCGTGCGCGTGTTCGTCGTCGACGCGACCGGGGTCCACGACCGAGGTGGATCGGACGTGCAGGAGCTCGCACACTCGCTGGCGGTCGGGGCGAGCTACTTGCGCACACTGACTGACGTCGGGCTGGACCTCGACGAGGCGGCGAGAATCGTCGAGTTCCGCTACGCCGCGACCGACGACCAGTTCACGACGATCGCCAAGCTGCGCGCTGCGCGCCGGCTCTGGGCACGCGTCCTCGAGCTCAGCGGGACCAGCGCCCACGAGCAGCACCTGCACGCGGTGACCAGCCGGCCGATGATGAGCAAGTACGACCCCTGGGTCAACATGCTGCGCACCACGGTGGCCGGGTTCGCGGCGGGTGTGGGCGGGGCGGACGCCGTCACGGTGCTGCCGTTCGACAGCCCGCTCGGCAAACCCGACGCCTTCGGCCGGCGGATCGCGCGCAACACCAGCGCGCTGCTGATCTTCGAGGCGCACGTGGCCAGGGTCGCCGACCCGGCGGGTGGCGCGTTCGCCGTCGAGAAGCTCACCGACGACCTGGCGGTGGCCGCGTGGGAGCTGTTCGGCCGGGTCGAGGAGGGCGCTGATCTCGATGCCGAGATCGCCGCGACCGTGGACCGGCGCGACGCACAGGTGGCCACCCGGAAGCGGCCGATCACCGGGTTGACCGAGTTCCCGAACCTCGCCGAGGAGCTGCCCGCCCGGGAACCCGCCCTCGACAGCCGGGAGGTGCGCCGCTACGGCGCTGCGTTCGAGGCACTGCGCGACGAGCCCCCTACCGAACCGGTGTTCCTCGCCACGATGGGCACCGTCGCCCAGCACACGGCTCGGGCCACCTTCGCCACCAACCTGTTCGCTGCCGGTGGGATCCGGGTGGACGTGGCCGGCCCGACGGAGGGTGTCGCGGCACTCATGAAGGAGCACGACGGCCAGCCCGTGGTGTGCCTGGCCGGGACGGACGCGGCGTACGACGAGTGGGGAGCCGACGCGGCGGTGGCACTACGCGACTCCGGTGCCGAGTGGGTGATCGTCGCCGGCAAGGCCCGCGACTGGGCGGATGACGCCTGCGCGATGGGCGTCAACGCGCTGGAGTTTCTGCACCGCACCAGGGAGAAGCTGCGATGACCAGCGTCCCGAAGAGCTTCGCCGGCCTGCCGTTGGCCGCCACCGAAGGCAGGTTGGCAAGCAGGGCCGACGCGGGCGAGCCGTGGGGCGCCCCCGAGGGCATCGACATCCTGCCGATCTACGGCCCCGAGCACCTCGAGGGGCTGGACGCGCTCGATACCTGGCCGGGGCTGAGCCCGTTCCTGCGCGGGCCCTACCCGACCATGTACACCACCCAGCCGTGGACGATCAGGCAGTACGCCGGCTTCTCGACCGCCGAGGAGTCGAACGCCTTCTACCGCCGCAACCTCGCCGCCGGCCAGAAGGGCTTGTCGGTCGCCTTCGACCTGGCCACCCACCGCGGCTACGACTCCGACCACCCGCGGGTGCGGGGTGACGTCGGCATGGCCGGGGTGGCGATCGACTCGATCTTCGACACCCGCACGCTCTTCGACGGCATCCCCCTCGACGAGATGTCGGTGTCGATGACCATGAACGGCGCCGTGCTGCCGGTCCTGGCCCTCTACATCGCCGCCGCCGAGGAGCAGGGGGTCAAGCCGGAGCAGCTCAGCGGGACCATCCAGAACGACATCCTCAAGGAGTTCATGGTCCGCAACACCTACATCTACCCGCCCGAGCCGAGCATGCGGATCATCTCCGACATCTTCAGCTACACCGCGGCGAAGATGCCCCGCTTCAACTCGATCTCGATCTCCGGCTACCACATCCAGGAGGCCGGGGCGACCCAGGACCTGGAGCTCGCCTACACGCTGGCGGACGGCGTCGAGTACATCCGCGCCGGGCTCGCGACCGGGATGACGATCGACCAGTTCGCGCCACGGTTGAGCTTCTTCTGGGCGATCGGCATGAACTTCTTCATGGAGGTCGCGAAGATGCGTGCGGCCCGCGCCCTGTGGAGCCGGCTGGTCCGCGAGTTCGACCCGCAGAACCCCAAGTCGCTCAGCCTCCGCACACACAGCCAGACCAGCGGCTGGTCGCTGACCGCGCAGGACGTGTTCAACAACGTTTCCCGCACCTGCATCGAGGCCATGGCCGCGACCCAGGGCCACACCCAGTCGCTGCACACCAACGCCCTCGACGAGGCGATCGCGCTGCCGACCGACTTCTCGGCCCGGATCGCCCGCAACACCCAGCTGCTGCTCCAGCAGGAGAGCGGGACCACGGGCACCATCGACCCCTGGGCCGGCTCCTACTACGTCGAGCGGCTCACCCACGACCTCGCCGAGCGCGCTTGGGCGCACATCCAGGAGGCCGAGCAGGCCGGAGGCATGGCCAAGGCGATCGAGCAGGGCATCCCCAAGATGCGCATCGAGGAGGCCGCCGCCCGCACCCAGGCCCGGATCGACTCCGGGGCCCAGAAGGTGATCGGCGTCAACACCTACCGGCTCGCCGCCGAGGACCAGCTGGACGTCCTGCGGGTCGACAACGACGACGTCTATCGCCAGCAGATGGCCAAGCTCGAGCGGCTGCGCGAAGAGCGGGATGACGAGGAGGTACGCCGCACCCTCGAGGCGCTGACCCGCTCCGCGGAGCAGGGGGCGAGCGGCGGCAGCCTCGACGGCAACCTGACTGGCAATCTGTTGGGCCTCGCGGTCGACGCCGCGCGGGCCAAGGCCACGGTCGGCGAGATCTCCGACGCCCTCGAGAAGGTCTACGGCCGGCATCAGGCCACCATCCGTACGATCAGCGGCGTGTTCAGGGACGAGTCCGGCGAGGGCGGCGACACGCTCGTCCAGAGGGTGCTCGACGCCACTGACGAGTTCGAGGAGACCGAGGGACGCCGACCCCGCATCCTGGTCGCCAAGATGGGCCAGGACGGGCACGACCGCGGCCAGAAGGTGATCGTCTCCGCCTTCGCCGACATGGGGTTCGACGTCGATGTCGGGCCGCTGTTCTCCACGCCCGAGGAGGTCGCCCAACAGGCCGTCGACGCGGACGTGCACATCGTCGGCATCTCGTCGCTGGCCGCCGGGCACCTCACCCTGCTGCCCGCTCTCAAGAGGGCGCTCGAGGAGCAGGGCCGCCCCGACATCATGGTGGTGATCGGCGGCGTCATCCCGCCCGACGACGTCGTGACGCTCCGGGAGATGGGCGCCGCCGCGGTCTTCCTGCCCGGCACCGTCATCGCCGAGTCTGCGCTCGACCTGCTGGCCAGGCTCCGCGAGCAGCTCGACCACGAGTCGTGAGGGCCGGTGCGGAGGTTTCGAGACAGGCGCTAGCGCGCCTTCCTCAACCACCGGTGGTTGAGGATGTCGCTCTGCGACCGTCTCGAAACCACGCAAGCCGGGGCTGGGACTGATGCCTGACGTGGGCGTCTTGATCGCTGGCATTCGCGATGGGCGTCGTGCAGCTGTCTCGCAGGCGATCACGCTGGTCGAGTCGTCCAAGCGCGAGCACCGTGCCGCCGCCCGCGACCTCTTGACCTCGCTCGCGCAGGACGCCGAGGCCGGGGTCCGGTCGCCGGCGGTGCGGGTCGGGATCTCCGGCGTGCCGGGGGTGGGGAAGTCGACGTTCATCGAGGCGCTGGGCACCCGGCTCACCGCCGCCGGTCACCGGGTCGGGGTGCTGGCCGTGGATCCGTCGAGCATCCGCACCGGTGGCTCGGTCCTGGGCGACAAGACCCGGATGGCGCGGCTCGCGGCCGACCCCCACGCATTCATCAGGCCGTCCCCGGCCGCCGGCACCCTCGGTGGCGTGGCGCGAGCGACCGTGCAGGCAATGACGGTGCTGGAGGCGGCGGCGTACGACGTGGTGCTGGTCGAGACCGTGGGCGTCGGCCAGTCCGAGGTCACGGTCTCCGGGATGGTCGACACCTTCCTCTTCCTGACCCTGGCCCGGACCGGCGACCAGCTCCAGGGGATCAAGAAGGGCATCCTCGAGATCGCCGACGTGATCGCGGTCAACAAGGCCGACGGGGACCGCGAGGCCGAGGCCCGGTCCGCGGCGCGCGAGCTGGCCGGTGCGCTCCGCCTGGTCCGGGGCAAGGGGGAGTGGGCCTCGCCGGTGGTCACCTGCTCGGGGCTCCACGACATCGGGGTGGACGACCTCTGGAAGCGGGTGCTGGAGCACCGCGACCACCTCGGTGCCGATGGACTGGCCGACAAGCGTGCCCGCCAGCAGCTCGACTTCACTTGGGCACTGGTCCGCGACGAGCTCGACCAGCGGCTGCGCCACTCCGCCGGCGTACGCCGGATCCGCGACGAGATCCGCGCCGCGGTGCTGGCCGGTGAGCTGCCGGCGCCGGTGGCCGCGGATCGGCTGCTCGCGGCCTACGACGAGCGGGATGACTCGCCCTGACCTCACCCGCCCAGGTGAATTCGGACCGAGCCCGGCAGGTCGGGACTCTTTCCCCTTGCGGATCGGACCGCCGCGTAGAAATCTGCGCAGTAGCCCGGATGCGACAGGGAGGACGCACCGGCAGCCTCGTCAGAGCCAGACCTCGTCACACCGATCCCGAAGGGAATCACCATGCGTACCCGACAGATCCTCGCCGGAGCCGCGGCGCTAGCGCTGACCGGCACGACCGCCGGCGCCGCCCTGGTGGGCGCCACTGCGGCCCCCGGCCACACCGCGCACAAGGCCGACCCGACCGTCACCATCATCGCCAAGAAGCTCGTCGGCCCGCTCAGCGTCGCCCAGGCGCCCGACGGCACCCGCTACTGGACCGACAGCTTCGCCGGTCCGCTCTACAAGCAGTCGCCCTTCGGGGGGCCGACCGTCATCTTCGCGGGGTCGAAGAAGGCCCCCGCTGAGGGGGTCTCCGCGGACGGCGGGCTGCTGCGCTTCACGACCGGCTCCAGCGACAACTCCAAGGGGTCGGTCTGGACCCTGGACCCGGTGAGCGGCGCCCCCGTCCTGATCGCGGACACCGGGAAGTACGAGAAGTCCGCGAATCCGGACCGGAAGGTCAAGTACGGCTTCCTCAACACCCCGGCGTCGTGCCTCTCGAAGGTGCCGGAACAGATCCCGGCCGCCTACAGCGGCGTCAAGGAGACCCATCCCTACGCCACCGCGTCGGCCAACGGCACCACCTATGTCGCGGACGCGGGCGCGAACGCAGTGCTCGCGGTCTCGCCCTTCGGCCAGGTCTCCACGGTGGCGGTGGTGCCCCCGGCGAAGGTGCGAATCTCGGCGGCCGGTGCCAAGGCCCTCGGTCTGCCCAATTGCACCATCGGCAGGCAGTACGCGTTCGAGTCCGTCCCCACCGACGTCGAGGTCGGCCCCGACGGCAAGCTCTACGTGACCAGCCTCCCGGGCGGCCCGGAGGACGCCAGCCTCGGAGCGAACGGCCGGGTGCTCAAGATCAGCCCGACGACCGGCAGGGTGAAGACGATCGCCAGGCATCTGATCACCCCGACCGGAATCGCGGTCGCCAGCAACGGTGACATCTACGTGGCCCAGCTGTTCGCTGGCGTGATCCTCAAGATGAAGGCCGGCAGCTCCAAGCTCAAGCCCTACATCCGACTGCCGCTGCCCGCTGCGGTCGAGGCGACCCCGACCGGGCTCCTCGCGACGATCCACGCTCTGCCCGGCAAGAAGCCCAAGGGTCAGGTGGTCCAGATCACGCCGTGATCTGAGCCGACCCCACCGGACGGGCATGTGGGTTGACTCAACTAGATTGCAACCCACATGCCTGCTCCGGATCCGACCGTCTCCGCCGTGATCGCCGACGTCGTCGACAAGTACGACGCCGACCTGATCGACGTGCGGCGAGACCTGCACGCCCACCCCGAGTTGTCGTGGTCGGAGCTGCGGACGTCCGACGTCGCGGTCAACCGGGTCGAGCAGACGGGCTGGCGGGTCACCCGCTACAGCCGCACCGGGTTCGCCGCTGACCTGGGCACCAGCGGCCCGCTGGTCGCCCTGCGCGCGGACATGGACGCGTTGCCGGTCCAGGACCTCACCGACGACCCGTGGGCCAGCACCGTGGCCGGGGTGGCGCACGCCTGCGGCCACGACGTCCACACGGCGGCACTGATCGGGGCCGCGATGGCCCTGGCCGAGGTGCACGACCGAGGCCACCTCGCCGGCCGGGTGCGGCTGCTCTTCCAGCCGGCCGAGGAGGTGATGCCCGGCGGGGCCGTGCACCTCATGGACGAGGGCGCCCTCGAGGAGGTCGAGCGGGTCTTCGCGCTGCACTGCGACCCGGGCGTCGACGTCGGTCAGGTCGGGCTCCGGCTCGGCCCGCTCACCAGCGCCGCCGACCGGGTCGAGGTCCGGCTGGTCGGCACCGGCGGCCACACCAGCCGTCCGCACCTGACCGGAGACCTCACCTTCGCGCTGGCCAAGGTCACCACCGAGCTGCCCGCTGTGCTGAGTCGCCGGATGGACCCGCGCGCCGGGGTCAGTGTGGTGTGGGGCAGCCTGCACGCGGGCTCGGCACCCAACGTGATCCCCGACCACGGTCTGGTCACCGGGACGGTGCGGATCCTGGACGCGGTGGCCTGGGCCGACTGCGAGGCCGTGGTCCGCGAAGTGGTCGACGAGATCGTCCGCCCATACGGCGTGACCGCCCACATCGACTACCAGCGCGGTGTGCCGCCGGTGGTCAACGAGCCCACCTCCAACCGGATCCTGGCCGAGTCGGTGCGGGCCGTGCTCGGCGAGAGCGGTCAGGTGGTGGCGCCCCAGAGCCTCGGTGGCGAGGACTTCGGCTGGTACCTCGACCGGGTCCCGGGCGCGATGATGCGGCTCGGCACCCGCACCCCCGGCGGCGCGACGTACGACCTGCACCAGGGCAACCTGCGCATCGACGAGCGATCGGTCGGCATCGGCGCCAAGCTGCTCGCCGAAGCTGCCGTCCGCGCGCTGCCAGCGCCGAAATGACCCAGACAGCATCCGCCGAGTGACCCGGACAGCACCCCGCCTATAGCCCGTCGTGACCAACCTGGTGGCCCCTTGAACCCCACAGGTCACCACTCCATAACAACGCCCATGACAAGGGGTGTGGGGTGTCGTCAAAGCCGCCGGGAACCTATAGGTTCACCCGATCAGCGGCCGGTGGCCCATGAACTCAAGGAGGCGTCTTGCGACGCAGTAGGAAGATCGCATCCATCCTGACCGTGGGAATTCTCGCCCTCGGCGCGACGGCCTGCGGCGACGACGGTGACAACGGTGGCGACGACAACGGCGGCGGCGGCGGTGACGCCCCCACCTCCGACGTCAAGGTCGGCCTGGCCTACGACGTCGGCGGAC
Source organism: uncultured Actinomycetota bacterium (assembly GCA_963817125.1). GTDB lineage: Bacteria > Actinomycetota > Actinomycetes > Propionibacteriales > Nocardioidaceae > Nocardioides. The sequence continues at coordinate 211,240 of CAWFNB010000016.1, forward strand.
GTGGCGACCAGTCCTTCAACGACTCCGCGGCGGCCGGTCTCGACCAGGCCAAGGAGGAGTTCGGCGTCGAAGCCGAGGAGTCCGAGGCCTCTGACGGTGAGCCGGAGTCCGCGCGCGAGGAGCGCCTCATCACCTTCGCCGAGGCCGGCTACAACCCGATCATCGCGGTTGGCTTCGCCTACGCCGGGTCGCTCGGCAAGGTGGCGCCGGAGTACCCCGACGTCAGTTTCGCCATCATCGACGACTCAAGCCTCTGCGAACCCCTCGAGGGGGACCCGGTGCCGAACGTCGCCTGTCTGGTTTTCGCTGAGGAGCAGGGCTCGTTCCTGGTCGGCGCGGCCGCGGCCCTGAAGTCCGAGGCGGGCCACATCGGCTTCGTCGGCGGTGTCCAGGTGCCGCTGATCGAGAAGTTCCAGGCCGGTTACGCGGCGGGCGCCGAGGCCGTCAACCCGGACGTCACGATCGACGTCACCTACCTGACCCAGCCGCCGGACTTCTCCGGCTTCGGTGACCCGGCCAAGGGCAAGACGGCCGCTCAGGGCATGTTCGACAACGGTGCCGACATCGTCTACCACGCAGCTGGTGGCTCGGGCGGCGGCGTCTTCGAGGCAGCGGCTGAGGCCGAGGGCCTGGCGATCGGTGTCGACTCGGACCAGTACGAAACCGCCGACGCGTCGGTTCAGGACGTCATCATGACCTCGATGCTGAAGAACGTGAACGTCGCGGTCTTCAACTACCTCGAGGAGGTCGCCGGCGGCACCTTCCCGGCCGGGGTCAACACCTACGACCTGAGCGTCGACGGCGTCGGCTACTCGACGAGCGGTGGCCAGATCGACGACATCGTCGACCAGCTGGACGACTTCAAGCAGCAGATCATCGACGGGGACATCACGGTTCCGACCACTCCCTGATCGCTGCCCCGGACGAACGTCCGAGTCACGACGGGCCCGCGCGACACCCGCTCCAAGCGGGTGTCCGCGGGCCCTGTTGTGTGAGTAGGGTGCGCGAGATGCCGACTGACATCGGAGGAGGGCGGGTGTGACCAGCACCGCTGAGGACCTGGCCGTGAAGCCGCCGGCAGGCGACGTGACAGTGCGCCTGCGGGGGATCGGCAAGCGCTTCCCGGGCGTGATCGCCAACGACGACATCAACATCGACGTGCGGCGCGGCACCATCCACGCGATCGTGGGCGAGAACGGCGCGGGCAAGTCGACTCTGATGAAGATTCTGTACGGCGTGCAGCCACCCGACTCCGGGACCATCGAGATCCACGGCCAGCAGGTCACGCTCCACTCGCCCGCCGACGCGATCAAAGCGGGCGTCGGCATGGTGTTCCAGCACTTCATGCTGGCCGACAACCTCACCGTCCTGGAGAACGTCGTCCTCGGCGCCGAGAAGCTGCACGGCATCGGCGGCGACGCTCGCACTGAGGTCAAGCGCATCTCGGACTCCTACGGCCTCGACGTCGAGCCCGACCGGCTGGTCGAGGAGCTCGGTGTCGGCGCCCGCCAGCGTGTGGAGATCCTCAAGGTGCTCTACCGGGGCGCGAGCATCGTGATCCTCGACGAGCCCACCGCCGTCCTGGTGCCGCAGGAGGTCGACGAGCTCTTCGGCAACCTGCGCGGGCTCAAGGACGAGGGCATCTCGGTGATCTTCATCAGCCACAAGCTCGACGAGGTCCTCTCCGTGGCCGACGAGATCACCGTGATCCGCCGGGGCACGACGGTGCGGACCGTGCTGCCGACCGAGGTGACCGCACGTCAGCTGGCCGAGCTGATGGTGGGCTCCGAGCTGCCCTCGCCCAGCACCGAGACCTCCACCGTCACAGACACGGTGCTGTTGTCGGTCCAGCACCTCGGCTTGCCGGGGCCGGGCGCCCGGCCGCTGCTAGACGACATCTCCTTCGACATCCACAGGGGCGAGGTGCTCGGCATAGCCGGCGTCGAGGGCAACGGCCAGTCCGAGCTCGTCGAGGCGATCATGGCGATGCGGCCCGGCACCACCGGCACCGTCGAGCTCTCGGGGCGGGACCTGTCCAGCCAGTCGACCCGCGAGCGCCGCGAGTCCGGCATCGGCTACATCCCCGAGGACCGGCACCGCCACGGCCTGCTGCTCGACGCACCGCTGTGGGAGAACCGGGTGCTCGGCCACCAGGGCCGGCCGCCGAGCGCCAAGGGCCCGTTGATCGACAAGGGCGCGGCCCGCGAGGACACCGAGCGGATCATCAAGGAGTACGACGTCCGCACGCCCGGTCCCGACGCCCTCGCTCGCGCGCTCTCCGGTGGCAACCAGCAGAAGCTGATCGTGGGTCGCGAGATGAGCGGCGAGCCGATCCTGCTGATCGCCGCACACCCGACTCGCGGCGTCGACGTCGGCGCCCAGGCGGCGATCTGGGCGCACATCAAGAAGGCCCGCCGTGCCGGGCTCGCGGTGCTCCTCATCTCCGCCGACCTCGACGAGCTGATCGGTCTGTCGGACCGGATCGAGGTCATCCTCCGAGGCCGGCTGGTCGGCACCTTCGACCCCGACGACGTGACCCCCGAGCAGCTCGGCTCGGCGATGACGGGAGCCGGAGCATGACCCCGCGCGTGACCAAGTTGGTCCTCGCCCTCAGCGCGCCCCTGCTGGCCCTGGTGGCGGCGTTCGTGATCACCAGCCTGGTCCTGGCGGTGGCCGGCGACCCGGTGTTCGAGGTGTGGAGCCAGATCCTCTCCGTGCCCGAGCGTCGCAACGTGGCCAACATCATCGACAGCGCCACGGTGCTCTACCTGTCCGGTCTGGCCGCCGCGGTCGGCTTCAAGATGAACCTGTTCAACATCGGGGTCGACGGCCAGTACCGCGTGGCGGCGTTCACCGCTGCGGTGGTGGCCGGCGAGGCGTGGCTGCCCGGCTACCTCAACACCGTGCTGGCCGTCCTGTGCGCGATGGCCGTCGGTGCGCTGTGGGCCGGCATCGCGGGCGTGCTGCGCGCGACCCGGGGCGTCAGCGAGGTGATCTCGACGATCATGCTCAACGCCATCGCCACCTTCCTGGTCGCCTACCTGCTGCGCAAGGCCGCGGTCCGCGTCGAGGGCAGCAACGCGATCAACACCAAGGAGATCCCGGAGAGCAGCCGGATCCCCAACATCTCGATCGGTGATGGTCCGGGCCAGGAGATCTACGGCTTCGTGTTCCTCGCCGTCCTGATGGGATTCCTCTACTGGTTCGTGCTCAACAAGACCCGGTTCGGCTTCGACCTCCGGGCCACCGGCCGCTCGGCCACCGCGGCGACCGCCAGCGGCATCAAGATCACCAGGATGGTCGTCTTCGCGATGCTGATCTCGGGTGCGGTGGCCGGCCTCGTGGGGCTCCCGATCATCTTCGGCTCGAGCTACCAGTACGGCTCGACGTTCCAGTCCGGGCTGGGCTTCGCCGGCATCGCGATCGCCCTGCTCGGCCGAAACCACCCCATCGGGGTCGCCATCGGCGCGTTGCTCTTCGCCTACCTCAACGAGCAGTCCAACCCGCTCCAGATCCTGGTCGGGGTCTCGCCCGACATCGTGGCGATCACCCAGGGGACCATCGTGCTCACGGTCGTGATCTCCTACGAGATCGTCCGGCGCTACGGCGTCCGGCTCGAGCAGCAGGCGGTCGCGCGAGCCTTGGAGAACGAGCGCGCCGAGCGAGAGGAGGTCGTGGCATGAGCATCCCCGCCACGATCACTGGTGAGAGCGCACCCCCGCCCGCCCCGAAGAGCCGACGGATCCCGGGTTGGGCACTGCTGGCGGTCATACCCGTCGTGCTGCTCCTGCTCGCCGTGCTCGAGATGGTCACCGATGCAGACGACCTGGCTTCGTCCGGCACCATCGCCGCAACGCTGATCGCGACCACGCCCATCATGCTGGCCGGCCTCGGCGGCCTGTGGGCCGAGCGCGCCGGCGTCGTGAACATCGGCCTCGAGGGAATGATGATCCTCGGCACCTTCGGCGCCGCCTACTTCGGCTACCACTACGGCGCCTGGGCCGGCGTGCTCGGCGCGATCGCGATGGGCATGCTCGGCGGGCTGCTGCACGCCATCGCCACTGTGACCTTCGGCGTCGACCACATCATCTCCGGTGTCGCGGTCAACATCATCTCGCTGGGCGCGGTCCAGTACCTCGCCTCGAACACGTTCGCGGGGCTGCCCGGCGGCGGCTCGACCCAGTCGCCGAAGATCCCGGACGTCCCCTCGATCACGATCGACGCCCTGAGCGACAAGCTGCTCGACATCGAGAAGGACAACACCTTCTTCGTCTCCCAGCTGGCGGCGCTGCTGCGCGCGCTCTGCACCAACCTGTCGTCCCTCGTGCTGATCGGGCTCGTCCTGCTGGTCCTGACCTGGTACGTCCTCTGGCGGACGTCCTTCGGCCTCCGGCTGCGGGCCTGCGGCGAGAGCCCGGCGGCGGCCGAGTCGCTGGGTGTGCACGTGCTGCGCTACAAGTTCGCCGCCGTGCTGGTCTCCGGCGGGCTGGCCGGGCTCGGCGGCGGTGTGCTCGCGATGGTCGCCTCCAGCAACTACCGCGACGGCCAGACCGGCAACCGGGGCTACATCGGCCTGGCAGCCATGATCTTCGGCAACTGGCGCCCCGGCGGCCTGCTCATGGGCTCGGGTCTGTTCGGCTACACCGAGACGCTGGGTCTACGGCGGGGCGGCAGCTCGGTGCACGCGCTGCTGCTGGCGGTGGCCGTGCTGGCCATCGCGCTCGCCGTCCTGCAGCTGCGCCGAGGCAACCCGAGGACCGCCCTGGTCATCCTCGCCGTCGGCCTGCTGATCGGTGTCGTCTACTTCCTCATCGACGAAGTGCCCGGTGACTTCACCCGGATGACGCCGTATGTCATCACCCTGGTCGTGCTCGCCTTCGCCTCGCAACGACTACGAATGCCCGCGGCCGATGGCCAGGTCTACCGCAAGGGGAGTGCCGGTTGACCGAGCCCGGCGAGCACGTCGACTTCGACTGGGAAGCGCTTCGCGCAGAGGCGGTGGCGGCGATGGAGCACGCCTACGCGCCGTACTCGAACTACCGGGTGGGGGTGGCCGGGCTCGTCGACGACAACCGGATCGTCACCGGCTGCAACGTCGAGAACGCGGCCTACGGCGTCGCCCTGTGCGCCGAGTGCGGGATGGTCTCCCAGCTCCACATCACCGGCGGAGGCAAGCTCACCCATGTCGTGTGCGTGAACGCCGGCGGCGAGGTGATCATGCCGTGCGGGCGGTGCCGTCAGCTGCTGTGGGAGAACGGCGGGCCGACAATGCTGCTGTGGACCGTCTCCGGGGTGAAGCCGATGAGCGAGGTGCTACCGGATGCGTTCGGTGCCGACGACCTCGCTTGACCTGTCGGCCCCAGATGTTGTTGCTGACCCCTACCCGTTCTTCGCCGAGGAGCGTGCCGCGCACTCGGTCGCGTGGCACGAGCCGTCGGAGATGTTCCTGACCTTCGACCACGCGTCGGCCGGCGCGGTGCTGCGGGACCGCCGGCTGGGCCGGATCTGGCGCGACAAGGAGCCGGCCGCCTACCTCGAGCCGTTCAACCTGCTGCACCGCAACCAGATGATGGAGAACGAGCCGCCCGAGCACACCCGGCTGCGCCGGATCGTGGCGGGCGCGTTCAACCGCGGCCACATCGAGCGGCTGCGGCCGCGGGTCAAGGAGCTGGCGGCCGGGCTGCTCGACGAGACCGACCCGGCGGGCTTCGACGTGATCGCGCAGTACGCCGAACCGCTGCCGGTCCTGGTCATCGCGGAGCTGTTGGGTGTGCCGGCCACCCATGTCAGCGACCTGCGACGCTGGTCGCAGGCCATCGTGCGGATGTACGAGGTGGCGCCCGGGCCCGAGGTGGTCGACGCGGCGGTGACAGCGGCGCGCGAGTTCTCGGAGCTGGTGCGAGTGCTGTTCGCCGAGCGGAGGCAGCAGCCCCAGGACGACCTGATCAGCGACCTCGCGGCCAGCGACCTCAGCGAGGACGAGATGGTGGCCGCCGTGGTGCTGCTGCTCAACGCCGGCCACGAAGCCTCGGTGAACGTGTTCGGCAACGGGCTGGTCGCCATGCTCTCGGCCGGGCTGCGACCAGGACCCGACCCGGCCACCACGGTCGAGGAGATGCTGCGTTTCGACTCCGCGCTCCAGCTCTTCGAGCGCACCGCCACCGAGGACGTCGCCCTTGGTGGGCAGGGTGCCGGACAGGTGGTCGAGCGTGGCCAGAAGGTCGCGGCGCTGCTGGGCGCCGCGAACCGCGACCCGGCCGTGTTCGAGCGCGCCGACGAGATGGACGTGACCCGATCCCCCAACCCGCACGTCGCGTTCGGAGCAGGCGTGCACTTCTGCCTGGGCGCGCCGCTGGCGCGGATGGAGCTCACGGAGTCGCTGACGGCCCTGTGGGCGACGTACCCGTCCCTGGGCCTGGTCGCGGAGCCGCAGAGCCGCGGCACCTTCGTGTTGCGCGGCTTTCGTACTGTCGTCGTGGGAGGTAGGTAAGTGTCCTGTCAGCGAGACCCGCACACTGATTCCGCGGCCCAGCCACGCACCTGGCGGCGTTGCCGACGCTTCGAAGACGCCCAGTCTGCGCGCGCGCCGGACGCCTTGCCAGCCACGCACCTGGACCACGGCCTCAGCGCACGCATCTCACTGACAGGACACTTGGCATGGACGTGATCGACGTGATCGTCACCAAGCGTGACGGAGGCCGGCTCTCGGACGAGCAGGTCGACTGGGTCGTCGACTCCTACACCCGCGGTGTGGTGGCGGACGAGCAGATGTCGGCGCTGGCGATGGCGATCCTGCTCAACGGGATGGACCGGGCGGAGATCGCGCGGTGGACCGCGGCGATGATCGCCTCGGGGGAGCGGATGGACTTCTCCGGGCTGTCCCGGCCGACCTCGGACAAGCACTCCACCGGCGGCGTTGGGGACAAGATCACGCTGCCGTTGGCGCCACTGGTCGCCGCCTGCGGGGTGGCGGTCCCGCAACTGTCGGGCCGCGGCCTCGGCCACACCGGCGGGACGCTCGACAAGCTGGAGTCGATCCCCGGCTGGCGGGCCGCGCTGTCCGACCAGGAGATCCGGGACCAGCTCCAGTCCGTGGGTGCGGTGATCTGCGCCGCCGGAGACCAGCTGGCACCTGCCGACAAGAAGCTCTACGCGCTGCGCGACGTGACCGGCACCGTCGAGGCGATCCCGCTGATCGCCTCCTCGATCATGAGCAAGAAGATCGCCGAGGGCACCGGATCGCTGGTGCTCGACGTGAAGGTCGGCTCCGGGGCGTTCATGAAGACGCCGGAGCGGGCTCGCGAGCTGGCCGAGACGATGGTCGCGCTCGGCAAGGACGCCGGCGTGCACACCGTGGCCCTGCTCACCGACATGGCGACGCCGCTCGGGCTCACCGCGGGCAACGCGATCGAGGTCGAGGAGTCAGTCGAGGTGCTGGCCGGTGGCGGCCCCGCTGACGTGGTCGAGCTGACCCTGGCGCTGGCCCGGGAGATGCTGGCAGGTGCGGGTCACGGCGACATCGACCCGGCCGACAAGCTCGCCGACGGCTCTGCGATGGACGTGTGGAAGCAGATGATCCGCGCCCAGGACGGCGACCCCGATGCCGAGCTGCCGGTGGCCAAGGAGTCCCATGACGTCGCGGCGCCCTCGTCCGGCGTACTGACCCGGCTCGACGCGCTGGCCGTCGGCACAGCGGCGTGGCGGCTCGGCGCGGGCCGGTCCCGCAAGGAGGACCCGGTCCAGGCCGGTGCCGGCGTCCGATGGCACGCCCGCCCCGGCGACACCGTCACCGAGGGCCAGCCGCTGTTGACGCTGCTCACCGACGAGCCGGACCGCTTCGAGCGCGCGTTGGCCGCCCTGGACGGGGCCTACGACGTCGAGGCTGACGCGTCGTACACCCCGCCGCCGCTGGTGATGGACCGGGTGGACTGATGACGCAGCTCTCCGCGGGTGACGAGTTCACCGTCGTGCCGGGTCGGGTCCGGATGGGCATCGGGTGGGACAAGGACAGCGGCGCCGGGGTGGCGCGCACCGGACGCCCCGAGGTCGACCTGGACGCGACCGCCCTGCAGTTCACCGGCCGCCAGCTGTTCGACCTGGCCTTCTACAACAACCTCAAGACCCGGGACGGCTCGGTCGAGCACCTCGGTGACAACACCACCGGCAGCGGCGAGGGCGACGACGAGGCCGTGCTGGTGGACCTCGCGAAGGTGCACGGGCCGGTGGACACGATTGTCTTCCTGGTCAGCAGCTACCAGGGGCACTCGCTGGAGTGGGTGGCCAATGCCTACTGCCGGCTGGTCGACGACGCGACCGACGAGGAGCTGGCACGGTTCACTCTCACCTTCTCCCTGAAGGAGACGGGTGCGGTGCTGGCGCTGCTGCGGCGTACGTCGTCCGGGTGGTCGCTGAAGGCGGTCGGCGAGGGCGTCGCGATCACGGTCCCGACGCAGGGGTTGGCGAAGCTGACCCGGTTCGTGTCCTGAGTCAACCGAGGAGCAGCGCCACCATCTCGGCCACGCAGGCCGGCTTCGGCTCGCCCTCGATCTCGATCGTGTAGCGGGTGACCATCTGCTTGCCGGCCGGGACGTCGGTGAGAGCCGCGAGCGTGGCCGAGCAGCGGATCCGCGCGCCGACGCGGACCGGGGTCGGGAACCGGACCTTGTTGAGGCCGTAGTTGAGCTTCGGGCCGTCGGTCTGAACCTCGAGGAGCTGCTGGTTGAAGTGGGGGAGGAGTGAGAGCGTCAGGTAGCCGTGCGCGATGGTGCCGCCGAACGGGCCGGCCTTGGCCCGCTCCTCGTCGACGTGGATCCACTGGTGGTCGCCAGTGGCTTCGGCGAACTGGTTGACCCGCTCCTGGGTGACCTCCATCCAGTCGGTGGTGCCGAGCTCCTCGCCGACAGCGTCGGCGAGCTGGTCGAGGTCGGTGAAGGTGCGCACGTGGTTCCTCTCGTGCTGCCGCGGACTGACAGGATGGCGCTCATGAGCGCCGTTCTCACCGAACCTAGTGCAGGTCCTGCGGTCACCCGAGAGCAGGTCCAGCGGGCGCCGAAGGTGCTGTTGCACGACCATCTCGACGGCGGTTTGCGGCCCTCGACCATCGTCGAGCTCGCGTCGGAGGTCGGACACAAGCTGCCTGCCGCTGACGCCCAGTCGCTGGGCGAGTGGTTCACCACGATGGCCGACTCCGGCTCACTGGTGAGCTATCTGGAGACCTTCGACCACACCGTTGCGGTGATGCAGACCGCGTCGTCTCTGACCCGGGTGGCTCGTGAGGCGGTCGAGGACCTGGCCGCGGACGGGGTCGTCTACGCCGAGGTGCGCTATGCCCCCGAGCAGCACGTCTCGGCGGGGCTGACCTTGGACGAGGTCGTCTCGGCCGTGCAGCAGGGCTTCGACGAGGGCATGGCCTCGACCGGCATCCAGGTGCGCCAGCTCCTCACCGCGATGCGGCACCAGGCCCGCTCCCGCGAGATCGCCGAGCTCTCGATCGCCTGGCGCGACCGCGGCGTGGCCGGCTTCGACATCGCCGGCGCGGAGGCCGGCTACCCGCCCACCCGGCACCTGGACGCCTTTGAGTACCTGCAGCGCGAGAACAGCCACTTCACCATCCACGCCGGCGAGGCGTTCGGGCTGCCGTCGATCTGGCAGGCGATCCAGTGGTGCGGCGCGGACCGCCTCGGCCACGGCGTACGCATCGTCGACGACATCACGGTCAACGACGACGGCTCGGTGTCGCTGGGCCGGCTGGCGGCGTACGTCCGGGACATGCGGATCCCCCTCGAGATGTGCCCGGCCTCCAACGTCCAGACCGGCGCCGCCGACTCGATCGCCGAACATCCCATCGGACTGCTCACGCGGCTGCGGTTCCGCGTCACGGTGAACACCGACAACCGGCTGATGAGCGGCACCTCGATGACCTCGGAGTTCACAGCCTTGGCTGAGGCCTTCAGCTACACCGTCCGCGACCTGGAGTGGTTCACCGTCAACGCGATGAAGTCGGCGTTCCTGCCCTTCGACGAGCGGCTCGCGCTGATCGTCGACAAGATCAAGCCGGCGTACGCCGCGATGCGAGCGGAGCGCTGACGGTCCGGAGCGGGGTCGGGAGGAGGTCGCTCAGCCGTCTCGAAACCACCGCAAGATGGGCCGGGACTGACCCACCGCTGATCGACAAGCTCGATGAGTGATGGGGGGTCGTGTAGACACGAGCACACGTCTGGCCAACTAGCGTGACACCATGCCACTCGTCCATGTCACCTACTCCTCTCAGGTGGCGCACGATCAACTGCGTCGGGTTGCCGAGGTACTGCCGCACGCCGTCTCCCTCGCCGTGGCCTGTCCCGAGGAGCCCTACGACGGGATGCTTGAGCCGGGTGATGTCGAGGTCCGCTTTCGCTCACGTGGTCCCTTCGATTCAGGCGACCTCGACATCGTGGTCGAGGTTCAGTCGAAGTGGTTCGCCAGTCGCGCTGAAACTCGGCAAGACCGGTGTGACCGGTTGCAGGCTGCGGTGGTCGAAGCCGCTGAGACACCCAAGGTGGGGATATACCTCTCGCTGCCGGTCGCGGCTTGGTCACAGGGCGAGTAGGTCGCTCCGGAGGAAACCGGTCCGCCTGAACCCGCATCGAGATCAGTGCGATTCGGGATGGGTCGCCGTAGCCGGACGTAGTGAACGAGTCTCACGTGGGCGCCTTCACGCTCAGCAGGTCCCTCGGTTGACGCGATCGCTCCGTTTGGCTACGAGAACTGTCGTCTCTCGAGCCCGTTCCATCGTCACTGCGTGGTGAACTGGTTCGCATGAAGGGCATGGCCGGGCCGCCGTGCGCTCGAGACCAGAGGGATTGCGGGGGATCGTGGTGGGCGCTCGCCTGACTTGGCCCGCCTGCCTCGCTGTGGCCGGTGCGCTGGTGGCATCGATCCTCACCGCGTGCACGTCGGACTCGTCGAGAGATGAGGAGTCCACTGCTACTCCGTCGTCGTCACAGGCGACGCCAACGCCCAGCGACGACGCAAGCGTCACCGGATCGCCGACCGGGTCCGAGGCACCGATGGCCGGGACCTCGACGTGGACGAGCTGGTGGTGCCTCCGGCCGCTTCTGGCCTGCTCCCTGCCTGGCAGGAGCGGTTCGTGATCGGCTACGGGGCGGGCAAGGCGCTGCTGGGCACCTCGCCCGGAGGGGACTCAGGCACGCTCGACATCGGCCCGGAGTACGGCGCACCCGCCCCGGACGGCAGCTGGTGGTTCCTCGACGCGGCCAAGGCGCGGATCGCCCACTACGACTCCTCTGGACAGTTCCTCGACCGGGTCAAGGTCCGCAAGAAGCTGCTGGTCAGCGGACGGTACTTCCAGTGGCAGCTCCCGCATGTGCTCGCTGACGGCACGTTGGTGGCTGTTCGCCACGATCCGGAGCGCAGCTGGCTGCTCCGGGTGCGCGAGGGCAGGATCGACGAGATCCCGGTCGACGGGGTCTTCGCGCCGACGTACGACGACGGAGTGCTGCTGTACGGGTTCGCCGGACGCGGGAAACCGGTCGTGCTGGACCCGAGCGACGGCTCCCTCCAGCGCACGTCGGTCTTCCGGACGCCGTCGGGGACTCCGTTCGCGGTCGCTGTCGGAGGCCGGCTCCGCCTCGACCTGCCCGACGCAGGGATCTCGAAGGTCCTGCCGATCACTACCGAGTCCGGTGCCCCTGCTCACGTGGGCGTCCAGGTCCGCGCCGGCGCCGACGACACGCTCCACCTGTTCCTCGCGGGTGCGGGTGAGGACGACGAGTCGTTGCAGCTGGTCGGTGCCACCGTCGTCAGCCCCTCGGGTCAGGTCGCCGAAGTAGAAGCCTTGCCCAACCCGTTCAACGAGACCGACCCGGGCAGCCCCGCCCAGCTGGTGATGGCTCCCGGGTCCTCGATCCCGATGCTCGTCTACGTCCTCCCCGATGGGGTTCATGTCTACGAGCGCACTGGTTGATGTCGAGAACCCGGGACTGGCTACGACCCAGTTGTGAAGGCGACCAAGATGGGTCGCACCAGCACCGAGGAGAAGACGATGAAGTACCTGCTGCTCAAGCACTACCGCGGCGCCCCGGCCGCGGTCAACGACGTGCCGATGGACCAGTGGGCGCCGGAGGAGATCTCGGCCCACGTGAAGTACATGAACGACTTCGCGGCCCGGCTCGAGGAGACCGCCGAGTTCGTGGACGGTCAGGCGCTCGCCCCCGAGGGGACGTTCGTCCGGTACGACGGCGAGGGTCGCCCGCCGGTCACCGACGGCCCGTTCGCCGAGACCAAGGACCTCATCGCCGGCTGGTACGTGATCGATGTCGACAGCTACGAGCGCGCCGTCGAGCTGGCCGGGGAGCTGTCGGCCGCCCCTGGGGCGGGCGGGAAGCCGATCCACGAGTGGCTCGAGCTGCGCCCGTTCCTGACCAAGCCGCCAACCATCACGGACTGACCTCTGGTGGACGACGTCCTGCTCCGGGGCCTCACGCCAGGCGTGCTCGGGATCCTCGTCCGCCGCGGAGCCGACTTCGCGGCGGCCGAGGACGCCGTGCAGGATGCGTTGGTCGAGGCGGTCCGCGTCTGGCCGGCCGACCCGCCGCGGGACCCGAAGGGCTGGCTGGTCACCGTGGCCTGGCGTCGGTTCCTCGACGCCACCAGGGCGAACACCGCCCGCCGCCGCCGTGAGGACCTCGTCGACGAGGAGCCCGTGCCCGGGCCCGGGCCCGCCGTGGACGACACGCTCCAGCTCTACTTCCTGTGCGCCCACCCGTCGCTGACGCCGTCGTCCGCGGTCGCGCTCACGCTGCGCGCCGTGGGCGGGCTGACCACTCGCCAGATCTCCCAGGCCTACCTGGTGCCCGAGGCGACCATGGCGCAGCGCATCAGCCGCGCCAAGCGCACCGTCTCAGGCGTGCGGTTCGACCAGCCCGGCGACGTCGCCACCGTGCTGCGCGTCCTCTACCTGGTGTTCAACGAGGGCTACTCCGGCGACGTCGACCTCGCTGTCGAGGCCATCCGGCTCACCCGGCAGCTCGTGGCCGCGATCGACGCTCGCCATGATCTCTTCGGTGAGGTCGCGGGGCTGCTCGCGCTCATGCTGCTCCACCACGCCCGGCGCGCCGCCCGGACCGCGCCCGACGGCAGCCTGGTGCCGCTCGCCGAACAGGACCGCCGCCAGTGGGACACCGAGTCGATCACCGAGGGCGTCGCAGTCCTGCAGACGGCCCTCGCCCGCGACCGGCTGGGCGAGTTCCAGGCCCAGGCAGCCATCGCGGCACTCCATGCCGACGCGCCCACGGCCGAGGAGACCGACTGGGTGCAGATCGTCGAGTGGTACGACGAGCTCGCGAGCCTGACCGACAGCCCGGTCGTCCGGCTCAACCGCGCGGTGGCAGTCGGCCAGGCCGACGGACCACGCGCGGGCCTGTCGGCACTGGCCGCCCTGGACGACTCACTGCCCCGCCACACCGCGGTGGCGGCGTACCTCCACGAGCGCGACGGCGACCTGGTGACGGCGGCTCGCCTCTACGCCGAGGCGGCCCAGAAGGCACCCAACCTCGCCGAGCGCGACCACCTGACGCGCCAGGCCGCCCGGCTCAACGCCCGCCGGTGATGGTGAGGGTCAGAGCTGTTGGGCGAGACCGACAATGTGACCCTGGGGATCGGCGATCAGCGCGAACTCCACTCCGGGGACGGTGACCGGCTCCTGCACGATGCGGCCGCCGAGGCGGGTCGTGTCCGCGATGGCGGTGGCCATGTCCTCGACGCCGACGAAAAAGGTGACCAGGTCGCTGTCCCCCTGGAGCGGGCTGATCGCGGTGTACAGCGCGTCGGGCACGCCCGTCTCGACGAAGGTGTAGCCGGGAACTGCGCCCTCGGTGGGGTAGGTCCAGCCGAACAGGTCCCCGAAGAACGCCCGGGTTGCGTCGGGATCGCTCGAACGGATCTCGGCGTGCACGATGGGGTGACTCATGATGACCTCCGGTTGTAGGAGGCCACCGGACGGTGACCTCGTACAGGTGACGGGCGAGCGCACCCCAAATCGACAGCCCTCAAGACAACCCGTCAGCTCGGTCAGAACCTGTCCGGCAGCACCACGAACCAGGGCTTGGTCCAGCGCCCGAACGTGGTGAGCTTCGAGGCCTCGAAGTCGGAGGCTGCCATCGGGTCGAGGGTGCCGTGGGCCGGGTTGTAGACGGTCACGCCGTCGGGGAGCGCGGCGACTGCCAGCACGACGTGACGGGGCAGCCAGCGATCGCCGACGTAGAAGGGGACCGGCTGTCCGGCACCGGTGGCCGCCTGCATCCGGGCGACCAGGCGGGCCCGGTCGTGGAAGAGCACCAGCGTCGTCGAGTAGGGAATGCCCGCAAACTCAGTCATCGCGCGGGCCACCGCCCACGGGGGAGTGCCGAGCGCACGCGGCCAGGGGAGCCGGGAGCCGGAGGCCGAGGTGACGCGACGGTGCAGCGCGACCGCCTCGGTGGCGAAGGCGTGCGGGTTCATGGTCGCGGCGTACGCCGGGTCGAGCAGCATCCGCGCCGCCAGCAGCGAGGTGGGGCCGCAGGTGCGCTGGTCGGGCTGCGAGAGGCCGCGGACCGCGTCGAGATTCATCGCCGCGACTCCGGGGACGGGAGCCGTTGCACTGCGGCGTACGCCTCGTCTGCCGAACCAGGCTCGCACCCGGCCGCGACCGCGGCGGCCACGATCCGTCGTTGGTTGCGCATCAGCGCCAGCCCGCGCCGGACCAGCACCAGCGGTGGCTTGCGGTGCTCCCGCAGGTCGCGCGACAGCCGCCGCCAGAACGTCACGATCGGGTGCTGGCGCAGGCAGTACGCCGCAGCCAGCAACCCCGCCGAGCGCAGCGGACCGACCACGTGGTGGGCGAAGATCCCCTCGGCGACGACGAGGTCGTGGCCGTCCAGATCGAGCGTGTGCCAGCCGTTACGTCCGTCCTGGGCGATGTCGTAGACCGGCACCGCCACCGTTCCGGTCCGGCACAGCGTCGCCATCGCGGCGACCGCCTCGTCGCCCAGCCAGGAGCGGGGGTCGTCCCAGTCGACGAGGCCCGCGTTGGCCCCCTGGGAGATCCGCGGCAGGTCGGGATCGTCGCCGTCGCGGTAGAAGTCGTCCAGCCTCAGCACCGGGAGCCGGAGCCGTGCAGCGAGGTGGGACTTGCCCGAGCCCGAAGGCCCGGCCAGGACGATCACCCGCGCAGGCACGGGCCCATCATGCCGTGGCAGGCTGGAAGCATGGGAACCCGGGCAGGGGCGCTCGCGCTGGTCCTGGCGCTGCTCCTGCCGGCGGCCGCCTGCGTCGGCGGGGAGGATCCCGGCCTCATGCCCGAAACGGACGCGACTACCGACGCGGACTGTGCCGTGCGTATTCCCGACCAGGTCTTCACGACGCTGGGGTGGACGCCGACCGCGAAGGGCGCGACGGAGACCGTGCGCGGCTGTCACCGCGAGGCGGAGCAGGGGTACGTCGAGGTGCGCGACCGCACCGCGTCCTACGACAAGCTCTGCGCCACCCTGGACCGCACCGGCACCGTCGGGCCGGGGGAGCCGGTCGACTGGCTGGGCGAGGGCGTCACCGCGTGCGCTGTCGAGCCCACGACCGACGTGGGGCAGACCAAGGTGGTCGTGCAACGCAGCGGCGGCGAGGTGACCCAGGTGACCATCGCCGTGCTCACCAGCACGCCCCGGGCGCTGGTCCGTGCAGCAGCCGGAGAGCTGGTGGGCTAGACGGGGGCTACACCCCGATCGGGTGCCAGACCGTCTTGGTCTCCAGGAAGGCAGTCATCGCGTCGAGCCCCGGCTCTGCTGACCAGTCCGGCTCGGCGGCCGGCGCCCGGCGGACCCGCTTGAGGTTGTCCGCGGCCGCCACCTCGAGCTCGGCGGCCAGCGCCGCGTCACCCGCGAGCCCGCACAGGTCGATCGCGTTGACGTCCATGTGCGAGGCCAGCCACGGCCCCACGGTCGTCGCGTCGCCGGTCAGCATGTTGACCACACCACCGGGGACGTCGGAGGTGGCCAGCACCTCGCTGAACGTCACCGCGGGCAGGGGCCGGCGGTACGACGAGATCACGACTGCGGTGTTGCCGCTGACGATCACCGGCGCGACCACGCTCACCAGGCCGAGCAGCGACGACTCCTGGGGGGCGAGCACCGCGACCACGCCGGTCGGTTCCGGGGTGGAGAGGTTGAAGAACGGCCCCGCCACCGGGTTGGCGTTGCCGACCACCTGGGTGAGCTTGTCCGCCCAGCCGGCGTACCAGACCAGCCGGTCCACCG
The DNA here is from genome assembly GCA_963817125.1 of uncultured Actinomycetota bacterium. Lineage (GTDB taxonomy): Bacteria > Actinomycetota > Actinomycetes > Propionibacteriales > Nocardioidaceae > Nocardioides. Next base: position 227,526 of record CAWFNB010000016.1, read on the forward strand.
CCGCGTCGAGCGCCGACTCGGCCCGCTTCGCAGACAGGCCCTCAGAGAGCGAGAGCGCGTCGACGAACTGCGGGCGCCGGTCCTCCATCAGCTCGGCGATGCGGTAGACCACCTGCCCGCGGTTGTACGCCGTGCGCGACGACCAGCCGCCGAACGCGGAGCGCGCGGCCACGACCGCGTCGCGGGCGTCCTTGCGTGACGCGAGGGCCGCGTTGGCCACGAACTTCCCGCGGAAGTCCTCGACCACGTAGGAGTGGCCGGACTCCGAGCGTGGGAACCCCCCGCCGATGAAGAGCTTGTAGGTCTTGCGGACGTCTGCCCTGCTGTTGGTGGGGGTCATCGCAGGTACGCCTCCAGCCCGTGGCGACCGCCCTCGCGGCCGTAGCCCGACTCCTTGTAGCCGCCGAACGGGCTGGCCGGGTCGAACTTGTTGAACGTGTTGGCCCACACCACGCCCGCGCGCAGCTCGTTGGCGATCTTGAGGATCCGGGATCCCTTGTCGGTCCAGATCCCGGCGGAGAGGCCGTACGGCGAGTTGTTGGCCTTGGCGACCGCCTCGGCGGGCGTCCGGAAGGTCAGCACGGAGAGGACCGGACCGAAGATCTCCTCGCGGGCGATCCGGTGCGCCTGGGTGACGTCGGTGAACAACGTCGGCGGGAACCAGTAGCCGTGCGCGGGCAGCTCGCAGGCCGGTGACCACCGTGCGGCCCCCTCGGCCTCGCCGACGTCGGACAGCTCGCGGATGCGGGCCAGCTGCTCCGCGGAGTTGATCGCCCCGATGTCGGTGTTCTTGTCCAGGGGGTCGCCGACCCGCAGGGTGGCCATCCGGCGCTTCAACCGGTGCAGCACGTCCTCGGCCACCGACTCCTGCACCAGCAGCCGGGAGCCGGCGCAGCACACGTGGCCCTGGTTGAAGAAGATGCCGTTGACGATGCCCTCGACGGCCTGGTCGACCGGAGCGTCGTCGAAGACGATGTTCGCCGCCTTGCCGCCGAGCTCGAGGGTGACGCGCTTGTCGGTCCCGGCGATCGTCCGCGCGATGGCCTTGCCGACCTCGGTCGAGCCAGTGAACGCCACCTTGTCGACGTCCTGGTGGCCGACCAACGCCTGTCCGGTGCCGCCCGCGCCGGTGACGATGTTGACCACCCCGGGCGGCAGGTCGGCCTGCTGGCAGATCTCGGCGAACAGCAGCGCGGTCAACGGCGTGGTCTCGGCCGGCTTGAGCACGACCGTGTTGCCGCACGCCAGAGCCGGCGCGATCTTCCAGGCCAGCATCAGCAGCGGGAAGTTCCACGGGATCACCTGGGCGGCGACGCCCAGGGGCTGCTCTCCGAAGCCGGCGTACTTCAGCTTGTCGGCCCAGCCGGCGTAGTAGAAGAAGTGCGCCGAGACGATCGGTACGTCGACGTCGCGGGACTCCCGGATCGGCTTGCCGTTGTCGATCGACTCGAGCACCGCGAGCTCGCGGGACCGCTCGGCGATGATCCGGGCGAGCCGGTAGAGGTACTTGGCGCGCTCGGAGCCGGGCATCTTCGACCAGACCCGGTCGTAGGCGCGGCGGGCGGCCTTCACCGCGAGGTCGATGTCGTGGTCGTCGGCCTCGGCGATCTCGGCCAGCACCTCTTCCGAGGCGGGATTGATGGTCTTGAAGGCCTTCCCGTGCCCGTCGACGAAGTCGCCGTCGATGAACAGGCCGTATGACGGCTTGATGTCGACGATCGACCGCGACTCCGGTGCGGGTGCGTAGTCGAAGGTGAGTCCGGGCTCTGCGCTCTGGGTCATGGGTCAGTCCACGGTGACGTAGTCGGAGCCGGCGTAGCGGCCGGTGGTGAGCTTCATGCGCTGCATGAGGAGGTCGTTGAGCAGCGTGGAGGCACCGAACCGGAACCAGTCCGGATGGAGCCAGTCCGGCCCGGCGATCTCGTTGACGGTGACCAGGTACTTGATCGCGTCCTTGGCGGTCTTGATGCCACCGGCCGGCTTCACGCCGATCTGGGTGCCCGTCGCCTCGCGGAAGTCGCGGACCGCTTCGAGCATCACCAGCGTGACGGGCAGGGTGGCGGCGGGCTGCACCTTGCCGGTGGAGGTCTTGATGAAGTGGCCGCCGGCGAGCATCGCCAACCACGAGGCCCGGCGGACGCTGTCGTAGGTCTGGAGCTCGCCGGTCTCGAGGATCACCTTGAGGTGCGCACTCTGCCCGTTCTCTCTGGCACAGGCCTCGCGCACCGCCACGATCTCCTCGAACACGTCGAGGTAGCGGCCGGAGAGGAAGGCACCGCGGTCGATCACCATGTCGATCTCGTCGGCGCCGGCCTCGACGGCGTCCTTGGTGTCCGCGAGCTTGATGTCCATCGCGGCGCGACCGCTCGGGAACGCGGTCGCGACGGCCGCGACCTTCACTCCGCTGGTGCCCAGCGCCTCCTTGGTGGCCGCGACCATGTCGGGGTAGACGCAGACTGCCGCGGTCGACGGGCAGGAGGGGTCTGAGGGATCCGGGTGCATCGCCTTGGCGGCGAGCGAGCGGACCTTGCCCACGGTGTCCTGCCCCTCCAGCGTGGTCAGGTCGACCATGGAGATGGCGAGGTCCAGGGCGTACGCCTTGGCCGAGGTCTTGATCGACCGGCTGCCGAGCGTTGCGGCACGGGCCTCCGCACCCACCTGGTCGACGCCAGGAAGCCCGTGCAGGAAGCGCCGCAGGGACGCGTTCGACCCGGTCACGTCGAGCCCGTTGGTGAATTCCGGGGAGAGCGTCCGGGCGTCGACAGCCATGCCGCCCAGCATAGGCTGGTAAGCGACGAGAGCCCCTGGAGGAGCTGTGGCCAGCACGGAGCAGGACGACGCCGCGGTCGAGAAGTTCGCCCGGAACGGCGGCAGCTTCACCACGATCCTCGGCGGCCTCATCGTCGTCGGCGGAGTGGTGGCCTGGGCCGTCGACATGGACGACGTGCCGCTCTGGGCGCCAGCGCTGGCACTTTTCGTCGGCGCGCTGATCTGGACGAGCACGGTCCGGCCCCAGGTGCTGGTGCGAGACGGTTGCCTCGAGCTCCGCAACATGCTCAGCACGGTCCGCATCCCGCTGGCCGCGATCGAGGAGATCGCGGTCCAGCAGGTGATGGCGGTGCGCACCTCCGAGAAGCGCTACGTGTGCGCCGGCGTGGGCCGCAGCCTGCGCCAGGTGATGAAGGGCTCTGCGATGCAGCGCTCCCGCCAGGAGGTGGGCGGGCTGACCGGCGAGGTCGAAGCTCACATCGAGCCCGGCATCGACTACGGCGACTTCGTCGAGACACGGGTGCGTCAACTGATCAAGCAGGATCGCACCCGCCGAGGGATCCGCGCGTTCTCGCCCGAAGTCGATGAGCTGGCCCGCCAGGTGCGCCGGGAGCCGGCCTGGCCCGAGATCGCGGCGCTGATCGCGACCGGGTTGTTCCTCGTGGCCGCCGTCCTGGTGACTTAGAGGCCGAGAGCGGCGATCGCGTCGGCACCGAGAGCGTCCAGCCGAGCGGCCGCCGAGATCCGGGCCGCGTCAACCCCGGCCTCGCTGTCCACGGGGACGACCACCTCCAGGTAGCACTTGAGCTTGGGCTCGGTGCCGCTGGGCCGCACGATGACGCGCCCGCCGTCGGCGAGGTGGTAGCGCAACCCGTCGGTCGGTGGCAGCGCCGCGCTGCCCTGCGAGAGGTCTTCGACCGACTCGACCGCGAAGCCGCCGAGCTCGCGCGGCGGCGTGCCGCGGAGGCGCTCCATCGCCTGCCCGATCAGGGCCAGGTCGGCCACCCGCACCGAGACCTGGTCGGTGGCGTGCAGGCCGTGCTCAAGGGCGAGGTCGTCGAGGACGTCGACCAGGGTGCGGCCGGCGGCCTTGGTCTCAGCGGCCAGCTCGCAGAGCAGCAGCAGCGCCGAGATCCCGTCCTTGTCCTTCACGTGGTCGGGGTCGACGCAGTAGCCGAGCGCCTCCTCATAGCCGAAGGTCAGCCCCTCGACCCGGCTGATCCACTTGAATCCGGTGAGCGTCTCGACGTACCGCTGCCCGGCCGCCGCGGCCATCCGCCCGAGCAGCGTGGACGACACGATGGACGCCGCCCAGGTCCCGGTGCGGCCGCGAGCCATCAGGTGGTGTGCGAGCAGCGCCCCGACCTCGTCGCCGCGCAGCATCCGCCACCCCCCTCCTTTGGTAGAGCCGGTCGGGACCGCCGCCGCACAGCGGTCGGCGTCGGGGTCGTTGGCCACCACGAGGTCGGCGCCGTGCTCCCGGGCCAGGGCCATGGCCAGGTCCAGGGCGCCGGGCTCCTCCGGGTTGGGGAACGGAACCGTCGGGAAGTCGGGGTCGGGCTGTTCCTGCTGAGCGACGACCCGCGGCGCTGCGAAGCCGGCGGTCTCGAGGACCTGCAGGGCCGAGGTGCCGCCCACGCCGTGCAAGGGCGTGTAGACGAGCTCGAGGTCGCGCGGACCGTCCTGCGCCAGCTCGGCGACGGTGTCGAGATAGCGGTCCACGAGGTGCTCGCCGAGCACGGTTCCGGCGTGGCCGCGCGGGATGTCGGCCAGCGTGCCCACCGCGGCGATCCGGGCCGCGATCTCCGCGTCCGACGGCGGCACGATCTGGCTGCCGTCGCCGAGGTAGACCTTGTAGCCGTTGTCCTGGGGTGGGTTGTGGCTCGCGGTGACCATCACCCCGGCCGCGCAGCCGAGCTCGCGGATCGCGAAGGCCAGCACCGGCGTCGGCAGCGGCCGCGGCAGCACCCAGACCTTGAACCCGGCGCCGTTCATCACCTCGGCGGTGTCGCGGGCGAAGTCGTCGCTGCGGTGCCGCGCGTCGTACCCGACGACCACCGGTCCGCTGGCTCCCTGCTCGTGGAGGTAGGCCGCCAACCCGGCGGCCGCCCGGGTGACCACCGCCCGGTTCATCCGGTTGGGCCCGGCCCCCACCGCACCGCGCAGCCCGGCGGTGCCGAACTCCAGGGTGCCGGCGAACCGGTCGGCCAGATCGGTGGCGTCGCCGCCACCCTCGACGTCGGCGATCACCTGCATGAGCTCGACCCGCGTGCTGTCGTCGGGGTCGTCGGCCAGCCACGCCCGGGCCCGCTCGAGCAGGAGGTCTGTGGCCGCTGAGGTGCTCATGCTTTTGCGGGGTCTCCGCGGCGCAGTTCGGCGGAGGAGCGGAGCGGGGGAGACGAAGTGCGTCGTGGGGTGCTCATGACCGCACCCTAGGTCTCTAGGCGTTGACCGTGCTCATGTCGACGTAGCGGTCGCCGACCACGGCGCCGCGCGGGACGGCGTCCTCGAGTGCCTTGAGGTCGTCGTCGGTCAGCTCGACGGCCGTGGCGCCCACGTTCTCCTCCAGGTAGGAGATCCGCTTCGTGCCGGGGATCGGCGCGATGTCGTCGCCTTGGGCGAGCACCCAGGCCAGCGCGAGCTGCCCGGAAGTGCAGGCCTGTGCCTCGGCGATCTCCTTGACCCTCGCGACGAGCCGGAGGTTGGCGTCGAACGCGGCACCCTCGAAGCGCGGGAAGCGCCCGATGGCGCGCGAGTCGTCCTCCTGCAGGGTGTCGGCGGTGACGGCACCGGTGAGGATGCCGCGCCCGAGGGGCGAGTAGGGCACCAGACCGATCCCGAGCTCCCGGATCGTCGGCAGGATCTCGTCCTCGAGGTCGCGGGTGAACAGCGAGTACTCGGACTGCAGGGCAGTGATCGGGTGGACCGCGTGCGCCCGACGGATGGTCTCGGGCGCGGCCTCCGAGAGACCGAGGTGCAGGACCTTGCCCGCGTCGACCAGCTCCTTCATGGCACCGACCGTGTCCTCGATCGGCACGGACCGATCGACCCGGTGCTGGTAGTAGAGGTCGATGTGGTCCACACCGAGCCTCTGTAGCGACGCGTCGCACGCGGAGCGCACGTAGTCGGGGCTGCCGTTGATCCCGACCCAGCTGCCGTCGGGGTTGCGCTCATTGCCGAACTTGGTGGCGAGCCGGACCTCGTCCCGACGGTCCTTGATGGCGCGACCGACCAGCTGCTCGTTGGTGAACGGGCCGTACATGTCGGCGGTGTCGAGGAAGCTGACACCCAGGTCGAGCGCGCGGTGGATCGTGTCGGTGCCGGTCTGCTCGTCGGCGGTGCCGTAGAACTCCGACATCCCCATGCAGCCGAGGCCGAGCTCGGAGACGTCGAGGGCGGAGGTGGTGCCGAGGGTGCGTCGTTTCAGGGTCATGCGTTCCACTGAACCCCTTGGAGCGCGCTCCAGGTCAAGCCACGCGTCCGGACCGCTCCAGCCGGTCCTCGTAGAGACCGATCTTGTAGTCGATCGCGCCGAGATGGTTCTGGACCTCGGCCAGCCTGGCCAGGACGACCTGGCGGTGCGCGCGTAGCAGCTCCAGCCGCTCGAGCTCGTTGCCGTCGCCGGCGCGGACCAGGTCCGCGTAGCGGCGTACGTCGCGGATCGACATCCCCGTCGACCGCAGCTTGGTGATGAGCTCGATCCACGCGAGGTCGCGTTCGCCGTACCTGCGGTGGCCGGAGCTGCCGCGGGGCACGGAGCGGAGCATCAGGCCGTCGCGCTCGTAGTAGCGGAGCGTGTCGGCGGTCAGGCCGGTCAGCTCCGCCGCCTCGGCGATGGTGAGTACTGGAAGAGGTTCGGTCACCGTCCCAGTGTCAGGGTTGTAGTGCACTCCAGGTCAAGGTCGGTCGAGCGCCGGGCGCACCTTGCCGTCGAGCGTGTAGTCGCCGCCCACGCGGGCGTTCTCGGCATGGTCGTCCGGGCCGGCGGCCACTCGGTCTGCCCAGTGCTCTGCGTTGTCGAGCGGGTCGTAGCCGAGCGCGCGGCCGGGGGCCAGGTCCCACCAGGCGCGGGTGTTGGCAGAGATGCCGTAGAGGACGGCGTAGGCCGGGGCCGGCGTCGTGATCGCTGCCTCGACCATCCGCACGCAGTCGTCGTGCGAGAGCCAGGTGGCGAGGTGACGCACCGTCCGGGGCTCCGGGAGGAACGAGCCGATCCGGCAGGACACCACGTCGAGGCCGTACCGATCGGCGTACAGGCTCATCAGGGCCTCGGCCGCGACCTTGGCGACGCCGTAGAAGGTGTCGGGCCGGGGCCGGATGTCCACCGTGACCAAGCCATCGGGCAGACCGGCGCGAGGCGTGTGGCCGACGGCGTGGTTGGACCCTGCGTAGACGAACCGGCGGACGCCGTGCTCGACCATGGCGTCGAGCAGCGCGGCGGTGGTGACGACGTGCGAGCTGAGCGAGTCGGGCAGCGACGCTTCGCCGGGGTGGCCGGCCAGATGGACGACGGCGTCGAGGCTTGACGCCGCGAACTCGGCGGCGAAGACGTCGGTCACGGCATCGGCGTCCGTGCAGTCGGCCGTGTGCCAGGCGATGTCGGTCCCGTCGGGGACCGGCACCAGGTCGAGGCCGACCACGTCGTGGCCACGATCCTCGAGGCCCACCGTCACCACCCGGCCGATGCTGCCGGCGGCTCCAGTGACGAGGACACGCATGGTGAGGAACCTATAGGCGGGGCACGACCTGGGAGAGCAGCGCGCCCATCCGCTCTGCTGCGGACCGACCGGCCTCGAGGACCTCCTCGTGGTTGAGCGGGTCTCCGCCGATTCCGGCGGCCAGGTTGGTGACCAGGCTGATGCCGAGCACCTCCATCCCGGCCTCGCGGGCGGCGATCGCCTCCAGGGTGGTGCTCATGCCGACCAGGTCCCCGCCGATGGCGCGCACCATCCCGATCTCGGCCGGAGTCTCGTAGTGCGGCCCGGGGAACTGGACGTAGACCCCCTCGTCGAGACTCGGGTCCACCTCGCGGCACAGCGCGCGGAGCCGGCCGCTGTAGAGGTCGGTGAGGTCGACGAACGTCGCGCCCTCGATCGGGGACCTGCCGGTGAGGTTGATGTGGTCCCTGATCAGCACCGGCGTGCCCGGCGTCCACGTCTCGTTGAGGCCGCCGCAGCCGTTGGTGAGGACCACCGTGCGGCAGCCGGCCCGGGCCGCCGTACGCACACCGTGCACGACCGCAGCTACGCCCTTGCCCTCGTAGAAGTGCGTGCGGCTCAGGAACACCAGCGCCTGCACACCACCCACGTCGATCGAGCGGATCTTCCCGGAGTGCCCGACCACCGCCGCCTCACCGAAGCCAGGCAGGTCCGTGGCCGCGATCTCGGCAGTCGGCGCACCCAGGGCGTCGACCGCGGGCAGCCACCCGGAGCCGAGCACCATCGCCACGTCGTGGCGAGCCACGCCGGTGAGCTCGGCGAGTCGTCCGGCGGCCTCGTCGGCCAGGGCGTAGGGGGTCGGCGCCGTCACCCGCGCGAGCCTAGATGACTAAGTCCAAGGTCTCGCACGCTACGCGACGCTCAGCATCCACGCTGGCGGCGTCACAGACGCTCGAAAGACGCCCAGTATGCCTTCGCATCGGCGCCTTGCCAGCGCGGCGCCGAGGTCCGCTCGCTTGCACGATCCCCCGGACTTACCCATCTAGGCTGTGCCAATGCTCGACCACCTCGGCATCAATTGCACCGACCTGGCGGAGTCCGCCGCCTTCTACGACGAGGTCCTCGCGACCCTGGGCCACCGGCGCCTCATGGACTTCGAGGTGGCCATCGGCTACGGCACCGACAAGCCGGACTTCTGGCTGTCGACGTTCGACGGGATGGGCCCCAACCGCGAGGTGCACATCGCGTTCACCGCCCCCGACGTCGAGACGGTCCGGGCCTTCCACGCCGCTGCCGTGGCCCGTGGGGCCGAGGTGTTGCACGAGCCGAGGCTCTGGCCCGAGTACCACGAGGCCTACTACGGCGCGTTCGTCCGCGACCCCGACGGCAACAACGTCGAGGCGGTCTGCCACCGCGGCCAGCCGGGCGCCTGAGGTTCTGATCGGTCGGCTGCGCGCGTAGCTGGCCGGTACGGCCCCAAGCTCGCTCGGACAGGTAACTCACCGTTCGGTCAGCTTCTATGGCGTTCGAACACCATGGAAGCTGACCGAACGGTGAGTTACCCCGAACCGGGACCGCGGCTAGAGCCCGGTCGACCGACAGGGCAGGGCCCGGAGGCGGGCGACGTAGTCCAGGGGGGCGTCGGCCGCCTCGGCCGCGTCCGCGAGCACGCCGACGTACGAAGCGGACGGCAGGCCGCCCTCGTAGGCGTCGAGCACGTAGGTCCACACCACGATCTCGCCGGTCAGCGTGAAGATCCGCACCTTGGTCTTGCGGTAGAGGCCCGAGTCGGCCGCCTCCCAGGCGTCGAGGGCGGACTCGTCCTCGCGCGACACGTCGTAGACCGCGACGAAGACCTGCTCGATCGGGTCCTGGACGATCGTCGGGAGGGCGCCGTCCCAGCCGTGCTCCTCGCCGCCGAAGGTCAGCCGCCAGCCGGTCAACCAGCCGGTCGTCTCCAGCGGCGAGTGCGGGCAGCGCTCCAGCATGCGGCGCGGGTCCATGTTCGGACCGTAGGCGGCATACAGGGGCACCGCTGAACAGTAGTGCCTTCACTTGGTTACTAGGGTGGCACCGTGAGCGATGTGACCCACTTCGATGTCCTGGTCCTCGGCGCCGGCCCCGGAGGGTACGTCGCCGCGATCCGCGCCGCCCAGCTCGGCAAGAGCGTGGGGATCGTGGAGGAGAAGTACTGGGGCGGTGTCTGCCTGAACGTCGGCTGCATTCCCTCGAAGGCGCTGCTCCGCAACGCCGAGATCGCGCACATCATCACCCACGAGAAGAAGACGTTCGGGATCGAGGGTGAGGCCACCATGGCCTTCGGCCCCGCCCACCAGCGCAGCCGCAGCGTCGCCGATGCCAGCGCCAAGGGCGTCCACTACCTGATGAAGAAGAACAAGATCACCGAGATCGACGGCTGGGGCACCCTGACCGGCGAGGCCGACGGGAAGCATGGCGTCAGCGTCGACAAGGACGGCAGCACGTCGTCCTACACCTGCGACGACCTGATCATCGCGGCCGGCGCCAAGGTGCGGATGCTGCCCGGGATGTCGGTGAGCGACAACGTGGTCACCTACGAGGAGCAGATCCTCGACGACCAGCTCCCGGGCTCGGTCATCATCGGGGGCTCCGGCGCGATCGGCGTCGAGTTCGCCTACGTGATGACCAACTTCGGGGTGGACGTCACGATCGTGGAGTTCCTCGACCGGATGGTCCCGACCGAGGACGCGGACGTCTCCAAGGAGCTGCTGCGCGCCTACAAAAAGCTGGGCGTGAAGGTCCTCCTCTCGACCAAGGTCGAGAACGTCGAGGACACCGGCAGCAGCGTCAAGGTGACGGTCAGCCCGGCCGACGGAGGTGACAGCCAGGTCCTCGAAGCCGACAAGATGCTGGCGGCGTTCGGCTTCGCGCCACGCGTCGAGGGCTACGGCCTCGACAAGGCCGGTGTCGAGCTCACCGACCGTGGCGCGATCGCAGTGGACGCGCGGGGACGCACCAACGTCACGGGCATCTACGCCATCGGCGACGTCACGGGCAAGCTGATGCTGGCCCACACCGCCGAGGCGATGGGCGTGATTGCCGCGGAGACGATCGCCGACGCCGAGACCATCGAGATCGACTTCGACATGATTCCGCGGGCGACGTTCTGCCAGCCCCAGATCGCCTCGTTCGGCTACTCCGAGGCCCAGGCCAAGGAGAAGGGGTACGACGTCAAGGTCGCCTCGTTCCCGTTCTCGGCCAACGGCAAGGCGCGTGGCATGGCCGAGACCGCCGGCTTCGTGAAGATCGTGGCCGACGCCGAGCACAACGAGATCGTCGGCGCTCACCTGATCGGCCCCGAGGTGACCGAGCTGCTGCCGGCGCTCACCCTGGCCCAGAAGTGGGACCTGACCGCCGACGAGGTGGCGCGCAACGTCTTCGCGCACCCGACCCTGTCGGAGGCGATGAAGGAGGCCGTCGAGGGCATCGCCGGCCACATGATCAACCTCTGAGGCGGGCTCGTGACAGACCGCGTTGTCATCATCGGCGGCGGCCCGGGCGGCTACGAGGCCGCGCACGTGGCCGCCCAGCTCGGTGCCGAGGTCACGATCGTCGACAGGGACGGCGTGGGCGGCTCGGCGGTGCTCACCGACTGCGTGCCCAGCAAGACGCTGATTGCCACCGCCGAGGTGATGAGCGAGCTGGCCGGAGCAGCCGAGCTCGGCGTCAACTTCATGGACCACGAGGGCGACGAGGCCACGTCGATCCGGGTCGACCTGGCCCGCGTGAACGCGCGGGTCAAGAGCCTCGCGGCCGACCAGTCCGGCGACATCGAGCGCCGGCTGACCCGCGACGGAGTGACGGTGATCCGGGGCCGGGGCATGCTGGCGGGGCCGGACCGCGTCATCGCCGAGCTCCCGGACGGCTCGGAGAAGATCCTGCGTGCGGACGCGGTCCTGATCGCGACGGGCGCCGCGCCGCGCACCATGCCGACCGCGGAGCCGGACGGCGAGCGGATCCTGACCTGGGAGCAGGTCTACGACCTGACCGAGATCCCTACTGAGCTCGTGGTGGTCGGGTCCGGCGTCACCGGCGCCGAGTTCGCCAGCGCCTACCTCAACCTCGGCATCCCGGTCACCCTGGTCTCCTCGCGCGACCGGGTGCTGCCCGGCGAGGACGCCGACGCCTCCGCGGTGCTCGAGGAGGTTTTGACCCGGCGCGGGATGACCGTGCTCTCGCGCTCGCGGATGGAGGCGGTGACCCGCGACGGCGACGTGGTCACCGTGACGCTCACCGACGGACGCACCGTCCAGGGCTCGCACTGCATCCTGGCGCTCGGCTCGGTGCCCAACACCGATGACCTCGGCCTCGAGGAGGCCGGCGTCATCCTCAAGGACGGCGGCTTCGTCAACGTCGACCGGGTCTCGCGCACCTCTGCCCGCGGGGTGTACGCCGCCGGCGACTGCACCGGCGTGCTCATGCTCGCCTCGGTGGCCGCCATGCAGGGCCGGATCGCCATGTGGCACCTCCTCGGCGACGCCGTACACCCACTGGACCTCAAGAAGGTCTCCTCCAACGTGTTCACCGCTCCCGAGATCGCCACAGTGGGCTGGTCGCAGCGGGCCATCGACACCGGCGAGATCCAGGCCGAGGCGGTCACCCTCCCGCTGTCGGGCAACGCTCGCGCGAAGATGCAGGGCGTCCACGACGGCTTCGTGAAGCTGTTCTGCCGGCCCGGCACCGGCATCATCGTCGGCGGCGTGGTGGTCGGCCCGCGGGCCAGCGAGCTGATCCACCCGGTCGCCGTCGCGGTGGCCGAGTCGCTCACCGCGGACCAGCTGGCCGAGGCGTTCACCGTCTACCCGTCCATGTCCGGGTCGGTTGCGGAGGCCGCCCGGCGGCTGCACCAGTTCCGCGCCTGATTGATACGGAACGGTTTGGCACCCCGCTGCCGCGGGCAAGCCGTCAGGACACCCGCGAGCCCCAGGAGGTGCCCGTTCCGTGACCGTCCAGCTGACCTACGCCGCCTTCGACAAGGGCATCGGCGACGTCAGGGCTGCGTGCGACCTGCTCGAGACCGACGTCACGCGAATTGACAAGCGCGTCCGGGGGTTCGTGGATGCCGGCTGGTCCGGTCTCGCCGCGGACGCGTTCGTCGAGGCGTGGGACGAGTGGAAGGTGGCTGCGGACGACGTCCACGAGGCCCTGGCCGGCATGGGGGAGCTGCTAGGTGCCGTGCTGCGCGACTTCACCACCCAGGACGACGCCTCCCAGGCATCCCTCGACGCACTGTCCACCCGGCTGATCGATCGGCTCGGCTGATGGCCGGCATCGACGACTTCACGATCGACCTCGACGAGCTCGACGCCGTCATCGGCGACGTCGAGCGGACCGAACGGTCCCTCGAGCGGCTGACCGACGACCTCGAGAAGCAGATGAAGACGCTGCACGACGTCTGGGAGGGCCTCGCCGCCCAAGCGCACACCGAGGCGCACCAGCAGTGGAACGACGGGATGGCCGCGATGCGCTCGGCGATGGCGGGGCTTCGGGAGGCCGGTCGCACAGCGCACGGCAACCACACCTCCGCCGGGCAGAGCAACCTCGAGATGTGGAGCGATCTCGGATGAGGCTGGAGGTCCAGGCCAGCGGCTACGACACCGCGGCCGAGGCGCTCGTCGGCGCCAACCAGTGCGCGGCCATCTCCTACGAGGCACTCACCTCCAAGCTCAGCGGCTTCCACGCGCTCGGTGGCGACGACACCAGCTCGGAGGACTTCGTCAAGGAGTACGACGCCACCGCGCAGGAGGCCGTCGACTCCTTGCGAGCGCTGGTCGACGGGCTGGGCAACCTGGGGGAGATCACCGCCGCGTCGGTAGAGAACCACCGACGCGCCCACGCCGAGTCTGTCTACGGCAAGCCGAGGCCGAGCTACGACGGAGGCGGACTCGGCGAGGGGCCGGTCACGGTCGCCGCCGTCTCGTTGCCGTCTGCGCTCGGGGGCGACAACGAGGACGCACCCGACTGGTGGAACCACGTCGTCGACCACCTCCAGGGGTGGGGATGGCCGAGCGCCAATACCGACCAGCTGCGCTCGGCGGCTTCCGCCTGGAAGACCGCGGCCGGGGGTGTGAGCGGGCTGACCGGCCAACTCGACACGGCCATCGAGCAGCTTCGCGGCCAGAGGTCACCCGAGATACCGACCGCAACACGGGTGCTCACCACCACCAAGGGCCACATCCGGGACCTCGCCGACTGCCTGACCCAGCAGGGGCAGGCCTGCGAGGACTACGCCAGACAGGTCGACGAAACCCGGCAGACGATCAAGGACCTCCTCAAGGACCTGGCCGTCGAGTGCGGAGTGACCGCCGGCGCCAGCGTGGCCCTGAGCTTCGTCACCTTCGGGGGCGCTGCCGCCGTCGGTGCCGGCGTGATCGCGGCCCGCGCCATCAAGTACGCCCACCGGATCCTCACCGCGCTCAAGGCCCTGCGCGCCGCCCGGGCGGTGCTGACGCTGGCCAAGAACGCGCCGAAGCTGAACCGGGTGCGCAGGGCGCTGGAGGACCTCAAGACCGCCCGCAAGCTGGCCCACCTCAGGCAGATCGCCAAGCCAAAGGTGAAGTTCAACCCCAAGCAGCTCCAGAAGAAGTACGACAAGCACGCCAAGGAGTTCGGGGTTAAAGGAAACTGGAACAAGAACGCAGGCGAGAAGTTCAAGGAGGCCGTGGAGGACTTCGTCAACAACCCTGCCACCAAGCACCGCGAAGGCACCTACAACGGCCAGCCGGTCAACTTCAGCTTCAACCCCTCCACGGGGCAGATGGTGATGACTACCCGCTCGGGCGATTTCATCTCAGGATGGAGGCTGAACTACACGCAGCTGGAGCACCTCATCCGCGACGGCAAGCTGGGAGGCCACTGACATGAGGATTGGCCGCAGGTACGTCGATCCCGGTATCGACGACCTGGTCGAGATGATCCGGGGCTTCCTGGCCGGGGAGACGCCACCTGGACAGTTCTCGAACAGCTACCAGGAGCGCTACCAGGATCTCGGCCCACTGAACGAGAAGGTCTTCGCGGCCCTCGACCGGCTCTTCTTCGTCTGCGAGGACTACTACGAGGACGTCGCCCTCAGAGACCCGGGGGACCCGGACGACGACGACCTTCGGACCGCCGCTCGGCGGGCCATGGACGCACTGCCCGACCGCACCGAATGGGGTTACTGATGCGCGACGACGTCGAGTCGTTCACCGGCGACGCCGCGGGCGCGGCGATCCTGCGCAGCTCGCTGCGTCAGCTGGCCGACCTGGAGGCCGGCACACCCCTCGCCGCCCGGATCGACGACGTGCTGGCGGGGCGGCTCGGCATGCGCGAGCTGGCCGAGGACCCCGACCTGGTCGAGTTCGCCCACAGCGGGATGGCGGCGTTCGACGAGCTCTGGAGCCAGATGGGTCCGACCGAGCGCGCGGAGGCCCTGGCCGCGGGGGCAGCCTACGAGGCCGGCCTCGACCGCCGCGCCTGACCCGTCCGGGCCATTCCTCACCAGTCCGGTCCCGCCTAGCCTCGAAGGATGTCCGCCTCGGGTCCGGTGCAGCAGATCCGCTTCTGCGAGGCTCCCGACGGCGCCCGCATCGCCTACGCCGTGTCCGGCTCCGGGCCGCCGCTGCTCGTGTCGACCTGCTGGCTCAGCCACCTGCAGCACGACTGGGAGAGCCCGGTCTGGCGACACTTCCTCGAGGACGTCGGCCGGTTCGCCACCATCGTGCGCTACGACGAACGCGGCTACGGGCTCTCCGACTGGGATGTCGACGACCACGGCCTCGAGGCGCGGATAGGCGACCTCGAGTCGGTCGCCGACCACGCGGGGCTCGACCGGTTCGCGCTGATGGGGATGGCCCAGGGCGGTCCGCCGGCGATCTGCGTTGCCACCCGGCACCCGGAGCGGGTGACCAGGCTGCTGTTCTACGGCAGCTACGCGGGCGCGGCGGCAGGCTCGGTCGAGAGCCAGGAGCAGCTCGAGGCGTTCGCGCAGCTGATCAAGGTCGGGTGGGGCCGGCCACAGCACACGTTCCGCCGGGTCTTCACCTCGATGATGATCCCGGGGGCCACCGAGGAGCAGATGCTCTGGCTGGACGAGCTGCAGCGGGTCGCCGCCTCCGCCACGACCGCCTCCGAGGCGCTGCGTCAGCGGTCGAAGGCCAACTGCCTCGACCTGCTCCCTCGCCTCGACCTACCGACCCTGGTGCTCCACTCGGTCCGCGACCAGATGAACGACTTCGAGCACGCCCGGCTCCTCGCCAAGGGCATCCCCGGGGCGCGGCTTGTGCCGCTGGACAGCGACAACCACATCCTGCTCGGCGACGAGCCGGCCTGGCAGGTCTTCCTCGACGAGGTGCGCGGCTTCATGGCCCCCGACGGCACCCCGGTCCCCGCCACCGACGTGCTGTCGGCGCGCGAGCGCGAGGTGGTGGCACTGGTCGCCGAGGGCCGCTCCAACGACGAGATCGCGGCCGAGCTGGTGCTCAGCGTCCGCACGGTCGAGCGACACCTGCAGAACGCCTACACGAAGCTCGGTGTGCGCGGGCCCTCGGCCCGGGCCGCCGCGGCGGCCGCGCTGGCGCGTACGTAGTCGGCTCGCCGCGATCCGTGCAGGATGGGTGGCTGCGCCGACGCGGCGCGCCCCGCGCCGTACCTACGTTTCCCGGCATGACCCAGACACAGCACACCCAGACCACATCCACCCCCGACGACGCCGCGCTCAAGGCCAAGCACGCCGCCATGTGGGCGATGGGCGACTACCCGGCCGTCGTCACCGACGTGATCAGCTCGCTCGGCCCCGTTCTGGTCGAGGCCACCGGCATCACCGCCGGCGACCACGTCCTGGACATCGCCGCAGGCTCCGGCAACGCCTCGATCCCCGCCGCGCAGACGGGTGCCGACGTCGTGGCCAGCGACCTCACTCCCGACCTGATCGAGACCGGCCGCCAGGCCGCGGCCGCCGCAGGAGTCCACCTGCGCTGGGAGGTGGCCGACGCCGAGCACCTGCCGTACGCCGACGCCGAGTTCGACACCGCGATCTCGTGCGTGGGCATCATGTTCGCCCCGCACCACCAGGAGGCCGCTGACGAGCTGGTCCGGGTCGTGCGCCCGGGCGGGCGGATCGGGCTGCTGAGCTGGACGCCGGGCGGGTTCATCGGCCAGATGTTCGCGACCATGAAGCCCTACGCTCCGGCACCCCCGCTCGGTGCGCAGCCGCCGCCCCTCTGGGGCGACGAGGACCACGTGCGAACCCTGCTGGGCGACCGGGTCGCCGACGTCGCCGCCGAGAAGCGGGCGCTGACGGTGCCGGTGTTCAAGGACGGTGCGTCGTTCCGCGACTTCTTCAAGCGCACCTACGGACCGACCATCGCTGTCTACCGGTCCCTGGCCGACGACCCGGCCCGCACGGCGGAGCTCGACGAGGCTCTCGCGGCCCACGGCGACCGCTACGTCAGCGGCGGCGTCATGGAGTGGGAGTACCTGCTGCTCACCGCCCGCCGAACCTAGGAGCCAGGGGTGTAGTCCGCGTCGCCGCGTCCCATGTCGAGCCTCTGCTGCTGTCGAACGTCGGTCACCCGCTGCTCGGCGGACTGATCGGGCGCCGCGGCCCGTGCGGCATCCAGCACAGCCTGGTAGCTGCGACGACCCTGGGGCTCGGCGGCTCCGAGCGCGGCCCTGGCGGCGCGGACGTACGGCTCGACGGCCACGACCTCCTCGGCGGTGGCCGCGGCCTCGAGTGCCGCCTGGGCAGCGTCGAGGCTGTGCCCTGCGTCGTCGTCGGCGTGGCGGGCCAGGTCGCGCAGCTCCTGGCGCGCGGTCTGGCGAACTGCCCGGAACGCCATCAGCTCCTGCTGCTCGAGCTCACGCTTCTCGCGGCGGGCGCGGAACGGATTCAGGGCCACGGCGCAAGTGTGCAGGTTGCCCTCTTCTTGCACCAGCCACCTACCCTCGGACCTCATGACCCGCTCTCGCCTGCTCGGGCTCGGCCTGGGAGTCGTCTCGTCCGCCCTCGTGATGTCCCCGCTGTCAGCTGCAGCCGAGGAGGTCCCGGCGGCCGCGAACTACACGGTCACCGGCCACGGTTACGGCCACGCTCACGGGCTCTCGCAGTACGGCGCCCTCGGCGCGGCCAACCAGGGCGTGAGGTGGAAGCAGATCCTGGGCTTCTACTACCCCGGCACGCAGCTCGGGCGGGCCCGCGGCACGCTCAAGGTGCTGATCACCGGCGACACCAGCAAGGACGTCATGGTCGACGCCCGAGACGGGCTGCGGCTGCACCGGCTGGCCGGTGGCAAGACCTACGTGCTGGCCAAGGTGCGGCCCAGGGCCAGCCGCTGGCGGATCATGCCGAAGGGACAGAAGAGCGTTGTCTCGTTCAAGGCCAGGGGTGGCGCGGGCTGGACCAAGTGGACCTCGTTCGCCGGCACAGCCGAGTTCACCGGGGGCAACCAGCCACTCACGCTCCGGCTGCCCGGCAAGGGCACGGCGGAGTACCGCGGCGCGCTCCGCTCGGTCGAGAAGCACACCGTGAACGTGCTGCCGCTGGACCGGTACGTGCAGGGTGTGGTGCCGCGCGAGGTCCCGGCCGAGTGGCCCGCGGACGCGGTGCGCGCCCAGGCGGTCGCGGCCCGCAGCTACGCGGCGTACGAGCGCGCGAATGCCACCGGCTACTACGACATCTGCGACACCGAGTCGTGCCAGGTCTACGGCGGCGTCGCGGACGAGCAACCGGCCTCGAACGCCGCGGTGAAGGCGACAAAGGGACGGGTGATCACCTACCAGGGCGCACCGGCGTTCACCCAGTTCTCCTCGAGCAACGGTGGCTGGAGCTCGGCGGGCTCGCAGCCCTACCTGGTCGCGCAGCAGGACCCCTACGAGGCATCCTCCGGCAACCCGAACGCCACGTGGACCGTCACCGTCACCAGCGCCCAGATCGAGAAGGCATGGCCCGCGGTCGGCAAGCTGTCGAGCCTGTCGTTCACCCGGGACGGGAACGGCGATCTCGGCGGCCGGGTCACCTCGGTGACCCTCACCGGCAGCCTCGGTGGCCTGCCCACCTCGGTCAAGGTGAGCGGCGACGACTTCCGGTTCCGGCTGGGCCCGCTGAGGTCGACCTGGCTCAAGCTGACCCCGGCGTAACCTCACGGGCCCGGGGCGGTTAGCACGATGTGATGACCGCGGGCCGTCTGAGCCTGGTCGCAGCCGCCCTCCTGGTGGCTGGCCTCCCCGCACGAGCGGACGCCGCTCCGGCGCTCCCGGGCGTCTACCACGTGAGTCCGACCGGCAGCGACGCCGCCGACGGCAGCCTGCTGCGCCCGTGGCGGACCATCGCCAAGGCCACGGCCACCGCACCGGCGGGTTCGAAGGTCCTGGTGGCCGGCGGCACCTATGGGCCGTTCTCGGTGACCCAGCCCGGCCAGACCGTGGCCGCGATGCCGGGGCAGCAGGTGCTGGTCCAGGGCCAGGCCGGGGTGCGAGACGTGATCCTGCTCGCTGCCCCGGCCACGACCCTGCTCGACATCTCGGTGAGCGGCTGCGTGCCCGACCCGACACCCGACGGCGGCTTCGGTGACGGCGGCAGCAGCGCTGTCCGGATCGACGACGGCGCCACCGGGGTCACGGTGAGGGGGATGACCATCACCAACAGCCGGGGCACCAACGATCACGGGCTGCCGTTCGGGTGCTACGGCATCTTCGTCCACAACGCCGACGCCCCTCGGATCGTCGGCAACGACATCTCCGGCACCGGCACGGGTGTCTATCTCAACGGCGGCGGACGGCTCGCCGTGGTCGCGGACAACCGGATCCACGACAACGACGTACTCATCCGGAACACGCCTGGTGGGGACGACGACTACGGCGCCAACGGGATCACCTTCGCCAACGTCTCCGCACTGCCCGGGGCCGTGGCCACCAGGAACGTGATCACCGGCAACGCCGGGCCTTCGTCCGACTACGGCTACGACGGCGGGGCCTTCGAGATCTACAACTCCTCGAACCTCCAGATCCTCTCCAACACCATCGCGAACAACGAGAACGTGCTGGAGACGGGCACCAGCCCAGACGGCAACAACCCACTCGGGGACTGCGTCGGCAACGTGTTCGCCGGCAACGAGGCGAGCGGCCGGTCTGCCGGGAGTGGGCTTGACCGGTCAGTCGGGATGATCCTGCGTTGTGCCACCGCCATGGTCGTCCACGAAAACACGTTCACGGAGATCGACTGGTGGATCTACGAGATCTCCACCGGCGACAAGTTCTCGAGCGACGTCAATGCGCTGGCCATCACGCGCAACACGATGAGCCAGTACCAAAAGGTCTACCACCTCGGCGTCGACCCCCTGGCAGCTCGCCTGGTCGTCGATGCCAACCGGATGCACTTCACCGGGCCGATCTTCGCCAGCTACGGCGACGGCACCACCAGCCCCGACCTTGCCGGCTGGCAGGCTCGCACCGGCCAGGACCGGCTGACGACCAGCTACTGACAGTCAGCGCTCGCCGAACGACCCGGTCTCCCGCAACCCTTTCAGCAGCCACAAGTCCATGAGCAGCAGCGGCGACATCGCCAGCGGCAGCACAGTGCCACCGTCCCTGGTGGTGGCCGCGCCGAGCAGGACCACCGAGACGGCCACGGCGATCACGGCCAGGACGGCCCAGAGTCGCGTTTCGGACCGCACCGCCGCGATGGCCGCTGCTGCCGCGACGCCGCCGACTCCGGTGCAGGCGGCCAGCAGGCCGAACAGCGCTCTGGACTCCCCGGGCCCGGTGTCCACCGCGGCGAAGGCGAAGAGCGCAGTCACGAGCACGTCGGCACCGAGCACGACGACCGCCACCCGGTGCACCCGGGCCCGGTCCGGTGGTGCCGTGGTGGCACTCATCAGCCGAGCACCGCGTTGGGCCAGTTCTGGGCTCCGAAGTCACCGGTCTCGCTGGCCACCTTCAGGAACTCGGTGTTGGCGTCGCTGGCCTGCCCGCGCAGGTTCAGGATGGCCGCCCCGATCGCGCCGATGGCGGCAACGATCGCGGTGATGACGGTCGGTGGCACGGCGGGCAGCCCGAGGATGCTGACCGCCTCACCGGTGGCGAACACGATGCCGGCCACCAGCGCCAGGATGGCGAAGATGACCGCTCCGTAGAAGATGTACAGCGCGCTCGAGACCTTGCCCAGGGCCGGTCCGATGACCGACGTGAGCTTGCTCTGCACGGCCGACAGGGCCTTGTTCTGGGCTGCGAGCGACAGCGCGTAGCGGTCGGCGGCCTGCCCCTTCCACTCCGTGTCAACGGCGCTCTGCGTGCGATCCGCCTCCGTGGCGCGGGCCGCCACCGGCCCACCGGCCTGGATCCACGACTCCTTGGCATCGTCGAGGTCCCATGGAGCCCCGATGTTGGAGACGAACTCCTGCACCTTGTCCCAGAACTCGCTCAGCTTGGCCATGGCCTTGTCCCACAGGTCCATGAACTTGTCGACCACCCAGCCCAGCCCCCACGGCACCCAGGACAGGATGCCGTTGACCTTGTCGCGCAGCGTCTCGATCTTTTCGTCGACCTCCTGGAGCAGCTGGTTGATCCGCTCGACGGTCTCGGGGCCCATGGCTCTTCCCTTCGTTGATGGTCTGCTAGGTGCTAAACGGTTCAGCCGTGGTCGACAGTCACTCGGGGATCCACACGGCGGCGACGGCGTCGCGGACGCTCTGGTCGGTGCTCTGGAAATCGCTGCGGATGTCCCGGAGGGCGTCGCCCAGCTGGGTGCTCTCGCGCTCGCCGGCGCGGAGGATGTCCTCGACGTGCTGACGCGCCTGGGCGTAGCTCTCGGCGACTCCGGTCATGCCGGAGATGAAGGAGAACTGCGCACTCGTTAGGTGCAGGCCGGCGACGGTGCCGGCGGCGGTGCTCAGCGCCTCGGCGGTGTCGTCCCACTCCTCGGCCTCGGAGGTCAGGGCCTCGAACTCGGCCTGCATCGTGGTCATAGTCGTCTCCTCGTGTCGTCCGGGTTTCGCGTCTCGCGGTGGTGCGTCCGTGCTGTCAGGCGTGGATGGCTTCGTCGGTCAGCAGGCTCGCGAGCTGGGCGAGCTTGCTGGCCCGGAGGGTCGCCGCGAGCCCCTCGCGCTGGGCCCGTTCGCCCGCGGCGAGCACCGCCTGGGTGATCTCGCGCCCCAGGCTCGCGGGGTGCGCGCCGGTCAGCCAGTCCTGGTCGAGGTCGAGCGCCAGCAGGTCTCCTGCCCCGGAGGCGGTCGCGGTCACGTGACCCGGCCCGCTGCGACCCGTGAACTGCCGGCCGGAGTGCTCGTCGAGCAGCTGGTTCGCCTCAACGAGGGCCACCTCGGCATCGGTGAGCAGCTCGGTGACGAGCTCGGCGGCTGCGGCCGGCTCGTCACCTCGTGCGTGCAGACGCTCCTGGAACCGGGTGACCACCGGGCTCGTGGTGGCGGTGGGACGCGCCCGGGGGGTGGGCTGCGAGGTCACGTCGTTGATGGCCGTCCCGTACTGCTCGAGCCGCGCGATCCGAGCCTCGGCCAGCGCCTCGAGGACGGCGGCCGGCAGCTCCTGCTTCGTGAGCTTCTGGTCCCAGGTGAAGCCGACCTGGACCGCGAGGAGCTGCCCGGATGCGTCGAGGCGCACCAGGATCTCGCCAGAGGAGTCCTGGGCCTGAACCGGACGCAGTCGGGCGCGCGCCTCCGTCGTCTGCTGGAGCAGCACGTCGCTGGCCTCGCGCAGCTCCGCGAGCTCCTCGGACGGGTGGGACACGGCGACTCCTGACTGGGCTGACGACGCTTCTCGGCCGACACGTCAGGCTTGCCCCGGTCACGGGTCGGGCAAACCCGTGCGGTTGAGGCAGATCCGGGATCAGCCGAGGACCAGCACCAGGTCGCCGCCGTCGACGCCCTGGGTGCCGGCGATCGCGAGTCGCTCGACAGTGCCGTTGACGGGGGCGGTGATCGAGGCCTCCATCTTCATCGCCTCGATGGTGGCGACGACGTCACCGGCGGCGACCTTGTCGCCCTCGGCGACGACGACGGTGACGGCGCCCTGGAAAGGCGCCGCCACGTGGCCGGGCTTGGAGCTGTCGGCCTTCTCCGCGGCCGCCACCTGTGAGGCGACGGCCCGGTCGCGCACGCTGATCGGCCGGAGCTGGCCGTTGATGGTGGCCATCACGGATCGGTAGCCGCGCTCGTCGGGCTCGCTGATCGCCTGGAGCCCCAGGATGATTGTCTTGCCCTCCTCGATCGTGATCTCGTGCTCCTCGCCGTACCGCAGCCCGTAGAGGTAGTCGATGGTCGGCAGCACCGAGATGTCGCCGTAGGTCTGCCGGGCCTCGTTGAAGTCACGCGTCGGTCCCGGGAAGAGCAACTCGTTGAGAGTCTCGCGGCGGAGCCGGCCACTGCCCTCGCGGAGGGCCTCGGCCTGCTCCTCGGTGACCTCGCTCGCCGGCGGCTGCCAGGTCCGGCCCTCGAGCGCCTTGGTGCGGAACGGCTCCGGCCACCCCCCGGGAGGGTCACCGAGCTCGCCGCTGAGGAATCCGATCACGGAGTCGGGGATGTCGAACTTGGCCGGGTTGTCCGCGAACTCGGCCGGGTCCGCGCCCAGCCCGACCAGGGCCAGCGCCAGGTCGCCGACGACCTTGGAGGAGGGGGTGACCTTCACGATGTTGCCGAGGATGTCGTCGGCCGCGGCGTACATCTCCTCGACCTGCTCGAACTTCTCGCCCAGGCCGAGCGCGATCGCCTGCTGGCGCAGGTTGGAGAGCTGGCCGCCGGGTATCTCGTGGCGATAGACCCGGCCGGTGGGGGCCGGCAGTCCGGACTCGAACGGCGCGTAGACCCGCCGGACCGCCTCCCAGTACGGCTCCATCGCGTTGACCGCCGCCAGCGACAGCTCGGTCTCGCGGTCCGAGTGGTCGGTTGCCGAGATCAGGGCCGAGAGGGGCGGCTGGGACGTGCTCCCGGCCATCGAGGCGCAGGCCGCGTCGACGGCGTCCACGCCGGAGTCGATCGCAGCGAGCAGGGTGCCGAGCTGGCCACCGGCGGTGTCGTGGGTGTGCAGGTGGACCGGGAGGTCGAACCGCTCCCGGAGCGAGGTGACCAGGGTCCGGGCCGCCGGCGCGCGGAGCAGCCCGGCCATGTCCTTGATCGCCAGCACGTGTGCGCCGGCCTCGACGATCCGCTCGGCCAGGCGCAGGTAGTAGTCGAGGGTGTAGAGCTTCTCGCCCGGGCTGGACAGGTCGCCGGTGTAGCACAGCGCGACCTCGGCGACGGTGGTGCCGGTCTCCCGGACCGCCTCGATGGCCGGGCGCATCTGCTCGACGTCGTTGAGCGCGTCGAAGATCCGGAACACGTCGAGGCCGGTCTCGGCGGCCTCACGCACGAACGCCGTGGTCACCTCGGGCGGATACGGCGTGTAGCCGACCGTGTTGCGTCCGCGTAGCAGCATCTGCAGGCAGATGTTCGGGATCGCCTGGCGCAGCTCCGCCAGCCGTTCCCACGGGTCCTCCGAGAGGAAGCGCAGCGCGACGTCGTAGGTCGCCCCGCCCCAGCACTCGAGCGACCACAGCTGCGGCGTGCTCCGGGCGAGGTGCCCCGCGACCGCGAGCATGTCTCGGGAGCGCACCCGGGTGGCGAGGAGCGACTGGTGGGCGTCGCGGAACGTGGTGTCCGTGACCGCAACCGTGTTCTGCTCGCGCAGCCGGCGAGCGAACTCCTCGGGGCCGACGGCCAGGAGCAGCTGCCGACTGCCGTCGGGCGCCGGCACGTCGAGGCGGACGTCAGGCAGCTTGGTGACGGGGTCGAGCGTCACCGGTGCCTCGCCGTGCGGCTGGTTGACGGTCACGTCGGCGAGGTAGGTCATCAGCTTGGTGCCGCGGTCCCCGCTGGCCCGGGCGCGGAGCAGGTGCGGGTGGGTCTCGATGAACGACGTGGTGATCCGGCCCGCGGCGAAGTCGGGATCCTCGAGGACCGCCTGCAGGAAGGCGATGTTGGTGGTGACCCCGCGGATCCGGAACTCGGCCACCGCGCGGCGGGCTTTCTGGACCGCCAGCTCGAAGGTGCGACCTCGGCAGGTGAGCTTGGAGAGCATGGAGTCGAAGTGCGCGCTCACCTCGGCCCCGGTGTACGTCGTTCCGCCGTCCAGCCGGACCCCGCCGCCGCCGGGGGAGCGGTAGGTGGTGATCACGCCAGTGTCGGGGCGGAAGCTGTTGGCCGGGTCCTCGGTGGTGATCCGGCACTGGAGCGCCGCGCCGCGGACGGTGATCGTGTCCTGGGCGAGGCCGAGGTCGGCGAGGGTCTCGCCGGACGCGATCCGCAGCTGGGCCTGGACCAGGTCGACGTCGGTGATCTCCTCGGTCACCGTGTGCTCGACCTGGATCCGCGGGTTCATCTCGATGAAGACGTAGCTGCCCTCGGGATCGAGCAGGAACTCGACGGTGCCGGCGTTGCGGTAGCCGATCTCGCTCGCGAAGCGGACCGCGTCCGCACACATCCGCTCGCGGATCGCCGGGTCGAGGTGTGGCGCGGGCGCGATCTCCACCACCTTCTGGTGGCGGCGCTGGACCGAGCAGTCGCGCTCGAAAAGGTGGATCACGTTCCCCGCGGCGTCCGCGAGGATCTGCACTTCGATGTGCCGTGGGTCGACGACGGCCTGCTCGATGAAGACGGTCGGGTCGCCGAAGGCGCCCTCCGCCTCGCGCATGCAGGTCTCGACCGCGTCGCGGAGGTCCTGGGGATCGTCGACGCGACGCATGCCGCGGCCGCCACCGCCGGCCACGGCCTTGACGAAGAGCGGGTACGGGAGCTCCGAGGCCGACCCGACCAGCGCCTCGACGTCGGTGGACGGATCGACCGAGGCCAGGGTCGGTACGCCGGCCGCCCTGGCCGCCGCGATGGCCCGGGCCTTGTTGCCGGTCAGCGTCAGGACGTCTGCGGTGGGGCCGACGAAGGTGATGCCGGCGTTCGCGCACGCCTCGGCCAAAGCCGGGTTCTCGCTCAGGAAGCCGTAGCCCGGGTAGACGGCGTCCGCACCGGCCCGAACCGCGGTGGCAACGATCGCGTCCGGGTCGAGGTAGGCCCGGACCGGATGGCCCCGCTCGCCGATCTCGTACGCCTCGTCGGCCTTGAGCCGGTGTTCGGACCATCGGTCCTCGTAGGGGAAGACGGCCACGGTCCGCGCGCCCACCTCGTACGCGGCCCGGAACGCCCGGATCGCGATCTCGCCGCGGTTGGCGACGAGCACCTTCGAGAACATGCGCGCCAACCTACAAGCGCGGCAGGTCCGTCTCGGCTCGTCTCAGGTGACGGTGGCAGCCGGCGCGCTGCGCAGGGAGGGTTCGAGGAACTGGACCTCGAGATCATCAGGGTCGAGGGGGCGCGCCATGAGGAAGCCCTGGGCCTGGTCGACGTTGGCGATCCGGAGGAAGTCCATCTCGTCCGTCGTCTCGACGCCTTCGGCGAGGGTGGACAGGCCGAGGTCCTTGCCCAGCTGGACGAGGGTGTCGATGAGAGCCCTGGACTCAGGCGACGACGTGACCGCACTGGTGAACACGCGGTCGATCTTGAGGCAGTCGACGGGGAACTGGCGAAGGTAGGCCAGCGAGGAGTAGCCGGTACCGAAGTCGTCAACGGCAACCCGCACGTCGCCCACCTCCTTGACCGCTTGCAGCCGCCTCGCGGTGGCCTCGACGTTGTGCATCAAGGCGGTCTCGGTGACCTCGATGATCAGGGCAGACGAGCGCAGGCCACTGGTGTGAAGTGCGTCGCGGACGTCGTCGACGATGCGGTCGTCGTCGAGCTGGCGGGCGGAGACGTTGACAGAGACGTTCAGGGCGTAGCCGCTGGCGTGCCATGTAGCCATCTGCTGACAAGCTCGCTGAAGCACCCAGCGGCCGACCTCGCGGATCTGCCCGGTCTCCTCGAGGATCGGGATGAACTCCCCGGGACTGACCGGACCCATCGTCGGGTGGTCCCAGCGCAGCAGGGCCTCGACCCCCACGACGGCGAGGTCTGTGAGGTTGTAGATCGGCTGGTAGACCACTCGGAACTGGTGACTGGTCAAGGCCGACCGCAGGTCGAACTCCAGGTCCGTGCGGCGGCTCATGGTGCTCTTCATCTGAGGGTTGAAGGTCTCGTAGCGGTTCTTGCCGCCAGCCTTGGCCTGGTACAGCGCGACATCGGCGTCTCGCAGGAGCTCCTCGGCAGTGGCGCGGTCACCGGTCGCGATCCCGATGCTGAGGTTCACGCTCAGCGCCGTCGACGCGCCGTCGAGCTCGAAGGGCTGGTGCATCACGTCGAGAAGCCGCTGGGCAACGAGTTCCGGGGCGACGTCGAGGGAGCTGCTGTCGAGCAGGACCACGAACTCGTCGCCCCCCATCCTGCCGATCGTGTCCGCGTCGCGCAGGGTGCTCGACAACCGGTCCGCGACCGCGACCAGAAGCCGGTCACCGGCTCCGTGACCGAGAGTGTCGTTGACGTTCTTGAAGTCGTCGAGGTCGAGGAAGAGCAGCGCGCCGAGGGCGTCATGGCGGCGGTCACGAGCAAGCATCTGCTCGATGCGGTCCATCACGAGGGCGCGGTTGGGCAACCCGGTCAGGGCGTCGTGGAGTGCCTGGTGGTGCAGCTGGCTGGTCCGCTGGAGCAGCTGACGTCTTGCCCGCTCGCGGCCGGTGCCCAGCACGAACATCAGGAGTCCGAGCAGCAGACTCATGGCGATGCCGCCGACCAGGCGGGGGAGCGCGGAGCCGTGTGTGATGCCGGTGGCCTCGACGGTGCCGAAGGTACGCACCGTCCAGCCGTTGTGGAGGCTGATCGTGGCCGACTCGGCGTTCGCCGGGGTCTTTCCCCTCGTGAACGTCACGTCGGAGATACCCGCCTGGTAGCGCAGCGACACCGACATGCCCGGGTTGTCCCGCAAGGCCCGGTCCAGCAGGACCGTGGGGTCCAGCTGGGTGACGACCAGGCCGGCGAAGGCCTGCTGACGACCTGAGGTTGTCGCGGGTGTGACCCCGCCGTCGTAGATCGGGGTCTGGATGGCCAGCCACGTCTGTCCCTCGAACGGATAAGGGACATAGGCGCCGCGACCGGAGTCCCGAGCGGTCAGCACGACCAGCTTGACCAGCGGATCGGCGCACCAGTCGGTCCCTGAGGGCGGCGCGTCCGCTATCGCACGGGTGGGGACGTTGGCCTTGATCAGGCAGTAGAAGGGCCGGGTGCCGGGCGGAACGACCTCGAAGGTTCCGTCCGCGGCCAGCGGCCCCGTGGGATCGGCCACCACCTCTGCCGCGAACGCGGGCAGGTCGGCATGGTCGACCACTTCCATGACACCGAGGCCCTCCATCTCCGGGTAGCGCTCGTAGATCCGTGCCGCGCTGGCCCATCGCTCAAACGGTGTCTGCGACAGGCTCGGATCCGAGAGCAGCCCGCCCGCGTCGACGACCAGGTCGTCGTCGTGCTGGATCGCGAGCTCCAACGTCGAGGCGAGGTGTCTCGACGAGGTGGTGAACTCCCCTTGCGTGTGGCGGGCCTCGTCACGCGCTGCCGCATCCGCCAGGAGCACAGAGCCCAGCCCTCCGGCGACCATCAGCGCGGCGGCGGCAGCCGCCCAGACGTACTGCCGACGCGAACGTCCGCCTCCGTCGGGTGCGCCAGACCGCCGCATGCCCATGAGCCGCTCCCAACACCGCACCAGATCGCCGCCGAGACCGGGCAGTCAGAGCTCAGACCGGCGGAGAAGCCATTACAGAACGGTGACACAAATCCAGAGCCCTCACCGGGTTATTGGAATGTGTGGCTCCCGCAGTCAGACAGCGGAAAAGAAGCGCGGGGTCTCGGCGGGCTCGGCAGGAGCGGTATGGCGGATCTGGCGCAGCACCGTCACCACGGCGGTGCCGACCACACCGAGGAAGCCCACGAGGGCGAAGAGCGCGATCACGGCGACCATGATCCAGCTGACGAACTCGACCATGAGTCCACGCTAGGGACCTGTCGCCGCGTTCGCAGGCGAATCGCCGAAGTCGACCAGAAACTGCGCAACCAGGTGGGGGAGCGCCGATCGGGCGACCAGGATGGCCTCCTCGTCGGGGACGTCGAGCACCGGGACGGCCTGCGAGCCGCCGGCAGTGGTGGCGACGAGAGTGGTGAGGCCGGCGCGGCGCTGGAACCAGGTCGAGCGGAGGTTCCAGCCGATCACGTGCTGGACCTCGAGGATCCGGCGGCGACGTACGAGCGACCCGGAGCGGGCGACCAGGTGCTCGGCGACCAGCGCGTGGCCGAGCGAGCGGCTCCGGTCGAGGGCGAGCAGCGCGGCCACCGGGAGGACGGCCCACCCGGCCAGCAGCCAGGGCGCCGCGCCGAGCAGGACGGCAACCAGGCAGGCCCCGGCCGCCATGAAGGCGGGGACCAGCGCCCGGATCCAGCGGCGCCGGACGGCGCGCGGGCCGTGACCCACCAGCGGGGCGTCGACGGGTTCTGGGCTGTCGAGGACCTCGCGGGCGACCCGCTCGACGACGACGCGAGGACCGGGCGGGACGAGCGTCGAGCTGCCCTGCTGCTTGCGGTCGAGCCCGGTGACGATGGCCGAGAGCCGGGCGCCGCGAGCGACCCGGAGGCCGAGAGGCTCGGACAGGTTCAGACCAGCTACCCGCTCGTTGTCCAGCGTGGTCTCACGGGTGGTGAACAGGCCGCGGGTGAGGTGCCAGGTCCCGGTGCCGCGGGTGCGGGTCAGGCGGAACCCCCAGTTGGTCACGAGGTATCCGCCGATCGAGAGCACCGAGATCACGACGAGTGCCGCGATGACCAGCAGCGGGACCAGCAGGACCAGCGGCAACCCGGGCAGGTCCACCTTCTCGGGGTTGAACCGCTCGAAGAAGCCGGTCGCCTGCAGCAGCTGGCTCGCGGCACCCAGGGCGGCCGCTGCGATGACCACGCCGCTGCCGGTCAGCGGCGCGAACCGCAGCCACGACGGGTCGAAGGCGACGACCACCCGGTCCGCGGACACCGTGGCGACGTCGTCGGCGGCGCTGGTCCGCAGCAGCTCTTCGCGCAGTGCTCTGGCGCGCACCAGCGGCAGCCCGTCGAGGTCGATGATGTCCTCGTCGCTGGTCGAGGCGGTGCCGGTGCCGATCCGCACCTTGGTCAGCCCGAGCAGGCGGTGGATGACGGACGAGGTGAGATCGACGGTGCGCACCCGGTCCACCGGCGTCGATAGCACGTGCCGGTTGAGCAGCCCGCGTCGAAGCTCGATCCGGCCGCCGCTGATCCGGAAGCTGGTGGTGAGGTAGCGCAGCAGCCCGAGCGCCACCGGGATCGCGACACCGAACAGCTGCCATGCCTCACCACCGGCCGCCGTGCCGGCCAGCACGACGACCACGAGCACCGGGAGGAACCGGATCACCTCGCGGATCGGGTGCACGAGCAGCATCCGCGGGTCCAGCCGCTGCCACTCGGCATCGCGAGCCAGTTCCGGTCCCGGCGGCGGAGGTGGGTACGACGAGAGGTCTGGCTCCGTCATGTGGCGTCGCCCTCGACGGCGTCCGCCTTGACGGTCAGCTCGTCGACGAGCGCGCGCGCCACGTCCTTGTCCAGCCCGACGATCGCCAGGGCGCCGGCCGCCGACGCCGTCGTCACCGTGACCGTGGCCAGCCCGAACAGTCGCGAGATGGCGCCTTCGACGTGGTCGACGGTCTGGATCCGCGACATCGGCGCGATCCGGCGCTCCCGAGTCCACCAGCCGGTTTGTGTGTACACGGCGGTGTCCGTGACCTCCCACCGGTGCACCAGGTAGCGCCACGCCGGCACCACGGCGACGTACGCCGCCAGCGCCACTGCGACCAGCACGAACACCCACCACGGCAGGTCAACGACGTCCATCGGTCCGGCCGCAACGACGAGCACGACGAACAGCACCGCAGCTTCCACCGCCGACGTGGTCAGCCACATCAGCCGGGCCCGCGGGCTGACCCGCTGGCTCGGCTCGCGGAGGGCGGGGGCTGATGCCTCGGTCATGCCGCGAGCGTAGGCGGGGTTCCGATGGCGAGTGCCTCTGGTCGGGTCCGCAAGCAGGCTGCGGTTGGTTTCGACCCGCCCGTCACGGCTTCGCAAGCTCAGCCGTGGGGCTTGCTCAACCTGCGTGCGCCCACGCAGCGAGCTCGTTCCTCACTCGCTACTGCGCACTTCGCAGATGACCGCACCGTTGGTGACGGTCGCGCCGACCTCGGCCTGCAGTCCGGTGACGGTGCCGGCCTTGTGCGCCTTGAGCGGCTGCTCCATCTTCATCGCCTCGATGACCACGACCGTGTCGCCCTCGGCGACCTCCTGGCCCTCCTCGACCACCACCTTGACGACGGTGCCCTGCATCGGTGAGGTGACCGCGTCACCGCTGGCGGCCGAGCCTGACTTCTTGCCACCGGCGCGCTTCGGCTTCTTGGCGCCACCCCCGCCGCCGACCGCGATCCCACCGAGGTCACCGGGCAGCACCACCTCGAGCCGCTTGCCGCCCACCTCGACGACGACAGTCTGCCGGGCAACCGGCTCCTCCGCCTCGGCCGAGTCGCCCGAGTAGGGCTCGATCTGGTTGTCGAACTCCGTCTCGATCCAGGTGGTGTAGACGGAGAACGTCTCTCCGTCGCCGACGTAGGCCGGGTCGGAGACGACCGCCCGGTGGAAGGGGATCACGGTCGGCATGCCGTCGACCACGAACTCGTCGAGCGCGCGCCGGGAGCGTTCGAGCGCGTGGGTCCGGTCGCGACCGGTGACGATCAGCTTGGCGATCAGCGAGTCGAACGAGCCGGGGATCGTCTCGCCGTTCTCATAGCCGCCGTCGAGACGGACACCAGGTCCACTCGGCGGGCTCCACGCCGACAGGGTGCCCGGGGCGGGCATGAAGTTGCGGCCGCCGTCCTCGGCGTTGATGCGGTACTCGATCGAGTGGCCGCGCACCTCTGGGTCGTCGTAGCCGAGCTCCTCGCCGGCCGCGATCCGGAACATCTCGCGGACCAGGTCGATGCCGGTGACCTCCTCGGAGACGCAGTGCTCGACCTGCAGCCGGGTGTTCACCTCGAGGAAGGAGATGGTGCCGTCCTGACCCACCAGGAACTCGCAGGTGCCGGCTCCGACGTACCCGGCCTCGCGCAGGATCGCCTTCGACGACTCGTAGAGGCGGGTGACCTGGTCGTCGGTCAGGAACGGCGCCGGCGCCTCCTCGACGAGCTTCTGGTGCCGGCGCTGCAGCGAGCAGTCACGGGTCGAGACCACCACGACGTTGCCGTGCTGGTCTGCGAGGCACTGGGTCTCCACGTGGCGCGGCTTGTCGAGGAACTTCTCGACGAAGCACTCGCCGCGGCCGAACGCCGAAACGGCCTCGCGCACCGCGGAGTCGTAGGCGTCGGCAACCTCGCTCATCTCGCGGGCGACCTTGAGACCGCGGCCGCCACCTCCGAACGCGGCCTTGATCGCGATCGGCAGCCCGAACTCCCGAGCGAACTTCACGGCCTCGTCGGCATTGTCGAGCGGGTCCTTGGTGCCGGGGGCCAACGGGGCGCCGACCTTCTCCGCGATGTGGCGCGCCCTGACCTTGTCGCCGAGGCTCTCGATCGCGTCGGGCGGCGGCCCGATCCAGGTCAGCCCGGCCTTGATGACGGCCCGGGCGAAGTCGGCGTTCTCGGCCAGGAAGCCGTAGCCAGGGTGCACCGAGTCGGCCCCGGACTTGTCGGCCACCGCGATGATCTTGTCGACGTCGAGGTAGGAGTCGCCCGGCGTCGAGCCACCCAGTGCGTGCGCCTCGTCGGCGAGTCGGGCGAACTGCGCGTCCCGATCGGGGTCGGCGTAGACCGCCACGCTGCCGATCCCCGCGTCCTTGCACGCCCGGATGACCCGGACCGCGATCTCGCCGCGGTTGGCGATGAGAACCTTCTGCAACGGCGTGGTCTCAGGCACGGCCGCAGGTTATCGCCCCGAGTAACGTGCCTGGCCATGAGGACTCGGTCGTGAACGTGGCTGTGCTCGGCACCGGCCCGGTGGGACGCGCCGTGGCGGGCCGGCTGGCCGAGCTCGGCCACGACGTGGTGATGGGCACGCGGAACCCCGACGACACCGCCGGTCGCGAGGACTACGCCGGGTGGGCGGCCGACCACCACGGCGTGCGGCTGGCCACGTTCGCGGACGCGGCAGCGGGCGCCGAGCTCGTCGTCAACGCGGCCGGCGGCGATGTCTCGCTGGGCATCCTGGAGAGCGCGGGCGCGGACCACCTGGCCGGCAAGGTGCTCCTCGACATCTCCAACCCGCTCGACCACTCGCAGGGCTTCCCGCCGCGCCTGTTCGTGAAGGACGACGACTCGCTCGCCGAGATGATCCAGCGCGCCCACCCCGACGCTCGGGTCGTGAAAAGCCTGAACACCATGAACAACGCCCTGATGGCCGACCCGCAGCGGCTCGGCGAGGACACCACCGTCTTCGTCTCCGGCGATGACGCCGACGCCAAGGCGGTGATCACCGAGCTGCTCCGGTCGATGGGCCACGGCGACGTCATCGACCTCGGCGGCCTGGAGACCGCCCGGGGCGCCGAGATGTGGCTGCCGCTCTGGATCCGGCTCGCGATGGCCCTGGGCGGCGCCGACTTCAACCTCAAGATCGTCCGCGGCCCGGGGCTGAACAGGTAACTCACCGTTCGGTCAGCTTCTATGGCGTTCCAACACCATGGAAGCTGACCGAACGGTGAGTTACCCATACGCGGGCAGCGGGGCAAACGCTTGCGTCGCGATCGGTCCGCAGGTTAGCGATCGTTAACCAAACGGAGTAATCTCCGCTCCATGAGCACCTTCGAGCTGAGCCGTGAGCACGAGGAGTTCCGGCAGAGCGTCCGCGAGTTCGCGCAGGCGGAGATCGCGCCGTACGCCGCGCAGTGGGACCGCGAGCACACCTTCCCCGTCGACGTCGTGCAGAAGATGGGAAAGCTCGGCCTGTTCGGGCTCACCTCGCCCGAGGAGTACGGCGGCGCGGGGGACGACGGCGACTTCACCAGCGTGTGCGTGGCGATCGAGGAGATCGGCCGGGTGGACCAGTCGATGGGGATCACCCTGGAGGCTGCGGTCAGTCTCGGGATCAACCCGATCCTCACCTATGGCACCGACGCGCAGAAGCAGACCTGGCTGCCCGACCTGGTGGTCGGGAACAAGCTCGCTGCCTTCGGTCTCACCGAGCCCGGTGCCGGCTCCGACGCGAGGGCCACGAAGACCAAGGCGGAGCTGGTCGACGGCGAGTGGGTCGTCAACGGGGCGAAGCAGTTCATCACCAACTCCGGCTCCGAGCTCACCAGCGTCGTCGCGGTCACCGCACGGACCGGCGGCGACGCGGAGAAGCCCGAGATCAGTGCGATCCTGGTGCCCGCCGACACGCCGGGCTTCACCGCCGAGAAGCCCTACGACAAGCTCGGCTGGCACGCCTCCGACACGCACCCGCTCAGCTTCCAGGAATGCCGGGTACCAGAGGCGAACCTGCTGGGCGACCGGGGCCGCGGCTACGCGCAGTTCCTGGCCACCCTCGACGACGGCCGGGTCGCGATCGCCGCGCTGGCCGTGGGCTGCATCCAGGCCTGCCTCGACCTGAGCGTCCAGTACGCCGGTGAGCGGCAGACCTTCGGCGTCCCGATCGGCCGCAAGCAGGGCCTGGCCTTCCAGATCGCGGACGTCGAAGTGATGCTGCACGCCGCCCGGCTGCTCACCTACCGCGCCGCGGCACTCAAGGACGCCGGTGCGCCGGTGAAGGAGTTCAAGCAGGCCGCCGCCGTGGCCAAGCTGCACGCCACCGAGTCGGCAGTCACCGCCACCCGGATAGCGACCCAGGTCTTCGGCGGCTACGGCTTCATGGAGGAGTACCCCGTCGCCCGCTTCTACCGGGACGCGAAAGTGCTCGAGATCGGTGAGGGCACCTCGGAGGTGCAGCGCATGCTGATCGCACGGGGGCTCGGCCTGCCGGTCGAGTAACGGCGGGCGCTCCGTCTAACATCGGCTGCATGTCGGACCGGACGCAGCGGTTTCTCGCTGAGGTGGGCCGGTTCCTCGCAGTCGGTGGAGCGGCCACCCTGGTGGCACTCGTCCTCTTCAACCTGCTCGTGCACGGGTTCAACACCGGCGACCACGCGATGCTCTCCGACCAGCCGATCCTGGCGTACGTGCTGGCCAACACGGTCGGCATGGGGGTCAGCTACTACGGCAGTCGGCACTGGGCGTTCCGGCACCGGCCGCCGCACAGCTCCGACGGCGGGCGCAAGGCGTTCGTTGGCATCAACCTGCTGACGATGCTGATCCCGATCGGCTGCCTGGCGATCAGCCGCGACGTCCTCGGTCTCGACGACCCGATCTCCGACAACCTCGCGGCCAACGTGATCGGCCTGGTGCTCGGCCTGGGGGCACGGTTCTATCTCTTCCGGACCTTCGTGTTCCGCCGCCCGATCAGCATCGTCGAGATCTACGACGAGCCGGGGCTTCCGGACGAGACCCCGGACCCGGACGGGCTACTGGCGCCAGAGGTCGGTCCAGCTCCGGCCCAGCTCCGCGGCGAGCTCGCGGACGAGCGGCAGGCTGAGGCCGACCACGTTGTGATGGTCGCCCTCGATACCGGTGACGAACGCGCCGCCGTAGCCGTCGACGGTGAACGCGCCCGCGACCTGTAGCGGCTCGCCGGTCGCGACATACTTCGCGATCTCGTCGTCGGTGACCTCCGCGAAGTGGACCGTCGTGGCAGCGGTCGCCGAGGCGACGTTGCCGGTGGCGGTGTCGTGCAGGGAGTGGCCGGTCAGGAGGACGCCTGAGCGGCCGCGCATCGCCTGCCAGCGCCGGGTGGCTTCGGCGGAGTCGTTGGGCTTGCCCAGCGCCTGGCCGTCGAGCTCGAGCACCGAGTCGCAGCCCAGGACCAGCGCACCCGGTGGCAGGTCGTCGCGGGCGGCCACCGCGGCGCACTTGAGCTCGGCGAGCTGAAGCGCGAGCTCGGCCGGCGGCAATGGGCCGATCAGGTCCTCGTCCACGCCCGAGACGACCACCACCGGCTCGATGCCGGCAGAGCGCAGCGTCGCCAGCCGGGCAGGCGACTGGGAGGCGAGGACCAGCGGGGTCATTGTCGCGGTCAGGCTTCCGGGGTCAGGAACGGCAGCGCGTCGCCGAAGCAGCAGACGGTCATCGGGTTGAGCTCGTCGGGCTTGTCGAGGTGCTCGTGGGCACGCATGGACACCATCACGTTGAGCAGCATGCCCTGCGCGATGAAGTCGCTGGCGCGCTCGTCGGAGCATCCGGTCGACGTGAGCGTCGCGAAGATGCGCCCCATGCCCTCACGGCTGCAGGCGGCGATCTGGTCGATGTCACCGGCGGCGAACCCGTGCATCATCACCATCAGCAGGTGCCGGTCCCGGAGCAGCTCGTGGTAGGCCAGCCCCAGGCGCGTCCAGTCGTCGTCGTTGTCGGGATCGAACGGTGCCTCGACCAGCACCGCCTCGAACGCCTCACGGACCCGGCTGCAGGCGCGGTCGAGGACCTCGAGGAACAGCTCCAGCTTGGTCCCGAAGATCCGGACGACGTAGGGCTGGGAGACGCCGGCCTCCTTGGCCACGGCGTCGGTGCTGGTGCCGGCGTACCCGCTCTTGGAGAAGGCGCGGGTGGCGGCGGCGAGCACGAGCGCGCGCCGCTCGTCGGCGCTCATCCGGGTGCGTTCCGGGGCTGTGGTCGGACTCACGGTTGACATGTTATCAGTTGATTACTAACGTGGCGGAGCACAAGTAATCATTCAATGCCTTCCTGTTTGGAGCCCGAGATGACCACCACCCTCGACGTTCGGCCCGGTGCGGTCGCGATCGTCACCCCAGCCCGCCGCGTGCCGGTCTGGCTGGCCATCGTGGCCGCCTCCCTGCCGGTGTTCATGGCCACCCTCGACAACCTGGTGATGACCAGCGCCCTCCCGGTGATCCGGGCGGACCTGGGCTCCTCGGTGGGTCAGCTCTCGTGGTTCATGAACGCCTACACGCTCACCTTCGCGACCTTCATGCTCCCCGCGGCGACCCTGGGTGACCGCTGGGGGAGGCGCCGGGTCATGGTCGGTGGCCTGACCCTGTTCACCCTCGCCTCGATCGCCTCCGCGCTGAGCACCAGCTCCGAGGCGTTGATCGCGGCCCGGGCCGTCCAGGGGCTGGGCGCCGCGGCGATCATGCCGCTCTCGCTGACCCTGCTCGCCTCGACCGTGCCGGCCGCGAAGCGGGCCCTGGCGATCGGCGTCTGGGGCGGCGTGTCCGGCCTCGGGGTCGCCCTGGGCCCGGTCGTCGGCGGCGCGGTCGTCGAGGGCGTGAGCTGGCAGGCGATCTTCTGGCTCAACGTTCCCGTCGCCCTGGTCGCACTGCCTCTTCTCTTCGTGGCGGTCCAGGAGTCGCGTGGCGTCTGGCAGCGTCTCGACCTGGTCGGAGCCGCGATGCTCGGCGGTGCGGTGTTCCTCGGCATCTGGGGCATCGTGCACGGCAATGACGACGGCTGGTCATCGATCGGCGTGGCCGGTCCGTTGGTCCTGGCCGCGCTCCTCGTGCCGGCGTACGTCGCCTGGGCCCGCGGCCGCTCCCACGCCGTCCTCCCGCTGCGGCTGTTCTCCTCCCGGGGGTTCTCGGTCGCGAACGTGATCGGGCTGACCTTCACGATCGGCATGTTCGGCACCGTGTTCCTGCTCTCGCAGTACCTCCAGGTCGTGCAGAGCTACTCCCCGCTCGAGGCCGGCCTGCGGACGCTGCCGTGGACCGCTGCTCCGATGGTCGTGGCGCCGATCGCCGGCGCCCTCGCGAACCGCACCGGCCTGCGAGCCCTCCTCGTGACCGGGCTGGTCCTGCAGACGGCCTCGCTGGTGTGGTTCGCGGCGCTGACCGAGAGCGGCGCAGCGTACTCCTCGTTCATCGTGCCGCTGTCCATGGCCGGCATCGGCATGGGCCTGACGTTCGCACCCAGCGCCACCGCCGTGCTCGAAGGGCTGCCCGACGACGACTTCGCCATGGCCAGCTCGGCCAACTCCACGATCCGGGAGTTCGGCGTGGCCCTGGGCATAGCGCTGCTGGTCGCGGTCTTCCTCGGCAACGGCGGCGAGATCAGCCCGGTCGGCTACGACGGCGCCATCGGCGCGGCCCTGCTCACCGGTGCTGCCGCGGTGGCCGTGGCCGTGGTGGCAGCACTGTTCGCGCCGGGTCGCCGGAGCTAGCGCGGGAGGCCGCTGGAGCGCCAGCCGCCGCGCCCGTGGGGGTGGCTGACGCGCACCTTGCGGTGGTGGGCCGACCATTCCGGCGTACGTCGTCGGGGTGGTCGGCCGGCGCCGCTGCCCAGCGCAGCCACCACGGCGACCAGGGCGGCGACCTCCTCTGGGGTCGCGTCGCCGTGGATCACTCGTAAGAACGGGAGCTGGTCAGCCCGCTTGTCTTGCTCGTGCCCTGGTGTCACAGCGGGATGTTTCCATGCTTCTTGGCTGGGAGGGTGGCGCGTTTGGACTTGAGGAGGCGCAGCGAGCGGACGACTTCGACGCGGGTCTCGTGGGGGCTGATGACGGCGTCGATGTAGCCGCGCTCGGCGGCGATGTAGGGGTTGGCCAGGGTGGTCTCGTACTCGTCGATGAGCTCGGCACGACGCGCCTCGACGTCACCGCCCTCCTTCTCGACCTTCGCCAGCTCCTTGCGGTGCACGATGTTGGCCGCACCCTGGGCGCCCATCACCGCGATCTGAGCGGTCGGCCAGGCGACGTTGATGTCGGCGCCGAGATGCTTGGAACCCATCACGTCATAGGCGCCGCCGTAGGCCTTGCGCGTGATGATCGTGATCAGCGGCACAGTGGCCTCGGAGTAGGCGTAGATGAGCTTCGCCCCGCGGCGGATGATGCCGTTCCACTCCTGGTCGGTGCCCGGCAGGAAGCCGGGGACGTCCACGAAGGTGAGCACAGGGATGTTGAAGCAGTCGCAGAAGCGCACGAAGCGTGCCGCCTTCTCCGAGGCGTCGATGTCGAGGGTGCCGGCGAACTGCATGGGCTGGTTCGCGACGACGCCGACCGGGAGGCCTTCGACCCGGCCGAAGCCGACGATGATGTTCGGCGCGAAGAGCTCCATCACCTCGAGGAACTCGCCCCGCTCATCTCCATTGGCGTCGACCACGGCGGTGATCACGTCGTGCATGTCGTAGGGCTGGTTGTGGGAGTCCGGGATCAGCGTGTCCAGCGAGCGGTCCAGGTCGGTGAACCCCATGTCCGCGACTTCGTCGTACGTCGGCGCCTCGTCGAGGTTGTTCTGCGGCAGGTAGGACAGCAGCGCCTTGACGTAGTCGATCGCGTCGGCCTCGTCGCTGCCCATGTAGTGGGCGTTGCCGGACTTGGTGTTGTGGGTGCGCGCGCCGCCGAGATCCTCCATCGTGACGTCCTCGCCGGTGACGGTCTTGATGACGTCGGGTCCGGTGATGAACATCGCGGAGGTCTGGTCGACCATGACGGTGAAGTCGGTGACCGCGGGGGAGTAGACGTGGCCGCCCGCGCAGTTGCCCATGATCATCGAGATCTGCGGGATGACACCGGACGCGTGCACGTTGCGGCGGAAGATCTCGCCGTAGAGACCGAGCGAGACCACGCCCTCCTGGATGCGGGCCCCGGCACCCTCGTTGATGCCGACGATCGGGCAGCCGGTCTTGATCGCGAGGTCCATCACCTTGGTGATCTTCTCGCCGTAGACCTCGCCGAGGGAGCCGCCGAAGATCGTGAAGTCCTGGGAGAAGACGCAGACCTGGCGGCCGTCGACGGTGCCGTAGCCGGTGATCACGCCGTCGCCGTACGGCCGGTTCTTCTGGAGGCCGAAGGCGGTGGACCGGTGCCGGGCCAGCTCGTCGAGCTCGACGAAGGAGCCCTCGTCGAAGAGCATCTCGATCCGCTCGCGTGCCGTCTTGCGGCCCTTGGCGTGCTGCTTCTCGACCGCCTTGGCCGAGCCGGCGTGCACCGCCTCGTCGAGCCGCCGGTCCAGGTCGGCCAGCTTGCCGGCGGTGGTGTGGATGTCGAGGTCCTCGGGGACCTCGGTGCCTTCTCCGGGCTGTGCGCTCACCCGTGAGAGGTTAGTGGCTGTGACCTCGGACCTTCCCGCGCGCCCACCTCTCGATGCCGGGCGGCTGGCCGAGGCGGGTGTGGACCTGCTCCCTGGGCTCACCGTGGAGGTGGTCGAGGAGGCCGGCTCCACCAACGCTCTTGTTGCGGACCGCGGCCGGGACGGCGCCGGGCAGGGTCTGGTCGTGGTGGCCGAGCACCAGACCGCCGGTCGGGGCCGGCTGGACCGGACCTGGGAGGCACCGGCGCGGTCGGCACTCACCTTCTCGGTGCTGCTGCGGCCGACCGCACCGACCCGGTCGTGGCCGTGGCTGCCGCTGCTGGCCGGGTATGCCGTGGCGAAGGCGCTCCGCGGTGCCGGGTTCGAGGCCTCGGTGAAGTGGCCCAACGACGTGCTGCTCTCCGATCGGAAGGTCGCCGGGATCCTGGTCGAGCGGATCGAGACCTCGAGTGGTACGGCGGCGGTCGTCGGGATCGGGCTCAACGTGGGGATGAGCGCCGAGGAGCTACCGGTGCCCGAGGCCACCTCATTGGCTTTGGACGCCACCACCGGCGCGGCACCCGATCGCACCGACCTGCTGGTCGCCCTGCTGCAGACGTTCTGGGAGGCCTACCTGGCGTGGGAGGAGGGCGGCGACGCGGCCGGCATCCGGCTCGCCGAGTCGTACGTCGCCGCGTGCGCCACCGTCGGCCGGGAGGTTCGGGTCGACCTGCCCTCGGGCGACGTGCTGACCGGCACGGCCACGGGCGTCGACCCGAGCGGGCGGCTGATGGTGGAACGGTATGGAGTCCGGACCGCGGTCAACGCGGGCGACGTGGTGCACGTGCGCGACTCGTACTCGTAGAGCCCCGCCCAGCCGTCGTTCAGTGACATGATCCGTCCGTGGCCCTTTCCAAAGACCTGCTCAACGAGGGTGAGTCGATCGTCATCGACACCCGGACCCACCCCAAGGCGTTGCTGTTCCCGCTGCTCATGCTCGTCGTGCTGCTGGCCATCGGGACGTTCGTCCAGCGGCAAGTCGACGAGAAGGTGGTCAACTGGACCGTCTGGGGGCTGGTGATCGTCGGCATCGTCTGGTTCGTCGTGCGACCGGTGCTGATCTGGCTGACCGCGACCTACACGATCACCACGCGGAGGCTGATCACCCGGCACGGCGTGATCACGCGCAAGGGCCATGACATCCCGCTGACCCGGGTCAGCGACGTCACCTTCGAGCGGGACCTCATCGACCGGCTGCTGGGATGCGGGACGCTGGTGATCAGCGACGCCAGCACCCACGGCCAGGTCGCGCTGCCGGACATCCCGCGGATCGAGGAGACCCAGCGCAAGCTCAACGACCTGCTGCACGAGCTCCACAAGGACGACGACCGCCACGACGAAGGTGTCTAGCGGCACTGGGGACCCCAGGGAAGAACCTGAGCCGGACGGCGAGCCGCTGGTCCGGGAGGACCTTGAGCAGCACATCCTCGGCGAGCCGCGGGTCTTCACCGCGGCCCAGCTGGCCGAGGAGACCGGGGTCGACCTGGAGCAGGCGCGCCGGCTGTGGCGGGCGCTCGGGTTCCCCGAGCACGGCGCCGCAACGGCGTTCACGAGGGGTGACGCCGAGGCGCTGTCCACGCTGGTCGGGATCGTCGACTCGGGGCTCATCGACTTCGACCTCGCAATCCACCTGACCCGTGCGGTCGGCCAGACCATGGCCCGGCTGTCGGACTGGGAGGTCTCCGCTCTCCTGACCCGGGTGCTCGACCTCGCCCGCCAGGAGACCGGGGAGGACGCCGACCGGCTCGCGATCGGGCTCCGGATGATCCAGGAGTTCTCCGAGCCGTTCGAGTCGCTGCTGCTCTACGTCTGGAGGCGGCACCTGGCAGCGGCCGTGGCCCGCGTCGAGGCGCTGGGTGCCCGCGAGGAGGACGTGCACACCTCGAGCCTCACCGTCGGCTTCGCGGACATCGTGCAGTTCACCGCCCTGTCCAACGAGCTGTCAGAGCAGCGGATCGGCGACCTTGTCGAGCTGTTCGAGGCGCGCTGCGCCGACGTCGTTGCCGGCCAGCGTGGTCGGGTGATCAAGAGCATCGGTGACTCGGTGCTGTTCGTGCACAACGACCCGATCGCGGCCTACGAGATCGCCGAGGGGATCATCAACGTCGTCGGCCGGGACTCCCGGATGCCCGACGTACGCGTCGGCCTGGCCACCGGCCTGGTGGTGCTCCGCCTCGGCGACGTGTTCGGCCCCCCGGTCAACATGGCCGCACGGTTGACCGGCGTGGCCCGTCGCAACCGGGTCATCGTCGATGCCGCCACCGCCGAGCTGCTCCCCTCCGACCAGTTCGAGACGCGACGGCTGCCTGGCCGGCCGGTGCGCGGCTTCGGGATCGTCGAGCCGGTTGCAGTGCGCCGCCATTGACTCGACGTCTCTATAGGGTGACGACGTGCCCGAGCTCGCTCCGATCGTCGCCGTGATCGGTGGCGGGCAGCTCGCCCGGATGCTGGCCGAGCCCGCGGCCGCGCTGGGGATCCCGCTGCGGCTGCTGGCCGAGGCCGAGGGCGTCTCGGCGGCCCAGGTCATCCCGGACACGATCGTCGGCGACCACCGGGACTTGGAGGCGCTGCGCAAGGTGACCAGCGGGGCCGCGGTGGTCACCTTCGACCACGAGCACGTGCCCACCGCCCATCTGCACGCGCTCGCCGGGTCAGGGGTCGCCGTACGGCCCGGCCCGGAGGCGCTCGTGCACGCCCAGGACAAGGCGGTGATGCGAGCCCGGCTCACCGAGCTGGGAGTGCCCTGCCCACGGCACGCCGTCGTGACCGGCGTCGACGAGGTCGCCGCCTTCGGGTTCCCGTGCGTGCTGAAGACCACCCGAGGCGGGTACGACGGCCGTGGCGTGTGGAGGGTCCACGCCGTGGCGGCCGCCGAGGAGGCCTTCCAGGTCGCCGGCGAGACCGGGGTCCAGGTGCTCGCCGAGGAGCTCGTCGACTTCCGTCGCGAGCTGGCCGCCCTGGTGGTCAGGTCACCGAGCGGCCAGGCGGCGGCGTACCCGGTGGTCGCGTCCACCCAGCTCGACGGCATCTGCCACGAGGTGGTCGCGCCGGCGCCCGACCTGGCGCCGGAGCTGGCCACGCAGGCTCAGCAGGTCGCGCTCACCATCGCCAAGGAGCTCGACGTCACCGGCGTACTGGCGGTGGAGCTGTTCGAGACCAGGGACGGCCG
This sequence comes from uncultured Actinomycetota bacterium, assembly GCA_963817125.1. Taxonomy (GTDB): domain Bacteria; phylum Actinomycetota; class Actinomycetes; order Propionibacteriales; family Nocardioidaceae; genus Nocardioides. Next base: position 270,234 of record CAWFNB010000016.1, read on the forward strand.
AGTGCTGGTCAACGAGCTGGCGATGCGGCCGCACAACACCGGCCACTGGACCCAGGACGGTGCGGTCACCAGCCAGTTCGAGAACCACCTGCGTGCCGTGCTCGACCTCCCGCTCGGTTCGCCGGCGCCCCGCGCGCCGTGGACGGTGATGGTCAACATCCTGGGCGGTCCCCGGGGCGGCGTCGGGCACCTCTACGACGGCTACCCGCATGCCCTGGCCCGCGACCCGCGGCTGCGGGCGCACCTGTACGGCAAGGAACTACGGCCGGGACGCAAGGTCGGCCACGTCAACGCCTACGGCGAGGACCTCGAGGACTGCCTGGAGCGGGCCCGGCACGCCGCCGCCTGGTTCCGCGGGGACCTCGGCAACGAGAGCAGAGTGAAGGAAGAGCATGAGCGACGACAGCCCCCTGGTCGGGATCGTGATGGGTTCCGACTCCGACTGGCCGGTGATGAAGGCGGCCGCGCACCGCGCTCGGCGAGTTCGACGTGCCGTTCGAGGCTGACGTCGTCTCCGCGCACCGGATGCCCGACGAGATGCTCGCCTATGGCAAGGAGGCCGCCGGCCGGGGTCTCCGGGTGCTCATCGCGGGTGCCGGGGGAGCGGCGCACCTGCCGGGGATGCTGGCGTCGGTCACGCCGCTGCCCGTCATCGGCGTACCGGTCCCTCTGGAGAACCTCGACGGCCTCGACTCGCTGCTGTCCATCGTGCAGATGCCGGCCGGCGTCCCGGTGGCGACGGTCGCGATCGGCAACGCACGCAACGCCGGGCTGCTGGCGGTCCGGATCCTGGCCGCCTCCGACGAGCCGCTGCGCCAGCGGATGCTCGACTTCCAGTCCGAGCTCAAGGCCTCGGCGCAGGAGAAGGGCGCGACCGTGCGAAGCGACGCCGGCCCCCGACGCGTCGGTTTCTAGTCGGGCGGACCGGGTGCCGGCGCTCGTCCGACTGGTCGGCCTCGACGTCGCGCGCTGCCTGGCCCTGCTCGGCATGGTGGCCGCGCACGTCCTGGAGGCGCGGACCGCCGACGGCGACCTGACCCTGACCGCCCTGCTGGTGGACGGCCGTGCGTCCGCGCTGTTCGCCGTACTCGCCGGCGTCAGCCTCGTCCTGATGTCGCGCCGGACGAACGCCGTCGGCGTCGCGGTCCGGGCCCTGCTCGTCGCGTTGCTGGGACTGGCCCTGGGCGAGCTCGAGACCGGGCTCGCGATCATCCTGACCTACTACGGACTGCTGTTCCTGATGGGACTCCCGTTCCTCTGGTTGCGCGCGCGGGCGCTGCTGATCGGGGCGCTGGCGTGGGTCGTGGTCGGTCCCGTCATCTCCCAGCTGGTCCGTCCGCATCTGCCGCCACGCGGCTTCGCGAGCCCGGAGTTCGGCCAGCTCGAGCATCCGTGGCAACTGGTCTCGGAACTGCTCTTCACCGGCTACTACCCGTCCGTGCCCTGGCTGGCCTACCTGTTGCTCGGGATGGCCATCGGCCGCACCGACCTGCGCTCCCGGGCCGTGCACCTGCGCCTGGTCGGCGCCGGGCTGGCCGTCGCGGTGCTGGCCTACGTCGTGTCCCGTGCTCTCACCGAGCAGCCGTGGGTGCTTCGTCGGCTGGTCCCGGAGGCCGGGTCGTACGGCGACGTGTCGACGGCCGACGCGTTCGTGGACGCGATCGCGGGCGGCATGCACGGAACCACGCCGACCGGCGGCTCGTGGGCCTGGCTGCTGGTGGTGGCACCACACAGCGGCACGCCGTTCGACCTTCTGCAGACCGGCGGCAGCGCGGCGTTCGTGATTGGCGGCTGCCTCGCGCTGCTGTCGGTGGCCGGGCGGGCGGGCAGCCGGGCCCTGGCGATCGTCTTCGGCGCCGGCACCATGACCCTCACGCTCTACAGCTTCCACGCGGTGCTGCGCACCGACCGGTTCTGGCCGCCGGAGGAGCCGCCACCGTCCCTGGGCGTCGTGTTCGGGTGGCACGTGCTGGTGCTGATGGCGATCGGCGCGGTGTTCGTGGCCGCCCGCCGGCGCGGCCCGCTGGAGGCGGTGGTGGGGTGGGTCAGTGCCTCCGCCACTCGATGGCCGGACAGGTGTTCATCACCATCGGCACCCCAGCCGCCACGGTCCGGTCGAACGCCTCCGCGTCGATGACACCGAGCTGGAACCAGACACCGCGCGCACCGACGGCGACCGCCTGGTCCGCGAACTCGCCCGCGGCCTCGGAGCGCCGGAACACGTCGACGACGTCGATCGGGAACGGCACGTCGGCCAGGGTGGGGTAGCCCTTCTCGCCGAGCACCACCAGCCCTTCGTCGGCGGCCGCGGCCGGGTGGATCGGCACGATCTGCTTGCCGCGCTCCTGCAGGAGCGCGGCGATCGAGTACGCCGTGCGCCGGGTGTCGCCGCTCAGCCCGACGACCGCCCACACCTTGCAGTCGTCGAGCATGAACCGCACCGCCTCGGGGTCCTGCCACATCACAATCGCGAGGGTAGGAGGAGGGCGGTCACGTCCTACGATGTGACCCATGAGTAACGACCAGGCACCGCTCTTCGCGCTGACCGAGGAGCACCGGGCGATCCGCGAGGCGGTCCGGGCGCTGTGCGAGGCCAAGGTGGCGCCGTACGCCGCGGACGTGGACGAGCAGGCGCGCTACCCCGAGGAGGCCGCCGCCGCGCTCCAGGGCGCTGACTTCCATGCCCCGCACGTGCCCGAGGAGTACGGCGGGGCGGGCGCCGACGCGCTGGCCACGGTGCTGGTGATCGAGGAGATCGCGCGGGTGGACATGTCCGCCTCGCTGATCCCCGCCGTCAACAAGCTCGGCTCGCTGCCGGTGCAGCTGGCGGGGTCCGAGGAGCTCAGGAAGCACTACCTCGGCGCCCTGGCCCGCGGTGAGGGCGGCTTCTCCTACTGCCTCTCCGAGCCCGAGGCAGGCTCGGACGCGGTGGCGATGAGGACCCGCGCCGTGCGCGACGGCGATCACTGGGTGCTCAACGGGGTGAAGCGGTGGATCACCAATGCCGGGGTCTCGGAGTACTACACCGTCATGGCCGTCACAGACCCTGAGCAGCGTTCGAAGGGGATCTCGGCGTTCGTCGTGGAGAAGTCCGACGACGGTGTCTCTTTCGGCGCCCCCGAGAAGAAGCTCGGCATCAAGGGCTCGCCCACCCGCGAGGTCTACCTCGACAACGTGCGTATCCCTGCGGACCGGATGATCGGCGCCGAGGGCACCGGGTTCGAGACCGCGATGCGCACCCTTGACCACACCCGGGTGACCATCGCCGCCCAGGCCGTCGGCGTTGCGCAGGGCGCGGTCGACTACGCGGTCGGCTACGCCCAGGAGCGCAAGCAGTTCGGCAAGCCGATCTCCGACTTCCAGGGGCTGCAGTTCATGCTCGCCGACATGGGGATGAAGGTCGAGGCGGCCCGCCAGCTCACGTACGCCGCCGCCGGCCGCTCCGAGCGCAACGATGCCGACCTGACCTTCTTCGGCGCCGCGGCAAAGTGCTTCGCCTCCGACGTGGCGATGGAGGTGACTACAGACGCCGTCCAGGTCCTGGGCGGCTACGGCTTCACGCGCGACTACCCGGTCGAGCGGATGATGCGCGACGCCAAGATCACCCAGATCTACGAGGGCACCAACCAGGTGCAGCGCATCGTGATGGCCCGCCAGCTGCTGGCCGGGGTGCAGTCACACCTCTAGAACGAGCGACACTCAGTCGCAGGTGTCGCACACCCCGGTGGGCAGGAGGGCCATGTGGCAGGTCGGGCACGTCGCGACCGGACGCATGCTCGCGGCGGCCTTGCGCAGGCGGGACCGGGCCTGCGCCAGCTGCGGGACCAGGGCGGGCGCGCCGCCGGCCTCGGGCAGCCCCTCGGCGTCGAAGAAGCGGTGGCACTCCAGCCGCTCCCGAGCGGCGTGCTCGTCCGGGTCGTCCGGCGCGTCGCCGGTGACCTCACGCACCAGCTCGGCGTACGCGGGGCCGACGCTGCCCTGAGTGTTGACGCACAACGCCGACAGCAGGGGCTCGTCACGCGCCACACAGTCGCGTGACACCCGGGCGAGGACGTCGCCGACCCAGTAGTGGATCGGCTGCTTGGTGCGAACTCCGGTGCGGTGCTGGACCTCAGCGGCCAGCTCCTTGTAGGTGACGACCGCCCGATAGCTGCGCGCCGCATCCAGCAGGACCGGTCGGGCCGCCACGGCCCACTCCGCACGCGCCGCCTCGGTTCCAATGTCCGCGGCATCGCGCCACGTCCCGGTCTCGGAAGCATCGTCCGGAGCCGCGGGCTCCTGGCTGACCTCCTGCAAATCGACCATGATCCGACAGTAGCCCTGCGAGCCCCAAGCAGCCCCTTCCACGAAGGCAGGCGCATCCTTCGCCTGCAGTCAGTCGATGCGCGGAAGCTCGGACGCCTTGCCGGTGAACTCCGCCTGACGCTTCTCAAGGAACGCGGCCACGCCCTCCTTGCCATCGGCGACCGAGGTCCAGAAGACGGCGAGCGAGTCCGACAGGTGCGCCTCCAGCGGCTCGGCCGAGCCGGCGTGCTTGTAGAGCAGCTGCTTGGACAGCCCGAGAGCCACCGGTGAGCGACCCCGAACGAAAGAACGGGCCAGCTCCTGGGCAGCCGGCAACAGCTCCTCGGGCTCGTGCACCGACCGGACCAGCCGGCCCGCCAGCGCCGCTTCGGCGGTCAGGATGTCGGCGGCGTACACCCACTCCAGCGCCTGCTGGAGACCGACGATCCGCGGCAGGAACCAGCTCGAGGCCGCCTCCGGGGTGATGCCGATCCGCCCGAACACGAAGCCGATCCGCGCCGTGGTCGAGGCCATCCTGATGTCCATCGCGAGCGTCATCGTGGCGCCGATGCCGACCGCGGCACCGTTGATCGCTGCGATCACCGGCTTCGGCAACGCATGGATCGCCAGTGTCACCCGACCACCGGTGTCACGCAGGCCGTCGTGGTACGGCGGCTCGTCGTAGTGCGCGCGGAAGTCCTCCGGCGTGGGTGCCAGGCTCTCGTCAAGACCGAAGACGTTGCCCGCAGCGGAGAGATCCATCCCCGCGCAGAAGGCCTGCCCGGCCCCGGTCACCACGACCGCGCGTACGGCGTCGTCGCGTGCATCGGTGAGGAAGAACCGCTCCAGCTCCCGGGCCATGGCCAGGTCGAACGCGTTGAGCTGGCCGGGCCGGTCCAGGGTCAACGTGGCGACGCCGTCCCCGTCGAGCTCGACGGAGATGGTCTCGTAGGGCGAAGGGGTCACTGTTACTGGATTCCGCCGGTCGGCGAGCAGAGCTGGTCGTCGATGGTGTCGGTCTGGTCCTTGATGATCGTCTCGAACATCTGCGGCGCCAGCTCAGGGTGCCAGGTCACTGCGAGGTCCTGGAGCGGGACGACGCAGGTCAACCCCTCCGAGCCGTTCACGCGGGTCATCGCCGTCGCCCAGAGGCCGGAGCGGACCGGCCCCATCCCCTCGCCGAACGTGAAGAAGTCCGGGATCGCATTGTTGAGCCGCCAGTACCGCACCGGGTTGATCACCGTCCACGGCGAGACGACCTTCGAGCCCACGGCGGCGACCACCTCGCGCTGTCGGCGGACCCGGTCGATGTCGCCGATGCCGGAGGTGTGCCGCGACCGCGCGTAGGCCAGCGCGGTGGAGCCGTCGACCTCCTGGCAGCCCTTCTTGATGTCCAGCCCCGCGAGCTTGTCCGTCATGTTGGTCTTGGGGCAGACCTCGATGCCCCCGACGGCGTCCACGATGCCGGCTACACCGCCCATGCCGATCTCGATGTAGTCGTCGACCCGGATGCCGGTGTTCTGCTCGATGGTCTGCACGAGCAGCTTCGGCCCGTCCAAGGCATAGGCGGCGTTGATCTTCGTAGTGCCGTGCCCAGGGATGTCCACCATGGAGTCCCGCGGAATCGAGAGCAGCAGGTTGGGGCCGGAGCCGGTGTGCAACAGCATGATCGTGTCGGTCCGACCGCCGTCGGCGTTGCCGGTGGCGAGCTCCTTGCGCTCTGCCTCGCTCAGCCCGGCTCGCGAGTCGCTGCCGACCAGGAGGTACGTCGTCCCGGGCTGGTCGGAGGGCCGCTCGCCGTCCGGCTCCCAGGCCACCTTCTCCACCCGGTTCCAGGCGACGACCGGCACCACCGCGAGATAGACCAGCCACAGCAGGACCAGCAGGACGACGTAGCGGACCCGGAACCGGAACCGCCGGCGGGACCTTCCGCCACTCGACGGCGGCTCGACCGGCGGTGCCAGCGGCGGCGGCGTCGGACGAGCCGAGGCCGGCCGCTGCGGGGGGCGCGGCTGGGCACGCATCACCCGGGTCTCGTCGGGACGCCTGTCGCGCTGCTGGCGCGGGACCGGTCGGGTGGCCTGCGGGTCCTGGGGCGGTGCGCCCTTGCTGCCGTAGAGCCACTGGTAGTCGGGTCCGTCCTCGGGACCGCCGTTCCGGGGGCGATCAGGCATGCAGGGGACGCTACCGTGCGCTCCATGGGCGATGACCTCGCTGGCCTGCCGCCGTCGTACGGCCGGGTCTCGCTCGGCATCGTCATGTCGGCGCGCGAGGCCAACCTGCTCGGGAACATCCACGGTGGCGAGATCGTCAAGCTCGCCGACTCGACCGCCGGCGTCGTCGCCCAGCGCCACAGCGGTGGGCCCGCCGTGACCGCGGCGCTGGACGAGATGGCGTTCCTGGAGCCGGTGCACGTCGGTGACATCGTGCGGACCTACGCCCAGGTCAACTGGGCCGGCCGCTCCTCGATGGAGATCGGCGTCCGGGTCGAGACCCAGCCGTGGAACGTCGCCTCCACCGAGACCCTGCACGTGGCGTCGGCGTACTTCGTGTTCGTGGCCATCGACGAGCACGGCCGCTCCCGCCTGGTCCCGCCGCTGTCGCCGGAGACCGAGGAGGAGGCACGCCGGATGCGCGAGGCCGAGATCCGCCGCGCCCACCGGCTGGCCCGCAAGGAGGAGATCGAGGCCACCAGGTCCGCGCCGTGAGCGCGCGGACGGACTGGCGGCACACCACGACGGAGCGGCTGCGGCTTGACCTGCCGACCGAGGACGATGTCGACGATCTGCACGCGATCCACTCCGATCCCGACTCCTGGCGGCACTTCCCCGGTGGCCGGCACACCCGCCGAGAGGAGTCCGCGGACCTGGTCGGGCAGTCGGCATGGCAGTTCGCCGAGTTCGGGCTCGGCTACTGGTCGATCCGGGACCAGCCCGGAGGGCCGGTGGTGGGGCGCGGCGGCTGCACGGCCCTGACCGGCCGCCCGTGGTGGAACCTCTACTACCGCTTCGCCACCTCGGTGCACGGCCGCGGCTATGCCACCGAGCTCGGCCTCCGAGCCGTTGAAGCCGCCCACGACGTCGACCCCGATCGGCCGGTGCTGGCGTTCCTGCTGGAGCACAACGTGGCTTCACGACGCACCGCCGAGCGGATCGGCCTGCGACAGGTCTGGCGCGGCCCCGACCGGCCCAATCCCGATCCGGACGCGATCCGGCTGGTCTACCTGGACCGGGAGGCGGACCCCGACGTACTCGAGCAGATCGAGCAGAACGCGGTACTGACAGCCCGGTGCTGCCCGCTGCCGCGCGTTGCCGCCCCGTTGCCGTCGAGTGACCCCATGTGGTCGTCAGATGGGGCCTCGGACAGCCACACGGGGTCACTCGACGGGAAACGGGGCGGAACGGCGCGTCGTGCCCGCCTGTGACGCATGTGACTGGTGATACTGACCGAGCACACCTGATCTTCCCCTCAGGAGCGACATGCAAGGCCACGGCAGCAACCTCGGCTCGACGTACGTCGCGAACGCGTCGACGAACACCGAGGACCGCGCGGCCCGCGTGCGGTTCCGCCGGGCCCTGGCTCTGATGGCGATGACGCTGGTGCTGCCCGGCTCGGCGCAGCTGGCGTGCGGCAACCGACGAGTCGGCCGGACTGCGCTGCGCGTCTGGTTCGCGCTCCTGCTGGTCGCGGCCGGCTGCCTGGTGGTCGCGACGCTGCACCACGAGTTCGCGTTCTGGCTGGTCTCCGACCTCGCAGCGCTGCAGACAGTCCGTTTCGCGATGATGGCGCTGGCCGTCGGATGGGCCGCCCTGTTCTTCGACGCGTGGCGGCTCGGGCAGCCGCTGACGCTGCGGATGGGTCACCGCCGGGCGGCGGTCGGGATCAACGGGATCCTTTGCTTCTCGGTCGCCGCAGTGCTGCTGTTCGGCGCCCACCTCGTGGGCGTCCAGCGCGACTTCATCCAGACCATGTTCGGGTCGGGGGACGCGTCTGGCGCGCACGACGGCCGCTACAACGTGCTGCTGCTCGGCGGCGACTCCGGCGCGGATCGGTGGGGGCTGCGGCCGGACTCGATCACCGTTGCCAGTATCGACGGCGAGACCGGTCGAACCGTGTTGATCTCGCTGCCGCGCAACATGCAGAACTTCCCCTTCGCGAAGGGGTCGGTGATGCATGAGCAGTTCCCAGAAGGCTTCGACTGCGAGCACTGCATGCTCAACGGCGTCAACACCTGGGCGATGGACAACAAGGAGCTGTTCGGCAAGTCCAAGCATCCCGGCACCGACGCCATGATCATGGCCGTCGAGGGGATCACCGGCCTGGAGATCAACTACTGGGCGATGGTGAACCTCAAGGGGTTCCGCGACCTGGTTGACGCCGTCGGTGGGGTGAAGCTCAACGTCCGGCAGCGGATCCCGATCGGCGGGCTGGGCAGCGACGTCTACGACTACATCGAGCCAGGTGTGCGCACGCTGACCGGCTTCCAGACGCAGTGGTACGCACGCGCCCGGGAGGGCTCCGACGACTACTCGCGAATGGCCCGTCAGAAGTGCGTGATGGCGGCGATGCTCGACCAGCTCGACCCGCAGGTGGTGCTGCGCAACTTCCAGAAGATCGCCAAGGCCAGCTCGGCCATGGTCCAGACGAGCATCCCGGCCAGCGAGGTGGACCGGTTCATCGGTCTGGCCCTCAAGGCCAGGGACCAGAAGGTCTCCACTCTCTCCGTCGTCCCGCCGCTGTTCGACACCTACCAGCCGGACGCACAGCTGATCCAGCAGAAGGTCGCCGAGGCGATCGACACCGCCGAGGGCAACGCTCCCAAGAAGGAGGAGCCCCCGGCCGACGCCAAGGGCGGCAAGGGCGGCAAGACCAAGAAGCCGAAGCCACCCAGCGACGAGTCGGTGACCGGTGGCTCGATCGGCTCCCTCGCCGACGGGTACGCCGCCAACGAGACCCAGGACCTCGGCTCGGCCTGCTGATTCTTGTCGGTCGCGCGATCTAGGCTGACCTCAATGTCCACCCCGACCGTCCTCGCTGTCGACGGCAACTCGCTGCTGCACCGGTCGTTCCACGCCCAGGCCAGCTCGATGTACCGCACGCCCGACGGCGTCCAGGGGTGGGCGGTGCGCGGCCTGCTGAGCCAGCTGGCGGTTGCGGTGGAGAGGGTCAGCGCTGACGTCGTGGTCGTCGGGTTCGACGACCGGGGCAACAGCAGCCGCAAGAAGCGGTGGCCGACCTACAAGGCCCAGCGGGCCACCAAGCCGGAGAGCCTGGAGCGGCAGCTCGACCTCGCGGTCCAGGTGCTCCGCGAGCTCGGCGTCGTGGTCGTGGTGCCGGAGGGGCTCGAGGCCGACGACGTGTTGGCCAGCGTGGCCGCCCAAGCACCGGCGCTGGGCGCGCGGACCGTGGTGGCCACCTCCGACCGGGACAGCTTCGCCCTGATCGGCGAGCACACCCGGATGCTCCGCATCCTCAACGGCGGTGTCGACGCCTCACCCCTGCTGGACGCCGACCGGCTGGCGATGGTGACCGGGGTGCGGCCCGAGCAGTACCTCGACCTGGCCGCGATCCGCGGCGACTCCTCCGACAACCTGCCCGGCGTCACCGGCTTCGGCACCAAGACCGCCGTCAAGCTGCTCCAGGCCCTGGGCTCGGGTCGGGCTGCGTTCGACGACGCCGAGGGCGGCGGTGAGAAGTGCCGGCAGGCCATCGGGAACGCCCGGACCAAGGCGCTCCAGGCGCCCGAGGCCAAGGATCGGTGGCTGCTCAACCGTGAGGTGATGGCGATGGTCACCACCGCCGAGCTCGGCCTCGACCTCGCGGGGAGGGGCCGGCTGCCGCTGGACGAGGAGGCGGTTCGGGCGACGTACTCCCGGTTCGAGCTGCACATGCCGACCGCGATCCGCGCGTTGACGCTCCGCGAGCCCACCCGCACCGTGCCCACGCCCTACGTCGACCCGCGGTGGACGGCCGCCCCGCGGCCGCGCCCCGGTCCGCTGCCCCAGCTCGTGGCGACTCTGGGCAGGGGCCCGGCCTACGTCCAGGAGACGCTCTTCTGAGACGGTTGGCGACGTGACCGACCAGCACGGACGCCGCATCGTGGCAGTGGTGGTCACGTTCAACCGGCTGGCCATGCTGCGCCGGCAGCTGGAGCGGCTCGCCGAGATTCCCGAGCTCGACGACGTGCTCGTCGTCGACAACGCGTCGACCGACGGGACCTCCGAGTGGCTGCGGGGGATCTCGACAGGCTCGGCCAGCGGGCCACCGGTTCTCGCGACGACCCTGGAGGAGAACACCGGAGGGGCCGGCGGCTTCAACCACGGGCTGGCGTGGGCGATGGACCATGGGGCCGACCTGGCCTGGCTGATGGACGACGACGGGCTGCCCGAGCTGGACTGCCTCAGCGCCCTGCTCGAGCGCGACCAGCTCGACTTCTGGGGGCCGGCAGTGCTGGCCGCCCAGGACCCCGACCGGCTCTGCTTCCCGATCCGGCTGCCGGGCACGACCCGGGTCGTGCACGAGATGGCCGCCGTCGAGAAGGCCGCCACCGACGGACTGATCCCGGGCGTCGTGATCCCGTTCAACGGCGTTCTGCTCACCCGGTCGCTGGTGGAGCGGATCGGCTACCCGCGCGCGGACTTCTTCATCTGGGGCGACGACGTCGAGTACCTCTGGCGCGCGGAGCGGGTCGGTGCCCGGATCGCCACAGTGGTCGACGCCCACGTGCTGCACCCGGCCACCGACGACCTCGGCACCCCGATGATGTTCGGCCGTACGACGTACAACCACAGCCCGAGCGACCTCAAGCACTACTGCATGGCCCGCAACAACACCGTGAACCTGCGCCGCTACCGCGGCCTGCCGCACGTGCTGATGTTCTGGGCGAAGACCGTGTGGTTCTACCTGCTGACCCAGCCGCGCCCGGCCCGACTCGCGATGAGCGCGCGGGCGGCGTACGCCGGGCTGCGCGGCGACTTCACCGGCCACCGGAAGTACCTCCGGTGAGTGCTGAGACCGTCGCGGTGGTCGTCGTCACCTACAACCGCGCCGCCCTGCTGACCCGGATGCTGGCCGGCCTGGCTGCGCTCGACCGCCGGCCGGATGCGGTGATCGTGGTCGACAACGCCAGTACCGACCACACCGGGACGGTGCTGGCGGGCGCCGCAACGTCGTGGGGCGATCTCCCGCTCCGGGTGATCCGGCCCGAGACCAACCTCGGCGGCGCCGGCGGCTTCCACGCAGGCGTCTCGGAGGCCTTCGAGCAGGGCTACGACCGGATCTGGCTCATGGACGACGACGTGGTGCCGGCCCCGGACTGCCTCGACGTGCTGATGGCGGTCGACGAGGACTGCCTGATGGCGGTCCGCGAGGACACCGCCGGGCGACTGGTCGAGAAGGCGGCGGTCACCTTCGACCTCCGCAACCCGCTGCGGCTCCGGCCCAAGACCGCGATGGTCGAGACGACGTACGGCGACCGCATCCGGATGCCGGAGCTCGTCGAGATCCAGAACGTCGCCTTCGAGGGGTTCCTGGTCCGCCGCACCGTGGTCGAGCAGATCGGGCTGCCCGACTCGTCGTTCTTCATCTTCTACGACGACGTCGACTTCGCCCTGCGTGCCCGCCGCGCCGGGTACCGCATCTGGGCGGTCCGCGACGCGGTGCTGGTCCGCCAGCTCGACTTCGACCAGCAGCACGACCTGTCGGGGTGGAAGGGCTACTACATGTACCGCAACCTGTTCGTCGTGCACCGGCGGTACGGCGAGAACGCGCTGGTCCGGGCGAAGCCGTGGCTGATCGCGGCCGGCGTCGTCGTGCTGTCACCTCTGCGTGGCGGGCGGGCCGAGGCGAGGAACGTGCGCAAGGCGCTCAAGGACGCCAGAGTGTTGGGGTGACCGACACCACCCCGGGCCGCGCCTCCGCCCTGCCCATCGCCGTCGCCCACGCCCAGCGCTGGCTCGACTCGCTCGACAGCCGTCCGGTCCCGCCCCAGGCGCAGGTCGAGGAGATCGTGGAGAGGCTCGGCGCCACGCTCCCGGACGGTCCGCAGGACCCGGCCGGCGTCGTCGAGCGGCTGGCCACCGCCTGCGAGCCGGGGCTGACCGCGATGCCGTCGGGCCGGTTCTACGGGATGGTGATCGGCGGCTCGCACCCGGCCGCGCTGGCCGCGGACTGGCTGACCAGCGCCTGGGACCAGAACGCCGGGCTGGCGCGGATGACGCCGGCGGCCACCGCCACCGAGCTGGTGGCCAGCGCCTGGCTTCTCGACCTGCTCGGGCTCCCCGCCGGAAGCGCGGTCGGCTTCGTCACCGGCGGCACGATGGCCAACTTCACCGGCCTGGCGGCGGGCCGCGACGCGGTGCTGCGCCGGGCCGGCTGGGACGTCGGCGCCCACGGTCTGGCCGGCTCGCCGGGTGTGCGGGTCCTGGTCGGAGCCGAGCGGCACGACACGGTCGACCTCGCGCTGCGCTACCTCGGACTGGGTGTCCCGGAGCCGGTCGCGGCCGACGACCAGGGCCGGATCGAGGTGGCAGCGCTGGCCGCGGCGCTGGAGCGGGGGGACGGGACGCCGACCATCGTCTGCCTCCAGGCCGGCAACGTGCACTCCGGCGGCTCCGACCCGTTCACCGAGGCGATCGAGGTCGCGCACCGGCACGGCGCCTGGGTGCACGTGGACGGCGCGTTCGGCCTGTTCGCGGCGGCGGCGCCGGCGTACCGCCACCTGACCGCAGGCGCCGATGGTGCCGACTCCTGGGCGACCGACGCGCACAAGACCCTCAACGTGCCCTACGACTGCGGGATCGCGATCGTCCGCGACCCGGCAGCGGTCAAGGCGGCGATGGGCATGCACGGCGACTACCTGATCCAGGACGAGGCCGGTGACCCGTTCGAGAAGGTGCCCGAGCTGTCCCGCCGGGCCAGGTCGATCCCGGTGTACGCCGTGCTGGCTGCGCTCGGGCGGTCCGGGGTGGCCGACCTGGTTGCCGGCATGGCGGCTCATGCGGCGACGTTCGCCGACGGCATCGCGGCGCTGCCAGACGCCGAGGTGCTCAACGACGTGGTCTTCACCCAGGTATGCGTCTCGTTCGGCAGCGACGAGCGGACCCGGGAGGTGGTGGCCCGCCTGTTGGAGGGGGGTGCCGCCTGGATGAGCGGCTCGGTCTGGCGTGGTCGAGCGGTCCTGCGCATCTCGGTGAGCAACTGGTCCACCACCGAGGGTGACGTTCGTCGCAGCCTCCGCGCCCTGAGCGAAGCCGCGGGCGTGCCGAATCGGACCGATCAGGCCCCGACCGTAGACTGACCCGTCGTGTCGACCGCTGCCGCGCCTGATTCTTCTGGGCACAAGTTTTCGGGACTCCCGGACCTCGTGGTCGTCGGTTCCGGATTCTTCGGACTGACGATCGCCGAACGGTGCGCGTCCGAGCTCGGGTTGAAGGTGCTGGTCCTCGAGCGGCGCCACCATCTCGGCGGAAATGCATACAGCGAGGTCGAGCCGGAGACCGGCATCGAGGTCCACGTCTACGGCGCACACCTGTTCCACACCTCGAACAAGAAGGTCTGGGACTACGTCAGCCGGTTCACCACCTTCACCAGCTACCAGCACCGGGTCTTCGCCAAGTACCAGGGGCAGGTCTACTCGTTCCCGATGAACCTCGGGTTGATCAACCAGTTCTTCGGCAAGTCGCACACCCCGCACGAGGCACGGGAGCTGATCGCCTCGCAGGCCAGCGAGATCGCCACCGAGGACGCCACCAACCTCGAGGAGAAGGCGATCAGCCTGATCGGACGCCCGCTCTACGAGGCGTTCGTCAAGGGCTACACCGCCAAGCAGTGGCAGACCGACCCGACCGAGCTGAGCGCCGACATCATCACCAGGCTGCCGGTCCGCTACACCTTCGACAACCGCTACTTCAGCGACACCTACGAGGGGCTGCCCACCGACGGCTACACCGCCTGGCTGACCCGGATGGCCGACCACCCCAACATCGAGGTGCGGCTCGAGACCGACTTCTTCGACGTCGCTGAGGAGTTCAAGGGCCGCGTCCCGATCGTCTACACCGGTCCGGTCGACGAGTACTTCGGCAACTCGGAAGGGCGCCTGTCGTGGCGCACCGTCGACCTCGAGGCCGAGGTCAGGGAGGTCGACGACTTCCAGGGGTGTGCCGTCATGAACTACAACGACCAGGAGGTGCCCTGGACCCGGATCCACGAGTTCAAGCACTTCCACCCCGAGCGCACCCACCTGCCCGGCAAGACCGTGATCGTGCACGAGTACTCGCGGTTCGCCGAGGAGGATGACGAGCCGTACTACCCGATCAACACCGCGGAGGACCGCGCGAAGCTGCTCCGCTACCGCGAGCTGGCCAAGCAGGAGCCGATGGTGGTCTTCGGCGGCCGGCTCGGCACCTACAAATACCTCGACATGCACATGGCGATCGGCTCGGCGCTGTCGATGTACGAGAACAAGCTGCGGCCGCACTTCGCCGACGGCGCCGTGCTCAACAGCGGGGGAGTGGACGAGTGAGCCCGACCGACGCGACCAAGGCCACCAAGGCGACCACGCGCCGGCGTACGCCGCGCAAGACGGCGGGTTCCCACAAGGCTGAGACGAACCGCCGCGTCCTCCAGCGGCAGATCATGCCCGTCGACCGCGACTTCGACGTCTTCGCCCTCTACGTCGACCCGGAGGACGCCGAGCTCGACGCCGACAAGTACGAGATCGGCGGCAACCGCGCGGCCAAGGACCTCAACAACGCCGCCATCCGCCAGTCCACGTCGACCGGCAGGACCATCCACCCCGAGCAGATCGAGTCGCGCACCGCGTTGCGGGTCCGCTCGGGCGAGCGGCTCTCCTTCGGCACCTACTTCAACGCCTTCCCGGCCAGCTACTGGCGCCGCTGGACCGTGGTCCAGGACGTCAGGCTCACGGTCGAGGTCTCCGGCCGCGGCGCGACGCTGATCGTCTATCGCTCGCTGGCCAACGGCCGCTCACAGCGCGTGGACTCAGCCAGCACCGGCACCGAGGCCAAGGGCACCTTCGTCTTCGAGCTCCCGCTCAAGCCGTTCGTCGACGGCGGCTGGTACTGGTACAACGTCGTCGCCGGTGACGACGACGCCGTCGTCGAGTCCGCGGAATGGTCGGCCGAGGTGCCCCAGGACCGGGCGTCGCACGGCACCGCCGACATCGCGATCACCACCATGAACCGGCCGGACTTCTGCGCCAAGCTGCTCGCCCAGATCGGCAACGACGAGCTGCTCAAGCCCTACCTCGACACCGTGATGGTGATGGAGCAGGGCACCGACCAGGTCACTGGCTCCGAGTTCTACCCGGCCGCGCAGACCGCGCTCGGCGACAAGCTGCGGGTCATCGAGCAGGGGAACCTCGGGGGATCCGGCGGCTACGCCCGCGGCCAGCTCGAGTCGCTGCGCAAGGGCACCGCGACCTACGCGCTGATGATGGACGACGACGTCGTCTGCGAGCCCGAGGGGATCGTCCGCGCGGTCACCTTCGGCGACCTGGCCCGCCGCCCGACGATCGTCGGCGGCCACATGTTCAGCCTCTACAACAAGTCAGAGCTGCACAGCTTCGGCGAGATCGTGCAGCCGTGGCGGTTCTGGTGGATGACGCCGCTCGACGGTTACAGCCGGTGGGACCTCTCGGCCCGCAACCTGCGTTCGGCACGATGGCTGCACAAGCGGGTCGACGTCGACTTCAACGGCTGGTTCATGTGCCTGATCCCGCGCGCGGTGATCGAGGACATCGGCCTGTCGCTGCCGCTGTTCATCAAGTGGGACGACGCCGAGTACGGCCTGCGCGCCCGTGAGGCCGGCTACCCGACGGTCACCTTCCCGGGCGCGGCGGTCTGGCACGTGCCGTGGACCGACAAGAACGACGCGGTCGACTGGCAGGCCTACTTCCACGTCCGGAACCGGTTCGTCACCGCGCTGCTGCACTCGCCGTACCCGCGTGGCGGCCGGCTGATCCGGGAGGACCTCAACCACACCATCGCGCACCTGGTCTCCATGCAGTACTCCACCGTCGAGATCCGGCACCAGGCGCTCGAGGACGTGCTGGCCGGACCGCACGTGCTGCACCCGATGCTGCCGACCCGACTGGCCGAGGTGAACGCGCACCGCAAGCAGTTCAGCGACGCCCAGCTGAAGGCCGACCGCGAGGAGTTCCCCGAGGTACGCCGCAAGAAGCCGCCGCGCAGAGGTCGCGACGTCGTCGAGGTGCCCAGCCGGATCCAGCAGCTGATCACGGCCGGGCTGTCGCCGATCCGGCACCTGCGCTCGGCCCGCGACCTGTCGCGGGAGTTCCCCGAGGTCGAGATCCGCGCCATGGACGCCAAGTGGTACCGGCTCGCGTCGTACGACTCGGCCGTGGTGTCGATGAACGACGGCACCTCGGCAGCGCTCTACCGTCGTGACCCGGCGAAGTTCCGCGAGCTGGTCCGGCGCACCGCGCACCTGCACGAACGGCTGGTGCGCGAGTGGCCGCAGCTGGCCGCGCAGTACCGCGAGGCGCTGCCCGAGGTCACCTCGCCGGAGGCGTGGGAGGAGACCTTCCGGCCCTGGACCGAGGGCGTCCAGGACCAAGAGGCATGACCGACCAGCTCACCCCTGAGGAGAGCCAGAGCGTCGCTGAGCGACACGACCTCGCCCACGTGCCGCTGGTGGACCCCGCGGCCAAGGGCGGCCTCCTGGGCGTCCTGAAGCGCCGCTACCTGCTCCGGCTGATGGTCAAGCGCGAGCTGCGGGCTCGCTACATCGGCTCGAAGATGGGGCTGCTGTGGTCCTACATCAACCCGTTGAGCCGGTTCCTGACCTACTACTTCGTCTTCGGGATCATCCTGCTGCGCGGGCAGATCCCCAACTTCGCGATCCACCTGTTCGCAGGCATGGTCGTGGTCAACCTGTTCACCGAGTCCTTCAACTCCGGCACCCGCTCGATCATGCAGAACAAGGCGGTCGTGCAGAAGATGCCGCTCCCGAGGGAGATCTTCCCGATCTCCTCCACGCTGGTGTCGCTCTACCACACCGGTCCGCAGCTGGTGATCTTGGTCGCGGCCTGCCTGGTCACCGGCTCGTTCTCGCCTGACCCCGTCGGGCTGCTGGCCGCGCTGCTGGCCCTGACGATCGTGATCCTGCTCGGGGCCGGCATGGGACTGATGTTCGCGGCGATCAACGTGATGTACCGCGACTGGACCCGCGTGGTGCAGATCTTCACCCAGATGCTGCCGTTCAGCGTCCCCATGATGTACCCGTACACGCTGGTGCACGAGCGCTTCGGGAGGTTCCCGATCATCGAGCACCTCTACCTTCTCAACCCGATCACCGAGGCGGTGCTGCTGATGCAGCGGTGCTTCTGGATCACCACCATCAGCGCCGAGGACGAGCAGAAGGCCAAGGAGGACTGGGGCTTCTCCGCCGCCATGGACGTGAACTTCCCGCCGCACCTGTGGGAGCGCGGGCTGATCATGCTCGGCGCCTCGGCCCTGTTCCTCCTGCTCGCCCAGTGGGTCTTCACTCGCCTGGACGACAAGATCCCCGACCGGCTCCTGTGATGGTCTCCTCGATCGAGGTCGACCACGTCTCCAAGCTGTTCCACAAGCAGTACCAGAGGACGATCAAGCAGAAGGTCGTGGCCCGGATGCGCGGCCAGAAGACCAGCGACACCTTCTGGGCGTTGGACGACGTGACGTTCACCGTCGACCAGGGCGAGGCCATCGGACTGATGGGGCTCAACGGCTCCGGCAAGAGCACGCTGCTCAAGCACATCATGGGCGTCATGCGGCCGACGTCCGGGAGCGTCCGCACCCGCGGCCGGATCTCCGGCCTGATCGCCACCGGCGCCGGCTTCCACCCGCAGATGACCGGCCGCGAGAACATCTACATGAACGCCGCCATCCTCGGGATGACCGAGGCGGAGACCGACTCCAAGTTCGACGCGATCGCCGACTTCGCCCAGGTCGACGACTTCATGGACACCCCGGTCGGCAACTACTCCTCCGGCATGTTCGCCCGGCTCGGCTTCTCGGTGGCCGTGCACGTGGACTGTGACGTCTTCATCGCCGACGAGGTGCTTGCGGTCGGCGACCAGCCGTTCAAGAAGAAGTGCATGAAGAAGATGGCGGAGATCCGCGACAGCGGGGTCACCCTCTTCTACGTCAGCCACGCGGCCCAGTCGGTCCGCAAGATGTGCACCCGGGTCATCGTCCTCGAGAAGGGCGTGGTCGGCTTCGACGGCGACGTCGACGCGGGGATCAAGTACCTCCACTACGACGACAGCGACGACGTCGACGCCGAGGACGAGCAGACCACCGACGAGGAGCTCGGGAGCGACATCTAGCCGCCACGACGGTGGTTGAGCCGCGAGTGTCGCGCAGCGACCGAGCGAATCGAAACCTCGCAGGCCGCGGCTCCGAGGGGCTTGACAAAGTCGGACGTGAGCGGCGTGTCGACTGGCAATTACAACGTTGTAGTTACTCAGTTCTCCTATCGCCCCTCCTGTGGCCCGTGTGACAGTTGCTTCTCGTGTGACCTTCCCCGCACAGGAGCAACCTCGCAATGTCGTCTTCGCGCGCCCGGTTCGTGACCGCGTGCCAGCAGCTGCTGGCACTCGGTGTCGTGGTGGTGGCGCTGGTGCCGGCGACCCGGGTGGTCTCGCTCGACGTGGTCGGTCAGCAGCCGGGAACCAGGACGGGGCAGCCGACGATCACGCAGCCGGGCACGTTCGCGACGTACGGCGACCGGACGCTGCTCAGCCCGCGGGTGGCTGAGCGGAGCGGAGGCTAGGGCGTGTCTTCAAATCCCTGGCGGCGCCGGACGCCGCCCAGATCACGCGCTGGCGGCGTTGCCGACCCTTCGAAGACGCCCAGTCTGCGCGCGGGCCGGCGCCTGGCCAGCCCGCGCCTGGACGACGCCGGCATCCACCACGACTTGGGAGACCCGCCCTAGCCGGTCAGGCGGCGGGTGACCCGCTCGGCGTCGGCGATCGTGTCGAGCCGGGCCGGATCGGCCCCCGTCACCAGGACCAACGAGCCACTCGTCGCGAGTGGCTCGGCGATGGCGGCGACACCTGGTGGGGAAGCCGGGTTCGCCGTCGACAGGAGCCGGTCGCCGCCGGTCGAGGTTCCAGACCTCCCGGCGGCGACCGAGCTCCAGAGCTCGGCCTGGGTGACGGCGCCGCCGGGCAGCAGCAGTGCGACGGCGTCCGGACCCGGCGGGTCGTACGGCGTGAAGGCGTCCGGCTGGGACCACACCTCCAGGCCCACGTCGTGGACGCCCGGCGGCAGCGGGTCGGCGAACCGCACCCCCATCGGCAGCAGGGAGCAGGCGAGCACGGGCAGGTCGTCCGCGCGGTCCGCCCACGTCGCCAGTCCGTCGGGGCCGCAGACCACGGCTTCGGGTGACGCGTCGACATCGGGGAAGGCCACCGCCAGCCCCGCCAGCCAGGCGGCGCCCAGGAACACCGGCCCCAGCCAGTGCGCTGGGAGATCGACCACGAGCACGTCACCGCGCTCGAGGTCGTGCTCCTCGACGAGCAGGGACGCGGTCTTCGCCACCCAGTTGGCGTACGTCGTCACCGACAGCTCGACCCGCTCGCCGGTGCGCTCGTCGTAGTAGGACAGGAACGGGCGGCCACCGTCCCTCCGGAGCTCAGCGGCCAGGAGGTCGCTGAACGTCACGGAACGTTAGGTTCGGGGGAGTCGGTGTAGGGGTAGTCGAGCATGAACTTCTCCAGCGCGGCACCGCTCGGCTCCGAGCAGTACAGGAAGGCGCCGACCTGCTTGGAGGCGTCACTCTCACCAGCACCGCCGACCGACCAGTGCGAGAGGGCGACGTGCTGCCCATCGGGGAACTTGCCGCTTTCCTTCTCGTCCTCCGAGGTCCACGGCGCCGCGATGAACTTGAACCGGAAGTTCTCGTCGTCGGCACGGAACTTGTCGGACAGCGCCTCGATCTCGTTCATGGAGGTGGCGTCATCGGCCGTTTCCTGGTCGTACCAGAGGATCGTGTAGCCGTGCTCGAGGTTGTGCACCAGCGCCTCGAGCTCAGGCCGGTCGTCGGTGTAGAACTTCACGTCGAACGGCGCCGGCGCGACACCCGCCTCGTTCCAGTGCTGGCCGAACGCCGGCGGGGCGGTGGTGTACGTGACCTGCTGCGGCTGAGGCACGTGATCGGAGGTGCCGTCGGCCGGCTCCGTCGTGACCTTGCCGCATGACGACGCGGGGGCGCCGATGGAGGCCAGGTCGACGTCCTTGAACTTGCGCAGGTCCCACCAGTTCCGGACCGGCCGGTAGGCCGCCGCTGCCACGATCAGCACGGCCACCAGCGCACACACGCCCACGATGGCGTAGCCACGGCGCTTCTCCGCGCCCTTCTGCTTGCGGCGGATCTCGTCGATGACCTTTTGGCGGTCGGACTTGGACGGCTTCTTGGCCACGGCTACGGATTACCTCGGGTGGTGGAGTGCGTCGGCGGGACTGCAGATCGCGAGGCTCGCGGGAGCCCGACGGAGGAGTCTACGGAGTGGCAGGTCGGATCGTGGACTCGGTGGCGACCTCGGGCGGATCGACCGCCCACCCGTGCGCGAAGGCCAGCGGCGGCAGCCGCGGGTCGGGGGGCCCGGCCACCACCAGCAGGCCTTCCCGGTGCTCCGGTGGGACGCCCAGCACCTCGATGACCGCCGCGGCCAGCTCCTCGGCCGGGGCCGGCGCCCCGAACGGGGCCCGGTCGGCCGGGTCGCCTGCCAGCGCGCGGACCACCGCCTCGCGGGCGCCGTACCCGAACAGGTCCTCGCCCTCGGCGCGGACCAGCGCGGCGGCGCCGGGCCCGTCCTCGCCGGTCGGCAGCACGAGGTCGGCGCGGCCGCGGACCAGTGCGAACGGACGTGCCGCCAGCTTGCCCTGTGCCAGCTCGGCCGCACCGGCCAGCTCGTCCGCAAGCGCGGGCGCCGTGACAGCCAGCTCGTTGCCGTGGGCGTCGGTGCGCCCGGCGTGGTCGTCGAGGACCATCAGCCCGGCGGCGCCGACCGCGATGTCGGTCTGGCCGGTCCGCCAGGCCCGGCCGGCGGTGTCGGTGACCACGACTCCCACGTTGACGCCGGTCCGCTCAGCCACTGCGCTGCGCAGGGCCCGGGCACTGCCGTCCGGATCGAGAGGCAGCAGCACGAGCCAGCCGCGCTCGACGTTCGAAGCGTCGACGCCGGCCGCCGCCATGGTGAGCCCGAGCCTGGTGCGGACGATCGTGGTCGGTCCACGTCGAGCCACGAGCCGGGCACCTGGCTCGGCCAGCTCCGCCGCCACCGCGGCCAGTCGGTCGGTGCCGGGCACCACCCGGCCCTCGGCCTTGCTGATCACCTTGCTCGTCACGACCACGATGTCTCCGTCGACCGGCGCGAGCGCGGCCACCACCAGGGCGGCGAGGTCGTCGCCGGGCCGGACCTCCGGCACGCCGTCCGGCGCGACGACGGTGACCGTCACGTGACCAGCCCGACCGCGGCCGCGGCCATCGCGGCCGTCGCGTCGAGGTCGGTCATGAACAGGGGTACGGCGGCTGCGGCCAGGCCGGCCGCGCGCAGCCCGTCGAGCTGGTCGGTGTCCGACTCGTCGACCAGCCAGCCGTCGAGGACACCGCCGTCCGACCGGGCGCCGTAGTGGCGACCGACGCCGCCGGCGCTCACCTCGACACCGATCGCGGTGAGCATCTGCTCCGCCATCCCGCGGACGTGGCTGCCGCCGATGATGGGGGAGAGGCCGACCACCGGCGCCTTCGTGGCGACCAGCGCCTCACGGACCCTCGGGACGCCGAGGATGGTGCCTACGGAGACCACCGGGTTCGACGGCGGCAGCAGCACCAGGTCCGCGTCGGTGATCGCGTCGATGACACCGGGGGCGGGTGTCGACTCGTCGAGGCCGACCACCACGATCGCCTCGGCCGGCACCTGGGCGCGCAGCCGGACCCAGTACTCCTGGAAGTGCACCACGCGGCGCCCGCTCGGAGACTCAGGATCGGGGATCGCGACGTGGGTCTCGACCCGGTCGTCGGTCATCGGCAGCAGCCGGACAACGCGCCCGAAGATGGGCGACAGCCACCGTGCGCACAGCGCCTCGGTGACCGAGGAGAGCGGGTAGCCGGCGTCGAGCATCTGGGTGCGGACCAGGTGGGTGGCGACATCACGGTCACCGAGGCCGAACCAGGTCGGCTCGACGCCGTACGCCGCCAGCTCGGCCTTCACGCTCCAGGTCTCGTCACGACGGCCCCACCCCCGCTCCACGTCGATGCCGTCGCCCAGCGTGTACATGACCGTGTCGAGGTCAGGACAGACCTTGAGCCCGTGCACCCACAGGTCGTCGGCGGTGTTGGCGACCACGGTGACCTCCGCGTCCGCGGCGACTCCCGGTAGCCGGCCGGTCGTGATCGCGTGGAGCAGCCCCTGCAGGAACTTCGCGCCGCCCATGCCTCCGGAGAGCACGGTGAGCCGGCGCCGGGCAGCCGCGGACACCTCCATGGGCCCCAGCGTCTCGCATCGGGCTTCTCCACACGGGGCCGGGTGCCGGGCCACGTGTCGGGCCAGGTGGTCCGATCCAGTCGATCCCATACCAGACCGGGGCTTGACTTCCGGGGTACGACAGGCATGTAATCACACCAGTGTCATTCACGATTCCAGCCAGGAATCCAGACGACACGCTGGTCGAGCAGGGTCGAGCTCAACACATCTCGGGACGAGGTCGGTCGACTGGGTCGAATCCTCCAAGTGAACTGAGTGCACCAGCATTCAAGGGTCGAAGGGCAACATCATGAGAGAACTTTTTCTCGTTGACGCGGACGCCGACGACGCGGGGTGGCAAGAACGTGCGCTGTGCGCACAGACCGACCCCGAGGCGTTCTTCCCCGAGAAGGGCGGCTCCACCAGGGAGGCCAAGAAGGTCTGCCTCACCTGCGAGGTCCGCACCGAGTGCCTGGAGTCGGCACTGCTCAACGACGAGCGGTTCGGCATCTGGGGCGGGCTCTCCGAGCGGGAGCGTCGCAAGCTGAAGAAGCGCGCCGTTTGATCGAGACGTCCGGAGGAACGACGGCCGACTCGATCGTCGGTGGTTGAGCAAGGCCGTCCGACCGAGCTTGCGAGGGTCGGAGCCGGCCGAGTCGAAACCGAACGTCCACGGACGCGCACCATCGAGAGTGCCCGGGCTACCCGCCCGGGCTTCTCTCATTTCAGGGCCTTGGGCCCCCACCCCTACGCTGAACGATCGTGTCCGTCGCCGACCCCCGCCACGCGCCGCCCGCCACGCGTGGGCGCGAGGACGTCGCCGTGGTGCTGGTCAGCCACGACGGGGCCCGCTGGCTGCCGACCGTGCTGGAGGGGCTGGCCGGGCAGCTCGCGCCGGTGGCCCACACGGTCGCAGTGGACACAGGGAGCAAGGACGGCAGCGCCGAGCTGCTCACCGACGCGCTCGGGCGCGACTGCGTGGTGGCCCTGCCGTCGTCGACGTCGTTCCCCGCCGCCCTTCGGGCCGGGCTGGCGCACCTCGACCAGCTCGGCGCCGACACCGAGTGGGTCTGGGTGCTCCACGACGACGCCAGCCCGCACCCCGAGGCGCTGCTGGCGCTGCTGGCGGGGGCGGCCGACGACCCAGACGCGGACGTGCTCGGACCGATGCTGCGCGAGTGGCCCTCGCTGAAGCGGCTGCTCGAGCTGGGCATCACGATCTCCGGGACCGGGAGGCGGGAGACCGGGCTCGAGCGCGGTGAGTACGACCAGGGCCAGTACTCCGAGCCGCGCACGGTCCTTGCCGTCAACACCGCCGGCATGCTCGTCCGCCGTCGGGTTCTCGACGAGCTCGGCGGCCTCGACGACGAGCTGCCGATCTTCGGGAACGACGTCGACTTCGGCTGGCGGGCGGCGTCGGCCGGGCACCGGACTGTGGTCGTGCCGCAAGCAGTGGTCTTCCACGCCGAGGCCGCGCACCGAGGGCTGCGGCGTACGCCGTTGACCGGCCGGCACACCCACTACCAGGAGCGACGCGCGGCGCTGTTCACCCTGCTCGCCAACTCCCGCTCCCGGCTGCTCCCGCTCCAGCTGCTGCGGTTGGCGCTCGGGACTCTGGTCCGGATGGTCGGCTTCCTGGCGATCCGCGCGCCGGGCCAGGCCCTGGACGACCTCGCGGCGTACGTCTCGGTCGTCTCGAGCCCGCGTGACCTCCTGGCCGCACGCCGGGCCAGGCGTGCGCGGGCCGACGCCGACCCCGACGCGGTCAAGCGGCTGCTCGCGCCGGCCTGGTTGCCCTACCGGCACGGGCTGGACGCCGTGGGCGACCTGGCGACCGCGCTGACGCAACAGGCCTCTGACGTGGCCGAACGCCGCCGCGCCGTGACGGCCGAGCGCGACCCGTCGTCGTTCGCGGCCCGCCGCACCGAGCAGCTCGAGCGGATCCCGGACGACGAGATCGCCGAGGACACCGGGATCGTGGCGCGGTTCCTCACCAACCCGATCGCAGTGCTGCTGGCCCTGGTGGTGGCCGCGATGATCATCGGCGCCCGCTCTGCGCTGGGCCACGTGTCCGGCCCCGGGCTCGCCCCGGCTCCCGACCAGTGGCGGGACTGGTGGTCGCTGCACCTCGACTCGTGGCACGAGCTCGGCCTCGGCACCGCGGTGCCGGCGCCGCCCTACGTGTTGCCGATGGCGATACTGGCCACCGTCCTGGGCGCCAGCCCCACGGCTGCGGTCTCCGCGGTCCTGGTGCTCTCCGTCCCGATCGCGCTGTGGGGGGCCTGGCGGTTCCTGCGCGTGGCCGGCCGGCTGGCCACACCCGCGGGCGCGAACCGCTGGCTGATCCTGTGGGGCGCCACGACGTACGCCCTCGTCCCGGTGGTGTCCGGCGCCTGGGGCCAGGGTCGGCTCGGGCCGGTGGTCGCCGCAGCGCTGCTGCCGTGGCTGGCTCACGCCGCCCTCGGGTTCGCCGATCCGGAGGCGGACCGTCGCTGGCGGGCGGGGTGGCGCACCGGACTTCTGCTTGCGCTCGTTGCGGCCGCCACGCCGTTGGCATGGGTGGTCGCCGCGCTGGTCGGCGTGGTGGTGGTCCTGCTCGCGTTCAGCCTGCTGCCCGGGATCGGCCGGGACCGCTCGGCCTGGGGGCCACCGCTGGTCGCGCTTGCCGTCGTCCCGGTGCTGCTGGCGCCATGGTGGCTGCCGTCACTGCTGCACGGTGCTGGTGCGGGGCTGCTGCTCGACGGCGGGCTGCTGCCGCTGCCTGCCCCGGACGGCACGGAGCTGGCGCTGGGCCGGTTCCACGACCTGGGTGCGCCCTGGTGGCTCGGTGTGCTGCTGCCAGTGCTGGCCGTGCTGGCCCTGGTGCCCAGACGCACCAGGATCCCGGTGCTCATCTGCTGGGTCGTGGCGCTGCTCGCCTCGGTGGCCGCCGCCGGGCTCGGTGCGATCACCCTCGACCTGGCTTCGGTCTCGACGACACCCGGTCTCGGGTTCCTGGTCATCGTGGTGCAGGCCGCACTGGTGACCGCGGTGGTGCTGGGCGCGCTCGGCCCCGAGCCGGCACACGGTGCCCGGCGCGTTGGGGCCGCGGTGCTCGCGCTGGCTGCGGTCGCCGTTCCGCTCGGCGGACTGGCCTGGTTCGTGATGGACGGCGGATCCGACCTCGCCCGCGACCGGGACAGCGGGATCCCGGCGTACATGGTCCAGAGCTCCGAGCTCGGCCCGGAGCACGGGATCCTCGTGGTCCGCGGCTCCGTGGCCGACGGGCTGAGCTACACGGTGCGCCGCGACGACGGCGTGACCACCGGTGAGGACGAGGTGCTCGCGCTCACCGCCGAGGACCGCGACTTCACCGCCCTGGTGCGCGGACTGGCGTCACGTCCCACACCGGACGCCGTCGACGCGCTGGCAGAGCGCGGCATCGAGTACGTCGTCCTGCCCGCCCCCGCTGACGGCGAGGTGGCCGCCGCCCTCGATGCGACCGGGGGGCTGGTGCAGGCGAGTGCGGAGGACCGGAGCACCCGGGCCTGGCAGGTGGACCGGCCGCTGTCCGCGGGCGATCTCGAGGGGCCGCGCTCGTGGCTGCGCATCGGGCTGCTCGCGCTGCAGGGGCTGGCGATCCTCGCCGTGCTGGTGCTCTGCGCGCCGAGCATGGATCGGGGTCGGCGATGAGCCGCCGGTTCGGGGCCGACGCGGTCCTCGCGCTGCTGCTCCCGGTGGCGTGCGCCGTGGCGCTGCTGCTGCTCCGGCCAGACCGTCAGCAGCCGGTCGCCGAGCCGGCGGTCGAGACACCGCTCACCTCGGCCTCGGTGGTCTGCCCCGGTGCGCTGCCTGGCGCTACCGACCTGCTCGGGGTCAGCACCGTCGGAGCCGGCCCAGCGTCGAAGGTCGCGGGCGACGTCCAGGTCGGTCTCGGCGAGACCGTCGGGCCGCTCCGGGTGCGCACCGGTCGGGTGTCGACCGCTGCGCCGGGGACCGGCCCGGTCGTCGTCACCGGAACCGGCGAGCTGGCCCCGGGGCTGCTTGCCGGGCGCTCGCAGACCACACCGTTGGCCGCCGTGGACTGCGCGCCGACGGTGGCCGACCAGTGGTTCACCGCAGCTGGCGCCGGTGCCACCCACGACTCGACGATCGAGCTCGTCAACCCCAACGCCGGTCCTGCGATCGCCGACATCACGTTGCGCTCGCCCAGCGGCGTGCTCGACGTACCTGCGCTGCGCGGGGTGTCGGTCCCGGGCAACAGCAGCCAGGTACTCGACCTCGGCCAGGTCGCTCCTCGCCGCGGCGAGCTCTCTCTCGAGGTGCACACGAGTCGCGGTCGGCTAGCGGTGCACGTGGTGGACGGCTACGACGAGCTCGGCTCGGGCGCCCGGTCCCAGGACTGGCTGCCCGCGCAGCCCGCGCCGCAGACGAGCAACTTCCTGATGGGGCTCGGGACGGGCCCCGGGGAGCGCACCCTGGTGCTGGCCAACCCTGGTTCCGACGAGGTGCGGGCCACCGTCAAGGTGATCACCCCGACGGCGGTGTTCGCTCCTTCGGGGGTCGACCCGGTGCGGGTGGCACCCGACAGCACCGAGACCGTCTCGCTCGACGACGTTGTGCAGCAGGCCGCGAAGGACGGCGCGACCGGGCTCCTGGTCGAGTCGACCGGGCCGGTGACCGCGACGATGCGGCAGGTCGTCTCCGAGGACCTCTCGTTGCTCACCCCGGCGCCGCCGGTCGGTTCCACGACAGCGGTCGTCGTCCCGGCCGGGCCGAAGCGGCTGCTGCTCGGTGGCCCCGACGCCGTGGGTGTGGCCACGGTGACGGCGTACGCCGCGAACGGCAAGCAGCTCGGCACGCAGCGGGTCGAGCTGGCTCCGGACACGGGCGCGGACGTCGAGCTGCCCGACGACACGGCGCTGATCGTGCTCACCCCGGAGCGCACCACGGTGCGCGCAGCCGTGCTCGTCCAAGGGACGGGTACGGCGGTGGTGCCGCTGCGCGAGCTGGTGCTGACCGGGTTGGTGCCCGACGTTCGACCCGGGCTGCCCTGACGGTCAGCCCTGGATGAGGTCGCCGGCCGCGAGCTGCTCGCGGTCGAGGCCGTCCAGCAGGAGGCCGACGTTCTCACCGACGGTGGCGGTGTCCTTCACGACGCGGAACTGCTCGATGGCGTTGATCCTGGTCGTCGCGACCACGGCGCCACCACGGACGACGTGTACCTGCTGGCCGACCGTGGCCACGCCCGACTCGATGCGTCCGGTCACGACCGCGCCGCGGCCGGTGATCATGAAGACGTCGTCGACCGGAAGGCGGAGCCCGCCGGCGCCTGCCAGCCCGACCGGTGCCGGCTCGGGGTCGTCGAACGACACGGACGGCGGACTTGCGGCCCTGGCTTCGGCGACGAGCGCGTCCACGTTCTTGTCCTCGGTCTCCTTGCGCCCGAACGGCCACAGACCCATCACGGTTCTCCTTCGTAGCGGGGGTCGACCTTCTCGGGGTCGATGCCGAGCAGCTCGGCGACCTGCTCGACCACGATCGTGAGCAGCAACGCCTCCAGGTCGGCACGTGTCTCGGCGCGGTGCTCGATCGGGCGACGGAAGAGAACCAGCCTGGTCGGGGTGGCGCCGCTGCCACGGATCAGTGAGGAGAGCGGCACGTGGTCGGTCTCCCAGTCGTCGGGGAGCTGCGGGGCGTCCTCGACGGCGTACTCCACCAGCCCGAGCTCGTCCTGCCACCGTCGGTCGACGCTGGTGACGATCCCCAGCGCGAGGTCGTCGAACCGCTCCCGCTTGGTCGGCAGCTCCGGGTTCCCCGCGCGCCGCGGGACCACCCCCGGCCCGCGCATCCCGCGCCCGCGCCGGTCCCGCCGTCCCGACGGCCGGGCCTGCGACTTCTCCACGAGGGGAGCCTATGCCGCCGCGTGGCTCAACGGCGCCGCGCGCGCCCGGGGGTACGTTGCCACCGTGAGTCCTGCCCGGCGCTGCTCGCGCACCGCGTGCGACCGTTCCGCGGTCACCACGCTCACCTACGTGTACGCCGACCAGACCGCCGTTCTCGGCCCTCTGGCGACCTACGCCGAGCCGCACGCCTACGACTTGTGCGAGGTGCACGCCGAGCGGCTGTCCGCGCCCCGTGGCTGGGAGGTGCTCCGGCTGGTGTCCGACCTGGCCCCGCGTGGCCCCTCCGACGACGACCTCCTGGCCTTGGCGAACGCGGTCCGCGAGGCCGCCCGCCCGATCCAGGCGACCACCGCGCCGCCCGTCACCGAGCACGGCTCCCGGGAGACGATGCGCCGCGGCCACCTGAGGGTGCTCACCCACGACGACTCCCCGCCGAGCTGAGGGCCTAGAGTCCGGGCCATGGCGCTCAACCTCTCCGACGAGCTGCTGGCGATCATCGTCTGCCCTGACTGCCACGGCGACCTCGAGCCGGTGGAGACCCCGGAGGGCGGCGAGCTGGTGTGCCAGTCGTGCGGACTGGCCTACCCCGTCCGCGACGACATCCCGGTCCTCCTGGTCGACGAAGCCCGCCGCCCCGACTGATGGCCAGCTGGTTCGACGAGTCCCGGCTCGACGACGAGGCAGTGCTGGCAGCCTCGGACCTGCCGCTGCGCAACCTGGCCGAGTCGGGCTCGCGAGTACGCCGCGAGGTGGGCGAGGCGTCGACGGCCATCGACGAGGGCGTCAGTCGTTCCCAGGACCTGTCCCGCCCGCGGGCGGTGATCGCGGCAGGACCCGACTCCCGTCTGCTGCGAGCTGTGCTCGAGCCGTGGTGCCCGGTGCCCTTCGTCGCGTGGCCCGGTGCGGCGCTCCCCGGCTGGGCCGGCAGTCTCGACCTTGTCGTCGTACTCGCGCCCGACGGTTCGGACACAGGGACGGCCTCCGGCGTGGCCGAGGCGGTCCGCCGGGGATGCCAGGTCGTCGTCGCCTGCCCACCCGGGTCGATGGTGGCCGAGCACGCCGCCGGCCGCTGGAGCACCATCCTCCCGACGGTCACGCGAGACCAGCTCGCCACCGCCGTGGTGATGCTCTCCTACCTCGACCGGGTCGATCTGGGACCCGACACGGACGCCGAGGAGGTGGCCAACGCTCTCGACGACGTCGCGATCGCCTGCTCGCCGCACCACGACCTCGCGGTCAATCCAGCCAAGATGCTGGCCATCGCGCTGGCCGACACCAGTCCCCTCGTCTGGGGCGGCACCGTGCTCGCGGCCCGAGCCGCCCGCCGCATCGCGGAGTCGGTGCGCCGGGCCAGTGGTCGGACCGCCCTGGCCGGCGACGCCGAGCACCTGCTCCCGGTCATCGAGGCCGCCCGCGAGCGCGACGTGTTCAACGACCCGTTCGCCGACGCGACACCCGAACGGCGGCCGATGCTGCTGATCCTCGACGACGGCACCGAGGAGCCGCTGGTCCGCGAGCAGCGCGGTCGGCTCCTGGCCGCCGCCAGCAGCCGCGGCGTACGTGTGGAGACGATCGACGCCGACGCGCCGAGCGAAGTGGCCCGGTACGCCTCCCTGCTGCTGCTGGGGACGTATGCCGCCGAGTACCTGCGCGTCGGCCTCGTCGAGGAGTGACCGCGCTCTCACCTTGATCTGAGAGGTGTCGTGAGCCTCTCGTCGGGGTAGGGGACAGCCGTGGCCGCGAGTTCCCCTGTGCCGACGCCTGCCCCGACGGCGCGCGATCCCTGGTTCGACAACGCCAAGATGGCGCTGGTGCTGCTCGTCGTCGTCGGCCACGCGTGGACGCTGCTGCCGCACACCGCGCTGAACGACCACGCCTATGACTTCCTCTACGCGTGGCACGTCCCGGCTTTCGTCTTCGTCACCGGTTACCTGTCTCGGTCCTTCTCCTGGGCGCCGCGCCGGATGTGGCAGCTGGTGCGCACCGTCGTCGTGCCATACGTGCTCTTCGAGTGCGCCCTCGCCCTGTTCCGCATCTACGTGGGCGGCGAGCGGCTCGAGGACCTGTTCAGCGACCCGCACTGGCCCATGTGGTACCTCGCCGCGCTGTTCTTCTGGCGACTCGCCACCCCGGTCTTCACCTGGATGCCCACCGCGGTTGCGATAGGGACCGCGGTCGTGATCAGCCTCGTCGCGGGGCTCTACGCCGGGGACACCCTCGACATGGCGCGAGTTCTCGGGCTGCTGCCGTTCTTCGTGCTGGGCCTGACCGCAACGCCCGAACGGCTGGAGCGGCTGCGTGAGCCCTGGGTCCGCAAGGCCGGGCTCGTCGTCTTCCTCGTGATCGCGGTCGTGGCGACGTGGACGGACTCGCTGGCCCGGACCGAGTGGCTCTACTACCGCTCGCAGTACGGCGAGCTCGACGTGAGCGACAGCCGGGCCCTGGTCACCCGCGCCGTCCTGCTCCTGATCGGCGTACTCGGCGCCTGGTCGTTCCTGGCGATGGTCCCGAGGCTGAGCGGCTGGTTCACCCGCATGGGGGCAGCCACGCTCGTCGTCTACCTGTTCCACGGCTTCGTCATCAAGGGAGCCGAGTACTCCGGCTACATGGGCTGGGCCTCTGAACACGTGGTCATCTCGCTGGTGCTCACCACGCTCGCTGCCGCCGGGCTGTCGCTGCTGCTCGCCTGGTCACCCGTCTCCCGCGTGCTGGCCGATGTGGTTGACCCGTTCGGCCACGCCGAGCGGCATTTGAAGCAGGCCGTCCAGCTCGCCGACGCGCCGGCGCACGCCGAGCAGATAGCCGATGCCCTCGAGGAGGCCGTGGCCGAGGGGCCAGTGGCGGCTCGCTAACGTTGGCCCATGTCCGCCGACGGAGGTACCCGGGCCGTCGTGGCGGCACTGCTCGCAAACACCGGCATCGCGGTGACCAAGTTCATCGCGTTCGCGCTCGCCCGCAACTCCTCGATGCTGGCCGAGGCGATCCACTCCTGCGCGGACGCCGGGAACCAGCTCCTGCTCCTGCTCGGCGGCAAGCGGGCCAAGCGCGCGGCCACCCCCGAGCACCCGTTCGGCTACGGGCGGGAGCGCTACATCTACAGCTTCCTGGTCGCGATCGTGCTGTTCTCGGTCGGCGGGCTGTTCGCGCTCTACGAGGCCTATCACAAGTACGACGAGATCCACTCCGGCCACTTCGAGGAGGTCGGTGGCTGGAAGTCCCTCGTTCCCGTGTTCGTGCTGGTGGCAGCGATCACGATGGAGAGCTTCTCCCTGCGCACGGCGATCATCGAGACCAACAAGGTTCGTGGGGACGCCTCGTTCGCCAAGTTCATCCGACGCGCGAAGTCGCCCGAGCTGCCGGTCATCCTGCTCGAGGACGTCGCCGCCCTGCTCGGCCTCGCCTTCGCCCTGGTGGGGGTGGGGATGAGCCTGATCAGCGGCAACCACTACTGGGACGTCGCCGGCACCGCCGCCATCGGCCTGCTGCTGGTCAGCGTCGCGATCATCCTCGCGGTGGAGACCAAGAGCCTCCTGCTCGGCGAGGCCGCGAGCCCCGAGGCGCAGAAGGCGGTCGTGGCCGCGCTGACGTCCACGCCCGGTGTGGAGCGGGTCATCCACATGAAGACCCTTCACCTCGGCCCTGACGAGCTGCTGGTCGCCGTCAAGATCGGTGTGAGCGCCACGAGCTCCGCCGCCGACGTGGCCGCGACCATCGATGCGGCCGAGCGGGCGGTCCGGGCCGCGGAACCCCTCGCGACATCGCTGTACCTCGAACCAGACATCTATCGCGACGACCACGTCCGCGACGAGCGACCGGTGCCACCTCCGTCCTCCGCCGGACACTGAATCGGGGGGTGCGCCGAGGATTCTTCGGTTGCGGTCGGGCGGATTTACGCTCGTCCGAGGCTCGAAAGACAGAGCACCGCAGCACTGAATCCAGGAGCACACGCATGGACTTCAAGGTCGCCGACCTCTCACTGGCCGACTTCGGCCGCACCGAGATCGCCCTCGCCGAGCACGAGATGCCCGGCCTGATGGCGATGCGCGAGCGCTACGGCGACTCCAAGCCGCTGGCCGGTGCGCGGATCGCGGGCTCACTGCACATGACGATCCAGACCGCGGTCCTCATCGAGACCCTGGTGGCGCTCGGCGCCGAGGTGCGCTGGGCCTCCTGCAACATCTTCTCCACCCAGGACCACGCTGCGGCGGCCGTCGCGGTCGGCCCCGAGGGCACGGTCGACGCCCCCGCCGGGATCCCGGTCTTCGCCTGGAAGGGCGAGACCCTGGAGGAGTACTGGTGGTGCACCCAGCAGATCCTGATGTGGCCTGAAGGCAAGTTCGCGAACATGATCCTCGACGACGGCGGCGACGCCACCTTGCTCGTCCACCTCGGCGTCGAGATGGAGAAGACCGGAGTGGCGCCCGACCCCGCCTCGGCCACGAGCCACGAGCAGCAGGTCATCTTCGACGTGCTCGCCGCCTCCCTCGCGGAGACCAAGGAGCGGTGGACCCCGATCGCGGGTGAGATCAAGGGCGTCACCGAGGAGACCACCACCGGCGTGCTGCGGCTCTACGACATGATGAAGGAAGGCTCGCTGCTCTTCCCCGCCATCAACGTCAACGACTCGGTCACCAAGTCCAAGTTCGACAACAAGTACGGCTGCCGCCACTCCCTGATCGACGGCATCAACCGCGCCACCGACGTCCTCATCGGCGGCAAGGTCGCGGTCGTCTGCGGGTACGGCGACGTGGGCAAGGGCTGCGCCGAGTCACTGCGCGGCCAGGGCGCCCGCGTCATCGTCACCGAGATCGACCCGATCTGTGCGCTGCAGGCCGCGATGGACGGCTACCAGGTCGACACCCTCGACAACGTCCTCGACGTCGCCGACATCATCATCACCGCGACCGGCAACAAGGATGTCGTCTCGGTCGAGCAGATGAAGCGGATGAAGCACAACGCGATCCTCGGCAACATCGGACACTTCGACAACGAGATCGACATGGCCGGCCTGGAGGCCGACGGCGTTGCGGTGCGCAAGAACGTCAAGCCGCAGGTCGACCTCTGGACCTTCCCTCCCAATGAATCTGGGGAGCGCAACGCCATCATCGTGCTGTCCGAGGGTCGCTTGATGAACCTCGGCAACGCGACCGGCCACCCGTCGTTCGTGATGTCGAACTCCTTCACCAACCAGGTGCTCGCGCAGATCGAGATCTTCACCAAGCCCGAGGACTACCCGGTCGGTGTGTACGTGCTCCCCAAGCACCTCGACGAGGAAGTCGCCCGACTGCACCTCGGCGCGCTCGGCGTGAAGCTCACCCAGCTCACCGAGGACCAGGCCAGCTACCTCGGCGTCGACGTGGCCGGGCCCTACAAGTCCGAGCAGTACCGCTACTGAGCCGGAGCTGAGCCGTAGTTGGGTCGGTCTCACCCGCGGGTGGGGCAGACTTGACGCATGGCTGAGCACGCGAGTCCCCACCCGGACCTCGCACCCAAGGGGCGCGTCCTCGTCGTCGACGACGATGCCTCGCTCGCCGAGATGCTCACGATCGTGCTCCGCCAGGAGGGTTTCGACGGCCGGGTCGTGACCCGAGGGGACCTCGCGCTCGAGGCGTTCCACGACTACCGGCCCGACGTGGTGCTGCTCGACCTGATGCTGCCGGGCAAGGACGGCATCGACGTGTGCAAGGAGATCCGCGCCGAGTCCGGTGTACCGATCGTCATGCTCACCGCGAAGGGTGACACCGTCGACGTCATCGTGGGGCTGGAGTCCGGCGCGGACGACTACGTGGTCAAGCCGTTCAAGCCCAAGGAGCTCGTGGCGCGGATCCGCGCCCGCGTCCGCCGCAACGACCGGGCCGCCCAGGAGTCGCTGACCATTGGCGACCTGGCCATCGACGTGGCCGGTCACGCGGTCGCCCGCAACGGCAACCCGATCAACCTCACACCGCTGGAGTTCGACCTCCTCGTCTGCCTGGCGCGCAAGCCCTGGCAGGTCTTCACGCGCGAGGTGCTGCTCGAGCAGGTGTGGGGCTACCGGCACGCCGCCGACACTCGACTGGTCAACGTGCACGTGCAGCGACTGCGCTCGAAGGTCGAGCACGACCCGGAGAACCCGGAGATCGTGGTGACCGTGCGCGGCGTCGGCTACAAGGCCGGCTCGGCCTAGGCCGCCATGCTCCGCGCCCGCGCGCCGCGCCGACTCCCCGGAACCCTCCGCCGCGGGCTGACGTTCTGGCGCCGTTCCATCCAGGCCCGGGTCGTGGCCAGCACGGTGCTGCTCACTGCATTCGTCATTGCCGGAGTCGGCTGGCTGCTGCTTCAGCAGACCCGCGACGGCCTGCTCGACCAACGTGTCGACGCGGTTACTGCCGAGGTCGCCGACGAGGTGCAGGAGGCCAACGGCCGGCTCGAGTCCGCGGCGGGGGCCGATGCCGACGCGTCGGTGCAGCGGCGCGACCTGGTCGACCTGATCATCGCGCGGGGCACCGCGCGGGGGTACGGCGTCGTGGTGGCCGGCCCGGCTGGTGAGGGGGTTCTCATCGCGGACGGTGGCACCGAGTCGAGCGGCCACTTCGACCTGGCCAGCGTCCCGGTGTCGCTGGAGGAGCACTTCCAGGAGCCGGGCGCGACCACGGCGTGGACCTACACCACCATCGGGACCACCGACGACGACGGGCAGGTGACACGTCGCGAGCCGGGCATTGCGGTCGGCGCCCAGGTCCCGCTGCCGGCCGACGGCAGCACCTACACGATCTACTTCCTGTTCCCCCTCGACGAGCAGCAGCAGACGATGGGGCTGGTGACCCGGGCGCTGCTCACCGCGGGCGGTCTCTTGCTGGTCCTCATCGCCGGCGTCACGTGGCTGGTGGCCCGGCAGGTGGTCACGCCGGTGCGGATGGCCCGCCGCGTCGCCGAGCGGCTCGCGGCCGGCCGGTTGCAGGAGCGGCTCCGGGTCTCCGGCGAGGACGACGTGGCCCGCCTGGCGACGTCGTTCAACCAGATGGCTTCGAACCTGCAGCGCCAGATCCGGCAGCTCGAGGAGCTGAGCCGGGTGCAGCGCCGGTTCGTCTCCGACGTCTCCCATGAGCTCCGTACCCCGCTCACCACCGTGCGGATGGCCGGTGACGTGCTGCACGACGCGCGGCAGGACTTCGACCCGGCCACGGCCCGTGCCGCCGAGCTGCTGCAGGTGGAGCTGGACCGTTTCGAGACCCTCCTGGTCGACCTGCTCGAGATCAGCCGGTTCGATGCCGGGGCCGCGGTCCTGGAGACCGACGACGTCAACCTGGTCGACGTCGCACACAGGGTGGTCGAGGCGACCCGCCCGCTGGCCGAGCAGCGCAAGGTCCGCCTCGAGGTGCTCGCGCCCGACCAGCCGTGCCTGGCCGAGGCCGACGTACGCCGGGTCGAGCGGGTCGTGCGCAACCTGGTCACCAACGCGATCGACCACGCGCACCCCGACAGCCGCCGGACCGGGCTCGCCCGCGTCGTCCTTCGGGTGGCCGGCGACGAACAGGCCGCGGCAATCGCGGTGCGCGACTTCGGGGTGGGGCTCGGGCCGGGCGAGTCGGCCATGGTGTTCAACCGGTTCTGGCGGGCGGACCCGGCTCGCGCGCGGACCAGTGGCGGCACCGGCCTAGGACTGTCGATCTCCATGGAGGACACCCACCTGCACGGCGGCTGGCTGCAGGCGTGGGGCCGACCGGGGGAGGGGTCGCAGTTCCGACTCACCCTGCCGCGCCGAGTCGGCGGTTCGCTGCGGCAGAGCCCGTTGCCGCTGGTGCCCGAGGACGCGCCGGAGCCGGTGCGATGACCCGTCGTACCACCCTCGCCCTGGTGTCCGTCGCGGCCCTGCTCGCGACCGGCTGTGGCGTGAGCATGCCCGAGAGCGGACCGGTGGTGGAGACGACCACCACCGCCTCGCAGAGCGACGACGACGCCGTCAACATCAACCCGCGCCGGCCCGGCAAGGACGACACCGCCGAGGAGATCGTGCGGGGGTTCGTCGAGGCCATGACCGCGACACCGGCGATCAGGACCTCGGTCGCACGCGAGTTCCTGACCCAGGACGCTCGGGCGACCTGGCAGCCGACCGGGACAATCATCTACGCCGGGTCTCTGACCACCTCGCGAGCCGTCGGCAACTTGGTCGAGGCCCAGGTCACCGAGGCCTCCCACACCGACGCCCGCGGCGCCTGGCTCGGGGCCTTGCCGGCTGAAGAGGCGACGCTCGCCTTCACGATGGAGCTCGAGGACGACCAGTGGCGGATCTCTGACCCGCCGGACCGGCTGATCGTCCCGCAGTCGTGGTTCGAGCAGCGGTTCCGGCAGGTCTCGCTCTACTTCTTCGACCCTTCGGCCACGTTGCTGGTCCCCGAGCCGGTCTTCGTGCCGCGCGGCCGCCAGTTCGCCTCGACCCTGGTCAACGGGCTGCTGGCCGGTCCGTCTCCGGAGCTCGCGGACACCGAGCTCAACTTGCTGCCGGCGCAGCTGCGCTCGCTCGTCTCCGTGGTCTCGGCCTCCGGGGTTGCGCAGGTCGACCTGACCAGCGACACCGCCACGGACGACCTGATGCCGGCGACGACCGAGGCCGAGCTACTGATCTCCCAGCTCGCCTGGATCCTGCGCCAGGACCCGTCTATCTCGCGGTTTCGGATCACCATCGGGGGTCGACCGGTGCAGCTGCCGAACGGCGAAGCTGAGTTCAGTGTCACGCGCGGCGTCGAGCACGCGCCGTACGTCGCCGACGCAAACGGCCAGCTCTACGGCCTCCTCGACGGGAAGATGGTGGGGGGAAGTCCGCAGAACCTCACCCCGGTCAGCGGCCCGTTCGGCGAGTCCGACTACGGGCTGCGCACGGTCGCTGCGGACCTCCGGGCGGACCGCGTGGCCGGGGTCACCGCGAGCGGTGCGTCGCTGCTGCTCGGCCGGGTCACAGCGAGCGGCGAACCCGTTACGCAGCTGATCGGTGACGGCGTCAACCTGCTCGATCCGGCCTGGGACTTCAGGGACCGGCTGTGGGAGATCGACCGACGTCCCGAGGGGTCCGTCGTGCATTACCTGCAGGGCAACCGGATGCGGACCCTGGACGTGGACGGCATCAGCGGCGCCGACGTCAAGGACTTCCTGGTCTCCCGGGACGGGTCCCGTCTCATCGCCGTGCTCCGCTCGGACGGGCAGAACGACGCCATCGTGGTCAGCCGCATCCTGACGAGCGGTAACGGCCGAGTGGTGCGTGCCCTGCCAGCGGTCAACGTGACCGACCCCGACGACCTCGACGGCCAGATCCGCGACATCGCCTGGCGTTCGCCGACCAGCATTGTCGTGCTCCACCCGGTGAGCCGATCGCTGTTCCAGGTCCGCAGCGCCACGGTCGACGGGGCGCCCACTGGAGCGGACACGGTGACCATCACCCTGGGCGAGCTGGTCGTGAGCCTGGTCGGAACCCCGGTCCCCGACGAGAGCGGCTACGCCTTCATTCCGGGAGTCGACGGGCTCCCGGGAGCGCTGGTGGATCTGGCCGGGCCTCGGGGGAACTCCATCGACATCGATCCGGGAGTGACCAGTCTCGGGTACGTCGGCTGAGGGTGGGTTGGGTCTGGGTCTGCTCTCGTGGCCCCGTGGGTTGGCCTCCGGCCCACGCGCATCGCCCTCGTTTCGTCATCACGGTGGGCAGGGGGCGGGCTCGTCTGCCGCCGGAGATCGTCCACAAGAACGGGTCGGAGGGCGGTCATCCACAGGACGGCGGTCAGTCGGTGCGGGGCTCGGTGCGGCTGGCTGCCATGGGGTGCATGACCGAGACAGTGCGTGACGGGGCGCTGGACCTGTTGCTGGGTGGCGCATGTGTGGGGTGCCGGCGACCGGGGCGGTTGCTGTGCCCGCTGTGCGCCGGCGAGCTGCCGACGGGGGCGGCGCCGGCGTGGCCGACGCCGGTGCCGGGTGGCTTGATCGAGCCGTGGTCGGCAGGCTCCTATGACGGGACGCTGCGGGCCATGGTGCTCGGCCTCAAGGAGCGGAAACTGCTGTCACTCGCGAGGCCGCTGGCCGGGCTGCTCGCCCAGGCAGTGGTGACCGAGCTCGACGTCGACTCGCCGGTGGTGCTGGTGCCGGTCCCGTCGCGGAGCCGGGCGGTCCGTGCCCGCGGTCATGACCCCACGCATGCGATCGCGCACGGAGCGGCGGCGCTGCTCCGAGCGACAGGCCGCCAGGTCGAGGCGCGGCGGCTGCTCCGGTTGCGTCCCGGTGTGGTCGACCAGGCCGGCCTCGACGCGGGTGGGCGGGCCGCGAACCTTGCTGGGTCGATGCACTGCCCGGGTGCCGGGCTATGTCGACTGGGCCGGGACCTGGACCGCGCCCACGTGGTGGTCTGCGATGACGTCCTGACCACCGGATCGACGGCCCGCGAAGCGCAGAGAGCGCTCGAGGCCGTCGGTCTCGAGGTGGTGCGGGTGGCGGTCGTCGCGGCCACTCGGCGGCGTCGACCCTGATCTTCGCCTGGGTTTCCTGAAAGGTTTCCCGGTTCCCTTTCATGCAGTGCGGTCACGCACTAACGTCTCTGTATGGAGTCCACCTGAGGTCGTCGAACCCGGGGGACTCCCCGGGTTCTCTCGTTCTCAGGCGTTCTTCCTGACCATCCGACACGCCTGCGCCACGGGAGGTTCACATGGATGTAGTGGTCACCGGTCGACACTGCGAGATCACCGACAGGTATCGCAGCCACGTCGAGGAGAAGCTGGCCCGACTCGAGAAGCACGACCACCGCATCATGCGGGTCCAGGTCGAGGTCGACTGCGAGCCGAACCCGCGCCAGCGTGACCGCGCCGTACGCATCGAGCTGACGGCGTTCTCCAAGGGACCGGTGATCCGCGCCGAGGCGGCGGCGATCGACAAGATGGCCGCGCTCGACCTGGCGCTCGACAAGATGGCTGCGCAGATGCGCCGCGCCGCCGACCGCCGCCGCGTCCACCACGGGCGGCACGCCCCCGTCTCGGTGGGCGAGGCACTGGCGGGCGCCGAGGAGACCGTCGACCACGCCCCCGCGGACGACACCCAGATCACCGAGCGCAAGGTGGGCCCGATCGCGGTCTACGGCGATGGTCCGCTGGTGGTCCGAGAGAAGACCCACCCGGCCAGCCCGATGACGCTCGACCAGGCGCTCTACGAGATGGAGCTGGTCGG
Organism: uncultured Actinomycetota bacterium; assembly: GCA_963817125.1. Taxonomy (GTDB): domain Bacteria; phylum Actinomycetota; class Actinomycetes; order Propionibacteriales; family Nocardioidaceae; genus Nocardioides. The sequence goes on from CAWFNB010000016.1 coordinate 310,074, forward strand.
CCACGACTTCTACCTGTTCGTGGACAAGGAGAGCGAGCGGCCCTCCGTCGTCTACCGGCGCCGTGGCTACGACTACGGCGTCATCTCGCTGAAGTTGGACTAGAGCCGCCCAGCGGGGCCCAGCGGGCCCCAGCGTCGAACGGCCGTCAGAGGCCGCCCGGGTTGGCCCATGTGGGTCACCCTCCGGGGGCCACGCATCCCCCGTCTGTGCCCGGCGTACCGCCCACTCGTGTCATGATGCGCGGGTGGCGGAGACCAAGCACGGGGAGCCAGAGCCGATCCGGGTTCTGGTCGTCGATGATCAGGAACTGTTCCGACGTGGGCTGACGATGTTGCTCGCTGCCGAGGAGGGAGTCGAGGTGGTGGGCGAGGCCGGAGACGGCCTCGAGGGGACCAGTCTGGCGGCCACCGCCGCACCGGACGTCATTCTCCTGGACATCCGGATGCCGAAGCGCTCCGGCATCGAGGCCTGCCTGGCGATCAAGGAAGCGGTCCCCTCGGCCAAGATCATCATCCTCACCGTCTCCGACGAGGAGGCCGACCTCTATGAGGCGGTCAAGAGCGGCGCGTCCGGCTACCTGCTCAAGGACTCCTCCATCGAAGAGGTCGCCCAGGCGATCCGTGTGGTCGCCGACGGCCAGTCCCTGATCAGCCCGTCGATGGCGGTCAAGCTGATCGACGAGTTCAAGCAGATGTCCCGGCCCGAGCGCGAGCACGTGCCGGGGCTGCGGCTCACCGACCGCGAGCTCGAGGTGCTGCGGCTGGTCGCCAAGGGCATGAACAACCGCGAGATCGCCCGCGACCTGTTCATCTCCGAGAACACGGTCAAGAACCACGTCCGCAACATCCTCGAGAAGCTGCAGCTGCACTCGCGGATGGAAGCGGTCATGTACGCGGTGAAGGAAAAGCTCCTCGACCTGCCCTGACAGCGCCAGGGGGGTCAGCTGTCGGTGCCCCGTGGTTGAGTTCGGCACGTGACGGACACGCTCTCGCGCGCCCAGGCGCGCCGGATCGCGCTCGCCGCCCAGGGGTTCCTCGACCCGCGGCACACGACGCCGACGATGCGCACCGTCCAGCGCACCCTCCAGCGCACCGGCGTGCTCCAGGTCGACTCCGTCAACGTGCTCCAGCGGGCCCACTACATGCCGCTGTTCTCGCGGATGGGTCCCTACGACCCGGCGCTGCTCACCCGGGCGGTTGAGAAGAGGCCCCGGCGGCTGGTCGAGTACTGGGCGCATGTGCAGGCGCTGATGCCGGTCGAGCTGTGGCCGGTGATGCAGCACCGGATGGCCTACTACCGCGCCCAGCGGGGCAAGTGGTGGCAGGAGGTCGACGACGAACTCGCCGACCGGCTGCTCGCCGAGGTCGCCGCACGTGGGCCGAGCACTGCCCGCGAGCTCGACGATGGTGCACCGCGCGACAAGACGCACTGGGGCTGGAACTGGTCCGAGGCCAAGAAGGCTCTCGACTTCCTCTACATGGCCGGCGAGCTGGCCGTGGCGGGCCGCAACCGCCAGTTCGAGGTGATCTACGACGTGCCCGAGCGCGTGCTCCCGGCCGACGTGCTTGCCCTGCCCACTCCGAGCAAGGCCGAGGCGGACCAAGAGCTGGTCCGCCGCGCGGCGGCCTCCCACGGCGTCGCCACCCTCCGCTGCCTGGCCGACTACTACCGGATGCGAGGCGACGACGCGAAGGCTGCGGTCGCCGTGCTCGTCGAGGACGGTGAGCTCCAGCCGGTGGCCATCGAGGGCTGGAACCGCCAGGCGTACCTCCACCGCGACGCTCGCCGGCCTCGCAGGGTGGAGGCGAGGGCGTTCCTGAGCCCCTTCGACCCCTTGGTGTGGCTGCGCGACCGCAGCGAGAAGCTCTTCGACTTCCACTACCGGATCGAGATCTACACACCCGCGCACAAGCGGGTGCATGGCTACTACGTGCTCCCGTTCCTGCTTCGCGACGAGATCGTGGCCCGGGTCGACCTCAAGGCCGACCGCAAGGAGGGTCGGCTGGTCGTGAAGTCCGCTTGGGCGGAGGACGGCGCCCCCGAGGACACCGCCGCGGAGCTGTCCGAGGAGCTGCGCGCGCTCGCGTCGTGGCTGGGCCTCTCTGACATCACCGTGGAGCCACTAGGGGACCTGGCGCCGTCGCTGCGGCCCTGATTCTGGCGGGGTAGATGGCCCGTTCAGGTGGTATCGGGGCACAGAAGGGCCACGGACAATGGTGCGCCAGGAGCGCCGGACCGGGCCGGCGCGAGATGGGCGCTGCCCGGGAGGTGACGAGTGGACGGCTGGGTGAGCGCTGTGGTCACCATCCTGACGACCGGTCTCGGAGTCTTCCTGGCCGCGGTGTTCACGCTCCGCCAGTCCCAGAAGGTTCGGCTGGAGCGGGCCGACGACCTCGCGACGCGCTTCCGTGAGCCGCTGCTGCAAGCGGCGTACAACCTGCAGAGCCGGCTCTACAACATCGCCAAGCAGGACTTCCTCGGCCGGTTCCTCACCGCCGACGAGGCCAGTCCCCAGGAACGCGAGTACTCCGTCCGCAACACCTGCTACCTGTTCGGCCAGTACCTCGCGTGGGTCGAGATCATCCGCCGCGAGGCGCAGTACGTCGACCCGCGCAGCCGCGAGAACAACCGGGTGATCGTCGAGAAGCTCGAGCACGTCCGGGACCGGATGGCCAGCAGCGAGAACATCGAAGATCGGCCGCTGCGGCTGTTCCGCGGCGAGCAGCGGGCGGTGGGGGAGCTGATGCTGGTCCCGGTGCCGACCCCGCTCGGGGACGTCCCCCGCTGGGAGTGCCGGGGGTACGCCGACTTCGTCGACATGCTCAGTGACCCGAAGTTCGCGGACTGGTTCGAGACGCTGGAGGACGGGATCGCGACGCTGGCCAAGGAGGCCCCGGACCTCCCGCCCCGGATCACCGAGCTGCAGCACGCCCTGATCGACCTGATCGACGTCCTCGACCCGCAGTTCGAGCGCGTGCCGGCGACGTTCCGCGGGAAGATGTGAGGAGGGGCAAAGATGGCCGACGCGCCTGACGAGGTCTTCTACGCCCACCTGACCAGGGAGATGTCCCAGGGCCGGATCACCCCGTTCCTCGGGGCGGGCGTGAACCTCGCCGGGATCGAACCTCCAGACGGCTTTCGAACCCGGGACCCGGCTTCCGAACGGGGCAGAGCTGGCGAGGCAGGTGGCGAAGGAGTACAGCTACCCGTTCGGCGACGACGACCTCGATCTGCTCCGCGTGACCCAGTGGGCGGCGGACCGGACCGGCATCGACGGCTTGTACATCTACCTGCACAGCATCTTCGACCGGGACTTTCGGGCCACGCCGGTGCACGAGGTCATGGCGAGCGTTCCGGCCTACGTGCGGCGCCAGCCCGTGACCGACTACCCGTTGATCTTCACCACCAACTACGACGACACCTTAGAGCGCGCGTTCGCCGCCCGTAACGAGTCCCTCGACGTCCTCACCTACGTCGCGAACGAGGAGGACAAGGACCGGGTCAAGTTCCGGCACGTCGGGCCTGATGGCGCCACCAAGATCATCAAGGTCGCCAACAAGTACCCAGGAGTGACGCTCAGAGAGCGTCCCGTGGTAGTCAAGCTGCACGGCGCGGTACGCAGAGCGCCCGACGCCTATCCACCGGAGGACGACAGCTACGTCGTAACCGAGGACGACTACATGGACTGCCTGACCCGCAACGACATCACCGCGAACCTCCCCATGGCGGTGCGGACGCGCATGAAGCGGTGCAACTACCTGTTCCTCGGCTACAGCCTGCGCGACTGGAACTCCGGGTCATGCTGCACCGGATCTGGAAGGACCGAGCCAGGCACGTGAACTGGGCCGTCGTGTCCGACCCCGACCCACTCGAGGAGGAAGCCTGGAAGTGGCGGAAGGTCGGTCATGTTCGACCTGGACCTCGGTGAGTTCGCGGAGAAGATGAGGAGCACCGCGAGGGCGAGGGACCCGGAGCGCCGCCCCATGACGACGCAGCTGGACTCGGAGCGCTCTGCCGCGGAAGCCACCGACTCGCCGTACCAGGGGCTCGTGCCGTACACCGAGGCCGACCGCGCGTACTTCTTCGGCCGCAGCAACGACATCGAGCTGATCTCCGACAATGCCCAGGCCAATCGCTGGTGCGTGCTCTTCGGACCCAGTGGCGTCGGCAAGAGCTCCGTGCTGCGCGCGGGGGTGGTCTGCCACATCCGGGCCGAGAACGACATGAGGCGAGCACACTCTCGCAAGGTCGAGACCGTCGTCGGCTACCTGAAGGAATGGCGCGATGACCCTTCGCGGCGGTCCGCACCGCCATCGAAGCGGCCTTCAGCGACGTTGGGAGTCGAGCCGGACCTTTCGGCAGCGGCAGGATGTCGCTGCGGCCGTCGGCGAGCTGTCGCAGAGCACGATGTCGACCTGCTACTCATCCTCGACCAGTTCGAGGAGCTGTTCCTGTACCACCGGACCGCGGAGCCGTTTGCGGAGTTCCTGGCGGCGCTGATCGACTCCGGACGGCGTCAACGTGCTGGTCGCAATCCGCGAGGATGCCCTGGCGAAGCTGGAGGCCTTCGAGCGCCAGATCCCTGAGGTGCTGAACAACACCCTGCCGCTCAAACACCTGGACCTCGCGTCGGCCGAGGACGCGATCCGAAAGCCTCTCGACCACTACAACGAGCTGGTCCCCGCGGGTCGCACGGTGGACATCGACAACGCGCTGGTCCCGGCGCTGCTCAACCAGGTCCGGACCGGCCGGGTCCAGGTGGACTCCTCGCACGGATCGGCCACGACTGGGATCTCCGACGAAGACGCCCATCCTGCCGAAGTCCGGGTGGAGGCGCCGTTCCTGCAGCTCGTCCTCACTCGCCTCTGGGACGAGGAGAGCCAGAGCGGGTCGCGACTGCTGCGACTGTCGACGCTCCAACGACTCGGCGGCGCACAGGAGATCGTCCGCCAGCACCTCGATCGAGTCATGCGTGAGTTCACGCCGCCGGAGATGGCAGTGCTGGCCGACGCCTTCGGGCACCTGGTGACGCGGTCCGGGTCCAAGATCGCGCACTACGCAAGCGACCTGGCGGATTCATCGAACGCGACCCGACCCGGTGGCACCCTTGCTGCAGAGGCTCGCAGAGAGGGATCAGCGGGTCCTGCGTGAGCTGCCGCCCCCGATGGACGACCCGCACGCCGCCGAGCATCGCTACGAGATCTTCCACGACGTGCTCGCAGTCGCCGTGCTCGACTGGCGACGCCGGTTTCTGGTGGAGGCCGACGCCGTCCGCCAACAGGCCGAGTTGCAGGCAGACAAGGATCGCGCCGAGCAGGCGAGGCGGGAGACCAGCCGGCGGCTGCGCAGAGCGCGCCTGCAGGTGGGAGCGTTGGCACTTCTGCTGGTCGCGGCCCTGACCGTGCTGTCTGCTGTCGCGATCAAATCGGCGCGGGACGCAAGGGCAGCTGGGGAGGCGGCCACGCAGAACGCGCGAGAGGCAACGCTAAATGGGCAATTGAGCCAGGTGAATAGCCTCCTGACCACCGACACCGACGCGGCGCTACGGGCCGCGCTCGGGTCTGGAGTTCAACGACGACGACTTCCGTTACGAGGAAGCCTTCCGCCGGGCCATGGACGCCACCGACACGGACGTGATCCTCGATCTGCATCAGCAGGTCACGCTCGCTTCGTTCGTCGGCAAGGACTCCATCGTCGCCCTAACGCAGGGAGGCCGAGTTCTGGTCTGGGACGTCGTGTCGGAGAACCCGGTCCGGCTGGACGACGAACCGCGGCTCGACGTACAGCTCGACGACGGGCAGGTCTCCCAAGCGGTCGCCGCGGTCTCCGATACGTTCCTCGTCGTCACTACCTCGTCGGGCGTCTCGTCGGTCGACCTCGTCACGGGCGCCGTCCAGCGGCTCGACGCGGAGGCGGTCACGTCGCCGCTACTCGCGGTGGCGCCCGGTGGCTCCCGCGACCGGGTGCTCGTCTACAACGACGTGGGCAACGCGCTGCTCTGGAACGTGAAGCAGAACCGCACCAAGGCCCTGCCGGTGCTTGCCGGCTCGATCGCCTCCGCGGCCGTCGACGTCACGGGACGGTACGTCGCAGCGGTGGTCCGGGACACCACCAACGCGGCGAGCGTCTGGCGGGTGGCCACAGGCCGGCAGGTCGCCAGCACGCCACTGACCAGCCACCTGGACGCGGTGCAGACGATCATGACCGGCAAAGTCAGTTTCGCGGCCGCGGGCAGCACCGTGGACGCCCGCGACCCGGTCCTGCTCGTCGAGGCCATCGGCAAGCAGAGCGAGTTGTCGCGGTGGGACGTCCTGCACGCCTCGCCCACGCCGTTGGGCGACAGCTACCGGTGGCGGTCGGTGTTCGAGCTCGCTGAGCTGACACCAGCGTCCACCGCTCCCGGGGAGGGAGACACCGGCAGGATCGCGGTTGCGGGCGACAAGAGCGTGACGGTCTTCGGCAACGACGGGACCTTCCAGGCCCAGACCTCGGCAGCCAGGGACTGGGTCTCGCAGGTCATGACAGATCCTGCCGACACCTCGGTATTCGCGCTTGGCTCCAACGACGGCTACGTCGAGCTGTACCGCACCAACCTCAACCCACCGCAGCCGATGTGGACCTTCCGCGGCCACCGCGGCGCCATCAACGACCTCTCGTTCTCCGCGGACGGAGCGCACCTGGTCACGGCCGGACGGGACGGCACGGTGCGGATCTGGCGGCTCCCTCCGCAGATGGACTACGAGTGGTCCGTCCAGGACTGGATCCTGGGCGCGCGATTCACGCCGGACGGCCAGTACGTCTTCGGGTACTCACCCGTCGACGGCTACGTCACCCGGGAGGACCGGGACGGGAACATCGAATACGCAAAAGCCAATCTCAGCGGTCAGGCCGGCGCCATGGACCCGGCCCCGGACGACGTCCGGGCCGTGGTGCTCGACTCCTACTACTGCACCGCGCCGACGCAGGTCTCGGTGCTCAAGACGGTCAAGGCCGTGGCCCTGGACCCGCCCACCGCGGGCGGCGCCTGCTCGACCTCTGTCGCCTGGAACCCGGATGCGGCGCAACACCAGATCATCGCCGGCACCTACGACGGCCGGGTGCGTCTCCTGGGACTCCGAGACTGGCACCGTCACGGCGAGCACGACCCTCGACGACGGCACCGCGCCTGTGGTGGCCGTCGCCATCTCGGGGGATGGGGCCACCCTGCTGGCGGCGACCGTGAATGGCCCCGACGGCCGGATCCACCTCCTGCGCACCTCGGACCTGTCGCCGGTGTCTGAAGCCAACTGGTCGATCGACAGCCTGAGATCCCTCGACATCAGCTTCGACGGGCGTTACGTCGTCACCGCCAGCGACCCTCGCGAGGTCCGGGTGTGGGACACCGAGGACGTCTCAGAACCGCTGCACACCCTCGCTGACGCTCGGGGCACGCTCGGTCAGGTGACCATGAGTCAGGACCAGGACGCCACCCGACTGGCGGTGACCACCTCCGAGGGGATGGTCTACGTCTGGGACCGCGCCTCGGGGAAGCTGTTGGCCGCCATGCGCCGCCACGCCGACGCCGCCGACGAGGCGACGTTCGACCCGAACGACATCGACCACATGTTCTCCGCCGGCGACGACGGGTTCATGGTGTCCTACACCTGCGAGGTCTGTGCGCTCGGTGCCGACGAGCTGAAGGACGCAGCGGAGGACCGGCTGGCTCAGGGGATCGACCTCGACGACTGAGCCCCTGATCGCGGCCGCCCGCGAGGAACGGTCCTGACCTGTCGCCCGTTACGATGAACGACGGCGCCTGAGCGCCCGTGCGCCCCAGCGGCCAGTCCCGGGGCGACCCCAGCAGACAGCCCACCCCTCGACCCAGGAGCAACACAGAAGTGCCTGCCATCCTCGACAAGCTCCTCCGCATCGGCGAGGGCAAGATCCTGCGCCAGCTCGAAGGCATCTCGCAGGCGGTCAACGCCATCGAGGCCGACTTCATCGCGATGAGCGACGACGAGCTCCGGGGGATGACCGCGGAGTTCAAGGAGCGGCTTGCCAAGGGCGAGAGCCTCGACGACCTGATGCCCGAGGCGTTCGCCACCGTGCGCGAGGCTGCCAACCGGGTGCTCGGCCAGCGCCACTTCGACGTGCAGGTCATGGGTGGCGCGGCGCTGCACCTCGGCAATATCGCAGAGATGAAGACGGGTGAGGGCAAGACCCTGGTCTCCACCATGCCGGCCTACCTCAACGCGCTCGAGGGCAACGGCGTCCACGTCGTCACGGTCAACGACTACCTGGCCAAGTTCCAGTCGGAGTGGATGGGCCGGATCCACCACTTCCTCGGGCTCACAGTCGGTGTGATCCTGCCCGAGATGCGCCCCGACGAGCGGCGTGCGGCATACGCCTGCGACATCACCTACGGCACCAACAACGAGCTCGGCTTCGACTATCTGCGCGACAACATGGCCGGCTCGATCGAGGAGTGCGTCCAGCGCAGCCACAGCTACGCGATCGTGGACGAGGTCGACTCGATCCTGATCGACGAGGCCCGGACCCCGCTGATCATCAGCGGCCCGACCCAGGACGAGGTCAAGTGGTACGGCGAGTTCGCGAAGGTGGCCCGCACCCTCGAGCGCGACGTCGACTACGAGGTGGACGAGAAGAAGCGGACGATCTCGGTCCTCGAGCCCGGCATCACCAAGGTCGAGGACCACCTCGGCATCGAGAACCTCTACGAGTCGGTCAACACCCCCCTGATCTCCTTCCTGCACAACTCGATCAAGGCCAAGGAGCTCTTCCACAACGACAAGGAGTACGTCGTGATGGAGGGCGAGGTGCTCATCGTCGACGAGCACACCGGCCGGATGCTGGCCGGCCGCCGCTACAACGACGGTCTGCACCAGGCGATCGAGGCCAAGGAGGGCGTCCAGGTCCGCGAGGAGTACCAGACCCTCGCCACGATCACCCTGCAGAACTACTTCCGCCTCTACGAGAAGCTCTCCGGGATGACCGGCACGGCAATGACCGAAGCGTCGGAGTTCGACAAGATCTACAAGCTCGGCGTGGTGCCGATCCCGACCAACATGCCGATGGCCCGCCAGGACAACGCCGACCTGGTCTACCGCACCGAGGATGCCAAGTACGACGCCGTGGTCGAGGACATCCGCGAGCGCAACGCCAAGGGCCAGCCGATCCTGGTCGGCACCGTCTCGGTCGAGAAGTCCGAACACCTCTCAGCCAAGCTGAAGAAGGTCGGCGTCCCGCACTCGGTGCTCAACGCCAAGCAGCACGCCGACGAGGCCAAGGTCGTCGCGATGGCCGGGCACAAGGGCGCCGTCACGGTCGCCACCAACATGGCCGGTCGCGGCACCGACATCATGCTCGGCGGCTCGGTGGAGTTCCTGGCCGACATGGAGCTGCGCAACCGGGGCCTCGACCCGGTCGAGTCACCCGAGGACTACGAAGCCGCCTGGCCGGCCGCTCTCGACAAGGTCAAGGAGCAGGTGGCGGCCGAGCACGACGAGGTCCGCGACCTCGGCGGCCTCTATGTCGTCGGCACCGAGCGGCACGAGTCGCGCCGCATCGACAACCAGCTGCGTGGTCGTTCCGGCCGGCAGGGCGACCCCGGCGAGTCGCGGTTCTACCTCTCGCTCCAGGACGAGCTGATGAGGCTCTTCAAGTCCGACTGGGTGGACCGGGTGCTCCAGGTCCTCAAGATCCCGGACGACGTCCCCATCGAGAACAAGCGGGTCACCAACGCCATCGCCAACGCCCAGGGCCAGGTCGAGTCGCAGAACTTCGAGTCCCGCAAGAACGTCCTCAAGTACGACGACGTCATGGACCGCCAGCGCAAGGTGATCTACAGCGAGCGGCGCGAGGTGCTCGAGGGCGCCGACATCGAGGACCAGGTCCGCACCTTCATCGACGACGTCGTCATCGGTGTGGTCACCGGCGCGACCCAGGAGTTCGCCGAGGAGTGGGACCTCGAGCAGCTGTGGACGGACCTCAAGCAGATCTGGCCAGTGTCGCTCGACTACAAGGTGCTCGAGGATGAGGCCGGCGGTCTCGCCAACATGAACCGTGAGCACCTGATCGAGGACCTGCAGAAGGACGCCCAGGCGGCCTACGACACCCGCGAGCAAGAGGTCGGCGAAGAGGTGATGCGCGAGCTCGAGCGGCGGGTGCTGCTCTCGGTCCTGGACCGCAAGTGGCGCGAGCACCTCTACGAGATGGACTACCTGCGCGAGGGCATCTACCTGCGGGCCTACTCCCAGCGCGACCCACTGGTCGAGTACCAGCGCGAGGGCTTCGAGATGTTCGCCACGATGATGGACGGCATCAAGGAGGAGTCGGTCGGCTTCCTGTTCAACCTCGAGGTCTCGCTCGAGGAGGACGACGAGGTCGAGGAAGACGAGGTCGAGGTCCAGGAGCCGCTGCGCCGCGTGATCGGGGACTTCACCTCGTCCGGGGACAAGGTGGACGCCGACGACCCGCTCGTGGCGTCCGGACCGGCGGAGTCGCCCAACGAGGAGCTCGAGTCGGCGGCAGCAGCGTTCGTGCGCACCCCGCAGATCAAGGCCAAGGGACTCGACCGCGGCCGACAGCCGCAGAAGCTGTCCTACTCCGCCCCCACCGAGGGCGGCGAGGTCGAGGTCAAGGGGACCACTGCCACCACCGACGCCGACCCGTTCGCCAAGGTCGGACGCAATGCGCAGTGCCCTTGCGGCTCGGGCAAGAAGTACAAGATGTGCCACGGCCGGCCCGGTGGACCCACCGGCCTGACGGCAAGGGCTGCCGGCGGCTGACCTATCGGTGGTTGAGCCACCGGTGGTTGAGCCGCGAGCGCAGCGAGCGTGGGCTCGCTTCGCTCGAACATGGTTGCGTTGAAGCACCACCGCTCATCGAGCTTGTCGAGATGCCCCGCAGGATCGGCTCCCAGCCTTTCTTGCGGGGGTTTCGAGACGGTCGCAGAACGACCTCCTCAACCACCGGCGGTCGGCGGGTGGCTGGACCCGACTACGCGAATTCCATCGCCGAGCAGACCCAGCGGTCCCCGCGCTTCTCGAACCGGAGCGCCAGGGCACGTGACCGCGCGCCGTAGCGGATCCGGGCACTTGCCTCGGCGACCGTCGGGCTGACCAGGCTGGTGTGCACGGTCTCCACGTGGGGACGCACCGGCTGGACGCGACGTACGCCGGGCTGGTGGCCGCCGGCGCGGGCCACCAGCACGGCCCGGCGGTGCAGGTCTGCGTAGACCGCGCCGGAAGTCCAGCGCAGCAGCTGGCTGGCCGGGCGGTCACCGCCCACGATCTCGACCGCCGCCTGGACGTAGCGGTGCACCCACTGCTCGAGGCGGCCGCGCTGGTGCGGGTCGATCGGCACCACGTCAGCGACCGCTCGCGTAGGCCCGACTCGGTCGGGGAGCTCCGGCGGGGCCTGCCGTGGGCTGAGGTCGAGCGCGAGCGTGCCCTGGACGGAGGCCACGGGGACCCGGATCTGGTGGATGGTCATGACGGCTCCCTTGAGGTGAGGTGCGGCAGCCGGAGGCGCTGCCCGGGGCGGATCAGGTCGGGGTCGGCGCCGATGACGCCGAGGTTGCGCCGGTAGATCAGCTGCCAACGGTCGGTGATGTCGGCCGCGCTCGCACGCGGCGGCAGCCCGGCCGCAGCCAGGGCCCACAGGGTGTCGCCGCTCCGGACCACCACCGCGCGGCCGCGCGCGTGAGCCGGTCCCTCGGCGCGCTCCGGCAAGGGCAGCCCGGTCAGGACGTCGGGGCCCGGATGGCCGCAGGCCGCGCCCGCAGCCGGGCTCGCAAGCACGCTGACGAGCCCAGCCCCGCACGCGGCCAGCACGAGGCGGCGTACGGCGCCGATCGGGGCCGAGCCGGTCGAGCCCCGCCACGCCTCCACCACCCCCACGAACCCCTGCACCCACCCCCAGGTGAGCGCGGCCAGCAGGGCGACCAGGCAGAGTCGGACCAGCGAGTCGTCCGCGGTCCGGGGCCCGCCGTGGTCCGCGGTGAGTGCCCGAGCCAGCACCGAGGCCGCCCCCGACGCGGCCACCGTGAGGCCGGCGGCCACGAGGAGGCACCGGGACCGTACCGAGCCAGCGACCATCATCCGAGAGTTTCCTTAAGTTTGCTTCTGTTTACATCACTCAACGCCGGTTTGACTGGCCCGTCAAGATGTTCTCCACAGCCCGCGCGGGCGTGGCAGGGTCGGGTCGTGAGCTGGGAGGAGGAGCTGTTCGCCTACCTCGACGACCTCGAGGGCCAGGCGGCGGCGCTGTACGACGCCGAGCGGGCACCCGAGCTCGCCGACCGCAGCCGCGCGGAGTACCAGCAGGTGACGCTGGCATCGCGCCTGATGGCCAGCGTCGACAGCGAGGTCACCCTCGACGTGCTCGGCGTCGGCGCGGTGACCGGGCGGCTGACCCGGGTCGCCACCGGCTGGTGTGTGGTCCGCGGCCCCGGCCAGGACTGGGTGGTCCGTCTGGAGTCGGTGGGCGCAGTCCATGGAGGCTCCGACCGCGCGCAGCCCGAGCTGGCCTGGCCGGCGGTCGCCCGACTCGGTCTGGCTGCCGCGCTCCGGCGCCTCGCCGACTCAGCCGAGCCGTGCTCACTGCATCTCGTGGACGGCCGACGTCATGACGGTGTCCTGCGCCGCGTCGGTGCCGACTTCGTGGAAGTCGCCGCCGGGGAGGCCGGACGGCTGGTGCTCGTGGCGTTTAGCCAGGTCGCGGCGGTGCAGTCGCGGAGCTAGTGCCCAGTGCCTCACGGCACCAGGGGTCTCACGCAGCCGCGTAGCTGACGGAGCCGGGCATCGCGACCGGCTCGCACGCGCAGCTGTCGCTGCAGGCGAGGAAGGTGTGCACCTCGTGGCCGCAGCGCTGGCACGCCAGGTCGTGCGAGAGGTGCTGCTGGTTGGTCTGCACGGTGTCCCACATGGCCTTTTCGCCTCCTTCACCCTCTCCACGAATGAAGACGGCCGGATTCGACAGCCATGACGCAGTCGTCGCACCTGGTCTAGCCGGGCGGGGGTTTTCGTATCCTGCGCGCTCCCCGTGGCTCCTCACCTGGCAGCGACCGGCATCGGGCCGGGTCGCATGTCACGAGAAGGGCAGATCCATGGCGTACGGCATCGGAGTCGAGTGGATCAACAACTACAACAACCTCAACAAGCTCACGCATGAGCACGAGGACGCCGGCGGCTTCTACGACGAGCTGCGGTTCAACGACGGGGCCACGGGGGTGTTCAACTGGGGCGACAGCAACGCCTGGGAGGACGACTTCAAGGCCAACGCCCGCGGCGGCCACGCCGACCAGTGGGTCGAGACCGCCGACATCGTCTACTTCACCGGGCACGGCAGCCCGAGCGGCTTCTACTTCCGCAGCGACACTCCCGACGACTCCGAGGTGATGGGGGACTTCACCACCAGCAGCGCCGGGAACGACGGCGACCTGCGGCTCGGTCACGGGGACCTCGAGTGGCTCTGCCTCGAGGTGTGCAACACGCTGCAGATGGACGCGTCGTACTCCGGCGCGAACCGCGATGTCTTCGACCGCTGGGCCGACGCTTTCGACGGCCTGCACGCGATCCTCAGCTTCACCACGACCAGCCTCGACCTGCCGACGCCCGGGCGCTACTTCGCGGCCGCGCTGGACGGCCGCTGGCTCAATGTCGTCTACGGCCTGCCGTCGTTCCTGTTCCCGGGCCGCTACCCGATGAAGGTCATCGACGCCTGGTTCTTCAGCGCCGAGGTCTGCCAGCCCAGCGACGTGGAGTCGGCGGTGCTGTACGCCAACAGTCCCGGCACCGACACCGGCAAGGACATGCTGCACGACCACGGCTTCGTCAGCGCCGACCCCCATCGCGGCCAGTCCTGGTTCTCCTGGACCTGGATCCCGCACGCCTGCTGACCCCCACGATCACCCAGACCACAGACCCCGGACCACAGACAAGGACACCGACATGGACAACAACTCGATCGTCATCCCGCGGGTGCGACCCGCAACCTTCGACAACGACCGGCTGCGCGGCTTCGCCGAGCGGCTCCGCTTCGCCGGCGAGCTCCTCGAGCACGAGGAGGCCGTCGCGATCGCCAGCGCGGACCACACCGTGGTGCACGGCCAGCCGGGCAACCGGATGGGCGGGCTCACCACGGCCCTCGACCACACCCGCGGCATCGCCCCCGACGCCGGCGACGGCCCGGAGGGCAAGCCGCGCAAGGTCGTCGACCCCGACCGCGCGGTCGCCGTCGTCGCCGAGCTCCTCGACGCGTTCGCCCTCGGGACGGTCCGCACCGAAACCCGCCTGGGCCTGGAGTGGAACCTCACCGGTGCGGTCACCGAGGGCGTCCGCTTCGACGGCAAGGAGCGGTACCGGTTCCCGGTCAAGACCGACGTCCGGGCCAGGGTCACGCTCGACGGCGTACCGGTCAGCGGCCCTCGGGCCGGCGCGTCGGCGGTCTTCACCGACGGTGACGCGCCGCTGCGGCTGCTCGTGGCCACCTGGGACTCCGTCGACGAGTACGACGAGCGGCGGCTGGTGGGCGCCGAGGAGGCGCTGGCCACCCTGCTCGCGAGCCGCGACAAGCGCGGCCCACGCCCCGCCCCGGTCGAGGTCGTCTCGGCCACGCTGGGCTACTGGGCGGGGGAGTACGCCGGCGGGGCCGACGTGCTCGAGCCCTCGTGGTTCGTCGAGCTGGCACACACCGAGGTGCGGAAGTCCGGCGCCGGACCGCGCCAGTTGGTGCGGCTCCCGGCGGTCGCCTAGCCCCGCCGGGTCAGCGTCAGGTGGCCTCGACGTCGTAGGGCGGCAGCTCGCCGGCCTTGAGGGGGCGCAGGCCGCGGCGCTTGGGGCGGGCGTCCTCCTCCGCGTCGTTCATCGCCTCGATGATGTGCTTGCGGACGATCGTGCGCGGGTCCAGGTCGCGGAGCTCGAGGTCGGCGTACTCGGGGCCGAGCTCGTCGCGGAGCTCGTCGCGAGCGGAGTTGGCGAACTGCCGGGCCTTGCGCAGCATCTGGGCGGCCTGGCGGGCCAGGTCGGGCAGCCGGTCGGGGCCGAAGACGAGCACCGCCACGAACATGATGACGGCGAGCTCAGGAAGCCCTACCCCGAACACCGACCGGGCCCTAGAGCCGGCCGGTGGGGGTCAGCCCCAGCTGCATGCCCGCCAGGCCGCGGCCGCGGCCGGCGAGGGTCGTCGCCACGTCGCGCAGCACCACGGCGGCGGCGGCGGTGGGATCGGAGTCCACGATCGGCTTGCCAACGTCCCCGCCCTCGCGCAGCGCGATGTCGAGGGGGATCCGACCGAGCACCGGTACGTCGTAGCCGAACCGGCCGGACAGCGTCGCCGCAACCCGGTCGCCACCACCGCTCCCGAACACCTCGAGCCGGTGGTCCTTGCCTTCGTCGGCGCAGTGCGGGCAGGGCAGGTAGCTCATGTTCTCGATGACGCCCACCACACGCTGGTGCATCATCGACGCCATCGTCCCGGCCCGCTCTGCCACCTCGGCGGCGGCTTCCTGAGGCGTGGTCACGACGACCACCTCGGCACCCGGCAGGTGCTGACCCAGCGAGATCGCGACGTCGCCGGTGCCGGGCGGCAGGTCGAGCAGGAGCACGTCGAGGTCGCCCCAGTAGACGTCGGAGAGCATCTGCACGAGCGCCCGGTCGAGCATCGGACCGCGCCACGCGACCACCTGGTCGCGGCGCGGCTTGAGCATGCCGATGGAGATCACCGAGACGCCGCTGGCCGTCGGCACCGGCATGATCAGGTCCTCGACCTGGGTGGGTCGCGAGTCGGCCACGCCGAGCATGGCCGGCACCGAGTGGCCGTAGATGTCGGCGTCCACCACGCCGACGCGGAGGCCCTGACCGGCCATCGCCAACGCCAGGTTGACCGTGACCGACGACTTGCCGACGCCGCCCTTGCCGGAGGCGATGGCGAAGACCTTGGTCAGCGAGCCCGGCTGCGCGAACTGGATGTCGCGCTGTGCCTTCCCGTCGCTGAGCAGCTCCTTGAGTCCCGCGCGCTGCTCGGGGGACATCACGCCCAACGTCAGCTCGACGTCGGTGATGCCCGGGACTGCGCGAACGGCGGCGTTGACGTCGCGGGTGATCGTGTCCTTCATCGGGCAGCCGGCCACCGTGAGGAGCACCGTGGTGCGCACGACGCCCGGACCGTCCACCTCGACCGACTCGACCATCCCGAGGTCGGTGATCGGGCGCTTGATCTCGGGGTCGATCACGGTGCCGAGGGCGGTGCGTACCTGCTCGAGGAGGGGGGTGCTCATGATCCTCCAAGGGTAGTCGGGCCACCTCGGCTCACCCGGCGGTGGCCTGCTCTCCTTCTTCGGAGTGCCCCAGCCTGTCGGATCGTTCGTCGAGATCGCTGAGCAGGGAGCGCAGCTCCGAGCGCAGGTAGTCGCGGGTGGCCACCTCACCGACGGCCATCCGCAGCGAGGCCACTTCTCGGGCCAGGAACTCCATGTCCGCGTGCGCCCGGGCGTCCGCCTGGCGGTCCTGCTCGGCGATCACCCGGTCACGGGCCTCCTGCCGGTTCTGGGCGAGCAGGATCAGCGGGGCGGCGTACGACGCCTGCAGGCTGAGCATCAGCGTCAGGAAGATGAAGGGGTAGTCGTCCCAGCGCAGCTCCCTGGGGCCCAGGAGGTTCCAGAGCACCCACACGACGACGAACAGGGTCATGTAGATGAGGAAGCTCGCGGTCCCCATGAAGCGCGCGAACTGCTCGGAAAAGGCGCCGAACATGTCCGAGTCGTAGGTCGGCCGTCGCACGAGCTGGCGCCGGGCGTCGCGCGGGGTGTCGAGCCGGGCGGTGCGGCGGGTGCTGGGCTCAGCCACTGCGCACCGCCTGGTCGCGCCAGTTCTCCGGGAGCATGTGGTCGAGCAGGTCGTCGACGGTCACCGCGCCCAGCAGATGCCCGTTCTCGTCGACCACGGGGGCGGCGACCAGGTTGTACGTCGCCAGGTGGGCCGCCACCTCGTCGATCGTGGCTTCGGAGCGCAGGTTCTCCATCGACTCGTCGAGTGCGCCGGCCACCAGCGTGGACGGCGGCTCGCGCAGCAGCCGCTGGATGTGGGCGACGCCGAGGAACCGGCCGGTCGGCGTCTCCAGCGGCGGCCGGCACACGTAGACCAGAGCGGCCAGCGCCGGGGTCAGGTCGGGGTTCCGGACGTGCGCGAGCGCGTCCGCGATGGTGGCGTCGGGACCGAGGATCACCGGCTCGGAGGTCATCATCGCGCCGGCGGTGTTCTCGACGTAGGACATCAACCGCTTGACGTCCTCGGCCTCGTCCGGCTCCATCAGCTGGAGCAGTGCCTCGGCGGTCTCCGGAGGCAGCTCGGCGATCAGGTCGGCGGCGTCGTCGGGGTCCATCTCCTCGAGGACGTCGGCCGCCCGTTCGTCAGCGAGGAAGCCGAGGATCTCGACCTGGTCCTCCTCGGGCAGCTCCTCGAGCACGTCGGCCAGCCGCTCGTCGGTGAGTGCGGCCACGACGGCCGAGCGGCGTTCGGGCGGCAGGTCGTGGATCACGCTGGCGGCGTCGGCGGGGCGCAGCTCGTTGAGCGCGTGGAGCAGCCGGGTGGCGCCCTGTGTGGGCTCTGGGCGCGCCAGCCCGGTGACCTCGCTCCACTCGACCACGTGGGTCTGGCCGCGCCGGCGCAGCGCCTTGGCCGGCTCCTGAACGGCGACCCGGCTGAGCACCCAGTCTCGGTTGCGGGCCTGCTCCATCGCCACGTCGTAGACGGTGCCGGTGATGCCGGTGGTGGTGATCGTGACCTTGCGGTCCAGCAGCTCGCCCATCACCAGGGTCTCGGTCGAGCGCTGCTCGAACCGGCGCATGTTGAGCAGCCCGGTCGTGTAGACCTGCCCGCTGTCGATGTGGGTCACCCGCGTCATCGGTACGAAGATCCGGCGCCGCCCGAACACCTCGGCCACCATGCCCAGCACCCGCGGCTGGCTGCCCTCCGAGCGGATGGCCACCACGAGGTCACGAACCTTGCCGACCTGGTCTCCCTGGGGGTCGAAGATCGGCAGGCCGACCAAGCGGGCGGCGTACACGCGGGAGGGGGCCGTGCTCACGCGGCCACGCTACCGGTGACGGGACCGCTGAAGAGGGAACGCAGCCGCGGGGAGAACCGTCAACAAGTCGGTGGCGTCCCGACCCGCGGGGTACCCTGTCAAGGCCGGATTTCGTCGTGTCGAGCCCATGCCGGGGGCTCGCCAAAAGCACCTGGGAGAGGGCCGTGTCGAAGCACGCGATGCCGCGATCCCGGCGCTACGGCCACCTGAAGGTCGTGGCGTCGGTCGTCGTCGTCGTCGCCTTCATCACCCTGTTGGTCAGCAGTGCAACCGGCATGATCGGCTCCCCTGGCGGTGACGGCGGCAACGACCGCGTCGCCGGGGTGGACGCCCCGGCCAGCGATGGCGGCAGCGACGGCAGCAGCGGTGCAGATTCCACCCCCTCCGACGAGCCGACCGAGGTCGTCACCGACGTTCCGCCGCAGGACGTCAAGGGCGCCCGAAAGCTCAAGCGCACCCTGGCGTGGCTGCGCCGCGGGCTGGCCGACGAGACCACGTTCCGCGTCGGCACCTTCAACGTCCTCGGCAGCTCCCACACCGCACAGAACGGCGGCAACCGCAAGGGCTTCGCCTCGGGTTACACCCGGATGGGGATGGCCTGGTCGTTGATGGCCCAGGCAGACCTCTCGGTGGTCGGCCTCCAGGAGCTCGAAGAGGTCCAGTACAACCGGCTCAGGAGCCTGTCCGGCTGGGATGCCTACCCGGGGCCGACCCTGGACCGCGGCTCGATCCGCAACTCGCTGGCGTGGGACCCCGACGTGTGGGAGCTGGTCGAGGCCAACAGCATCGGCATCCCCTACTTCGGCGGCCAGATCATCCGCCGCCCGGTCGTCCTCCTGAAGAACATCGAGTCACAGCGCGAGGTGTGGTTCTTCAACACCCACAACCCCGCCTCGACCAGGGGGCACGGCAACAACGCGAGGTGGCGTGCCGCTGCGATCGGCATCGAGGTGCGGCTGGCCAACGAGCTGAGCTCCGACGGCACGCCAGTGGTGTTCACCGGCGACTACAACGACCGGGCCGAGGCGTTCTGCCCGATCGTGGGCGGCACCGAGCTCGAGGCAGCGAACGGCGGCAGCTACGTCGGCGGCTGCGCGCCTCCGGACCGCATGGACGTGGACTGGATCTTCGGCTCCAGCATCCAGTGGGAGACCTTCGCCAGCATCAGTCAGGGCGTCGTCGGGCGAGTCAGCGACCACCCGTTCGTCTACGCCGAGGCCTACATCCCCGAGGAGCCGATCGCCGGCGACCAGCCCTCGGATGCGGCGTCGCCGTCCGACGACGCCTCCGAATCCGGGAGTGCCTCCGAGAGCGCCGACGACTGACCGCTAGCGGCGCGGCTTCACCGTCACTGTCTCGGTGGGTGAAGGCGTGGGTGTCGGGGACGGTGAGGGCGTTGGCTCGATCGGCGCGACGTACGCCGAGATCCGCGGCGACTGTCGCTTGGTGAACCTCAGCACCCCCGCGAACAGTGACCGCCGGGCGTCGTAGAGGTCCTCGCGGTCGTAGTTGTGGCCGCCAGGGCAGTTGGTCCCGAGCTCGGGACACGTCCACGCGTGGAAGAACAGCAGCGGCTCACCGCTGGCCCCGCGGCCCAGGTCGGCGCCACCGGGCCCGCACAGCCCGCTCTTCTTGGTGTCGACGAGGACCTGGCGCTTCGACTTCGACCAGTCGGTGAGCCGCACCGAGCGACGGAACGTCGTCTTGTAGCCGCACTCTCCGAACTCGCCCTCGGAGGTGAGCAGCACGTATGCGCGCCCGCGCCGGATCAGGCTGGGATTCTCGATGACACCGCCGCGGCGAACCAGCTCAGTGCTCCGGGCGGGCGGGCCGTCGGGCCGGCCGCTCTGCGGCAGCTGCACGACCCGGATCGTGGAGGGGGTGCTCTGGGTTCGGTAGAGCAGGTAACGGCTCCCGCCCTTGTCCTGGAAGAAGCCGGGGTCGATCGCGCCGCTCTTGGGCAGGTCCCGGCCACGTCGCTTGATCTTGTCGTACGCCGGCGGGGAGACCGCCTGCTTCGGGCAGACCAGCGGTCGCTCGTCAGGCACGAAGTTCTGCGTGGGGTCGAGTGCCGTCGCGGCGCCGATGCACCGGCCGTCGAGGCCGAGGCCGGCCACCTCGGCGGAGAAGTAGAGGATCCAGATGCCGTCCACCTGGACGAGGTCCGAGGCCCAGATCCGGCCGCTGATCGCCCAGCTCGGCAGCGTGGTGAGCGCCGAGGGGATGTTCTGCCACGGGCCGCCGGGCTGCGGGGCGACCGCGCGCGGCGCCGCTGGGCCGGTGGAGATGCCGACCCAGCCGCCGCCGTACTGCGCGACCGTCGGGTCGGCGAAGCCGCGGTAGGACAGGATCGGCTTGGCGCCCAGGACCCGGTCGGCAAAGGTGACCATGCGCGCCGAACCGCCGCTGGCCGCCCGCCGGGCCGCCATCGCCCGCAGCTTGGTTCGGGCCGCCTTCGACAGCGCGGGGTCCCAGCGCTTGTCGACCTGCGAGGCGTTCTTGGCCCGCGGACCGTGCGAGCCAGGTGCCGCCGAGCCGGGCTGCTCCGACGCCAGGAGCGTCATCACGAGAGCGAGGACGAGGCCGGCCACCGCCACAGCAGCGACCGACGTTCTGCGAACCAGAGACATGTGCACCCAATGCCAGTCGGTTGTTGTACGTCGTTCGGAGGGGACACCCCATCATGACGACGCATGCCGGACGAAATCGGTTGGGCTAGTGCCCCGTATCGGAAGTCTTCGTGCGCTTCGCGCGCACATCGCACGCACCTCGCGGCGTTGCCGTCGCTCGATGATGGACCTACAGCGCCTTCGCTCCGGCGCCAAGCGACCACCCCACGAAAGACGCTCGCTGCGCTCGCGCTTTCGCGGGGACCCCGGAAAAGCATTCACGCACGCTGAGCACGCCAACCGTTCGAACACCTCCGACACGGGGCACTAGAGTCGCCGGACGTGACCACCACCCTGCCTCGCCTCCCGGATCGCCGAGCTCGAGGTGGCTGGTGCGACGGTCGGCTGGTCGTGGAATGGAGGCGTTGAGATGGCTGAAGGCGGCATGATCGACCGATTGCGCGGGACCCGCGCGGGTGAGGCGCTCGACCTGCGGCGACGGGTCCGGCGGCTCGAGGCCGAGGTGCAGGAGTGCCGCGCCCTCAACGTGCGCCTGGCCGAGCTGACCGACATCGTCACCGAGCTGCTGCTCCCGGTGGCGGCCCGCGACGAGGAGAAGCTGGCAGCGTTGCTCGAGCGCTACCGCCACAGCGTCTAACGACGCCCGGTCCCAGCTCTCCTATGGCCTCACAGGTCTACCTCCACATCGGTCTCCCGAAGACCGGCACCACCTACCTCCAGTCGGTGCTCTGGGGGTCGCGCTCCGAGCTCGCCAAGGACGGCTACCTACTGCCCGGTGCCGGGCACCGCGAGCACCTGTGGGCCGCACTCGAGCTGCAGGAGCGGCCGAACCTCGCCCGGCGGCACCCGAAGGCGCCAGGCACGCTGGCCCGCCTGCTCAAGGCGGTGCACAAGCACCGGGGCCCCGCGATCCTCACGCACGAGTTCTTCTGCGGCGCCGGCCGGGAGCAAGCCCACCGGCTGGTGCAGGAGCTGGCGCCGGCAGAGGTGCACGTCGTGGTCACCGCTCGCGACACGCTGGGCATGCTCACCGCGGGGTGGGCCGAGTACGTCAAGAACGGCGGCACCACGCCGCTGGCCCAGATGCGCGGCAACCGGCTCGGGGGCCAGGGGGAGTTCGGCTGGCGGACCTGGGACCTGGGCGGGGTGCTTCGGCGCTGGGGCCGGCACGTGCCACCCGAGCAGGTGCACGTGATCCCGATGCCGACCCCTGACGCAGCGCACGACCAGCACTGGCGCAACCTCGCCTCGGTCCTCGGCCTCGACCCCGATCGGTACGACGCGCCCGCGGAGCCGCGCAACCCGGCACTCGGCGTCGTGCAGATCGAGCTGCTCCGGAGGATCAACCCGCACCTCGGTGCGTTTCGCAAGCCGGTCGACCGTGGCACCTGGATCCGTGGCTACCTGGCCGAGCAGCACCTGGTCCGCCAGGACGGCGAACGGCTGGGGGCGGACGACGACCAGGTGGCCGAGTGCCGACGGCGTGCGGACCGCGCCGTCCGCATCATCGGCAAGCGTGGATACCACGTTGTCGGCGAGGTTGAGCGCCTCCTGGTCCCGGCCGAGCCCCCGACCCGCTCGCGACCCGACGACGTGTCGAATGTGGCCCTCGTTGAATCAGCATCTACACTCGTCGCTGGCATGCTCGCGGACATCCGGCGCCTGAGCCGAGAGGGTCCGCCCGACATTCCGCAGGGTGCATAACTTCCCTCGTTCACGACGCACCCCATCACACGGAGAGGTTGTCGAGTGAAGAGAGTCTCGACTCTGGTGTCTTCTGCGGTCTCGATCGTCGTGGTCGTGACCATGTGGAGCGTGGCTCCCACGGCCCAGGCCACGGTCTCCAGCGCTGCCGCCGAGGCGAGCGCCGGGGTCGCCCAGACGGCCGCCCAGACGGGCGTCGCCACGGCTGACGTCGACAAGAAGAAGCCGAAGAAGCCGAAGCGGTGGAAGGCCTACCACGGCGCCTTCTTCAACAACCCGCACCTCCCCAGCCAGCGCTACCGCATCGAGCGGCGCCTCCTCGACACCCTCCGCCACGTGCCGAAGGGAGAGACCGTCCGGATCGCCCTCTACTCCCTCGACCGGATCCCGGTCGCTCACGCGATCGTGGCCGCCAAGCGACGTGGCGTGCACATCCAGATGCTCCTCAACGACCACTGGGAGAACCGGGCGATGGGGATGATCCGGGGTGCGCTCGGCACCAACCGGCACGCAAAGAGCTTCATCTACAAGTGCAAGTCTGGCTGCCGCACCCTGGTCGACCAGTACCGCAACCTGCACTCGAAGTTCTACTTGTTCCCCAAGGCCGGAAAGTCCGAGCGGGTCGTCGCCCTCGGCTCGCACAACTTCACGCGCAACGCCGACGCCCACCAGTGGAACGACATCTACTTCTTCGAGGCCGAGAAGGCGCTCTACAAGCAGTTCGTCAAGACCTTCAACGACATGAAGAAGGACTACCGCACCACCCAGCCGGCGATGCACTTCTGTGGCACGCCGCAGGGCTCCAGCTGCGACGACTCGGTCGACAAGTACACCAACTGGGTCTTCCCCAAACGTTCGATCCCCTCCGACGACCTGGTGCTGAAGATGCTCGCCAAGATCCAGTGCCTGACGCCCGACGGCGCCGGCGGCCAGACCCGCACCAAGCTCGTGCTCTCGATGCACACGATGCGCGGCGCGCGGGGCAACTACCTGGCCTCCGCGATCCGGCAGAAGTTCGCCGAGGGCTGCGACTTCCGGGTCAGCTACGGACTGATCGGCTTCAAGACCAAGCAGATCCTCGGCGCATCGACCGCACGCGGCCGGATCCCGCTGCGGTCCACCGGGCTGGACTACAACCCAGACGACGACTTCGACCTCAACAACGACGGCGACGACGACGTCATCCTGACCTACTACAGCCACCAGAAGTACTTCGTCGTCCAAGGCACCTACAACGGCGTCCCCAGCACCAACATGGTGCTCACCGGCTCCTCCAACTGGGCCTCGCTCGGCACCGCCCAGGATGAGATCTTCTTCACCATCCAGGGCGCGGCCAACGCCCGGCGCTACCTCAAGAACTTCAACACGTTCTGGAACAGCGGCCGGTTCTCGCGCAACGCCTACACCACGACGTACACCGACTTCCGGGTGGCGCGGAGGGTGCGCGACGCGAACGGCGACTACAAGACCGTCTACACGACGGTCCGCCGTCCGGTCACCACCATCGAGCGGGACCCCTACGTGGCCGGCGGACCGTACTGGGAAGGCGACTGATCAGTCAGCCTCGGGAAGGTCGGCGTCCTCGGCGGTGAGCAGCTCCTGGGCGAGGGTCACCAGGTTGCCCTGGTCCGCGCCGTAGACGAGCGCGCTCGTCTCGGAGATCTTCTTGGCGATGCCTTCTTTGGTTCTGCTCGAGTACGCCGTCCAGATCCCGGTGCCGAAGTCCCTCAGGTCGACCTTGCCGGTCGCGTGCGCGTCCGCGCCGAGGTGCCGGAGGAGGAGGTTGTCGATGGAGGCCATGCTCTGCACGAGGAAGACGGACACTCCGTCAGGAGTCGTCATCTCGAACCCCCACGAGCCACCGGCTGCCGGGTTGTACTTCGCGCCCACGACCGTCCAGCCGGCCGGGACCCCGGACGGAACGAGTGCCGGGAAGCCGTCTTGCATTGCGGCCTTGACGGCCTTGTTGATGACCGGTGAGGGCGTCGGGTCACCGTTGGAGGGTGAGGCGCTCTCCGACGGGGAGTCCGAGGCGGTCGGGCTGTCCGAGGCCGACGGGGGGGTCGATGTGCCTGTCGTGGACGACGTGGTGGGGTCTGCCGTGAGGTCGGTGCCGTCGTCGTCGTTGCCCTGGCCCA
The DNA here is from genome assembly GCA_963817125.1 of uncultured Actinomycetota bacterium. Classification (GTDB taxonomy): domain Bacteria; phylum Actinomycetota; class Actinomycetes; order Propionibacteriales; family Nocardioidaceae; genus Nocardioides. Next base: position 334,634 of record CAWFNB010000016.1, read on the forward strand.
CCGCAATCGCGACCGTCACCACGATCGCGACCACCACTGCACCCACCAACACGGGGATCCGCCACGAGCGTCCGCCGGAGGAGCGAGTCGGGTCGGTGCCGGTCACGTCGTCCGTCATGGCACAAGTGTGCCCCGTGATTCCCAGTCCGACCGGTCCGACAACCAACCTCGGCGCGTGGGCGACCGTCTAGTAGGTGATGTGCAGCAGCCGCGAGTTTGTGAAACTTGTGACGCATGGGGCAGTTGTGCATTTAGCATCGACCACGGCACACTGCTCTTGCGACACACCGAATATCCCTCGGAGGAACACCATGACGGCCCTTCCCCGCCGTGTCCGATCCCGTCTGCGCGGTTGGTCCGTGGCGACCCTGGTGCTCGGCACCCTGGTGGGTGGCACCGCCCTCGCGGTGACCTCCAGCAGCGCGAAGCCGTCCAAGGACGTGGGGGAGATGGGGCCGAGCCCGATCCCCGTGACCGGCAAGGTCTCCGGCACGACGTCGTTCCGCGTGAGCTCCTTCAACATCCTCGGCTGGGACCACACCGAGCCGGGTGGCAGCAAGAAGGGCTACGCCGACGGCGCGACGCGGATGAAGTGGGCCGCCCAGCTCATCAAGAGCCGTCAGGTCGACGTGGTGGGGCTCCAGGAGTTCCAGCCGCAGCAGTACGACAAGTGGGTCAAGAAGGCCTCCGCCAAGTACGACATCTACCCCGGCTACATCGACACCGTCGGCTTCCTGCGCAACTCGATCGCCTGGCGCAAGGACAAGTTCCGGCTGGTGTCGACGAGCTGGATCAAGCTGCCCTACTTCAGGGGCGAGGTGCTGCGGATGCCCGTGGTGCTCCTCCAGTCGCTCCAGACCGGCCAGCAGATCTACTTCATGAACTTCCAGAACCCCGCCGACGTCCGCGGCAACGCGGAGAAGTGGCGGCTCCTCGGTCAGCGGCTCCAGATCGCCCTGGTCAACCTGCTCAAGACCAGCAACGGCCTCCCGATCGTGTGGACCGGCGACATGAACTCCAAGAAGCAGGTCTTCTGCCGGGTCACCAAGCAGGCCGGCATGATCTCGGCGAACGGCGGCAGCCGCACCGACTCGACCTGCACGCCGCCGCCCAACATGATCGTCGACTTCATCTTCGGCTCGCAGGTGGCCTTCTCGAACTACGTGCAGGACCGCAGCCAGAAGGTCGTCCGCACCAGTGACCACCACATGGTGATGACCGATGTGCTGGTCCAGCCGATCGAGCCGATCATCCCGAGCAGCACGCCGACGGCCACGCCGACGTCGAGCCCCACGGACGGCATCACGCTGACCCCGACCCCGACCCCGACCGCGACCGTCTCGCCGTAGCGCCCACCAAGTGCCTCGCAAGACCGTGAGCCCGGCGTGATCCGGGCCACGGCGGTGATGGTGACTGGCCGGTAACATCGGCCGGACCGATCATCCCACCCCCGAGGAGCTGCACCATGGGTCGCCTGTGCGAGACCGACGGACTGACCGAGGACCAGCAAGAGATCCTCAAGGCGGTCCGGACCTTCGTCGAGGAGAAGATCCTCCCGGTGGCGACCGAGCTCGAGCATGCCGACGAGTACCCGCAGGAGATCGTGGACGGGCTCAAGGAGCTCGGTGTCTTCGGGCTCACGATCCCGGAGGAGTACGACGGCCTGGGGGAGTCGCTGCTCACCTATGCGCTGTGCGTCGAGGAGATCGCCCGCGGCTGGATGAGCGTCTCGGGGGTGATCAACACCCACTTCATCGTGGCCTACATGCTGATGCGGCACGGCACCGAGGAGCAGAAGAGCAAGTACCTGCCCAAGATGGCCATCGGCGAGATCCGGGGTGCGTTCTCGATGTCCGAGCCGGGCCTGGGCTCGGACGTGGCGGCGATCAAGACCAAGGCGGTCAGGCAGGACGACGGCGGGTACGCCATCGACGGGCAGAAGATGTGGCTGACCAACGGCGGGACCTCCAACCTGGTCGCGACCCTGGCCCGGACGGGCCCGGAAGGTGAGGGCGGCGGTGAGGAGTCGCCGTACAAGTCCATGACCACCTTCCTGGTGGAGAAGGAGCCGGGCTTCGGCGAGGTCGCGCCCGGCCTGACCATCCCCGGCAAGATCGACAAGATGGGCTACAAGGGCGTCGACACCACCGAGGCGGTCTTCGAGAACCACCTGGTCTCGGCCGACCAGATCCTGGGTGGCCAGACCGGGCAGGGCTTCTACCAGATGATGGACGGGGTCGAGGTCGGGCGGGTCAACGTCGCCGCCCGCGCCTGCGGTATCGCCAACCGGGCCTTCGAGCTCGCCATCGCCTACAGCCAGCAGCGCGAGACCTTCGGCAAGCCGATCGCCGAGCACCAGGCGATCCTGTTCCGGCTCGCGGAGATGGCGACCAAGGTCGAGACCGCGCACGCGATGATGGTCCGCGCGGCCCGGATGAAGGACTCGGGGGAGCGCAACGACGTCGAGGCCGGGATGGCCAAGATGATCGCCTCGGAGTACTGCAACGAGGTCGTCCAGGACTCCTTCCGCATCCACGGCGGCTACGGCTACTCCAAGGAGTACGAGATCGAGCGGCTCTACCGCGAGGCCGCGTTCATGCTCATCGGCGAGGGCACCAGCGACATCCAGAAGATGATCATCGGCCGCGCGCTGCTCAGGGACTACAAGCTCTAGCAGCCCAGTCAGCGTCAGCTGACCACGACGTTGGCGATCGTGTAGCCGACCTCGTCGTCGGCGACGTTCTCGGCAGTGTCGACGTACACGCTGTTGGGGTAGTCCTGCCCGGCCGGCCAGTCGACGTCGACCCTGGCGGCCTCGGTGTCGTTTGCCTGCTCGATGACGTCGTTGATGGTGAGCCAGTAGTGCTTGTCGGCCGGGTCGCCCGGCTTCACGCCACCGCGGCCCCCGTCGCTGCCGGGACCGTAGATCGCGCCGACGACCACGGCGTTCTCGACAGTCACCTCGATCGGGGCCCCGGCACCCACGCAGAAGCAGCTGACGGTCAGCTCGAAGGTGTAGTCGGTGGGCTCGAACTCCGGGTAGGTGCCCACCGTCGGCTCCGCGGTCGGGCTCGGCGTCTCACTGGGGGATGCCGTGGCCGAGGTCGGGGCCGGGTCGGAGGCGACGTCGTCCCCGTCGTCGCCCGAGCAGGCGGCCAGGGACAGGGGCAGGACGAGGGCAGCGAGGGACAGCGCGAAGGTTCTCACGCGGGTGGGACGGCCTTGGGGCTCCTGAGGATCCACGAAACCGAGTCTGCCTCACCCGACCTCGTGTGCGAGGGTGGGAGGACCGCCGACCCGCTGGAGGAACCATGGCCGACAACACCGGAGCGAACGACGACCTGAAGGCCAGGATGCGCGAGGCCCTGGACCGCAAGAACGACAAGGAGAAGGGCGTCCAGGAGGACCAGCCGCTCAAGGAGAAGGCGCACGGGTCGGAAGTGATCGGTGGCGCCGGGCCCAAGATGCACCGGCGTAAGGCGGGTGGCGGAGGCTCCTGATCGCTCCGCGCACGGGCTGGGGCAGAATGCCGCCCGTGCAGTTCGGACGCAGCTACGAGGAGTTCGAGGTCGGTGCGACCTACAAGCACTGGCCCGGCAAGACGGTCACCGAGTACGACGACCACCTGTTCTGCCTGCTGACGATGAACCACCACCCGCTGCACCTCGACGCCCACTACGCCGGGGAGACGACGCAGTTCGGCCAGAACGTCGTGGTCGGCAACTACGTCTACTCCATCCTGCTCGGCATGTCGGTGCCCGACATCTCGGGCAAGGCGATCGCCAACCTCGAGATCGAGTCGCTGCGCCACGTGGCGCCGACGTTCCACGGCGACACGCTCTACGGCGAGACCACCGTGCTCGACAAGTGGGAGTCGAAGTCCAAGGACGACCGGGGCGTGGTCCACGTCGAGACCATCGGCTACAACCAGGACGGCAAGGTCGTCTGCATCTTCCGCCGCAAGGTGATGGTGCCAAAGGCGAGCTACCTCGACGAGCGCGGCGGTGAGCAGCCTGGGCGCCCGGATCCTCAGCCCGACAAGAACTGGTCGGGTCGCGACGGCGACGACTGACCCGCAGGGGCGAACGCCCGGGCCAGCGGCAGCATCGCCAGGATCAGCACCATCGGCACGGCGAAGCCGACCCTCAGTGACTCGGCCCCGACCAGTCCGGTGAGCACGGCGCCGAGGAGCGCGCCGACGTAGTTGAACAGGTTGAACCGCGCGATCACCGCGTCCACCCGCGCCCGCTCGCCGCCGGCGATCCGGGCGGCCGCCGAGAAGCTGAGCGGCGCGATCACCGAGACGCCGGCCCCGAGCAGGGTGAAGCCCAGCACCGCGATCGGCCAGCTGGGCGCGGTGACCACGACCAGCAGGGCCAGCGAGGCGACGACCGCGCCGGTGCGCAGGACCAGCACTGCGCCGTACCGGGTCACCAGCCCGTCGCCGGCCAGTCGCACCACCAGGCTGGCGCACAGATAGGGCAGCGTCGCCAGTGCGACCAGCGAGCCCGGGGCGTCGACCGTGTCGTCGAGGTAGGTCGGTCCCCAGGTCTGGGAGGCGGTGTCGACCATGTAGAACAGCACCATCCCGAGCCCGACCAGGAGGATCGGACGCCACGGGACAGCTGTCTGCTGGGCCTCGACGAGCGCCTCGCCGCGCTCGCGGGCGAGGTACGGCGCCGCGAGGGCCGCGAGCGGCACGACGGCGACCACGCCGGTCGTCCACAGCGGCAGGTGCGCGCCGGCCAGGGCCAACGCAGCGCCGATGATCCCGCCGAAGGTCCAGGCGCCGTGGAACGACGGCAGGATCGGGCGGCCGTAGCGGTGCTCGATGGCGACCGCCTGCATATTGCTGCTCGCGTCGACCATGCCCAGCCCGACGGCGTACACCGCCAGCGAAACCACGAAGACGCCGCTGCTCGGTGCGGTGGCGACCACCGGGACGGCGATCGCGATGGTCGCGAACCCGGCCCGGAGCGTACGTGCGCTCGCGCGGCGACGGGCCACCAGCTCGGCAACGACCGAACCAGCGCCGGCGAGCAGGACGACCATCAGCAGTACCAGCGACAGCTCGACCTCGGAGAGGTGCCAGCGGTCGGAGAACCGCGGCAGCCGGGTGGTCAGGCTGATGAAGACCATTCCCTGCGTCGCGAACGCCACCGCGGTGGCCCGTCGGGCCAACCGATCGGTCGGCCCGGGCGAGGTTTGCATGGCCCGATCGTGCCAGTGACTCCCCGGGCGCCGTGGGGGAGGATGCTCCGGGTCCTTCGACGGGAGTGAGAATGGCGCGCACGGGACAGCAGCTGCGGGTGCGGACGGCGAAGGCGATGGCCGACAGCAGTCGCCCGTCGGTCAAGACCGCGACGGAGAAGAAGTCGGGGCTGGGCGACCGGCTCCGCTACATGTTCGACAACTCCATGTCGTCGGGGACGCCGGCGCTGATCGCGTGGCTCATCGGCGCCACGCTTCTGCTCATCCTCGTGTTCGCCGCGATCCTCACGGTCTTCCAGCTCGGCGAGGGCGACTTCAAGCACAACTTCTTCGAGCAGCTGTTCTACAACCTGCTCCACGCCCTCGACCCGGGCACCATCGGCGGTGACGACGGCACCTGGCCCTTCCTGCTCACGCTGCTCGCACTCACCGTGGGCGGCCTGTTCATCGTCAGCGCGCTGATCGGCGTGCTGGCCAACGGCATCGACACCAAGCTGGCCGACCTGCGTCGCGGCCGCTCGATCGTCCTCGAGAAGGACCACACGGTGATCCTGGGCTGGTCGGAGTCGATCTTCACGATCATCTCCGAGCTGACGCTGGCCAACGAGAGCCGCAAGGACCCGGTCATCGTGATCCTCGCCGACCGCGACAAGGTCGACATGGAGGAGGAGCTCAAGGTCAAGGTGCCCGAGCGCCGAGGCACCAAGATCGTCTGCCGCTCCGGGTCGCCGATGGACCTCGACGACCTGCGGCTGAGCAGCCACGGGACGGCGCGCTCGGTGATCCTGCTGGCGCCCGACTCCGACGACCCGGACTCCGAGGTGATCAAGACCCTGCTCGCGCTCACCCACGGTAGTGACGGGGAGGGGCCGCGGATCGTCGCGGAGATCCAGGACCCGACCAACCTGGAAGCCGCACGGTTGGTGGGCCATCGCCGAACCACGCTGCTCGACATACGCGAGACGGTGGCCAGGCTGGTCGTGCAGACCTCGCGCCAGTCCGGGGCCGCGGCTGTCTACACCGAGCTGTTCGACTACGAGGGCGACGAGTTCTACTTCTTCGAGAAGCACGGCCTGGCCGGGTCGACGTACGCGGAGGCGCTGCAAGCCTTCGAGGCGGCTTCGGTGGTCGGCATCGTCGACGGCGAGCGGTCGAAGCTGAACCCGCCGCCGGACACCGTGCTCACCGCCGAGCAGGCCCTGATCGTGGTCGTCGAAGACGACTCCGCACTGGAGGGTCAGTCCCGGTCGCTGACGGAGCCGGCGCTCAACCGGCTGGGCGAGCAGCTCTCGACCGACACCCGGCCCACGCGGGCGCTGCTCATCGGCTGGAACGACCGGGCGCCGATCGTGCTGCGCGAGCTCGACCGCTACGCACCTCCCGGCTCGACGCTCACCGTGCTGACGACGTACGGCGAGCCCGTCGTGCCGTCGCTGCCGAACCTTGCCGTGACGGTGGTCAAGGCCTCCTCCACCAGCCGGGCGATCCTCGACGAGCACGTCAGCGCCGCGCTCGACCAGATCATCGTGCTCTGCTACGACCGCGACCTCGACGTCCAGATGGCCGACTCGCGCACACTGATCACGCTGCTGCACGTGCGCGACATCCTGCGCAAGGTGGGGTCGGAGACCCCGGTGGTCAGCGAGATGATCGACGACCGCAACCGGGTGCTCGCTTCGGTCGCCGACGTGGACGACATCGTGGTCAGCGGCGAGATCGTCAGCCTGGTGGTCACCCAGCTCTCCGAGGACGGCCGCCTCGAGGCGGTGTTCAAGGAGCTGCTCGGCGCTGACGGCAGCGAGATCTACCTGCGGCCGGCCGAGTGGTACGTCCAGCCCGGTGAGGACGTCAGCTGGGCCACCGTGGTAGCCGGGGCGGCGCGGCGCAACGAGACCGCGATCGGGCTCAAGTCTCCGGCGCTGGCCGACCCCGGCATGAGGTTCGGCGTGGTCGTCAACCCGCCGAAGTCCCAGACCTACACGATCTCGGCCGGTGACGCGGTGGTCGTGCTTGCCGAAGATTGAGCTGACCCGCTCCATGGGTGAGGTCTGGCTGGTCCGGCACGGGCAGACGGAGTGGAGCGCGGCTGGGCGGCACACGTCGACGACCGACCTGCCGCTGACCCCTGACGGGGAGTCGGCGGCGCGGGCGCTGGTGCCGCGGCTGGCCGGGGCGTCGTTCGAGCTGGTGCTGACCTCGCCCCGGGTGCGCGCCCGTCGTACGGCGGAGCTCGCCGGCTTCCCCACCGCCGAGACTGACCCAGACCTTGTCGAGTGGGGCTACGGCGACTACGAGGGCGTCACCACCGACGAGATCCGCCGGTCGGTGCCGGGCTGGACGGTGTGGACCCACCCCAGCCCCGGCGGGGAGAGGGCAGACGAGGTGTCGGCGCGGCTGGACCGGGTGGTGGCGCGCTGCCTCGACGTCTCCGGTGGGGTGCTGCTGTTCGGTCACGGGCACTCCTTGCGCGCGCTGGCTGCGCGCTGGCTGCGGCTGCCGGTGACGGACGGGCGGCTGCTGCGGCTGGACACCGGGACGATCTCGGTGCTCGGCCACGAGCGCGAGAACCCGGTCCTGTTGCGCTGGAACGCTTGACGGGCCTGCGCCGCTCGCCCACGGTTGGGGCGTGTCTCTGACCGTCGGCTGCCCCCGGTGCTCGACGCCCGTCGCGCGGCACGGCGACGGATGGTCGTGCCCCGACCATGGCATGGTCGAGCCGCTGTGGCGGCCGGCCGAGGCGTCGTACGACGCGTTCGTGGAGCACCTGGGCGCCACGGCACGGTTCCCGACCTACCTCCCGTGGCCGCTGAGCCCGGGCTGGCGGGTCACCGACTTCGCCGCGGTCGGCGACCAGACGGGCGGCCGGGCCGCGATGACGTGCGTCTCCGGGACCAGCGTCCTCGACGGTCCGGTGGACGTCCTGGTGGTCACCGAGGAGCCCGGCACGGGGCTCGGCGCCCGCATCGCAGGCACCGTCCACGACGACCCGGGCTCCGAAGTCGGCGACGGCCCGCCCACGGTCCGGGTCCGCATCGACAGCAAGACCATTCCGCTCTGGCCGGTCTCCACCAGCATGGCCTCGACGGAATGGGATCGCTCCGTGGTCGCCGGCGAGGCCGACGGTCGCTGGCTGTGGATGGTGCTGCGTCCCGCCTCGGCGGTCCTGCTGCTGCGCGACGACTGGATCCTGCGCGACGTCTCCGGCCTCGGCCCGCCGCTCGTGGAACTGCCGTTCGGAGGCCCGGCGCCGGCCTGGTGATGGTTGACCCTGTGGAGAGAGCCCGGCCTCCGCTCGCTCGATCCGACAGGCTTGTCCTCATGGTGTCGATCTCGCCGACGGAGCGGCTGCTCGAGCTGGGCGGCATCGCGACGAGAGGCACCCTGCTCCGCTCGTGCGAGCGAGTTGATCTCGACCGTGCCGTGACGGCCGGCGACATCATCCGGATCGCCCGGGGCCGCTACGCCCTGGCCGTCGTCGACGCAGACGCCCGCACCGCGGTCCGGCTGAGTGGTGTCCTGGCGCTGACCAGCGCGGCGCTCCACCACGGCTGGGCGGTCAAGACGGTGCCGGACCGGCCTCATCTGATGGTCAGCCGCGGTCGGCACGTGGCGCTGGCGATCGCGGACTCGGCCCTCCGCGCTGGTGTGCCCCAGGCGGTGCTGGACCGGATAGCCGAGGCAGCCCGCGGCCCCGGGTCACCCCAGATGCGGCGCGTCGCCGCCTGCGCGAGCGGAGAGGCAGCCAACCCCTTCGAGTCCGTCCTGCGCGCCATCGCGCTCGACGTCCCTGGGCTGTCCGTGCTCCCGCAGGTCACCATTCGGGAGCCAGACATCGTGGCCCGTCCCGATCTGGTGGACGAAGCCCTGAGGATCGTCCTCGAGGCGGATTCCTTCGAGTGGCATGGCGGGAGGGCCCAGCTGAGTGCGGACGCCCGCCGCTATGACCTGTTGGTCGTCAACGGCTGGCTCGTGCTGCGGTTCTCCTACGAGCACGTGATGACTCAGCCTGACTTCGTTCGCCGGGTGCTGGTCGCCGCCGTGGCTCTCGCCGAACGAATGAGAGAAGTCGGCCTGCTCGTCACCCCTGCCGCCTGAGCGCGACCGGTCACGGCGACTTCTCTCATTCCGTCGGCAGGGACCTAGGGTCGGGTGGTGCGCATCGACCTCCACACCCACACGCGGGCCAGCGATGGCACGCAGACGGCGGAGGAGCTGGTGCGGGCGGCAAAGGAGGCCGAACTCGACGTACTCGGGCTGACCGACCACGACACCGCGGAGGCGTGGGAGCCGGCGGCACGTGCCGCCGGCGAGGTCGGGATCAGCCTGGTTCGCGGGATCGAGATCAGCACCCGGCATCTCGGGCGCGGGATGCACCTGCTCGCCTACCTGCCGGACCCGACGTACCCGCCACTGGTGGCCCACCTGCGCAAGGTCCTCGACGGCCGCTCGTCCCGGGTGCCGGCCATCATCGAACGGCTGCAGGGGCTCGGGATCGACATCGACATCGCCGACGTACGGCGGGCAGCGGACGGGACCGCCGCCACCGGACGGCCGCACGTCGCCGACGCGCTGGTGGCCCTGGGCGTGGTCCCGGACCGGACCACGGCGTTCGACAAGTATCTCAACCCGGGTCGGCCCGCCTACGTGAACCGGTACGCCGCCCCGCTCGTCGAGACGATCCGGGTGGTCGAGGAGGCAGGTGGGGTGAGCGTCCTCGCGCACCCCTGGGGTCGGCACGGCCGGGACTCGCTGCCGGCCGAGGCGATCGCCGAGCTCGCCGGGCTCGGGCTCGCCGGACTGGAGATCGACCACCAGGACCATCGTCTCGAGGACCGGCAGACGCTGCGGGAGATCGCCGAGTCGCTGTCGCTGGTGGTCACCGGCTCGAGTGACCACCACGGCCTGGGCAAGTACGACCACGAGCTCGGCTGCAACACCACTGCGCCCGACCAGTACGAGCGCCTGCTCGCGCTGGCCGCGGCCGCGAGCGTTCGCTCGGGCCGAACCACGCCGATGGTGTTGTAGCTACTTGCGGCCCATCGACTGGAACCGCTGCAGCAGCCGGCCCGGCACCGCACGCGAGATCGCGGCGACCGCCTTGTATTGCAACGAGGGGATGGAGAGGGCCCGCCCCTTGTCGTAGTCGGACAGTGCGGTGGCGACCAGCTTGTCGGCGTCCAGCCACATGAACGACGGCGCCGAGCCGCGGCCCACCTCCATCCGCTCGTGGAACTCGGTCCTGGTGAACCCCGGGCACAGCGCCATCACCGTGACACCGCGGGGGCGGTACTCGTTGGCTGCCCACTCGCTGAAGCTGTTCACCCATGCCTTGGCCGCGCTGTAGGAGCCGCGCGGCAGGAACGCCGCCACGCTCGACACGTTGATCACCCCTCCGTGGCCGCGATCGGCCATCGGTCCGAGCGCTGCGTGCGAGAGCCGCAGGACCGCGGTGACCAGTACGTCGAGCATCGCGGTCTCCTGATCGGCGGAGTTGTCGAGGAACCGCTTCTTGAGCCCGAAGCCGGCGTTGTTGACCAGCAGGTCGACCGGGCGCTCCCGGTCCGCGAGCCGGGCCTCGACCCGGGCCAGGTCGGAGCGGTCGGCCAGGTCAGCGGGCAGCACCTCCACCGCGACGGCGTACGACGCATGCAGCTCGGCGGCCGTCTTCTCGAGCCGTTCCTCGTCCCGGGAAACCAGGACGAGGTCGAAGCCGCGGGCTGCGAGCTGCTGAGCGAAGGCGTGGCCGATGCCTGCCGTGGGGCCGGTGACGAGAGCGGTCTCGGACATGGCCCGAAGTCTGGCAGGTGGGTGCGACGAGAGCGGGGGGACTTCCGGCATGATGGACCCCGATGAGCCAGCGGAGCACGACGACCCTCGCGATAGCCAACCAGAAGGGCGGCGTCGCCAAGACGACCACCGTGGCCTCGCTGGGGGCGGCCTTCGCGGAGCTGGGGCACTCGGTGCTGCTGGTCGATCTCGACCCGCAGGCCTGCCTCACCTTCTCCCTCGGCATCGACCCGGAGGACCTCGAGCTGTCGGTCCACCACGTGCTCACCAAGGGCTTGGCCCCGGGCGAGGCCATCATCACCACCGACGAGGGCCTCGACCTCCTCCCGGCCACCATCGAGCTGGCCCGCGCCGAGGCCGACCTGCTCACCCGCACCGGTCGCGAGCAGGTGCTCCGCACGGTCGTCGAGGACCTCGACGAAGCCGGCGCCGACTACGACTGGATCCTGCTCGACTGCCCGCCGTCGCTCGGCGTCCTCACAGTCGCTGCGCTCACGGCGGCGGAAGGAGTGCTCATCCCGCTGCAGTGCGAGACCCTCTCCCACCGCGGGGTCGGCCAGCTGCTCGACACCGTGCACGACGTACGCCGGTTCACCAACCGCGGTCTCGAGGTCTGGGGCGTGTTGCCGACGCTCTACGACGGGCGCACCAACCACGCCCGCACGGTCCTCGAGACCATTTCCGAAACCTACGACCTCACCGTCATCGAACCGCCGATCCCCAAGACGATCAGGTTCGCCGAGGCGCCGGCTGCCGGCCGGTCCATCCTGGCCACCAGCCGCAGCAGCAAGGGGGCTCGCGCGTACCGCGAGGTGGCCGCCAACCTCGTCGCTCGGGTGGCGTCCTGAGCCATGACTCGCCATCGCGCCGAGCCACCGCGCCGCCACGCCGCACCCCCGGCCGGGCGTAGGCGCGCGGAGTCGGTCCAGCCCCGGTACGGTCGGCTGGCGGTTCTCGGCGCCTCGGTGAGTGTCACCGGGATCGCCATGCTCGGTGGGGTCGGCGTCCTGCCGTCGGTGGCCAGCGGCACCGGCGGCGACCCGTCGGGTGACACCGCACGCGACCCGGGTACGACGACCGCCGGATCGGTCCTGGCCGGAGCAGTGACCACGCCGTCGGCCGAAGCTTCGACCCAGCCGTCCACCCAGCCGTCCACCCAGCCGCCGTCGGATGCGAGCACGAGCAGATCCACGGGGCAGGACGCTGCGCAGGACGCCGAACAGGACGCTCCGCCGGTCCCGCCCGACTCCGGCGACGGTAGGCGGATCGTCTTCGACCAGAGCGACCAGCGCGTGTGGCTGGTCGACGACGACGAGTCCGTGTCCCGCACCTATCTGGTCTCGGGCAGCCTCTACGACAACCTGGAGCCTGGGACCTACTCGGTGTACTCGCGCTCGGAGCAGGCCTACGGGGTCGACAACTCCGGGACGATGAAGTACTTCGTCCGGTTCACCGAAGGCGACAACGGCGCGGCCATCGGCTTCCACGACATCCCGGTCGACGACGGGAGCCTCGTTCAGACCGCGCTCCAGCTCGGCACCCCGCAGTCGCACGGGTGCATCCGTCAGGAGCGGGACGACGCCATCGCACTGTGGGAGTTCGCCCCGGTCGGCACCGAGGTCGACGTCATCGCGTGAAAGCGGCGTCGAGAGACGCCCGCGCGAGCGCCGACAGGTCGGCCTCAGAGAGGCCGAACGCCTCTGCCACCGCGACGTGGTTGTCGGCGACGTAACCGCCGAAGTAGGCGGGGTCGTCGGAGTTGATGGTGACCCGGACACCCGCGTCGAGCAGTCGTGGCAGCGGATGGTCGGCCAGCTCGGTCACCACTTGGTCAGCCCGGACACCACGTCGGTGAGCGGAACGCCGCGAGCCGTGTGTTCCTGCGGGTCGAAGAACACCTCCGCCCTCACCACGCCGTCGTCCCGAGCCCGAGCCAGGTACGCCGCCGCGAGGTCGTGGAAGTCCTCCTCGGTGCGCAGCACGCCCATGCACGTGTAGAGGAGATCCAGGAACGACTCAGGTCGACAAACGAGTGCGCGCGCTTCAGCTCCGCCACGTCGGCGAAGGGCATCGTGATGTCGTTGCGTGCCGCAAGCGCGAAGGCGAGCTCCGGTTCGAGGGTGCCCTCGATGTGCAGGTGCAGCTCGGCCTTGGGGAGCCCGGCGACCTAGGAGCGGACCATCGCCGAGCCTAGGCCTACGCGGTGGCGGTGGCCTTTCCTTCGCCGGAGCCGGAGCCGGAACGACGACGCCGGCGGCTGCGGTTGCGCGAGGCACCCGCGCCCGACGTACCGCTCTCGGAGGCCGCGGCGGGCGTTGACTCGCCACCCGGTGCGTTCTCTCCGCTGCGGCTGCGGGTCCGGTTGCGGTCGCGCTTCGGCCGGTCCCCCGAGCGGCGCTCACGGTCGCCCCGGTCGCTGCGCTCGCCTCGGCCACCACGGTCACCGCGGTCGCTCCTGGGCTCCCGCGGAGGCCGCGGCGCGGGGTCGACGATCCGGCCCTTGGTGCCGGGCGGGATGCCCTGGTCGTGCCAGAGGTGCTCGGAGGTCGAGTAGGTCTCCTGCGGCTCGTCGAAGGGCAGGTCGAGGGTCTTGTTGATCATCTTCCAGCGATGGATGTCCGCCCAGTCGACGAAGGTGATCGCGATTCCCGACGCCCCGGCGCGGCCGGTGCGGCCGATCCGGTGGACGTAGGCCTTGTCGTCCTCGGGGCAGGTGTAGTTGACGACGTGGGTGACGGCGGCGACGTCGATACCACGGGCGGCGACGTCGGTGGCGACGAGCACCTGCAGCTTGTCCTCGCGGAACTTTGTCAGCGCCTTCTCGCGCGCGACCTGTGCCATGTCGCCGTGCAGCGCACTGGACTTGAAGCCGCGCTCGCTCAGGTCGTCGGCGATCCGCTGCGCCTGGCGCTTGGTGCGCGTGAAGACGATCATCTTGCCGGCGTCCTCGGCCTGGAGGAGGAGGCCGATGATCTCGGGCTTGTCGAGGTCGTGGGCGAGGTAGATGAACTGCGCGGTCGCCGGGACCATGGTCGTGTCGTAGGACGACTCGGCGCGGATGTTCATCGGGTGCCGCAGGTGGCGACGCGCCAGCGTCACGATCGCGGACGGCATGGTGGCCGAGAACAGCATCGTCTGCCGGGTCTCGGGAGTCTTCGACAGGAGCTTCTCGACGTCGGGCAGGAAGCCCAGGTCGAGCATCTCGTCGGCCTCGTCGAGCACTACCGCGTGGACGTGGGAGAGGTCCAGGGCCCGGCGGTCGGCCAGGTCGATCAGCCGGCCCGGCGTACCGACCACGATGTCGACGCCGCTGGCCAGCGTGTCGAGCTGGGTGTCGTAGCCGACTCCGCCGTAGACGGTCAGGACGCGCAGACCAAGGTCCTTGCTGGCCAGCGCGAGGTCGCCGGACACCTGCAGCGCGAGCTCGCGGGTCGGGGCCACGATGAGCGCCTGCGGCTTGCCCTGCGGCATGTCGGCGTACGCCGGGTCGCGGGGGGTGACGCTGCGCTGCAGCACGGGGATGCCGAAGGCCAGGGTCTTGCCGGTGCCGGTGCGGGCCTGGCCGATCAGGTCGGTGCCGAGCAGGGCGACCGACAGGGTCATCTCCTGGATGGCGAAGGGCGTGCTGATGCCGGCGCGATCGAGCGCATCACAAATCTCGGGGAGCACCCCGAGCTCTCGGAACGTCGTCAGTGTCTTTGTCGCTTTCGTGTGGTGTCAGCCCGCTCCGGCTCGGAGCCGGGGAGCCGAACTGGAAGAAATGTCAGTTCGGGTGCGGCGGACTGGTCACACGGGTGGCACGTCTGCCGCGCACATACCTGGGCCGTCCCATGACGGCCTCAACCGACATTCATTCTATCGGTACGCTGCGCGCGTGCCCGCATCCGCGCCCAAAGACCAGCCCGGCCAGACGCCCCTGGTCTTCGACGACCCCATCTACCGGGCCGCGGTGGTCGACCTGCTGGGTGCCGTGTCGTACGGCGAGATATCGGCCTTCGAGCGGCTGGCAGAGGACGCCAAGATGGCCCCGTCTCTCGAGGACAAGGTCGCCATCGCGACCATGGCCAGCGTCGAGTTCGGGAAGGTCGCCGCGCTGCACGCCCGGATCGCCGAGCTCGGGGCGGACCCGTTCGCGGCGATGGCGCCGTTCCGCGACGCGATCGACCTGTTCCACGAGCACACCGCTCCCTCCGACTGGTTCGAGAGCCTGATCAAGGCCTACGTCGGCGACGGGATGGCCGACGACTTCTACCGCGAGATCGCGGCGTTCCTCGATGCCGACACCCGCGACCTGGTCGTCGCCTCGCTGGACAGCGAGGGCCACGCCGCGTTCGTGGTGGACCGGGTACGGGCAGCGATCGGTGCCGACCCCCGGCTGGGCGGCCGGCTCGCCCTGTGGGGGCGCCGGCTGATGGGCGAGGCCCTCACCCAGGCTCAGCGGGTGGCCGGGGAGCGGGAGGCCCTCTCCGCGCTGCTCGCCGGGGGTGTGGACCGGCCCGGACTCGACCTGGCCGCGATCGGGAGGATGTTCACCCGGATCACCGAGCGACACGCCGCCCGGATGGATGAGCTGGGGCTGGCTTCTTAGACCTTCTTGCGGCGACCCAGCACCGTCGCGGCCCCGATCACCAGGATCGCGGCCACCGCGACCTGCCAGATGTGGCGCCACCAGTCGATGCGGGAGGTGTTCTCCTGGAAGTTGAAGACGCCGACGTAGAGCCAGTTACCGAGGAACATCCCACCGATGCCGCACAGGATGGTCGCCCACAGCGGGATGTCACGATCGCCCGGAGCGACCCACTTGCCGAGCATGCCGATGATGGCGCCTCCGATGAGCGCCCACAGGATCACGCCGACCATGGCTGTCTCCTACAACTTCTAGCTGCGGAAACCGACCGTGCCGACGACGCCGCCGCCGATCTCGACGTAGGCGAGCTTGCTCGCCGGGACCACCACCTTGCGGCCCTTGGTGTCGGTCAGCGTGAGCACGCCCTCCGACGACACCGCCTCCGAGACGAGCTTCTCGATCGACTCCGACTTCTCTTCGGTGTCGACCACCAGCTCGCGCGGGGAGTGCTGGATGCCGATCTTGACCTCCACAGTCGTCCTCTTCTCGTCAGTGCTCGTCGGTGAGGGGGTAGCCCCGGATGCCGCGCCACGCCAGCATGGCGACCAGCGCCGCGGCGTCCGAGCGTTCGATGCCGCCCGCCTCCGTCAACCAGAACCGCGCGCTGACCTGGGCCATTCCCACCAGGGACACAGCGAGCAGCCGGGACTGCTCGTCAGAGAGGCCGGTGTCCTCGTGGATGACGTCGGCGACCAGAGCGGCGGTCTCACTGGTGACCCGCTCGACCTGCTCGCGCACGGCTGGTTCGTTGGTCAGGTCGGACTCGAAAACCAGCCGGAACGCGCCGGTGTCGCTGGCGACGTAGTCGTAGAAGACCGCCATCGTCGCCTCGACCCGCTTGCGGTTGTCCTGTGTGGACTCGAGTGCGGCACGGGTGTTGGCAATGATCGTGTCGCATGAGTCGTCGAGCAGCGCGAGGTAGAGGTCGAGCTTGCCCGGGAAGTGCTGGTAGAGCACCGGCTTCGACACCCCGGCCCGGTCGGCGATGTCGTCCATGGCGGCGGAGTGGTAGCCCTGTGCGACGAAGACTTCGAGCGCCGAGGCCAGCAGCTGGGCACGGCGCTCTCGCCGCGGCAGCCGGCCCCCGCGCGGACGAGCGGCGTCCACGTCGTACTGGCCGGTACTCACGAGCAGGACCCTACCCAACGAACTAGCCGTGACCGGATGACGGGACGTGGCGCGCCTCGTCCCGCGGTGCGGGGACCATGGACGGGAACACCGAGACCGCCCCGCGGCGTTGACTCAGCGTCACGTGCGTCACCATCTCGACCCCGTCCGGAGGAGCATTCCGTGCCCACACCCACGCTGGCCCCGCTCGTGGAGCCCGCCGACGAGCTGACCATCGACGAGGTACGTCGCTACAGCCGCCACCTGATCATCCCCGACGTCGGCATGACCGGGCAGAAGCGGCTGAAGAACGCCAAGGTGCTCGTCATCGGTGCCGGCGGCCTGGGCAGCCCGGCGTTGCTCTACCTGGCCGCGGCCGGCGTCGGCACCCTCGGCATCGCCGAGTTCGACGAGGTGGACGAGTCCAACCTGCAGCGCCAGATCATCCACGGCCAGTCTGATGTCGGGAAGTCCAAGGCGCAGTCGGCCAGGGAGTCGATCGCCGAGGCGAACCCCTACGTCGAGGTGGTGCTCCACGAGGAGCGGCTCGACAACGACAACGTCATGGACGTCTTCGAGGGCTACGACCTGATCGTCGACGGCACCGACAACTTCGCGACCCGCTACATGGTCAACGACGCGGCGTACTTCCTCGGGATCCCTTATGTCTGGGGGTCGATCTACCGCTTCGACGGCCAGGCGTCGGTGTTCGCGCCCACCCTCGTCGAGGGCGCGCCGTGCTACCGCTGCCTCTACCCGGAGCCGCCGCCCCCCGGCATGGTCCCCAGCTGCGCCGAGGGCGGCGTGCTGGGCGTCCTCTGCGCGAGCATCGGCGCGATCCAGGTCAACGAGGCGATCAAGCTGCTGACCGGCATCGGCGACCCGCTGGTCGGGCAGCTGATGATCTACGACGCCCTCGAGATGGAGTACCGCAAGCTCAAGGTCCGCAAGGACCCCAATTGCGCCCTCTGCGGGGACAACCCGACCGTCACCGGGCTGATCGACTACGAGACGTTCTGCGGCGCGGTCTCCGAGGAGGCCGCGGACGCAGCCGTGGGCTCGACGATCTCGGTGGTCCAGCTCGAGCACATGCTCAAGGAGCGTGCCGAGGGCACCCGCGACTTCGTCCTGGTCGACGTGCGTGAGCCCAACGAGTACGAGATCAACAAGATCCCCGACTCGGTCCTGATCCCCAAGGGTGACTTCCTCACCGGCCACGCCCTCGAGCAGCTGCCGGCCGACAAGCAGGTCGTCATGTACTGCAAGACCGGGGTCCGCTCGGCAGAGACGCTGGCGATCGTCAAGGGCGCCGGGTACGCCGACGCAGTCCACGTCGGTGGTGGCGTGTCCGCCTGGGTCAACCAGATCGACCCCAGCCAGCCCGCCTACTGACCCGTCCACCACGCCGAGTCGGGGTTACTGCGCATCAGTAACCCCGACTCGGCGTGAGCTGGGCCAGGTGGGCCAGGGCCTTGGGGAAGATCTCGGCGGGCGGGGTGACCAGCCCCGCGCCGACCTGACCGACGCCGGCGACCTTGCCGGCCATGCCGGTGTTGATCTGCGGCAGGATCCCGGTCCGGCACACCTTGGTCACGTCGATGCCCGTCGGCGTGCCCTGGAACTCCAGGACCGGGACCGACCAGCGCTGGTTCTCACCGAGGGTGATCTCGTGCATCCGGCGGGTGGTCGCGAGCGCGTCGGGAACCGAGCCACCGACGAACCGGACGATCGCGGGCGCGGTCGCCATCGCGAAGCCGCCGATGCCGGCGGTCTCGGTGATCGCGGAGTCGCCGATGTCGGGGTTGGCGTCGTCGGGGCCGTAGTCACCCAGGTAGAGCCCGTCGGCAAGCTGGGCGGGGCCGGTGAACCACTCGTCGCCGGTCCCGGCGACCTGGATGCCGAAGTCGGTGCCGTTGCGCGCCATCGCCACGACCATCGTCGACCCCTCGATGCCACGCGCCGCGTCCAGCGCGAGCTTGCAGGCGGGCATCGCGAGGTTGAGGAAGAAGTGGTCGTTGCCGCCGACGAACCGCAGCGCCTCGGCCACGTCCGCTGTGTCGAATCCGCTTGTCACCATCGCGGGGGACAGGTCGCGCAGCAGCATCAGGGTGCCGGCGCGGTTGCGGTTGTGCGCCTCGTCGCCCATCTGCAGCATCTGGGTGAGGATCCCGGTGACGTCGATCGGCCCCTGTTGATCACGAGTCGAGCGGACCGCACTTCTGCAGCAGTGGGCCGAGCACGTCGCCCATCCAGCGCAGCCGGGTCAGTACGTCGGGGCCGTAGGCGCCGTACCGGAGCACCTTGCCGAGCCCCTCGTTGAGCGAGCAGAACGTACGCCGGCCGCTAGCGGCGTCCTCGAGCACGAACAGCCACATGCTGGGCGTCACCACGCCGGCCATCGGCCCGACCGTGGAGCGGTGGTGGCACGGCTCGAGGGACACGCCGCTGCCCGACTCGAACAGCGCGACGGCGTCCTCCGGGTCGTCGACCAGCCCTTCCAGGGCGGCACCGCCCATCAGCGCGCCGCGCAGCGGGCCGGACGTGCGGTCCCAGGCGATCGGCGGCCCGGCGTGCAGGAACTCGCCGCGCTCGAGGCCAAGCAGCTCGGACGCGGGCGCCACGTCGACCAGGGTGGCCGTCACCTCGAGCACGGCCGCGAGGGCCCGAGCGTTGGCCTCGGGCCGGCGCGGATCGGCTGCCACGGTCGCGAGGTCGGCCTCGGTGCCCGGCATCGGCGGCCGCCAGTCGACCCGGGTGACGGGCACGGCCTGGTCGGCGATCGCGTCGGCCAGGAGGTCGGCCCCGGTGTTGACGACGGCCGGCGGTGTGTTCATCGGAGCCCCTCGACGAGCTCGACCGCCCGGCGCGTCGCGCCGGCGTTGGACAGGTGCACCTCGGCCCCGGCCTCGGCCAGCGCTCCGACCTGGCGGTCGCGGCCCTGCGGATCCGCCGCGGTGCCCACCACGGCGACGACCACAGGCTGGCGCACTGCGTCGATGGCGGGAGCGAGGAGGGCGGCCGGGTCGGCCTCGGCGCCGTGGCCGAGGACGACGTCGAGGAGGAGGACCGCGGTCTCGGGGTCGGCGGCTGCCCGGTCCAGGTGCTCGAGTCGCAGGGTCGGGTCGATCATGGGATGCGCCCGGCCTGCGGTGTAGGCGTCGTCGCCGAAGTCCACGAACGTGTGTCCGCCGCCCTCGCCGAGTGTCTCGGCCGCGATCAGCCTCGCCTCGCCGGCCAGGGTGCCCCCGACGAAGAGCCCGAGGAGCGCGTGGCCGCCGGAGGGCGGCCCGGCCGTGCCGACCACGGGCCAGGTCGGGACGTCGTGGCCGAGCCTGCCGAGGACGCGCTCGGCGGCGGCGGTGAGGTCGGGCTGGCCCGGCCCCAGGAGCGCCAGCTCGACGGGGGTCGAGAGGGTCGCGGCGTAGCCCCGGATCTCGTCGGCCACCTCGGCCGCCGGTGGCTTGGAGACCAGGACGATCAGGTCGACGCCGGGATCCTCGTCAAGGCGCCGCAGCGCCTCGCGGGTGGCCAGGCCGTGTACCTCGGCGGACAGGTCGCGGCCGCCGACGCCGAGCGCCGAGCTGACCCCGACGCCGGCGTGGTCGAGGAGAGCGAGCAGCTGCTGGCAGCCCGTGCCGGACGCCGCCACCATGCCGACCGGGCCGGGAGAGACCACGTTGGCGAAGCCGAGACCGAGCCCACCGACGACCGCGGTCCCGCAGTCCGGTCCCATCACCAGCAGGCTGCGACCGGCCGCGAACCGTTTGAGCGCGATCTCCTGGTCGAGCGGCACGTTGTCGCTGAAGATCATCACGTCGCGGCCCGCCTCGAGCGCGTCCATCGCCTCGACGAACGCGCTGGGTCCCGGCACCGAGACCAGCGCGATCGCGTCGGGCGTACGTCGCAACGCGGCCGCCGTCGTCCGCGGCGGTGCCTCCTCGCTGGGACCACTGTCTCGACGGCCGGTCTCGCGCAGGGCGGCATCGACCCCGGCCAGGACGGTCTCCACCGCCCCGTCGTCGTCGAGCCGGAGCGCCACCACCATGTCGTTGGGACCGGCCTCGGCCGGGACGTCGAACCCCATCCCGGTGAGCACCTCGATGTTGAGCGGCGTGGCCATCGCGACCTGGGCCGTGGCCACTCCTGGCAGCCGCTGCACCGTGCGGCTGACCTGGAGCAGCGTCACGGAGTCGGCGTAGGCGCCCCCACGCAGCTCGACGTGGTTCATGCCGCCATCGCCTTCAAGCCGGCCAGCGCGCGGGTCGCCCCCTCCAGCAGCCCGCGGCCCGAGGTGTGGCCGACCACGGCCAGGGCAGCAGCCCGCTCCTCCTCGGCAGCGGTGCCGAGCGCGGCGACCCACGCCGCGAACTCGGGGATCACCTCGCCGTGCATCGCGCAGTCGAGAAGCGTCGCCGACAGCAGCGTGGTCCGGTTCCACAGTCCGTGGACGGCCCGGTCGACGTCGGGCGTCGCCACCCCTGCGGCTCGGTGCACCGCGAGCCAGCCGCACAGCACGTCGTCGCCATACGGCGTCAGGCCGTCTCCCGAGCCGACCAGGGACGCGACGTCGACAGCCCCGGGGCCGCCCGAGCGAGCCAGGCGCGGCACCGCCACGTCGACCAGTCGGCCGACGACGAGTGGGTGGCCATCGAGGTGCAGGACGCCGTCTCGCGTGGAGGCGGACCTGACCTCGGGGAGTCGGTCCAGGGCGGTCCGCAGGGCGCACGGCACCGCGGTGGCCCGAGTGCCGACCACACCGACGCATCGGCCGGCCACGTCGAGGTAGACCGCGTCCGGACCCCGGTGCAGCACCGGCGCGGACCCGTCCGGGGCCGCGCGCACGTGTGCGCGGACGCGGGCCGGAGCGCTCACGGGGATCACGCCAACACGCTAGCCGCCCTCCGCGACACCTCCGCGACACCTACCGCCGGGTAACCGGCGGTCACACCTTTCGGGCCGCGTTGGGTGTCTCATGAACACCATTCGCAGTTCGTGCCGTGGCTCTCGGGCGGGCACCTAGCCGAAGGAGAACCGTCATGTCGATGTTCAAGTGGGAGGTCGTCGATCCAGCGCCCGGCCAGCCGGTCGCACCCGATCAGCGGCTGGCCTGGGGCAAGACCGTTGGCATCGGAGCTCAGCACGTCGTGGCCATGTTCGGCGCGACGTTCGTGTTCCCGATCATCATGGGCCTGGACCCGAACCTCGCGATCCTGATGAGCGGCATCGCGACGATCTGCTTCCTGCTGATCGTCAAGGGCGCGGTGCCGAGCTACTCGGGCACGTCCGCGTCGTTCGTGGGCGGCGCGGCGGCGATCTATGCCCAACAAGGCGGCCCAGAGGACGTCACCGGAGCGATCCTGGTCTCCGGCGTGGTCCTGGCCATCTGCGGCGTCATCATCCACTTCCTGGGTGCGGACGTGGTCAACAAGGCACTGCCGCCGGTGGTCACCGGCGGTGTCGTGATGGTGATCGGCTTCAACCTGGCCGGCGTCGCGACAAACATCTACATGCCGGCCGACCGCTGGATGGCGATCATCACGATGACCGCCGTGATCCTGATGACGGTCGGGCCTGCGCGGCTTCCTCGGCCGGATCGCGATCTTCCTCGGCCTCATCTTCGGCTACCTGCTCTCCTGGATCTTCGACGCCATCGGCGTCGGCGGTGTCGAGGGCGACCGCGTCAACTGGGACAACGTCAAGAACGCCGACTGGTTCGGCTTCCCTCGGCACACCGTCGAGGGACTGGTCGGCAACCAGAACGAAGCCGGCAACCTCGCCGCGGTCGGCTGGCACCTGCCCGACTTCTCGATCACCTTCGCGCTGCTGGCGATGCCCGCGGTGATCGCGCTGATCGCCGAGAACATGGGCCACGTCAAGGCCGTGGCCGGCATGACGGGGCGTGACCTTGACCCGGTGATGGGCCGGGCCATCGCCGCTGACGGTGTCGGCACGGTGCTCACGTCGACAGTGGGCGGCTCCCCGACCACGACGTACGCCGAGAACATCGGTGTCATGGCCGCCACCCGGGTCTACTCGACGGCGGCCTACTTCGTAGCCGCAGGCGTGGCGATCCTGCTGGGCTTCATCCCGAAGTTCGGTGCGATCGTCGCCTCCACTCCCGGCGGCGTGCTGGCAGGCATCACGCTCGTGCTCTACGGCATGATCGGGCTGCTCGGCGCGAAGATCTGGGTCGAGAACCGCGTGAACTTCGCCGACCCGGTCAACCTGGTGCCCGTCGCGGCCGGGCTGATCCTGGCCATCGGCTTCGGCACGAGCGGGTTCTTCGAGATCACCGACGACTTCACCCTCGGCGGCATCGCGCTGGGCACGATCGTGATCATCGCCGGCTACCACATCGCGCGGGCCATCGAACCCAGTGAGCTCGCGCACGCGAGGATGGCGGTCGACAACACCGCTCCCGAGGCCGGCGAGCCGCCTCCGGACGACGAGCGGCGGGACGAACGCCGCCCGTGACACCGGCTCCGAGTCGGGTCGCATAAGAATGGGACCGTGAAGCCGGCGCCTTTCGCGTATCTCCGGCCGGGGTCCGTCGCCGATGCGGTGGCGGCCCTGGCCGGGGATCCGGGGGCCAAGATCCTGGCCGGAGGTCAGAGCCTGATCCCGTTGCTGTCCATGCGGCTGGCTGCGCCGTCGCTGCTCGTCGACATCAACGGCGTTCCGGGCCTCGACGCGATCACGGTGGAGGACGGCGGTGTCCGGGTGGGTGCGCTCGCCCGGCACGCCGACGTGCTCGCCTCCGACGACGTACGCCGGGTCCAGCCGCTGGTCCCGATGGCGCTGGCCCACGTCGCGCACGCGACCATCCGCAACCGCGGCACCACCGTCGGCTCGCTGGTGCACGCCGACGCGGCCGCCGAGATGCCCGTCGTGCTCACTCTGCTCGCCGGCTCGCTGGAGGTCGAGGGGCCGGGCGGCCGGCGCACCATCCCCGCCGACGAGCTCTACGTCGGCCCACTCGAGTCGTCGGTCCACCACGACGAGATCGCGGTCTCGGCGTTCTTCCCGGCCCTCGCACCGGGGACCGGCGTCGCATTCGAGGAGATCGCCCGCCGGCACGGCGACTACGCGCTGGTGGGTGCCGCCGCACTGGTGGACGGGGACACCGTGAAGGTCGGCTACCTGTCCGTGGCCGACGTGCCGACCGTGGTCGACCTCTCCGGCATCGCCGAAGACCAGCTCGGCGAGACCGCGCTCGCGCAGCTCGACCCTGCCGAGGACATCCACGCGAGTGCGGACTACCGCGCCCATCTGGTCCGCATCCTGACCGAGCGCGTGGTTCGATCGGCGCGGGAGGGGGTGGCGTGACCGAGGAGCTGCACGACGTCCGGCTGAGCGTCAACGGCACGGGGCACCCGGTCCGGGTGCCGGCCCGCCGGCTGCTCTCCGACGCGCTGCGCCACGACCTCGGCCTCACCGGCACCCACGTCGGCTGCGAGCACGGGGTCTGCGGCGCGTGCACGGTGCTCGTCGACGGCCGCCCGATGCGGTCCTGCCTGATGCTCGCGGTCTCCGCCGACGGCCTCGAGATCACCACGGTCGAGGGGCTCACCGAGCCGGACGGCTCGCTCGGGCCGGTGCAGCAGGCCTTCCTGGAGTGTCACGGGCTGCAGTGCGGCTTCTGCACACCCGGGTTCCTGACCACGATCACCGCCGGTCTCCGCGACAACCCCGAGCCGACGCACGACGAGGCCCGCGACATGATCGCCGGCAACCTGTGCCGCTGCACCGGCTACCAGAACATCGTCAAGGCGGTCGAGCGCGCCGCCGAGCTCGCCAAGGGTTTCGAGACGGGCGCAGAACGCCGTCCTCAACCACCGGTGGAGCAGGCGGGACAGCTGGAGCACGAGGAACGCGACGAAGACAGCGCCACCACAGGACTCGGCGGATGACCACCAAGCTGATGGGCCAGAAGGTACAGCGGGTCGAGGACCAGCGCTTCCTGCGTGGCCAGGGCCGGTACGTCGACGACGTGGCCGCCGGGCCGGGCGGTCCCGGCGTACTGCACGCGGCCGTGCTCCGCAGCCCCCATGCGCACGCCCGGATCGTCGACATCGACGTCTCCGAGGTCCTCGACCTCGACGGAGTCCACGCGGTCTGGACCTACGACGACCTCCCTGAGCTCTCTGCCCCGATGGCCGAGCCACTGCCGCTGCTGATCCCGCACCCGGCGCTGACCCACGGCCGCACCCAGTACGCGCTGGCCAAGGACGAGGTCAACTACATGGGCGAGGCGATCGCCTTCGTGGTGGCGGAGGACCGCTACGTCGCCGAGGACGCGCTGGACCGGATCCGCGTCGACTACGACTTCCTCCCGCCGGTCGTCGGCATCCCGGCTGCGCGCGCCGGCAAGGACCTGGTCCACGACGATGTGCCGGGCAATCTCGGCGCCCGGCTCGTGCAGGAGGTGGGTGACGCGCCGGCCGCGATCGCGCAGGCGCCGCACCGGCTCTCCCTGGACCTCAAGGTCGAGCGGAGCTCGTGCCAGCCGATGGAGGGACGCGGCACGGTCGCGCGCTGGGACGCCGACCTCAACCGCCTCCAGGCGTGGACCTCGACCCAGACCTCGACCGGGGTGCGGGCCGCGATCGCGGTGAAGCTGGAGCTCGACCTCGGCCAGGTCGACGTGATCACGCCCGACGTCGGCGGCGGCTTCGGGGTGAAGATCAACCATCCGTGGCCCGAGGAGCTGCTGGTCCCGCTCGCGGCGCGCGTGCTCGGCCGCACCGTGAAGTACACCGAGGACCGCCGCGAGCACTTCATCTCGACCGCCCACGAGCGCGCCCAGGAGCACCACGTCGAGGTCGGGTTCGACGACGACGGCCGGCTGCTCGGTCTCGACGTCGAGTTCTGGCACGACCACGGCGCGTACACGCCGTACGGCCTGATCGTCCCGATCATCACCTCGACCCAGCTGCTCGGCCCCTACAAGCCGCGGTCCTACCGCGTGGTCTTCGAGTCGCTCTACACCAACACCGTGATGGTCACCCCCTACCGCGGCGCCGGCCGCCCGCAGGGCTGCTTCGCGATGGAACGCACCATGGACGCCATCGCGAGCTACCTCGGCAAGGACCGGGCCGAGGTCCGGGCGGTGAACTTCATCCAGCCCGACGAGTTCCCCTACGACCAGGGGCTGATCTTCCAGGATGGCCGCGAGCTCGAGTACGACTCCGGCGACTACCCGGCCTCGCTGGAGAAGATCAAGGCGCTGGTCGGCTGGGACGAGTTCCCGGCCTTTCGGGAGGAGATGGCGGCCCAGGGCCGACAGGTCGGGATCGGGCTGGCCTGCTACGTGGAGGGCACCGGCGTCGGGCCCTACGAAGGTGCCCACGTGCACATCGAGACCTCCGGCAAGGTCAAGGTCGCCACCGGGCTCACGACGCAGGGGCAGGGCCATGCGACGGTGTTCGCCCAGCTGGTCGCCGACGAGCTCGGGGTGAAGTTCGAGGACGTCGAGGTCGTCACCGGCGACACCCGCCGGATGCCGTACGCCGTCGGCACCTTCGCCTCGCGTGCCGCGGTGATGAGCGGCTCCGCGATCCACCTGGCCGCCCGGCGGGCCAAGGAGAAGGTCCTGAAGATCGCGGCCGACGCGCTCGAGGCGGACGAGAAGGACCTCGAGATCGTCGACGGGGTGGTCTCGGTCAAGGGCGCGCCGGACACGTCGATCGACCTCGGCACCATCTCGGTGCTCTCCAACCCGCTGCGCTACGCCTTCGACGAGGCGTCCCAGGCCGCCACCCAGTTCTCGGTCGGCGACCCGGGCAAGGCGCCGGTGCCCGAGGACGAGGAGCCCGGCCTCGAGGGCCGCGACTTCTACTCGCCCGAGCGGGCGACGTTCGCCTCCGGCATGCACGCGGTGATCGTCGAGACCGACCCCGACACCGCCGAGATCAAGATCCTCAAGTACGCCGTTGTCCACGACTGTGGCCACCTGATCAACCCGATGATCGTCGAGGGGCAGATCCACGGTGGCGTCGCGCAGGGGATCGGCGGCGCGCTCTACGAGCGGATGGCCTACGACGAGTCAGGGCAGCTGCTCAACGCCTCGTTCATGGACTTCCTGATGCCTTACGTCACCGAGGTCCCCGATGGCATCGACATCGACCACCTCGAGACGCCCTCGCCGCTCAACCCGCTCGGTATCAAGGGCGCCGGCGAGGCCGGAGTGATCCCGTCCGCCGCGGTGTTCGCGTCTGCCATCGAGGACGCTGAGGGCATTCCGATCACCGCGATGCCGATCTCGCCGTCCGAGCTGTTCGCACTACGGCAACGATCGGTGGTTGAGGAGGTTGCGCAGCAACCGTCTCGAAACCACTCCAGCAACGAGGAGTCCACATGAAGATCTCCGGGGCCAACGTCATCGACCAGCCCGTCGACAAGGTCTGGGAGGCGCTGCTCGACCCGCGCGTCCTGGTCGCGACCATCCCCGGCTGTGAACGGCTCGAGACGACCGGCGACAACGAGTACGCCATGACCGTGACCGCCGGAGTCGCCGCCATCAAGGGCACCTACTCCGGCTCGTGCTCGCTGTCCGACCTGCGCGAGCGTGAGGGGCTGGTGATGAAGCTCCGGGGCGCCGGCGCACCCGGCACCGTCGACGCCACGGTCGACGTCCGCTTCTCCGAGCCCGCGCCCGGCCAGACCGAGATCTCCTACGAGGCCGACGCGATCGTCGGCGGCATGGTCGGCGGGGTCGGCCAGCGGATGCTCGGCTCGGTCTCGAAGCGGATGGCGGGGGAGTTCTTCGCCAACGTCGGCAACGCGATTGCCGCGCCTCCCGGACAAGCCCCGGCTGCCGACGCCGTGGCGGCCAGCCCGTCCGGCGCCGCCGTCTTCACCGCGCCGGCTCGCGCCGGCGGAATCTCCTCCAAGGACGACTTCGTCAAGGGCATCGCCGTCGGTGCCGGGCTGGTGCTGCTCGGTGTGGTCGCGGGGTCGATTTTCGGCCGGCGCCGGTGACGGGCCGCGGGTATGAATCCCCGGGCGCCCGGGGATTCTGGCCCCGGTGGGGGGTTGCAACGCCCGCCCGGGGCCTGAACAGCCTGTCCGGGGCAACTGGAGTGACGTGTGGGTGACCTCACGGTTGACTCCACCGCGCGCGACCAGGCCACCGGCGTACGCCGCAAGGAGATCTCCGCCCGGGAGCTGCTCGACCTGCATCTCGAGCGCATCCAGGAGCGCAACCCCGAGCTCAACGCGATCGTGTCGCTGGACGAGGAGCGCGCCCGCGAGGGAGCGGCGGCCGCCGACGCGGCGCTTGCCTCCGCCAACGGCGAGGAGGGCGACATCGGGCCACTGCACGGGCTGCCGTTCGCGTTCAAGGACACCCACGCCGTCGCGGGGTGGCGGACCACGTACGGCTCGCCACTCTTCAAAGACTTCGTGCCCGAGACCGACGACCTGATCGTGGAGCGGGTACGCCGGGCCGGCGTCGTCGTGATCGGCAAGACCAACGTGCCGGAGTTCGCGGCCGGCTCGCACACCTTCAACCGGGTGTTCGGGCTGACCCGCAACCCGGTCGACCCGACCCGGTCGGCGGGCGGCTCGTCCGGTGGCGCCGCCTGCGCGCTGGCGGCCGGGATGGTGCCGCTCGCCGACGGCTCCGACATGGGCGGCTCACTGCGCAACCCCGCGTCGTTCTGCGGCGTGGTCGGGCTGCGGCCGTCCCTGGGACGGGTCCCGTCGTGGCCCACGGACAACCACTGGGAGACGACCGCCGTCGCAGGACCGATGGCCCGTACGGTCGGCGACCTCGCGCTGCTCCTGTCGGTGCTGGCCGGTCCCGACCCGCGATCGCCGACGGCGCTGGGCGACCCGGGCGTCGTGTTCGCGCCGCCGGTGACCTCCACGCTCACCGGCCTGCGAGTTGCCCTGTCGGTCGACCTCGGCGGAGCGTTCGAGGTCGACCACGAGGTCGCCGCGACCGTGGAGTCCTCCGCGGCCTGCTTCACCGACGCCGGCGCGTCCGTGGCATCGGCGTACCCGATCCTTCCCGACGCCGACGACACCTTCCGCACCCTGCGCGCCTGGCTCTTCCAGGCAGCGTTCGGCGCTCTGCTGGCCGAGCACCCCGACGAGTTCAAGCAGTCCCTCGCCGACAACATCCGGGCCGGTGAGCACCTCACCGGCGCCGACGTGGCCCGCGGATATGCCCAGCGCACGGCGCTGTCGGACCGGATGCGCGAGTTCTTCACGTCCCACGACGTGCTGGTGCTCCCGGTCTCGCAGGTGCCGCCGTTCCCGGCCGACCAGGAGTTCCCGACCGAGATCAACGGCCAGCCGATGGAGAACTACCTGGACTGGATGCGCGCCTGCTACTTCATCACGGTCACGGGCTGCCCCGCGATCTCGGTGCCGTTCGGCCACACGGCGGACGGCCTTCCGGTGGGACTCCAGATCGTCGCGCCGCACGGTGCGGACCGGTTCCTGCTGGAGGTGGCAGCAGCGGTCGAGGCCGCAGTGGCGACGTGACCGCGCACGACCTGGTGGTCGCCGACGCCACGCTCCGGGGCCGCGACGGCCGCTGGCGGATCGGCATCGACGGCGCCCGGATCAGCGCGGTCACCTCGGACGCGATCGCCGGTCGAGAGGAGGTCGACGCGGCCGGCGCGCTCGTCACGGAGAGCTTCGTCAACGGCCACCTGCACCTCGACAAGGTGCACACCCTCGACCGGGTCATCCGGAAGGTGGGTGACGCCGCGCTCACGGCGTACACCGCCGGCGACAAGGCCTCCGCGCTCACCTCGATCGAGCTGGCCTCGGCGGTCAAGGCGGAGTACGACCGCACCTGGATCGAGCCCAACGCCCGCCGCGCGGTGGTCGAGGCGGTGCGGCACGGCGTCCGGCACGTGCTCGCCTTCGCAGACGTCGACACGAAGGCGCGCCTCGAGGGGGTGATCCCGCTGCTCGCGCTGCGCGAGGAGTTCCGGGGCGTGGTGGATATCCAGGTGGTCGCGTTCCCGCAGGACGGTCTGCTCCGCGACCCGGGCGCCGAGGACCTCGTCCGGGAGGCGGTCGACCTCGGCGCCGACGTGGTGGGCGGCATCCCGTGGATCGAGCACACCGAAGCCGATGCCCGCGAGCACGTACGCCGGATGTGCGCGCTCGCCGCGTCCCACGGCCGCCGGGTCGCCATGCTGGTCGACGACGCCGGCGACGCCACCCTGCGGACCACGGAGCTGCTGGCGGAGGCGCTGCTCGAGCACGACCTCGTCGGCCGCGGCGTCGCCAACCACGCCCGCGCCCTCGGCCTCTACCCACACTCGTCGCTGGAACGGCTGGCCCACCTGGCCCGCCGCGCGGGGCTCGGTTTCGTCTCCGACCCGCACACCGGCTCGCTGCACCTGCCGGTCCGCGAGCTGACCGCGATGGGGATCCCCGTCGCGCTCGGCCAGGACGACATCGAGGACGCCTACTACCCGTTCGGCCGCCACAACATGGTCGAGGTCGCGTTCCTGGCCGCCCACGCACTCGGCGCCCTCGACCAGCAGGGTCTCGACCTCGTGTACGACGCGGTCACGACCACCGCCGCCGACGTACTCGGTGTCACAGGTCACCGGCTCGAGCCGGGCGGCAACGCCGACCTGGTCGTGCACCACCACCCGACGGTCCGCGACGTGCTCGCCCACCATGCCCCTCCCGCTCACGTGATCGCCTCCGGCAGGCTGGTGGCGAGCTCCAGCTCCGCCACGAGCTTCCTCATCTAGCATCCGGTCATGGAGCCCCTTCCGGTCGTCAAGGTGGCCGCCGTGCAGGCCATGCCCGTGGTGCTGGACGTCGACGCCAGCGTCGACAAGGCCGTCGGGCTGATCGCCGAGGCCGCGGGCCAGGGCGCCGAGCTCGTCGTCTTCCCCGAGACGTTCCTGTCGCTCTACCCGTCGTACGCGTGGGCGCACCTGCCCGGCGCGGACTCGGACGCCTTCTGGGAGCGCTTCTGGGGCAGCGCGGTCGAGGTGCCCGGCCCGGCGGTGGACCGGCTGGTCGCGTCTTGCCGCGAGCACGACGTGCTGTGCGCGATCGGCGTCAACGAGCGCGAGCTCGAGCGCCCCGGCTCGGTCTACAACACACTCCTGCTGCTGGGACCCGAGGGACTCCTGAGCCGGCACCGCAAGCTGATGCCGACCCATCACGAGCGGCTCTTCCACGGGGTCGGCGCCGGCGACGACCTCGGGGTGTCCGAGACCCGGCTCGGCCGGATCGGCGGGCTGATCTGCTGGGAGAACCGGATGCCCCTGGCCCGCTGGGCGGTCTACCAGGGTGGTCCGCAGATCTGGCTGGCGCCGACCGCCGACGACTCCGACGGCTGGCTGGCGACGATCCGGCACATCGCGATCGAGTCCGGCGCCTTCGTGGTCTCGGTTCCGCAGTACATCGAGCGCGCGGCGTTCCCCGACGACTTCCCGTGGCCGCTGCCCGACCAGGAGGTCTTCGGCCGCGGTGGTGCGGCGGTCGTCGCGCCCGCGTCGGGCGAGGTCATCGCGGGTCCGCTGTACGACGCGGAGGGGATCGTGATGGCCGAGTGCGACCTGCGCCAGACGCTGCACGCCAAGCGCTGGTTCGACGCGGCCGGTCACTACAGCCGTGCGGACGTTCTGTGGCCGGGCGGCAGCTGACCACGCCCATCCGCTAGACAAGAGACATGACCCGCCGCATCCGCATCGGCATCGACACCGGCGGCACCTTCACCGACGTCGTCGCCTTCGACGAGGACACCGGTGAGCTGGTCACCACCAAGACGCCGTCCACACCGGGCAACCCGGCCGACGGGTTCCTGGCCGGCATCGACAAGGTCCTCGACCGGATCGGGGCGACCGGCGCCGACATCGACGCGGTCAGCCACGGCACCACGGTCGCGACCAACCAGCTGCTCGAGGGCAAGGTCGACCGGCTCGGCTTCGTCACCAACACCGGCTACGAGGCGATGCTCGAGATTGCCCGGCAGTCGGTGCCCGACGGCTACGGCAACTCCTACTTCTGGGTCAAGCCGCCGCGGATCGTCCCGCGTGACCTGGTCAAGGGCGTCGAGGGCCGGCTCGACGTCACCGGTGCCGAGGTGCGGCCCTTCGACGCGGACGGCGCCCGTACCGTTGCGCGCTGGTTCCGGGACCAGGGCGTTGGTGGAGGTGCGGCCCTTCGACGCGGACGGCGCCCGTACCGTTGCGCGCTGGTTCCGGGACCAGGGCGTCGACACGTTGGGTGTCTGCTTCCTGCACTCCTATGCCAACCCGGACCATGAGGAGCGGATGCGGGCGGTGCTGCGCGAGGAGCACCCCGACGCGGTGGTCTCGCTGTCCAGCGAGGTGCTCCGCGAGTACCGCGAGTACGAGCGCGCGATGACCACGCTCGTCGATGCGGCCGTCAAGCCGCGGCTCTCGGCGTACGTCACGAACATCAAGGAGCGGCTGACCGCCTACGACGAGCGCGAGATCCCCTTCTACGTGATGAAGTCCAACGGCGGGGTGCTGTCGGCCGACGAGGTGGTGCACCAGCCGATCACGACGGTGCTGTCCGGTCCGGCCGCCGGTGCGCTGGGGGCGGCGCTGATCGCGAAGGTGGCCGGCTTCGACAAGGTCCTGACCTCCGACGGCGGCGGTACGTCGACCGACGTCTCCGTCGTCATCGGCGGCGAGCCGACCCTGACCACGGAGGGCTCGGTCGGCGCGTTCCCGTCGAAGATCCCGATGATCGACGTGGTCACGGTCGGTGCCGGCGGCGGTTCGATCGCCTGGCTGTCGCCGGAGGGGACGCTCAAGGTCGGTCCGCAGTCGGCCGGTGCCGACCCCGGGCCGCTCTGCTACGGCAAGGGTGGCACCGAGGTCACGATCACCGACGCCCACGTGGTGCTCGGCCGGATCCCGCCGCACCTGCTCGGTGGCGAGATCCGGCTCGATGTCGATGCCGCCCAGGACGGCGTCGACGCGCTGGCCTCCAAGCTGGGCCTCTCGTCGGAGGCCTGCGCCACCGGCATCCTCGAGATCTCCGCCTGGAACCAGGCCAATGCGCTGCGCCAGGTCACCGTCAAGCGCGGGCTCGACGTCCGCGACTTCACGCTCACCACGTTCGGCGGCTCCGGGTCCCTGCTGCTGTGCCGGCTGATGGACGTGCTCGGCATTCCCACGGTGCTGGTGCCGCCCAACCCCGGCAACGTGTCGGCGTTCGGGCTGCTGACGGTGGACGTGAAGAACGACTACGTGCAGACCCACGTCGCCCTGGCCGACACGCTCGACCCGGCCACCGTCGCCACGACGTACGACGACCTGACCGGCCGCGCCGCCGCCGCGCTGTCCGGCGAGGGCTTCGCCGCCGAGCAGCACCAGTTCGCCCGCACCGCCGACCTGCGCTACTTCGGGCAGGCCTTCGAGGTCCGGGTCCCGGTCTCCGACGGCCCGGTCGACGGTGCCCTGCTCGACCAGGTGGCTGCGCGCTTCCACGCCGAGCATCG
Source organism: uncultured Actinomycetota bacterium (assembly GCA_963817125.1). GTDB lineage: Bacteria > Actinomycetota > Actinomycetes > Propionibacteriales > Nocardioidaceae > Nocardioides. The sequence goes on from CAWFNB010000016.1 coordinate 367,828, forward strand.
CGCGCTCTACGGCTACGACTTCACCGGCGACGACACGCAGCAGGTCGAGTGGGTGAACCTGCGGGTCTCCGGGATCGGCCCGATCCAGCGGCCGGAGATCCGCCGCCACCCGTTGCCGTCGAGTGACCCCATGTGGTCGTCAAGTGGGGCGTCGGACAGCCACACGGGGTCACTCGACGGGAGACGGGCGGTCTGCTTCGAGGCCGAGCAGGGGTACGTCGACACGCCGGTCGCGCAGCGCAGCACTCTCGCACCCGGTCGGGTGGTGACCGGGCCGGTGATCATCGAGGAGTTCGGCTCCACGGTCCCGGTCCACCCCGGCTTCCAGGTGCGGGTCGACGAGTTCTTGAACCTGATCGTGACCAGGGAGGACGCATGAGCAGGCGGGCGCCGACCCAGTTCCCCTACGGCCACCTCACCGCGGATGCCGGTGCCAGCGCTGACCAGGTGCTGGTCGAGATCGTCCAGGGCTCGCTGGCCTCGGTGGAGATGGAGGTGGAGACCGCCATCGGGCGGACCAGCCGCAGTCCGATGATCCGCGACGCCCACGACTTCCGGGCCGGCATCCACGACCGGCTCATGCGCAAGCTGACCGGCCGCTCGTACTCCGCGCTGGTCCACCCGGTCGCTCGCGACTTCCCGATGGAGGAGATGCAGGAGGGCGACGTCTTCTTCCACAACGACGTCTACCGCTCCGAGGGCGGGATCGGCCACCTGCCCGACCTGTGCGTGACCGTCCCGGTCTTCGCTGGGTCGCCCGAGGGGCGCCGGGTGGTGGCCTTCGTGCAGGCGTTCGGACACCACGACGACATCGGCGGCGCGGTGCCGGGCTCGATGCCGTCGCACGCCACCAGCGTCTTCGAGGAGGGGCTGATGGTCCCACCGATCCGGCTCTGGGACGCCGGCGTACCCAACCGCGCGGCGCTCACGATCATGACCCGCAACTCCCGGATGCCCGAGTCGCTGGCCGCCGACCTCGACGCCGAGTGCTCGGCCTGCCTGATGGGTGCCCGCCGGCTCGGCGAGCTGTTCGAGCGGTACGGCGTCGAGAGCGTCGAGTCCTGCTTCGACGCCATCCTCGCGCGGACCACCGAGACCTACCGCCGCGAGATCCTGGGCAAGATCCCGGTCGGCAGCTGGGTGTGGGAGGACTACGCCGAGCACGACGGCGTCGACGAGCCGATGCTGCACACCCAGCGGATCACGCTGACCCGCACCGCCGCCGACGACCCCGACGGGGAGCGGCTGATCCTCGACTTCGACGGGACGTCGCCGCAGGCCAAGGGGCCGATCAACCACGTGGGCGACGCCAGTGACGGCGTCTTCCTCAAGAAGTGGCTGGCGCCGATCCTGCGCAACCTCGCCGACACCCCCGAGCGGATGGCCGAGCTGGACGTCAACGAGGGCGTCGTACCCCTGATCGAGATGCGGTTCCCGCCGCCGGGCACGCTGCTCACACCCGTCTTCCCGGCGCCGACCAACGCCCGCACCTTCGTGATCCTGCGGCTGCTCGGGGTGCTCGCCGGCGTGGTCGCCAAAGCGGTGGACGGGCGGATGCCCGCCGACCAGGAGACGATCCGCTACACGGGCGTGTACGGCGAGGACCTCGACGGCCGCTCGTACCTGATGCGCGAGGTGCTCGGCGGCGGCTCTGGCGGCCGCTACTACGCGGACGGCGAGGACACCATCCACGTCGTGCCCGACTCACGAAATCTGCCCACCGAGTTCACCGAGGCCCGGTTCCCGTTCCGGGTCGAGTCCCTCTCGCTCGCGGTCGACAGTGGGGGAGCGGGCCAGTTCCGCGGCGGCCTCGGCTACGAGAAGCACATCCGGATGCTCAAGGACGGCCACTTCATGTCGATCGCCGACCGGTCGATCCTGGCCTGCTGGGGCGTCAAGGGCGGCAAGGCCGGCCAGCCGTTCCAGGTCACCATCGACCCCGGCGGCCCGAACCAGCGGGAGGTGGACGCACTGGCCGACGACGAGCCGGTCCGCGCCGGCGAGGTGATCCGGATCCGCACCACCGGCGGCGGCGGCTGGGGCAACCCGCTCGAACGCTACGCCGGAGCTGGTCGTGCGCGACGTGGTCTGGCGCAAGGTCTCGCCCGACGCCGCGTTGGCCGACTACGGCGTGGTGCTCACCGGTTCTCTCGACGGCGACTCGCTGTCGCACGATGCAGCCGCGACCGAGGCAGAGCGGGCCTCACGTCCCGCGCCCACCGACGTGTTCTTCGACCGCGGGCCCGGCTACGCGCGGCTGTCCGGCGGCCCGCGCCACGCCGAGGTAGATGTCCTGTGACCGCGGCAGGCCTGTTGGCCCTCCACCACGGCCCCGGCTTCGTACTGCCGAACGCGTGGGACGCCGGGTCCGCGCGGATCCTCGAGCAGGTCGGCTTCCCGGCCATCGCCACGACGAGCGCGGGCATCGCCTGGTCGCTGGGAGTTCCGGACGGGGGTTCGCTGGACCTCGACACGATGCTCGAGCACGTGGCCCGGATCGTGGCTGCGGTCGGGGTGCCGGTCACCGCCGACCTGGAGTCCGGGTACGACGACGTGGGTGAGACCGTCCGCCGTGCCGTCGAGGCCGGGGTGGTGGGCGGCAACCTCGAGGACCAGGTCGGAGGGGTGCTGTTCGGCGTCGACGAGGCCGTGAACCGGATCGCGGCGGCACGGGCTGCGGCGCCGGCCGGGAGCTTCGTGCTGAACGCTCGCACCGACACCTACTTCGGCGGCGGCACCGGCGACGTCTTCGCCGAGACGGTCGAGCGCGCGATCCGGTACGTCGAGGCCGGCGCCGACTGCGTCTTCGTCCCGGGCGTCGTCGAGGAGGACGACATCCGGCGGCTCGTGGCGGCCATCCCGGCCCCGCTCAACGTGGTGGCCGGCCTGGCGAGCCTGACTGATGCGCCGACCCTCTTCTCGCTCGGCGTCAAGCGGGTGAGCCTGGGCGGCAGCCTCGCCCGCGGCGCCTACAGCTTCCTGGCGCGCGCCGGCCGGGAGCTGCTCGACTCCGGCACCCTTGGCTTCCTCGACGGTGCCACCAGCTACGCCGACCTGCAGCGTCGCTTTGCGGGGGAATAGGTTGCCCAGATGAGCCTCGACGACGCCGACCTCGCGCACCTCCGGCGCTGCATCGAGCTGGCCCGCGAGGGACTGGCTGCGGGCGACGAGCCGTTCGGGTCGCTGCTTGTCGACGCCGGTGGCGTCGTCCGGTTCGAGGACCGCAACCGGGTCAAGGACGGCGACGAGACCCGGCATCCCGAGTTCGAGATCGCCAAGTGGTCGGCCACCCACCTCACCGCCGACGAACGGGCGGCCGCCACGGTCTACACGTCCGGTGAGCACTGCCCGATGTGCGCGGCCGCGCACGGCTGGATGGGCCTCGGCCGGATCGTCTACGCCGTCTCCTCCGCCCAGCTCGTCGAGTGGCGGACCGAGTGGGGCCTGCCTCCCGCGCCGGTGCGCCCGCTGCCGGTGCAGGAGGTCGCGCCCGGCGTACCCGTCGACGGTCCGGCGCCCGAGCTCGCCGATGACATGCGAGCGCTGCACCTCGAGCTCCAGCGCCGCAGGAGCGCTGTCCGGTGAGGGTTCTGCTCGCTCTCGGCGGCAACGCGATGACCAATGCCGAGGGCCGCGCCCGGCCCGAGGACCAGATCGCCGCGGCCGAAGTCGCGATGGAGGCGGTCGCCGCGCTCCTCGAGCACGACGTCGAGGTCGTGATCACCCATGGCAACGGCCCCCAGGTCGGCAACCTGCTGGTCAAGAACGAGGTCGCGGCCGCCGTCGTGCCGCCGGTTCCGTTGGACTGGTGCGGGGCGCAGACCCAGGCGACTCTCGGCTTCGTGCTGATGAACACGCTCGAGGCCGCGCTCGCCGGGCGCGGGCTCGAACGTCGTACGGCGACCCTGGTGACCCGCACGCTGGTCGACGCCGACGACCCGGGGTTCACCAAACCCACTAAGCCGATCGGCCGGTTCCTCCCGGCCGACGAGGCCGCGCTGCTGGTCGACCACGGCGAGAGCTGGGAGGACCGCGGCGAGAAGGGGTGGCGGCGCATGGTCGCCTCGCCCGAGCCGCAGCGGATCCTGGACGCACCGGCCGTGCAGGCGCTGGTGGAGGCCGGGTTCGTCGTGGTCGCCAACGGCGGCGGTGGCATCCCGGTGGTCCGGGAGGCCGACGGCTCCCTGCGTGGCGTCGAGGCGGTGATCGACAAGGACCTCGGCGCCGCACTGCTGGGCCGCACCCTCGACGTCGACGTGCTCGTCATCGCCACCGACGTCCCGCACGCGGTGCTGCACTACGGCACTCCCGAGGCCGAGGACGTCGGGACCGTCAGTGCAGCCCGGATGCGGGAGTACGCCGCCGCGGGCCACTTCGCGAGCGGCTCGATGGGGCCCAAGGTCGACGCCGCCTGCCGGTTCGTCGAGCAGGGCGGCGCCCGGTCGGTGATCACCGACCTCGCGCACATCACCGAAGCGATACAGGGCGACGGGGGCACCGTCGTCATACCGAACGAGTGAGAGAAGGTAGCCCCATGCCCGACGCCATCGAAGTACGCAAGGTCCCGATCCACTCCGTCGCCGACGCGAGTGAGCTCGCGAAGCTGATCGACGACGGCGTCCTGCACGCCGACCGCGTGATCGCGATCATCGGCAAGACCGAGGGCAACGGCGGCGTCAACGACTACACCCGGATCATCGCCGACCGCGCCTTCCGCGAGGTGCTGATCGAGAAGGGCGCGCCAGCCGACCAGGTCAAGCAGGTGCCGATCGTGTGGTCCGGCGGCACCGACGGCGTGATCAGCCCGCACGCGACGATCTTCGCGACCGTCCCGGCCGAGGAGGTCACTCCCACCGACGAGCCGAGGCTCACCGTCGGGTTCGCGATGAGCGAGCAGCTGCTGCCCGAGGACATCGGCCGGACCGCGATGATCACCAAGGTCGCCGACGCGGTGAAGGTGGCGATGGAGCGCGCCGGCATCGAGGACGTCGCCGACGTGCACTACGTGCAGACCAAGACCCCGCTGCTCACGATCCACACCATTCGCGACGCCAAGGAGCGCGGCCAGACCGTCTGGACCGAGCACACCCACGAGTCGATGGACCTCTCCAACGGCTGCACCGCCCTCGGCATCGCGGTCGCTCTCGGTGAGATCGACATGCCGACCGACGACGACGTGATGCACAACCGCGAGCTCTTCTCCTCCGTGGCCTCGTGCTCGTCCGGTGTCGAGCTCGACCAGGCGCAGGTCGTCGTGGTCGGCAACGCGACCGGCGTGGGCGGCCGCTACCGCATCGGCCACTCGGTGATGACGGACGCGCTCGACCAGGACGGCATCTGGAACGCCATCCGCGAGGCCGGGCTCGAGCTTCCCGAGCGCCCGCACACCTCGGACCTCGACGGCCGGCTGGTCAACGTGTTCCTCAAGTGCGAGGCGTCCCAGGACGGCCAGGTCCGCGGCCGCCGCAACGCGATGCTCGACGACTCCGACGTGCACTGGCACCGCCAGATCAAGGCCACGGTCGGCGGTGTCACCGCGGCGGTCACCGGCGACCCCGCCGTCTTCGTCTCGGTCTCAGCGGCCCACCAGGGCCCCGACGGCGGCGGCCCGGTCGCCGCGATCGTCGACCTGGGGTAAACCCACCGTCGGTGGTTGAGGAGGTTGCGCAGCAACCGTCTCGAAACCACGAAAGTATGGGCTGGGACCGGTCCCAGCCTCGGGTGCGGTGGTTTCGAGACAGGCGCTGCGCGCCTTCCTCAACCAGCGGGGGGTGGGTCAAGCCACTCCCGGATGGACTCGTTGTGCTGACCCAGTGTCGGCGGAGCGTCGTGCGTGGACCGGCCGCCCGAGTGGGCGTTGTCGTCGAACCGCAGCGGTGAGCCCGGGAGGTCGATGGGGCCCAGAGTGGTGTGGTCGACCGTGAGCTTCAGGCCCTGCGAGAGGGCCTGGTCCCACGAGTAGACGTCGTCCATCGAGCGCACCTTGCCCGAGGGGACGCCGGCATCGCTGAGCAGCCCGAGCCAGTGCTCGGCGGGCTGGTGCGCGAAGTGCGACTCGAGCCGGGCGATGAGCGCGTCGCGGTGGGCGACCCGCTCCGGGTTGGTGGCGAAGCCGTCGTCCTCCGGGTCCCACTGGAGGGCGCCGCACAGCGCTCGCCACAGGCCCTCGGACCCGCAGGCGATCTGGATCGGCGCCGTCGCCGTCGCGAACATTCCGTACGGCGCGATCGACGGGTGGTGGTCGCCGGCCAGCCCGGGCACCTCGTGGGCCACCGTCCAGCGGGTCCCCTGGAACGCGTGCACCCCCACCATGCCGGCCAGCAGCGACGTACGCACGACACGGCCGCGCCCGGTCTGGGCGCGCTCGGTGAGGGCCGCGAGGACGCCGATGGTGCCGTTCATGCCGGCGATCAGGTCGGCGATGGGGACGCCGACCTTGGTCGGTTGCTCGGTCCCCGTGATCGACATCAGTCCGCCCTCGCCCTGCGCGATCTGGTCGTAGCCCGCCCGCGACGCCTCGGGCCCGTCGTGGCCGAACCCGGTGATGGACAGGACCACCAGCGCCGGGGTTCAGCTCGTGCAGGCGCGCGACGGGGAAGCCGAGCCGGTCGAGGACGCCGACCCGGAAGTTCTCCATCAGCACGTCCGCGCGCGCGACCAGCCGGGCGAGCACGTCGCGGTCTCCCTCGGACTTGAGGTCGAGGACCAGGGACTCCTTGTTGCGGTTGGCGGAGAGGAAGTACGTCGACTCGCGCGCATCCTGCGGACCCACGAACGGCGGACCCCAGGAGCGCGTGTCGTCGCCCGTCGGCGACTCGACCTTGATGACCCGGGCCCCCAGGTCGCCCAAGGTCATGGCTGCGTGCGGGCCGGCCAGGGCCCGGGTCAGGTCCAGCACGAGCAGCCCGGCCAGCGGCCCGTCGTTCACTCCCTCGTCCATCCTCCGAGCCTGCCACGCCCGACCTCCGGGCGGGTTTCGGAGGGGACTACGCGGCCCTAGTCAGTTCTGACTACTGACGCGTAACCCAACGGGGTATCTCTTCGTTGGAGCCATGACCTGCCCGCCTCGGAGCGGGCACCTGACACGGAGGATCCTGATGACGTTCGTTCGATCAACGACGGCCTGGCTGGCGGGTGCGATGGCGCTCCTGGCCACGTCCGTCCTCGGCGCCGCGGTGGCCACCGCCCCCGTCGCCCACGCCGCCCCCACCTGGGCCCCCGCCGCCACCGCGGCGATCACCCCCGGCGTGCAGATGTACACCGACGGTGCCCAGTGCACCGGCAACTTCGTCTTCACCGACAGCGCGGACAACGTCTACGTCGGCTATGCGGCCCACTGCGCCGGTCTCGGCGCGGCCACCGACACCAACGGCTGCCTCAACGAGTCGGTCCCGCTCGGGACGACCGTCACCTTCAACAAGGGCGGCAGCCTGGTCAGCAGCGGCACCCAGGTGGGCACCGGCACGCTGGCCTACTCCTCGTGGCGCACGATGCGCACGCTTGGCACCCCGACCGACTCCCCCACCTGCGCCTACAACGACTTCGCGCTGGTCAAGGTCTCCGCCGCCGACACAGGCAAGGTCAACCCGTCGATCCCGTTCTGGGGTGGCCCGACCGGCATCGACACCGACGGCACCGCTGCCGGAGACCGCGTGTGGAGCTACGGCAACTCGAGCCTGCGCGGCGGGGTCACCCAGCTGTCGCCGAAGACCGGCATCAGCCTCGGTGACGACGCTGCCGACGGTGGCTGGTCGCACCCGCTCTACACCGTGACGCCCGGCGTCCCGGGTGACTCGGGCTCGGCGTTCGTCAGCGCCGGCGGCAAGGCTGTTGGCACCCTGTCGACGCTCGGCCTGGCCCCCCTGCCGTTGTCGAACAACATCGGCGACCTCTCCAAGGAGCTTGCCTTCGCCCAGGCCCACTCCGGCATCGCTGGGCTGCAGCTGGTCAACGGCACCGAGCCGTTCGACCCGATCCTCTAGACGCACCTCACCAAGTAGGGAGCACCGGTCCGGCTCGGCGGACCACCAGGCCCCGTCCATGCGCCAGGACGGGGCCTGGCCCCTGCCCGGGGTTAGGGGTCACCAGTTCGTGACCGTCGCGTGATCGCATCCGTCGGGTCGGACGGTTACGTTCCACAAGTGAAGCCCGCGCGCGCCGGTACGTCGGCGGTCGTCGCCGCGCTCGCCGCCTCGGGGCTGCTGCTGGTGCTGGTCACCTGGGCGGCGTCGATCGGTCCGGATCGGGTCGTGACCGGTGGGCCCGCCGACCGGATCCGCCCCGACGAGCCGTCGTTCGCCACCGAGTCGGCGGACCCGGACGATCGCAGCTCGGACGACCAGACCGAGCGCCGTGGCGAGCCACCGGGCTGGCTGGGTCTCATCGCTTTCCTCCTCCAGCTGCTCACGGTCGGTGTGGTGCTGTTCCTCGTCGGTCGGGCGGTGGGCAAGCTGCGGCGGATGTGGCTGTTCCGGAGGCGGCGCCGGCGACGCCGGCGGGACGAGGAGGTCGAGTTCGAGGTCCTGGGGACCGCCGCCGTGGTGGCCGACATGATCGAGGAGGATGCCCCGCAGCAACGTGCCCTGCTCGAGGAGGGAGAACCGCGCAACGCGATCGTTGCCTGCTGGCACCGCTTCGAGCAGCAGGCGATTCTTGGCGGCGTCACTCGCCGGCCGTGGCAGACCACCGGCGAGTTCGTGCTCGGCGTGCTCGATCTCGTCGGGGCTGACCAAGGTGCCGTGGGTCGGCTGGCCGACCTCTACCGCGAGGCCCGCTTCTCCGACCACCCGATGACCGACGACCACCGGCGCGCCGCGCTCGAAGCGCTCCACACCATCCACCGCAGCCTGGGACCGAGCCGGTCGGTGGCCAGGTGAGCGGGCAGGGCAAGTGGTGGTTCCGCCTCGCTGCCGGTGTGCTGGCGTTCGCGGGCATCGAGGCGGCGGTGCTGGCGGTCGACGGCCAGGCCGACGAGCTCCGGCTCGCGCTGGTCGTCGCGCTGGTCGTGTGCGCGTCAGCGCTCCTGGCGGACAGCACCCCGGTGGAGCCCGCCGGGTGGGCGGCGCACGCCGAGCCGGAGGGCGGGCTGGCCCGGCTCGACCCCCGGACGGCGTCCTACCTGCGCATCCTGGAGAGCCATCTCTCCGCTCGCGACGTCGATGCCGCGCTGCGTGAGCGGCTCCGCGAGCTCACCGACCAGACGCTGCGGGCGCGACACGACATCGCGCTGGAGGACCCACGGGCCGCCGAGCTGCTCGGCCGCGAGCTCGAGCGGGTGCTCACCGATCCGCCGTACCGCCTGGACCCCGACCGGATCGAGCGCTGCGTGCGCAGGATCGAGGAGCTGTGACGACCACATCGGGCCCCCCCGACGTGCCCACCATCGAGGAGGCCGGCGCGGTCGCCGCCCACGTGCTCGACGAGGTGGGCAAGGCCATTGTCGGCAAGCAGGAGGCCCTGCGGCTGGTCCTCTGCGCGATCCTCGCCAAGGGCCACGTGCTGCTGGAGGACTATCCCGGGCTCGGCAAGACGCTGGCTGCGCGCTCCTTCGCCCAGGCGCTCGGGCTCGACTTCGCGCGCGCGCAGTTCACCCCCGATCTGCTGCCTTCCGACCTGACCGGGTCGTTCCTCTACAACCAGCGGACCGCGGAGTTCGAGTTCCGGCGCGGCCCGATCTTCACCGGGCTGCTGCTGGCCGACGAGATCAACCGCACACCACCCAAGACCCAGTCGGCGCTGCTCGAGGCCATGCAGGAGCGGCAGGTCACCGTCGAGGGCGAGACCTTCGCGCTGCCCGCGCCGTTCCACGTGCTCGCGACCGCCAACCCCATCGAGTACGAGGGCACCTATCCCCTTCCCGAGGCGCAGCTCGACAGGTTCCTGCTGCGCGTCAGCTTCGGCTACCCCTCCGCCGGCGAGGAGTACGACGTGATCGCCCGCCGGGTCGAGCGCCAGCAGGAGGAGATCGAGCTCGACGCCGTCACCGACGCGGCCGGCCTGCGGGGGCTGCAGGCTGCCGTCGAGACGGTGCGCGTCGACGCCAGCGTGGGCCGCTACTGCGTCGCGCTCGCCGCGGCAACCCGTGAGCACCGCGACACCCTCACCGGGGCCTCCCCACGAGGGTCGCTCGGGCTGGTCCTCACCGCCCGGGCCTTCGCCGTGCTGCGGGGCCGCGACTACATCATCCCCGAGGACGTGAAGGCCGTGTCCCGCGCGGTCCTCTCACATCGCGTCACCGTCCGGCCGGAGCTCTGGATGACGCAGACCAGCGGCCGCAGCATCGTCGACTCGGTGCTGGCGCAGGTCCCGACGCCCTCGACGCTCGAGACGCGGTGACGCGTTGATCGCACGCTGGCGACCCACGCCCGCCTTGGCCCGCGCTGTCATCGTCAGCGCGGTGTCGGTGGTGGCGGCCGTCGTCGGCGGTACGCCGACGGTGATGGTGATCGGCGCGCCCTTCGTCCTGGCGGCGTGCCTCGCACTGCTGCACCGACCGGACTCGAAGCCCACTCTCGACGCGCGCCTCGACCACCGCTGGCTGCACGAGGGCCAGGGCACCACCTCGCGGCTCGAGCTCCACGACGGCGCGGACGTCGAACACGTCACCCGCGCGATGGCGCCCACACCCTACGTCGCGCTGCACCCCGCGAGCGGGCTCGTCGCGGGGCTGGCCGACGAGCTGCCGGTCGTCGAGATCGGGCCTCGGCGGTGGGGTCGGCGGGTGCTGGGGGAGGAGCAGGTCTGCCTGACCACGCCGTGGGCTGGCTACCGGTGGGGACCGGTGCCGCTGCACGGCGACGGCCTGCGCGTGCTGCCGCAGACCTCACGCTTCGACTCACGCGCCGAGACCCCGCGGCCGATCGGACTGGTGGGCCTGAACCGGTCTCCACGACTCGGTGCCGGCATCGAGTTCGCCGACATCCGCCGGTTCCAGCCCGGGGACCGGCTGCGCAAGATCAGCTGGCGGGTCTCCGCCCGGAGCCGCGAGCTGCACGTCACGACATCGCCGGCGGAGGAGGACAGCGGGGTGCTCCTCGTGGTCGACGCGCTCGGCGACCACGGCCGCTCCGGCGGCCTCGACGGCGAGCCCAGCAGTCTTGACCAGAGCGTTCGTGCCGCCGCGGCACTGGCCGAGCACCACATCCGCGCCGGCGACCGGGTCGGGCTCCGGGTCGTCGGCGGTGACGGGGGACTGCTTGGCTACGGCGCCGGCACCCGCCATCTCCGGGTGCTGTTCGACCTGCTCGCCGGGGTTCGACCCGGCGAGCTGCCCGAGGGGATCGCCTCGCGGCTGCAGCTGCGGGTGACCGGGGGCAGCGTGGTCTTCGTGTTCTCACCGATGCTCGGCGCAACCATCGTCACCGCCACCGCAAGCCTCGTGCAGCGCGGGCTGCCGGTGGTCGTCGTCGACACACTCCCACCGGAGGCCAGCCCGCGCGTCCCCGACGACGTGGACCCGCGCATCGCCGACCTGGCGTGGCGGATGCGACGGCTGGAGCGAGACCAGGTGCTGGCCGGGCTGGCCGCGCTCGGCTGCCCGGTGATCGCCTGGCGCGGCGCCGGCACCCTCGACGACGTGCTGCGCCGGCTGGCGCGGCGCGCCAGTGCCCCCCGTGTGGTGGCCCGGTGAACGCGATTCTCCGCGAGTCCAGAGGTCGGCTGGCGCTCCGGGCGGTGCTGATGGTCGCGCCGATCCTGGCCTTGCTGTGCACCGGCCCCGAGGAATGGCCGCGCGGCTGGTTCGTGGCCCTCACCGTGGCGCTCTCGGTGGGCAACGCCTGGATGCCCGAGTCGATGCTGGGCGCGTCTTGCCTGGGGCTGGTGGTCATCTGGTGGGCGCTGGCCGTGCCCGACGGCGTACCCCTGACCGCGATCCTGGCGGCCGCGCTGCTGCTAGCCGCTCACGTCGCGTCGGTGCTCCTGTCCTACGGGCCGCCCGCGCTGCCGATCGGTGGCCGGCTGCTGCGGCTCTGGCTGCGCCGGACGGCCGTGGTCGGCGTGGCCGCGCCGCTGGTCTGGGCGGTCGCGGTGGTCGTGGACGGGCAGCCGGAACCGCCCGGCATCTGGGTGGCAGGGCTCGGCTGCGCGATCGTCGTCTGCCTGGTCGCTGCCATCGCGGTGTCGGTGCGCGAGCCAGACGTGCAATGACCCCGGACCCCGAGGAGTACGTCGAGCTGGTGCTCTCGCTGGTCGAGGAGATCCCGCGCGGCCGGGTGACGTCCTACGGCGCGATCGCGGCGGTCGTCGGCGGCGGGCCGCGCCAGGTCGGTGCGGTGATGTCGCGGCACGGCGGGCCGGTGCCGTGGTGGCGGGTCGTGCGCGCCGACGGCTCGCTGCCACCGAGCCACGAGGACGGCGCGCGGCCGCACTACCTCGACGAGGGAACGCCGCTGCGCGACTCCGGAGCGGTGGACATGGTGCGGGCGTTCTGGGACCCCGCCGAGACATGACCCGACCGTGCCGCGGTCTGGGGGGTTGATCACGGCACGGTCGGGCTGTTTCGCCAAGGTAGGGGGCGAACCGCGGCCCCGGGGCCGGAACGACCGATTTGTTATCCACATGTGGACCGTCGAGCTGTGTACAAATCCGCAGGATCGGTGGACAAGATCGGCGCCATTGTGGATGAACCTGTGGAACCAAAAGAATGTTGCCGAAACCTCTTGCGCATCGCCCACCAGTGGGCGTAGAAATTCTCTCACGCCGCTCCTTCGGGAGAGGCGCAGAAGGGCCCGAACAACTCATACTTGTTCGGGCCCTTCGTCTGTCTCCAGGACTTTTCGCCGCCGGCCGTCTCACGCCCGACCCACGCGATTCGGCGTACCTCGGGGTAGCCGCCAGACTCGGACTCGTGCTCTACGACGTCATGCACCGGGTGCTGCCACCGGCCCTCAAGGCGGTGTGGCGGCCCACCGTGCGAGGCCTGGAGAACGTGCCGCGCTCCGGCGGCGTCATCCTGGCCAGCAACCACCTCAGCTTCGTTGACTCCGTCGTGATCCCGAGCGTGGTGCCGCGCAAGGTGGCGTTCCTGGCCAAGTCCGACTACTTCACCGGCTCCGGCCTGCGCGGCCTGGCCACGCGGGTCTGGTTCGAAGGGCTCGGCATGCTGCCGGTCGACCGCGACGACACCAAGGCCGCGATCGCCAGCCTCGACATCGCCCTCGACGTGCTGGCGTGCGGGGAGGCGTTCGGGATCTATCCCGAGGGCACGCGGTCGCGCGACGGCCGGCTCTACCGCGGCCGCACCGGTGTCGCCCACCTGGCGCTGACTGCCGGCGTGCCCGTCGTACCTGTCGGGCTGACCGGGACGCAGAACGTGCAGCCGGTCGGCTCGAGCCGGCCGCGGATCGTCCCCATCACCGTCGCGTTCGGCGAGCCGATCGAGTTCAAGGGCCGGTTCGAGGGCGTCGCGTCCGGGCGGGCCCGTCGGGAGGCCACCGACGAGGTGATGGCCGCGATCCAGCGGCTCACCGGCCAGGAGGAAGCGGGCGTCTACAACGACCGCGGTCCGCTCGAATAGGCAAGACCTAACTAAGGGCGTTGAAGCTCCAGGCGCCGAACAGGAAGCCGATCGCGCCGAGCGCTGCATACGCCGGCACCCACCACCGAGCGCCGGTGCCCGGCGCCGCCGTGTCAGCAGGCAGTACGGCGTTCTTGATGCCGACCAGCATCGCAAAGATCGCCGGAGCGGCCATCAGCTCGAACATCACGCCGCACACCAGCCAGCCCCACACGATGCCGTCGCCAGGGAACGAGTACTCAAGGAAGTTCCAGCCGAGCGACCCGAACAGGACGCCCCACATCGGGATCAGCAGGTTGGGGGCGTTGATCGACAGCGCGACCGCCGAGCCCACCATCGCGGTGATGATCATGACCGGGACGGCCACGGCGATCAGCGCCGCGCCGTCCGGGCAGGGTTGGGCGCTCACGTAGGGACCGCCGTCAGCGCAGGCGCCGCCGACGTTCATCACCGCGCGCATCGAGTAGAACGCCCAGGTCAGGCACGTTGACAGGACCAGGACGCTGACCACCAGCACCGCGGGGCCGCGGACGGACCGTCCCTTCTCCACCGGCACGTCGACGCTCATGGCTGCACTGTGGCAGAGCGAGCGCGCGGCGGGCCACGACCGACGCGCCGGGTGCTGTCGGTGGCTGTCGGTGGCCACGGACAGACTCGCGGTCATGAGGACCTCGACGATCGACCTGCGCGGCCCCTACTCGCTCGAGGAGGTCGCGCTCATGGGGTTCGGCCACCGCGACGAGCGGGCGTTCGACGGCGTGATGCGGCTGGCCTTCTGCCTCGACACCGACCTCGAGCAGCAGGTCGGCGTGGAGCTCCGGCAGGCTGACGGACGGCTCGACCTCGTGGTGCACGGCGAGGGTGACCTCGATGCGGTCACCCGTCAGGTGGCACGCGTCGTCTCGGCCGACCACGACGGCGTGGAGTTCGCCCGGGTGTGCGCGGCCGACCTGGTGCTGGCCCGGCTGCACGCGGTGGCGCCCGGCTTCCGCCCGGCGCTGTTCCACTCTCCCTACGAAGCCTGCGTGTGGTCCGTGCTCAGCGCACGCCGGCAGCGCCGGCAGGCCATCGGGCTGCGACGACGGCTGTGCGAGCAGCACGGGATGGCGTTCGAGCTCGCCGGCCAGACCCTCCACGCACTCCCGACGCCGCGGACCCTGGCGCGGCTCGACCACGTCAAGTCCCTGCAGGACGTCGCGGTGCCGCGGCTGCACGCGATCGCCGAGGCGGCCACTGGAGGCAGGCTCGACGTCGACCGGCTCACGGCGATGCCACCCGAGGACGCGATGACCGACCTGCAGGAGCTGCCTGGGATCGGCCCGTTCTACAGCGCCCTCGTGGTGGTCCGCGCCTGCGGCCTCACCGACGTCCTCCCCACCGAGGAGCGGCAGAGCCGGCAGGCGGTCCGGGGGCTCTACGACCTCGACCACGAGCCCGACGACTCCGAGCTGACCGCGATCGCCGAAGCGTGGCGGCCGTTCCGCACCTGGGCCACCGTGATCCTGCGTGCGCTCTCCCCGCGGCTGCCGGCGTCGGCTGCCGTCTGAGCAGGCCAAGGTGTCTTAGCCTTTGGCGTGCGCATCCGCCGAGGCCTGGTCCCGCTGCTCCTCGTCGCGGCGTCTGCCCTGGCCGCCTGCGGCGGTGGCGAGGATGACGACCAGGCCGACGAGCCGACCACCGAGGCCACCCAGGGAGACCTGGCGGAGGAGCCGTCCGGCGACTCGGCCTGCGAGCTGCTGAGCACCGACGAGGTTGCCGCCGCGGTCGGGTCGCCGGTCAAGGACGGCATTCCCGCCAGCGGGGCCGCAATCACCGGCGGCAGCTTCGACACCTGCGTCTGGCGGTCCGACGACCCCGACAACCCGGCCGACACCGCCACGATCACGATCTACCCCAACGCCGCTGCCGCGGACTCGGTGCGCAGCGAGGACTCCGAGGCCGTCGAGGGCATCGGCGACGAGGCCTTCATCGACGCCTTTGCCAGTATCTGGGTCTACGTCGGCGAGAAGTCGTTCTTCGCGCAGTGGTACGCGATCGGCGGGTCCGACGAGGAGAACCTCCCCGAGAGCGAGGCACTCGCCACGGCCGCCGCCGACGCACTCTGACACCGCGGGCCAGTGGTCATCTCCGCAAGTTCGTCGGGGTCCCCGCGGCCCAGGCACGCACATCGCTTCGTTGGAGTCGGTCGAAGGAGGTCAACTACGACTTCCCTCCTCCGCCTCGCGCTGCACGCACCTGGACCACGGCTACCCTCGACGAACTTCCGTCGATGACCACTGGTGGCCCGCTGTCGGCAGCCCGTGATGGAGTGAACCGGTGACGGACCCTGCGACGACCTATCGCCTGGTCCGCCCGTCCGTCGCGATCGAGGTGCCGACTCTCGACGAGCAGCAGCAACGGGTCGTCGAGCACCGCGACGGCCCGCTCCTGGTGCTGGCCGGTCCCGGCACCGGCAAGACCACGACGCTCGTCGAGACCATCGTGGCCCGCATCGAGGACGGCGCCCACCCAGACCAGATCCTGGCCCTCACCTTCTCCCGCAAAGCTGCCGAGCAGCTCCGCGACCGGGTCGCGGCCCGTGTCGGCCGCACGATGTCGGCCAGCATCGGCTCAACGTTCCACTCCTTCGCCTACGGCCTGATCCGGCGCTGGGCGCCGGCCGAGCTCTACGTCGGCCCGCTGCGGCTCCTCTCGGCGCCCGAGCAGGACGTGGTGTTGCGTGAGCTGCTGCAGGACCACCCCGAGTCGATCCGGTGGCCCGGCGAGCTGCGGCACGCGCTCGGCACTCGAGGGTTCGCACGCGAGGTCCATGCCGTACTTTCCCGCGCCAGGGAGAAGGGGCTTGATGGCGAGGAGCTCCAGCGTCTGGGCGAGACCAACGGCCTGCCGGAGTTCGTGGCGGCCGGAGCGTTCCTCGAGCAGTACCTCACCGTCCTCGACGGACGGGGTGCCGTCGACTACTCCGACCTCATCCGGCGCGCGACCATCGAGGCCACGCTGCACCGCGACGAGCTGCGCGCGACGTATGCGCACGTCTTCGTCGACGAGTACCAGGACACCGACACCGGGCAGGTGGCGCTGTTGCGGGCGATCGCCGGTGACGGCCGCGACCTGGTGGTGGTGGGCGACCCGCACCAGTCGATCTACGCGTTCCGGGGCGCGGAGGTGCGCGGGGTCCTCGACTTCCCGACCCACTTCCCGCGAGCCGACGGATCCCCTGCGGAGGTGGTGGCGCTGGCCACCACCCGAAGGTTCGGGCCGCGGCTGCTCACCGCCGCCCAGCGGATCGCCGGCCGGATCGGGTTGCCCGGGAGCATCCCCGAAAGTGCGCGCGAGGCATTCCTGGCGCCGACGGCGGACGCGGGGGACCGCGGCGCGGGTCGGGTCACCATCCGCACCTTCGACAGCGACCGGGCCGAGGCCGAGCACCTGGCCGACCTGCTCCGGCGGGCGCACCTGGAGGACGGCATCGCGTGGGACGAGATGGCCGTGCTGGTGCGCTCCGGCCGACAGTCCATCCCGCCGCTGCGTCGCTCCCTCGGCGCCGCGGGCGTGCCGATCGAGGTCGCCAGTGACGAGCTGCCGCTGGTCCGCGACCCGGCCGCGCTGCCGCTCATCGACGGGCTGCGGGTCGTGCTCAACCTCGAGAACGACGATCCGGACCACGTCGACCACATTGACGCCGGGCGGGCCGAGGCGCTGCTGACGGGTCCGTTGGGCGGGTTGGACGCCGGCGACGTACGCCGCCTGGCCCGTCAGCTGCGCCAGCGAGAGAAGGCCGCGGCTGAGGCCGAGGACCGGCTGCCGACCCACTCGCGGGAGCTCGTCCGACTGGCGGTGCTGGTGCCCACCCTGCTCGACGGCCTGACCGGTCCTGAGGTCGACCGGGCGCGGTCCGTCGCCGGCCTGGTCGCCACGACCCGGGCCCAGCTGGAGGCGGGCGCGACGGCCGAGGAGCTGCTGTGGACGCTCTGGTCCGGCACCTCGTGGCCGTCGCGGCTGCGTCGTTCGGTCGAGCTGGGTGGCGGCACCGCCCGACGGGCGCACCGCGACCTCGACTCCATCTGCGCCTTGTTCGACGCGGCCGCCCGGGCCGAGGAGACCCGCGACCGGGTGGGGGCCGGGGAGTTCCTCGCGACCCTGGTGGCCCAGCAGATCCCGGCCGACACGCTCGCCGAGCGGGGCGCCCGTGGCGCCGCCGTGCGCCTGCTCACCGCCCACCGTGCGAAGGGCCTCGAGTGGCGGCTGGTGGTAGTCGCCCACGTGCAGCAGGAGGGCTGGCCCGACCTGCGCCGCCGGGCGACGCTCCTGGGGGCCGACCGGATCGGCGCCGAGGGTCTGGTGCCCCCGACGACGTCGCTGGAGCTGCTGGTGGAGGAGCGTCGGCTCTTCTACGTCGCCTGCACCCGGGCCCGCGAGCGGCTCGTCGTCACCGCGGTCGCCTCACCAGAGGACGACGGCGACCAGCCGTCCCGCTTCCTGCAGGAGCTCGGCGTCAGTGTCGAGGCGGTCCACGGCCGGCCGGAGCGCACGTTGTCGCTCGGGGGGCTGGTCAGCGAGCTGCGGCGGACTGCGGCCGACCCGGCCACCAGCCCGGCGATGAGGCTGGCGGCGGCACGACGGCTCGCCCGGCTGGCCGCGGAGACCGTCGGGGACCGGGCGCTGGCTCCGATGGCCGACCCGTCGACCTGGTGGGGGACGCGGGCGGCCACCCGCTCGGTGCGTCCCCTGCGCGACCCGGACCTGCCGGTCCCGGTGTCGGCCAGCCTGCTCGACGGCATCACCACCTGCCCGACCCAGTGGTTCCTCTCCCGCGAGGCCGGCGGCATCACCCGGTCACACCAGTCGGCCAACCTCGGCGAGATCGTGCACGCCCTCGCCCAGCGGATCGCTGCGGGGGAGCTCGACGTCACGCCGGACGCGGCCGGCGTCGAGGCCCTCATGGAGCACGTCCGCCCGGTGTGGGACCGGATGGAGTTCCGGACCCCGTGGGCTCGCCAGCGCGAGCTCGACCGGGTGCAGGCCGCCCTCGGCCGGTTCCTTGTCTGGCACCACCGCAACCAGCGGACCGTGGTCGGCATCGAGAAGGAGTTCCGCGCCGTGCTGGACCTCCCCGGCGGGGAGCAGGTCCGGCTGGCCGGGTACGCCGACCGGCTCGAGCTCGACGCGGACGGGCGGGTCGTGGTGGTCGATCTCAAGACCAACCGCAGCAAGCCGACCGACAAGTCGCTGCCCGACAACGTGCAGCTCGGCCTCTACCAGCTCGCCGTCGACCACGGCGCGATCGACGGGCTCGAGGGGCTGCCCGCCGAACGTGCCGAGGCCGGCGGCGCCGAGCTCGTCCAGCTCGGCCTGCGCGACGGCGGTCCCGACGCCGTCGTGCAGGCGCAGGGCGTCCAGGCCGACGACAGCCCGCAGCGTGAGGTGCTCCGCGGTCGGCTCGCCCACGCCGCCCGCCTGCTGCGTTCCGAGCAGTTCCCGGCGGTGGTCGGGCCGCAGTGCCGGGACTGCCCGTTCGAGCCGATCTGCCCGGCCAGGAGCGCCGGGCACGTGGTGGGCCAGTGAGCGCGCCGCAGGAGATCCGGTCCGCCGAGGAGCTGGCCGTCGCCATGGGGGCGGACTGGGTGGCCAGCCCGCAGCAGTGGGTCGCCATCTCGGCCGAGCTCCAGCCGGCCGTGGTCATCGCGGGGGCCGGGTCCGGCAAGACCGCGCTGATGGCCGCCCGGGTCGTCTACCTCGTGCTCACCGGGCAGGTCGCGCCCGACCAGGTCCTCGGCCTGACCTTCACGACCAAGGCCGCCAGCGAGCTGCGCACCAGGATCCGCGCGTCGCTGGTGGCTGCAGGCGCGCTCGAGGACGCGGTCGAGGTCGAGGACGTTCTCGAGCCGACGGTGGCGACGTACAACGCCTACGCCGCCGGCCTGCTCACCGACCACGGCCTGCGGATCGGCCACGAGCCCGACACCCGGGTCATCACCGACGCCGCGCGCTACCAGCTCGGCGCGCGGGTGGTGGACCGCTACCAGGGCGAGATCGTCCAGCTCACCGACCATGCCGAGACCGCGATCCAGAACCTCCTGGCCCTGGACTCGGCGATGAGCGAGCACCTGGTCACCCCTGCCGCGGTCCGGGCCTTCGACGCGGCCGAGCGCAAGGGCTTCCTGCACGCGTACGCCGAGGAGGAGGCCGGCAAGAACCGGAAGACCTACCTGTCGCCGATCGCCGACGCCGTGAGCGCCATCGACCGGCGCGGTGAGCTGCTGGGCCTGGTCGAGGCATACCGGCGGCTGAAAGCCGACCTCGGGCTGATGGACTTCTCCGACCAGATCGAGCTCGGCGCCCGGCTGGCATCGGACCAGTCCGACGTCGGTGTCGCGGAGCGCGAGAAGTACCGGGTCGTCCTGCTCGACGAGTACCAGGACACCTCGGTCGCGCAGGCGACCATGCTGGCCCGGATCTTCGGGGGTGGCCACCCCGTCACGGCGGTGGGCGACCCCAACCAGGCGATCTACGGCTGGCGGGGGGCTTCGGTCAGCAACATCCTCGACTTCCCCTCGACGTTCCCGAGCGCGACCGGTCCGGTCGCGGCGTACCCGCTCACCGTCAACCGGCGCTCCGACCAGCGCATCCTCCACACCGCCAACCGGCTCGCCGCGCCGCTCTACTCCGCCCACGACGCCGTCGCGCCGCTGGAGCCCAAGGAGGGGGCAGTGGTCGGGGTCGTCACGGCCGCGGTGCACGAGACGCATCGTGCGGAGCTGGCCGCGCTCGTCGCCGGCGTCCGGTCCGCGCACGCCGACCCGGCCGAGGGCAAGTGGTCCGGGATCGGGGTGCTGACCCGCGACAACGCGCATGCGGCGGAGGTGTTCGACGCGCTGACCGACGCCGACATCCCGGTCGAGATCGTCGGCCTGTCCGGGCTGCTCCGGCTTCCGGAGGTGGCCGAGATCGTGGCGACCCTGCGCCTGATGCACGACGTGACCGCCAACGCCGCCCTGCTCACCCTCCTCACCGGTCCGCGCTGGGCGATCGGCACGCGCGACCTCGGCCTCCTCAGCAGCCGGGCCGCGGAGCTCACGGGTCGTCGCGGACGCGGGGCTGAGCCGGAGTCGATCACCGCCCACATCGTCCAGATCGCCGAGGGCATCGACCCGGCGGAGATCCCGTGCCTCGACGACGCTCTCAACGACCCCGGCGACCGCCCGTACTCGCCCGAGGCGCTGGAACGGTTCGGTCTCCTGAGCCGCGAGCTGCGCTGGCTGCGCTCACACGTCGGCGAACCTCTGCTCGACATCGTGCGCCGGATCATCGACACCACCGGCGCCGACGTCGAGCTGGCGTCGGCGGTCAGCTCCGCGGCCCCGGCCAGGCGCGACAACCTCGACCTGTTCGTCCGGGCCGTCGCCGACTTCCAGGCCGTCGACGGTGACGTGACCCTGCCCGCGCTGCTGGCCTACCTGACCGCCGAGGACGACCAGGGCAACGGTCTCGACATCGCGACGCCGACCGCCGCGGACTCGGTCAAGCTGCTCACCGTGCACCGGTCCAAGGGTCTGGAGTGGAAGGCGGTCTTCCTGGTCGGGGTCTGCGACACCCGGTTCCCGGCGAACCGGTCCCGGCCGCTCTGGACCTCGTCGCCCTCCGTGCTGCCGACGCCGCTGCGCGGTGACGCCAAGGACCTGCCGCGCCTGGACGGATACGACGCCGCCGCGCTCAAGGCCTACCGCGAGGCCACTCGCGCGCACGACCGCACCGAGGAGCTGCGGCTCGGCTACGTCGCATTCACCCGCGCCGCGCACCTGCTGTCCGTGTCGTCGTACTGCTGGACGGCGCGCCCCACCCCGTTCGGGCCCTCGGACTACCAGCAGGTCGTCCGGGAGCTCATGGGGGAGTGGGGCGAGCCCGAGCCGGCATGGCTCGACAAACCAGACCGCGGCGACCCCAACCCGTACGCCGACGAGGACCCGTCGACGCCCTGGCCACCGACGGGCATCGGGGCGGAGGCACAGCGGCGGATCGCCGCGGCCGCACTGGTCGTCGCGGCCGACCCGGACGCCGAGGACGACGGCCTCGACATGGTCGAGAGCGCCCGGGTCGCCGACTGGGACGCCGAGGTCGAGCGCCTCCTGACCGAGGCGCGGAGCGAGCGCAGCGCCGAGATCGCGGTGCCGCTGCCCGCCAGCCTGTCGGCGACGGCGGTGCTCCGCCTCAAGCAGGACGGCGAGGCGTTTGCCCGGGACCTGGCCCGCCCGATGCCACGGCCCCCCAGCCGGGCGGCCAGGTTCGGCACCCTGTTCCACGCATGGGTCGAAGGCCGCTTCAAGCAGCAGCCGCTGCTCGACCCCGACGACCTGCCCGGCCGCGCCGACCTCGACATCGCCGACGAGAGCGATCTGGACACCGTCATCGCGGCCTTCGAGCAGGGGCCGTTCGCTGAGCGGGTGCCTCACGCCGTGGAGGCACCCTTCGCACTCGTCCTCGACGGACAAGTGCTCCGCGGTCGGATCGACGCGGTCTACGAGGAGGGGGACGGCTTCCTGGTCGTCGACTGGAAGACCAACCGCCAGGCCACGGCCGACTCCCTGCAGCTCGCGATCTACCGGCTCGCCTGGGCCGAGCTGTCAGGCGTGCCGCCGGAGCGGGTGCAGGCGGCGTTCTACTACGTCCGGACCGGTGAGGTCGTGTCGTTCCCCGACCTGCCGGGCCGGTCGGAGCTGGAGCGGCTCCTGGACCTCAGCCCCGTCCGGGGCTGAACCTGGTCGGAGCCGGTCTGGCTAGGAGTCTGCTGACCAAGGGCGTGGATGCCAGCGTCGTGAGAGTCGTGCGATGGCAAGGCGTCGTCCCGATAGCAGGCTGGGCGCCTTCTAAGGGGCGGCAACGCGGCCAGCGTGCGGCTATCGCGGCGCAGGCGCCGCGCGATTGTTCAGCAGCCTCCTAGTGTCCTGTCAGGTTGTTCCGCCAAGAAACATCTGGGTTTCGGGAATTTCGTAGGGTGAGCCCGGTTCTGAAGAGGCAAAGAGCCTCTACAGAAGGAGCCGGTGATGGGACGTGCGGGTCGGCCGACGGTCGAGATCGAGCTGAGTGACCTGGAGCGCGAGACGCTGCAGCGGTGGGCGCGGCGGCACAAGTCGTCGCAGGCGTTGGCGTTGCGGTCGCGGATCGTGCTCGCGTGTGCGCAGGGCGAGACGAACACGGCGATCGCAGCCGAGCTGGGGTGCAACCAGGTCACGGTCTCGAAGTGGCGGCACCGGTTCGCGGCCGATCGGCTCGAGGGGCTCGGCGACGCGCCGCGACCGGGGGCGGCCCGCCAGATCGGTGACGATGTGGTTGAGGCGATCGTGGTCGAGACCCTCGAGACGACCCCGAAGGACGCCACGCACTGGTCGACCCGGGCGCTGGCCGAGCGGCACGGGATCAGCCGGCAGACCGTCAGCGAGATCTGGCGGGCCTTCGGGCTCAAGCCCTGGCGCCAGGACGAGTTCAAGGTCTCCCCGGACCCCGACCTGATCGAGAAGATCCGCGACATCGTGGGGCTCTACCTGTCGCCGCCGGTGGCGGCGGCGGTGTTCGCGGTCGACGAGAAGCCGCAGATCCAGGCGCTGAACCGGTCCGCGCCGACGCTGCCGATGCTCCCGACCACCCCGGCCAAGGCGACTCATGACTACGAGCGCAACGGCACCCTGGACCTGTTCGCCGCCCTGGAGATCGCCACCGGCCAGGTGATCCACGACCTGCGCAAGTCCCACACCGCCAAGGACTTCATCGCCTTCTTGAACAAGATCAACCGCGAGGTGCCCGCCGAGCTGGACGTGCACGTGATCCTGGACAACCTCTCCACCCACAAGACCCCCGAGGTGCACGCCTGGCTGCTGCGCCACAAGCGGTTCCACTTCCACTTCACCCCGACCTACGGATCCTGGATGAACCTGGTCGAGCGTTGGTTCTCGGCGTTGACCACCAAGAAGCTCAAACGATCCGCGCACCGGACAGTCAAGGCCCTCGCAGCCGACATCCGCGACTGGGTCGAGCAGTGGAACCAGAACCCCCGACCGTTCACCTGGCACAAGAGCGCCGAGGACATCCTGGACCGTCTCGCCGGCTACTGCACCGCCATCAACAAATAAGCACCGCTTCAACCTGACAGGACACTAGGCCGGCGGGTCTGACGGCCCGTCGCACGGCTGGACCCAGAAGACCTTGTGCTTGGTGTCTGCGCCCTGCGAGCCGGGCGTGTGGACGGTGAGCTTGACGTGGTAGCCCTGCTCCGGGTGCGCCGCGCCGGCGAAGGTCAGGGTGTAGGTGGCCTCGCCATCGAGACCGCTGTCGGTGCCGGCCCCGCTGGCCGGGTCACCACCCACGAAGACCTGGGACGGATCGGTGCCGGACAGCCCGACGTCGCTGGTCGGGGCCTGCATGGTGAACCCGACCGTCGAGACGATGTCCGCGCCCTCGTCGAACCCGTACCACTCGATGTCGAAGCTGCACGAGACGTGTGGGGTGTTCTGCGGGATCCCGTCGTCCTCGCCGTGCGGCGTGATCTTCACCGTGCCGTTGTTGCCGCCCGGATCGCCATGCTGGCGGGCGTCCGCCGGGAGCGCCATGGCGCCCCAGCTTGCGAAGGTCAGCGCGGCGGCAGCAGCCAGCCCGCGGTGGACGTTGAGCGAGCGAGATCGAGTTGTCATGACCGTTGTGGCTCCCAAGAAGGGTGCCCCCGTGACCCGGACGTCGGGCGCGATATACACCATGGGGTATTCGCGATTGCGGGGTTCAGGAAAGCCCGGAATCCCCCGCGTCGAGGTGTGTCTGTGGGGTGAAGGTCTAGCCCAGGCCTGCGGCCAGCGCGATCTCGACCATGTCGCCGAACGTCTGCTCCCGCTCGGCCGCCGAGGTCTCCTCGCCGGTGACGATGTGGTCGGACACGGTGCAGATGGCCAGCGCCCGACGGCCGTGGCCGGCGGCGATCGTGTACAGCGCACTGGCCTCCATCTCGATCGCGAGGACGCCGTGCTCGACCATCCGGGTCATCAGCTCGGGGCGGGCCGGGTAGAACGAGTCGCTGCTGAAGATCAGCCCCACGTGTACGCCGTCGCGGTCCGCGGCCGCCTCGGCGGCGGCGCGGAGCAGTCCGAAGTCGGCGACGGCCGCGTAGTCGAGACCTTCGAAGCGGACGCGGTTCATCCCCGAGTCGGTGCAGGCGGCGGAGGCGATCACGATGTCGCGGACCTTCAAGCCGTCGCTGAGTGCGCCGCACGAGCCGACCCGGACGATCGACTGCACGTCGTACTCGCGGAACAGCTCGGTCACATAGATCGCGGCCGAGGGTTGCCCCATGCCCGAGCCCTGGACCGAGACCGGGTGCCCCTGCCAGGTGCCGGTGAAGCCCAGCATGCCGCGCACCTCGGTGTAGCAGCGGGCGTCGTCGAGGAAGGTCTCGGCGATCCACTTCGCCCGTAGCGGATCACCAGGCATCAGGACCAGAGGAGCGATGTCGCCGGGCGCGGCAGCGATGTGGGTGCTCACGTGCAGTGACCCTAGGGCCCTGGGACTAGCCTCGGCGAAGTGGTGTATCCGCACGAGCGCATGGCCGTAGGCGCCCACGACCGGGTCGCGCTGCGACGCCGCGACGATGCGTGGCTCGAGGAACGCTGGGCCGACGCGGAGACCCGGGTGCTCGTGGTCTCCGGCACCCGAGTCCAGCCCGTCGACGGAAGCATCCCGTGGGTGAGTACGCAGTCGGCTCCGGACGGGCTACGGGTGCTGCTCGGCGAGCACGACGACCGGGCCTGGTTCGCCGTGATCACCGGGCCGGAGGTAGCGCAGGCGGCCAAGGACCAGTGGTTCCCGCTCCGCGGGCTGCTGCCGCACCTCGCGGACCAGGAGCTGGCCGGCGCGCCGCTGGTCTTCCATGCCCTCGGCCTGGCCGAGTGGCTGTTCGTCACCCGCTTCTGCCCGCGTTGTGGCGGCCACCTCGAGCCCCGGGCAGCCGGTCACGAGCTGGTGTGTGTCGACTGCGGCCGCAGCCAGTTCCCGCGCACCGACCCGGCGGTGATCATGGTCGTCGCCCGGGGCGAGCCGGGGTCGGAGGACGAGCGTTGCCTGCTCGGCCGACAGGCGATCTGGCCGGAGGGCCGCTACTCCACGCTGGCCGGGTTCTGCGAGCCGGGCGAGACGCTCGAGGACGCCGTACGCCGCGAGGTGCTCGAGGAGACGGGCGTCGTGGTCGGCGAGGTCGAGTACTTCGGCAACCAGCCCTGGCCGCTCCCGGCCAGCCTGATGGTCGGCTTCGTCGGCCGTGCGGTCTCGGAGGAGATCAACGTCGACCAGGACGAGATCGACGATGCGCGCTGGTTCACCCGTGCCGACATGAAGGCCGAGGCCGAGGCGGGCACCCTGGTGCTCCCCGGCGGTGTCTCGATCAGCCGCTCTCTGGTCGAGCACTGGTACGGCGGGCCGCTGCCGGGCCAGTGGTGATCAGGAGGCCAGCGCGGCCAGCTTCTCCTTGACCTGGGCGACCGAGGGGTTCGTCTGCGCGGTGCCGTCGCTGTAGACCAGCGTCGGGACGGTCTGCATGCCGTTGTTGGCGGACTCGACGATCTGCGCCGCCTCGGGCAGCTCCTCTATGTCGACGACGTGGAAGGAGATCTGCTCCCGGTCGAGCTGGCTCTTGAGGCGGTGGCAGTAGCCACACCACGGAGTGGTGTACATGGTGAGATTCGCGTCAGGAGCGGTGTTGCTCTCGGTCATCTGGGACTGTCGCCTCCGGCCTCTAGGGTGATCGTCGAAAGAGTGATACCCGTCAAACCCATCTGACCCGGGAGTTGTTCCGTTGCCCGACGATGCGCCCGGCCTGCTGACCGCGCTCGACCCTGAGCAACGGCAGGTCGCCGAGGCGCTGCGCGGCCCCGTCCGCGTGCTTGCCGGCGCAGGCACCGGCAAGACCCGCGCCATCACCCACCGCATCGCGCACGGCGTCGCGACGGGCGTCTACGCACCGTCCGAGGTGCTCGCGGTCACCTTCACCACCCGCGCGGCGGGCGAGATGCGGGGCCGGCTGCGCACCCTGGGGGCGAGCGGTGTGCAGGCGCGCACCTTCCACTCCGCGGCGCTG
Source organism: uncultured Actinomycetota bacterium (assembly GCA_963817125.1). Taxonomy (GTDB): domain Bacteria; phylum Actinomycetota; class Actinomycetes; order Propionibacteriales; family Nocardioidaceae; genus Nocardioides. The sequence continues at coordinate 394,452 of CAWFNB010000016.1, forward strand.
CGCCAGCTGCGCTTCTTCTGGCCCCACGTGCACGGCACCGAGCTGCCCCAGCTCATCGAGTCCAAGATCGGCCTCCTCGCCAGCGCCGCACGCCGACAGCGGCTCAACGCCGACCAGGCGCTGCTGCGCGACCTCGCGTCCGAGATCGAGTGGGCCAAGGTGAGCAACGTCTCGCCGGCGGTCTACGTCGAGGTCGCGTCGGCCCGCGGCCGGTCGGTGGCCTCGCACGCGCCACAGGTCGTCGCGCACGTCTTCGAGGCCTACGAGGAGGTCAAGCGCGAGCAGGGTCGGATGGACATGGAGGACGTGCTGCTCCTGACGGCCGGGATCCTGGCCGACGACGAACGCGTCGCCGCACAGGTGCGACGCCAATACAAGTGGTTCGTCGTCGACGAGTTCCAGGACGTCTCACCGCTCCAGTCCGCGTTGCTCGACCTGTGGCTCGGCGGCCGCGACGAGCTCTGCGTCGTGGGCGACCCGGCCCAGACGGTCTACTCGTTCGCGGGCGCCAACGCCGACTTCCTGCGCGACTTCCCGGCCAAGTTTCCCGGGCACCACCTCGATCGAGCTGGTCCGCAACTACCGCTCCACACCGCAGGTCGTCGACGCCGCCAACCGGCTGCTCTCCGGGACCACGAGCCGCGGCGTCGAGCTCCGCTCCCAGCAGGCCGCCGGTCCCGAGGTCACCTACACCGCTCACCCCGACGAGGTGGCCGAGGCCGAGGCAGTGGCCACCCGCATCCAGGCACTGCGCTCGTCCGGGAGACCGGTCGGCGAGATGGCCGTCCTCTACCGCATCAACGCCCAGTCCGAGTCCTTCGAGGAAGCGCTGTCGGCTCGCGGGATCCCCTACGTGCTCCGTGGCGCGGCCCGGTTCTTCGACCGGCCCGAGGTCCGCGAGGCGGTGACCCGGATCCGCGGCGCCGCCCGGTCCGGCGAGGGGGAGCACGTGCTCGAGACCGTCGGCGCGACCCTGGCCGGTATGGGCTGGACGCCCGAGGCGCCGTCCGCCCGCGGTCAGACCCGGGACCGGTGGGAGTCCTGGCAGGCGCTGATGGACCAGGCGAGCGAGTTCGGGGCTGCCGGCGGCACGCTCGCCGAGTTCGTCGACGACCTCGACCGGCGGGCCGCCGAGCAGCACGCCCCGGTGGCCGAGGGCGTCACCCTCGCCACCTTCCACGCCGCCAAGGGGCTCGAGTGGGACTCGGTCTTCCTCTGCGGTCTCCAGGACGGCACCCTCCCGATCACCTACGCCGAGACCCCGGCCGCCGTCGAGGAGGAGCGCCGGCTGCTCTACGTCGGCATGACCCGCGCCCGCGTCGACCTCGCCCTGTCCTGGGCGCTGGCCCGCCAGCCGGGCGGCCGCGGCTCGCGCAAGCCGTCGCGGTTCCTCACTCCGCTGCTCCCTGCACAAGCCGGCCCACCGCCAAAGGCCGCCCGCGCCAAGGGCGCGCGCATGTGCCTCGAGTGCGGCAAGCCGCTCCAGACGGCTGCCGACAAGGCGCGGCGCCGGTGCGTGGACTGCCCGGCGCCCTACGACGAGGCACTCTTCGAGCGGCTCCGCGAGTGGCGCTCGGAGCGGGCCCGCGACGAAGAGATCGCAGCGTTCATGGTCTTCAGCAACGCCACCCTCGAGGAGATCGCCACCCGCCGGCCGAAGACACGCAAGGCGCTGCTGGCGGTCAGCGGCGTCGGCCCGGACAAGCTCCAGAAGTACGGCGAGGACCTGCTGGACCTTGTCGGGTGATCGGAGCGGTCCGAGGGACGAGGACAGGTCCGATCGTTGGTGGTTGAGCAGCCGCGACCGCGCGTGTCGAAACCTCCGCAGGGTAGGCAGCAAACTCGCAGGTAGCGAATGGCAGAAAATCGGTGGGAAATACCCACAAAATCGTTTGCTCATTACACAGCGGGGACGGTACCTTGCTGGTTCTGATCCGTTCTGCGCATCACGGGACTGACACACCCGGCGCACGAGGCAATGAAGGAGGTGGCCCCATGGACATCAACAACATCCAGATGACGGCGAGCAACCCGTCCTCCCTCGGCATGCCCATTTGCGGCCACGCCTCCGTGACCACCTTTGGTGTGCGCGACCGCCAGGCCGCTCTCAAGGGAGACATGGGCTTCGCCACGGCCTACGTCCGGGGTACCACCGCCTGGAGTCCACCGACCAGTTGAAACAGCTGATTGGCAGCCTCCAGGCCGCGGAACCCGACAAGGGATCCGCGGCCTTTCTGTTTCCCGGAAACGTCCGCCCAGACAGAACAACTGACCAACACCCGCGATCAAGGTGAGCAGAGGAGGTGAAAAACATGACCATCAGCGTTCTCGACCGCGCCAGCACTGCCGACCAGCCGAGTCTGGGTGACCTCCACGACACGGCCGCCAAGGTGGACGAGATGAACCTGCCGTGCCGGGTGAACAACCCGGAGCTGTGGTTCGCCGAGTCGCCCAGCGACGTGGAGTACGCCAAGGCCCTGTGCATCGAGTGCCCGGTGCGCTCGCTCTGCCTCGACGGGGCTCTCGAGCGCCGCGAGCCGTGGGGTGTGTGGGGTGGACAGCTCTTCATCCATGGAGTCGTCGTTCCCCGCAAGCGTCCGCGTGGCCGTCCCCGCAAGAACGAGGTGGCCGCGTAGCAGCGTGTGCTGTGCCGGCGCCCTCCCGTCCCGAAGGAACCAACAACCCACATGAACCAGACCTACATGACCAGGAGCACCGAGATGAATCTCATGAACGAGAACCTGGCGCGCGCGCAGATGGCCGCGCGCCTGGGAGAGGCGCAGGAGTTGCGGCGCGGCCACCAGCTGGCCCGTGCCCGCCGTCTCAGCCGCAAGGCTGAGCAGGCAGCGCAGCAGGCGCGTCTCGCCCTCGCCCGCGCTCTGTAAGACCTCACGGGATGCCGCACGTCAGCGGCCTCTGCGGGGACACCCTGATCGCGGGTGACACAAACCGGGAGCCGGGTACGACCATCACGGTCGTACCCGGCTCTCGACGTGTTCGTGCGCGTATAGGTTCGCCACTGTGAAGACCTGCGACTTGTGCGGCCGGCAGGAGGCCGACGACGCGAAGACGCTGACCTGGAGCACCGCGGTCGAGAACGGCCGCAGCAAGACCTACTGCGAGAGCTGCTCGCGCGAGCACCTGCGCGCCATGGAGGGGAAGCTCGACAGCGAGTACTGGTGAAACACGCAGTCAGCCCGCTTGTGACACGGGGTCGGACCAGGCGCAGCCGCAGTGCAGGTGCCGGCGGTACGCCGTGAGCGTCGGCGGCAGTGCCTCGAGTCGCACGCTGGCCGACCAGGTGCTGGGACGGCCGCCCTCGGCCGCCGTGGCCAGGTCGTGGACCGCCCAGGCCAGCGCCAGTGCCCGAAGGGCCGGGTCGGGACGGGCCGGGCGCAGCGGCCTCCCGGTGGCGACCTGCTCCACCACCAGTGCCCGGCGCGGGTCGGCCTCGCCTGCGTGCGCGTCGACGCAGCGCAGGCAGGCGGTGACACCGGGCACGACGTACGGGCCGAGGCGGGGTCCGTCGGGAAGCTCGGCCACCACAAGGTGCGGGGTGCCGGCTCGCACCCAGCCGTCGAGCCGGTCGCGGGCCAGCTCGCCCTCGCTCCACACCAGCGCGACCGTGGCGGCTTCCGCGGTCGAGGTGGTCGACAGCCCGGCCTCGCCGACAAGGCGCAGCGCAGTGGGCGTGACGTCAGCGGGAGCGTCCACGTGCACGACGGACCGGCCGCGGTGCCGGCGCCTGCCCGCCTCGTCGTCGGCGGCCACGACCAGCCCCGCCCGGACCAGCTCGGTCAGGAGGGGCGCAGTCGTCTCGTCGAGCGTCGTGAGCGGAGCCCCGTGAGCCAGGTCGGCCACCAGACGGCGGACGACCCGGGTGTCGGGCAGCACCGCTACCCGTGGGGCGTCGACGCCGAGCTGCAGGTGGTCGGCGTCGCGACGAGCCAGCCGCAGCCCGGGCAGCAGGAGCCAGGTCATGGAGCAACGCTGACACGGATAGCTGCGCTGCGGCGGAGCTCCTCCACAGGCGGGCGGACGCGAAGGACGGCGCCCCCGGGCAACCGGGGGCGCCGTCCTCGACGTCTAGGGCGAGCTTCTCAGGCCTTGCCGAGGATTCGGTTGAGGTTGGTCCCGCACACGGGGCAGACAGCCTTGGCCATCCGGGTGCCCTTGTCGTTGACCCGGACCTCTCCAGAAGCCTCGCGCTTCTCCTTGCACTTCACGCAGTAGAACTCGCCGCTCCAGGTCTCCGCCATGACGGCCTCCTTGCCTAATGTGTTCTCGGTCGTCGCGGCGGGGGACTCTGACCAAAGTTTCTTGGGCTAGGGGAAGCCCGCCGGAGGCTCTACGACAGGTCGTCGAGCCGCTTCGACCGTACTCCACGCTCAGGCGAAGCCGCGACAGGCGCTCGGCGCGGCGAAAAATCGACATTTCGCGCCTGAACGAGCCCGATCCGGCCGTGAAGCCGGTCACGGCGGTCCAGGGGCTCGTCTCAGTAGGGTGCGCGCATGCCCAGCTACACCCACCTGCGCGTCGAGCGACCCGCCGACGGCGTGGCCCTGGTCACCCTCGACAACCCCGACATGCGCAACGCGATGTCGGATGAGATGACCACGTCGTGGGTCGCCGCCGTGGCCGAGCTGGCCGGCGACCGGGCCGTGCGCGCGGTCGTCGTCACGGGGGAGGGGTCCGCGTTCTGCTCTGGCGGGAACACCTCGTGGATCGCCAGTGAACCGGACGCCACCGTCGATCAGCTGCGCGCCCGGATGCTGCCCTTCTACCGGGCCTGGCTCTCGATCCGGACCCTCGAGGTCCCCACCATCGCCGCGATCAATGGCGCCGCGATCGGCGCTGGGCTCTGCCTCGCGCTCGCCTGCGACCTGCGGTACGCCGCGGCCGGGGCCAAGCTGGGCGTGCCGTTCGTGAAGCTCGGCATGCACGCTGGCATGGGCGGCACCCACCTCCTGCCCGAGGCGGTCGGCCAGGCGCATGCGCGCGACCTGCTGTTGACCGGCCGCGTGGTCGACGCCGAGGAGGCGCTGCGCCTCGGCCTGGTCTCGCGAGTGCTCGACGCGTCCTCGTTCCACGACGAGGTGCTCGAGATCGCGGCCGGCGTCGCCGCTACCGCGCCCATCGCCAGCCGGCTCACCAAGCTGGCGCTCATGGATGGCGGTCATGCCGACCTGGAGGCCGCCCTGCAGTGGGAGGCGATGGCCCAGCCGATCACGCTGGCCACCGAGGACCTGCAGGAAGGCATCCGGGCGAATCGGGAGAAGCGGGCGCCGCAGTTCCGGGGCCGCTGAGTCTGGGCAGCCAGGGCGAGGCCCCCGTGTCCGCCGGAGCGAGACCCGCCTTCCCCTTGCGGATCTCACCCGACGGGCCCAGGGGCCTCGTCTGGGCGCAACCGTAGGCACCTGCGCTCCACCGGGCAATGGCCCGGCCCGTCACCCTGTGGACAAGCCTGTGGACAACTCTGTGGACAAGCCGTTTCACAAGTGGAGGAGGCGTATCAAAATCGGGGATCAGCCTGTGGAAAAACCCTGACCAAGGTTGAGAAATGCCGGGTTGACCTGCGAGGACTTCTCTCCACTGGGTGTGGACGAAAATCTCCGCACCACGATTTCTCCCGCACCGACCCTAAGGTGGCTCCGTGGCGGAGGTGTACGACGACGGGCCGGTCGCCGCACTGCGGCGGATCGGCTTCCTGCTCGAGCGGGGCCGCGAGGACACCTACAAGGTCAAGGCGTTCCGGGGCGCGGCAGCGGCGATCCTGCCGCTGTCGGACGACGAGGTGCAGGCCCGGGTCGACGACGGCTCGATCACCGACCTCCCCGGCGTGGGCACCAGCAGCGCGAAGGTGATAGCGGCGGCCGCACGAGGAGAGCTGCCGGACCGACTGGCCCAGCTCGAGAAGGAGCACGGCGGCCCGCTCACCGAGGGCGGACACGAGCTCCGCGCCCGGCTGCGCGGCGACCTGCACTCGCACTCGGACTGGTCCGACGGCGGATCACCGATCGAGGAGATGGCGTTCACCGCGATCGAGCTCGGCCACGACTACCAGGTGCTCACCGACCATTCGCCCCGACTGCGCGTCGCCAACGGGCTGAGCGTCCAGCGTCTCCAGAAGCAGCTCGGGGTCGTGGACGCGGTCAACCAGCACCTGTCCGGCAGCGGGTTCACGCTGCTCAAGGGCATCGAGGTCGACATCCTCGACGACGGCAGCCTCGACCAGACCGACGAGATGCTCGACCAGCTCGAGGTTCGGGTGGCCAGCGTGCACTCCAAGCTGGCCATGGACGCCCCGGCGATGACCCGGCGCATGGTGGCCGCGGTGCGGAACCCGCGCGTCAACGTCCTCGGTCACTGCACCGGCCGCCTTGTCACGGGCGGCCGCGGCATCCGCAAGCAGTCCCAGTTCGACGCCAAGGCGGTCTTCGAGGCCTGCGCCGAGAGCAACACCGCTGTCGAGATCAACTCCCGCCCGGAGCGCCGCGACCCGCCGACCAGGCTGGTCGAGCTCGCCCGCGACCTCGGCTGCCTGTTCTCGATCGACTCCGACGCGCACGCCCCCGGACAGCTCGACTTCCTCTGGTACGGCGCCGAGCGCGCCGACGCGGCGGGCATCGACCCTGACCGGATCGTCAACACCTGGCCGAAGGAGCGGTTGTTGGAGTGGGCGAACCGCAAGCGCCCCTCGACCGGGGTCCGTTGATGCTTGGCGTCTTCAAGGTGCGTGCAGCGCAAGGCGGAGGAGCGAAGGTGTAGTTGACCTCCTGCGAGTGACGACAACGCCGCGATGTGCGTGCCTTGATGGCGCGAAGCGCCACGGAATCCCGGTCGAGGGGCGCTAGATTTTAGGTATGGCGGTGGCGGCGAGTCCCGACGAGGCACCGAGGGTGGAGGTGCGGCGCAGCAAGCGTCGGCGCCGTACCGTGTCCGCCTACCGCGACGGTGACTGCATCGTGGTGCTGGTGCCGGCCTCGCTCTCCCGCAAGGAGGAGGCCGAGTGGGTCGAGACCATGGTCGCTCGGGTGCAGAAGTCCGAGCGCCGCTTGATCCCGTCCGACGCGGAGCTCATGGAGCGGGCGCTCCTCCTCAACGACCGCTACCTAGGCGGCCTCGCGGTCCCAGGCTCGGTGCGCTGGGTCGAAAACCAGCGGCAGCGCTGGGGCTCATGTACCCCCGGTGACCGAACCGTCCGCCTCTCGGTGCGGCTGCAGGGGATGCCCGGCTGGGTCATCGACTACGTCCTCGTGCACGAGCTGGCACATCTGATCGAGCCCGGTCACGACTCGGCCTTCTGGGATTGGGTGGACCGCTACCCCCAGGCCGAGCGCGCCAAGGGCTACCTGCTCGGCTGGTCGTCAGCGTCCCGCGTCGAGCCGCCGCCGGGTCAGGAGTCGGACGTCGACTAGGCCGTGTCGTCGGACCCGTCGGACCCGTCGGACCCGTCGGACCCCTCCGAGGCGTCGAGCAGCTTGCGCAGCTCCGCGTCGAAGTCCTCCTCGCTGAGCGCATCGGGTGCATTCGCACCCTCCCGGAAGCCCAGCGGGTCGTCGAGGTCGGCGGCGGTCGGGAGCAGGTGTGGGTGCATCCAGACGCCGTCGCGGGCCTCGGTGCCCTGCCGGGTCCGCAACGAGCCCCACAGCGTCGACGCGTCGCGCAGTCGTCGGGGCCGCAGCTCGAGGCCGACCAGCGTGGCGAAGGTCTGCTCGGCCGGCCCGCCCGCCGCGCGCCGGCGGCGGACCGCCTCCTGGAGCTTGCCAGCGCTCGGCATCCGACCCTCGGTGGCCAGGCCGACGACCTCGTCGACCCATCCCTCCACGAGGGCGAGCGTGACCTCGAGCCGCTCGAGCGCGGCCTTCTGGGCGGGGGAGTCGGGCAGCTCGAACATGCCGCCCTCGAGCAGCTGCTGCATCGAGTCCGGGTTGGACGGGTCCAGGCCGCGCATCTGTTCCTCGACCCGCTGCTGGATCCCCTCGACGTTGACCTCGATGCCCTCGGCGTACGCCTTCACGGCGCCGAGCAGGTGGTCGCGCAGCCACGGGACGCCGGCGAACAGTCGCTGGTGGGCGGCCTCGCGCAGCGCGAGGTAGAGCAGCACGTCGTCCTCGGTGACATCGAGCCCCTCGGCGAAAGCGGCGACGTTCGCCGGGATGAGCGCGGCCTTCCCGGCCGGCGCAAGGGGAACGCCGACGTCGGAGACCGAGAGCACCTCGCCCGCCAGCGTGCCGAGCCCGGATCCGACCTGGTTGGCGAGCAGCGCGCCGATCGCCCGGCCGAGGATGCTGAGGATCGGCCCGGCCTGCGCCTTCGCCTCCTCGGGCAGCGCGGAGCTGAGCGCGCCGACCGACTGGAGCGCGACGGGCTCGACGAGCACCTTCCAGACGTCGGTGGTGTTGACGACCCACTCGGCCCGGCTCCACGCAGACGAGGTGGTGACGCCCGAGGGGAAGGAGGTGGTCTCGTCGAGCCAGTGGTCGGCCAGCCGGACCGCGTCGGCGACGGCGTCCTGCTGGGCCTTGCTCGGCGTCGGGTCGGTGGACTGGGCGACGGTCTTGCGGGCCAGGTCGAGGGCGACGTCCCAGTTGAGCGGTCCGTCGTAGGGCTGGAGCATGGACTGGAGCTGGCCGAAGAGCTGGTTGAGGTCGGGCATGCCACCGGCGCCCATCCCGGACAGGCCGGCGTTGAACAGCTGCTCGAAGGGCGTGCCTCGGAACGGGTTCTCCGGACGGTCTTCGTCGTCGGGAGGGGGTTGCGCCATGACCCCACCGTACGCCGGATCGACAACCCGCGACGGCTGGGATCAGCGCTGTCAGGGTGACCCGACCCACTCCTCGGTGCCGTCGCTGAACCGCTGGTGCTTCCAGATCGGGACCTCGGCCTTGAGCGTGTCGATGAGCTGCCGGGAGGCGTCGAACGAGGTGCCCCGGTGCGCGGACGTCGTGGCCACGATCACCGCCACGTCGCCGATGGCCAGCGTGCCGACCCGGTGCACCGCGACGATGCCGTGCACGGCGTGGCTCGCGGCCACCTGCTCGCAGATCGCGCGCATGGTGTCGAGGGCAGAGGGGTGCGCGGAGTAGTCGAGGCCGACGACTCCCTTTCCCTGGTCGTGGTCGCGGACCCGGCCGACGAACAGGGTCAGCCCGCCGGAGGACTCGTCGTCGAGGGCGGCGATGACCTCCTCGACCTCCAGCGGTGCCTCGCGCAGGTCGACGAGCCGGACGGGCGTGGGCTCCGACATGCCCCGGACGCTAGCGCCCCGCATGGCGGGAAGCACGCGCTCCGCGCGTTGATCGCACGCACATCGCTTCGTTGGCGTCGCTTGCATTGGGACCGGCCAGTCCGCGCTCCGCCGCCTCGCGCTGCACGCACGCTGAACACGCCGAACGTGGCGCTTCCCACCATGCGGGGCACTGGTCCCTACCCTCGCAAGCGTGGAGATCCTGCTCTGGCTGGTGCCGCCGGTCGTCGTCACTCTCGTGGCGATGGCGTGGGTCGGCTGGGTCGGCCGCGAAGGGCGGGGCGAGGTCGACCGCGAGGAGCTGGTCCGCCGGCTCGGTGAGGCCCTCGAGCGGGAGCAGCCGCCACCCCCTGCGCGGCTGCCCCGGCGCCGCGAGCGGTCCACCGGCGTCGCGCTTCGTCGTGGCCCGCGCTCCGTCCGGCCGCCGAGCGACCCGCCGGCCGACGAGCAGCGCCGCGCTGCGTCTTGACTCTTCTTGACCCGGCGCGGCGGGCTACCAGTGGTTTGAGAGAGTTTGCGGCATGAACCAGCGCGTGCTCGCCGCGATCCTGGCGGTGCCGCTGGTGGCTGCGTTGGCGGTGGTCGCGCTGGTCCGGCCGCTCCCGTACACGACGTACGCGCCGGGCCCGACGGTCGACGTGCTGGCCGCTCCTGACGGCAAGGAGATCATCCAGGTCCCGGGGCAGAAGACCTACCGCGACAACGGGCAGCTACGGATGACCACCGTCTCGGTCACGCCCAGGCAGACCAGGCTCAACCTGTTCCAGGTGATGGCCAGCTGGCTCGACCCCAGTGACGCCGTCTACCCGAGGGAGGCGGTCTACCCGGACGACAAGACTGCCGAGGAGGACAAGACCGAGGGCCAGGTCCAGATGGTGTCCTCCCAGGACACCGCGGTGGCGGTTGCGCTCGCGGCGCTGGGTCACGAGGTCACCCCGGCGCTCGAGGTCCTGTTCATCACCCCCGGCGCACCCGCAGACGGTGCACTGGCGGTCCGCGACATCCTCCAGAAGGTCGACGGAAAGCAGCTGCCGGCGGACATTGAGCTCGCCTCCCAGCAGCTGGTGACCGCGATCAAGGCGACCCCGCCCGGGCAGAAGATCACCCTCACGGTGTTGCGCGACGGCGAGTCGGTCGACGTCCCGCTGACCCCGCGCAAGTCGAGCGCGACCATCCTCGGCCTGGTCACGATCACCGGTTCGCCCCAGATCGGCATCAACCTCGGGCAGGGGTTCATCTTCCCGTTCTCGGTCAACGTCACCATCGACCCGCGGATCGGCGGGCCGAGCGCCGGGCTGATGTTCTCGCTGGCCGTCTACGACACGCTCACGCCCGGCTCGCTCACCGAGGGCGGCCGGGTGGCCGGCACCGGCGAGATCACCTTCGCCGGCACGGTCGGCCCGATCGGCGGGATCCAGCAGAAGATCGTCGGCGCCCGGGACGACGGCACGCAGCTGTTCCTGGTCCCGGCCGACAACTGCGACGACGTCGAAGGTGCCCACAACAAGGACATGCGGCTGGTCAAGGTCACCACCTTCGACGACGCGCTGTCCTCCATCGAGGCCTGGGCCGGCGACCACGACGCCGAGCTCCCGAGCTGCGACGGCTGACGCGATGAACGACCCCACGATGATGCCGACCGTGCCGGACGTGGACCCTGCTCTGGCCGCCGCGGTGCTGGAGATCGAGTCGCACATCGCCGACGGGGGCTGGGACCAGCCTGGCCGGCTGTACGCGCTCGTCAAGACCGCCGAGCTCGTACGCCGCGAGCCCGCGCTGGCTTCGGTGATGGGGCTCGACGACGCGTCCGCCGAGGGGTCGCTGACCCCGGTCGAGCAGGACCAGCTGCCCGCTGGTCACCGGCTCGAGGACAGCTTGGAGTCGATCGTCTGGCCCCCGGAGGTCACCGGGTGCGCCGCGGTCGTGGAGCGGCTGGTGCTGCCTCCGGACGCCGATGATGCGCTGCCGGAGGACCCTTCCGGCGCCGAGGAGTACGCCCGCGAGCACCCGGACCGGCACGAGGTCCGGATCGTCGCAGGGGTGACCCGCGCCGGTTCGTCGTACTGTGCCTTGCGTCTGCGTGCACACGACGACGACCAGTCGGTGGTGGGTGGCGCGGACCTGGTGCCCGGGCTGATCGCCCTGCTGGGTGCCACGCTTGAGCCGGGAGACCCGGTGGACCAACCGGTGGACGGACCGATGGACGAACAGGAAGAGAAGGCATGAGCGAGCTGTTCGACGAGGACCCGCGGGACGCACCCGCAGACCGTCCGCCGTCGCGGCGCTCCCGCGCCTTGGTGATCACCGGTGTGGTGCTGGTGGTCGGCTTCTTCGCGCTCAGCACGTTCGCGAACTTCTACACCAACGTCCTGTGGTACCGCGACATCGGCTTCGGCTCCGTCTACAGCCGGCTGCTGTGGACCAAGATCGCCCTGTTCGGGATCTTCGGGCTGCTGATGGCGGTCGTGGTCGCCGTGAACATGGTGGTCGCGTTCCGGCTACGGCCGCTGTTCCACCCGCAGTCGCCCGAGCAGGCCGGCCTCGACCGCTACCGCCAGGCGGTCACGCCGATCCGCACCTGGCTGGTCCTCGGCATCGCACTGCTGCTGGGTCTCTTCGCCGGCACCTCCGGCTCGGGGGAGTGGCGCACCTACATGCTGTGGCGCAACGGCGTGCCCTTCGAGCGCGAGGACGCCTACTTCGGGAAGGACATCGGGTACTTCGTATTCGACCTGCCCTGGTACCACTTCCTCGTCGACTTCGTCATGGCAGTCACGGTCGTGGCGCTGCTCGCCGCGGCCGTCGTCCACTACCTCTACGGCGGCATCCGGCTGCAGACACCCGGCGATCGGCTCTCCGGTGCGGCGCAGGCGCAGATGTCGGTGCTGCTCGGGGTCTTCGTCCTGGCCAAGGCCGCCGACTACTGGCTGGACCGCTACGACCTGGCCTATCAGTCCGGCTCGCTGCTCACCGGCATCACCTACACCGACGACAACGCGGTGCTGCCGGCCAAGGCGATCCTCATGGGCATCGCCCTGATCTGCGCGGTGCTGTTCTTCGCCAACGTCTGGCGGCGCACCTGGCTGCTGCCCTCGATGGGACTCGCCCTCCTGGTGCTGTCCGCGATCCTCCTCGGCCTGATCTGGCCGGGGATCGTGCAGCAGTTCCAGGTCCGGCCGAGCGAGGCGGACAAGGAGTCGCCGTACATCAAGAAGAACATCGCGGCCACCCGAGCGGCCTACGACATAGACACCGTCGAGGAGTACCGGCTCCCGTCCAACGGCACGTCGGCCAGCGAGCTCGACCCCGATCTCGACCCGAGCGTCTCCGCGGTCCCGCTGGTCGACCCCCAGCTGGTGCGCCGCACCTTCGAGCAGAACCAGCAGGTGCGCGGCTACTACTCGGTCGCCGACGTGCTCGACGTCGACCACTACGTGATCAACGGCGTCGACCGCGCTCTCGTGCTCGGCGTCCGCGAGCTCGACCAGGGCGCGCTCGACAGCGAGGTCCAGAACTGGCTCAACCTGCACACCGTCTACACCCACGGCAACGACGTGATCGCGGCCTACGCGAACCAGAGAGACAACGAGGACGAGGCGCTGGGAGGCAGCGGCACCAGTGACGCGGACAAGACGCAGTGGGCGCAGGGCAACCAGGCCCTCCAGGATGACCTCGAGCAGGCCGTCGGCGAGTACGAGACCCGCGTCTACTTCGGGGAGAACAGCCCCGACTACTCGGTGGTCGGCCAGCCATCCGGCACCGAGACGAACGTCGAGCTTGACCTCGGTCGAGAGGGCAGCACCCGCACCACGACCTACGACGGGAACGGTGGCGTGCCGGTCGGGTCGACGTTCCGCCAGCTGCTCTACACGATCAAGTTCGGCAGCACGAACTTCCTGCTGTCGGGGCGGGTGAACTCCAGCTCCGAGGTGATCTACAACCGCGACCCGGCCGAGCGGGTGCAGAAGGTCGCGCCGTGGCTGACCCTCGACGACGACCTCTACCCCACCATCGTCGACGGGAAGATCCTCTGGGTCGTCGACGGCTACACGACCACCGACCGGTTCCCGGGCTCGGAGCGCGAGTCGTTCCAGGAGATGACCGACGACTCGCTGCAGGACGAGTCCGGTCTCCGCACGCTGCCGACCGACGAGATCAACTACATGCGCAACTCGGTGAAGGCGACGGTCGACGCGTACGACGGCACCGTCAACCTCTACGCCTGGGACGAGCAGGACCCGCTGCTCAAGGCGTGGTCGTCCGCGTTCCCCGGCACGGTCAAGGCGAAGGACGACATCCCCGAGGAGCTCCTGTCGCACCTTCGGTACCCCGAGGACATGTTCAAGGTGCAGCGCTACCAGTTCGCGCGCTACCACGTGACCGATCCCAACGCCTGGTTCCAGGACGACCAGCGATGGAGCGTGCCCGAGGACCCGAACGTCGCGAACAACCTGCAGCCGCCGTACCGCATGTTCGTGACCCAGCCGCCCGGCCTGATCCAGGCCGACGAGAACGCGGCGCCGCCGGAGAACCCGCCGGGCACCGAGCCGGTGTGGTCCCTGACCTCGACGTTCGTGCCCTTCAAGCGGAGCAACCTCGCGGCGTACGTGTCGGTCGACTCCGACGCCACCTCGCCGACCTATGGCCAGATGCGGGTCATCGACGTGCTCGACCTCCAGCAGCAGGGGCCGGGCCAGGTCGCGAACGCGGTGCGGTCGAGCACGGAGGTCGCCAACGCGCTCTCGCAGTTCAAGCAGAGCGGCAGCACCGTCACCTACGGCAACCTGCTGACCGTCCCGGTCGGCGACGAGCTGATGTACGTCGAGCCGATCTACGCCTCGCTGGAGACCGCGACCGACGCCACCTTCCCGATCCTTCGCTATGTGTTGGTCTCCTACCGCGGCGAGGTCGGCATCGGCACCACGCTCACAGAGGCGCTGGGTGCGGCCGTCGACACGGCCAACGAGGCCTCGGACGACCCGACGGACGACCCGACAGACGACCCGACGGACGACCCGACCGACGACCCGACGGACGACCCGAGCGACAACCCGACGGACACTCCGACCGGGTCGGTCGACGAGCAGATCCGCGCGCTGCTCGCCGAGGCCCAGGACGAGTTCGTGGCGGCCGACCAGGCCTACACCGACGGTGACCTGGGCGCCTACCAGGACCACATCAAAGAGGCTCAGCGCCTGGTCAACAAGGCGGTGGACCTGGCCGACGGCGCCGGCTTGCCGGCGTCACCGTCCGCCTCGGGCTCATCGCCCTCGGCGACCGCGACGCCATGATTTGAGCCACCGACCGCCCGTGGCGTAGCCTTGGGTGCACCGACGCGGGGTGGAGCAGCTCGGTAGCTCGCTGGGCTCATAACCCAGAGGTCGCAGGTTCAAATCCTGCCCCCGCTACACAGTGAAACACCAGGTCAGAGGCGGTTTCCGGAGAGATCCGGGAGCCGCCTTTGGCGTTTCCCGCCCGCTGGTTGTCCGCAGTTGTCAGCAGCCAGTCAGCAGCCGGCGCGGGCTAGTGCCCGCGAGGGCTGTTGACGCGTCGTACACGAACCTGCACGCGGATGGACATTCAGGCACGAGCTGAGCCCTGCGCGGACGTCATTCTGACGGCGCATTGGCCGCGACCTCTGGGTCAATGCGAAAGGGTGAACGCTGGCCCATGGCGGTCGCGGGGGCCAGCGTCTTCTGGCTTGAGGTGAGCAGAGGCCTGAGCATCTCGTCATACGTGCCCGGTGGCGTAAGCGGTGCCGAGGATCTGCGGAGGCTCAATACTCGTACGGAACACGCCTGGCAGATCCGGGCAATGAACAGTCGTCGCACGGACGGTCGAGTTGCACGGGCGGCTCTGGCTCAGATGCTGCTCAACGTGGCGAGCCGTACACGGTGGTGAGTGCGGCGGCTAGGTCTGCGATGAGGTCGCCCGGGGACTCGAGTCCGATAGCGAGGCGGATGAGTCCATGGTCTCGGTAGGGGCTTGCAAAGGCGGCAGCGCGGGCCTCGGGGTACTCCTCGTAGGCGATGAGGGTCTCGTCGTGTCCGAGGGAGACGGCCGAGGTGATGACGCGCAAGTCGTTGACGAACCGGACGCGGTCCTGGTGGGTGCCTGCGATGGCGAAGGTGACCACGCCTCCGAAGCCGCCAAGCAGTTGCGAGGCAGCTCGCTGGTGCTGCGCGTCGGTGGATAGTCCGGGGTAGCTCACGCAGGTGATACGGGGGTCACTGGCGAGGAACTCGGCGATCTGCTGGGCGGTCGCGCATTGCCGCGTGAGACGCACAGGCAGGGTGACGGACCCGCGCATGATGAGCCAGGCGTTGAACGGAGAGACCGCTCCGCCAACGTGGTGGAGGGCGCCGGTCCTGATGTCCTCGACCAGCTCGGCGGATCCGATCACGGCGCCGCCCATGGCGTCGCCGTGGCCGTTGAAGTACTTGGTGAGGGAGTGGATGGTGAGGTCTGCTCCGTGGTCGAGTGGCCGTAGCAGCGGCGGTGGGGTGAAGGTGGAGTCGACGGTGAGTCGGGCACCGGCGGCATGGGAGATGCCGGCCAGCGCGGTGACGTCGGCGACTCGCAGGTCGGGGTTGGCGATGACCTCGGTGTGGATCAGGCGCGTGTTCGGGCGGACCGCGGCCTGCACGGCGTCAAGGTCGGTGATGTCGACGAAGTCGACCTCGATCCCGAGCTTGGCGGGGAGCAGGGAGTCGAAGAGTCCCCACACGCGCATGTAGACGACGTTGGAGACGATGGCGTGGTCGCCGGGGTTGAGCAGAGTGAAGAACGCTCCGTGCAGGGCAGCCATGCCGGTGCCGAACACGGCGGCCGCCTCACCATGATCGAGTCGAGCGAGCTTCTGCTCCAGACCACGCTGGTTCGCGCCGTGCTCGCGGGTGTAGACGAGCCCGTCGTAGCCGGGGTCGTCGATGGTGGTGGGGTCCTCGGGAAGCAGGTAGCTGTTGGCCATGACGATCGGGGTGCGGATCGCGCCGGTGTCATCGGAGCGGTTGCCCCCGTGCACGAACCATGACTCGTCAGCCAGGCTGGCGTAGTCGTGCTTGTCGGGGCGGCTGGCTGGCTGGTCAGCGGTGCGTTGGTGGGCGGTCTGCGGGGTGGTCATGGTCTGCCTTCTGTGTCGGCGGCTGAGTACGTGGGGGCGTGTACTGGCTGGGTTTGCGGACGCGTCACGGGACAGGTGAGGCGGGACAGATCAGGATTGATGCCGGTGGCTGCGCCAGTCGCCGATGGCGTCGAGGCGTCGGCGTTGTTGGGCTGCGGCGCCGGCGTCGAGACCGTGGCCTCGGTCCTGCAGGCGGCCGATGACGCGCTCGCGGTGTTCGACCGGGTTGTGGTCGTCGTACTTGAACTTGGCCTCGACGCGGGCGATCGCGAGTCGGAGGCCGCGGATGCCTGGCAGCATCCGTCCGTAGGGCGCTTGGTCGGCCGCGACATCTGCGTGGCGGCCTTCTGGTTGGAAGACCGCTAGCTGGGCGAGGAGGAGGTCGGCCTTGCCGTCCGGGTCGTCGACGATGGTCGGGCGGCACACGAACTGGACCGTGCTGTAGTAGCTGGTGGGCACGCCGTCTTCGTCGGGTCCGCCGGCCTTGGCGCGCCAGTACGTCGGGATGTAGGCGTAGTCACCGATCACCGCGAACCTGACCTGGGTGGCAGCCTCGAGGTGCGGCCACACCGGGTTCGGACGGGCGAGGTGGATGAGCAGCTCGTCGCCGGCGAGGGTGAAGTGCGTCGGCACCAGCAGCGGTGCCTGTGCGGGGTCGATGTTGTTGACGGCCAGCACGCCGAACTGGTCGGTCGTGGCCAGCCAGTTCTGCCACTCCTCGGAGTCCAGGGCGGCGTCCCAGGGTTGGATGAACATGGTCAGGCTCCTTGTGCTGTGATCATGCGACGGGCCACGGTCAGTGGTGTTCTGGGCGGAGCGAGGTGTGCGAGGAGGTCCTCGGCGGCCGCGTTCAGTGCCTGGTCGGTCATCGGGTCGAGGGCGTCGAGGATGAAGAGCGCCGTGGACGTCTCGGGTGTGAGTTGGGTGCGGTGCGCTTGGCGCCAGTTCCAGCGTCGGCAGGTCACGCCGGCGTCGTCGCACCACACCACCTCCCCGGGATCCGGGTGATCGACGACAGGCTCGCCTGCGGAAATGGTGTCGAAGGCCTCGGCTCCGCTGGCCCGGATCAGCCGGGGAGGGCCGGAGTACCGTGACAGGTCTTCCCCGCCCAGTGGCACCTGATGGAGCACCGAGACCGCGTTGTAGACGTCGGTGAGTCGGTTCACCCTGGGCAGCCCGGCGGCTGCGCGCCGCATGAGTGCCTCCAGGCTGTTGCGGGTGCGTTGAGGCTTGGCCCCGAACGCGCGGTACGCCTCGCGCCAGGCGGCGACATGCGCAAGTTCCTCCACGCCACGATCGGCCAACGCACGTGTCGCTGCGTCCTCGGCTGACATCAGCAGCGCCTCGCTCACCGCGTCACTGGGTGCCGGCGTGATGCCGTCGACGGCGAGCAGCAGGGCTCTGTAGTCGGGTCTGAGAACCGACACGGCCGGTGCGACCTCAGCGCTGTCCAGAAACTCTTGCAGGGTGCTGTCATGAACCATGGCTGACCTCCGGGCGGGGGGCGGCACCGACGCCTGGCTCGTAGACGGCCAGCGAGAACCGCGCCGAGGTGCTTCCGGCGTTGGCGTAGGAGTGGGTGACGTCTCCCGGGAACCCGATCGCGTCGCCCACGTCGAGGACCACCGACCGGCCGCCGGCCTCGACGGTGACCTGGCCTTCCTGGACCTGGATCAGCTCCTTGGTGCCGCTGACGTGCGCCTCGCTGCGGTGCTGGTCCCCGGGAGCCAGGGTCCAGTCCCAGAGCTCCAGGACATCGGGGGGTTCGGTGCCGGCAACCAGCAGGCCTCGACCTCCGGCCTCGCTGGTCCACAAGGCGGCTCCTTCGCCGCGCCGGGTCACCCGCAACGCGGCGGGGGCCGGCGGCTCGACAAGGGCGGGCAAGCCGATGCCCAGGGCGTCACTGAGACGCAGCAGGGTGCCGACGCTGGGGTTGACCGCGCCCTGCTCGACGTTGATCAGCATGCGTCGGCTCACGTCTGCGAGTTCGGCCAGCCGGTCCAGCGTCCAGTTGCGGGCCTGGCGCTCCTGGCGTACGCGAGCGCCGATCGCCGTCGAGAGCGCGGTCGTCGTCTGATCCATAAGTGCAGTATAATGCATCTTCAGTGCACAGAATCTCGAGCGTTCTCCGAGGTTCGCATGACAAGGGTCCCCACGTGCACGCCGGCGTCCGCCGGAAGCTGGCCGCCTCCAGCCATCGTTCGCGAAACCCTGGGCCTCTGCGTGCCACCCGGAAGCCGGACTTGAGCGTTCGCGAAGGACAGCGCACCTGTCACGAAGCGGTCGGCGCCGTGTCCTTCTTCGTCAAAGTCCAGCCAGGTCCACGAGCATCCACAATTTCCACGTCCATTTGGGCACGCACGGGCACGCACACTCGTTTCGGGCGTCCAGTTCAAGGGTCGCTACCTGGTGCCTGCGTCCTTGAGGCACAGATAGGGCGTGGCGCACGTGCGGTGCGCTTCCTGCTGGTCAGCGTTGCGCTGCGCGACGAGAGCCGCGCCGATTTCGGCGGTCACGGCTGCTGCGAGGGTCGCCGGGGTGTCTTGGTCGACTTCGGGGACGACGTGATGGACTGTTCCGTCGGCGAGGAGGTCGATCGCGCTGACGCGTTGCCTTTCGGCAACCTGGGCGGCGTGCTGGGTGGTGCCGTGGAGGATGAGGCTTGCACCCTCGGGCGGTAGCGGTGAGAGCCATGCCTTCTCGGCGGCGATCACGTGCCGTGCGGGCAGCAGCGCGAGAGCCGCGCCGCCGCAGCCCTGGCCGAGGAGGACCGCGACGGTGGGCACGGTCAGCGTGGTCATCGTGGCGATGCAGCGGGCGATCTCCCCAGCGATCGCCCCTTCTTCCGCGGCGGGTGACAGTTCGGCGCCGGGGGTGTCGATGATCGTGACCAGCGGGAGTCGCAGTTCCTCGGCAAGGCGCATGGCTCGACGCGCCGCACGGAGTGCCCCCGGGCCGAGGCGCCGTGCGCCGTTTTGGCGGCTGCGGTCCTGGCCGACCAGAACGCAGGGTTGGCCGTCTAGTCGGGTGAGGGTCAGGAGGACGGTCGCGTCGTACCCGCCTTCGTCTGTACCGCGCAGTCGCACGGTGCTTGTGGCACCGTGCCGGAGCAGGTCTCTGACCCCGATACGGTCGGGGCTTCTGGTGTCCTCGATCGCCCGCCATACCGACCGTTTGGTGGGCACCGGTTGGCGTCGCCGAGTGAGTGATGAACATTCGGGAGGGTCGAGGAGGAGGGACAGGACGCGGTCCACGATCTCGGGCAGATCCGCGGTGGGGACGACGGCGTCTATGACTCCCTTGACGGCCAAGTTCTCCGCGGTCTGCACACCCGTGGGGAACGCCTGGCCGTTGAGAGCCTGGTAGACCTTCGGTCCTAGGAAGCCGACGAGAGCGCCAGGCTCTGCGACGGTGATATGTCCCAACGATCCCCACGATGCATAGACCCCACCGGTGGTGGGGTGGCGCAGGTGGACGAGGTAGGGCAGGCCCTCGGCCCGGTGAGCCATGACTGCTCGGGAGATCTCGGCCATCTTCACGAACGCCGGCGTGCCTTCCTGCATCCGCGTGCCGCCGGAGGCGGTCGTGGCCAGCAGGGGCAGGCGCTCGGCCGTGGCCCGATGGACGGCGGACACGATCCGGTCTGCGGCCGCCCGCCCGATCGAGCCGGCGAGGAATTCGAACTCGCTGACGATCACCCCGACTGGGCGACCACGCACCCGGCCGCTCCCGGTGAGCACGGCTTCGTCGGTGCCCGATTTCGCGGCCGCGTCCTGCACCTCACGGCGGTAGTCCGGCGGGTAGGAGGACACGTCGATCGGGTGATCCCAGGACTCGAAGGAGCCCGGGTCGAGGACGTGGTCGATGAGCTCGGCGGCCGACCAGCGATGGGTCACCTGGTTGCCCGTGCGGTTCGGTCGTCGGCGGCATCGAGCCAGGCCCGGACGGTGGCCTGGTCCTGGTCGAGCAACGGGGGTGCTGTGTGCGAACGACGGGTCACCTCGCTGCCGTCTGGGGCGAAGAAGCGCAGCGGAGGGCCGGGGAGGGTCACGGGTCCCAGCGTGGGGTGCTGGACGTCGACGAGCAGACCTTGGCTGGCTGTCTGGTCCCACGCGTAGACCTCGTCCACGGTGCGGACTTTGCCGGCGGGTACCCCGACCTCCGCGAGCCGGGCGAGCAGCGGTTCGGCATCCCAGGACGCGAAGGCTCGTTCGACGACGTCGATGAGCCGAGCTCTGCCGGCCACGCGTTCGCCGTTGGTGGCGAAGCCGTCGGCCTCGGGGTCGAGTCCAAAACCTTCACTGAACCGGCGCCACAGTCCCTCGCTGCCGACGGCGATCTGGACGGCGCCGTCGCGGCAGTGGAAGAGGCCGTACGGCGCGATGGAGGGGTGATGATTTCCCTGCGCGCGGCCGATCTCACCGGCCACCGTCCAGCGGGTGCCCTGGAACGCGTGGACACCGACCACGGCGGCCAGGAGTGAGGTCCTCACGACGGAGCCGGATCCGCTGCTGCCACGCGCGTGCAGCGCGGCCAGGACGCCATAGGCGCCATACATTCCGGCCAGCAGGTCGGCTATCGGGACGCCCACCCGCTGGGGATCGTCGGGCCCCGAGCCGGTCAGCGACATCAGGCCGGCCTCGCCCTGGGCGATCTGGTCGTAGCCGGCGCGACCGCCCTCGGGTCCGTCGTGCCCGAAGCCGGTGATGGACAGGATCACCAGGCTGGGGTTGCGTTCCTGCAGGGACGTGATGCCAAGGCCGAGGCGGTCAAGGACCCCGGTGCGGAAGTTCTCCACCAGTACGTCGGCGCGATCGACCAGGCGCAGGAGAACCTCGCGATCGTCGGGATCCTTCAGGTCGAGGGCGATCGACTCCTTGTTGCGGTTGGCCGACAGGAAGTACGTCGACTGCAGCGCCCCCGGTTCTCCGACGAAGGGCGGTCCCCAGCCGCGGGTGTCGTCTCCGTGGCCAGGCGCCTCGATCTTGACCACGCGGGCACCGAGGTCGCCGAGCATCATCGTCGCGTGGGGCCCGGCGAGTGCGCGGGAGAGGTCAACGACCAGCATTCCGTCCAGGGGTCCGGGGTTCCTGAGTGCGGTGGTCATCAGGTCACCAGCTCGGCAGCACGAGCGCGGCCCATACCAGTAGGGGTCCGACCAGGACCACGATGACGCTGTAGGTCAGGATCTGCTTGTAGAAGACGGGCTCGGTGATCGTGTCGGGCCTGTTGGCCAGCATCAGCGCGCCGTTGGTCGAGAACGGGCTGACGTCGACGATGGTCGAGGAGACGGCGAGAGCGGCCACGAACATCGCGGCGTTGATCCCCCCATCGGAGATGAGCGGGATGGCGATCGGGATGATGATGGGCAGCAACGCGACCGATGACGCGAACGCGGAGACCACGCCGCCCACGTAGCAGAGGATGAGGGCGCCGATGGCGACGGCACCAAGCCCGGCCGCCCATTTGCCCACGAACTCCGGAGACCCGGCGGTGGTGAGGATGGTTGCGTAGGTGCTGACACCTGCGACGAGGAGCACGGTCGGCCAAGCGATCTGCTTGACGGCGTCCTTGTGCTCCTGCGGCGCGAGCATCGCGAGGACGACGGCGGCGGTGATGGCGACGAACCCGATGTTCTTGTCGAAGACCAGCGCCACGAGGGCGACGCCGAGGAAGGCCACCAGGGTGAGGATCTGGTCGCGGCGCACGCCGTGGCCCTGAGTCCGCGTCTGGACCAGGGTGCCGGTTCCGCGGCCGGAGACGCCCACGCCGCCTCGGTGCAGGTCCTCGTCGAGGGCGCTGGGGTCGATGTTGTCAGGGTCGTCGGGGTCGATCCGCTGGGACATGAGCCGCCTACCACCGAGCAGCACGAACAGGATGGCGGCCATGATCAGGTTGACCACCAGGCTGGCGAAGAAGATGGCGAGCTCGGCTGAGGGCAGTCCGTTCTCCTCCATCACCGAGTTGGTGATGGTGCCGTAGATGCTGATGGGCGAGAAGCCGCCGCCCTGGGCCCCGTGGACCACGAACATGCCCATCATCAGTGGGTTGATCTTGTAGCGACCGGCGAAGCCGAGTGCGATCGGCCCGATGATGGCGCAGGCGGCGGGGCTGGCTGCCCCGATCGCGGTCAGCAGCGCCGTCACCGCGAACATCACCCAGGGGATCAGCGCCACCCGGCCGCCGACGGCTCGTACGGCACCGCGGACGATCAGATCGACGGTGCCGTTGTTCTTCGCGATGGCGAACAGATAGGTGACGCCGATCAGCGTGAGGATCAGGTCCCCGCTGACCCCAGCGATGATTTCCTTCTCATCCAGGTTCAGGGAGAACATCCCGACCAGCCACGCGGCGACGTACGCCAGTGCGCCCATGTTGATCGGCAGCACCGTGCCGATGACGAACAGCGCGACCAGCGCGACGATCGCTACCCATTCCGGTCCCATGGCCACTCCTTCATCTCCAGGAGTCGGTCCCTGTGACCGTCATCACCCAGTGGCTCAGTGGCCTAGCCAATAGGTCACTGGGCCGATTGTCAATAGGGTGGTGCCATGCATGAGCAAAGCCACGGGCTGTCGGCCTCGTATCCGCAGGCACCGGTGAGGACGAGGCTGTACGAGCAGGTGGCCGAACAGATCACTGCCTGGATCTCGGACAACGGCCTCAATGCCGGAGATCGTCTTCCCCCCGAGCGCGAGCTCGCCGCGCGGCTCGGCGTCAGCCGAGCCACGCTCAGCCAGGCACTGGTCGCCCTCGAGGTGATCGGCGTGGTCGCCGTACGCCACGGGGACGGCACCGTGGTCACCGAAGCCGGGTCCAAACGAATCGTCGAGGCGATCCGCGCCCACGCCAACCGCCTGCCCGAGATCATCGAGACCCGCGACGCCCTCGAGACCAAGATTGCCTCGCTGGCAGCGACGCGGCGTACCGAGGAGGATCTCGCGCGGATCGACGACGCCCTTACTTTCATGGAGGCCGACATCGACGCCGGCGGCCGGGGTGTCGAAGGTGACGAGCGATTCCACGGCGCCGTCACCGCGGCCGCGCACTCCCTCCTGCTTGCCCGCCTCATGGACGAGATCAGCGACCTGATCCGGGAGACCCGGATCGAGTCGCTCTCCCAGCCGGGCCGTCCGATGGCTTCGCTCGCCGGTCACGGCGCGATCGCCGACGCGATCCGTGCCGGCGACCCGGACGGTGCCGCCGCAGCGATGCACGCTCATGTCGCGCTGGTCAGCGACGTCGCGCTGCTCCGCGAAAAGCCTTGACCGGCGCCGAACAGCTCGCTGTCCTGGCCGCCGGACTCGGAGCTGGCGTGCTCACCTCGACGGTGTGCGTGGCTTCCCTACTGAGCTTTCCGGTCCTCCTCGCGGTCGGCCTTCCGCCGGTCGTCGCCAACGCGTCGAACACCGTCGGCATGACCCCCGCGGGACTCAGCGGCTCCTTCGGCTATCGGCGCGAGCTGGGTGAGCATCCCGGCGTCACCTTCGCGGTCATCGTTACCTGCGCTGTCGGATCGGTAGCCGGGGCGATCCTGCTCCTGGCCCTGCCTTCTGCCGTCTTCGCCGCGGTCGTGCCCTGGCTGATCCTGTTCACCTGCCTCATGGTCGGCGCTCAACCCACGATCTCCCGGTGGCTGCGACGTCGGCACGCAGACCAGATCGCCGCGCCCCGGACCACCATGTCGCCACTCACGGCGCTCTTTGCCTCGGATCGGTCCCGAGTGGGGCCTCGATGAGAAGAACGCCGAAGGCTGGCCAAGCTCTGCGGAAGATCGAACGCGGCGACCTCT